>NZ_RBXE01000003.1:0-778260 GCF_003635085.1 Streptomyces sp. 1114.5
CCGGAGCCGGCCGGGCAGCCCCAGGGGGCCGGGACAGCCGGGACGGCGGCCAGGACCGGCCACCAGGGCCTCCAGGGCACGGGCTTGGACGGCGCGGCACAGCCCGGCGCAGCGGGACGGCCTGGCGGCCGACCAAGGGGGCGCAGCAGCATGGCGCGGCACAGCACGGGCAGCACGGGCAGCGTGAACCGCCGAGGCCTGCCAACCGGCGCAGCCCGGTGCAACACGCCCACCCGCCCCCGGCCGCATAACGCCTGGTCAGACCCGCAACACGGCCCCGTGTTGCACCTCGGTGCAACACCGCGTTGCACCCCGCGTTGCACCTCGCACCCGCCGCCCGGCCGCCGAGCGCCACCATCAGGACCAGGCCGTCGGGAAGGCCGGCCTTCCCGACGGCCACCGCCGAGCAGCAGCCGCGGCCCCGCCCCGGCACCCTGTCGCACCCACCCTGTCGCGCCCAGACCACACACAGGGGCACAGGGGTATCCGCCCACGTCACACCACACGACAGCACCCCCCGCGACAGGCAACGCGACAGCAGGCGCGACAACCCGCCGACTACTCCCGAGCCGCCACCAAAGCGGCCTCCACGGCGGCCTGACGGCCACCCAGCCGTCCAGCCGGAACGGCGGTGCCCAGCAGCATCCGGACCGACCCGGACGGCGGGACGGCGCGGCCGAGCCGGGCGCAGCGGGACGGCCTGGCGGCCGACCAGGACGACGGCCAAGCCCAGCAGCGGCCGGGCAGGCAGGCGCCGGGGAGGCGGGGAGCCGCCAAGGCCGGCGACCCGCACGGCGGCCACCGAGAAGCACACAGCCCGCCCCCCACCAAACCGAACACCGGTCCCCGCCATCACCCCGGCCACCGCAATTCCGACCCGAAATCACACCACCACCCAGCGGCCAATCCGCCAAAACAACCAGGCGGAATATCCGGCAGAATTCACCCCCGAAAACAGCCCACACCACCGAACCCACCCCCCGACCAGCCCCACCCCACCCCGCCACCACACACAGTCACCAAACCCGGACCATAGCCACCCCGACCCACACCGCCAACAGGTCCGACCAAAGGTCCAGACAATATGGCATCCAAGGCCAAAACACGCCCACCACAACCAACAGGTCACACCCCACGGTGAGGATGAGCTACTTCTCTCCGTGGCTCGCCCGTGCGGCCCGGCGCCGGGCGTCCGCGGCTTCTACGCGGGGCTCTTAACCTGGACCACGGCCGCACGCCGGCCCGCGATCAGGATCCGGTCGCCCAACTCACGCCTGCCGGAAACCTTCTGAGCAAGGGCGGGCACGAACACGAAGTCCGGCAGCCCCCAGGTAGCGGCGGCGTGCGTGGCCATTTCGGCCCCAGGGCCCTGCTCGACATCGGCTGGCAGTGGCAGGGCATCAGGTATTCGACGCATGAACGGACCGCGAGGCGTGTCAACGATCAACGTGAGTTCGGCTCTCCCGTTGACAGGACGCCAGCTGACCTGCGACGACTTCGTCTCTTCCACCCCGGCTATTAGACGCCCTCTGACCGCGAAGATCACCCCCGGTTCAACGAGATCTCAGCCGCCACCTGCCCACAGCCCACACCCGCCAGCAAGCCGCCCGCCTATGGGGCTACCGCCGAACCCGCCACAAGCAAGAAAGCCCTCAAAGGAACAGCACCACTGTCACCACACCCGCGAAACCCACAGCTCACAGACCCGCTAGCCCCACGCCAACGCGATCACACCACCGCCAGACCAGCCCTACCCCACCCGAACACGAGAACCTCTCAACTAACCAGCAAAACCCCAGCCCCGTCACCACCCTGAACCGCCCACCCACCGCTGCCCCATAGCCGGGCAGTGGAAGAGATCGACCCGTGGTGGTGCCCCACCTGGCCCATCACCTGGCAGCGCACCTACGCCGTGGCGAGGTTGTGGTGGCTGGAGGCCGACGGCCAGGTCGACTGGACGCGGCTGCCCGAGGACACCGTGTTCGAGGGCGAGCAGCTCGGCCGGTGGGTGAAGGCGCAGCGCGGCGGCTGGCCCGGCCTGGAGGCCGACCAGCAGGACCTGCTCGCGGCGATCGGCATCGCCGAGGACCCCGAGCTGGTGGCCGCCAAGGCCGCCACGGAGGCGAAGCCGAAGGTCTCGAGGGTGGAGCGGTTCCAGCAGGGCCTGGCCGCGTTCGCAGCGTTCGTCGAGCGGGAGGGGCATACTCGGGTGCCGAGGTCCCACCGCGAGGACGGGACGGCTCTGGGCGCCTGGGTCAACAACCAGAAGGCCCGCCAGGACAAGCTCACCGACGAGCAGCGCGGGCAGCTCGCCGCCCTGGGCGTGGAGTGGGCATAGCGGGCCGCCCCGGCCGGGTTGGTGTCGTTGGCCGGCGGTAGGTTGCCGGGGCCCTGAGAAAGCACTGGGAGGCCGTCACCTGCGGGTGGCGGCCTTCCTGTGTTGGGGGCGTGTGGGGATCCCGGGGCCGCTGAGGGTCAGCGCCGGACGAAGTTCCATCCGCTGTCCCACCCACCCCTGCCTCCCCGTGCGCCACCGCGACGCAGCCTCCCTACCCCGGCCGCTTGACCGGAGCCCTTTACGCCCTGACTCTGGGTCAACGTGCGTCTAAGAGAGGCGACTTGGGGGGGGATGTTGGACGAGAAGGTGCTCATCCGCGTGGACGACGCCGACACCACCGCTGTCGGCTCCCTGCTGGCCTGGCTGCGGGCCGAGCCTGCCCTGCGCGGGCGCGTCGAACCGGTCGGAACGGCTCCGCGTCCCGGGTCGCTGGGCACCCTCGCGGACGTGCTCACTGTCGCCCTCGGTGCCGGTGGGGTCGCTTCCGGCCTGACCAGCGCTCTGATCGCGTGGATCCGCCGGCGAAGCGGCGACATGGTCGTCCACGTGACGCGCTCGGACGGCAGCTCGATCGAGCTGCGGGCGACGGCCGTCCACGGCCTTGATCCGGACGGCCTCGCCGCCCTCGCCCGCGAGGTCGGAGCCTCGCTCGCCGGCCCATCAGAGTCGGCCGCCGCCCCATCGCCCGGCGACGAGTAACGCCCGGTGCCGACGAGTGACACCGGAGGCCCCCGGGCGACGCCGGCCGGCCCCGGCAACCTACCCCTGAGCCTCCCCGGCGCACGGGCCCTGATCATCGGAACCGGCACCCACGTCCCCAGATCCGTCCTGCCCGACGTCCCCGCGGTCGCCGAGACCGTCCGCGCGATCAGCGAGGAGCTCGTCGCCCGCTGCGGCCTCGCCCCCGACCACGTGCGCACCGTGATCGACCCCAAGGACCCGCTCGTCCTCGGCAACGCGCTGACGGCCACCGCCGAAGCAGCCGAATCGGTGCTTCTCGTGTACTACGTCGGCCACGGCCTGGTCGGGCTGGACGGCGAACTCCACCTGGCGACCCGCACTTCCGACCACCTGACCCGCGGCCTGGCCTTCCGGGCCCTGCGGTACTCCGCGCTGCGCGAGGCCCTGTTCTCCTCCCGGGCCCGCTCGATCGTCCTCGTCCTCGACTGCTGCTACTCCGGCCGGGCTGCCCCCGTTGCCGGCGCGGCCGGCCTGTTCGAGGCCTCGTACCCCGGCGGCGGGTTCCTGCTGGCCTCGGCCGCCCCGGAGGAACTCGCACTGGCCCCAGTCGGCTCCCGCTACACCGCCTTCAGCGGCGAACTGCTACGTCTGCTGCGGGAGGGCGACCCGGCCGGCCCGCCGCAGCTGACGCTGGGCCACATCCACCGGCACCTGGCCCGGGCGCTGCCCGGTCGGGGCTTCCCCGAGCCGTACTGCCGCTCCGAAGGCCGGGCTGGCGACCTGGTGCTGACCGCCAACCCGGCCTACACCTCCCCGCCGGAGCCGTCACCGCCGGCCGGACCGGACGAGGAGCCCGGCGCCGCTCCCGAGCTGGACACCTGTCCGTACCGGGGCCTGGCACCGTTCGGCCCGGAGGACGCCCGGTTCTTCTTCGGCCGGGAACGGCTGACCGCCGAACTCGTCGCTCGGGTGTCCGCCAAGCTGTCGCTCGACGGCCCGATCGTGCTCGTCGGCCCCTCCGGCGCCGGCAAGTCCTCCCTGCTGCGCGCCGGCCTGCTGCCCACCCTCGACCGCGGGCTGCCCGGCGCCGAGGATGCCTGGCGCTGGCCCCGCGCGGTAATCACCCCGGGCGAGCACCCGCTCTCCCGGCTCGCCGCCGTCCTCGCCGACCTGCTCCCCGGCGCACCGGGCACTCACCGCGAAGCACTCCTCGACGCCCTGACCGTGCACCCGGAGTCGATCGCCGACCCGCCCGCGGACGGGTCCCGCCTGCTCCTGGTGGTGGACCAGTTCGAGGAACTCTTCACCGCCTGCAAGGACGAGCAGGAACGGGAGGCGTTCATCCGCGCGCTGTCCGCGCTCTGCTCGCGCACCGAGCGGGGCCGCCCCCCGCGGGCCGTGGTCCTGCTCGGGCTGCGCGCCGACTTCTACGGGCACTGCGCGGCCTACCCGGCCCTGCACGCCGCGCTGAAGGCGAGCCAGGTCCTGGTCGGCCCGATGCTCCCGGAGGAACTGCGCGACGCCGTCGAGAAGCCCGCCCGTCTCGCCGGACTGCGCGTGGAACAGGGCCTGGTCGCTCTCCTCCTCCAGGACCTCCGCACCAGGAACGACGAGCGGCGCGACACCGTGACCGCGCTCCCCCTGCTGTCGCACGCCCTGCTGGCTACCTGGCAGAAACGCACCGGCCGAGTCCTCACCCTGGCCGGTTACCAGGCATCGGGCGGCATCTGGCACGCCGTCCGGCAGACCGCCGAGGACACCTACCAAGCCCTCGCTCCCGAGGAGCAGCGGGCCGCCCAGCAGATCCTGCTGCAACTGGTGCACGTCGTCGACGGTGCCGAGGACACCCGTCGACGCGCCCCGCTGGTCGACCTCGGTCTCGACACCGCCCCGGCCGCCCACGCAGCCCTCGACGCGCTCGTCCGGGCCCGGCTGGTCGTCGTGGACGACGGCCATGCCGAACTCGTTCACGAGGCCGTGCTGCGCGCTTGGAAACGGCTGGCCGACTGGATCCGAGAGGATCGCGCCGGCCTGGTGGTCCGCCAACGCCTCCACGACGCCGCGAAGGCATGGGAGCAGGACGGTCGCGACGAGGGAGCGCTCTACCGGGGGGTGCGGCTCGCCGCCGCCCGCCAGTGGATCGAGGAGTCCGCCGAACGGCACGGCACCGTCCCGGTGGCCCGGGAGTTCGTGACGGCGAGCCTGGCCCGGCAGGCCGCCGAACAGCGCGCAGCGCGCCGCCGCACCACCCGCCTGCGCGTGCTGGCCGCCACTCTCGCCGTGCTGCTCATGGTCGCCGTCACCGGCGTGGGCGCGGCCGTCTGGCAGAACCAGGTCGCCGGCGAACAGCGTGACCTCCTGGCCTCCAAAGTCGCTGCCGAGGCGGCCGACCGCCTCCGGATGACCGATCCCACCCTCGCCCTCCAACTCGCCCTCTCCGCACGCCACATCGCCGACACACCGGAGGCGCGCAGCAGCGTCTATAACGCGGCGCTCGCCCCGTACTACACGCCGATCAAGGGACACACCGATACCGTCCGGAAGCTCGCCGTCAACGCCGAACGGCACCTGCTGGTCAGCGCTGGTCGCGATCACACCGTTCGGCTCTGGGACCTCTCGGATTCCCGCCAGCCC
Source organism: Streptomyces sp. 1114.5 (assembly GCF_003635085.1). Lineage (NCBI taxonomy): Bacteria > Bacillati > Actinomycetota > Actinomycetes > Kitasatosporales > Streptomycetaceae > Streptomyces > Streptomyces sp. 1114.5. The sequence continues at coordinate 5,654 of NZ_RBXE01000003.1, forward strand.
CGGCCCGTGGGTCTGATCGACACCCACGACGCCGGGCTCGCGCTGAGCAGCGACGGTCGGCTCCTGGCCACCGTGAACACCGGTGACTCCGTCCAACTGTGGGACGTCTCCGACCCCGCAAACCCCGTTGCCGTCGCCACCTTGGCGAACACCCACGGCTCCTTGGCCTTCAGCCCGGACGGCCACGCGCTGGCAGCCGTCGACCAGGACCGGTCCGAGCTGTGGAACCTCACCGACCCCCGACAGCCGGTCCGGGCGGGTGCCATCCCCCCAGGTACCGGACAGGTCCAGTGCGTCGCGTTCAGCTCGGACGGGCGCCTTCTCGCCTTCGCCGTCAACGCGGCCGACGGCAGCTACGCGGCCGAGCTGTGGAACGTCGCCGACCTCGCCAACCCCGCGCGCACCGCGGTGCTCGGCGACAGCCACGCCCTCTCACTGACCTTCAGCCCGCGCGGGCCGCTGCTCGCGGTCGGTAGCACCAGCCAGGGCGTGCGGCTGTGGGACACCACCGACCCGGCCCGGCCCGACCCGGTCACCACACCGAACTACACCGCGGATCCGCCCTACTCGACCTACCCCGTGGAGATCGCGACCGGTCAGCTCGTGGGGACGGTCGTGTTCTCCCCGGACGGCCGGACCCTGGCCCTCGGGGCCTCTAACGACGACGGCTACCAGCTGGGCCGTGCCGAGACCGTCGATATCGCCGACCCGCACCAGCCGGCCGTCCTGGCCGACTTCCCCACCCCCGGGATGCTCTCCTCGGTCCAGATCGGCGACCGCGGGTCCCTGTTCAGCGCAGGCGCCGAACCGGACATCCGGCACTGGTACCCCCCGATCGACTCCACCCTGCCCAACACCCGCACGGCCGGCGGCTTCTCCCCGGAGGGCCGCGTCCTGGCCTGGGCCACCGACGCCCACATCCACGACGACCATGCGCAGACGTACCGGCTGTGGCGGACCAACGGGCCCTACGAGGTCAGCCCGGCCGGCACGCTGAAGGCTCCGAACGTCCTGATGGTCAACGAGCGCACCCTGCTCTCGTACAACATGGGCGGTCCGGCACAGCTTTGGGACATCACCGACCCCGACCACCCAGTGCCGGGGAGCACGCTCAACGGGATCGCCGAGTACGTCCTCCACAGCGAGGCCCGTGAGGACGCCCACGTCGCCGTGGCGGACGGACTCCTTGCTCTCGACGGAAGCGACGGGCTGATCCACCTGTGGGACGTCGGCGACCCGAACGCCGCGAAGTCGCTGTCCGCCGTGCAGTCCCCGCAGCCGCCCGGCCGTCTCCTCCTCGACAAGCGGAAACTGGTGTCCATCGACCAACGGCTGGACCGCCGGACCATCGACGTCTGGGACCTCAGCGATCCCAGCCGACCCGTCGCCTCGCCCTCACTCCCGATCGGTGACGGCGTCGCGTTCGAGAGCAGCACATCGGACCTGCTCGCCGTCGCCACCGGCAGCACGTCCCGGAACCCGAAGTCCATCGAGCTGTGGAACCTCGACGATCCCGCTCATCCCGACCACGCCGAACTTCTCAACGGCATCGTGAACGACCTGACGCTCAGTCCCAACGGACGGACCCTGGCGGTGACGACCGACAAGACCATCGACCTGTGGGACGTCTCCGACATCCACCACCCCACCAAGACCAACGCACTCACCGTCGAACGGCCGGGCGCGATCGGGTTCAGCCCCGACGGACGTGTGCTCGTCAGCTTCGCCAAGGCGCTGCGGCGCACCGATCCCCTCGTCGGCCAGTTCCACCTGTGGCGGGTGGAGGATCCGCGCACCGCCACCGAGATAGGCGCGCTGACCCTTCCCAGTGTCATCGAAACCGCCGAGTTCAGCCCCGACGGGCAGACTCTCCTCATCGGCAAGGCCAATGACGTCTACAGCGGGGAGAAGGGCCGGGCTTACCTCATCGACCCCGACATCGACCGGGTCACCGCCCGCCTCTGCGACCTGGCCGGCGGCACCATCACCGCCGACCAGTGGCACCGCTACTTCCCCGGCACGCCGTACCGCCCGCCGTGTAGGTGAGCGGTCGGCCCACGGCCTGCGGCTACGCCACCGCGCGACTGGGCGTCGAGGTGGGCGACGGTGCGCGCGCTAGCCGAGCAGGTGCCCCAGCAGCGTCACCAGGAGCGCGCCCGCTCCTTGGACCGCGCCCCCGGCGAAACGACGGCTGAGCCACCGTCGGCGCCCGCGGGTGCGGCGCCACCAGGTCCTGGTCCGCTCGGCCCTGTACCACTGGGGTTTGTTCCCTCTACGATCACGCACGCGCGTGAGCTCCTCCCTCTCTCGGTGTGAGGCCCGCGTGGAGGGGCGATCGCGGTCGGCAGACGCTGGCAGGCATAACAACCGACCGTGATCGTTCCACTCCATTCGGACTTGGCGGGCCGTAGGGTATCTGATGTAACGATCGGACGTTAGGGGCTTCTGATCCGCCGCCAGGTGCCCGCCAGACGCGATCGATCGCGGCGATCCGACGGGGCACTCCACTGTCCTGAGAGGCCGCCCCGTTCCTGCTAGACCCGTTTCCTTCGCTTGCCCTCGGTCTCGGCTTCCTCGGGCTTGCGCTGACCGAACAGACGGAGCTGGTGAGCTCCGACGACGCCCAGGGCCAGGGGCAATCGCCCGCCAGCGGCTCTGCGTCGGCCGCACCTACGCCGGCGAGCTCGTCACCGTCCACGTCGAGGACACTTACGTCCGCGTCACCCTCGACGGCGCCGACCTTGTAGTGCACCTCCGCAAGAACCGAGCACCCCGGTCACCCACTTCAGAGCCAAGATCCATGCACCGAAACTCTGACGCGCTGTCGCCCATCACCTGAGACCGTCAACGATGTCCCGAGGCCAAGCTGTCAACAAAGTCCCGAGACCTCACACGACAACATCCTGGCCGGCCTGCTCGCACGGGTCGGTGGCGGTGCCGTCGGCTGCCACGGTGAGGCGGACCATGGCCGCTGGTCGTCGGTTGGCAGCCGCACGTGTCGGCGCCGCCGATATGTGCGGCTGGCCGATTCTCAGGTGAAGGTCCACCACTGGTCGTCGCCGGGGTCCGGGTGGCAGGGGTAGACGCCCAGGCGCAGGCCGGGGGTGGGGTCGGCGTGTCCGGGGACGTCCAGGCACATCGGCGTGGGTGTGCCGTCGGACTTGACGTTGACGAGCAGGAAGCCGTTGGTGTCGTTCCACTGCAGGCGCCACAGGTGGTTGTCGCCGTCGGTGAGATCGCAGGGGTAGAGGCCGACCTGTGAGGGAGCCGGGGCTCCGTGCTCGGGCGGGTCCACGCACAGCGTGGAGCCCGCCGGGCGGAGCGCGAACCGGCCCGCATTGCCGACGGCGGGCACGAGGTCGAAGTACTGCAGGTGTTCTCCGCCCGCGCCGCACCGCTCCTGGACCACCGGGTGTCCCATGTTCGGTGCGCCGCCCGTCGGGACGTCGACGCACAGGCCCGTCGCCAGGTTGCGGAGCGAGCGGCGGGCCGGTCCGTCGGGCGCCCCCGGGGCAGGGGCAGGCGCGGGCGGTAGAGGTGTGGCGGCTGGCTGGGTGGGGGTGGCGGCCGGGCGGGAGGGAGAGGAGCTGGTGGTCGCGGGGATGCCGGCTGTGGCCGAGGGGGAGGTGGCGGGGGTGGACGCGGCGGGCGCCGGCGGCTCGGGTGCCGGGCTGGTGGGCGGCTGCTCCGGGGTGCTGCTGGGGGCCGCGGAGTCGGGCGGCACGTTCGCAGGTTGGGTTCCCCCGCTGTCGGCGGTGCTGGGCGCCGACGGTTCGGCGGCGGGCTGGCCGCCGGGGCGCTGGGCCTGGTTGGCGATGATGACCGCGGCGAGCAGGGCGGCCAGCAGAGCCCACTGGATCGGGGCGCGCCAGCGGGTCCACCACGATCCGGCGCTGGCGGTTCGCTCGGCGCCGGTTCGCTTGCGGGCGGTGGCGGGGGCCGGGGCCGGGGCCGGGGCCGGAGGCCCGTCGGCGGGGAGGGAGGCCGTGGCCACGGGGTCGGTGCTGAAGGACGGCGGTATCGGGGGCCGCATCGGGGGCTCGGCGGGCTCGGGAGCTCCGGCGTCTTCCGGCCTGGGCGGGACGGCATCAGGAAGCGCTGCGGTCGGTTCGCCCGGGCGCTCCGGGGCGGACGCGACGTCAAAGTTCGAGGTGGTGTCCGTGCTGGTGGGGGGATTGTCCGCCGCTTGTTCGGCGCAGCCTGCCTCGGTCGCCGCAGGTCGCTCGGTCGGGGTGGGGGCGGCGGGTATCGGGGCGGAAGGTGGCGGAGTAAGAAGGGGCTGGGCGGAGGTGGCGGCGGCATGCAGGCGCCGGGCTTTGTTGGTGGCGAGCTGCCGGGCGCGCGGGTCGTGGGCGAAGCGGTGCTCGACCACTTTAGTGAGTCGGTCCCATGGGATGATCTTCTGGCCGGAGCGGTACTCGCTCCACGTGCTCCTGGCCAGGCTGTAGCGCTTCTCCAGGTCGCTGACGGTGCTCTCGGCGGTCAGCTCGCGCAGGAACTGCGCGAGGGCGTTGGCCTGCTCGGTGCGGCCACGCAGCGGACCAGGCGGACGGCCGGCCTTCCCCATCTCTCCCCCTCGGATATCCGGCATGTTCGCCGGTGTTCGCAACCTGCGGCGCGCTGACCTGCGGTCCGGCTGATGCGGTCCGACGGACAATCAGATCAGGTTCCAGCGTGGTGTTCCACCGCTTCCGGCAAGCCCGGCAAGCGGGTTCACCGACGACGGACGGGACCCCACACAATGACCAGACCATGGCACGGCGCGGCGATCGCCGTTCTGGCGCTCGCCGCCGGCCTGAGCGTGCTGCCCGCCCACGCGGACAGCAGCGACCACTCTCAGTGGCCCACCAGCACCGGCACCCTCGGCAAGGGCGCCGCCCCGGGCGGCCCGGTCACCCGCGACCAGGTCCTGGCCCGCGCCCGGCACTGGGCCGAGCAGCGGGTGGGCTACAGCTGGGTGCGCTGGTGGAGCGACAGCGCGACCGGCGGCGGGTACCGGCAGGACTGCTCCGGATTCGTCTCGATGGCCTGGCAGCTGAAGGAGAGCTACGACACCACGGGCCTGTTCTCGGTCGCCGACAGGATCACCTGGGAGCAGCTGCAACCCGGAGACGCGCTCGACATCGGCGGCGTGAAGGGGCACGCGATCCTGTTCGCCGGGTGGACGGACAAGGCCAAGGACACGTTTCGGTACTACTCCGAGAGCAACAGCCGCACGCCGACCTCTGCGGCGACGGCGCGGCGCGGCGACCCGGAGATCGGCGGCCATCCCACGAGCTCGTACGTCCCCCTCAGGTACCGGAAGATCACCGACACCCCCGTTCCCCCGCCGCCCGTACCTCCCGCGCCGTCGGCGCCCGTACCGGTCCCGGTCACACCCGCGCCGGCCCCGGTACCGTCCCTGCCGGCCCCGGCTCAGTCGTCCGCGCCGGCCTCCTCACCCGCACCCGCATCGCCCTCCGCGCCGACGGCCGAACCGGCACCGTCCACCGCCCCTGCGGCACGCGACAACGCCCGCCCCTCCCCCTCCGCCACCGAGCCCGCCCCGGCTCCGGCCGCGCCGCCGCGCCGGACGCTGCGGAACGTGGCGACGGGTCTGTGCGTCGACGTGCCGACGGGCGGTGTGCCGAACATGGGGCACCCGGTGGTCCAGGAGCACTGCGACGCGGGCACCGGGCATCTGCAGCAGGTCGACCTCGTGCCCGGCACCGGCGGCGCGAGCGGGTTCGCCCTCCGTCCGGCCGGCTCCACGCTGTGCGTGGACCCGCCGAACTACGGGGCCCCGGCCAACGCGCAGGTCGGCCTCTACCCCTGCGACTACAGCAGCGCCGACAACCACCTGTGGCTCCAGCGCTGGAACTCCGAACGCACCGCGTTCCTGCTCGTCAACGCCAAGTCCGCCGACACGCCCACGCCGATGTGCCTGGACGTTCCCGGACACGCCGACTCCGCCCCGGGTCTTCGCCTGGGCGTCTACCCCTGCCACCCGGAGCCCGGCGACGACCACTGGTGGACCCTCGCCTGACCCGCCGTCGACACGCCTTCGCCGCAACCCGGCTGACCCGTCCTGCCCGCAACCACGCACCGAGGAGCACAACATGACCCACCCCGACCCCGACTTCACGACTGGTACCGACGGCTCCCTGCCCCGCCCCGGGCGGGGCAGGGCCGTGCGCCTGCTGAGGATGATCGCGCTGATCGTCGCCGCCGTCCTCGCCATCAGCGTGAGCGCCAACGCCGCCACCCGCGGCAAGCCCGCCCGGAAGGACACGGCCACGACCGTGATCATGGGCAAGGCCGTCGCGAGCAGCGACGGCGTCTACGTCCTCCCCAAGGACGGTTCGGGGGTGTACCAGTGGAGCGCGGACCGGGACGGCTGGCGGAAGATCGGCCAGCCCGCGAAGACCATCTACGCCGGCGTGGACACCGTGTACGCCACGAACCCGGCCAGCGGCGACGTGTGGCGCTACAACGGCAAGCCCGATGACTGGACCCGCATCAGCGGCCCCGTCGCCGACCTCGCCGCCACGGACAAGCACCTCTACAAGATTCCGGCGGACCGCTCCGGCGTGTGGCAATACACCGGAAAGAAGGACGAGTGGCGCAAGGTCGGCGGCCCCGCCGCCCACCTCTACACCTACACCGGCAAGACCAAGGCCCTGAAGAACGCCGAGAAGCAGCGGGGCGGCGCACAGGGCCTGCTGACCGACAGCCCGCTGTTCGCCACTGACCGCGACTCCGGCACCATCGCCCACTACCTCGGCAGCCCGAACGAGTGGAGCGTCATCGGCCAGCCCGGTGCCGAGTTCGCCGTGACCGACGAGTCCCTCTTCGGTCTGTCCCCCGACCGCTCCGGTATCTGGAGGTGGAACGGCAGGGACGGCAAGGCCAGTGAGTGGACCAACGTCCGCAACCAGCGAACCGAGTACATCATCGCCGCCGACACCCTCTTCGCCGTCAACCCCGGCACCGGTGACATCGTCAAGCACGACGGCAACGGCAGGTGGAACTGGATCGGCCATCCCGGGACCGGCTTCGCCACCTCCGGAGGCCAGCTCTACGGCATCTCTCCCGACGGAACCGGCCTGTACCGCTACACCTGGGACAGCAAGAACACGTGGAAGCTTCTCGGCGCTCCGGTCGCGGTACCGGCTAACCGTGCGGAGAAGATCGCCCGACTGGACAGTCTCACCCAACTCGGCCCGGAGGCGACCGCAGACTGGAACCGGACACTCGACGCACAGCACAACGTCTTGCCGGACCGGTACGAGTTCCGTTGGACGACCAACGCATGCAACTTCCCCGCCAGGAACACCGTCGACGGCTACGACTTCACAGCCGCATGCATCCGGCACGACTTCGGGTACCGCAACTACCGGGACCTGCACGGTGAGAAGGAGTTCCGCTCCAACCCGAACGGAAAGGCACGCATCGACGAGATCCTTCTCCAGGACGCGAACAACGTCTGCGTTGAGCAGGGACGCCAGCCCACCCTCCGGACGCCCTTCGACTTCACCGCCTGCAAGGCAGCCGCTCAGACCTTCTACTACGGGGTCAAGGTCGGGGAGCCCATCGTCGAGACGATCACCAACCCCGCCAACCCCGCCGATCTCCTCCCCAACCCCAAGGAAGTGGCCAAGGGAATCCTGGGGTGGCCCGGCATTCGCCGCTGAGCTGACCCGCAGCCCCGGCGACGGGCTTCCACCACCCCACGCCCCACCGGTTGGCCGCCACCCCCTTGGGGCTGGCGGCCAACCGCCGTACGCTCCCGGCATCCGCCGCCCACCAAGCCCGGAGAACCCCGAATGAGTGGCCTTCCGCTCGGCGGTCAGCGCCCCTGCAGCGGCCGGCCCCGAGGTGAGCCACGCGGAGAAGGAGCAGCGGAACCTCGCCACCGCCGCCCAGTTCCGGGCACGGGAGGGGCACCTGAACGTCCCCCGCAAGCACAAGGAGACGCTGGCTCTGCCGGACGGCACCACCGTGGAGGTCGGCCTGGGCCTGTTCATCACCAACAGTCGCAGCCACTGCGGCGACATCCCCGCCGCCCGCGCCGCGCGACTCACCGAGCTCGGGATGCGCTGGGCGTAGGGCGGGCGCCGGACCGGCGGTGCCACGCGCCCGCTGCAACGCGGCCCGGCCGCTGCCTGGGTGAGGTGAAGGCCCAGTTCAGGGGTGCAACGCGGAATCTCGCGTTGCACCCCGCGTTGCGCTCGGAGCCTCTCGCGCGCAGCTGTCGCGCCCAGACCACACATGGGGGTAAGCACCCATCCGCGCAGGTCACAGCACACGACAGCACCCCGCGCGACAGGGGGTCGCGACAACCCCCGCGACAGCCTCCGGGGCATCAGCGCTCACGCGGCGCGGTTCTTCACCGGGTAAAGCTCAGCGTGTCGCACCCGATCCTTCCACCACGGATCGGCCGGAGCGGAGACGCGGGCGGCCAACAGCTCGCGCCTGGTCGGGGCGGGCAGCACCAGCGGCCCCAGCTCCTTGTCCTCCCGGTCGCTTTCGCAGTGCGGGCACTCCAACCGGTCCGGCCGGGCCTTCTCCCGCAGCTCCAGCTTCGATCCTTCCTTCCCCCCCCGATCGAGCCCCGGCACGTCCAGCACGGGCGCAGCGCGGCGTTGGCCGTGCGGGCCGGCCTCCAGTTGTTCTTCGGCCTCTCGTTCCAGGCGTTCCTCGCGGTCCTGGTGGCAGGTCCAGCAGCGGCCGCCGGGACGGCGGGTCCACTGGCGGCTGCCGTACACCCAGGTGGTCTCCTCCTCGGGAACGTCGCCGCAGTCGATGCAGACCAGGGAGTCCATCGGCTCCTGGTGTGCCTTGTGCTCCTCGTCCTCGCGGGCGGCTTGGCGCAGGTCGTAGGCGGCCCGGTTGTTCGGGTTCTCCAGCGCCTCGATGAGGGAGTGCCGGCCCGAGCGGCCGAAGCGCCACCGCACCGGGCCGAGCGGCCCGTGGATGGCCAGTAGCTCCAGGGTGGTCGCGACGATGGGCAGCGCGTCGTCGTATTCGCGCCAGCCGTCGCCGTCGTTGTCGTCGCGGACCTCCCTGCACCACCGGCCTCGCCAGCAGTCGGCGGACAGGTCCGCGACGGCCTGCTGCCGGCCTGCCAGCGCGGAGGGGTCCGGTGTCGGTGACGATCAGCGCGACGGGCGGGTACCCGGCGCGGGTTTGGTCGGGCCAGGTGCGGCGCCACCAGTGCACCGTCCGATCGGCCGGCTCCCGGTCGACCAGCGCCAAGTCGTTGTCGCGGACCTTGGTGCGGAACAGCTCGCGGTACCGGGGGAACTTCGCGGCGACGTCGGCCAGGGCCATGGTCGAGCGGTCGGCCTCGACCATCAGGACCGGCACCCCGATCTGAGGGGCCTGCCACACACCGTCCGGGCGCACCTTGCGCCGGCCGCCCGGCAGCCCGAACTCCACCTCGGTCGCCCAGGAGCGCACCGTGCCGACCCCGCCCGCGGCCCCGGGCGCGCTGCCACCCAGAACGAACGCGGTGATCGTCTCGTTCACCGCCATCGCGTGCTGGGCGCCGGAGCGGCCCGCACCCCGGGCCGTCGAGCCTGAACGGCGACACCGGGACGGCGAGACGGCGCAGCGTGGCCGCGAGGCCGCGAGGGCGCGCCGTTCGGCGCCGGTGAAGCCGGTGCCGACGGAGCCGACGAACTGCAGGCGGCCGGTTCGGCTTCGGCGCCGGCCAGGACGGCCCGCAGGGTGTCGCCGCGGGGGCCGCCGGGCAGCCGGCCGCCGACCACGAGGTCGGCGGTGCGGAGGGAGGCCTGTGGGCCTCCGCATTCAGCGGCATGGATCAGACCTTGGAAACGATCCAAGGCAGGTCCCTGGTGACGACCAAGCCGCCGAGGCCAGTTGCTGCACCAGGCACCACCCGCCAGACCACCTGCTCGGCCCGGCGGCGGCTCCGAGCGAACCCCACGGAGGTAACCGGCAACTCCTGCCGCCCCTTACGGTGACTCGGCTGCACCAGGGCCACCGCTCTTCCCTTCAGCGTTCAACTCCAGGCTGGAGCGGTGGCTTTCATGGTGAGGCTATACCTCGATCCCAGTGATTCTTAAGGCTGAGTATCGATTGGCCATGCCATCTTCAGACAGGAACGCCTTTTACCTTGGCGCCAAGGCTCTCTGGGGCTGTCGGCGATGCACGCTCAAGACAGGTGCCCATGAAATCTCCCGAAGAAAAATCCCGACCACCGACCAGGCGGCCACGTCCAGGGGGAAGTTCGATGCCGACCGGGAGCTTCGGGAAGACCCGGTCAACGGGCACTGATTTCCGCGGTCGGGGTGCCGTCAACGAGCGTGTCATGAGCCCCAACTGCGGGTGGTCTTTGGTCTGTTGTGCGCGTTGGTCTGGGTTTGTCCTGCCGTGCGGGGCCATGGGCGCAGCCGGTGGGCGTGGACGAGCTGGTGGAGCACTGGACGGTGCTCGATGATGAGGCGGGACTGCGAGAGCATCCCGTTCAACAACGCCGCGTCGATCCTGGTCGCCGTCGAGGTCTCGGCCCGCGCCCGCGCCGTCACCGCCGAGGGCAGCCGTATCCGCGCCGGCCGCTGACCGATCAACAGCCGGCCGTGCCGACAACCCATGCGGGCGTCGGCACGGCCGTACACCCACGCCCCGAAGGAACACCTTGCGACCCACCACCCGCATAGCCGCCACCCTGGCCATGCTCGCCGCTCTCACCGCCTGTGCCGGCACCGCCACACCCACCACGACGGCCACGGACGACAGCCCCGCCCTGCGGTGGGCCCGCACCCAATTCCTTCTCGCCGACCACGCCACCGGCAACACCCTGTGCCATGCACGCGACATTGACGGCATCGAATCCGCCATCGGCTACGCGATGATCGACGCCCCCAACGACAACATCCCTGACCAGGACCGACGCGACGCGATGCGCCAGGTCATCACCGTCATGTGCCAGTCCCCCACCGCCCCGAAGACGCACCGGTGACCGACAACACCCCGCGCCCTGATCGCGACACACGTCCCGGCATTCCGCCATAGCAGCAGCCACAGCAGTGGGTCTGTCAGAGGTCTGGCCAAGGTGAGGCTGGTAGCCGCCTCACCTTGGCCGGACCCCCATCACGGCCGCTGACAGGCCGTGAGCTCGTTTGGAGCCGGTGCACACGGTCGTTACTGACGTCGGCTCGTCAGGGTGAGGTTGAGGTGTCGAGATTCAGGCCTGTGCCGGCCATGAAGCCGTCGAGGGCGTCGGGTCGGAACTGCAGGCGCTTGAGCCGGTGACGGACGAGGGCTTCGAGCCGGTGACGGACGAGGGCTTCGAGTCGGTCGAGGGCCCAGGTGATCAGACCTCTCGCGTCGGCCCCGGCCTGCAGCTGGGTGAGGCTCCGGCTCCAGGTGCCGTCGCGCTGCCGCGCCGGAAGAGGCCGTAGACGGTCTCCCACTCGCCGTGGTGTGCAGGATCGTCCCGCCAGGGCGCGCCGGTGCGCGTTCGCCGGCGTATGCCGTTGATCAGCCGGCGCTTCGACCGGACTGGAGGCCGCCGCGGCTTCTTGCCCACCGGCAACAACGGCTCCGGCCTGGCCCATTGCTCGCTCGTCAGATCTTCACACGCCACGAGTGGATCATGATAGACCTTGATCCACTGATAAGACAGGCCCAACCCGCAGACGCACCCGGCGAGCCTGGGCTCCTGGACGATGGGACGGTCCTGTGGCCGCTGAGGGACCCGTCGCGCGCGGCTGTGGAATCCGGCAGACGTCGGCTCGGGTCCTCACCTGCCTGCCGGCGGCCGCGGCTGCGGGTGCCACTCGGTGAGCAGGATCGTGGCGTCGTCGCGCAGCTGCTGGTCCTGGTGGCGCAGGATCTGCTGGATGAGGCGGCGTAGGGCTTCCGGCGCGGGCAGCCCGTCGGTCATGGCGCGGACGACGGTGTCGGCCAGGCGGTGCTCGCCGAAGAGTTCGCCGCCGGGCGAGCGGGCCTCGGTGACGCCGTCGGTGAACATCAGCACCCGGTCGCCGGGCTGCAGGCGGGCGGTGTGGACCTGCGGCGGGGGAGCGGCGCTGTCGAGTCCCAGCGGCAGGTGCGGGGGCCGGTCGAGTGCGCCGGTCACGATGCGGCCCTCGCGCAGCAGTAGCGGTGCCGGGTGGCCGCAGTTGATCCAGTCCAGCCGGCCGGTGGCGGTGTCCAGGTCGGCGATCAGGCAGGTCAGCAGCCGGTCGGGGATCCACCGGGCCAGGGTGCGGTCGATTTGCTCGGCGATGTCGACGAGGCTGCCGCCGGCACGGCGGGTGGAGCGGCAGGCGGCGAGAGCCACGGCGCTGCAGCCGCCGGAGGCGAGGTCGTGGCCCATGGCGTCCAGCAGGGTCAGGTGCAGGAGTGTGCCGGCCAGGCTGTGGTCGAAGGCGTCACCGCCGATCTCGTACGCGGGTTCCAGGACGGCGGAGGACGTCACCGCCGTGGTGCCGATCGTCCGCGGCGGCACGAACGCCCAGAGCAGCTCCGCCTGCAGCGTCATCGGCCGGGTGCGTACCGTCTGGATCAGGACGTCGCTGCAGTACTGCTTGGTCGCGAGGATCATGGCCGTCAGGGATGCCAGGGCCTTGCACCGCACCAGCATCGCCGCATCCAGGACCGGGGCGGCCACCTTCAGGACGCCGATGCGTTCAATGCCGTCCACCAGCGGCAGCCAGCCCCGCCCGGTGTCCCTGTCCGCAGCGGTCTGTACGGACTCGGTGCGGTAGGCGCGGCCGGCCAGCGAGGTGTCGACCGCGATGGTCTCCAGCTGGACCGGCCTCCCCTGGACGAGGAGTTCGGCCTGGTCCGGGCCGGGCAGGGCGACCAGTTCGTGTTGCTGCACGTCCGCCACGTAGACACTCGCCTGGGACAGCCCCAGCCGCACAGCGGTTTCCTGGACCAGCCCCGCGATCTCCGACGGAGCGATGCGGTGGGCCGCGGCCAGCACGTCCGCGAGAACCTCGCCCAGAACGGAGTCCTCGACAGCCACCCGTCCGCCCTCGCCGTAGATCGCGCCAGCCGCCGCGGCACTCGTCCTCATCATCGCGCTGCGTTGCCCGGCAGCCCGGTACCGACGCACGGCCCGGCCGGGTGAACGGCGGCCGCGCTGCGCGTCGGCCGGGTGTGACACGGCGCGGCCACGACGGCGAGAACAGCACAGCACCAAACCGTCTCGCTGGACAACGACGACGACGGCCGGCGCCAGTACGACGACGAGCCTTCCTCGCCCACCTGCGCTCCCCGCCGGTGCGCGTGCGCGAGGGCGCCGTCGAGCCGATGGCCGCCCTGTCCGAGGCCGGCCACACCCAGTCACTGCTGTCGCTGTGCCCGCACGACACGCTCGTGCGCGAGGCCCGAGAGGCCGGCATCGGGCACTTCTCCACCCGGATCGAGGGCCGCACCGGGTCCGGCGGCACCAAGGCCGCCCCGCTCGCCGCCCACCTCCACGCCACGGCCTCACCGGCCAGGGCCACCGGGTGCTGCCGGTCGGCGACGCCGTCGACGACACGGATGCCGCCCACGCCAACGACGCTCACGCGGTGCTGCACACCGGCGGGCTGCACCATCCCGGAGGACCGACAACCGGGCGGCGAAGCTGTCCGATGGCACGGTGGCGACCTTCCGGGAGCACGGCGGTGCGCGCGGGCCGTGGACCGCACGCGGCGGCTCCCCGGGGGCAGCGAGCCAACCGACAAGGCCAACCGACAAGGCCGACCGGCCGGAGGGAGCGGCACGGTCCCGTCGTGGTCCGGCCCCGAGCGGGACCACGACGGGACCGGCCTGGCCTGTCAGTACGAGGCACTGGTGGCGCAGCGGCCGGTGTTCCCGTTGCACACGACGACGTACGACGTGCTTCCGGCGTCCAGGAGTTCTGCGGTCCACTGCGTGGCACCCCGGGTCGACGCGCCCGAGTGCCCGCCGTTCGATTGCCGGAGCTCCACGCGGCAGTAGTCGCCCATGGTGGAGGTCACGTAGCCCTGCACGTGGTCGTGCCCGCTGTAGAACGAGACCACCATGCCCCCGGCACAGCCGGGGACGTCGGCCGTGTAGGCGGTGCTGGCCGACGCCATCCCGACGCTGAGGCCCAGACCGGCGGCGGTGGCGGCGACGAGAGCGCCGAGGCGGACGGCGGTGCGCTTCCTGATCCGGGGCCGTGGGGCAGTGTGGCGGCCGGGTGGGTCCTTCGGCGACAGCGGCGCCGCGGCGCACACCGGGCGCCGGGCCCCCACCCGCCGGGCCGCAACCCGCCGGGCCCCAACGCGCGCGCCCCGGGAAGCACCCGGCGGCGGAGGCCGGGCGTGACCGCCGTCCGGACAACGGCGTTCGCGCTGGTGCCGGCGGTGGTGCGCAGCCGCGCGAAGGCGGGGCGCCCGGCGGCGGCCGGTGGTCACCCCGGGTGACTGCCGACGGCGGAACGGGCGCCGGGGGCGGGCGTTCCCCCGCCGGAGCGGATTCCTGCCCCGGAGCTCCGGGGCAGGGATCCGCTCCGGCTCAGTCCGGCGGTTCCGGTGTGCGGGGCTCGCCCGGTTCCGGCGCCGCCGGCTCGGGACGGGGCAGGGCGGGAGCGGGGTGCTCCGGTTCCGGCGGCGGCACGGGCACGCCTGGCGGAGCCGGGGGATCCGGCACCAGCGGGGGGCCGGACGGGTCGGCTGGGGCCGGCGGACGGGGTGTGGCCCCGAAGGGCGGGGCAGGGTCGGTCACCGCGTGCTCCGTATCGTCGTCGGGCCGGACTCTCGGACGAGCCGACCGCTGTGTGCATCCGGGTGCCCCCGATCTGCGGATTCATGCCTTCCGCCCGGGCGTGCTGCCGCTGCCGGAACCACCGATACCCCGGAGGCGCTCGCCGCTCACGTGGTCGAAACCCCCCTCGACGACCCCGGCCCCACGGAAACACCGGCAGGGCCGAAACACCGGGGGCCGCCCGGGATGCCCCGCCTCCCCCGGCTCAGCCCCGTCGCTGACCTGCTAGTATTCCTCTCATCGCGGGAGAGGGTGATCTCCCGTCAGGCGTCAGCGGTGCTACCAGAGCACGCCCTACTTTCAGTAGGGAGAGTCCGTGCGACCCGGGCCTGGCGCTCCACCATCGGATGAGGTCCGGTGCCCGAATCGGGCACCGGACCTCATCCGTGTTCGCTTGCCGGTACCGGCACGTGGTACGTCAACTCGTCGGGCAGTCCGACTCGAGGCCAGTTACGCCGACACTGCAGAGCAACGCAAACCAACCCCGCAGACCAGCAAGAGCCCCGAAGGGGGGATGAGCCAGCCCCGGACCTGACATCACGTCACCCGCACCGGCATCAGCGGCGCCGGCGCTGCCCATCCCGCGGGGCGCATCACGTCGGCAGGCCGGTCGCCTCACGCGACCGGCCTGCTCTTCTGTCTGTTCGAATCCTTGGAGGGAGCCTTTCGAGGGGACTGCCAGCGTGCGGCGTGCTCAGCGGCCCGGGACCAGGCGGTCGACGTCAACCTCGGCCCAGACGGTCTTGCCCTGGCCGTGCCGCTCGGCGCCCCAGCGGTCGGCAACGCGCTCGACGATGAACAGCCCATGACCACCGGGAAGCCCCGGGTGGTGCGGGCGGCGGGGAACGGGCAGGACGGTGGTAGCGTCGCTGACCTCGATCCGCAGCCGCGCCCCAAAGGCATGAAGGACGAGCTCCAGCGGGCCGTCGGCGTGCATCATCGCGTTGGCGATGAGTTCGGCCACGAGCAGCAACACGTCGTCCACGACATCCGGGTCGACACCGGACACGGGTGCAGCCCACGACCAGTCGGCGAGCGTCTGACCGGTGAACTCACGGGCACGGGCGACGGGCCGGGGCAGACCGGCCAGATACAGCCGCCGCCGCTGGCCACCGGGCAGCAGCAACGTGCCAGCGTCGCACCGGCCGCCGTCGAGGGTGCCCCGGCTCGTCGTCATCTGCGGGTACCCCTTCCCTCTCTGCAGTGACGGATCACCCGGACGGCTTCCCACCGGTCCTCGGATTATGTCTCTCCCGCCCGGATCGGTCGCCCCTCCCAGCCGGATCGGTCGCCCTCCCGGCACCCACAGCCATACCAGGCACCGGACACCGAGAGGACGTCATCCCGCAAGAGCAGCACGAACCGACGCGTTCGTGCGGGCCATGCGTGTCCACGGGATTCCGGCCGAGGTCCTCACCGACAACGGCAAGCAGTTCACGGGCCGATACACCAGGCCGAGGCCGGCAGAGGTGCTGTTCGAGCGGGTCTACCGAGAAAACGGCATCAGCACCAAGCTGACCAAGCCCTACTCGCCGACCACCACCGGCAAGATCGAGCGCTGGCACCGGACCCTGCGAAGCGAACTACTTGACGGCTGCGGACCGTTCGCGTCGCTGGCAGCCGCCCAGGCCGCGATCAGCGAGTGGGTCAACACCTACAACCACATTCGTCCGCACCAGGCCCTCGACATGGCCACACCGGCCAGCCTCTTCCGGCCGAACCCGCAGCCCGAACCGATCAAGGTCCTCCCCACCCAGCGTTCGAAGGCCACGCCCGAGGCCACCTCGACCGCCTCGCCCGAGCTCGTACTCGCACCGTCGGCTGGCGCTGTCGAGTTCGACACCGTGATCCCCGCCGGTGGCCAGCTCAGCATCTTCCCGTCCGTCCAGCGCGTCAGCCTCGGAGCCGAACGATCCGGCTGGCTGGCCCGCGTCTGGGCAGACGAACACACCATCCACGTCCTCGTCGACGGCGAGCGGGTGAAGACCGCTCCGTCCAACCTGGACGCCGAGCATCTGCACCAGCTCCGACTCCGGGGCGCTCGTCCTGCCGGACCACCGCCGGCGATGCGCTCCGTCGCGCGGGTGGGCGACATTCCTGCCCACCAGGCACTCGAAGTCGAACGCACCGTCGACCCGAACGGCTGGATCAACCTGGCCGGACGCCGCGTGAGGATCGGCTCGGAGCTCGCCAGCCGGCCAATCACCGTTCGGCTCGACGGGCATCTGCTTCACGCGGTGCACGAGGGCCAGCTCGCCAAGACGCTGCCCTCGCCCTTCGCGGTCGGCGAGCGCCCGCGTCTGCGCGGAGCACGGGTGGCGGCCACCCAACTACCGCCCGCCCCGGCCGCCGTCAGCGTCGAGCGCAAGGTCCCCCGGGACGGCGTCGTCATGGTCGCCCGGCAGCGACTCCGCGTCGGACGCACCTACGCCGGCCGGATCGTCACGATCTACGTCGAGGACACCCACTTCCGCGTCACCTACGAAGGCGCCGAGGTCTCGCTCCATGCCCGCAAGGATCAGCACCCAGTGACACGCTGGAAGGCGAAGATCCACACACCCAGGATCTGAGCCGCCATGTCCAACAACTCCTGAGACTGTCCACGATCTGGTGAGTCGAAAGTGTCAACCAAGTCCAGAGACCTCACACCACACGGCGGGGCGGGTCAGCCGGCGACGGTCTCGGCGTGCCGTGTGAGCGCGTCCAGGAGCGCGGCCTGGTGGTCGGTCAGCTTGCCCTCGCTGCGGGCCTTGTCCTGCTTGCGCAGCCAGGTGCCGGGCCGGAACGCCGGGCCTCCGCGCCCCAGCCCGCCCCGCCCCCGCGAGCGGCCAGCACCAGCCGGACGCGAGAGAAGAAGAGGCCCGCCGCAGGCGCACAAACCCTCAACGCCACCGCCCCACTCAACCAACCAACCACCACCCACAAAGCCAAGGACAGGAAGGGGAAGGAGAGGGTTGTCGGGGTGGTGAGTTTCCCCTTGACGGCCACTCACCACGGCATCTGACCTGCGCATTCGCCCGGAAACCGGGCGCTGCTGGCGGGAGAGGCAGCGACCGGTTGGTGCACCGGTTCTCACCACCGGTTGTCGCACTGGTTGGCGCACCTGTTGTCGGATCGTGACTGTACGGGCCGGTCTTGGAAAGGAATGTGGGGAGAACCGCGGGCTTCCATACGGTGCTCGCCGCCACCGGGGCGGCGGGCACCCGATGTGAGGAGCCCGTGATGGCGATGCCACCCGAGATCGACCACCAGGTCGTGGCCGCGCTGTACCAGTTCCGGATGGCCACGGCCGAGCAGCTGCGCGTCCTGCACACACCCGACAGCCAGCCGGAGCTGATGCGCCGGCGCCTTCGCCGGCTGAAGGACGAGGGCCTGGTCGAGGACGTCATCCTCCCGCAGGCCGGACGCCTGCATGTCTGGTACCTGACGGAGCAGGGCGCGCGGATCGCCGCCCGCTTCCCGGAACTGCGCGGCGTTGCCTCCCCGCCACTGCCGGAGGACAAGACGGAGGCCAGGCTGCAGGTCGGGCACATCCTGGCCGTCACCCGCACCCAGGCCGCCTTCGTGGCCGGCGCCCGCAAGGCGGGGGATGAGTGCGCGCCGCTGGACTTCCTGCCGGAGGTCTACCACCGGAACGGCGAAGGCCGCGATGGCGCCGTCATCCCCGACGGCCTGCTGCACTACACCACGGGCGGGGCCCGCCGGTCGCTCAACCGGGCGTTCGTCGAGGTCGACCGCGGCACCATGGGCAGCGAGAAGCTGGCCTCGAAGCTGATCGGCTACGCCCGCTTCCACGAGCACCACCCCGTCCCGGTGCATCTGCGGCGCACCGTCGGCGCGCAGAGCGTGGGGCCGGCCTGGCAGCAGCACTACACGCGGTTCCCCCGGCTACTGTTCGTCCTGGCCGACACCGGCGAGCAAGCCGCCCAGCACCGGATCCGCGACCTCCAGGCCCTCGCCGGCCTACACCCGATGGTGGAGCAGATGCTGACGACCGTTCGGGCCGGGGCGGCCCGGCTGGACGACCTGGAACGACACGGGCCCGGCGGGGCGGTGTGGCACACCCTCACCGACCCCCAGCGGCCCCTGTGCGGAGTCTGGGAGCTGTAGGACGCAGCGGCCGGTCCGGGGGCATCGAGGTGTTCTGCCCGGCCATCAGGGGATCCCGGTGCCGTCATCAAGGTGTCCGGGGCTCACCAAGGTTGCGGGGGCGGTCCATCAAGGAATCCACCAAGGTTGGTGGCCCATTGCGCGCCAACGTTGGTGGCGGCCGTTACGTGATCGTTGCGGCGGAGGGGTCTGTTCACCAAGAAATCCGCCACGGTTCGCGGGGTTCCCTTCGGCGACCGCGCGGAGCACCCGGCTCCGCGCCCAGTTGAAGGGGAACCCCGCGATGACGAAGGACGACAGCGCCAGGACGAAGGCCAGGGCGACGACCGGGGCGGAGCCGGACAGCGAAGCGCGGGAGGTGGAGATCACCTGGGCCGTCATGGCCGCGCTGTTCCAGTTCCGGATCGCCACCGCCGAGCAGCTGCGCCGGCTGACCGCCCCGGACGCGGGAATCGGGAAGATGCGCGGCCGGCTGCGGCGGCTGCGTGACGAGGGCCTGGCCGAGGAACTGGTGCTGCCCCAGTCCGGGCGGGCCAGGGGCTGGTTCCTGACCGAGCACGGGGCGAGGGTCGCCAGCGCCTTCCCCGAGCTGGCGGACATCCCCGCCCCGAGGACGCCCGGCGACAAGAGCGCCTTCAAGTACACGCTGTGGCACCAGCTCGCCGTCGTGCGGACCCACCTGGTGTTCCTGGCCGACGCCCGGCGCCGGGGTGACTCCTACGGGCCGTTCGACTTCATCCCGGAGATCACCCACCGCTTCGCCGAAGGCCGCGAGGGCACCGTGCGCCCGGACGGCCTGCTCTACTACAGCCGCACCGGCGCGGACGGCGCCCGCGTCACCAACCTGGCGTTCGTCGAAGTCGACCGCGGCACCATGGGCGGGCCCCGACTGGCCGCCAAACTCAACGCCTACGCCCGCTACTGGGCCACCGCACCACTGCCAGCCGGAGTACGGCCCGGCACCATCGAGGCCGAGGGCGGCGGCGTGCCTCTGTGGGAACGCCGCTACGTCCGCTTCCCCAGGCTGCTGTTCGTCCTCACCGGCACCGGCCAGGCCGGCTTCGCCCACCGCGCCGACGACCTGGAACTCATCGCCCGCACCCGCTACGTCGCCAAAATGCTGCGCACCGTCCCGGCCATGGTCGCCAAGCTGGAAGACCTGGAGGACGAAGGGCCCAGCTCCGATGTGTGGCGGTCGATCGCCGACCTCGAGGCCGGGCCGGGCCCCTGGTGGAGCTGACCGCCACCACGTCCTGACCGGCACCGACGCCCATACCTTGTGCCCGTCCCCGAAGTCCTGGGGCGGGCATCAAGGTGTCCATCCCGCTCTCACCAATGCTCTGACCTCAACCCGGTTCCCGCGATCAGCCCTCGGATGCGGTGCCAGGGCTCCGTGAGGTGCTCGCCGACACGCGCCCGGCCTGCCCTCCACGCGCCCGGGCTGCTTGCGGGTCCGTGCTGCTCGGTGCCGGGCTGCTCGCCACCGTTCCGACCGGCTTGGGCGAGGCCTTCGCCGCCGTCCGGTTCCGGGCCTTTGCTCGCCCTCGGCGGCCCGCTACTTGGTCCTCGGTGTCCGGTCTGGGCGCGTGGGGCGATTCGTTCCAGAAATCTGGAACGTGGGGGTGAGGCCCCCCGGGCCGCCGGTCGTCCTGGTCGCGCTGGCCGATGTCCTGGGTTCGCCCGCCGACCTTTCGCCGCCTGCTGCTCGCGGCTGCGTCGACGTCGCCCGGGGATGGCTCGCGCGAGTCATCATGCTGACGTCCGGGCGGCCGCGGTCCTCGCCGGCTGTGCGGGTCGCTTGGGTCGCTGCTCCTGGTCGTGGTCGTCGGCCAGGAGGCGGCCGTCCTCGTGTCCTGCTCGGCGTTCGCCGCGCCGCCGTCCGTGCGCCGTCCGGGTCCCGCCGCCGTCCTCTGACAGCGGCGCGTCCGGCTTGGCAGTCCTCGCAGTCGAGGCGTCGGCGGATGCTGGGACGATCGGCC
This sequence comes from Streptomyces sp. 1114.5, assembly GCF_003635085.1. Lineage (NCBI taxonomy): Bacteria > Bacillati > Actinomycetota > Actinomycetes > Kitasatosporales > Streptomycetaceae > Streptomyces > Streptomyces sp. 1114.5. The sequence continues at coordinate 26,476 of NZ_RBXE01000003.1, forward strand.
TGTCGTCCTGCACGCCGACCTCGCCGATAGCCCCGCCCCCGAGCCCACGGTGTCCTGCGGAAAACCGCAGGACGGCCGGGTGGACGACCGCATGGCGGGCCGCACACCCGCTGCCTAGCGTGAACCGCATGATCGCAACGCCGCCCCAAGCCCCGCTGCTCGCCGCCGCCTTCACCGTCTCGGACACCAACACCGCCGAGCCCGCCGGCGGCATCGCCGGATGGGCTGTCGACACCATGGACGCCCTCGGCGCCGCCGGCGCCGGGCTGACCAACCTCGTCGACACCGTCCTGCCGTTCGTCCCCAGCGAGATCGTCCTGCCCGTGGCCGGATTCGCCGCAGGCCAGGGCCGATTGAACCTGGCGGCCGTCATCGTCTGGACCACGGTCGGCTCCGTCGCCGGATCCTGGATCGTCTACGCCGCCGGCGCCCTCCTGGGCCGCGAGCGCACCCGCGCCCTCGCCGCTCGCATCCCCCTCGTAAGCGCGCACGAGATCGACCGCGCCGAGGCGTGGTTCGCCCGCCGCGGGCGCACCGCCGTGCTGCTTGCCCGCATGGTGCCGGTGGTGCGCAGCCTCATCTCGATCCCCGCCGGGATCCAGCGCATGCCCTTCGCCGCCTTCACAGCCCTGACCGCCCTGGGCAGCCTGATCTGGAACACCGCCTTCGTCCTGCTGGGATACTGGCTCGGCGACAACTGGCAGATGGTGGAGGAGTACGGGGGATGGGTGTCCAAGGCGGTCGTGGCGCTCGCACTCCTGGCCGCCGCCCGGTGGTTCGCGGTACGCCTGCGCCGCCGCCCGGGCGCTCGGCACCGGGCGTGAGGGCCGCCCGCGCCGCGGCCGGCATCGCCCTGGGCGCCCTCACAGCGCTCGCCACCCCCGCCCTCCTGGCCACGGCCGCCCTCACCCGCTGCGCCCGCCTGCCGCTGCGCCTGGCCGCACTGGAGCAGCGGCGCGTGTCCGCCCTGCTCGGCGGCCCCGAGCCTGTCCCCGAGGGCGTCGAAGCTCGCCGGGCCGCCGCCTACCTGTGGTGCCGCGTGCCCGTGGGCCTGGCCGGCGGCGGCGCACTGTTCCTGCTCGCGGCGGGCGCCTGGACGGCCGCCTCCGGTCTGGCGCGCTGGCTGGCCGGGCACGACGCCGACGGGATGGGCCCCAGCTGGCCCGTCGCCGGATACCTGCTCACCGCCGGACTGCTGCTGCTCTTCCTCGACCTGGCCGGGCTGGCCGCCGTCGCCGATCTGGAGCGGCGCCTGGCCCACCGCTTCCTCGGCCCCGACGAACTGGCCCTGATGCGCCGCCGGATCGACGAACTCGCCGCCTCCCGCTCGGGGATCGTCGAGGCCGTGGACGCCGAGCGGCGCCGCATCGAACGTGACCTGCACGACGGGCTGCAGCAGCGCCTCATCGTCGTGGCGATGCTCCTGGGCCGCGGACGCCGCAAGAACTCCGAGGAGCTCTACCGCCAGGCGCAGGCCGAGGCGGAACAGGCCCTGGAGGAACTGCGGCAAGTCGCCTGGCGGGCCTACCCCGCCTCGCTGGACCAGCTGGGACTGCGCGAGGCCCTGGCCGTGGACGCCGAACGCTCGCCCATCCCCGTGCACATCAGCGGCGATCTGGCCCGGCGCCCCGCCCCCGCCGTCGAGACCGCCGCCTACTTCGCGGTGCGCGAGGCCCTCACCAACGCGGCCAAGCACGCCGGCGCCACCCGGATCGAGGTGGCGATCGGCCAGGACACCAGCCTGGTACGGGTGTCGGTGCACGACGACGGACGCGGCGGAGCCGACCCCACCGGCCCCGGACTGTCCGGCCTGCAACGCCGCATCGCCGCCCTCGACGGACGCCTGCGCGTGGACAGCCCGCCCGGCGGCCCCACCCACGTCGTCGCGGAGCTGCCGTGCGCCTGATGATCGCCGAGGACTCCGCCCTGCTGCGCGTGGGCCTGGAGCGCCTGCTGCTCGACGAGGGCCACGAGGTCAGCGCCGCGGTCGGCGACGCCGACGCCCTGCTGGCCGCGGTCGCCGCCGGGCCCCCCGACGTCGTTGTCATCGACGTGCGGATGCCGCCGAGCCACACCGACGAAGGCCTGCGGGCCGCGCTGCGGCTGCGCCACGAGCACCCGGCCGTGGGGGTACTGGTGCTGTCCCAGCACGTCGAACAGCGCTACGCCGCCGAACTGCTGGCCGCCGACACCCGCGGCGTGGGGTACCTGCTGAAGGACCGGGTCGCCCGGGTGGAGGAGTTCCTGTCCGCGCTGGAGCGGGTGCACGGCGGCGACACGGTCTTCGACCCGGAGGTGGTGCGCCGCCTGCTGGCCCGCACCCGCCATACCGACGACCTCGAACTGCTGACGGAGCGCGAGCGCACCGTGCTGACCCTGATGGCCCAGGGATGCACCAACGCGGCCATCGCCCAGCAGCTGTTCGTCTCGCGCAGCGCGGTGGAGAAGCACGTCAACGCGGTGTTCGACAAGCTTCGGCTGCCCCGCGACGAAGGCAGCAACCGGAGGGTACTGGCAGTGCTGCGCTTCCTGGGCAGCTGACGCTCAGGCGGCGTAGGCGTGCCGGAACACCTTCACCGCACCGTGTCCGACAACCCCCTGTGTCTGTTCCTCTCCCTGGTGCTGGGTTGGGTGGGTGTGGTTGTGGGTGACAGTCCGGACGGCGCGGGTTTTCACCCTGCGGGGCTGTTGTTCTTGGTGGCGGCCGGCTCCCATCGCACAGTCGGCCACCCGGGGCAAGCAAACTCACCAACTCCCCTGGGCGGAATTCACCACCCGCCTGTGAAACTCCCCACCGCAGGTCAGGGGGTGCAACGCGGAGCGCAACACGCTGTTGCACCCCGGTTTCCCCGGTGGTTCGCGCAGGTCAGGGGTGCAACGCGAAGCCTGCCAGGGCCCGCGCGTTGCATGTGTTGCGACCCCGGAGGCGGTTCGTGGTTCGCCTGCGGCTATGGCAGCGCTGTGGCCGCCTCGTGGTTCTCGGTGGGCTGGTCCAGTTGCTGCTGGCGACGACGCTGTTCCCCGCGCAAGGCCTCCACACGGTCGGTGAGCCTGGACAGGACCTCGGCCTCGCTGCCCAGACCTGCGTAATCGCCCACGTGAAGGACGGCGGCGTTGAGTTCCTGTTCGATGGCGTCGGCCGTCAACTGCAGATAGAAGGAACGCTCGCGGAACTTGAAGTAACCGGTGAAGCCAGCCGCCAGGCCGACCGTGAAACTCACGGCCACTGTGGTCCACCGGTGTGCGGGCAGCGCGTTCGCGAGGGCGGCGATCGTGGTGGTCAGGAGCGAACCAATGATGATCGTGGACTGAGGCCAGTTGTGGCCTCGCCGGTACTTGAGGCTCTCCGCTTGGTATAGCCCGATGAACTCGGAGACGTCCTCGCGGTAGTAGCGGTGGCGAACACTGACCTCTGGGTAGGTGGTCGCGGCGAAGTGACGCAGAGACTCGCGCGCCCGTTCCAGACGGCCTTCCAATACGGACCTGCTCGAGAAGGCCGTGCGGTTGACCCGGACCCGCACGCGCCAGTTCAGGATCCCGCAGACTGCGGCCAGCACGGCACAGGATCCGTCCAGACGCGCCAAGTCGGACCAGCCGACGCGTCCGGCCAAGAAGATGGTCAGACAGAGCGCAGCCGTGCCGGCAAGGACTCCAGCGCTTCCGGTCATCCAAAAAGCGAGGTTGATGAACCGCCGAATCCGTAACTGATCCTCGCCGGTGCGGATCTCTTCCTTCAGCAACAGCAACTGATCCAGCTCTACCGACCGGGAGGTTCCGACAAGCGGCCGCTCTCCGTCCGACACGGTTCCCCCCGGCCCGAATTCCTCTGGGAATTCAGCTGCCCGACAGCTCATGACTTCACGGAGTATGGCACCGCGCCGGTCGGCACGCGGGCGAATCCCACGCATCGCCCCAGCAGACCTCGGACCGGCCGCACGAGACACATCGGCCGCAACAACTGATCGCCCGACTGTTAGAGGTTCTGTAGGTAGGCGGTGTGGACGGTGCGGGCGGCCTGTTCCGGGGTGTCGTGGAGCATCGCTTCCTGGGTGTTGATGTCGCCGATGAAGTAGCCCTCGCGCATCGCCACCCACCGGTCTCCGATGCCGGCCAGGCCGCGCACGACCCAGCCGACCTGGTGGCCCTCGCCCGTCACGAGATAGACGTCCGGGTTGACCGTCCAGCCGGCCAACGCCCAATAGTCACCGAACAGCCGCGCGTCGAGGGCCGCGTGCACGTCGCTCGGCGGAAGGCAGCGGTGCATCGGGTCGGTGGGGACGGGCACCCCGGCGGGCCGGGGCAGCGTGGCCGGAGCGGGCTGAGCAGGTGCGGGCCGGGGTGCGGTCTGCTGCTGGGCGAGGCACTGGTCGACGAGCCCGCGCAGCCGCTCGCCCCCCGGGCGACGGGGTTTCACCCCGGGGAGCAACGGGCGCCGAAGCGGCGGGCTGCGGTACAGGGCCGTGTCCCCCCGGGTCGACGCCGGCTTCACCGCCGTCAAGGTGAACGGCTCCGCGCAGCTGCGCCCAGTTCTGGGGACCGCTTCGAGACATGGCTGCGGATCGGCCAGTTCTCGCGCTGGTCCCGGCCTTCCGGATCGGGTGGTGGTGCCCGATCCGGAAGGCCGGTAGTTCCCACTGTGGAGTAGCCGGTCAGGAGTGGGTGAGCACGTCGAGGAAGCGGGACAGCGGATCGGTGTGCATGGCCCTGCCTCGTCAGGCGTTGAGTGTGGTGATGTTCCACCAGCGTTCGTCACCGAGGTCGAGTGTGATCGGCGTGGGGGCTGCCTTGCCGCGGTGGAGCATGGCCGGGTAGCTGCCGTCGGGCAGCGGCCTGGTGGTCCACGGCTGGCCGTCGTGCCCGTTGTCGGGCACCGAGGGGATGGTGATCTCGACGGCGTTCGCCAGATCGTCGGCCTTGACGCCGTCGGGCACCTGCCGGAGGGTGAAGATCTGCTCGAAGTGGGGGCGCTGGACCAGGCGGTGGGCGATGTGAGCCTCCTTGCCCTGGCCGTAGAGCAGGTAGGTGAGGTGCGCGGGGAAGGGCTCCTCGCTGAACCGGCGGAAGTTCAGCACCCGCTCGACCCGCGCGGTGAAGCCGCCCGAGATGGGCTCCCAGATCCGGTCCTCGCCATTGCCGGTCTGGGTGACCCGGTCGAGGCGGGCCGGGTACTCGGTGACCGAGCCGTCGCCGATCGGGGGCAGCACCATGTCCTCGGTGTTGCGCACCGCGTGCCAGCTGGCCGGGCGGTCCGCCTGGTCCTTGAGGTAGATGTCGACGATGTCGGTGGGCAGGTCGTACTCGACCACGACCTGGTAGCGGTGCTCGGCCATGCCGAACATGGCCAGGTGGTAGCCGAAGACCGTGTCCCGGCCGGACAGGATGAAGGAGTGGACCGAAGGGTCCTCGTGCTCGTGGTCGTGACGGGTGGTCATGCGAACTCCTTTTGGACGCTGCGCTGTGGTGCGGAGGGATGCGGTAGGGACGTGTGCCGGCGCTGCCAGAAGATCCGGTCGCTCCAACGGCTTTCCAGGCTGTACACCGTGTGGTGGTTGCGCCGGTAGGCGGTGAGGATCGCGGCGACCTGGGCGCGGTAGGACTCCAGCGCCTGGCCGTCGCCGTCGAGGTGGGCGGCCAGGGCCGAGGCTCCGGCCATACCGGTGTGCAGGGCGGTGAGGATGCCCTGGGAGGAGATCGGGTCGAAGGCGGTGGCGGCGTCACCGACGGCGATCCAGCCGTCGCCGGTGGGAGTGTCGAGGTGCGAGGAGTGGGCGGGGGCCCGCCGCGGAGTCGCGTCGGTGGGCAGCGGGTGGGCGCCGGCCCGGGCCGCGACGTGCCGGGTCTGCCGCAGCAGCCGGGCGAAGTCCGAGCGGGTGCGCGGTGCGGGCGGGGCGAGGTCGGCGTCGGTGAAGTAGGCCACCAGGCGGCGGCCGGTGGGCAGCAGCGCGGTGTACCACCAGCCGTCCTGGGCGGATTCGACCAGCGAGCAGGTCTCGCCCGCTCGGCCCGTGGGGTCGGGTGCCAGGTCCATACAGGTGGCGACCAGGCCGTCCGTGCGCTGAGCGGCGGCCCGGCCGACGGAGGCTACCGCCCGCCGGCGGCCGCTGGCGTCCACCAGCCAGTTGCACCGGACCATCCGCTGCTCGGCTGGTCCGCGCAGTGCGACTGACCAACATCCGTCTGTGGAGCGAGACTTCGGACGTGCTGTGGTGTGCTCCGCCACTTCGGTGCCGGCCGAGCGGGCCGCTTCGCGCAGGCACCGGTCGAATCGAGCCCGGTCCAGGTGCCAGCCGGGCCCGTTCGGGTCGTTGATGAAGTCCGTGTGACGCAGGGCGGTCGATCCCCAGGCGGAGAGGTTGGCGTAGCAGGTCAGGTGGCCGGCCACGACGGGCCGTTGACCGGCGCCCAGGTCGGCGAGCAGGACCTTGGCCACCGAGGGCAGGGCCTCGCCGAGCTTGGGCGGGCCGTTCCCGGCGTCCGTGAGCAGGACGGTCCGGCCCGCGCGCGCCAGGGTCAGGGCCGCGGCGGCGCCCGCCGGTCCGCCGCCGGCGACCACCACGTCGTAGTGGCGGCCGGCGGCGGTGCGCCGACCGGTCATCAGGCGTTGTCGCGGAAGGGCGCGACCTTGTCGATGAAGCCGGCCGTCACCTCTTCGGCGGTGTAACCGCTGACCGAGATCGCCTGGTTGACCGCCACCGATGCGAGGGCCGGGTCTGCGGCCTGGGGCACGTGCAGCGTCACCAGGTTCTGGGTGAGCGGAACGCCTTCGAGGTCGATGGAGGGCCTGGACTCCACCTGGATCCGGTCGGGGAAGTCCTTGGCGCCCTCGCGCACTTCGACGATGCCGAGCCGGTACCAGTCGTCGATCATCTGGTTGAGCTGGTCGGTGTTCTGCCCGCGCAGTCCGCGCAGCCACACGGCCCGCCGCTCGAACGCCTCGGTGCGTTCGGCCAGCGGCCGGGTCTCGTCCACGACCACCTGGTAGTCGTCCTCGGTGAGGACGTGGTTGGGGACCCGGGCCGGCCAGAACGTCGGCAGGTACGGGTCGTGGCGCGGACCCAGGGACAGCTCGTAGCCGGAACGGCAGCTGGCGGTGTCGCTCTGCCACGGGACGGCCATCCACCGGGAGAGGTCACCCGGCGCCTGGGCGTACAGCGGTCCGTTCACCGACAGCGCGGTCTCGGGGGTGAGGACCGTGCCGTACGAGGGCTCGGGCCGGTCGGCCGGGCGGTGGCGGATCCGGAACGGCGCCATGTACATCGAGGGGTGCCGGATCGGCCAGGTGACTTCGCAGCCGGGGTGGAAGGCGTCGGCGAGGCAGAAGTCCAGTGCGGCTCGGTCGAGCGCGGCCGGCTGCTCGGCGAGGCGCACCTCGGCAAGTGTCCGGGGCGGCGGGGTGGCCCCGAGGGTGCCCCAGTCGTCCTCGAAGTCGCCGTCGGCCCAGTACTGGAACATCCGGTACTGGGTCGGGGAGAACGCCATGTGGTGCAGCGGCGAGCGCGGCGGGATAGCCATCGCATCCCCGTACAGCCAGGGCCAGGGGACGGGCGAGGCGCCGTCGCGCCCGAAGTCGCGCAGCGCGTTGAACACCTGCCGGCGCAGCGCGCGGCGGGTGGGGGCGTTGCTGCTGAGCCGTGCCAGCATCTGCGGGGTGGTGGCCTGGCCGAGGCCGTCGTGTCCGTAGTACCCGGCGAAGCCGTGGTTGACCCACTGATGATCGGTGAAGCGCTGGAGCACCGGTGCGATGTGGCGGGTGAAGGAGACCCTGTCCGGGAACGGCAGCGATCCGTCGCAGACGAACACGTCGTACAGCAGGTCGTAGAGGGTGCGGATGCCCTTCAGCGCGGGGGCGTAGTTGGGCGGGGCGACCAGGACCCAGGCGGGGTCGACCGGCAGAGCGCGGCCGGCGACGGTGACGGTCGCCGTGACCGGGCCGTCGCCGATGTCGTCGTGCCAGCCGTCGTTGTTGGCGTAGGTGGTGATCGGCTTGCCGTTGTAGGAGGCCGACTGGCCGAAGCCGCCGAGCACCAGCAGGTGCCCGTCCTCGTCGGTGCGCAGTTCCCCGAGATAGACCTCCTTCCCCATGAACTTGCCGTCGCGGAAGTGGAAGTCGGGGCCTGAGAGATTTCTCCCGCTGATGCTGATCGGGCCCGGGTCGATGATCAGGTCTTTTCGGAGATCGCCGGTGATCTCCTTGTTACGCAGCTCGGACGCCTTGGCGCCCGCCGCGTCGGGAATGTCGAGAGCGAGCTGGAACTGGTACCAGGCAGCCTTCTTGTTCGCCAGGTGCGCGCTCCAGCGGATATCGGCGTTGTCCGCCGTCAGCTCGGCCACCACCTCGCCCAGGGCGTTGTACCCGTAGACCCGAAAGCGCGCCGCCTCGCGTTTGATCGCGCCGGCGGAGTCCTTGTAGAAGCCCGGGTCCTGCGGCGCGGGGTCGGGCACCTCGGGTGCGGTGTAATACTCCTCCAGTGAGTTTCCGACTCTGGCGATTCCGATGGCGGGGTGGATCGCAGCACGGACGATCTCGTCGGTCATCTGGCTCGGTGCCTCCAATTCCGGGGATCCGGCTACGAGCCGAAGGTTCGTTCGCAAACACTATGGGAGGAGGCTCTGATCCGATTGGAGGGACACGCATGACCACTCGGGAGAGTGAGGCGGGAATCCTGTGCCCTTCGGAAACCGGTCGCTGCTGGTCAGGCCGCGTATCCGTCCTCATTGATGACGCCGCCGAGCACTTGGGTGCGGAGGAGCCGGTGAGCGGTAAGACCGTGCTCACCGTGAGCCGTGTTGGGGCGGGTTTCCGTCGGACCTGACGGATGAACAGTGGGCGCTGGTGGAGCCGTTGCTCTCGCCGCCGCGGGTGGGTCCGGAGGGCGGGCGGCGGGGAGAAGCATCCGCGGCGGCGGATCGTGGACGCGATCTTCTACGTGGTGCGGACCGGGTGCGCCTGGCGACAGCTTCCGAAGGACTTCGCCCCGTGGCCGACGGTGTACTGGCACTTCACGTGGTGGCACCGTGAAGCCGATGGCCGCGACGCAGAGCCGAGTGCGGGCCTGATCGACTCGCAGTCGGTCCGCACCGCCGACACCGTCCCCGCTGCCTGGAGGGGCTTCGACGCGGGCAAGAAGGTCAAGGGCTGCAAGAGGTTCATCGTCACCGACACCCTCGGCCTGCTCCCGGCCGTCCACGTCGTTGCGGCGAGCATCCAGGGCCGCGGCGGCGCGAGACGACCCTGGCGGCAAGCAGGCCAGGCGGGGGCGCAGCGAGGCGGGCAGCCCTTCGCTGACGCGGGCGGGCCCATGGCCTGTGACGGGCCCGCCCTGCGTTGCTGGTGGGGGGGTGGGTTACTTCTCTACGGTGATGTCGGCGAAGGTGATGGCGAAGGCGTCGGGGTCGTCGTCCTCGTCGAGGTGGTAGGTGGCGCTGGCCCAGGCGTCGGCGAGGCGGACGCGGCGGGAGGTGGGGTCGGCGGGGTCGCCGGCGATGAGGACGACGTCCTGGTGGGTGGCGGTGTTCTCGACGTCCTCGACCCATTGAGTGGTGGCGGCGTGGCGGTCGTCGCCGCGGGTGAGGACCACGCTGCCCCACAGCGGCACGGGGGCCCGGTAGTCACCGGAGAGGTAGGTGTCGAGGTCGACGGGGGTGTTGATGAGTTCGAGCTGGGCGACGGAGTCCAGCGGTTCGGTCCGGTTGTCGCCGAGGTCGAGGTGGAAGACGGTCATGTCCGGCTCTCCTGGGTGCGTGGGCGGGTCAGTACAGCTCGGGGGAGGTGCGCACGGGGATGCGGGCCTTGAAGACCTTGCCGTCGCTCAGGAAGAAGACGATCTTGGCGTTGTCGCCGGGCTTGATCAGGCGGGTCGGCTTCTCCAGCATGAGGTGGTGCTCGCCCGGCGTGAAGGCGAAGCCGCCCTTGGCGGACAGGGTGACCTTGTCCAGTTTGACCATCTTCGAGGTCTCGCTCTCGGCGGTGGTCTGGTAGATCGTGATCTTCTGGTAATCGGGGCTCGTGATCTTGGTGATGTCGAGGCGCTGGTCCGAGGAGTTGTCCAGCGTGATGTAGCCGGCCGCCGGCAGGGCGTTGGGCAGCCAGCGGACCCAGGCGGACTTGTCCCGGACCGTGACGTCAGTGCTCACAGGGATCTTCATGAAGTGCAGCTCCTCTTCGGAGGGCGGACAAACCTCGCTGAGACTGATCAACATCCGGTGAGATGGGTCACCGGGACGGATGGCGGTTTGTGCCAGCAAAGGTGGCCACCGCAGGTCAGCAGCATGAGGTAGCGGCAGCCGGAGCGGACGCAGGGTCAGGCGGAGGTCGGCAGGCCCGGGAGGACCTGGCCGCCGATGATCCGCGCGCGAGCGGCGATGGCACAACCAAAGATCCAGACAGCCCGGCCTGCAGGGCCGAACCACCCCCACGCACGCCAACGGGTCACACCCCGGCGGGCTGATCCCATTTCTCCCGAACAGCCCCGCCGATAGGGTCACGCCATGGGCATGTTGAAAGCGGTCGACCGCGTCGTCGACGAGGCGGAACTCCAGCTCACCGACGGAACATGGCAGCTCACCGCCACCGACGCGGCCTTGGCCCGGGAGACGGCCGCAGCTCTCGCGGGCGCCGTCGGCCCCGCGGGCACCCACGAAGCGCTGCCGCGGATCGAGCGGCTCGCCGCGCTGCGCGAGGCCCTCGCCGCCCTCGCCCTGACCGTCGCCCGCACCCACGGCCACCTCGCCTGGTTCCTCGCCGACGCCAGCAGCCACCTCGCACCCGTCCTCCACTGGCGCGCCCTGGACGCCCCCGGCGGCCGCTCCTTCGGGGCCGTCCTGCCCACCGACGCCGAACTCGCCGACGCCGAAGCCGCCATCCGCCTCCTCACCCACGCGCTCACCCGCACCAGCCAACCCGCCTGACCACACCCGCCGGCCCCTCGCCGGACAGAGTTCGGCACTGTTGCCCCCCGCGTTGTACTCGGCGATCAGGACCCACGGAGCAGCGACGGCGGCGCGCAAGAACGATCGTTGGCGCTCTGGGGGGACCTCGGAGATGGAGGACCGGAGCGCGCGGCGTCAGCCGCCGGCGGAACGGTACGACTTCACGGCGGCGGCGAGGACCTCTTGGGTGTCCGTGGACGGCTCATGGCTGGAGGAGTGCTGCACCACGAGGATCACGTCGCCCTGGCGGGCGAAACCGGTGACCTTCTCGAAGGGTTTCGAGGCCCCGGGGAAGGTCGAGGTGAAGTGGATCAGGAGGCTGTCGTCGGCCGGCACCCCGGCCGGCGTGACGGACGCGGTCTCCCGGATCTTCGTGCCGTCCGTGAGTGTGGTGGTGAAGGAGGCGCAGCGCTTCGCGGCACCGCGGATGGCGTCCATGACCTCGGCCGCTCGGCCTGGCGCGTAGCGGTCGAGCAGCTCCCGGCCGAACCAGCCGTCGCCCTCGCCGCCGGTCGGCGTCCGTTCCAGGTCCGCCGCCACGTTCTCCAAGGGTGGGGCGTGCCTCGTCATGAAGGAGTCGACCTCGAGTTCGTCACACCGAAGCGAGGCGATGGGGACGGGCGTGGTCGAAGCGGCGGTCGACGTCGGGTCGGCCTCCACCTTGGTCAGCCGGAACCCCTTGGGCAGCCGCTCCTGGGTCAGCAGGCCCTCGCGCAGGTTCTTGGGCACAGCCACCGGGCCGGAAGTCGCGGCTGCCTCCGGCCCGGCCTTCCGGTCGGCCGCGCAGGCCGACACCCCGAGAACCGCCAGAACGATCCCCACCACCGCGCAGTGACGTGTGCGCACTGATCCCACCCCCCAGGATTCGTGATCGCCACGTACTCTCCCACATAGGCCCTTCCGCGCTCTCACGCCGCCTCCCTCCAGCCGGTGCACGAGGGGCGGTCGATGGAGGCCACCGGCCCGACGTGGGGACGGGCAGTTCGGCGGCCGCGGTCGCCAGTGCCGAGCAGCCGTGGCCGGAGCGAGCCTCCTTCGGCAACGATCCTGTCGCGAAGGCACCACGCCTCCATGAAGGTGGGGCCCTGACGTCCTCGGCCGTCGACCGGTCGGCGGTCGGACGGAAGGCGCGGTTGTCCACGACTCGGCGTATCCGCCGAGTTCAGAGGGCATGACATGATTCCGACGTGGCTCTTGTGACCGGCTCCGAGTACTTCCCGCCCACCGACCGCGTCGCTCTCGCTGAACTGGTCGCCGCCGCACGAGCGGGGCGGGGCGGGGCGGCCGTCGTTCGCGGGGAAGCCGGTATCGGCAAGACCACGTTGCTGCGTCATGTCACCGAAGGGGTCGAGGGCGTACGGCTGCTGTGGGTGAACGGGGCTGAGTTCGAAGCGGAGTTCGCCTACGCGGCGGTGCACCAGCTCACCCACGCGTTGCACGACCGGATCGAGCGGCTGCCCTCCGCGCACCGGGAGGACCTGGCCGTGGCCATGGGGCTGCGGGACGGCGGCACACCGAGCCGCTTCACCGTCGGCCTCGGCCTGCTGGGCCTGCTGTCCGATGCCGCGGCCGAGGCGCCGGTGGTGTGCGTCGTGGACGACGCGCAGTGGTTGGACCGGGCGTCGGCTCAGGTGCTGGCGTTCGTGGCCCGGCGGATCGCGGACGAGCCGGTGGCGATCGTGTTCGGAGTGCGTGACCCGCACACCGTCGCGGAACTCGAAGGGCTGACGGCGCTGACGCTGTCCAGGCTGCCCGACCAGGCGGCCCGGGCCCTGCTGTCCTCCCGCCTCCCGGGCCCGCTGGACGAGCGGGTGCGCGAACGGATCCTCGCGGAGGCCCGCGGAAACCCGCTCGCCCTGTTGGAGCTGCCGCGCCGCCTGGGCCCCGCAGGTCTGGCCGGAGGGTACGGGCTGCCCGCTCCGGTCTCGCCCGCCAACCGCATCGAGCGCAGCTACCAGGAACGCATCTCCCAACTTTCCGACGGCGCGCGCACGCTGCTCCTCGTCGCGGCCGCGGAGCCGACCGGGGATCCGGGCCTGCTGTGGCGGGCCGCCGACGTGCTGGGCGTGGCGCCGGAAGCCGGATCGGAGGCCGAAGCCACGGACCTGATCGAGCTGGGCGGCCAGTCCCGGTTCCGGCACCCGCTGGTGCGCTCCGCGGTGTACACGTCCGCGTCGCCGGCCGAGCGCCGCCGCGTCCACGCGGCACTCGCCGATGCCACCGACCCGCTGACCGCGCCCGACCGGCGGTCCTGGCACCGGGCCCAGGCCGCGCCCCGCCCCGACGAGGACGTCGCGGCCGAGCTGCTGCGCTGCGCGCAGCGCGCGCGGGGCAGGGGCGGTGCCGCCGCCGAGGCGGCCTTCCTCGGACAGGCCGCGGCCCTCACGGCCGATCCGCGCCTGCGTGCCGGACGAAGCCTCGATGCGGCGCGGGCCGCGCTGGAGGCCGGCTCCTTCGAGAACGCGATCACGCTGGTCGAGGCGGCCGAAAGCGGCCCGATCGACGGCACGGGCCGGGTGGAGGCCGAACTCCTGCGCGGCCGGGCGGCGTTCTTCCGCGACGGCGCGGCCGACGCGGTCGGCCACCTCATCAGGGCCGCCGCTCTCGATCCCGCCCGGGGCCGGCTCCACCTGCTCGACGCCCTGCAGGCGGGGCTCGTCGTCGGCCGCGCCTCCGCCGCCGCGCGCCACGCCCTGGAAGCAGCCCGGCGCGCCCCTGCCGCGACGGGGGACCGCACCACGGCCGACGAACTGCTGGACGCGCTCGTCGCCTACCTCGACGACGACCTCGCAGCGGTCCCGAGGCTGCTGCGCTTGCTGTCGGACGTCACCGATCCGCTGTGGACGCGCCGCCTGTCGCTCGCCGCTCTGCTGGCCATCGAGCTGTGGGACGTCGCCCTGGAGGACGAACTCGCCACCCGTGCCGTCGACAGCGCCCGGACCGACGGAACGCTGATGATCCTCCCGGTCGGGCTCTGGATGCAGGCCATGGCAGCCGTCCAGCGCGGCGACCTGCTCACGGCCTCCGCTCTGAACAGCGAAGCCGACGCGATAGCCGACGTGACCGGAGTCCCGCGGCACTGGTACGGCCGACTGTTCGCTGCCGCGCTGCGCGGCGGCGCCGCCGAGGCGGAACCCCTGATCGCCCGGGTCCTGGCCGAGTCCCACGCGCGGCGCAAAGGCATGCTGACGGCGACCGCCCACGCGGCGGCGGCCCTCCACGCCAACGGGACCGCCGACCACCGCACGGCGCTGGCCTCGGCCCGGCTGGCCCTGACCGACGGTGACCTCGGGACCTCCAGCCTCGCCCTGCCCGAACTGGTCGAAGCGGCACTGCGCTGCGGTGAGGACGATACGGCCCGCGAGGCGTTCGCCCGGCTGTCGGACCACGCCCGTGCCGCGAACACCGACTGGGCGCTCGGCGTGCGCGCGCACCTCGCCGCCCTGCTGTCCGACGACCCCGAGCCGCTCCACGCCGAGGCCGTGGCACGGCTGGACGCCGCCGGCCTGCGCCTGTGGCACGGCCGGGCCCTGCTGCAGCAAGGGGCGTGGCTGCGCCGGGACGGCCGTCGCCTGGAGGCGCGCCACGCGCTGCGCGCGGCCCACGGGCTGTTCACCGCGACGGGTGCGGAGGGGTTCGCCGAACGGGCCCGGGTCGAGCTGGTCGCCGCCGGCGAGCAGGTCAGGTCCGCCACGCTCGGGGGGATGGAGGCGTTGACCGGTCAAGAGTTGAACATCGCCAGGCTGGTAGCGACCGGCGCGACCTCCCGGGAGGTCGCCGACCGTTTGTTCCTCAGCCCCCGGACCATCGACGCCCACCTCCGGAGCGTCTTCAAGAAGCTCGATATCACCTCCCGCCGCCAGCTCGCCGCCCTTGTCGGGCAGACGACCTAGGAAGCCCGTCCTGCCGGCCAGGTGACGGCCTGCTGTCCGGGACGCGGCCGTCCCTCGACGCCGCCCCGGGGGGAGCGCGGACGACGTCGGCCGCGCGAGGTTCCGTGCTGTGCCGTCAGCCCGTCGGGTCGTACGGGGCGATACCGCTGCGCGTCTCGGTATCGGTGTCCGGGCGACTTAGGCAGTCGCCTAGGCGACTTTCGCCGATGAGGGCGTGGGGCCTGCCGGACGAGACTCGAGCCCATGAAGAACACGCCCTCGGGCATCGACCGGGCCGCTGCGGTCCTCGCCCGTCGTGAACTGCCGATCAGCGCCCCGGCCCCCGCCGTCTGGGATCTGCTGGCCTCCGTGCCCGACTGGCCGTCGTGGCAGCCGGACATCACCGAGGCCCGGGCGCTGACCCCGTTGACGCCGGGCGCGGTGTTCCACTGGCGGACCGCCGGACTGGACATCACCTCCACCGTGTACGCGGTCGAGGCGCCCCGCCTGATCCTGTGGGGCGGGCAGTCCCAGGGCATCACCGCGATCCATCAGTGGAGGCTCACGCCCTCGGCGGGAGCGACCCTCGTCGCCACGGAGGAGTCCTGGGACGGCGCGCCCGTGCGAGCCGATCCCGCAGGCATCGGGCAGGCGCTCGACCAGTCCCTGCTCCAGTGGCTCCTCCATCTGAGGTCCGCTGCCGAACGCGCCCCGCGCTGAACGCCGCCGGCCGCCCCAGTCCCCCACCCACCGGCCCGTCAGGAGCCCCCATGCGCAAACCGCCTCCCGGCGCCGTCCTCGCGGTACTGGCCGCGGGCCAGTTCACCGTCATGCTCGCCACCTCGATCGTCAACGTCGCGCTGCCGCAGATCCGGGACGGCGTGGGGCTCTCCGACGCCGCCACCACGTGGGTGGTCAACGCCTACGGCCTGGCCTTCGGCGCGCTGCTGCCGGCCGGCGGGCGCGCCGCCGACCTCCTGGGCCGGCGCCGGGTGCTGCTCGTCGGCCTGGGCGCGTTCGGGGCTGCCTCGGCCACCGCCGCACTGGCCGCCTCACCCGGTGTCCTCATCGCCGCCCGCGCCGCGCAGGGCGTCGGCGCGGCGGCGATCGCCCCCGCCGCACTCGCCCTGGCCATGGACCTCCATCCGCCGGGCCCCGGCCGGACCAGGGCGCTCGCGGTCTGGGGCGCGGTGTCCGGTGCGGGAGGTGCGGCGGGAGTGGTACTCGGAGGGGTGCTCACCCGGGCGTGGGGATGGCCGTGGATCTTCCATGCGGTGACGATCGGAACGTTCGCGGTCCTGGTGGCGACGCTCACGTTCGTCCCGTCCACCCCTCCCGCCGACCGAGCCGGCTTCGACCTCGCCGGCACCGCGGCCAGCGCCATGTCCGTGACCGCCCTGGTGTGGGGCCTGACCACGGCCCGCCGCGACGGCTGGACCGACATCCGGGTCCTCGCCGCGTTCGGTGCCGCCACCGCACTCGCGCTGGTCTTCCTCCGGATCGAGCGCCGCGCCGCGGCCCCGCTGGTTCCGCCGCGTCTGTTCGCGGGCGGGAGGGTGGCGGCCGGGAACCTGCTGATGGGCCTGTTCGGCTCGACCTGGATCGCCCTGTTCTACTTCCTCCCGCTCTACCAGCAACAGGTCCTCGGCGAAGACCCGTTGACCACGGGCCTCGGCCAACTCCCGCTCGCCGGTGCCAACATGGCCGGTGCCGCACTCGCCCCCGCCCTCGCCCGCCGGGTCGGCACCCGGGCCGCGCTGGTCGGGGCCCTGCTGGCCGAGGCGGCCGGGATGCTGTGGCTGTCCCGGATCAGTGCCGACGGCGGCTTCCCGACCGACGTCCTCGGCCCCAGCCTCCTCGTCGGAGTCGGTCTGAGCATCGCCTTCGTGCAGCTGACCGCCCTGTCCGTCGAAGGGGTCACCGGCGCGGACGCAGGACTGGCGGGCGGGCTGGTCAACACCACCCGCCAGGTGGGCGGCGCCGTCGGGCTCGCCGTCCTCGCGACCGTCGCGGGAACCGTCACCGCCCACGCCGGCGGCCACCGGCCCGACCCGGAGGCGCTGACCTCCGGCTACCGCAGCGCCTTCGCCGCCTCCGCCGCCGTCCTGGCCGCCACCGCCCTGCTCGCGGCCCGCCTGACCCGGCGCACTCCCACCGGCCCCACCGACTTCACCGACCCCACCGACGCCCCGAACCCCGCTGCCCGGCCCACCGTTCACGGCCCGCACTGACCACCCCCTCCCCCGGCGATTCCCGCCAGCCCCCGGCAATCCGCCACACACCGACCGAGAGGAACCCCGCCATGACCACCATCGACGAGACCGCACCCGTCATCGTCCGCCTGTCCACCGTGATCGACGCCCCGCTGGAGCGGGTGTGGGCCCTGCACACCGGCATCGGCGACTGGCCGGTGTGGAACACCGACATCGACCAGGCCCGCCTGGACGGCCCGCTCGCCGAGGGCAGCTCGTTCACCTGGCGCACCCACGGGCTGGACATCACCTCCACCGTCCACGAGCTGGTGCCCGGCGCCCGGATCGTGTGGGGCGGGCCCGCGCACGGCATCGACGGCGTCCACGTGTGGACCTTCGAGCGCGCCGGCGACCGGGTGCTCGTCCGCACCGAGGAGTCCTGGAGCGGCGCCCCCGTGGAGGCCGCCGCCGACCAGCTAGGCGCCGCCCTGCGCACGTCCCTGGAGGACTGGCTCACCTGCCTGAAGAACCGCTCCGAGCGCCGCTCCTGACGATCCGCCACCGCCACGCTCCGTGACGCCGGTACCACCGCGCCGACCCCCTGAGGAACCGACCATGACCGACAAGCCCTTCCTGACCGGCCACTACACCCCCGCCGCCGACGAACTGACCGCCACCGAACTGACCGTCGAGGGCTCCCTGCCGCCCGAGCTGACCGGCCGCCTGGTCCGCAACAGCCACAACCCGAAGCCCGGTGTCACCCCCACCCACTGGTTCAAGGGCAGCGGCATGGTGCACGGCATCCGGCTGCGCGAGGGCCGCGCCGAGTGGTACCGCAACCGCTGGGTGCGCACACCCGCGCTGGACGGCGCCCCGTACATCACGGAGAACGGCCCGGACCTGACCGCCTCCACCGCCGGCACCCACGTGATCGAGCACGGCGGCCGGCTGCTCGCCCTGTGCGAGGCCAACTTCCCGTTCGAGCTCACCACGGACCTGGAGACGGTCGGCCCGTTCGACTTCGCCGGCAAGCTGCGCAGCGCGATGACCGCCCACCCCAAGAGCGACCCGGTCACCGGCGAACTGCACTTCTTCGGCTCCTCGCCCTTCCCGCCGTTCCTCCTCTACTACGTCGCCGACTCCGACGGGCACATCACCCACAGCGCCGAGATCCCCGGCGCCACCGCCTCGCTGAAGCACGACTTCGCCGTCACCCGCAACCACGTGGTCTTCGTCGAGGGCACCGTCACCTTCGACCCCGCCGAGCACTCGGGCATCCCGTACTCCTGGCAGGACACGCAGCCCGCCCGGATCGGTGTCATGCCGCGCGGGCCGCAGGGCGCCGCCGCGGTCCGCTGGTTCCCGATCGAGCCGGGGAACATGCTGCACGTCGCCAACGCCTACGAGGACGCCGACGGGCGCATCGTGCTGGAGGGCCCGACCGTCGACCGCGAGGGCTTCCGGCTGTCCTGGAACTGGTGGGTCGGCGCCCCCGGCCGCGGCAGCGAGCCCAACGCCCGCTCCTACAACCGGCGCTGGGTCGTCGACCTGGCTGCGGGCCGGGTGGACGAGCGCGTGATCGACGACCTCGCCATCGAGTTCCCCACCCTCAACGAGGACTACCTCGGCCTGGAGAACCGCTACCAGTACGCGGTCTCCTTCCCCGACCAGGACGGCTTCGGCGGGTACGGCGTCGTCAAGTACGACCGTGCCACCGGCGAGCGGCGCATCCACCAGGCCGGCGATGCCCGGCTGCCCAGCGAGGCGGTGTTCGTCCCCGCGGCCGGCGGCACCCGGGAGGACGACGGCTACCTGCTGACCGTGGTCTCCGACCTCAAGCAGGACGCCTCCCGGCTGCTCGTCCTGGACGCCGCCGGCCTCGACCGGATCGCCACCGTCCACCTCCCGCGCCGGGTGACCGCCGGCATCCACGGCTCCTGGATCCCCGACAGCACCCGGTGACGAACGCCCGGGGACGAGCACCGCCCCGGGACGCCCGGTACCCCCCTCTCTCCACGAAAGAGCACAGCCTTGCGCACACTCACCGCAGCCACGACCGCGGCCGTCACGGTGGCACTCCTGCTCACCACCTCCACCGCCGCCTCCGCCCTCACCACCGACCGCCCCACCGCAGCGGCCGAGGCGAACGTGCAGATCGACCAGCAGGCCCCGGTCATCACCCGCACCGACATCCTCATCCACGCCCCGCTGCACACCGTCTGGAAGATCCAGACCGATGTTGAGAACTGGCCCACCTGGCAGCCGAACGTCGAGAGGATGACCAAGGACACGCCCGGACGCCTGCGCCCCGGCTCGGTGTTCCGTTGGAGCACCGAGGGCCTCGACATCACCTCCACCGTCAAGCAGGTCATCCCCTGCAAGCGCCTCGTCTGGGGCGGCCCCGCCCAGGGCATCACCGCCGTCCACGTCTGGACCTTCACCCCCACCCGCGACGGCGTCCTCGTCCACACCGAGGAGTCCTGGACAGGCGAGCCGGTCACCGCCAACCAAGCCGTGCTCCAGGCCGCCCTCGACACCTCCCTCCACCACTGGGTCACCAACCTCAAGCACGAGGCCGAGGCACAGGCCACCCGGTAACCCGGCCCACCTTCCTCGGCCCGGAACCGGCAGCCGCCCGGTCCGGGCCGAGGCGGTGCGGGCGACTCCCGCACTCCGTTGATCCTCGCCGCGAACGGCGTCCGGGCCGATGACCAGCACCACCCGGCAACCCACGACGGCAGCCGGCACAGGGCCCCTGCCCGGCAAGCCGGCACGCTGCAGCCGGCGCTTCTACGGCCTCTCAGCGCCCCTGCAGCACGGGGGGCAGGCCGCCGGAGCCGAGCAGCGATGCGGACACCCAGAGGAACACGCCGCCCACCGCCGTGGCCATGATCGGCAATCCCCAGGGGGCGAGGCCGCCGACCCTGCGGGCGCGCTGCGGCTTCCCGGCCGGATACCCGACCCGGACCGTCTCTCCGACCTGGCCGCGGACGTTCGTCTCGAAGCGTCGGGGAGTACCGGACTCGTCCATGAACTGAACCGTGCAGGAGCTGCCGCCGCGCCCAGCGGCGCTGATGCGCGTGATCATGCCGCTGGTACGGCGCCCCGCGCCGGCCTGCCACTGACGCGCCGCCTGATAGGCGGCGGCCCCCCAGGCAGCGGTCCCGACTGCGCCGGTGAAGAGGGCTCCGGTGTCGACCATGGTTCCGCCTGCTCGGTGCTCGGTGGCCGCAGGCAGGGGTCGCCAACGGCTGGGCGTGCAGCATACGCGGCGCGCTCGGCTTCCTCGGGCCGCGGGTGTGCCACCGGCGCAGGCCCAACGACATCGTGGCCGTGGCTCAGTGCTGCTGGAAGCGGATCAGCGACGGGTGCTCCACGGTCTCGGGGTCCGTCCGCGGGTCGTACCGGTCCGGGCCACCGAGCACCGACCCCTTGACCAAGGCGATGCAGTGGGCCTGCTTGCCGTCGACGGGGAAGCGGGCGGGCGCGCTCTTCCGTTGCCGTGGCCAGGGCTTCGACACCTCATGAGCACCCGGAGGCCCTGTTTGCCTCCGTTCAGCCTTCTGCCGCGAACGGTGAAGCGGCGTTCGTCCGCCTCGGCAGCGCATGCCCGACTCCGACCGGAAACCCGGCGGGGCTCGATGACACCGTTTGACGCTGCCTCGGCCGTCAGCGGGCGTGGGCTCCTCATCAGGGGCGGGGCGGTCGGCGGATGATCCGCAGGCGCGGTGCGGGCAGCAGGAAGGCGGCGCAGCCGATCTGGAACAGCATGCCGATCAGCGCCCACCCGCTGACGAACAGCACGAACATCGGCGGCCCGCACCACAGGACGGTGACGACGGGCCGATGGAGTTCGCTCTCCCGCTTCGACGCGAAGAGGAGGAGCAGCAGCAGCGACGGCACGCCGAACCACCCGAACAGGACCAGCCCCAGCTCGATGAAGCCGGTCAGGAACTCCGGTCCGGAGAACTCACCGGTATGTGCCAGCCAGAGCGCGAAACCACCGGCCGCGGCACTCCATCCACAGCCGAGGGCGAACAGATAGCGGACGGTGGCCCGAACGAACCACGCCAGGGCGCTCTCGGTTCTCAGCACGGCATCCATGGCCACTCGACCTCTTCGGCAGCTCCAGCAGGAGCATCATCCTCGCAGCATATTTGAACGCGTTCAATAGCTTCCCTGGGTCGGCCTCTGTCCGAGTGACGGGGTTGACACATGAGCCACCCCGGCCTTCTGAACCGGCATCAACCCGGACAGGTCCTCCGAACGACGCCGCCCTGGCTTCAGCCCGGGGTCCGGTACCGGCGGCACCGCGGCGACCGGGCGGCGTGATCAGCGGTCGTGGAGGAGGACGACCGCTTCGGCGAAGTCGGCACGCGCGGGTTCGAAGGATCGTGCCGCGACGAAGAACATCGACCGGTCGGTGAGGGCGCGGGCGAGGCGTGCGGGATCGTCGGGAAGGCGGCGGGCGAGCGTCACCCCCTCGTCGAAGTACGGTGTGAACCGCTCCTGGAACAGGTAGGGACGGTCGCCTTCGCGGACGGCCGCGCGGATGCTGATCCTGCGTTGGACGTCGACCAGCTCGGGCAGCCGGTCGGTCTCGCGCAGCCTCGCCGCCTCTGCTTCGAGGCCCGGCAGCATACCGAGGAAACCGTCCCGCACGTCGCGCGACCATCCGAGCCCCGTGCCGAACGGCGGCATCGGGGACTCGGGGCTCGCGGCGGGTTCGGCTGCCCGCCCCGACAGGACGAAGAGCGTCCTCCACCACCCCAGGATGCAACTCCAGTTCTTCGGCTCGCCTGTGGTCGCAAGCTCCTCCAGGACACTCAGGGCCTCTCGCCGAGCGACCGCAGCACCCGCCCCATCCCCGACGGTCTCCCGCATCCGGGAGAAGTGAACCGACTCCCAGGTGAGTATCGCCAGAGCGGTGCGCTGTTCAGTCGCCTCGCGCCGGGTCTCCTCAAGGAGCCTGCGGAAGACGGTCGATGCGGCGTCGTGCAGGCCGGCGCCCTCCAGGTTCGCCGCCCACCGCACCATGTTCCAGAAGGAGTGCTCCGGGATTCCGTTCCGGGCGGCCTCTTCGTCGAGCTCCGCAGCCTCCCTGAAGCACCCCTCCTCGGCCAGAACACTCGCCAGAGGCTTGCTTCGTCCGGCCCTGGCCAGCTCCGCACAGATCGCGCGTCCTTCCACCCTGCGCCCGAGGGCGAACAAGGAAGCCTGGTAGGCGTCCAAGGCCCGGCACAACAGCTCCGCCCGGTCCGGCGCCCCGGCCTCCATCCTGCGAGCGGCCTGGGAAGCCTCGGCGGCCAGCGCGACGTCCACCGTCGGATCCCGGCTCTCGTACCACAACGCGAGCAGGGCATCGACCAACTTCGGCACGTACGCCTTCGGACTCACCTCGGCCAGAACCCGGTACGCGCCGACCAGTTCGGCCCGACTCCGCCGGCCGGAGCCAAGCAGCAGCACGCGGGCCCGAAGCACCGCGTCGTGATCGATCGTCACCATTCCCCCTGTCTCCGGATGACGCACGAAGGAGATTCTGAGAGGCGGGGGACGGACCGGACAAGCCTCGCGAACTGTGGGTTCCGTCCTACGAAAAACGGCGCTGACCTGCCATGATGGACATGCTTTCGTCCTGAATCCACGAGCGGGGAGCCGCACCGAACGCCTCCCGCCCCGCGCACGGCACCCCGGAGGGATCGGGGTTCCTGGTCCTCGTCGGATGCTGTAGCCGACCTTCCGGTCGACGTATGGACGTCAGCGCGCCGGACAGCATCGGCTCGGACGCCGCCTTCACCCCCGGGGTGAATCGCGGCGCCGCGGGCGGGTGCGGCAGGTCGTCACGTCACAGCGTCACAGCGCCGGTTGCGCGGCTTGCGCAAGGATGGTCATCCCGCGCTGCCGGCCGGTCCGTTCCGCGATCACGGGCGCGGGCAACGTCGGCGTCTCCCGAGGAAGCTCGCGGATCCACGGAGACGGGCCCGACGTGTCGGCCTGCCGGGTGCCGTGCCGGCGCCTACTTGATGTGACGCAGCAGGGCGGTGACGGCTGGATGCACCTGCCCTCGGGGGTGTACCACCATCACCTTCCAGGTGGGTGCGTGTGGGGTGAAGTGGTGGGGCGTGAGGTCGGGGAAGCGGGCGGCCAGGGATGCGGGCATGATGCACACGCCGAGGTCCTGGCGGACCAGGTCGGTGGCGGCCAGGATGTCGTTGACCTCGAAGGTGGCGGTGCGGTCGACGAGGGCCGCGCGGAAGGCCCGGTCGACCGAGTGCCGGATGGCCCAGCCGGCGGGGAACTCCACCAGTGGCAGGGCGGCGGCCTCGGCGAGGGTGACCGGTCGCTCGCCTTCCATGGCGCGGCCCGGTGCCGTGATCAGGACCATCTCCTCCTCCTTCAGCACGCGTGTGGCCAGTCCTCGTTGCTGGGGGCGGTCCAGTGCCGCGACGGCCACGTCCGTGGTGCCGTCGCGCAGTGCCTGCAGGATGTCGTCGGCCGGTGCCTGGCGAAGCCTGAGCGTGACCTGTGGGTGCTGGTGGCGGAAGGCGGCCAGCGCCTGGGCGAGGCCCGTGTGGAGGCCCTGCATGACGCCGATCGTGATCTCTCCCGTCAGCTCTCCTTTGACGAGGTCGACGGCGGCGCGGGCCTCCTCGGTTGCCCGCAGTGCGGCGCGGGCGGCCGGGAGGAACGCCTGGCCGGCCGGGGTGAGGGATACCCGGTGGGTGGTCCGGTGGAAGAGCGGTGCGCCCAGCTCGCGCTCAAGGGTGCGCACCGTGGTGGAGACCGCGGACTGCACCACGTGCAGGCGTCGTGCCGCCGCGCTGAAGCCGCCCTCCTCGGCGACCGCGACGACGACCTCCATCTGTCGAAGATCCATTTCGCCTCCGTACCCCCTCCGGGCCCGCTGACTACAGGTTATCTCCGACAGAGATTACCGTCATCTCAAGCCATCTCCTCGACATGGGAAGCGGTGGCGGTGGCACGAGGTTGAAGAGGTCGTCGGCAGCGAGGGAGCTGCCGGTGAACCAAGGCCTCCGGCCCGTTGCCGGATGCCCGCCCCAAGCAAGGAGACGTCATGTCGAACAACGGCCTCATCGACCCCGCCGACGCAGCGGTTCTGCTGGTGGACCACCAGAGCGGTCTGCTGCAGATCGTCAACCACACCAACATCCACGAGCTGCGCAACAACGTGGCTGTTCTGGCCAAGGCCGCCACCCTGGCCGGCGCCCCGGTGATCGCCACCGCGTCCGTCCCCGAGGGCCCGAACGGCCCGCTGATCCCCGAGGTCTTCGACAACGCCCCCCAGGCGACCTACGTCCAGCGTCACGGTGAGATCAACGCCTGGGACGTGGAGGGCTTCCGCAGCGCCGTCGCGCGGACCGGCCGCCGCACCCTCCTCATCGCCGGCATCATGACCAGCGTCTGCGTCGTCGAGCCCGCGCTGGCCGCCCTCGCCGAGGGGTACGACGTGTACGCCGTCATCGACGCCTCCGGCACCTACTCCGACGAGGCACAGCGGATCTCGATCGAGCGCCTGAGCCGTGCGGGCGTCAAGGTCATCGACGTCCTGGGTGTGGCGGCCGAGCTGCAGAAGACCTGGGCCCGCGAGGACTGGGCCGCCTGGGGCGGCATCTACGCGAGCGTCAGCCCCGGCTACGCCGCCGTCATGGAGTCCGTGGCCCGCGCCCAGGCGGAGGCCACCGGGTCCGAGGGCGCCGGCGCCGAGGTCAAGTGGGCCGAGGCCCGCGGCCGGCTGGCCTGAACCCCTTCGCCCGCCCCGGGCCGTCCGGCCCGGGCTGGGCGAACCCGTCCTTCAGCGACTTGAGTTTCACGGCCGGCGTCGGTCCCAGGCGGCGCCGGCCGGCCACCGTCACCACTCGGAGCACTCACGAAAACGGAGCACCCCCATGTCGTCGTCCGCCCCCCGGCTCGTTCGCCGGACACCCGGCCGGCAGATCGCCGCCCGGCACTCGGCCCGCAGACACGGGGCCGGGTTCTGGCTGATCGCCTCGGCGTTCGTCACGGCCATGGCGTTCTCCACCGTCCCGACGCCGCTGTACCCCCTCTACCAGGCACGCGACGGCTTCTCCACCTTCACCGTCACCGTGGTGTTCGCCGTCTACGCCCTCGGCGTCCTGGCCAGCCTGCTGCTGGCCGGGCACATCTCGGACTGGCTCGGCCGACGCAAGGTCCTGATCACGGCACTGACCCTCGAACTGGCCGCCGCCGCACTGTTCCTCACCCAGCCAGCCCTGCCGCTCCTTCTCCTCGCACGGCTGGTCACCGGCCTCGGGGTCGGCATGCTCACCGCGACCGCCACCGCGCACCTGCACGAACTGCACACCGCCCACCGCCCCGACGCCTCGCCGCAGCGCTTCGAGATCGTCTCCACCGCGGCCAACATCGGCGGCCTCGGCTTCGGCCCGCTCATCGCCGGCCTTCTCGCCCAGTACCTCGGCGCCCCCCTGCGCCTGCCCTACCTCGTCTTCGGCGCCCTGCTGCTGATCAGCATCGCCGCGGTCGCGCTCACCCCCGAAACGGTCCAGGCGCAGTCCGTCAGGCCCGCCTACCGGCCGCAGCGCATCAGCACCGACCACGGTGACCCCGCCGGATACCTGGCCGCCGCGGCCGCGGGCTTCGCGTCCTTCGCGGTCTTCGGCCTGTTCACCTCGCTGGCTCCCGGATTCGTCGGCCACACCCTGCACCACCCCTCCCGCGCACTGGCCGGACTGACCGTGTTCGCCGTGTTCGGCGCCTCCGCCGCGGCCCAGACCCTCACCAGCCGCCTCGACGCCGCACTGCGCAGGAACCTCGGCCTGTACGCCCAGGCCGCCGGGACGACCGCGCTCGCCGTCGGCATGCACACCGCCAGCCTCACCCTGTTCCTGGTGGCCGGCATCACGGCCGGCATCGGCGCCGGGGTCCTGTTCAAATCCGCCGTCGGCACCGTCGTCGCCATGGCCACCCCGGCCAAACGCGGCGAAGCCCTCGCCGGCCTCTTCCTCATCTCCTACCTCGGCCTCGCCCTGCCCGCCATCGCCATCGGCATCGCCACCCGCTACACCACCATGACCACCGCGATGACCTGGTTCACCGCGGCCCTGCTCGCCCTGCTCACCACGGCCGGCCTCCTCGCCCGCCGCCCCCGCCACACCGACTGAGCGCATCCTGCGCCACCAGGCCCGAAGACCCATGCGGCGCCCCGTCCAGCCCCGTGCGGCCCGGCGCCCGGCGCCCGGCCCACTCGACCAGCCCTCCCCCGGTCCGGAAGGTGCACCATGACAACGACGCCAACGCCGACTCCAGCCTCCCCGCCGCATCCCCGGCCGAAGCTGGTGGCGACCGACCTCGACGGCACACTCCTGCACAGCGACGGCAGCCTGTCCCAGCGCACCCGGGCCGCCCTGACCGCGGCGAGCAAGGCCGGCATCCGCATCGTCCTCGTCACCGGCCGCCCACCACGGTGCGTTCCCGCCCTGCTGGAGACCATCGGACGGCACTACGTCATCGCCGCCAACGGCGCCGCACTGTACGCGCCGGACGCAACCCCGATCCGCATCTCCCCGATACGGTCCGACCCGGCGACCGAACTCGTGACGCGACTGCGCGCTGCCGTGCCCGGCGTCTCCTTCGCCGTGGAGTACGAGACGGCATACGGCCACGAACCCGACTACCCGCACTGGTCGTACGGCGAAGAGGCCGTCGAGCCGATCGCTCCCGCCGAGGACCTGCTCACGCCGGCGCCGGGCCGCCATGTACTCAAGCTCCTCGCCCACCACCCCACACTGCCCCTCGACGTCTTCCACGAGCAGGCGCGGCGCAGTGCCGGCGGCAGTGCCGAGACGACCCACTCCACGGGTTTGTCACTGGTGGAGTTCAGCGCGCCCGGCGTCACCAAGGCCGCCACGCTCCTCGCGTGGAGCAGCCGGCTCGGCATCACCGCCGACGAGATCGTCGCCTTCGGCGACATGCCCAACGACCTCCCCATGCTCAAGGCGGTCGGCGCGCCCTACGCCATGACCAACGCCCACCCGGAGGTCCTCCGGACCGCGCGCTGTCGTACCGCCTCCAACGACGAGGACGGCGTCGCCCAGGCCCTCGAACGGTTCGTCGCCGCGCCGGCGCACGCCCACCGAGCGCGCTGAACCGCCTCGTGCGGGCCACCGCCGCACTCGCGCGCTGCCCGGTCTGCACCGCGGTCGGCGTTCGGCGTGGGACAAGAACCGGTGCACTGACCGGTGCACTCTTCGTCAGCGCATGCGGAACGGATCGTTCTGGATTCTCCGGCGAGCCGGGAAGCAGGGAGGATTCCACGGGGCCCGGCCGGCGGGAGGCCGGCAGCGCCGAGCCGCGGCGCGGCCGCTCGGAACCGCCCCGACTCGGCTCGATCAGGGTGCGTGCACGACCCGGTTGAAGAGCCGGCCGGCGAGATCGACGCCTATGACCGCGCCGTTGTCGTCGCGGGAGAAGTAGCCGCGTTGCCCCTCGCGACCGCCTTCGGTGACGATGTACTCATCGCGGTCGCCGAGAAGGAAGCCGATGGCTGCGGCCGGGTAGCCGGGCGGCATCTCCTCGTCCGATGCCTCACGGATCTCCGGCTTGATATCGACGGCCAGGGTGAGACGGGTGCCGTCGGTGGCGATGTCGAGGCTCATGGCGTCGATCTCGTAGTGGCCGACGACCTGCCGGGCCCGCTCCTCGTCGTACGGGAGCGGCTCCGCTGCCTGCTCGACGACGCCTAGGTAGTGCTCCAGCGCCCACTTCACGACGGACTGGTTGAAGGGCCGTTCGGCCCGGCGTTGGCCAGGCAGACCACCGCGAAGTTGCGTTCCGGCACGATGAGCAGCTCGGCGAACTGGCCGTTACCCGAGCCGCCGTGCCCGATCCCGAGAATGCCGTCCAGGTCGTTCAGGAACCAGCAGATGCCCAAGCCGTCGCCGAGCGTGCTGGCGCGCAGCGTGACTGTCTGCTCCCGCATGCGATGCAACGCCGAGGCGGGCAACACGCCGTCACCATCGCCGAGTTGGAATCGCGCCCAGCGCAGCAGATCGCTCACCGAGGAGGCGAGGCCGCCACCGGGGTTGTCGGCGCGCGCGCCCTCCTTGAAGGCCCCCCACGGGCGGGCGGGGCGCAGTTCGCCGTCCTCGCCTCGGTTGTAGCCCACCGCGAACTTGCGGACCATCACCTCGGCCAGACCGTACACGGTGTCCGACAGGCCTACCGGCTCCAGGACGAGTGAGGCCATGGCCTGCTCGAAGGGCAGGCCTGTGACCTTCTCGATGACCCGTCCGGCCAGGTCGTATCCGGCCTGGCTGTACGACGCGCGGGCACCGGGCGGTGCGACCAGCGGCAGCTGGGGCAGCTTCGCCACGAGCCCGGCCAGGGAGCGGTCGCCCTTGCCGTCGTCGACCAGGTTCCAGTCCATGCCTGCGGTGTGGTTGAGCAGGTTCAGGACGGTGATCTGCGCTGCGGCCCGCTCATCGGCGAGCTTCAGCTCGGGGACGTAGCGCCGCACCGGGGCATCCAGGTCCACCCTTCCCTCCGCGACCAGGCGCATCAGCGCGGTAGTCGATCTCGCCGGCCTCGGCGCGGCGGATCTGGTCGGCGAGCTGACGCACGTGCAGGGCGTCGCCGGCCCACCCGCAGGACGGCAGGTCCGCGTGGGTCAGGTCGCGGACCGACGGCTGCAGCCTGATCTCGGTCATCGGCGCATCCCTTCGACTCCAACAGCGGCCGTCTCCCATTTCAGCAAGGCAGTCCCCGTGCCGTCCAAGGGGTTTCGGAGCGGCCCCGACGTCAGCTGGAAGGGCTTGCGCTCGCGCTTGGGGCTGGGCGCGGCGAGGTTCGGGGCGGCCGGGGAAGCACGGTGACGCCCGTGGGCGGGGCGCCAGCCCGATTCAACGGTCGGCCCTGGTCAGGTGGGCTGGTGGTGCGGAGTTGCTCGGGCAGTGCAGGGCGAACAAGCCGGCTTCGGGCTCGGCGAGGACGCCGAGGCTGACCAGGCGCTTGAGCTTGTGCCGGGTACTCTCGATGTTCTTCGGCATGATGGCGAGGTCGAGGCGCTCGCATAGGTCGCGGGCGCGCATCGGCCCGGCGGCGTCGGCGAAGACGGTGAGGATCTGCTGGTAGGCCGGGTGGTCCGGCAGGACGGGCGGCTCCTCGGCCGGCTCCGGAGCAATCGGCGGTAGGGCGAGAAGCGTCTTGCGGGTCACCGCCAGGTCTCCATCTCCTCGTCGAGTTCACGCAGGCGCGCGGTGAGCTCGTCGTCTGCGTGCGGAGCTGGTCCACAGTGGTAGCGAGCTCCCGCGCGCGTGCGTCGATCCGCTCGAGGAACGGTGTGATCTGAGCGTCCATGCGATCACCCGCGCCAGGTGGGCGTGGTCTGACTGGCTTCGTTCACTTCAACCGACAGCGTTTGTTCATGGGTTCCGGCAGCGTTCAGTGATCATCTGCACCCTGGATGTTCACGGGAAATGACGGCACCGTTGCCTCCGCGATGGTCTCCTGCTGGCCGGAGCGGAGCCGGCCGTGATCGTTCACTGAAAAAGGAGCCGTGCCGCGTGCGGCAGAGGTGACACCATGCGGTGTCATGGCAGATGACAGCACCAGCACGTTTAAGACGGGCCAAACGGGACTTATCGTTCGGATCCCGGAGGCAGAGCCGTTCGTCGGCGGGTGGCGTGAGCGGTTCGACCCCTCAGCCCAGGCCGGGGTTCCAGCACATGTCACCGTGCTCTTCCCGTTCCTTGACGAGAGTCGAATAGATGCGCTCGTCCATTCTGCGCTCGCAGACGTGCTGGGAAGCCACCCGGCCTTCGACCTGCGGTTCGAGAGATGTGGGCGGTTCCCGGAAGCGCTGTATCTCGTTCCGGACCCCGACACGCCGTTGCGGCAGCTCACGGAGGCGATCACTGATCGTTGGCCTGAGGCTCCGCCATACGAGGGTCGATTCACCGAGATCCTGCCGCACCTGACCATCGCTCAAGGTCAGGAGGAAGCCGTCATAGAGGAGATCGAGGCTGACCTCGCCGGCAAGCTCCAGTTCACTTCTCGCATCTCGTCGGTCGAGCTCATCGTGCACGACGGCACGAAGTGGCAGGAACGTGCGTCGTTCGCACTCGGAATCAACAGGTCATGAGGCTTGCTGGTCCACTGCCCTGTGGGCAGCGGACCAGCGCAGGGGCTCCGGTCAGCCTGTCTTGGCGGGTGCTTCGGCTCGGGCACGGGTGCTGGCGAGGCGGTAGGAGTCGGTGCCGGTCTCGATGATGATGCCGTTGAAGGTGAGGCGGTCGACGATGGCCGCGCAGAGGCGGGGGTCGGTGAAGGTCTTGGTCCAGCCGCCGAACGACTCGTTGGAGGCGATGGCGACGCTGTTCTTCTCCTCGCGTTCGGTGAGGACCTGGAAGAGCAGTTCGGCGCCGCGGCGGTCGAGTTCCATGTAGCCGAGTTCGTCGATGCAGAGCAGGTCGACGCGGCCGTAGCGGGCGATGGTCTTGTTCAGCTGCTTCTCGTCGGCGGCCTCCACCAGCTCGTTCACCAGCTTCGTGGCGAGCGTGTAGCGAACGCGGTAGCCCTGCATGGCGGCCTCGGTGCCCAGGGCGATGAGCATGTGGGACTTGCCGGTGCCGGAGTCGCCGATCAGGCAGAGCGGCTGGCTCTTCTTGATCCACTCGCAGCTGGCGAGGGTGTTGATCACGGCGGGGTCGATGTTGGGGTTGGCGTCGAAGTCGAAGGTCCGCAGCGACTTGTCGCGGGGGGAACCCGGCGGCCTTGATCCACCGCTCCGAACGGCGCCGGCCCCGGTCGTCGCACTCGGCCATCAGCAGCTCGGCGAGGAAGCCGCGGTAGGTCATCTGGTCCTTGACCGCCCGGTCGGCGATCTCGGCGAACTCGCCTCGGATCGATGGCAGCCGCAGCAGCCGGCAGGCCGTGTCGATGGCCGTGGTCGCGGCCTGTTCGGTCAGGTTCCGCTGGCGGGGCAGCATGGCGGTCATGGGGCTTCTCCCTCTCGCAGGTCACCGCCGCCGGCGCGGCGGTGTCGGAGCAACTGGTCGTAGTGGCTGACCGAGGGCAGCGGCCTGGTGTCCTGCGGAAGGTGGTTGAGCCTCCACTCGTGCAGGAACGTCACCGTCCCGGCCCCCGGCCCGGCAACCGGCCTCGGGGCCGGGACCTCGACGGCGGGCTCGTCCTCGACCTGGGCGGCCTTGCGGGCCTCCAGAGCGACCGCGTCCGCGGTCAGTGCCCCCGCCCGCAGTGCGGTGGCCAGGCCAGCAACGATGTGCTCGTGCGTGAGGTGGCGGCCCAGCAGCAGCACCTCGATCAGCGCCCGGGTGCCCTCGGCGTCGCCGTGGGCCCTGACCGCCGCGGCCCACCAGGCGTCGTGGACCGGGGTGAACTTCCCGGCGGAGCGGGCCTGGTCGAGGGCGGTCGCGCTCAGGCGACGAGCAGGCGAAGGCCGAGCTCGGCCGCGTCGAGGGCGACGAGGTCGCGGTTGCGCTCGGCCCACCGGCCCGAGGCGAGGTCGGCGCGGAGCATGTTCACCGCCCGCTGCTCGGCCTCCGGGCCGACTCGGGTCCACACCGACACCGCGCGGCGCACGTGTTCGTCCAGGTACGCCTCGGGCCGACGCCAGTGGGCCTCGAAGAAGCCGTCGGCGCAGTCCCATGGTACGAGCACCGGCTCCGCGCGGCCCCCGATCGCGCGGGTCATGTCGGCCAGTGAGGGCCAGTTGGCGAGAAGGTCAGCGAATTCGGGCAGGTAGTCGCGGGTGAGCCAGAACCGTTGAAGCCAGCCGGTCGTACTGGCGTCGTACGTGAACACCACCACGCGCCGGGCCACCCGCCGCATCTCGCGCAGCCCGGCGATCGGGTCCGGCCAGTGGTGAACGGTGCTGACCGCCATCGCGGCGTCGAAAGACTGGTCAGCGAACGGCAGGCGCTCCGCACTGGCGGCCACGCACGGCGCCGCGCCCGCGGGACGTTGCGCCCGCATCACCGCCGACGGTTCCACCGCCGTGACCTCACGGTCCGGGGGCTCGTAGGAGCCGGTGCCGGCCCCGATGTTCAGTACCGTCCGCGCGTCGCCGAGCGCCTCCCAGATCCTCGCGGCGATCCGCGGCTCGGTGCGCCGGGTCGCCGGGTAGGCGGTCCCGATTGCTTCGTACAACTGCGCGCCGAACACCTTCAGTTGGTCCTCCGGCGTCGCCCTGATCCCCATGGCCCGTTCCTCCAGTTCCTTGTCAATGGCCGCCACGATGACGGCAGTGCGGTCCTGCTGTTCCACCAGCAGGCCGCGCAGCCGGTGCAGGCGCGCAACCGCGTTGGTGGCCGGGTCGTCCACCAGATCCGCGATCTCGCGCAACCCGAAGCCGAGCCGCCGGAAAGCGAGCACCTCCCGCAGGCGCTCCACGTCGCCCGCCGAGTAGGCCCGGTACCCGGCGCTGGTCCGCGCGGACGGCTGGACGAGGCCGATCTCGTCATAGTGGTGCAGGGTGCGAACGCTCACGGCGGCCAACTCGGCCACACGTCCAACGGTCAGGTGCTCGTGCTCTTCCACGTCGGCGACTATGCGGCATCACGCCACGTGAGGGTCAAGCGCTTCGCTCCTGGTACCGCGCGTGGCCGGCCATGAGACCAGGCTCCGCATCCCCCACGCCGCACGCCCCGCGCTGAGGCCTTGAACCGGCCCATCCGGCGCCGACAACGCCAGGCCGTCGGCCGCCACTGCCGCTACCAACGCCGACTGCACACGATCGAGGGGCGACCCATGAAGACCGCCCCTGATGAAGCATCAGCCCACCACACTGCACCACGCAGCCTCTGACCAGGCAAAACGTCGAAGTCCTGCTGGAGTACTAGGACGTCGCCGGCCCCGAGTAGGGCCGGGGGCCGTGCTTCCGGAGCGCTGTGAGCCCGCTCCTGGTTATCTCGTCGAACGTGCCGACAGCCTCGACCGTGACGAGGAGATGCTGCCTGGCGTAGTGCTGGGTGATGGGTTCCAGCATCGCCTCGTGGGACCTGAACCGACCGCGGATGCTGTTTTCGTTGTCGTTCCCGCGTTGATAGAGCTCACCGCCGCAGACGTTGCAGACGTCCTCGACGAGGGGATGATCCAGCGATGGCTCGAAGACGTGGGTCTGGTCGTTGCGGCAGAGGCGGCGGCCCGCCAGGCGACGGACGTGGCGCTCCTTCTCCTCCCCGGGAAGATGCAGGTGCAGAACGTTGTCTAGGGGCTTGTCGAGCTCGCGGAGCAACTCATCCAGTGCGAGCGCCAAGGCGACGCTGTGCGGGTATCCAACGAGGAGGAAACCCGCATCGGTCACCCGGAGCAGGTGGTCCCGGATGATCGCGGTGATGATCTCGTCGGGAAACAGCCTGCCGGAGTTGATGATCTCGGCAGCTCGGATTCCCAGCTCGGTGCCCTGGGAGAGGTGAGCGCGCATGAGATCGCCGAAGTGGACCTGCGGCACTTCCAGGGCCTCAGCCAGCGAAGCGGCCGGAGTCTCCCGCCTGAACACTGGAGGCTGGAAGAGAACGACGCGCATCAGTCCATCACTCCTTGGCTTGGCTCTGATCGCAGATCCACTGGGAAGCCCGCAACTTGGACATGCAGACGCGGACGCCCCTCCCGACCAGGTCGCTAAATCACGTCAGGTTTCGCGAGTTGCGATCCTGCCATGCCGCAACCGCAGCCTGCCAACGTCTTTGACGGGCCGAACCTGAACTCCAACACCGAGGTTCGGCCCGGGCATGGGCGCACCGCCCCAGGCGCCGTCGGCGTCACCCGGGCCGACCTGTGCACCGTCGAACACGAGCGCCGGATCCACCGCCGGGCCCAGCCGTGCCGATGTGGCGCAGCGGCTCGGTATCACCGAGGAGACCTACCGGGTGGTGGAGACCACGGGGTGCCGCGGCACCCGCGTCCGCTACGACCAGGCACGCGACGAGTCGATCGCATGGGAGCGCGGCTTCCAGGTCCAGCCCAAGCGGTGGGCGGTGGAGCGCACTTCTCGTGGCTCACCGCCCTCCGCCGGCGGGTCCACCCTGTACGAGGCGATGACGGACGCCGGCACGTGGCGGGACCCCGTTCGCCGCGGAGGACCTGCCCACCTTCCACGCCGAGCTGCCGCCTGCCGGTGCAACGGCGTACCGGGTCGACTGTCTGCTCGTCCACGTGACCCAGATCGCTGGCCGGTCATCGGAACCGACCGCATCTTCACTGAGCCGGTTGCGATGCCGTCGGGCGGCACGACCTTCCTCTCGGACCACGTGGCGCAGGTGGCCGGGATCGGAATCCCCTGAGAGGGCGAGCGTGGCGGCGGCCTGCCGGGTCACCGTCAACCGAGCTTGGACACCTGGTAGTGGCTGATGTACCAGCGGTCGGCCGCCCGCTTGACCACCAGGCTCAGGTTCACCGTGAGCGTCGGCCGGTCGGTGAACGAGAAGTCGACACTCGTGTAGCCGAGCACCACGCCGTCGACCAGCTGCCTGGTTTCGAGGATCCGGTAGTCGGCGGTCATCCCGAGCGGCTGGGAGCCGTAGTAGTCGGCGATGCCGCGGCGACCGACGGTGTACGGATGGAGGCCCTGGAAGATCGCGTCCTCGGCGAAGCAGGAGGCGGCCCGCTCGGGCTGGTGCGCGTCGACGGCCGCCTTCCACTCGTCGAGGATGCCACGAAGGATCTTCTCGTTGTCCGCTGTGCTGCTCGTCGCAGTCGTGGCGCCGCCGACGTGGCCGGGGTCGCTCGGGTGGGGCGAGAGCGGCGTGACCTCGTCGGTGCGCCAGATGCGCAGCGGCATGGAGGCCAGGACCTCCTCCAGTCGGCCGCCGTCGGGGGCAGCGAAGAGCCCGAGGGTGCGCCACTCGCCCGGTCGAAGGGGAGGGCGCCACAGGCGGAGCAGGTGTCCCTGCGTCGCGAGCTCTCGCGCCCGTGCGGCCTCGCGGGCGCGGATGTCCTCGACAGCCTGCTCCGGGGTCCCGTCCGGGACGTGGGTGGTCATCGTGACGAGGAATTCCATGATCACCTCTTTCGGGTAGCCGGCCGTACGGGAACCCGCCCTGCGGTTGGCCGGCGCGCCTCTTCCCAGTCTGCATCAGCCAGATCGGGCGGTCCTGATGAGCAAGCCCCAGACGGCCTCGTCAGCTCGTCACCCTGCTTCGCGAGTTAATCCCCACCAAACTCAGACCAACACCAGCAACCAACGCGCCAAAACAGCCGAACGGAACACCCGGCAGAATTCACACCCGGAAACCGGCCCCCGAGGGGCCCACCACCCCACCACCACACACAGTCACCAAAAGCGCATTCGGCCTGAGCTGAGCCGATCACCGGAACCGCTCAACTGGCCTGTCCAGATGAGCGGTTCCGGATCGGTGTCGCCGGAGAGGTGGTCGTGTGGGTCAGGCGTGCGGCATGCGGCGGTTGGTCAGTGCCGCGCGCGGGTTGTCGACGAGGATGGTGTCGATCTCCGCGCTGCTGACGCCGGCCGCCATGAGCCGCGGCAGGAGGTCGAACTGGACCCAGCAGCCGCGGCGGGCCAGGGCGTCGTGGTACTCGGTGTCGGCGTAGTGCCCGCAGTGGCCGATGACGACGCGGCCGGGGTCCACGCCCTCCTCCTCCAGCAGGTCGAGCTGGGCGGTGCCGACCCTGCGCTGGGAGGCGTGAGTGGTGATGGTCAGGCCGGTGCGCAGGTGGGCTCGGGCGGCGGCCCGGAAGGACTTCTCCTCCACCGGTGAGACGTAGTGCCGGTCGGTGCCGATCTCCCCGATGATGCCGGACCGTACCCGGTGTTCGCCGACGCCCTCGCGGATCTCGCGCACGATGTCGTCGGCGAGTTCCCGGGCCGTGCGGGTCCACAACTCCTGGTCGTAGTAGGGCTCGCGATACCAGCCGCAGCCCATCACGATGTTGACCCCCTGCGCCGCGCCACCTCGACCAGGCCGTCGGGATCGCGCGCCAGGTTGTGGTTGGTCACCTCCACGACGGTCGCACCGCCGGCCTGCACGAAGGAGGAGAGTTCTCGGACGGCCAGCGGCATTTCGTGCAGGTGGTAGTCGTCGTCGCGCAGGATCCTGGCCCGGTCGATGAAGAGGTGCTCGTGCATGAGTGTCAGTCCAAGCTCGCGGGCATCCACCGGCCCCAGCACCGTCATCACGGCTCTCTCGACACCCTCGTCCACCATGCCTCGCCCTTGTCCCGGCGGCTTTGCGCGAAGGATGCCCAGCGAGGCCGGAAGAGGCCGGTCACGGTGCGACGGACTCGCCGTGTCCCGCGCGATGAGGTGGGTCGGGCAGGAGTGGCGGTACTCGTGCAGCTCCCAGCCGGTGCCCGGCCCGGCGCTGAGGGCCGACTGCCGCGGGCCGGCCGCCGGCATGGGGACGAACCCGGAGCGCCGGCGGCCGACATTGCGGGCGGTCAGTCGCCGGTCTTCAGATAGCCGACCTTGGTGCGACCGTTGAGGTCGGACCAGGCGTAGGCGTTCCGGATTCGGCCCAGCCGGATCTGGACGCTGACCTCGGCGCGGATCACGGTCGGGGCGGTGACCTCGATGACGGCGAGGGTGGTGCCGGTGGGGCCGATGGCGGGGTTTTGATGGTGTCGCGGCGGGGTTGATGGTGTCGCGGCGGTAGATCACCAGCACCTCGGTGTCGCTGACCGGGGCGCCGGCGGTGACGTTGAAGAGGCGTCCGACCATCCACGCGTCGGTCTCCACGCCGGGCGGGATGTCGAACTGTCCGCGGATCGCCCCCGAGCAGCAGGTAGCGGCCGGGGCCGGGCAGAGTGACTTCGGCTCCCTGTACCGACGTCCACCGGTCGGCGGGGACGCCGCTCACGTCGGTGCCCGGCCCCGGCGGGGTCGCCTCGCCGCAGGGGGCGGCCAGGCGGGCGCCGATGGTGACGGCGTTCGGGCAGCCGGGGGCCTCGGTGACGGTGATGTCGACGGCGCGGCCGGTGCCGATGGTGGGGCTGGGGGCGCGGCCGGTGTAGGTGGTGGCGGGGACGAGGAATCCCTGGGGGGTACGGGTCAGGGCGTTGCACGCGCTGGGGTCGATGGCGGGCAGGCAGGGCTCGCAGGGGCCGCAGCCGCCGGAGGTCGGCGGGCACGGCGGGCAGGTGGGAGCCGGCTCGACGCAGACGGTGACGGAGTCGGCGTTGTTGCCCGGGTGCAGGTCGGTCTCGTTGCTGTGGGCGGTGGCGGTGTTTGGTGACCGGCCCGGTCGTGGTGGCCTTGGCCTGGAGTGTGAGCGTCGCGCTGGTCTCCGAGCCGCAGGCACGCTCGCTGATCAACACCAGCCACCAGGTCATCATGATCGGCCCCAGCTACCGGCCCAACAAGCGCCGTCCGGACCGTCGGCCGACTCGCAACCCAGGACCCCGGACCAGAACCGCGCCAGGCCCGACGGCCGGGTCGCATTGAAGCAGATCGCGAACAGTTGACGGCCATGCCCCGTGCATCTCCGATCCACCGACGGTCGATACGGCGCCCCGCCCTCCGTGGCCGGAGCCCAGGGGTGCCGTGCGGCACTCGCATCCGGGTTTGTGCAGGGTGGCAGGCGTCCGGGGTCGACCTGGTCAGCCAGGTACACGAGAGTGTGGCCTCGGGGTCCATGCCGAAGGCGACGGCAACGAGCTCGGGATCCATGGTGTTCACCGGTCACCATCGTCGCCCTGCCGGCCACCCCCGAAGCCGCCCGCCCACCATCCCTCGGATCCCCGGCGACGTTCGCGCGCCCGAAGGCGCTGGGTCGGCCGATCGCTCCAGTGCCTGGGCCAGGTCCCGATTCGCCTGATGATCGTGCCTTGACACTCCAAGTTGTTAGCTGCCATATTACTTGCATGACGAACGGCGGGGTCGACAGCGAGCAGCCCACGCTGGAGCAGGCCGAATGGCAGCTGCGGCACTACGACTTGGACACGGACCCACAGGCGGTACTGGTCGCGGTGCGGCTCATCTCCGCAGGCGCGAGGGTCGGCCGGGCGGCCGAGGCCCACTTCGCCAGGTTCGGACTGTCGACGGGCCGTTACCGCCTGCTCTCGGACCTCGAAGGCACCGGGGGAGAGAAGTCCCCCTCGCAACTGGCGGCCGACCTCGATGTCTCCAGAGCCACGGTCACCGGCCTGCTGGACGGGCTGGAGCGCGAGGGCCTGATCGCCAGGCGTCCGTCCGCCGAGGACGGGCGCGGCACGGTCGCGGTCCTGACCGCGCGCGGCGCGCAGCGCTTGCGCGACATGGCGCCCGAGCATTTCGGGCGACTGGAGGCGATGGTGGGAGGACTCACCGTCGAGGAGCGCACGGTGTTCCTGGACCTGCTCGCCCGCGTCGTGCGCGGCAGTTCGGCCCTGACCGCCGACTGACCCGGCCACAAAGGGAATCCGGGCTCTCATCGCGTGGATGAGAGCCCCTCTTTGCGAAGCAATAATTAGCCAGCTAATTATCTGGTGAGGGCAGGCCGATCGACAGCCCGGCCGAACCCCCTCAGCCTTTCGGAACCCGAACGAGATGAAGAGGCCGAGATGCCTGCAACGAAGGACAGAACCCGCCCGAGCCGAACGGCCGCCCGGCCGTTCGCGCTGTGGCGCGAGGTGCTGACCGCCTACGCCGCCCCCGCGTTGACGGCGGGCACCGCAGGAGTCGTCACCGGACAGGCGGACCTGACAGTGGCGGCCTGCACCTCCATCGCCGGCACCTCCGCCGCGGTGGCGTTCCTGATCGGCACCTGGCTGCAGCACGGCGGGCAGCCGCGGGGCTGGACCACGACCCTGCCGCGCGTCGTCCTGACCGTGCTGCTCGTCATCGCGACCGCCGGCCTGGCGGCGGCGCTGGGATGGTTCGCTGCCGAATGGCTGCTGGCCCGCACCCCCGTCCACGCCGCCCCCTGGCTGCAGCGGCTGCGCATCGACCTGCCGGTCTCCGCCGTCCTCGCCACCACCATCGTCACCCTGCGCTGGCGCAGCACCATCGCCAAGCTCCGGCCGTAACCGAACCCGCCCCGGCGCCACCGGCTGCCGCGGACGACACCAAGCACTGAGGACACATTCGATGATCGTTGTCATGGGAGCCACCGGAACCACCGGGACCGCCCTGCTCCACAGCCTGCGCGCACTCGACGTACCCGTGCGCGCACTCACCCGCAGCCCGCACCGGCCGCTGCCCGCCACCGCCGACCCGCACGAGCGGCCCATCGAGGTCCGCTACGCCGACGCCGGCGACCCCGACTCGCTGCGCACCGCCTTCGAGGGCGCCGACCAGCTCTTCCTCGCCATGGCCAACAGCCCCGCACAGGTCGAACTCGAAACCCGCGTCATCGACATCGCCGCCCACAGCGGCATCGCACACATCGTCAAGCTCTCCGCCCCCGCCGCCGAGCCTGCTGCACCCGTCGCGATATCCCGCGGACACCACGCCGTCGAAGAACACCTGCACGCCAGCGGACTCACCAGCACCGTCCTGCGCCCCTACGCGTTCATGCAGAACCTGCTGCGCCTCGCGCCCACCGTGGCAAAGGGTTTCTTCCTCGGCGCCATGAGGGACGCGCCCTGCAACTACATCGACTGCCGCGACATCAGCGACGTCGCGGCCGCCGTGCTCACCCGGCGCCACCTCGCGGGCGGCACCTACACGCTGACCGGACCGGAACCCGTCTCCCACCCCGACCTCGCCGCCCGGCTGACCGAACTGACCGGCCGCCGGATCCAGTACATCGACCTCGCCCCGGACGAGCTGCGCGACAACCTCATCCACCAGGCCGGCATGCCCGTCTGGCTCGCCGACCACGTCGTGGAGATCCAGCAACTCGCCATCGCCCGGCCCGAATTCCCCACCACCACCGTCACCGGGATCCTCGGCCGCCCGCCCCGCACCCTCGACGCCTTCCTTCACGAACACCGCACCCACTTCGAGTGATCCAGGGAGCTCTGCTGTCCCTGGGCACGCCGGCGAAAGCACGGGGCGCGGCACAAGGCGTCGCCCGTCGAGGTACTCGCTGCGCTTGGGTGCCCAGTCGGACACCTCGCGGCGGGGCCTCGATCTCCTGCCGAAGCAGCGCGAACGGGTGCGATGGCAGGATGACAGCATGGTGACGAATCAGCCGTGGACGAGCCTTCACGGTGACCTGCTGGCAGCAAAGGCATCGGTGTACGACCCGAGCGGTTTCGCCTGCTCGCTGCCCGTGCCCGAACCGGAGAGTGCCGAGTACGCGGCTTGCGCGTTCACGCTCGATGACCGGCCGGTTCGGTTCCGCGTGGCCAAGACCACCCCGACGAAGGTGGGCCAGTTCGTCACCGTGTGGCAGCGGTCGCCGGAGGGGCCGATCCGGCCCTTCGACGCCGACGACGGAGTGGACCTCTTCGTCATCAGCAGCCACGACGACGACGGCTTCGGACAGTTCGTGTTCCCGCGCGAGGTGTTGTGCGAGCGCAACATCGTCTCCCGCAACGGCTCCGGCGGGAAGCGCGGATTCCGCGTCTACCCGCCGTGGGTGACCACGACCAACCGGCAGGCCCGCGGCACGCAGGCATGGCAGGTGCACTACTTCCTCAACCTTGGCCTGGACGGGCTTGCCGACCTGACTCTCGCCCACGCCCTCTACCACCCGTAGGTGCGCGCTGCGCCACGGCGTTCGGCAACCTGGAACAGCACGGCGGCCGCACCGATGATGGCGATCCCTGAAAAACCGGTTCTGGCTGAGATTCCGTGAGAGGTCAATTCACCCGGGCCGCATGCCGGATCTGCGGTGCGGCCATGGCGTCGTGCGCCGCCCCTGGCGAAGCTCCGCGAGGGGCGGTCGAGCCGGTCCGGGTGATCCCGGTGCCCGATTCTCGGCGGCGGAGGAACTGACGGTGGACGCTGTGCAAGCAGTTGGCCGATGCGTTGTGATGACCGTCGCCTGGTTCACCATCGAGGACCTCGGCGCGCTGGTCCGTCGCCACCACGTCGACGACTCCGTCTCGAAGGCGATCACCCGGATCACCCGCACCGATCTGATCATCGTCGATCTATGCCGAGACCGCGACTATGCCGAGAAGGCTGTAGGCAAGCCTGATTGTGGGCTGTGCGGCGGCTGTTCTGCTCGGCATAGTCGACGGCAGGAGGATCTATCCTGCCCAGGGATTCGGACCCTGCTTGAGGACGACGAGCCCGCATGGCTGGTCGGCGGGCCAGAGGTCGATCCGATAGAGGAAGTGATCGCCGGGGCCGCCGTTGGTGTCGACGACCGGTGGGCCAGACGGGATGAAGGAGACCCGGGCTCGCAACAGCCCAGCGGGAACGGTCATGCTCGGCCCGTCCTCCGGGTGGACTCCCGGGCTGGAGAGGGCGAGTTGGCCAGTTGGGGCAGCCAGGTCCACCTCCACGATGTGCTCAGCTGCCGACTCGATCATTGGCGCGGACGTGTGGACGGTGATCAGCGATTCGACCATGTCATCCCGTGCGGTGCCGACGGAGATTGAGTGCGGTTCCACCCCGATGCGGTGAACGTGAACCGCTTCGTCGGTCCAGCCAGCCGGCGGTAGGTCCGGGTCCGTCGCGTGCTCGGCCATCCACGCGTTAGTTCAAAGCGCCCGAGGAGGCGGAACTGCGCCTGTTCACTGCTTCCCCATTGTGCGTGCACAGCACCTCCGCTTGTAGCGTGATCCGATCCGACGACAGGCGGGATTCCGGGCCGGACGTGCACCACGGCCCCTCCACGGCCACGCGCACCCCCCATGCCATGACTTCCGAGACTGCCGAGACTTCCGAGGCGTCAGAGGCGGAAACGCCCGCCGTGCAAGTCCAGGGCTCGTAAGGCCCGGGAGTGACCATGCACACCTCATGTTAAAGAGGCAGTCCGGTGATGGGAGTATGCACTGAGTCTCCGACTCTGTGCTCGGCGTCTCCTCCACCGCCGGCCCCGGCCTCGGCCGGCAGCGGTGTTCGCGCCGGCAGAGGCCGCCGGCGACTTCGAGAAGCCGTTGCCGTACCGATCAAGAGACGTGTCGACCTCCTGGCAGCCGGCCAGCAGCTCCAGGGTGGTCGCGACGGCCGACTACGCCGCGGGCTCGGACGTCGCCGTCGCCGCACGCCAGGTGGCGATGACGTCGGCCGCCTTGGTCTCGAAGTCCGGGTCGCGCCAGGCGCCCGGCATGCCGATCACCGCCGGCAGCTTGAAGTCACCGTGCTCCCGGTGGGTGACCCGCACGACGTCCCCGGAATCGGGGCGGTTGCGGTTCTTCCCGACCTCGACGTTGGTGATGTCCGCCCAGGCGAACCGCTTGCCGGCGCCCAACGCGCCGGTCCACCAGATCTCGCGCTCGTCGAAGCTCACGCTGCTGAAAGCGCCCCTCACCTGGAGGAGTCCACTGATGACCAGGAGAACGCCGACAGCCATGACGGCCGCACTCCGGGCGTTCATCGGGAGGAGCGAACCGCGGTACAGGAGGTAGGCACCACCGGCCAGGAAGAGCGTCGAGAAGATCCACTGGCGGCGTATCTGTGCCGGATGGAGACGATGAGTGACGTGTTTCACCAGCGGATCTTGGCAGGTCGGGCGCATCTGAGGAAGCGTCACGTCGCTCGGTCGGCGGGTAGCGGCCGCCGCGGTCGAGGGCGGTGGAGAGGGACTGGGCTGCGGTGCCGGGCGAGGTGGCGGTAGGCGGCGTCGGTGCTCTGGCGGGCCATCGGGTACGGTCACGGTTTCACGCCGCTCAGTTCCGGTGACGGGCCGTCCGGACCGCCACCGGGGAGCGGTGAGTCCCACACGAACCGTGTGCAACCCCTAGGGAGCTTCCTCGTGCACCAACTCCTGCGCCGGAGCCTTTCGACCCTCGCCGCCCTCGGCATAGCCGTCGGCACTCCGCTGCTCACCGCCGGCACCGCCCAGGCCCAGGCCCAGCATGAGTGCGGCGCCGTCGGCGTCCAGTTCTCCGTCGACGGCGGCAAGAGCTGGATCTCCGACGGCCGGATGTCCCAGCCGCACGGCGTCATCCAGGTGCGCCTGGTCGGCGACGTCGTGGACGGCTGCGACTACCGCGTCTCGCTGGCCTCCTACGACACCGAGGGGCCGACCTGGGCCACCTCGGGCAAGCAGACCTTCCTCGGCTGGGCGACCACGACGCTGCGCAGCGGGAACCGCCAGGCGACCCTGGACGTCTCCGCCCACCTGCCGAAGTGCTACGGCCAGATCGACCTGTACAACGGCGACAAGAAGTTCGACGGCGTCGCCAACCCCGCACCGAGGTACCCGGACGGCGTCTTCCCGGACAACCTGATCTCGGCCTGGAACGGCGGCAAGGCCTGCGTGCCGACCCCGACCGGCACGCCGACCTCCTCGGCGTCGCCCACGGCCACCGCGACCCCGCACCCGACCGGGACTCCCACCGCCACGACGACGCCTTCGGCCACCGCCACCGCGACGGCCACCGCCTCGCCCTCCACCACCGCCAAGCCGTCGGCGCCGGCCACCACCGGGACGCCGTCCAGCGGCCCGTCGACCGCCCCGGCCGTGCCGGCGCCGTCCGCCCCGGCGGACACGACCGGCCCGGTCGGCAAGCCGACCGCCAATCCGGTCTCGACCACGCCGGCCAGCACCCTGGCCAGCACGGGTGGCAACAGCAGCCAGATGATCGTCTACGGCGCCGGCGGGGCCGCGCTGCTCGCCGTCGGCGGGGGCGCGCTGGTGATCGCCCGCCGTCGGGGCGCCCGCCGCTGACGCGGCACCGCTGAGGTACCCAGGACGCCCGCGGTCCCCGGACCGCGGGCGTCCGTCGTCCGTTCACGACCGGTCGGATCGGCCGCCAAGCATCCCCCGTACCACTGACGTCCCGCGTACGCGTCCTGACTGCCCGGCGGTTGCAGCGGCGCGCGGCAGCAGGTGGCCGGGATCTCGCGGGACCGCGTCCGCCGCCCACGAGGGGGCATGGCCGGTCGGGTCGGTCACTCGCCCGCCAGGATGTCGGCGAAGACGATCACGGCCGCGCTCTCGCCGTACTTCGTCGACTTCTCCTGCCGGAAGTCGCCACTGCGCACGAGGATCCGGGTGATGTGGATCTTGGTGCCGATGGGGAAGGTCATCTCCGCCTCGGACTGGTTGTTCCTGCCGAGCGCCCTCCCCCGGTGGCCCTCCGGGAGGCCGAACTCCCAGACGATCTCCTTGCCCGCCACGTACGTGTGGGTCAACGGATCGCCGTACGTCGTCGACAGGATCGCCGGCCACTCGATCGTCTGGTCCACCGAGACGTAACCGCCCTCCGGGTGGCTCTCCTGCTGCTTGAGGATGCCGCCGAACGAGTCGTACATGTGCTTGCTGTCGCCGCGCACCACGTTGCCGTCCGCGTTCGCGGGGGGCGTCGTGAAGTCGTCCCACACGCCGTTGATCCGGGCGAAGATGTCGAAGGTGTCCGCGAGGTGCTTCTCGTCCCACGCCGCCGTGCTCTGCTCGTCCGCGTAACCGCGCGCCATGGCGACACTGCGCCAGGTGTCGAGCACCTCCCTCTCCTTGGACTTGTAGGAGAAGCCGGGGGTGGCGATCTCGCTGGGGGTGAAGCCGACCTGCCCGAGGGCCGCGAGGAGCGGGTTGATCCGGCGGTAGTCGGCACTGAGGTAGTTCTCGCCGAGGTCGAGGTCCTTCTGCTTCTGCTTGGCCGCGAGGACCGCCGGGTCCAACTCCAGGGCGCGAGCCGCCTCGTACTCCGCGCGGGACGTCTCCCGGTCCGCGACCGTCCCCCACGACTTGTCCTTGAGGGACGCCCGGGGC
The DNA here is from genome assembly GCF_003635085.1 of Streptomyces sp. 1114.5. Classification (NCBI taxonomy): domain Bacteria; kingdom Bacillati; phylum Actinomycetota; class Actinomycetes; order Kitasatosporales; family Streptomycetaceae; genus Streptomyces; species Streptomyces sp. 1114.5. The sequence continues at coordinate 71,197 of NZ_RBXE01000003.1, forward strand.
TTCTTGCCGTCCGCGCCCTCGGAGATCAGGTAGGACCCGAAGCCGAAACTGAGGATCGTCTGCCCCTCGACGTCCCCCTCGTCCGTGTGCTTGACGACCTGGGTCCCCTTCGCGAGGCCTGCCGCGAGGGTGCGCTGCAGGGGCGCCTGCGCCACACCGGCCGTCCCGTTCCCGGGGCCGGGCGCACGCTGTACGTCGGAGGACGCCTGCGGGGCCGGGCGGCTCATCACCGCGCGGGCGTTGGCCTCGGCCTCGCGCTCGAAGCGGTCGGTGGGGTCCGAGACCGACAGCCCGTTGCCGTTGTCGGTGCCGCTGACCGGCCCTCGGCGCTGCTGGATGACATGAGTGAGCTCGTGGGCGAGGGTGTGCGCGTCACCCCCTCCCTCGCCGATGACGACGTGGTTGCCGGAGGTGTAGGCACGCGCGCCGACCTCGGCGGCGGAGGCCCTGGCGGCGGCGCCGGTGTGGATGCGCACGTCGGAGAAGTCGGCGCCGAGGCGGGACTCCATGTCCGTACGGATGGCCTGGTCCAGAGGCCGGCCGGGGCCGCGCAGGACCTGGTGGACGGAGGAGCGCTGAACGGCCGGGGCCGCCGCACGCCGGACGGCGGGGCCCTCGTGGCCGCAGCCGTCCCCGTGCCGGTGTCCCTTCTCGTCCGGGCCGTGGCCGGCCCGGCGGAGCATCTGGACGACCGCCGCGTTGCCCACGGTGGCCTGGAGGCCGAGCAGTCCTGACCGTGGATGCCCGGCCTGGGCGGCCGCGTGCCTCGCCTCCCGGCCGGCCTCGGCCCTGGTGGCTTCCTCGTTCTCCCGCTTGCGCATCGGGCTCCGCCCTCCTGGGATCGTCGGCAACCTCCCACTCAACCCGACGGCCACGGCGCTGCGGAAGGTACTTCAGGGCAGAGTCGGGGTCTCCGCGACCGTCTCCCGCGGCACTTCCGTACAGGCGACAGGCACACCGGCAGCAGGAGAAGGAGGCGGTCGGCGGTGCCGGGCGGGGTGGCAGCGGTGTCAGGTCCGGCGGGCGGAGGCGGTGAGCCGGTCGGCGAACGCGATGACGAGGTCTCGCAGTTCGTCCGGTCGCTCGATGACGAACGGCCGGTCGAGCGAGGCGAGGACGGGGGGCAGCCAGTCCAGCCGTTCGGCCCGCACGCCGACGCGGATCCAGCGCTCGGCATGCGGATCCGTGCCGTCCTCCGGCGCGGGCTCCTCCAGGGTCGCGATGCCGGCGGGAAGCCGGGCGCGGATCTGTTCGACCGTCCCGTGGATCCGCAGGGCCACGTCGTGCCGGTAGGCCGCCTCGGCGAGCCCGGACAGGACGCGCTGTGCCGGATCGGAGCCGGCGGGCGGCTCGAACGAGCCGGGCAGGGCCCTCGCGTCCGCGATGCGATCGAGGCGGAAGGTCCGGTCCTGGCCGATCCCCGGATCGGTGCCCGTGACGTACCACCGGCCGGCATGGGTGACGATCCCGTACGGGTGCAGCGTGCGTTCGCTGCGCCGGCCGTCCCGGGTGGTGTACCTGAGGGAGATCGGGCGGCGGTGGCGCACCGCATCGGCCAGGGCGAGCAGGACTCCGGTGGCCGGGGTGGCCCACTCGCCGGGCGGGGCCGTGAAGGCGAGGGATTGCATGACGGCGTCGAGCCGGCGGGCCAGGCGCTCGGGCAGAGCCCGGCGGATCTTGGCCGCTGCCGTCTCACCCGCGGTCACGGTCCCGGTCCCGGCCGCCGTCAGCAGCCCCGTCCTCGGGCCGGCGAGGAGCCCGAGCAGCACGGCGAGCGCCTCGTCGTCGTCGAGCATGAGCGGAGGCAGGCGGTACCCCGGGGCGAGCCGGTAGCCGCCGTAGCGGCCGCGGACCGCCTCGACGGGGATGTCGAGATCGACCAGGTGGTCCACGTACCGGCGCACGGTGCGCCCGTCGACGCCGAGCCGGTCGGCGAGTTCGGCCGCTGTTCTGATGCCGCCCGACTGCAGGAGTTCCAGGAGGGCGAGCACGCGGCCGGTGGGTCGAACCATGCCCAGGAGCCTAGGGCCCGTCTTCAAACCCCCGCCTGCGGGGCGACGCCGGGGCACGCACCTCGCCGCGTTGTCGTCGGTCGCCAATGCGCTGCATTGGGCTCCCTCCTCCGCCTTGCGATGCACGCACCCCAACGCCGCCCCGCCCGCCCTCCGGGCGAACGACGGAGGTTTGAAGACGGGCCCTAGTAGAGCTTGGTCAGGTCGGTGCCGTGGTGGCGTGTCCTGGGGAGTAGGTGGCGCGTTGTTGGTGTGTGACACCTGGGGAGATGGCCGAGGTCCGGGAGGACCTGGAGGCGTTCACGGCGGGGTTGTTCGAAGCGTTCACGCGCGCTGACCAGCGGCGTTGGGGGCAGGCGTACGTGCGTGGGCTGCTCCTGGACGGCAAGCGGAAGTCGGTGGAGCCGATGGCCGCGCGGCTCGGGGAGGACGGAAACCGGCAGGCTCTCGCGCACTTCGTCACGACAAGCCCCTGGGATCCGGCACATGTCCGGGCCCGTTTGTCCTGGAGGATGCAGGACGCCATCGATCCGACCGCGCTGATCATCGACGACACGGGGTTCCTCAAGGACGGCGACGCGTCGGCGTGTGTGTCGCGGCAGTACACCGGAACCGCGGGCAAGGTCACCAACTGCCAAGTGGGCGTCTCGCTCCACTTGGCCCGTGACCACGCCTCGGCGCCGGTCAACTGGCGGCTGTTCCTCCCCGCGTCCTGGGACCCCGAATCGACGAAGGCCGACCCGGACAAGGTCGCCCGGCGAGACCGGTGCGGCATCCCCGCAGGCCTGGGCCACGTGGAGAAGTGGCAGCTGGCCCTGGACATGATCGACGAGACCCGGTGCTGGGGTGTCCACGTCCCGCTCGCCATCGCCGACGCCGGATACGGCGACGCCGCGGCCTTCCGCCTCGGCCTCCAGCAACGCGGCCTGCACTACGTGCTGGGGATCTCCACCACGCCGACCGCGCACCCTGCCGAAGCCCGGCCCGTCACGCCCGCCTACAGCGGCACCGGCCGGCCGCCGGTGGCGAAGTACCCGGACAAGGCCCGCAGTGTGAAGGACCTGGCCATCGCTGCCGGGCCGAAAGCGGCCAGGCCGGTGTCGTGGCGGGAGGGGTCGCGCCCAGGCAAGGCGAAGAGCGGCTTCAAGCGGATGTATTCGCGCTTCGTGGCGCTGCGGATCCGCCCGGCCGGACGCGAGATCCGCGACGCCACCGAGGGCGTGGAGCTGGCCGAGTGCTGGCTGCTGGCCGAATGGCCCGCCAAGGAAGCCGAGCCGGTCCAGTTCTGGCTCTCGAACCTGCCCGCCGACACCCCGCTGACCACTCTGGTGCGAATGGCCAAGCTCCGCTGGCGGATCGAGCACGACTACCGGGAGATGAAACAGGCCCTCGGCCTGGCCCACTTCGAGGGCCGCACGTTCACCGGCTGGCATCACCACGTCACGCTCGTCTCTCTCGCCCACGCGTTCTGCACCCTGCGCAGACTGGCCACCGCCCCAAAAGACGCGGGGCCGGCCTGAGCCTCTACCAAGTCGTCCGCGAGCTCCAGATCCTTCTGGCGACCTGGGCCGGCGCCTGCCCCACCTGCCACCGCGACATACCCACACGAAAACAGACCTGACCAAGCCCTAATAGCACCGATACCGGACCGGTTCTGTCCACTATTTGCTCTAGCGTTCCACGGGCAACAGCGCCACCACCCTGAGGAGAGCACCATGGAATTCGTTTCGATCCGGATCATCACGGGCGACGTCGCGCGCCTGGTCGACTTCTACGAGCGGGCCACCGGCGTGCAAGCCCACTGGTCCACCGAGGACTTCGCCGAACTGCGGACCGCCGGCGCCACCCTCGCCATCGGCCACACCCGCACCGTCGCACTGTTCGCACCCGGCTCCGCCCGTCCGGCCGACAACAACACCGTGATCACCGAATTCCTCGTCACCGACGTGGACGGCGTGCACCGCAACCTGGCCGACTCCGTCACCGACTTCGTGGCCGGGCCCACCACGATGCCCTGGGGCAACCGCTCGCTCCTGCTGCGTGACCCCGACGGCAACCTCGTCAACTTCTTCACCCCCGTCACACCGGCGGCCATCGCGAAGTTCACCCGCTGACCGCTCCCCCTGGACCGGGTCCACCTTCTCGATCCCGGCGAGTCACTCGACGTCGGCGACCGCACGCTCACCGCGTTCCGGCCGCCCCTGTTCGACGATCCCACCGCCGTCGGCTTCTTCGACGACCTCACCGGCGGCTGCTTCAGCTCGGACTGCTTCGGCCCGATGCCCGGCACGGCACGGGTACGTCGGCACCTTCATCCGCCGCGAGGTAGCGCTGAGTAGAGATGACATGTACGCTGCGTGTCGCCGGTTGAACAGCAATCGGGCCCGGCCGCCGCTCCGTGGGGGGAGTCACGCCCAGGCCCGCTCACCGGTCGGGGCTCGGTCGCACTCGTGGGGGAGTCGCGGCCGGGCCCGTAACCGGATGCTGTTCCTATGCCCGCCCGGCAGTTCCGCCAGACATGACAACCGTCCAGCCGGAGAGCCGTTCCAGGCACGTCCGTCCACAACGCCCGGTCAGGGGTGTTCCGTTCAGGCGGGCTGCTCGACGCGGGACCGGCAGCAGTACCACCTCGGCCTCCTTCAGCCCGTAACGGGCGTGCAGGCGACCCTCGGGCGCGGGACGGGCGGGGTGGTGGGTGAGGTCACCGCTTGGAGGGTGCGTAGGCGCGCAGGAAGGCCTGGACGCCGGCGGTGACGATCTCCTCGGTCTCGGCCGCATCCAGGGGGTAGGCGCCCCAGTAGGAGCGCTGGGTGACGTCGGTGGCGGTCAGGAGCACGAAATGGGTGGCCGCGCGCCCCGGGTCGGGCGCCTGCAGCCAGCCCTCCTCGGCCAGTTCCGCGAAGCGCCGGGCCAGGGCGGCGAAGACCCGGCGCGGACCGGCCTCCTGCCAGGCGTCCAGAGCGGCCTTGGGCAGGTGCCGGGCCTCGGCGTTGATCTGGCGCACCAGGCCGAAGTGGTCGGCGAACTCCGTCAGTGGAGCCACCCAGGCCAGCGCGAACGCGGTCAGGTCCGCCTCCAGGTCGGTGACCTTCCCCAGGCGGCGGTCGATGATGTCCAGCTGGGCGTCGCCGACCTGCGTGGCGCTTTCCTGGACGACGGTCTGGAAGAGCAGTTCCTTGCCCGCGAAGTGGTTGTAGATCGTGCGGGTCGACACCCCGGCCTCGGTCGCGATGGCATCGATGCTGGCACGGGTGTAGCCGTCGCGGCCGAACACGGTGCGGGCGGCGCGGGTGATGGCCTGTCGTTTCTCGGCCAGCCCGCGGCGCGGCCGCCCGGCTGTGTCCTGCCGGTCGCCCGTCGTGGGGGTCGTGGGGGTCTGGTGCATTGTCGCCGCCTCCAAGAAAGTTGCAGTCACCGTTGTACTTGTTGCCATACACGTTGTACTTTACCTGACGTGCCGTCCGAACGGGCGGCGCACCAGACCACACCCCACCCCTGGAGACAGCCGTGACCCGGACCCCGCTGCGCCTCGCCGTCATCATCGCCAGCACCCGCCAGGGCCGCTTCGCGCCCACCGTCGCCCACTGGTTCACCCGCACCGCAGAACAGCGCGCCGACCTCGACATCGACGTCATCGACCTGGCCGAGCACCCGCTGGCCCACCTCGGCGAGGAAGCCACCCCCGAACAGGCCCGCCACCACGCCGCCCTGACCCCCCGCCTGGCCGCCGCCGACGCCTTCGTGGTGATCACCCCCGAGTACAACCACAGCTTCCCCGCCGCCCTCAAGAACGCCATCGACCTGCACCGCACCGAATGGCACGCCAAGCCCGTCGGCTTCGTCTCCTACGGCGGCCTCGGCGGCGGACTGCGCGCCGTCGAACAACTGCGGCTGGTCTTCGCCGAACTGCACGCCGCGACCGTCCGCGACACCGTCAGCTTCCACAACGTCTGGAGCCTGTTCGACCAGGACGGCGAACCACTGGACGCGACCATCCAGAACGGCGCCGCCAAGGGCATGCTCGACCAGCTCACCTGGTGGGCCCACGCCCTCAGGAACGCTCGCACCACCCACCCCTACAACGCCTGAAACCACGACACAAAGGGGGGAAACAACCATGACCACGGCCACAACCACCACCGGCACGAAGACGGGCAGCGGGACGGGCGCTGCGGGCCCGCCCGGTCCGCGCACCGCGGCCCTCGCCGCCGTCGTGGTCCTCGGCTCGCTGCTGACCGTCCTCGACACCACGATCGTCAACGTCGCCCTCAACCGCCTCGCCGGGGACTTCGCCGCCCCACTGGCCACCATCCAGTGGGTCACCACCGGCTACACCCTGGCCCTGGCCACCGTCACCCCCGCCACCGCCTGGGCGATCGCACGCTTCGGCACCCGCCGCCTCTACCTGGGCGCGCTCACCCTGTTCGTGCTCGGCTCCGCCCTGGCCGGTGCCGCCTGGGACGCCCCCTCACTGATCGCCTTCCGCGTCCTGCAAGGCCTGGGCGCCGGCATGGTGATGCCCGTCGGCATGACCATCCTGCTGCGCGCCGGCGACCCCGCCCGCACCGGCCGCACCATGAGCACGCTCGGCCTGCCCGTCCTCATCGGCCCCCTCGCCGGCCCCGTCCTCGGCGGCCGCCTCGTCGACGAAGCCTCCTGGCGCTGGCTCTTCCTCCTCAACCTGCCCCTCGGCGCCCTCGCCCTCGTCCTCGCCGCCCACCTGCTGCCCCGCGACGCCCGCACCGCCGCCGCCCGCCCACCCGTGGACCTGCCCGGCCTGCTCATGCTCTCCCCCGGCCTGGCCGCACTCATCTACGGCCTGGGCGCCGAACACGGACACCCCACCGCACCCGCCGCCCTCCTGCCCACCCTGACCGGAGCCGCCCTCGTCACCGCCTTCACCGTCCGGGCACTGACCACACACCGGCCACTGATCGACCTACGCCTGCTGACCCGCCCCGCCTTCGCCGCACCCGCCGCCACCATCGCCCTGTTCGGCCTCGGCTACTTCGGCTCCATGCTCCTGCTCCCCCTCTACTACCAGCTCGTCCGCGGCCAAAGCCCCACCCACGTGGGTCTGCTCGCCATCCCCCAAGCCCTCGCCACCGGCCTCACCATCCAACTCGCCGGCCGCCTGTCCGACCGCTTCTCCTCCCGCCGGATCATGGCCACCGGCACCGCCCTCGCCGCCGCCGGCTTCCTCGCCTTCACCCTCCAACTCACCGCCGACACCCCCTTCCCCCACCTCGTCGCCACCCTCGCCGTCACCGGCACGGGCATCGGCATGACCCTGATGCCGGCCATGGCCGCCGCCACCCGCAGCGTCACCCCCAGCGACGTCCCCGCCGCCACCACCCTCATCACCATCGTCCAACAGGTCTGCGGCGCGGCCGGCACCGCCCTGATGTCCACCCTGCTCACCACCGCCATGACCGACCAACTGCCCACCGCCGCCACCACCACACAAACCGGCGACGCACTCACCGCCGTACAGTCCCTGGACGACGCCGCGCGCACGGCACTCGCCCCCCACCTCGCCCACGCCTTCCAACACACCTACACCTGGGTCACCGCCCTCATCGCCCTCGCCCTGATCCCCGCACTGCTGCCCACCGCCGGCGAACGGGCACGCGTCGAAATCCGGCGCTGATCCCGCGGGCCGGACCCGTTTCCGACACGCAGCGAAGTTGCCGGCCACAGACCGGCGTTCCACCCAGGCCGGAGCTCGCATTCGCATGGCAGGCGCGCCCGTCGAGGCCGCAGCGGCGGGAGCGTCTTCCCGCAACAAGCCTTCGATAGTACGGTCGCGCGCATCACCCCCGAGACCGCCCGGAGGGCTTAGGCATGCCTGCACGCTACTTCGAGGACTTCGTGCCCGGCCGCGGAAGGCCGGCGCCGCGCGCGGTCCTGGACTCCGATGCTCCCCGGATCGACCTCAACGGGCCGTGGGCGTTCCGGTTCTCCCCGGCGCTGCGGGCCGAACCGGACGGGTTCCAGGACCCGGAGTTCGACGACGGCTCCTGGGACGCCCTGCCGGTCCCCTCGCACTGGCAGCTGCGCGGCTACGGCCGGCCCGTCTACCTGAACATCGCCTACCCCATCCCGCTCGACCCGCCGTTCGTCCCGGACGAGAACGAGACCGGTGACTACCGCCGCGTCTTCGACCTGCCGGAGTCCTGGCAGGGCGTGCCCGCGGTGGTGCGTTTCGAGGGGGTGGACTCCTGCGCCCGGGTCTGGCTCAACGGCCGGGAGCTGGGTGTCACCTACGGCAGCCGGCTGGCGGCCGAGTTCGACGTGACCGAGGCGCTGAGGCCCGGCCGCAACGTGCTCGCCGTGCGGGTGCACCAGTTCTCCGCCGGCACCTACCTGGAGGACCAGGACACCTGGCGCCTGTCGGGCATCTTCCGCGACGTGGCACTGCTGGCCCGCCCCGCCGGTGGCATCCGGGACGTCTTCGTCCGCGCCGACTACGACGACGCCACCGGCGAGGGCCGGTTGCGCGTGGACGCGGACGCGGACGCACCCGTGCGGATCAGCGTCCCCGCCCTCGGCGTCCACGACCAGCCGGCCGACGGCGAGCTCCGGTTCCCGGCGGTGCGGCCCTGGAGCGCGGAGGACCCGCACCTGTACGAGGCCCGGCTGGCCACCGGCAGCGAACGCGTGCGCGTCCGCTTCGGCTTCCGCACCGTCGCCGTCGACGGGGACGGCGTCCTGCGGGTCAACGGGCGCCGCGTGGTGCTGCGGGGCGTCAACCGGCACGAGTTCGACCCCGACCACGGCCGCGCCCTCTCCGTGGAGGCCATGCGCCGCGACGTGGAGCTGATGAAGCGTCACAACATCAACGCCGTCCGCACCTCCCACTACCCGCCGCACCCCGCCTTCCTCGACCTGTGCGACGAACTCGGCCTGTACGTCACCCTCGAATGCGACCTGGAGACCCACGGCTTCGAGTACGCCGACGCCACCACGTGGGAGCGCAATCCCTCCGACGACCCGCGCTGGCAGGCCGCCTACCTGGACCGCATCGAGCGCACGATCGAGCGGGACAAGAACCACCCCAGCATCGTCCTGTGGTCCCTGGGCAACGAGGCGGGCGACGGCCGGAACCTGCGCGCGATGGCCGACTGGGCGCGCCGGCGCGACCCCTCCCGTCCGATCCACTACGAGGCCGACCGGCTCGGCGAGTACACCGACGTCCACGGCCAGATGTACCGCCCGCCCGCGGCCGTCGCCCGCATCGGCCGCGGACAGCTGCTCCCGGGCGAGATCCACTACCCCGCGAGAGCCGGCTCCGGCGACCCGGCCGACGATCCGCGCAACCGCATGCCCTTCCTCCTCACCGAGTTCGCCCACGCGATGGGCAACGGACCCGGCGCCCTGGCCGAGTACGCGCGGCTCTTCGACGAGTACCCGCGGGTGCAGGGCGGCTGGGTGTGGGAGTGGATGGACCAGGGGCTGCGCACGCACGACGCAGAGGGCCGCGAATTCTTCGGCTACGGCGGCGACTTCGGCGAGGACCTGCACGACGGCAACTTCATCTGCGACGGCCTGGTCTTCCCCGACGGCACTCCCTCGCCCGGCCTGCTGGAGTACGCCAAGGTCATCGCCCCCGTCCGCATCGGCCCGGGCCCCGAGCCCGGAACGCTGAGCGTCGAGAACCACTACGAAGTCCTGGACCTGTCCCACCTGCGGTTCACCTGGTCGCTCGCGCGCGAGGGCGTCGAAATCGCCGCCGGCACACTGCCCACGCCGCAGCTGCCGGCCGGGGACCACGGTCGACTGCTGCTGCCCGCGCCGGCCTGGCAGGCCGCTGACGAGGACGGCGGTGAACTGTGGCTGACTGTCCGGGCGGAGCTGGCCAAGCCCGCCGACTGGGCGCCCGAGGGCCACGTCATCGCCTGGGGACAACTCCCGCTTTCCGCACCGCGCCGCGACCGCTCGGACGCACCGCTGATGTCCCCGCACGCCGCGGACGGATTCGTCACGCTCGGGCCCGGCCGGTTCGACCCCGCCACCGGCAGCCTCCTCGACCTCGGCGGACTGCCCCTGCAGGGCCCCACCCTGGGCCTGTGGCGCGCACCCACCGACAACGACCGCGGCTGGTCCCAGCGCGACGCCGCCTACTGGAAGGAGCGCGGCCTGGACCGGCTGCGCCACCGCACCGTCTCCGTCACGCCCGACGCCCAGGGCCTGACCGTCGTGGTCCGCAGCGCCGCCGCCGCCGTTGCCTGCGGCTACCTGACGACCTATCGCTGGACCAGCGACGGGACCGGCCTGCGGCTCCACGTGCACGCCGAACCGGTGGGCCACTGGCCCGAGCGGACGGACGACTTCGCCGACACCATGGTCGACCCCGCCCTGCCGCCGGAAGAGCGCCGGGAACTGGTCCGCCGCAACACCTCCCGCTCACTGGCCCGGATCGGCCTCGACTGGCAGCTCCCCGCCGACTGGTCACAGGTCGAGTGGTTCGGCGCCGGCCCCGGCGAGGCCTACCCGGACTCCCGGCAGGCGGTCCGCGTCGGACGCTTCCGCGCCACGGTCGACCGGCTGCAGACGCCCTACGTGCGCCCGCAGGAGAACGGCAACCGGATGGACGTGCGGTGGGCGCGGATCAGCGACGGCTCCGACGCCATCCACGTCCGGGGCGAGGAACCCTTCCACCTGTCCGCCCGTGCCTGGACCGACCGGCAGCTCGCCGCCGCCCGGCACCAGACCGAGCTGACCCCCGGCCCGCTCGTCCACCTGCACACCGACCACGCCGTCCAGGGCCTCGGAAGCGCCGCTTGCGGACCCGGTGTCCTGCCACAGCACCGGCTCGAACTCGGCACCGCCGACTTCACCCTCAGCCTCACACCCTTCCACCGCCCGTGACGTCGGAACCGGTCCGCCCGCGCGGGCGGACCGGTGAAGCGGGCCCCGGACATCCGATCCGGTCGGAACAGGCGCACCTGCTCGCGTGGTCCGGATCTTGAACAGCTCCCAGGGGGTGCGCCTGCCGGCCCGGATCGTACGCACAGTCGCCTGACGATCCTTCACCTCTGGTGCAGCGCACGGGCTTACGTCGGCGGCGCCGTCGTGCCAAGGGCCCCCCGCGTGGCAACGCCGCGGGGCAGGAGACCGGTCCGGAGGTGGCCCGCGGGGCGTCCCGCGCTGTGGTCGGCGGGTGTCCACGCCTCGGTCGGGGCGGCCGGAGGACTTGATCACGACGGGCGGTCGGGGCCAGGATCTCCCCCGGTTGGATCACAACGGGGGGAGTCGTGATGTCCGAGGACCGGTCGGTCAGTCGTGGGCTGAGACAGCGCCACATCGCCATGATCGCGCTGGGCGGTGCGATCGGAGCCGGGCTGTTCGTCGGCTCCGGTGTCGGGATCGCCGCGGCGGGGCCCGGGATCGTGGTGTCGTACGTGGTGGCCGGGGCGCTCACCGTGGTGGTCATGCGGATGCTCGGCGAGATGTCCGCCGCCCACCCCGACTCCGGGTCGTTCGCCGCGCACGCCGCCCGCGCCTGGGGGCCGTGGGCCGGGCTGCTGGCCGGCTGGATGTACTGGGCGCTGCTGGTGGTGAGCGTGGCCGCGGAGGCGATCGGCGCGTCCAGGATCGTGGCGGGATGGCTGCCGCAGGTACCGGCCTGGGTGTGGGTGGCGGCGTTCATGGCGCTGTTCACCGGGACGAACCTGGCGGGTGTGCGGCGCTTCGGCGAGCTGGAGTTCTGGTTCGCCGGGGTGAAGGCGGCCTCGATCTGCGCGTTCATCCTGCTCGGCGCCGCCGCCGTGCTCACCGGCCGGACTCCGGCCGCGGAGAACCTGACCGCGCACGGCGGCCTGCTGCCGCACGGCTGGCACGGGGTCGCGGTGGGCACCATCGCGGCGGTGTTCGCGTACGGCGGGCTGGAGACGGTGACCATCGCCGCCGCCGAGTGCGAGGACCCGGTGGCGGCGGTGCGCCGGGCGGTGCGCACGGTGCTGTGGCGGGTGGCGCTGTTCTACATCGGCTCGATGGCGGTGATCGTCGCCGTGGTGCCGTGGGACGATCCGGCGGTCGCCGGCGGCCCGTACGCGGCCGCGATCGGACGGATCGGGGTGCCGGGCGCGGCGCAGCTGATGGACGCCGTCGTACTGGTGGCCCTGCTGTCGGCGATGAACGCCAACATCTACGGCTCCTCGCGGATGCTGCACGCCCTCGCGGCCCGCGGCGACGCGCCGCGCCTGCTGACCCGGCGCGGCCGGTCGGCGGGCCGCGGCGACGGCGCGGCCGGTACCGGGCGCGCCGTGCTCGCCTCGGCCGCGTTCGGCTTCGTGTCGGTGGTGCTCAGCCTGCGGTGGCCGCGCAGCGTCTTCCCGTTCCTGCTGAACTCCATCGGGACGGCGATCCTGGTGGTCTGGATCCTGATCGCCGCCTCCCACCTGCGGCTGCACGGCCGGCGGCAGCGTCCGGACGGGCCGGGGCAGCAGGGGCGGGAGCAGGAGCGCGGGTCGCGGCAGGCGGGCCCGGTGCGGGGGTTGCCGTACCTGGGCTACGCGGCGCTGGCGGCGATGGCCGGGGTGCTGGTGTTCATGCTGGTGGACCCGGGCAGCCGCAGCCAGGTGCTCTGCACCGGTGCGTGGACGGCGGTGCTGCTGCTGGTGGCCGGGGTGCGGCGGCGCCGTCGCCGGCCGGACGACGCTCCGGCCGCGGCACCCACGGACCCTGCGGAACCCGCGGCGGACCCGGAAGCCGAGCCCGCCGTGGCTGCGCTCACTGCTGCCGCGCGTACCGTGCCAGGAACAGGTCGACCCCGGAGCTGATCATCCGGTGCATCTCGGCCTCGTCCAGTTCGGCTTCCGGACGGAACGTGCGCACCAGCTGCGGCACGCCCACCGTGCAGGCCACCAGCTGCTGCACGGCCAGCACCGGGTCCTCGACGGTGAGCTGGCCTCGGCGGTCCAGCTCGGTGAAGGCCTCGATCAGCGGGCCGTTGTTCATGTCGTAGCTGACCCGGTACCAGAGCTGGCCCAGCTGCGGGAAGCGGTCGATCTCGCCGATCACCAGGCGGCGCAGCGACATGATGTCGGGGCGCAGCAGGATGCGGGTCCAGTCGAGGGTGAGCGTGATCAGTGCGGAGCGCAGGTCGTCGGCCTCGGCGATGGTGGAGTTCCACGGCTTGAGGTCCTCGTAGGTGGTGGGCAGTATGCCGCCGATCACCGCGAGGAAGAGGCGTTCCTTGTTCCCGAAGTGCTTGTAGATGGTCGCCTTGGAGACGCCGGAGCGTGCGGTGATGGCGTCCATCGAGGCGGCGGAGTAGCCCTCCTTGAGGAACTCGACCAGGGCCGCGTCGATGATCGCCTGCCGGCGCCGCTGGGCGGCGTCGACCGGGCTCGGGATGATCGGGATGCCGAACTCGTCGACCGGCTGGGGGCTGTCGGCGGCCATCGGGGTTCTCCTCGGGGTGCTCAGGGGGGAGATGGTACGGGCCAGTATAGGAAACTGAACGGTTCGGTCGGCACGGCTGGCGGGGTGGACCAGGGACGGAGGACCTGGCGTCGCGGGCCCGGCAAGGCTCCGTCCGACACTCCTTACGGGCCCAGCCCGGCGATCCGCCCGCCGAACGCCGCCAGCTGCGGGCCGAGTGCCGCGCCGAGCAGGAACACCAGGTTGAACAGCCCGATCGCCTCCGGCTGGCGCTGCGGGGCCACGGCCCGGGCGGCGGCGCCGGTCAGGACGCCCTGGCCGGCGGCGTTGACGCAGGCGCTGGCCCCGGCGCCCAGCAGCACCAGCGGTGCCCAGGGGGCGAAGGCGGCGAGCGCGAGTGCGGTGCACGAGACGCCGAGCAGCAGGCCGGCGGTCCGCTGCAGGCCCAGCCGGGACGCGGCGCGCACCAGCAGCCAGGAGAGCAGCGCGCCGGACAGGGTGGCGAGCGAGGCGACGGCGCCGGTCTGGACGGCGCTCCAGCCGGTCAGCGCGGCGGCTCGCCGCGGTGCGCCGTAGACCAGGCTGAAGTTGACGGTCGCCAGGACGAGCATCACCGCCGCGACGGTGCGAAAGCGCGGCACCGCCAGGGAGTCCAGGCCGAGGAAGGAGCGGCGCGCCGCCGGGCGATCGCCCGTGCCCTGCGCCGTTTGCGCTGCGGCGCACCCGCGCAGTGCGGCCGGCAGCGCCGCCAGGGCCGGCACCGGCAGCATCAGGCAGGCCCGCCAGCCCAGCCCGGCCGCCACCGCCGCGCCGATGAACAGTCCGGCGGTGCCGCCCGCCGCGCTGCCGATCGCGACGAGGCCCGAGGCGCGTGCGTCCGGTTGACGTGCCGCCAGCTGGAAGGCGGCCACGTTGAAACCGGCCGCACCGACCGCCAGCACAGCGCGCCCGGCCACCAGCGGGCCCAGGGCCGTCCCGGCGGCGAGCGTGACCAGCACGCCGATCAGCAGCGCGCCCGCGGAGGCGAGCAGCAGAGCCCGGGGGCCGCGCCGCCCGGCCGTACCGGTGAGCAGCGGGGTGCCGAGCATCATGCCGAGCCCGTAGCCGCTCATCAGCCAGGCGGCCGGGCCGGGACCGGTGTGCAGGTCCCGTGCGATGGCGGGCAGGACGAGGCTCGGAGCGGAGAGTCCGGCTGCTCCCGGGGCGGCGAGCGCCGCGAGCAGCAGGCCGGCGCGCAGCGTCCCTCCTGCCCCACGGCTGGCGGGCGCCGAGCGCGCGCCCGCGCCCGCCGCCGTGTTCCGCGTTCCCGTGCTCATTCCGGGATCGTTCCGAACTTGCCGTTCGCGAAGTCGAGTTGGGCCTGGCGGAGCTCGGCCGCGGTGTTCATCACGAACGGGCCGCCGCGGGCCACCGGCTCACCGATCGGCTCACCGGCCAGGACCAGCACCTCGGCCTCGCCGTGCGGCGCGGCGACGGCGATCCGCTCGCCGTCGTGCGCCAGCACCGCGAGCCGGCCGTCCGCCAGCTGCGCGTCGGGCAGTTCGACGGCGCCGGAGAGCACGTAGACGGCGGCGTTGTGGCCGGTCGGCACCGTGAACTCGGCCTGTCCTCCGGCGGGCAGCACGGCGTGCGCGAGCAGGACCGGCAGGTGCGTCTCGAACGGCCCGGCCACGCCGTGGCTGCGGCCCGCGATCACCTTGACCCGGCTGCCGTCCTCGGTGTGCACCACCGGGATGGTCTCGGGCCCCTGGTTCTGGCTGCGGGCCGGGAGGTCCTTCAGCCGGGCGGGCAGGTTCACCCAGATCTGGAGCATGTGCTGGCGGCCGCCGCGGGCGAGGAGTTCGGCGGTCGGCTCGTTGGAGTGGACGATGCCCGCACCGGCGGTGAGCCACTCCACCTCGCCCGCGACGCTGGTGCCGCGCCGCCCGGTCGAGTCGGCCCAGTCCATCGAGCCTTCGATGAGGTAGGAGACCGCCTCGAAACCGCGGTGCGGATGGGCAGGAGCGCCCTTGGCCTCGCCGGGGGCGAGCAGCAGCGGACCGGTCTGGTCGACCATCAGGAACGGATCGAGCATCGGGAGCTCGGCCACCGGGAACGGGCGGCGGACGGGGAAGCCCGCACCCTCGAAGGTGTGCACGGGATCGATGACGGTAGCCGTCGATCGGACCGGGGCGGACGCGTGGACGGGAGCGGACGGGCTTACGGGGGCGGCCTGGGCCGCGGCGAGCTGAGTCGTCGTCATGCCGAAAACTGAACTACACCTCCCAGTTCAGAGTCAAGACT
Organism: Streptomyces sp. 1114.5; assembly: GCF_003635085.1. Taxonomy (NCBI): domain Bacteria; kingdom Bacillati; phylum Actinomycetota; class Actinomycetes; order Kitasatosporales; family Streptomycetaceae; genus Streptomyces; species Streptomyces sp. 1114.5. Next base: position 86,880 of record NZ_RBXE01000003.1, read on the forward strand.
GAACTGTCTGGTTGACGCATTGAACTGAACGGTTTAGATTTCTCGGCGTCGGAACGACCGCCGGCCGGAACCGACCTGACGTCGGAACGGCCGCCGCCCCACCCCCGCCCCGCACCGGGCAGACCCGCCCGCACCACACCGCAAGGAGCACCGTCATGAGCGCGTCCAAGGTCTTCGCCATCTCCGGTTCGCTGCGCGCCGACTCGCACAACACCGCCCTGCTGCGCGCCGCCCGGACGCACAACCCCACCGGCATGGACATCGAGATCTACGACGGCCTGCGCGACATCCCGCCGTACGACTACGACCTCGACCACCCCGGCGTGCGCCCGGCCGTCGTCGAGGAGCTGCGCCGCAAGGTGCTCGCCGCGGACGGCCTGCTCATCGCCACCCCCGAGTTCAACTACTCGATCCCCGGCGTGCTCAAGAACGCCCTGGACTGGCTGAGCACCGACTGGACCAAGAACGAGGGCCTGCCGCTGCACCGCAAGCCCACCGCGATCATGGGCGCCGCGCCCACCAACTTCGGCTCCGTCCGCGCCCAGCTGGCGCTGCGCCAGGTCTTCGTCTGGACCGACAGCGACGTGGTGGTCAAGCCCGAGCTGGTCGCCTTCCGCTCGCACGAGCGCTTCGACGGCGAGGGCGAGCTCGCCGACGAGGTCACCATCGGCATCCTGAAGGACCTGCTCACCGCCCTCCAGGGCAAGATCGACGCCCGCGCCTGACCCGCCCCACAGCACACCCGCCCCAACCCGGAACCCACCGCCCCCACGCGGTACCGAGCCCCGCCGAGCACCCGCCCGGCGGGGCTCCGCCGCATCCGCCGACTCCTTCCCTTGCCTAACCTATCGAGATTCGATAGATTCCCATCGCAACTCGATGGGAGGACAGGTCTTGGGAAAGCTGACAGTGCGCGCGCTGCGCGCCGTGCTCGTGGTGGTGCTCACCGGCAGCGTGCTCGTCCAGGTCTTGATGGTGTGGGCGCTGGTCAGCGGGAAGGACCAGGAGGGCGGTTCGCTCCCGTTGACCGCACTGCGCGTGATCACGATCCTGGGCATCGGCACGGCCCAGGTCGCCATGGGCTGCGTCTGGCGGCTGGTGACGATGGTGCGACACGGAACCGTCTTCTCCCACGCCGCCTTCCGCTACGTGGACGGCATCATCGGGGCCATCGTCGCGGCCGCGCTCGCGTGGTTCGCGATCACCGCCGTGAACGCACCCGGCCAGCGCGACGACCCGGGCGTCACCGGCATCATGGCCGGGATCGGCGTGGCCGTCCTCGGCGTCGCCCTCATCGTCCTCGTGCTGCGCAAGCTGCTCGCCCAGGCCGTCGCCCGCGACGTCGAAGCGGCCCGGATGCAGGCCGAGTTGGACGAGGTGATCTGATGCCGATCGCCGTCGACATCGACGTGATGCTGGCCAGACGGAAGATGTCCGTCGGCGAACTCGCGGACCGCGTGGGGATCACGCCCGCCAACCTGGCGGTCCTCAAGAACGGCCGCGCCAAGGCGGTGCGCTTCGCCACCCTCGCCGCGCTCTGCGAGGTGCTCGAATGCCAGCCGGGCGACCTGCTCCGCTGGGAGGCCGACGGCACCGGGAGCGGATGAATCACGGCATACGTGGTCGGATCCGCTCCCGGTCGCCGGCCGGTCCGCCGGGGTGGCACACGTCGTGCGGTGCCCCGGCGGACCGGCCGGTGGGATCAGGCGCGGGAGAGGAAGTAGCCGCCGTGGCCGGTGCAGCCGGCCGCCCAGTAGGCGCCCGCGAGGAAGCCCGGCGGGATCGGCGAGTTGGGGCAGACGAGCAGGCCGGGCTTCGCGATCTGGTGGTACCAGGCGCCGACGTTGTGGCAGCCGGGGACCTGGTAGCCGGTCACCACGTACCCCGGAACGATCGGGGAACCGCCGCAGGTCCAGATCCCGTCCTTGACGAGGCTGTGCTGCCAGGAGCCCATCCCGTTGCAGCCGAAGCTCAGGTAGTCGGTGAGGACGTAGCCCGAGTAGATCGGGGAGCCGCCGCAGCTGTAGAGCCCGTCCGCGTCCGGCTGCTGGAACCACGAGCCCCAGCCGCTGCAGCCGTCCTTGTTGAAGGCGGTGAGGACGTATCCGTTCGGGATGGCGGCGCCGGAGCAGGCCCACTGGCCGCCGCTGCTGACGCCGGCCGGCTGGGCGGCCGCGTTCGACGTGCCGGCGGCGGTGCCCGCGAGGACGAACGAGGCGATGAGCGCGAGCGCGCCCATGGTGGCGCCGAGGCCGCGGCGGACGACCGCGCCGGTGAGGCGCTTCCACAGGTGGCGAGGATGCATGATCGGTTCACTCCAGTCCTGGCGGCGGGCATGCGTGATGCCCGCTGGTCGGGGGGATGGACGAGCGGTGGATCGGGCCTCACCCTAGTGAGGAGATCATGCGTATGTCTGATGTTCGGACTGTGAAGAGCTCAACTTGGCCGGAACACGTTCGAGCGGAACGAAGAGCGGTGGGGCACCTGCGGTGCCCCGCCTGGCCGTTCGGGATGGAGCCCGTGGGTCAGTGGTCGAAGGTGAGCAGGGTCGCCACCGTTTTGCCGTCGGCGTCCAGGCACGCGGTCGTGTTGCACCCGTCCGGGCTGACCAGGATGCCCAGGACGGTGCCGGTGCCGGCTTCGTCCGGGATCATCAGCCAGTCGTTCGCGAAGTCGCCCTCGATCGGGTCCACCGGCCAGTCGGACGGGTCCACCGAGGCGTCCCGGAGGCTCTCGCGGAAGTTCTCCAGCAGCCAGCCGCTGCCTTCGGCGGCGCGCGCGTGCAGCGTGGCCCAGGTGCGTTCGAGCATCCGGGCGGCCGGTTCGATCCGGGTGGTGCTGGGGTCGGCGTGCAGCACGACGAGTCCGGAGGGGGTCGCCAAGCCGTCGCCGCAGTCGTCCATCCGGACCGGGAGGGTCTCGGTGGGGTGCACCAGAGCGGCCACCGGGACCGCGGGTGCGTCCTCGCGGGAGACCAGGTAGACGGGCGTGCCGCCGGGCCGCATCCGGACGTTCATGCCCTCCCACCCCAGCGGGTCGTGGATCGTGCAGTGGTCGGCAGCCCCCTGGATCGGACCGACCCGCTCGATCCGCCAGCCGTCGACGGTCCGCTTCACCTCGGACGGGTCGGCCACGGCCGTGAACAGGGCGGGCAGGTAGTCGTAATCGTCGTAGAACATCCGGTCTCCCCCGAGCTCGTAGGTGATCCGGAGCGTAGACCGTGGCTCTGACACACCGTCCCGCGGCCGGCGCTGCTCGGGCCGGTGACCGTCACGGGCCGGTAACCGTCACGGGCCGGCTTCCGTCATGGCCTGGACGATCACCGTGCGGGCGTCGTCCAGATAGCGCGTCAGCTCGACTTCGGCGTCGTCGATCTCGCCGGATTCCAGCAGGCCGGCGATCGTCTGGTTGCGGCGCAGGAACGGCTCGTGGAATCCGTGGGCCGAGGGGACCGCCGCGAAGGCCAGGCGCAGTTCCGCGACCAGCCTGGCCATGCACTCGTCGATCCGGTCGCTGCCGGCCAGTCCGGCGACGGCCTGGTGGAAGTGCAGGTCGGCGGTGCCCACGGCGACCCAGTCGTCCAGTGCCTCGGCGGACTCCGCGCGCGCGAGCGCGGCCCGCAGCGCGGACAGGTGTTCCGGTTTCGCGCTGCGCAGCGCCCGTACGCCGGCCATCTCCAGGGCGAGACGCAGCGTGTAGATGTCGGCGACGTCCCGGGGGGTGAGGATCCGGACGAAGACGCCGCGGTTCAGCTCGTGGACGACGAGGCGCTGGTCGGCCAGGAGGCGGAAGGCCTCGCGGAGCGTGTTGCGTGAGACGGCGAGTGCTCCGCCCAGGGCTTCCTCCGACAGGCGGGTGCCCGGGGTGAGCCGGCCTTCGGTGATGTGCTCGCGCAGGATGTCGGCCACCCGTTGGGCGATGCCGGTGCGTTCGAGCCGGTTCCGGTCGGCGGCGAGTGTGTCGAAGGTCCCGGTCATGGTCCGGCTCCTCCCCTGGTGTCGTGTCGGCGTCGGAAGGGGATACCGCCCGAAGTCTTGTCGGATTGTTCCACAATCCCCTAGCCTCGCGGCAACCCCCGTACGGTCGCGGCCCGTTGGGCCGTGGCCTTCATCCGCCGGGTGCGGACCGTGTCCGGCGGAGACCCCTCCGAAAGGCGGCCAGGAACATGATCGTTCTTGTCGGCATCCTCGTCGTGGTGGCGGGCTTCGCCACCCGGCGCAATCCGCTCCTCGTCGTCGGTGCGGCCGGCGTCCTCACCGGCCTGCTGGGCGGACTGAGCCCGGTCAAGGTCCTGGAGGCGTTCGGGACGGGCTTCGCCTCCAGCCGCTCGGTGACCCTCTTCGTCGTCACCCTGCCGGTCATCGGCCTCCTGGAGCGCCACGGACTCCAGGAGCAGGCCCGCACCCTGATGAACCGGCTGGCGAAGGTCAGCGCCGGCCGCCTCCTCGCGGTCTACCTGGTGGTCCGCCAACTCGCCGCCGCACTCGGCCTGACCGCACTCGGCGGCCCGGCCCAGGCGGTGCGGCCGATGATCGCGCCGATGGCGGAGGCCGCCGCCGAACGCAGGCACGGCCCGCTGACCGACCGGGCCCGCGAGCGCCTGCGCTCCTTCGCCTCCAGCGCGGACACCGTGGGCCTCTTCTTCGGCGAGGACTGCTTCCTCGCCGTCGGCTCGATCCTCCTGATCACCGGCTTCGTCAACGCGACCTATCACACCGGCCTGGAACCGGTGCAGCTCGCGCTCTGGGCGATTCCCACCGCGATCTGCGCGACCCTCGTCCACGGCGGGCGCCTGCTGCGCCTGGACCGCACCCTCACGCGTGACCTGACCGCCGCCGGTACCACTGCCCCCGCCCCCGCCCGTGTCCGGGAGGGGTCCAAGTGATCAAGGTCGAATGGCTCTACTGGCTCGTCGGGGCCGTCTTCGTCGCGATGGCCGCGCAGATGGCGGTCGACCGCACCAACCCCAAGCGCCTTGGCAGCGCCGCGTTCTGGGGCCTGCTCGGCGTGAGCTTCGGCTACGGCACGTGGGTCGCGGAGAAGAAGGCACCCGCCGCGCCGCTGGGCGTCGCCGTCCTGGCCGTGATCTGCCTGGCCGGCTTCGGGCTCACCGGACGCGGCACCCCGGCGACCACCACCCCCGAGCAGCGCGGCGCCTCCGCCGCCCGGCTCGGCAGCCGGCTCTTCGTCCCCGCGCTCACCCTGCCCCTCGTCGCGCTGCTGTGCGCCACCCTCCTCAAGGGCGTGCACCTCGGCCGCGGCACGCTCCTCCAGCCCGGCAGCGAGACGCTCCTCGGACTGGGCATCGGAGCGCTCGTCGCCCTGGCCGTCGCCCTCCTCCTCACCCGCGAGCGCAACCCCGCCGTCGCCCTGCACTCCGGCCGCGGGCTGCTGGAGGCCATGGGCTGGTCCCTGCTGCTGCCCCAGCTCCTCGCCGTCCTCGGCTCGATCTTCCAGACCGCCGGCGTCGGCACCCAGGTCGGCAAGCTCACCACCCATCTCCTGCCGGACGGCAGCAAGTACACCGCGGTGGCGCTCTACTGCGTCGGCATGGCCGTGTTCACCGTCGTCATGGGCAACGCCTTCGCCGCGTTCCCCGTCATGACCGCCGCCATCGGCTGGCCGGTCCTGGTCGCCCAACTGCACGGCGATCCCGCCGTCGTCCTGGCCGTCGGGATGCTGGCCGGCTTCTGCGGCACCCTGACGACCCCGATGGCCGCGAACTTCAACCTGGTCCCGGCCGCACTGCTCGAACTCAAGGACCAGTACGGCCCGATCAAGGCCCAACTGCCCACGGCAGGCGCCCTGTTGGTGTGCAACATCGCCATCATGTCGCTCTTCGCGTTCTGAGCCGGCCGGCCCTGCGTCCGGATCCCCCGACCGAACCGCGCGATCGACAGGAAAGGCCCTGACCGCCCATGACCCGGGTCCTGCTCACCGGCTTCGAGCCGTTCGACGGCGCCGCCCTCAACCCCGCCTGGGAGGTCGCCCGTCTCGTCGCCGACAACCCGCCCGCGGGACTGCACGTCACCCCCGCCCGGCTCAGCTGCGTCTTCGGACAGGCGGCCGACGAACTGCACACCGCCGTCCGGGAAGCCGAGCCGGACGTGGTGGTCTGCCTCGGCCAGGCCACCGGCAGGCCCGACATCACCGTCGAGCGGATAGCCGTCAACGTCGACGACGCGCGCATCCCCGACAACGCGGGCCGCCGACCCGTCGACCGGCCCGTCGTCCCCGGCGGACCCGCCGCCTACTTCGCCACCCTGCCCGTCAAGGCCTGCGTGGCCGCCGTCCGGGAGGCAGGCCTGCCCGCTTCCCTGTCCCACACCGCCGGGACCTTCGTCTGCAACCACGTCTTCTACGCCCTCATGCACTTCCTCGCCGCCGAGCGCCCCGGCACCCGCGGAGGCTTCGTCCACGTCCCCGCCCTGCCCGAGCAGGTCCTCGACTCCGCCACCCCGTCCCTCCCCGCCGCCACCACCGCCCGCGCCGTGCGCGCGCTGCTGGCCGCCTCGACCCGCCCCACCGACATCCACACCCACGAGGGCACCGTCCACTGAACCCGTCCGCCGGCCTCTCGGAGCGGGCGCGCGGACACGGCGGGCGCGAAGACGCGGCCGTTCAGGACGCGGCCGTTCAGGACACAGACGCGACGGCATGGCAAGGGGAGCGGCCCGATGTCAAGCCCAAGGAAAGCCGGCCGCACCTGAGGTGAACATCTGTCAGAAGATACGAGTGCCTGGTCGGAACGGGCCGTGCCAGGATCGTCCGCACAGTGACCGCCGGGGGGCGGTCACCGGCTCACCAGGGGCGACGTGGCCACAGCCGACATCAAGGCGGACCCGGATGTCCCGGGCGGACGGGCCCTGCCGGCCGGCCGCGGACGGTCCCACTCCCAGCACCGCGAGCACGTCCGACCACGAGCACCCGTCTGCATCAGGAGAACCACCGTGCGAGTCCTGTTCACCGCCCCCGGGGCGGTCGGCCACATCTTCCCCGTGATCCCCACCGCACTGGCCCTGCGGGCGGCCGGCCACGACGTCCTGTTCGCCGGCCAGCCGCCGGTCGCGATCCTGCGCAACACCGGACTGCCCGTCGTCGAGATCGGCGACGGCACCACCCTCAGGGAGGCCTTCGCCCGCGCCCTCCCGAAGGACGTCCGGTTCGCCGACGCGGAGCGGACGGAGGACGAGACGAACGAACTGAGCGCCCTCGGCTTCGCCGAGTTCGGCCGCTCGACCATCGACGACCTGCTGAAAGTCGCGGAGGACTGGCGGCCTGACGTCATCGTGCACGAGTCCTTCCAGGGCGCCGCACCGCTGGTGGCCGCCAGGTTCGGCATCCCCGCGGTGCGGCACAACTTCGGGGTCACCTCGGGCGGGGCGGCGGCCCGCCTGCGCCGACTGCTCGCCGACGACTACCGCGCGCGGGGGGTCGAGGCGAGCGCTGCGTCCACCGTCCTGGACGTCGTGCCGGCCTCGCTCGGCGGCGACGGCGGGGGCTGGCGCGTGCGGTACGTGCCGTACAACGGCGGCGGGACGATCCCCGCCGACCTGATCGGGCGCGGCACCAGGCCGCGGATCGCGGTGACGCTGGGCACGGTGTTCACCGACTGGGAGGGCATCGCGCCCGTCTCCCGCCTGATCGAGCAGGCGGGGGCGCTCGACGCCGAGATCCTGCTCGCCGCCGGCGACGCGGACCTCACGCCGCTCGGCACGCTGCCCGGCAACGTCCGGCCGCTGCCGTGGGTGCCGCTGAGCCAGCTGCTCCAGGCCAGCGACGGCGTCGTCCACCACGGCGGCTCGGGCAGCATGATGACCGCCGCCGCGCTGGGCGTCCCCCAGCTGGTCCTCCCCCAGGGTGCCGACAACTTCGCCAACGCCGCCGCCGGGCAGGCCAACGGCTTCGCGCTGTCCTCCAGCCTGGACGCCGTCGACACCGCCCTGCTCGACCGGCTGCTCACCGACGACGGCCTGCGGAAGTCGGCCGCGGCCATGAAGGCGGAGATCGACGCCCTCCCCTCCCCCGCCGACCTGGTGGCGGAATTCGAAGCCCTGGGCTCCGCCGGGGCGGCACGGGTCGGGTGACGGCCTGATCGCAGGAGGGGAGAGCGAGGCGCCCCGGCGGTCGGGTGGGCGGTCCCAGACCTCAACCGGCGGGCCGGGGAGCCTCGTTGGCCCCCCGGCCGTGCCGTTCCGCCTCCGGACGGCCCCGACACCGTAAGGTCCTCCCCGAGGGGACGAGGCCGGCCGGTCGCCCGGACCGGGGCGTCGGAAGGCGTCGGCCCATGGGAAGAACGAGACGAAGGGCCGGCACGCCACATGCAACAGCGCAGTCTGCGGGACCTCCAGGTGTCCGCCATCGGCCTCGGCTGCATGGGGATGTCCGCCTTCTACGGCACGGCCGACCAGGACGAGGGCGTCGCGACCATCCGCCGCGCCCTGGACCTCGGCATCACGTTCCTCGACACCGCGCAGGTCTACGGACCGCTCACCAACGAGTCCTTGGTCGGCGAAGCCGTCCGCGGGCACCGGGACGAGTACGTGATCGCCACGAAGTTCAACTACCGCATGGACAACGCCGTTCCGGGCGACATGTCGACCGTGGGCCGCCAGGACGGCTCCGCCGAGCACGTGCGCAGCTCCGTCCACGGTTCGCTCGCGCGGCTCGGCACCGACCGCATCGACCTGTACTACCAGCACCGGGTCGACCCGACCGTGCCCATCGAGGAGACCGTCGGCGCGCTCGGCGAACTGGTCGCCGAGGGAAAGGTGCGGTACATCGGGCTGAGCGAGGCGAGCGGCGAGACCATCCGCCGCGCCCACGCCGTCCACCCGGTCACCGCCGTCCAGAGCGAGTACTCGCTCTGGACGCGGGACGTGGAAGCCGAGGTGCTCCCCACCTGCCGGGAGCTCGGAATCGGCTTCGTGCCGTACTCCCCGCTGGGCCGCGGCTTCCTCGCGGGCCGCTTCAGCTCCCCGGACGAGCTCGACAAGGACGACTTCCGCCGCACCAACCCCCGCTTCACCGAGGCCAACCTGGCCGCCAACCTGCGGCTCGCGGAGAAGGTGAAGGAGATCGCCGCGGAGAAGAGCGTCACTCCGGCCCAGTTGGCGATCGCCTGGGTCCTCGCCCGCGGCGAGGACCTCGTGCCGATCCCCGGTACCAAGCGCCGCACCTATCTGGAGCAGAACGCGGGCGCGGTCGACGTCGAGTTGACCGAGGACGACCTGGCCCGGATCGACGCCGAGCTGCCCGAGGTGGCGGGCGAGCGCTACGACGAGGACGGGATGCGGGCGGTGAACCGCTGAACGACCACCGCTGAGCGACCGCCGCTGATCGCAGCCGGATCCGGGCAGCGTCGCTGCGGGATCCGGCTGCGATCACCCCGCGGCGACCGTGATCCGGCGCCGGATCAGATGAACCGCCACAGGTGGTCGCCGGTGCCGTTGTCGTCCCAGAGCACGGCCTGCGCTCCCGAGGCGGTGGAGGCACCGGAGATGCCGAGGACGCGGCCGCTGTCGGCGCACTGGATCCGGAAGGTGTCGCCGCCACCGTGGCGCAGGCGCCACCGGTGGTCGGCGGCGCCGTTGTCGGCCCACTGGACGATCCGGGTGCCGTTGGCGGTGCCGCCGTTCTCCGTGGCGAGGACCTTGCCGCTGTTGGCGTTGCGCAGGCGCAGGTAGCCGCCGGTGTCGAGGGCGGCCGTCCAGAGGTGGTCGGCGGTGCCGTTGTCGTCCCACTGGATGGCCAGGCCGCCGTCGGCGGTGGACATGTCCCGGATGCCGAGCAGCCGCCCGCTGGCGACGTTCTGGATCCGCCGGGCGCCGACGGGGGCGAACTGCCACTGGCCGGCGGCGGAACCGCTGTCGGGCAGCTGGACGGCTGCGGCGCCCTGGGCGGTGGAGCCGCCGGCGATGCCGAGCAGCTTGCCGCTGTTGACGTTCTGGAGCTTGTAGTAGCCGTTGCCGGCGTCGACGACGGTCCACCGGTGGTCGGCGGTGCCCGAGTCGGCCCACTGGAGGATCGGGGCGTTGTCGGCGGTGGACATGTCCTTCACGCCGAGGACCTTGCCGCTGTTGGCGTTGCGCAGCCGCAGTGCGGCGCCGTCGACGACGAGGGCCCAGTTGTGGTCGGCGGTGCCGGTGTCGGGCCACTGCAGGGCGAGGCCGCCGTCGGCGGTGGACATGTTCTGGATGCCGAGGACGAGGCCGCTGGCCGCGTTGACCAGACGGAAGCTCGCGCTGTCGGTCCGCCAGTAGACGGTGTAGTTGAAGCCCTGGGCGTCGTGGAACGGGCCGAGGTCGACCTTCGCTCCGTCGGCGGTGGCCGTGAAGGCGAGGGCGGTGCTGCTGGTCCGGGTGATCGTGGCGGCGTCCAGGGCCGGGAGGGCGGACAGCGCGGTGCTGCCGTAGTTGCCGGCCAGGACGGCGGGGCCGTAGGTGACCGCCGCGACGCCCGGGCTGTCGTTGGCGGCTTGGAGGGCCACCCGCATCGGGAGCTTCACGGTGACGGTGTCGCCGGAGGCCCAGGACCGGGTGAGGGTGGCGTACGTGCCCGGGGTGGCCGCGACGCTCTGCGCGACGCCGTTGACGCTGACGACGGCGCCCGAGGTCCACCCGGGGATGCGGACGCGCAGGGACCACGTCCCGCCGACGCTGCCGGTGACCTTGAGCGTCGTGGTGTCCTCGGCCGGGAACGCGGTGGTCTGGGTGACGGTGATGCCCCGCTGGGTCCAGTCCAGGACGGACGGCAGGAACAGGTTCACCGTGAGGGTGGTGCCGTCGTGGAAGTAGACGGAGTCCATCAGCTTGGTGTTGGACTCGACACCCGTTCCCTGGCAGCACCAGAAGGTGCCGTAGTCGGTGCTCCAGGTGCCGCCGCCCCAGGCCGGGCCCTTGCCCCGGCGGCCACCCGGGTTGAGGGAGCTGAAGTAGGTGATGTGGCCGTGCGGGTCGGCCGGGTTCTGGGCGCCGAGGACGTGGTTGAGCAGCGTCTTCTCGTAGAAGTCGAAGTACGAGGCCTGGTCCGGGTTCAGCTGCCACAGTTCCCGGGTCAGCTTGAGCATGTTGTAGGAGTTGCAGAGTTCGCAGGTGTCGTCGGTGAGGTAGCCGGAGACGGCGTTCGCGGCCCGGAAGTGCTCCGCCTGGCTGTTGCCGCCGATGGCGTAGGTGTGCGAGCCGGTGGTGATCGCCCAGGCGTTGGCGGCGATGTCGCGGTAGCGGGTCGTCCCGGTGGCCTTGTACGCGCGGACGGCTCCGATCCACTTGGGCACCTGCGTGTTGGCGTGCAGGCCGTTGAGCCGGTCCAGGTTCGCGGCGAGCGGGTCGAGGACGGCGGCGTGGTCGAAGCGCTGAGCGGTGGTCAGCCAGCGGGTGTCACCGGTCTGTTGGCACAGATCGGCCAGCACCTCGCTCATTCCGCCGAACTCGGTGCCCAGCACCGACTGCATCGTGCTGTAGCCGAGCGCGGCGGTGCGGCGGTCGACCCAGTCGGCGAGCGCGAGGAGCACGTCGCGGGCCTGGGTGTTGTCCAGGAGGCGCCACACGTCGAGCAGACCGGCCATGGTCTTGTGGACGCAGTAGTACGGGACGTTGCCGTTGCTCAGCCTGCCCGCTTCGAGGCTGGCGAAGTCGGCCTCGGGGAAGCCCGACAGGTAGCCGGCGGAGAAGCCCGCGGCAGCGTTGTTGGCCTGGCACTTGGCGAGTTCGGCCACCATCCGGTCGGCCTTGTCGCGGCAGGTGGTGTCGCCGAGCGCGACGGCGGCCTGGGCCCACGCCGAGAGGAAGTGGCCCTGCACGTGGGTGCGGAAGGGGAACCCCGGGTCGTCCCAACCACCGTTCGCGGCAGCGGCGTTGGTGGAGAGCCGGTGGTTGGCGCGGAAGTTGTACAGCAGGCGGTCGACGTCGACGAAGCGGAGGTAGGCCAGGGTGCGGTTCTGGTTGTCGAGCCATCGGCTGCTGGTGAGCCGGACCTGGCCCAGCTCGAACGGGACCGTCGACACTCCGACGTCGGACCTGACCGGGGGCGTATCCGCCGCGGCGGTGACCGGACCGAGGACGGGGCCGGCGGCTGCGGCCACGGCCGCGGCGCCGGTCGCCTTGAACACGGCACGGCGGCTGAAGGGGTGAGCCGGCATGGCGAACTCCATCGTGCGTAAGAGGAGAAAACGGGGAGTACAGCGGCCGCAGTCCTTCGCATGAGCGCGCGTCGCCGCCCAGGGGGCTTGGTGCGGCGCCCGCCTGTTGCAAGAGTGTTAACGCTCACAATTAGCGTGTCAATACTCTCGCCGGCAGTGCGGGCCAAGCCGTCCCTCGCCCCGTGCGCTCCTGCAGCCGTTGCCGTTCGGAAGCGGTTCGACAGTCCTTCGAGGGCGGTTCGACAGTCGACAGGTGAAAGAGCTGTGTCCTCCTGCGCACGGCCTTGCTGTGCTGAGGCTCCGTCATTACTACTGTCCACGGGCGCAAGCGCTTCGACCCTTCGCACCTGCGTCCGGCAAGCCCGGTGCTCGAAGGTCAGGGGACCGGGCGCCGTTCCCGCAGTTCTTGAGCGCGCCACCTCCGACGGGGCCGAGCCGCGCCGTCCCGAACCCGGATTCGCCGGCGGGCGACACCTGACGGCCGTCAGGTCCCGCCACCGGACCGGGAGTCCGGAACAACCCATCGCCGTCCTTGGAGGGACACATGAGATGGCACACCCGTGAATCCATCCGCGGCAAGAAGTCGGCCGGCTTCGGTCGGCCGGCCCTGATCGCCACCCTGATCGCAGCGTTCCTGAGCATCGCGTCTCCGGCACAGGCCCAGGTGTACTCCACCTGCGACCAGTGGGGTCAGTACACCCAGGGCACCTGGACGGTCTACAACGACGTCTGGGGCCAGAACCACGGACCGCAGTGCCTGACCGTCAACAGCATCAGGTCCTGGTACGTCGACGCCGACCACTCCGGCGGCGGGGTCAAGTCCTACCCGAACACCGGGGTCCGGCCCCGGACGCCGCTGTCGCAGCTGAACTCGGCGGGCTTCTGGTACAACACGTCGTCGGCTCCCGTCGCCGGCGGTGACTGGTGGGACTGGACGAGCGACCTCTGGTCGACCGGCAACCAGGACGAGATCATGGTCTTCACCAGCTGGTCCGGCACGTCGGCAGGCGGCTGGGGACGGCAGATCGCGTCCAACGTGACCATCGGCGGCATCCGGTACGCGTCGGTCTGGCAGGCCGATCCCGGCTGGAACGTCCTGCAGCTCATCCCCGCCCAGCAGACCGACACCGGCACCATCGACGCCTCGGCGGTCTGGCGCTGGGCCGCGTCGCAGAACCTCCTGCGCAACACCACCTTCGACACGATGCAGTTCGGCATCGAGATCACCTCGACCGGCGGCGTGCAGAAGCGGTACTCGCTGAACGCCTACAGCGCCTGGTGGAACAACACCTCCGGCGGCGGATCGAGCATCTAGGGCGGTCCGGCGGTTGACGGGCAAGCCCCGGGCCGGCGGCCCGGGGCTTGCCTCTTGCGCGCCCGATTCCCGCCGCAGGTGGCTGCTTGAGCGGCCGGCGTTCATCACGATCAGGTTTCAGCCATCGGCTCAAGGCTTGCCCTACGGGCATGTAATCGATTCCAATCGGGGGAACGCGTTGATGTAATCGATTCCACGAGGAGGTGGGGCGGCTGTGACGAGCATCAAGGACGTCGCCGCCGAGGCAGGCGTGTCCGTCGCCACTGTCTCGCGTGTCCTGAATGAGCACCCGTCGGTGAGCGAGGGCGCGCGGGCGCGGGTGCTGGCCGCCGTCGCATCGCTCGGGTACCGGCCCAACGCCGTGGCGCGGTCGCTGCGTACCGACCAGACCCACACGCTCGGCCTCGTGATCAGCGACGTGCTGAACCCGTACTTCACCGAGCTCGCACGGTCCGTGGAGGAAGCGGCGCGGGCGCTGGGGTACAGCGTGATCATCGGTAACGCCGACGAGCGGCCGGAACTGCAGGACCACCACGTACGGACGCTGCTGGACCGCCGTATCGACGGGCTGCTGGTCTCGCCCACCGACGGCGGGTCGCCGCTCATGCTGGACGCCGCCCGGGCCGGGACACCGATGGTGTTCGTGGACCGGTGGATCCCCGGCGTCGACGTGCCGGTGGTGCGGGCGGACGGGCGGGGTGCCGTACGGGATCTCGTCGTGCACCTGCACCGGCTGGGGCACCGGCGGCTGGCGATCATCGCCGGGCCGGCGGCCACCACGACCGGGCAGGAGCGCGTGGAGGCGTTCCGCGAGGCGCTGGCGGAGTGCGGCCTCGACCTGCCGGACCAGTACATCGGCCAGGGTGACTTCCAGGCAGCCAGCGGCCGGCGGGAGACCGAGCGGTTCCTCGACCTCGCCGAGCCCCCGCAGGTCGTGTTCGCGGCGGACAACCTGATGGCGCTGGGCGCGCTGGACGCCGTACGCGCCCGTGGCCTGCGGGTGCCGGAGGACATCGCGCTCGCCGCGTTCGACGACATCCCCTGGTTCGTGCACACGGACCCGCCGATCACCGCGATCGCCCAGCCCACGGGCGAGCTGGGCCGGGCCGCCGTGCGCGCGCTCGTGGACCGCATCGAGGGGCGGCCGCCGCGCTCGGTGACGCTCCCCGCCCGTCTCGTCGTTCGCCGCTCGTGCGGCGAGAACCCCGTGACGAACGAGAACCCCGCAACGAACAGGAGCCAGTCGTGAGCAACGCGGACGAGTTGCTGCGCATCGAGGGCATACGGAAGACCTTCCCCGGGGTGGTCGCGCTGGACCGCGTCGACTTCGACCTGCGGCGGGGCGAGGTCCATGTGCTGCTCGGTGAGAACGGCGCGGGGAAGAGCACCCTGATCAAGATGCTCTCCGGTGCCCACACCCCCGACGAGGGCCGCATCCTGGTCGGCGGTGAGGAGGTCCGCATCCATGGTGCGCAGGACTCCGAGCGACTCGGGATCGCCACCATCTACCAGGAGTTCAACCTCGTCCCCGATCTGACGGTCGCCGAGAACATCTTCCTGGGGCGCCAGCCGCGCCGGTTCGGGGTGATCGACCGGAAGAGGATGGAGGCGGACGCCTCGGAGCTGCTGGATCGCGTCGGCGTCAGCGTGTCGCCCCGCGCGCGGGTGCGCGAACTCGGCATCGCACGCCTGCAGATGGTCGAGATCGCCAAGGCGCTGAGCCTGGACGCGCGGGTTCTGATCATGGACGAGCCGACCGCCGTGCTGACCTCCGAGGAGGTCGAGAAGCTGTTCGTGATCGTGCGCAGGCTGCGCGAGGACGGCGTCGGGATCGTCTTCATCACGCACCACCTGGAGGAGATCGCCGCCCTCGGGGACCGGGTCACGGTCATCCGGGACGGCAGGTCGGTCGGGCAGGTGCCCGCCTCCACGCCGGAGGAGGAGCTCGTCCGGCTGATGGTGGGCCGGTCCATCGAGCAGCAGTACCCGCGCGAGCGGGCCGTCCCGGGCACCGCGCTGCTGTCCGTGGAGGGACTGTCCCGGGACGGTGCCTTCCACGACGTCAGCTTCGAGGTGCGGGCCGGCGAGGTCGTCGGCGTCGCGGGGCTGGTCGGGGCGGGGCGCACCGAGGTGGTCCGGGCCGTGTTCGGGGCCGACCCGTACGACCGCGGTACGGTCCGCGTCGCCGGGGCCGACCTGAAGCGGCACGACATCGGCGCCGCCATGACCGCGGGGATCGGGCTGGTGCCCGAGGACCGCAAGGGTCAGGGGCTGGTGCTCGACCAGTCGGTCGAGGAGAACCTCGGACTCGTCACCCTCAAGGCCGCCACCAGGGCCGGAATCGTCGACCTCAGGGGTCAGCACGACGCCGCCGAGCGGATCGCCGGGCAACTCGGCGTACGGATGGCCGGGCTCGGTCAGCAGGTGCGCACGCTGTCCGGCGGCAACCAGCAGAAGGTCGTCATCGGCAAGTGGCTCCTGGCCGACACCAAGGTGCTGATCCTCGACGAGCCCACGCGCGGCATCGACGTCGGCGCCAAGGTCGAGATCTACCAGCTCATCAACGAACTGACGGCGACCGGGGCCGCCGTCCTCATGATCTCCAGCGATCTGCCCGAGGTGCTCGGGATGAGCGACCGGGTGCTGGTGATGGCCCAGGGCCGGATCGCGGGCGAGTTGTCCGCCGACGAGGCCACGCAGGACGCGGTCATGTCGCTGGCCGTGAGCAATCCCACTACCGAACTGGAGGCCCCCCGTGGCCGCTGAAACGCTCAAGGGCGGTACGGGCGCCGGTGGCGCCGCGGCGTTGCGCCGTCTGCTGCTCGACAACGGCGCGCTGACCGCGCTGATCGCCCTCGTCATCGCCATGTCGGCGCTGTCGGGCGACTTCCTCACCACCGACAACCTGCTCAACGTCGGCGTCCAGGCGGCCGTGACCGCCGTCCTCGCCTTCGGCGTCACCTTCGTGATCGTCTCGGCGGGCATCGACCTGTCGGTCGGTTCGGTGGCCGCGCTGTCGGCGACCGTGCTGGCGTGGAGCGCCACGGCGCACGGAGTGCCGGTGGCCGTCGCGGTGCTGCTGGCGCTGGCGACGGGCGTGGCCGCCGGCCTGGTGAACGGCTTCCTGATCTCGTACGGCAAGCTGCCGCCGTTCATCGCGACGCTCGCGATGCTGTCGGTGGGGCGTGGCCTGGCACTGGTGATCTCGGACGGATCGCCGATCGCGTTCCCGGCCTCCGTCTCCCACCTGGGTGACACGCTCGGCGGGTGGCTGCCGGTGCCGGTACTGGTCATGGTGGCCATGGGGCTCGTCACGGCGTTCGTCCTCGGCCGTACGTACATCGGCCGCTCGATGTACGCCATCGGCGGCAACGAGGAGGCGGCCCGGCTCTCGGGTCTGCGGGTGCCCCGGCAGAAGCTCGCGATCTACGCGCTGTCCGGTGTGTTCGCCGCGGTCGCCGGTGTCGTCCTGGCCTCCCGGCTCTCCTCCGCGCAGCCGCAGGCGGCCACCGGGTACGAGCTGGACGCCATCGCCTCCGTCGTCATCGGCGGCGCCTCCCTCGCCGGGGGTACCGGCAAGGCGTCGGGGACGCTGATCGGCGCGCTCATCCTCGCGGTGCTGCGCAACGGGCTGAACCTGCTGAACGTCTCCGCGTTCTGGCAGCAGGTCGTCATCGGTGTCGTCATCGCCCTGGCGGTGCTGCTCGACACGGTGCGGCGCAAGGCCGGGGTCTCTCCCACGGCGATCGGGGCGCCAGGCGGCGGAAGGGGCAGGCAGGCCGCCACGTACGGGATCGCGGCTGTCGTGGCGGTGGCGATCGTGGGTGCGACGTCGTTCCTGCACGGCGATCCGAAGGCCGGCACCCGGAAGATCGGCCTCTCGCTCTCCACGCTCAACAACCCGTTCTTCGTGCAGATCCGGTCGGGTGCGCAGGCCGAGGCGAAGCTGCTGGGGGTGGACCTGACCGTCACCGACGCGCAGAACGACGCCTCGCAGCAGGCCAACCAGCTGCAGAACTTCACCAGTTCGAAGCTCGCGGCGATCGTCGTCAATCCGGTGGACTCCGACGCGGCGAGCAACTCCGTGCAGGCCGCGGGCAAGGCGAGGATCCCGGTCATCGCCGTCGACCGCGGCGTCAACAACGCCGAGGTGAACGCACTGGTCGCCTCCGACAACGTCGCCGGCGGCGAGCAGGCGGCGAAGGCCATCGCCGACAAGCTCGGTGGCAGCGGGAAGATCGTGATCCTCCAGGGGCTGGCCGGTACCTCCGCCGCGCGCGAGCGGGCCGAGGGCTTCGCCAAGGGACTGGAGGCATACCCGGGGATCGAGGTCGTCGCGCAGCAGCCGGCCGACTTCGACCGGACCAAGGGGCTCGACGTCATGTCGAACCTGCTGCAGGCGCACCCGGACGTCCAGGGTGTCATCGCCGCGAACGACGAGATGGCGCTCGGCGCGGTGAAGGCGCTCGGGTCCAAGGCCGGCGAATCCGTGCAGGTCGTCGGTTTCGACGGGACTCCCGACGGGCTGAAGGCGGTCGAGCAGGGGGCGCTGTACGCGTCGGTGGCCCAGCAGCCGTCGCAGCTCGGGAAGATCGCCGTGGACAACACGGTCAAGGCGATCAAGGGGGAGAAGGTCGAGGAGACCATCAAGGTGCCGGTGAAGGTGGTCACGAAGGAGACCGTGGCCGGGTTCAGCGGCTGAGACGGGGAAAGGGGTGGCCGGGGTGCCCGCGGAAGCGGGGCTCCGGCCGCCTCGTTTCGGATTTCCTGCTTTTCGGATTTCCTGATTGGGGAGTTTCATGGGTTTCACGTACGACTACGACGTGCTGGTCGTGGGGTCGGCCAACGTCGATCTCGTGATCGGTGTCGAGCGCAGGCCCGGGGCCGGGGAGACGGTGCTCGGGTCGGACCTCGCCGTCCATCCCGGCGGCAAGGGGGCCAACCAGGCGGTCGCCGCCGCGCGGCTCGGGGCGCGCACGGCGCTGCTCGCGCGGGTCGGGGACGATGCGAACGGGCGACTGCTGCTGGAGTCGCAGCGCAGCGCGGGGGTCCACACGGAGGGCGTCCTGGTGGGCGGGGCCCCGACCGGCGTCGCACTGATCACCGTCGACCCCTCGGGGGACAACAGCATCGTGGTGTCGCCCGGTGCGAACGGGCGGCTCACGCCGGAGGACGTCCGGGCCGCCGGGCCGCTGTTCCGCGCCTCGCGGGTGGTCTCGACGCAGTTGGAGATCCCGTTGGAGTCGGTCGTGGAGGTCGTGCGGCAACTGCCGTCCGGCACGAGGTTCGTGTTGAACCCCTCTCCGCCGCAGGCGCTGCCGGCCGAGGTGCTGGCGGCCTGCGACCCGCTGATCGTCAACGAGCACGAGGCCCGGGTGATCCTGGGCGGCGAGGCCGTCGACGACTCCCGCCCGGCCGGCGACTCCCGCGCCGACGACGACTCCCGCTCGGCCGACGATCCCGCCGCATGGGTGCGGGAGTTGCTTGCGAGCGGGCCCCGGTCGGTCGTGGTCACGCTCGGCTCGGAGGGCGCGTTGGTCGCGTCCGCCGGGGAGGAGGTCGTACGGGTCGCGTCGGTGAAGGTCGACGCCGTCGACACGACGGGTGCCGGCGACTCCTTCACGGCTGCCCTGGCCTGGAAGCTGGGCGCGGGGGCCTCGCTCGCGGAGGCCGCCGGGTACGCCGCCCGGGTGGGCGCCGTCGCCGTGACGCGGCGGGGGGCCCAGGAGTCGTTCCCCACCGCCGAAGAGGTCGAGGCGCTGTGAAGAAGGGCGGGATTCTGAATCGCCATCTCGCCGGAGCCGTCGCCGCGTTGGGGCACGGTGACCAGGTGCTCGTGTGCGACGCGGGGATGCCGGTTCCGGACGGGCCCCGGGTGGTCGACCTCGCCTTCCGGGCGGGGATCCCGTCGTTCGAGGACGTACTGGCCGGGCTCCTCGACGAGTTGGTGATCGAGGGCGCACTCGCGGCGCAGGAGGTACGGGAGGCGAACCCCGCCGCGGACGGGCTGCTGACCGGCTCCTTCGCCGAACTGGCCTACGTGCCGCACGAAACGCTGAAGGAGCTGAGTGCGGGGGCACGCCTGGTGGTGCGGACCGGGGAAGCCCGGCCGTACGCGAACGTGCTGCTGCGGTGCGGGGTGTTCTTCTGATCGACCTTCGAACTTTCGAACTTTCGAACTTTCACCGATGGGCTGCTGACCTGCTAGTATTCCTCTCGTTGCGAGGGAGATGATTCCTCGCCAGGCGTCAGCGGTGCTACCAGAGCACGTCCTACTTTCAGTAGGAAGAGTCCGTGCAACCCGGGCCTGGCGCTCCACTGTCGGGCGGGGTCCGGCACCCACACGGGTGCCGGACCCCGCCCGCTTTGCGGCAGCTCCGTCCGCCCTGCCACGCGAGCCGAACGCGCCCGGAGCCTCAACGTGGCAGAGGGCCACGCCGTTGCACCGACACGGTGCCGTGCAGGACGCGGCCCGCCCTGAGCTCCCGTTCGAACCTCCGGGTGAAGACGTCCAGACGTTCCTCGGGCTCCAGTTCGAGCAGGTCGGGCGGCCAGGTGTCGGGCGGCACGAGGATCAGCACCGCGGTGCCCCGGCCCTCGGCTGCCGCCAGCCAGCCGGGCGACGCCTCGACCCGCGTGTCCGGCTCCCACGTCTGGCGCCCGCCGACCAGCGCCAGGCGCTTCACCCGGCCCTCGCCCACCTCGACGGCTCCGCTCGTGTCCGGGGGCTCACCCGCTGCGAGCGTGAATCCGCTGTCGAGCGCGGCCTCCATCAGGTCCGGGTAGAGGTCCGACCCGACTTCCACGATCAGTTCCGCGAACGAGCGCCCCTGATCCACCTGGTGCACCGCCAGCGCCCACACCATCGGTGCCCGCGCCCCGCCGTTGTCCGTTTCGTCAGCCACACCCGCTCAACGAGCCAGGGCACCGGCCGTACCCGGGTCCGCCCGTACTTCCGACGGACAGTGCGGCGCCGGCCGACCGTAGGGTCCGAGGACGTGGCCGGTACGCCGACCAGGACCCGCCCCGCCGGCAGCCGCTCCGGGCGCTGGTAGACCCAGAACGACTGTGCCCCGACCGGGCCCCGGGGCTGCCGCGCCGGCTCCCGGTCCTCCAGCTCCTCCAGGTCCTGCGCGAGCCGGCGCAGCCGGGCGGCGAACTGCCCGGTCAGGTGTGGGTCCTGCTCGGCCGGTGAGTCGAGCAACTCCGCTACTATCACGCCGAGTTCGCCCAGCGAGCCGGGCAGCACCGGGTGTCCGAGCAGCGCATGCATCGTGGTACCGAGCGCGGACAGGTCGGAGCTCGGCGCCGGGGGGAGCGTGCCGAAGCCGAGGATCTTCACGACTCCGGTCGGGGTGAGCAGCAGCCGGGCGGGCTCGATCCCGCCGTGCGCCATCCCGGCCCGGTGCGCGACCGCCAGGGCCTCCGCGACCTGGGCCCCGAAGTCGGCGACCTCGGCCGCCCGGTACCAGCCGTCCAGCAGGTGGTCCTCCAGCGTGTACCCGTCGAGCCGCTCCATGGCGAGGAACGGCCTGCCCTCGTGCTCGCCCGCCTCCAGCACCGTGACGATCCCCGGGTGCCGCAGCCGGACGGCCGGCCCCGGCGCCTCGGCCGGCACCTTCACCACCACCGGCTGCCCCGACCCGGTGTCCCGCGCGAACCGGACCTTCCCCACCCCGCCGGCCTCGATCCGGTACCGCCCGCCGACCACACTGCCGATCTCCATGCCGCTTTCCATGCCCGCCCCCCGTCGGCCTCTGCCGCCGGGGGATCCGGGCGGGGCCGTGGTGATCAGTGTGCCGCAGCCGGGTGGTCCCGCAGCGGGCGGCCCCGCGGGGTGGTGAGCCGGCTGCGTGTGTCTGAGAATCGGATGATCCGTGAGACGGCCGGCGAACTCCGGTGGGATGCTGTGGCCTTGGTCCGGCCCACCGCATCGACCCCCGGGAGAACCGCCCATGCCGCTGTTCGGCAGTCGCAAGAACGTACCGAAGCCGCTGTGCGACGAGCACGGCCCGTGCAAGGCGCTGGCCGGGATCTCGGTCTTCGAGGTCCGGGACCGGCTGCGGCTCCTGGTCACCCCGACCCGCGGGCTGGGCCCCGACCCGATGGCCCGGCAGATCGACGACGAGCTGTCGGTCGTCCTGTGCGTCAACGGCGGGAAGCGGGGTGGGACGACCGAGGCCCTGTCGATAGCCGAGCACGCCGCCGACCAGTGGAGCGTCAGCCGGGCCGAGCTCTGGGAGCGGGCCTTCGCCAACCTGGCCACCGAGCAACTCAACCGGCAGTCCTTCAATGCGACGAACGGCGACGTCCTCTACGCCGTCAACGGGACGGGGGTGTGGCCCGGCGCGGCCCAGGCCCTGCGGCTGGAGAACGCCCTGGGCGGGGTCGAACTCCCCCACGGCGCCCTGGTCACCCTGCCGACGAGCAACGCGTTCTGCGCGGCGCCGATCCGCAGCAGCTCGTCGCTGAACGCGATCCGCTTCATGATCGACCTGTCGAAGCAGCTCCAGGCCAACGATCCGGCCCCGCTGACCTCGTCGATCTTCTGGTACCGGGACGGCTGGCTGGAGAACCTGAACGTCGGCGACAACGGCATGATGCGACCCTCCGCCCGCTTCCGGGAGCTGGCGAACCGCCTCCCCGCCACCTGACCTCCCGGTCCCGCCGCCCGGCCTTGTCGCTGCCGTCAAAGGCTCAACAGCAGGTCCCGGACCGTGTCCGGCTGGGACAGGAACGGGTGGTGGCCGGAGTCGAGTTCGACCATGCTGCCGGCTCGGCGGGCGAAGTCCCGCTGCAGGTGTGGCGGGGTGCCGCGGTCCCGGGCACAGACGAGGTAGGTCGAGGGCACCTGCTGCCATGCGGCCGCCCCGACCGGCTGCCCGGTCACCCGCACGCTCTGCCGGGCGAGGTGGTGTGCCGCCTGCGTCTGGATCTCGGGGGCGCAGTCCTGCAGGAAGACGTCCACGAGTAGCTCGGGGCGGACCCCGAAGGTTCCGGCGTCGGAGTCGATGTCGAGGAACGGGGCGGGGCTGCTGCCGCCGAAGTCGGACAGACTCTGCCCGACCTCGGGCAGGTAGCTGGAGATCATCACCAGGTGGCGGACCGACCCGACACCCGCGGCGGCTTCCGCGGTGACGACGCCGCCGTAGCTGTGGGCGACCACGACAGTGGGTTCATCGCTGTCGAGCAGCGCCTGCCGCACTGCCGCGACGTCCTCGGAGAGCCCCGGACCGTCGCGGCCCCCGGGACGGCCCGCCTCGCCGCAGCTCGGCAGCGCCGGCGCCACGCTCAGCACCCCTCGCTCCCGCAGTGACTCCGCAGTGCGGTGCCACCACCACGACCCGTCCCGCACACACGCCCCGTGCACGAACACGATCCTCATCGCCGCCTCCACGTCCGCCTCGGCTGCCTCTCGACCAACGATAGGTAGAGAGGTGGCGCCGGCCGTCAAGGATCGGTCTCCGTGCCCTTTGGCACCGCATGCGCGCGTGTCGAGACTCGTCGTTGACCGGGTCAGTTACCCGGATGGGAGGCTGCCCAGCCTTGTTCGAGCAGGGCGAATGCCTCGTCGGCAGCCCGGCGCGGTTCGGGGTGCTGCAGGATCAGGCTGCGGGCCGCCAGGGCGAACCGGGCCAGGGCGGCGCAGCTGACGTCGTCCTCGGGTGCGCCCACGGCCTGCGCGATGGCCTGCGCCAGGGCCGTTTCGTGGCGGGTCCACATCCGTTGGGAGTAGTCGCGCAGCGCGGGGGTGTCCTGTACCAGGCGGGTGAAGTCGGCGAACCGCGGGTCGGCGGCGTGGACGGCGAACCGGGTCTGGTGCAGCAGCAGGTGCTCGCGCAGGGCCTGCGGGATCGACCGGCCCGGGGGCCGCTCGCGCACGGCCGCGACGAGGGCCGCTTCCAGGTCGTCGTCCTGGTCGAAGACCAGTGCCTCCTTGCTGGTGAAGTGCTTGAACAGGGTGGTCACCGAGACGTCTGCGGCGTCGGCGACGTCCTTGACGCCGACCTGGTCGTAGCCGCGTTCGAGGAAGAGTTCGAGTGCGGCGTCGGCCAGGGATTGGCGGGTCTGGGCCTTCTTGCGCTCGCGGCGCCCCATCGCTTCGGTCACTCGACCACCATAGCCCGACGTGCATCCACTCCGAAAGTGTAGTCATTGCACTTATTTAGCGAGTGTGCTTTCTTGGAGATGCCGGGCCGCCCGGCGACCCACCCACCCTCGGAAGGACACACCCATGCCCTCTGCCCGCGACCCTCGCATCGCGATCGTCGGCGCCGGCCTCGGCGGCTTGACCTGCGCCCGGGTCCTGCAGCAACACGGCCGCGCCGTCACGGTGTTCGAACGCGAAGCCGACGCCGACGCCCGCCCGCAGGGCGGCTCCCTCGACATGCACGCCGACACCGGCCAGGCCGCCTTGCGGTCGGCGGGACTGCTCGACCGGTTCCATGCCCTCGCCCGCCCCGAGGGCGACGAGTGGCGGGTGCTCGACCCTGCCACCGGTGCCCTCCTCACGCAGCGAGGGCCGACCGCTGGCGGGGGCCGCCCGGAGATCGACCGCGGCCAACTGCGCGGCCTGCTGCTGGACTCGCTCACCCCGGGCACGGTGCGGTGGGACCGTGCCGTCACCGGGGTCACCCCGCTGGCGGGCGGCACCTGCCGGCTGGTCCTGGGTGACGGTACGGCCGAGGAGTTCGACCTGGTGGTCGGTGCCGACGGTGCCTGGTCACGGGTCCGCCCGGCCCTGTCGCCCGCCGTACCCCACTACACCGGTGTCACCTTCGTCGAGACCGGCTTCGACCAGTGCGATACCCGCCACCCCGAACTCGCCCGGCTGGTCGGCAACGGATCGCTGCTGGCGAAGGGCGTCGGCCGGACCATGGTCGCCCAGCGCAACAGCAACGGTCACATCCGCGGCTACCTCGCGCTGCGCGAGCCGCAGGACTGGCACGCGGCCGCCGGACTCGACCTCGACGACCAAGGGGCCCTGCAGGAGCACCTGTTGGAGATGTTCGACGGCTGGGACGAGGGCCTGCTGCGGATCCTGCGCGACAGCGACCACGGCTTCGTCAACCGGCCCCTGCACGTGCTGCCCGCCCCGCACACCTGGGCGCACGTGCCCGGCGTGACGCTGCTCGGCGATGCCGCGCACCTGATGCCGCCGGTCGGGCTGGGCGCCAACCTCGCCATGCTCGACGGCGCCGACCTCGCCCACGCCCTCGTCACCGAATCCGGCGTCGGCAACGCCGTCCGCGCCTACGAGCGCGTCATGCTGCCGCGCTCGACCGAGGCCGCGACGGGCAGCGCACAGGGCCTCGACCACCTGGTTCCCGCAGCCTGCTGAGCACTCACTCCTTGCGTCGCGGGCCATGAGGGCATCACCCCGTGGATGCGGGAGATGGTGAACACCCGCTCGTCGTTGCGCAGGTGGCACCAGGCGTGGAGGAAGGGGGCATCCAGTTCGAGCCGGCTGAGCGTGCGGACGGTCGTGTTGCCCGAGGTGGCCACGTACTCGATCGTGACGGCCTGACCGCTGTTGA
This sequence comes from Streptomyces sp. 1114.5, assembly GCF_003635085.1. NCBI lineage: Bacteria > Bacillati > Actinomycetota > Actinomycetes > Kitasatosporales > Streptomycetaceae > Streptomyces > Streptomyces sp. 1114.5. Next base: position 111,871 of record NZ_RBXE01000003.1, read on the forward strand.
CGGCATGGGTCAACTGGCGGACATCGGAGAAGGAGAGGTTGCGCGCGTACCCGGCGATGATCTCCTCGGTGTCGCTGTCGTAGGGGCGGCCGTCGTACGGGTCGGGCTCCGGAAGCTCCGGTGGGGCGCCCAGCAGACGGGTGGCGAGGGCAGGCAGGTCGACGGCGGCCCTGACGGCTTCGGTGCGGTCACCCGTCCGCTGCGGGCGGAACGTGCCACCGGGCAGGCGCGGGGGCGGGACCGGGCTCGCCGCGCGGGGGCGTTGGGCCCGCTCCATCCGGACGGACCCGTCGGGTTTCTCGGCGACGGGCGCGTAGCCCGCGTCGCGCAATGCCACGAGCGTCTTGTCCGGCGGGGTTCGGCTGATAAGCACCGTTGGTGCCAGCTGCCGCAGCCCGAGCCGGGAGAGCTTGCGGTGCGCGGCGAGTTCGGCCAGGAGGGCCGGCTCCTCTCCGTGGATCACACAGGCCGCGGAGACGACGCGCACCCGGCCGTGGCTGCGCGAGGTGTCGTGGATCAGGTAGGAGAGCGGCTGGGGTAGCGGTTCGACGGCGACGTCGGACAGATCGGCCGTCAGGGTGTCCGGGGTCAGGCCCGCGTCGAGGGCACGGCGGACGCTGGCCGGGGTGAACCGCCAGACGGACGCCGTACCGGAGGTCTCCCGGTCCGCCGCGGAGTCCAGCAGCGTGACCAGGGCTGCCGACGGCGTCCCGGTGACCACGGCCGTGAGATCGCTGCCGAAGCGGGCGGTCCCGCTGGCGGCGGGCAGCAGTCGCCGGCAGGCGTCGGTCAGGGCTCCGGAGTCGCCCGAGACCAGGGCGGCCCCGATCGGGGACACGGCCCCGAGAGCGAGTACGCCGAGCAGTTCCGCCTCCCGGATCAAGGTGGCGAACGGCGTGACGTCCTGGGCGAGTTCGTCGGCGAGCGGGCGGAGCCACACCAGCAGCGCCCCCAGGTCCGCGGAGTTCGCCGCGCCTTCGCCGGCCGGGAGCTGCGAGGCGGCCGCGAGCAGCCCGTGCCGGGCCTGCAGGCAGCCTCCGCAGGGCGGTGCTCCGGCGAGCACCGGCAGAGCCTTTCCGTCCTCGTCACGGCTCCCGCCGGGGGTCAGCGGGAGCACCCACCATGCCTGGAGCAGCACGGCGAGTTGGTCGGCCGGTTCCTGCTCGGCCCAGGTGTCGTAGACGGCGGTCGCCGCGACCCGGTCGCCGTCCCGGGCCAGTAGCCCGGCCGCGCTCGCAGTCTCCAGCACGAGGCGTACCAGGATCTCGTCGCACTGCGCCGCCTTGCCGATCCGGGACAGTTCGCGGGCACCGACCCCGCCGGCCTTCAGCCGAGCCAGAGGAGCGGCGGCGCACACCCCCAGGACGGACACGGCATGGGCGGCGAACGCCATCGAGGCGGCCGTGGCTTCCCGTGCGACGTCGGAGACGGTGACGGGCGCCGACCGGACATCGGGCGGGACGGGAGTGAACGGGGCGTGCCAGTCGAAGCCACGCAGTGCGAGTGCCACCTCCGCAGGCATGCGGGCCGACCCCGACCAGAGGCGGTCCCGGACCAGCAGCCCCCGTTCCAGCGCCCATTGTTCGCCGGGCTCGGAGCCGGCTTGCGGAGCCCCGAGCATGATGAAGCCCGGTCGCTCCGGAGTCTCGTGCGCCCGCCGCTCAAGGAGCTTCCGGGTCGCTGCGGGCGCTTTGGCCACCAGCGCGGCGACCCGAGCCGGATCGCTGTGATGCTCGACCAACGCCGCCAGCCGCATCTCCTTCCTGTTCGCGGCCGGTTTGACGTCGAGTTTCGTAAGTACGCGCCCCAGCTCGGCGGAGTTCGAGCTCGCGAGCAGGTGCACGAGCGGCGCGTCGAGCCCCAGGGGCGAACTCCAGGCGTTCCGCAGCGGCGCCGCCACGTGCAGCAGCCCGTCGCCCACCGGCCACACCAGGGCGCGATCGGCCAGCGTCTTCAGGACGGCATCCAGGGCGTGGGCGCGGACACCGCTGGTCGCGTCCAGGATGTCCGCCAAACCGTCCCGCGACACGGCCGCCAGCGCGGCGACGGCCTCCCCCACCTGCAGGCACGGCAGCGCGAGCCGGGGCAGGGCCAGCGCCACCGAAGCCGGGCGCTGGAGCCGGTCCGCCAGTTCCCCGACCGAGCGCGGCTCCGGAGCCGCCACCGCGTCCGGTCGCGCCGCCAGGACCCGCTCCAACCCGGCCACGTCCAGGCCGCCCAGCCAGGTGACCAATGCCGATCCGCTCTTCCTGCTGATGGGGCACCTCACCACGTAGGAGGACATCCATGCCCTGCCGCAGTCGGCCGGGAGCACAAGGATGGCGTACCAACGGGGGCAGGCGCGACGAAGGCCCGGGCCGCGTGACGCAGTCCGGGCCTTCAACTGCTCTACCGGGCAATGGCGGAGGACACGAGAACCCAACTCATGAGGGGTTGCCCCCAACACGCTTTGAGACCAGAACTGAGACCAGTGCGAGTCCTGTCGAAACGACGACGGCGGGTTCGCCGCCGATCAGGCTCCCAGGCTCTTGCGGCGGGCTCGCATGTAGGTTCCGGAGGTGGAACTCCCTCCCCAGCCGCCCGTGGTGGCGATGTCCCACCCCCGCTGCTTGCGCGTCTGGCCGGCGAAGGTGCCGAGGTCCTGGATGGAGCAGCCGCAGTCCAAGTGGACCCGGATCGTGATGTACGAGCCAAGCGGCTTCGTCTCGCTCGGGTCCAGCGTCCAGCGAACGGTGTGCTCGTGATCGGCGAGCCCCGTGCGCTTCTCGTCGTTGACGAGCCCGTGGGCACGGGCGTACTCGTCCAGATCGTCGATGACGAACAGGTGACTGCTCCACTCGCCCGGCCAGACCGCGTAGAGGGTGGACTTCCCCCTCCGTGCCCGCTCGTAGGTTCCGGAGTCGGTGCCGTGAGAGACCGTGCCGTCTTCGGATATCTCGATGTAGCAGGTGGTCCGGCTGGTGTAAGGGAAGTCTGTGCCAGCGGCAGCGGCACTTCTCGGCTGCATCGGTGTTTTCTCCTGTGGGCCGGTTGGAGCAGAAGGCTGGGCGCCGTAGATCGTCAGCCTCATAGGCTCACCAACCAATGCGAGCTGCGCTGAGGTTACGGCCCATTCCCCTGTCGCTTCTACCGGCCCCTCTCGTGGAGCAGGTGGATCGGCCGTCCCCCACAAGCTCAGGCCAGTGTCTTCGCTGCGGCTGCTGGGCTCTCTCTCCTCGCCCGCCGTAGCGCCCTGGAACCACATCAGGCACTCCCCGCTCTTCCGGCCGGCTGCGGGGAGAGGGGCCTGCGGTTCCGTTCCTGGACCTCCTGCGCCCGTGGGTGCCCTTGGTGAGCGAGGCCCTCAACCACCTTGGTCACCGCAGTCTCCACGGCTTCGTGCTCCCATACCCTCAGCGGAAGCCAGCCCAGCCGGACGAGGTACGCGTCGGTGTCCTCGTCTCGGCGGACGTTGTGCTGGAGCTTGTTCCACCACCACTCGGCATTGTGCTTCGGTGCGTGCAGGTGCTGGGGACAGGCGTGCCAGAAGCAGCCCTGGACGAAGACCGCAGTGCTCCAGCGCGTGAACGTGAGGTCCGCGCGGCGTCGTCTCAATCCCGGCAGTGGGAGGTTCACTCGGTACCGGAACCCCAGCGAGTGCAGCGCGCACCGCAGTGCGAGTTCGGGGCGGGTGTTGACACTGCGCTGTGCGATCATCACGCGACGGGCGGCGGCATCGCGGGGCGGCGGCACGTCGGGGCGGTTGGCTCTATCTCCCATGCGCTGAACAACCGGTGCTCAGCGTCCTGGTCACTCCCAGTTGGCGTTCTCCACGGGCTGGCCGTCCAGGAAAACCGTGTGGGACCCGCCAGATCTGCGGCATACAATCCCTTGCCATGGCCGTGTATGACAACCGGAGACGGACGGATCCTGCGCCGAAGCGCGAAACGGAGTCGAGTGCCGAGTTCTTCAACAGGATTGCCGGTCCATTTTGGGATCAAATTCGCGACGTGGTCAACGAGTGGTGGGCGCACTTTCCCGACCATGTGCGGCCCGGCCTGCTGAGTCGACTGGTGGACCGAAACTCGGATTCCAATGTACATTCCGCGCTCTGGGAGCTGTATCTGCATGAGATGCTGATCGGATCCGGTTGCACTGTGCAGATCGAGCAACAGGTAGGCGCACGGGGGAAATATCCCGACTTCTTGGTAACGCGCGGTGAGGTGCAGTTCGTGCTTGAGGCGATCTGGACGGCTCAGCGAGCGGGAGGTGGGGGGCCCGGCCTAATGCCGCCTCAGTTGGTCGATGCCATCGATCGCGTCCCCAGCCCGAACTTCTTCGTCGCCTACCAGCTCATCGCGGCAGGGCCAGCCACACCTCCGCAGAGGAGGCTGAAGGCGGAGCTCGCGAAGTGGCTCGGTGGGTTGGACCCGGACCGGGTCGTCGCTGCGCAGGAGCCAGGGGTTCCACTGCCCCGGCACGTATGGCAAGAGGCCGGTTGGCGCGTCACGTTCGATGCGATTCCTCGCAGTCCTGATCGACGAGGTGATCCAACAGCCAGGGCCATCGGCGTTCACACCTCGGTGTGGCTCGACGAGGATTTGAACCTGGTGCTGGAGGCGGTCAGGAGGAAGGGCGGAAAATATGGGGAAATGAACCTTCCGTTCATCGTCGCGGTCGGAAATGAGGCCGTCTTCCCGGAAGATTCAGAAACCGAGGCTGCGTTGTACGGAACCTTGAATGGAAGGGTTCCCGGTCGCGCTTCAGGAGGCTATTGGAACGTTAGGGAAGGGCACCCTCATAGTCGCGTCAGCGGCGTTCTCGTAGTCGATAACCCGGGGCCTTGGAATTGGGCCAGAAGGACCCCTGTCCTTTGGCGAAGCCCCCACCAGGAATCGATGCTGGCACCTGTCCTTCCGATTTGGGAGGCTGCATCGCTGGTCGGGACGGAGGTCGCCCGCGTGCCTGCGGAGCATCCCGTCAACTCGGCTCTCGGGCTACCCGACCACTGGCCGGTCGGGGCGCCGTTCCCGCGCAGTTAGCCGACTTTCCACGACTGACGAGGCGGTGCATGCGGCGCGGGGCGATTCCGTCAGGACGAGAGTCCGGCGTCCAGGTATGCCTGCACGGGTTCGAACGGGCCGTAGGCAACGAACCGGGGGATCCCGTCGTGCGTCACCCACGCGAGTTCCGCCAGTTCTTCGGTGTCGACCACGGTCGCAGTGCCGCTCACCACTTCGCGGGCGGTGTGCGACATCTGTCGGCCGGTCTTCGGGTACACACCCTCGCCCAAAGCCGTACGGCTTTCGCTACCAGGCCAACCTCCTCGGCGATCTCGCGGACGGCAGCTGCTTCGGGCGTCTCACCTGCCTCAACTCGCGACCTGGCGGACCAGGTGACCTGGAGATCTGGTCTGTCTGTTGCGTTCGGCTACGAGGCACTGCAACCAAAAGTGCAATCACAAGGCAAACGAAGGCCCGGACGGATAAGCGGTCCGGGCCTTCGTTTGCCTGGTTGGGCAACGGCGGAGGACACGAGATTCGAACTCGTGAGGGGTTGCCCCCAACACGCTTTCCAAGCCTGCGCGTACCACCTCGCCCCGTCGGGCCGCGGCTCGACGGGGCGAGGTGGTCAGGCGCCCGGGAGGGTCGGGGTCACCCGGTGTTGGTCGGGGTCATCCGGTGTGGGCGGCGCGGACCAGGTCGGGCAGGAGCTTCGCCGCGTCGGGGGTGCCGAGACCGGTGATCGGGTCCCAGCCGGCGGTGGCGGGGTAGCCGGGTACCGCCGGGTCGGCGGTGTTGTTGCCGAGCGTGACGTCGTGGAAGTCGGCCGCGTACTTCGCCGGGTCGGTGCCCAGCTTGTACAGGGCCGGGTTGATCTGGCCGAGGCCGCCGCCGTTGATCTGGTCCGCGATCGAGACCAGGCCGGCCCACTGCGGGCAGGACAGCGAGGTGCCGCCGATGTCGTACCAGCCCGCGCTGCACGGAGTGCCACCGCAGTTGAGGCCGGCGGAGCCGTCCGGAGGCAGGGAGAGGTAGACCAGCGCGCCGGTGGCGGAGGCGGCCTGCAGGGACACGTCCGGCACGCCGCGCTTGGCGCCGATCGGGGTGGAGCCGGCGGGCAGCGCCGACTGGTAGGCGGGCTTGTCGAAGACCTGGCTGAAGCCGCCGCCCGCGAAGGTCCAACCGACCTCGGCCGCACCGGGGTTGGCCTGACACTTGGACGGGTTGTCGGTGCTGTCCGCGGTCCGGCTGCCGGTCGCGGTGGGGTCGGTGCACAGGTACGTGCCGCCGACGCCGGTCACCAGCGGGTCGGAGGCCGGCCACTCGACCGCCGGGTCCGGGAGGGTGGTACCGCCCTGCTTCACCGGCGTCTTCTTCGAGCCGGTCGAGCCGTCGTCGCCGGAGGAGCCGAGCACCGTGACGCCGTTCAGCGCCGCCGACTTGAAGGCGTGCCGCAGGGGCTCGATCGACTGGGCGCTGCCGAACGCGCCCTCGGCGGAGGCGAAGGACTGCGAGATGACGTTCGCCAGGTGGTGGTCGACCACGTACTGCTCGGCGTCCATCATGACGGGGAAGCCCTGGACGCCGAGCGTCTCCGCGGTGGGAGTGGCGACCAGCAGGATGTTGGCGCCGGGCGCGATCGCGTGCGCGGTCTCGACGTCGAGCGCGACCTCCAGCGCCCAGGCGGCCTTGTCCTCCTGGCCGGTGCCATGGCTGGTGGACGGCGGCGCGGTGGTGCCCGGCGCGCCCTGGACGTGCAGGGTGCTGAAGGTCGGCATGCCCGGCTGGCAGGTCACGCCCTCCTCGCCGCACATCGCCTGGATGCCGAAGGCCTGGTCGAAGACGTGCAGGTCGTGCGCCATGGTGTCGCTGCCGTACGAGTCGACGATGGCGATCGTCTGTCCGCGGCCGTCATGGCCGTCGGCGTACAGCGGGCCGAGGTTGTAGGCGGCCCGGATCGCCTGCGGGGTGAAGCAGCGGCGTCCCGCCGTCGCGCACTGTGCCTGGGTGGGGGGCGTCGTGCCGGTCGACACCTGGGTGTAGTCGGCCACCGCGGGGTGCACCACCGGGTATCCGGCGGCCACGGCACTGCCGACGGTGGGGACGGCGAACGCGCCGGAGGCCGCGAGGGCCAGGGTGCTCACGCCGGTCAGGAGCATCCGGCGTATGGATGGTGCCTTCAAATCGTCCTCCATGAGGGTTGGTTGGGGGACATCGGCCGGTAGCCCGGGTCGGATCGGACGACACCGGGCACGTGGGGCCACCGGGACACGCGGTCACGGACGGGCGCGAGTGTAGGGGCGCGAGCAGCCCGCCCTCAATGGCCCGTCGGGCAAAAGTTCCCCCACCCGTCCCCTTCCCTCCCCCGCGCGATCCGGCGCCCGTTCCGGCGCTCGGTCCGGCGCTGTCGACCGTGCCGACCGTGGAGGTCAAGGCCAGGCAAAGTGCGGGAATTGTGCGGGGATCCTCCGTTGTGCCGATCCGCGGATCGAGGGGGTTCGTCGCCTGACTATTCTTCGGTGATCACCGTTCAGGTGGTCATTCGCATTCGCCAGCCACGGGGGTCACCGCTCATGTCCGCACCGCCGCCCTACCCGCACCAGCCCTACGGTCAGCCGCCGGCCCCGCAGCCCTACGCCGGCCAGCCACCCGCGCCCGGGCCGCGCCCGCCGGCCGGGCCGTCGGGACCGCGGCGGCGCAGTCCGCTGCACTCGCTGCTGTCCGTCGGCATCGTGCTGGCGGTCTTCGGTGGCGGCGCCTGGTACGTGTGGGACTACAACACCAGCCCCACCGGCGGCAAGGCCAAGGCGGAGGCGACGCGGTCCGCGCAGGCCGCGGAGGCCAAGACGCACGACCCGAACATCGGTGACTGCGTCAAGATCGCCGACCCGGAGGGGGATCCGCAGCCGACCATCGTGGACTGCACCTCCCCCGAGGCCCAGTACAAGACGGCGGACCGGCTGATCGGCGCGGACAAGCACTGCGGCAAGGAGTTCGACTACGGCATCCGGTACTCCTCCCGCCGCAGCACCGACTTCACGCTCTGCTTCACCAAGGTCCGCCGCTGAGCCTGCTCCTGAGGGTCGACCGGGTGGCGTACCCGGCCGCCGGCGGGTGCCGACGGCCGGGAGCAGGGGCCGTGGGGTCAGCCCGCGGAGTCACGCGGGTCGATGCGGTAGGCGAAGGGCAGGGTTCCCGGGTCCAGGGCGGTGGCGCCGCCGTCGACGGTGAGGGTCGCGCCGTTGACGAAGGAGGCGGCCGGGGACAGCAGCCAGGCGATGGCCTCGGCGACCTCGCGCGGGTCGGCGGGGCGGCCCGCCGGGATCAGCCGGGTGGCTTCGGCGTAAGCCGCGTCCGTACCGCTGCCCGTGCCGCCGTCGCGGCCACCGTCGCCGTCGCCGTCGCCGTCGCCGCCGCCCAGCTGCGCCTCCTCGGCGAAGCGGGCCATCCGGCGGTCGGCCATCTCGGTGCGCACCCAGCTGGGGCACACCGTGTTGGCCCGCAGCCCGCTCGCGCCGTAGTCGACCGCGAGTGAGCTGCACAGCTGCAGCAGGGCCGCCTTGGACGCGGCGTAGGCGGCGTTGCGCATGCCGTTGCGCAACGCCGAGACGGAGGCGACGGCGACGACGGCTCCGCGGGCCCGCAGCAGGTGCGGCAGGGCCGCTCGCATCGTGAGGAACGGGCCGGTGAGATTGGTGCGCAGCACCAGGTCCCAGTCCTCGTCGGAGGTCTCGCCGACGCCGCCGCCGCGGCCGACCCCCGCGTTGACCACCAGTCCGTCGATGCGCCCGTAGCGGGCGACGGTGCTCTGCACGAGGTCGCGTACGGCGTCGGGGTCGGTCGTGTCGGCCGGGTGCGCCACTGCGCCGGTCTGCCGGGCGATGCGCTCCAGCGGCTCGCTCCGCCGCCCGGAGACGACGACCTGGTGGCCGCTCTCCCGCAACAACCCGGCGGTGGCCGCGCCGATGCCCGTGCCACCCCCGGTCACGATCACAACTCGCTGCCCCGTCATGCGACTTCCCCTCCGATCGACCACCAACTGTCCGTGCTGCCCCAGCTGTACCACAGGCGGTACGACGGCGGGCGAGCGGCCCGTGCGGGTGATCGTGAAATCGGCCTGCCAGCGGGCTACTGCGGACGGTGGCCGGTGAGCTGTTCCCACCTGTCGAATGCCGCGTCCAGTTCCTGACGGGCACGAGGGATGCGCTTGTCCGACTTCTGACCGGCCTCCACCTCGGCCATCCGGTCCCGTGCCCGGTCCTGGCCGGCCGTGTCGGCTTCCGCCGCACGCAGCTCGGCCTCGGCCTGCGGCACGCGCGCCTGCCGCTCGGCCCTGGCGATCTTCTCGTCGGCGGAGGCGTTGAACACCTCGACGACGAACCTGCGCACCTCGGCCTCCGGCACCTCCTCCAGGGAGACGGACACCATCTCCCGGCGGCCGTCCGGAAGCGCCACATACACGTGACCGATTCCGTCCGAGTACTCGTCACGGACCGAGACCTCGGGCAGCGGGCACTCGATCTCGCGGCCGTCCACCTCCACCACCAGCACGTGCTCGTACAGCCACAGCACACGTCCGACCGACGACCGAAGCATGCCCCGTCCGGGTGACCGGAGCCGGGCCAGGTGCGTCTCGGCCTGGGCGATACGGCTCCGGCGGGCGCGCTCGGCGGCGTCGACTCCTGCGCGGGCCGCAGCGAGGGCGCGTTCCGCTTCGCGGCGCAGCTCCCGCAGTCTGCCTCGGGCCGCGTCCAGGTCGCGCCGCTGCCCGGCGTACTCCGTGCTCAGGGCGTAGCGCCAGCCGCCGGGGTAGCGCTGCCGCAGCCAGAGCGCCACGCCGCCGACCACCAACACGGCCAGCACCATCCAGCCCACGGACGCCATCAGCCCGCCCCCTTGCTCCAGTGGCCGGCCGTTCGGCCGGTCCCGGACCGGATCGTACGAACCGTCGCCGGCCCGCACACGAGAATCCGCGAATCAGGCCCAGGACCAGCGCGGATACCCGCACAGTCGTACGAACGCGCCACTCGGATTCGGCGAGCCGTCGTGGTGGAGACGGCAGGGATGGTGTCAGTGGTGCCCGTGGTGCCTGTGGTGCCCGTGGTGCCCGTGGTGTCAGTCGAGGTCCGGCGGCCCGCCGGGTGGTCGGCAAACCGGCCGCCTGTGCCCACCCGCCCCGGCGCGGGTGGGCACTGGCGGGGCCCTGGGGCCCGGCGGGGCCGGGGGGGTGTGGCCGGTCAGGCGGTGCCGAGGGGGTTCAGGAGGGCGAAGTGCCAGTGGCCGTCGGTGTTCTGGCGGGCGATGTTGGCGGTGGTGCCGGTCGGGGCGATCCGGTCGCCGGACGGGGTGTCGATCTCCAGGGTCCAGTCGGTGACCAGCAGTGCGGTGCCCGCGCCGACGAGGGTGTGCCGCTGGACGTTCGTCAGCCTGCCGCGCGCGGCGACGGTGCCGCCGATCTCCGCGCGCAGCGCCTCGGTGCCGGTGATGTGCTCGCCGGTCACCGTGCGCATGGCCGCGCCCGGCGCGAACAGGGCCAGGACGGCGTCGACGTCGCCGGCGTTCAGGGCCTCCTCGAAAGCCTTGGGCAGCTGCACGGGGTCGGTGATGACGGGGGACGACATGGTGGAAGGTCCTCGCTTCTCGATGGGGTCGGCGGCCCTCGGCTGCCGTGCCTCCACGATCCCGCCCAGGCTGCCCGGGCGGCGAGGTAGGGTCGGGACTCACCATGGTCGAAAATGGACAGCGCGACGTCGTCGACATCGCCTACGACAACCCGGACCGACGGCACACCGGCATCGAGGTCCTGAGCTTCGATGCGCTGAAGGCGCGTCTGAAAAGCTCGGTGGCCCGGCGGCCCAGCCGTCTCGACTTCCACCAGCTCGTGCTCGTGCGCGACGGCGAGGGCACGGCGATGGTCGATTTCGTCCGGTACCCGTGCGCCCGCGGCACGCTGCTGCACCTGCGCCCGGGCCAGGTGCAGCGCCTGCCGTCCGACGCGAGCGGCCGACCGGCGGACCTCGACGCCTCGCTGCTCCTGTTCACACCGGACTTCCCGCCGCCCCTGCCCGCGGCCCACCGGGTGCTCGACGGCTTCGGGCCCGTCGCGTGGCAGCTGCCGCCCACCGACTTCGGCGCGTTCGACCGGGCCACGGCCGAGCTGGAAGCGGAGTACGCCGCGCTACAGGCCGCGCAGGCCACGGAGGCCGCTCAGGCCACGGAGGTCGCTCAGGCCACGGAGGCCGCGGAGGCCGCCACCGACCTGACGGGTGCTCTCCTGCGCCAGCTCCTCGGCGCGTTCCTCATCCGCATCGCACGGATCCCGGGCCCGGACCCGGCCGCAGGCCCGGCAGCCGGCCCCGACGTCCATCTCGCCTTCCGGCGCGAGCTGGAACGATCCTTCGCCGCCACCCGCTCCGTCGAGGACTACGCCGCCCGTCTCGGCTACTCCCCCCGCACCCTCACCCGCGCCTGTCTGGCCGCCACCGGCCGCACCGCCAAGCAGCTCGCCGACGGCCGCGTGGCCCTCCAGGCGCAGCGCCTCCTCGCCCACACCGATCTGCCGGTCGCCGCGATCGGCCGCACCCTCGGCTTCAGCGAGCCGACCAACTTCGGCAAGTTCTTCCTCCGCGAAACCGGCCTCACCCCGGGCGACTTCCGCCGCGCCCAGCGCTGACTGCGCGCCTCGCGCGTCCCGACACGCGGGAATGCCACCCCTATGCGGGGCGCCGGCGTGCGAGGTGGACGGTGATGTCGGCGGCGATCTCGACCGTCCCCGGCAGGACGCGGGTGATCGCTTCGAACGCCTGCAGGCGTGTCGGTAGGGGCAGTTGGAGGTACGCGGAGATGGTCGACAGGTGGCCGACGTAGTCGGGGGCGCTCATCGTCAGGCGCCGCTCGATGACGTGCTGCCGGACGTCGTGGAACAGCGGGGACCGTTGCAGTTCCGTACCCGGCCACTGCATCTGCTCGTCCGGTGCCGTCCCGTCGGGGGACGGGATCTCGTCGCTGTCCAGGAACGGCGCCCGCGCGGCGCGTACGGACTCCTCGACGGCCGGGTCTGCGAGCTGCACCGGGCCGCCGAACGAGGCGAACACGCCCTCCGGCTCCAGCAGCGCTGCCACCTTCGACCACCGGCCCTCGGGGCGTGTCCAGTGCAGGGCCGCCGCCGCGTAGACCAATCCGTGGGTTCCGCCCGGCCGCAGGTCCTCGAAGGAGGCCCGCACGGGCGTCACGTTCGCGGGCACGGCCCGGTTCAGCTCGGCGAGCATGGCGGCGTCGGGCTCCGTCGCCGTGACCGCGACCCCGTGCCCGGCGAACAGGCGGGTCGCCTTGCCCGTCCCCGCGCCGATCTCCAGGGCCGTCCGAACCGGCCGACCCGCGTACGTCATCACCACCTCGAAGAGCTCCTCGGGATACCCCGGCCGGAACCTTTCGTAGGCTTCCGCGACCGCGCCGAAGCTCAGAGCACGAGCAGACATGCCGAGCATCCTGGCACGAACGGACGGACGGCGCGGGGCCTTTTTTCGGCAGCCCGAAGGGGCGGCGACCTTGGCTTCACCGTTCCTCGGGGCGGCGGTGGTTCCGCGCTTCGTCTCCGGGCATGGATGAGTGGGTGCCCGGCATCGGGCCGTGACGGGAATCGGATCCGGATCCGCTTCGGCAAAGGCAAAGGCAGAGGCCGAGGCCGAGGCCGGGACGACGGGAGGGGAGCGGTGATCGTGGGGGAACTGGACGGCAGGACGGCGCTGGTGACCGGCGGCTCGCGCGGGATCGGGCGGGCGATCGCGCTGCGGCTGGCCGCCGACGGGGTGCTGGTCGCGGTGCACTACGGCAGCAACGAGGGATCGGCCGCGGAGACCGTGGAGCTGATCGCGAAGGCTGGCGGCCGGGCGTTCGCGGTGCGGGCGCGGTTCGGCGAGAACGGCGCGCTGGACGAGTTGTCGGAGGGGCTGACGGCCGGGCTGGCCGAACACGGCGAGGACGGCCTGGACGTCCTGGTCAACAACGCCGGCATCCACCTGACCGGTTCGATCGGGCAGATCACCGAGGAGGAGTTCGACCGGGTGATGGCGATCAACGTGCGCACGCCCGTCTTCGTGATCCAGCGGGTGCTGCCGTTGCTGCGCGACGGCGGGCGGATCGTGAACGTGGCCTCGGCGGCGACCCGGATCGGCTCGCCCCTCCAGGTCGGCTACACCGTGAGCAAGGCCGCGCTGGCGGCTCTCGCCGCACCGCTCGCCAACGACCTCGGCCGGCGCGGGATCACCGTGAACACCGTCAACCCGGGCGTGGTCCTCACCGACATGACGTCCTCGTGGACGAGCGCCCCCGCGGCGATGGCCGGGCTGGAGTCGATCACAGCTCTGGGCCGGATCGGCCGGACCGAGGACGTCGCGGACGTCGTGGGCTTCCTGGCGGGACCGCAGGGCCGCTGGGTGACCGGCCAGACCATCGACGCCTCCGGCGGCACGTACCTCGGGCCGATCCCGCCGGCGTGACGGCGTGACGGCGTGACGGCATGACGGCATGACGGCATGACAGGAACGCCGGGGGGTGCCCGCCGATGGCGGGCACCCTTCACCGCCCTACCCGCGCACGGGCTCCAGCACGAAGACGGGGATCACCCGGTCCGTCTTCTCCTGGTACTCGGCGTACGGCGGGTACGCGGCGACCGCGCGCTCCCACCACTCGGCCTTCTCGTCCCCGGTGACCTCACGGGCCGTCATGTCCCGCCGTACGGGCCCGTCCTGGAGCTCCACGTGCGGGTCGGACGTGACGTTGAAGTACCAGACCGGGTGGCGCGGGAAGCCGCCCTTCGAGGCCACGGCCGCGTACCGCCCCTCGTGCTCCACGCGCATCAACGGGGTCTTGCGGATCTTGCCGCTCTTCGCGCCGCGCGTCGTGAGGATGATGACCGGCAGGCCCGTGTCCCGGAGCGTCGTTCCCCGGGTGCCGCCCGAACTCTCGTACAGCTCGACCTGATCGCGCACCCACTGTGCCGGACTCGGCTCGTACTCGCCCTCAAGAGGCATCGCATGCACCCCATCGTCGCGTCATGAAGTGTGGTGTCCGACAGATGTCCGAGCCCGCTTCGGCCGGAAGCACCTCCCAGGCGGGGAAGCATATCGGGTGCCGCCTTCGTGTTCCCGGCAAACGCGGTGGCCGTTCGACGGGCACAAGGCAGGCATCGGGCATCAGCCGGACACGATTCGACCCTAGCGCCGCTAGACAATCAAGCGGCAGCAGTACTAGCGTTGCCTCATCGCCTAGCGGCACTAGATTCACACTGGATTCCAGGAGGGACAGCCATGCTCGACGCACTCGAAATCCTCACCACCGTGCTCGTCGGCCTGATGGTGGGCGTGGAGTTCTCCGTCGCCTTCGTCATGAACCCGATCTTCAACGCCCTCCCCGACGACAGCAACCAGCGCGCCCGCAGCCACGGCGGCCGGATGCTCGGCGCCGTCATGCCGGTCTGGTACATCGGCTCACTCCTCCTCGTCGTGATCTGGGCCGTCGCCGGCTGGCACCACCCCGGCGCCGGACTCGTCGTCACCTCCGGCGCGCTGCTGGTCCTCAGCGTGGTCATGTCGCTCCTGCTGCTCGTCCCGATCAACAACCGGGGCAAGACGTGGACCGCCGAGAACCGGCCCGACGACTGGAAGGAGCAGATGAACCGCTGGGACCGCTACCACTACGCCCGCGTCGCCGTCATCGTCGCCGCCTTCACCCTGATCGTCACCGCCCTCACCTGAGACTGCGGGCCCACGATCACCGGTGTGATGACCCCTGGACGGAGCGCAGCAGGTGGTCGCGCACCACCGCGACATGGGGATTCGTGGACGACCCCGGGCGCTGGACCAGGAAGCCGGTGTTGATCGGCGGGTCGTCCGGATCATTGAGGAGGGCCAGGGCGCCTGAGGCCAGGTCGTCGGCGCACAGGTAGCGCGGCAGCACGCTGAACCCGGCGCCGCCGACGACGGCTTCTCTGACGGCCCTCAGGTCGGGCACGGTGACGGTCGGACTGCAGGTCAACCGCCTGCCGAAGACATGGCGCCAGTAGCGGCGGACGATCGGCAGGTCCTCGGCGTACGACACGAGCGGCACTCCGTGCAGCGCTGCCGGTCCCTCGGTGGCAAGGCGCGAGCCGATCCGTTCGGCCCATGAAGGTGCGGCGACCAGGACGAATTCCTCGTCGGCCAGCGGTACGGAGGCGAGCGCGCGGCCGCGTGGGCGCAGGGTGGCCACCACCAGGTCGTGCCGGCCGGCGCGCAGTCCGTCGAGCAGATCGTCGGTGAGGCCGAAGGCGACGCGCAGGCGCACCCCCTTGTCGACGAGCGGGGCGAGCGTCGGCATGACGCAGTGCGTGAGGTACTCGGCGGGCCCCGCCAGGTGCACGGGCTCCGCGTCGCTCTCGCCGAAGAGGGCGCCGCCGCCGACCGGGCCGAGGGCGTCCAGCGGCTCCATGACCCGCGCGGCCAGCTCGTCGGCGAACGGGGTCGGGGCGACACCGCGGGACAGCCGCTCGAACAGCTCCCGGCCCAGCTGGCTCTCCAGCGAGCGGATCTGCGTCGTCACCGTCGGTTGTGAAAGGCCCAGCACGCGGGCGCCCGCGGTGAAGGTGCCGGCGCGGTACACGGCGAGGAACGTGCGCAGCAGGTTCAGATCGAGAAGGCCGCTGCCTTGCGGCGACGGCATTCCCGACTGTCCATTGGAATCCCTATCTCTCACATGCACGAGCCTATTGGATTCCGATGGGGTAGACGTTCTACCTTCGAGGACGTCGCCACACTGACGAACCGAGTGCGAAGTGTCAGTGCTTCGGAAACGTCAGCAGCGGCGGCGACGCGCCGTCCCCGATCCCTACGGATCGGCGACGCACCGCGTTCCCGATCCCTACGGCCCGTACGGGCTCCGCACCCTCGGAGAACCACCTCATGTCGAAGATCCTCTTCGTCGTCACCGGCGCCGACCACTGGACGCTGGCCGATGGCACCAAGTACCCCACCGGCTTCTGGGCCGAGGAGGCCGTCGCTCCGTACGAGGCCTTCAAGGCGGCCGGTCACGAGATCGTGGTCGCCACGCCCGGCGGTGTCGTTCCCGCCGTCGACAAGGGCAGCCTCGCCCCTGAGGTCAACGGTGGCCAGGAGAACGCCGACCGCATCGCCGACGCCCTGGCCGGCTTCGACGAGCTGCAGTCGCCGATCAAGGTCGCGGACGTGGACCTCGACGACTACGCGGCCGTCTTCTACCCCGGTGGCCACGGCCCCATGGAGGACCTTGCGGTCAACGCCGACTCCGGCCGCCTCCTCACCCTCGCCCTGGAGTCCGGCAAGCCGCTCGGGGTGGTCTGCCACGCCCCGGCCGCGTTGCTGGCGGCCGTCAGGGCCGACGGCACCAACGTCTTCGCCGGCTACGACGTCGCCGCCTTCACCAACGCCGAGGAGACCCAGGCGGGCTTCGCGGACAAGGCGAAGTGGCTGCTCCAGGACCGCCTCACCGAGGCCGGCGTGAACGTCCGGGTCGGCGAGCCGTGGGCGCCGAACGTGATCGTCGACCGCAACCTGGTCACCGGCCAGAACCCGGCCTCCTCCGCCCCGCTCGCTGCCGAGCTGCTCAAGAAGCTGGCCTGACCCCGATGGGCACCGACCGGCTCGACGAGGTCCTCGACGCCACGTACGACTGCCTGACCAGGTACGGCGTGCGGCGCACCACGATGGACGACATCGCCACCACCATGGGCGTGTCCCGGTCCGCGGTCTACCAGTACGTCCGCAGCAAGGACGACGCCTTCCGGCGGCTCGCCGAGCGCCTGCACGCGCAGGCGCTCGCGCGGGCCCGCCGGGCAGCGGCCGACAGCGCGGTACCGTACGCCGCCCGCGTCCGGGGCGTCCTCGCCGCCAAGCTCGAACTCGTCCTCGCCCTGTCCGAGGACTCCCCGCACACGGCCGAACTCCTCGACGACAAGGCCCGCCTCTTCGGCGGGATATGTTCCGCCTTCACCGCCGAGCTGCGCCACCTGCTCACCGGCCTCTTCGCCGTGGCGGGCACCGTCGAAGGGGTCGGGCCCGCCGAGGCGGCGGACGTCTGCATCGCGCTCGTGGTCGGCCTGGAGAACGCGACGGACGCGCACCGCCTGCTGCCCGTGGGATCCGATGCCCTCGTGGCCGGCCTGCTGGGCCAGCCCGTCTCCACCGTGACCGCGGGCAGCTGAGGCTCGGCCGGAGGATCGTACGGTGGCCGCAGGCCGTTGTGGTCAGTCCGCCGCGAGAGCCAGCTTGATGCCGAAGGCGACGAGGACCGTGCCGGTGATCGCGTCGATGGCGCGCTGGACCGAGGCGCGGTTGAGCCAGCGGCGGACGAGGTGGGTGCCGAAGATCAGGGCGCTGAACCAGACCAGCCCCTCCAGGTCGTGGACGGCCGCCAGGACGACGCCCATCGGCAGGTGCGGGGCGCCGCTGGGGATGAACTGGGGCAGCATCGCCATGTAGAAGACGCCGTTCTTGGGGTTCAGCAGGCTGGTGCCCAGGCCGCGTGCCCAGGACCGCGCCCAGGTCGCCTCCGCGGTCGTGGCCTCCTGCGCTCCGTCCGCCGTGCCGGCCGTCTCCCCCGACACGGGGCGGCCGCGCTGCTTGAGCGTCCGGCGGAGCATGCCGATGCCCAGCCACGCCAGGTACCCGGCGCCGGCCACGCGCAGCGCGTCGTACAGCAGGTGGGAGGCGGTGAGCACCGCGGTGGCGCCGACCGCGGCGGCCACGCCCCAGACGAGGACGCCGCAGAGGATCCCCAGCGCCGTCGCGAAGGCCCGGCGCCGGCCCAGGGTGATGGCGGAGCGCAGCACCAGGGCGGTGTCGAGTCCCGGCATGATGGTCAGCATGCCGGCGACCACGGCGAAGGAGGCGATGGCAGAGGAAACGGTCATTCGGCCATCCTGGCGCCGCGGTCGCGATCCCGTCCAACGCGCTCTGCTTCAGCGCGCATCAGAAGGGCTGATGCCGCCGCTCGCGGTCCGGCATGATGGGGCGGTCCCTGGGGTGTTTCGTCCTCGGGGAGTTCCGGGAGGGCTTGTGGCCGGCGTCGACGGTCGGGTGACCAATGTGATCAACGGTGGCACGTTCACCGGGCCCGTGGTCCAGGGGGGTCGGGTCACGGTGTCCGCGGCGGAGCCGCCCTGGCCGTTACAGGTCGGAGTGATGCCCGCCATCGCGGATGCGTTCCAGGACCGGGGCCTGACGGAGACGGTGGCGGACGCCGCGGGTGGCGGTGGGCCGGTGGTGCTGTGCCAGGTGCTCGCGGGGATGGGCGGGGTGGGGAAGACGCAGCTGGCCGCCCATCATGCGCACTCCCTGCTGGAGGCCGGCTCGCTGGATCTGCTGCTGTGGGTGACCGCGAGCAGCCGCCAGGCGGTGCGGCAGGCGTACACGCAGGCGGCGGCGCAGGTGGCCGGCGGCGATCCGGCGGACTTCGACGCGGCGCCGGAGCTGTTCCTGGCCTGGTTGAGCACCACGTCGAAGCGATGGCTGGTCGTGTTGGACGACGTCCAGGACGCCGGCGACCTGGCCCGGCTGTGGCCGCCGAGACGGGCGTCGGGGCAGGTGGTCGTGACGACCCGGCGGCGGGATCCGCTGTGGTTCGCCGACGGGAGGACCCAGATCGAGGTCGGGCTGTTCAGCCCGGCCGAGACCCTGGCGTACCTGCGGCGGCGCCTCCGACGGTGGTGCCCGGCCGAGGGGGACGACGAGCTGGCGGCGTTGGGGGAGGACCTCGGCCGGCTGCCGCTGGCTCTCGCCCAGGCCGCGTCGTACCTGATCGACTCGGCCCGTTCCGGGATGACGAGCAGCCACTACCGGGAGATGGTGCGCTCCCGGCGGCCGCTCGCCGAGCTGGCGCCGAACCAGCTGCCGGACGACCAGACGTCGACGCTCGCCGCCGTCCTCGCGCTGAGCCTGGAGCGCGCGGACCTGCACTCGCTCGGCCAGGCGACGCCGGTCCTGCAGTTGGCGTCGTGGCTCGACCCGCACGGCATACCGGACAGGATTCTCACGGCTCCCTCCGCTCGGGCCTTCATCGCACGGCAGGCCCGGCGGGCGGAGGCCGCGGAGGCTGCCGACGCCGCGGGGGCGTCCGCGCCCGGGGCTACCGGGAGGCGACTCCTCCGGTTCCGCAAAGCCCGTAAAACCCGCGGTGCCCACAGCGCCCGCAGCGCCCGCAAAGCCCCTCCCCTGCCGACCCCGGACGTCAGCGCCCACCGGGTGGCGCTCGTGCTGGAGATCCTCCACCGGCTCAGCCTCGCCGATCACCTCCCGGCCGGCCCGGACCGGTCGTTCGGGCTGCTGCGCGTCCACGCCCTGGTCCAGCACGCAGCCCATGACACGCTCGGCACGGGCCTGCTCACCTCCCTCGCACGCACCACCGCCTTCGCCGTCCGGGAGGCGTGGCCTGCCGTCGAAACCAGCCAGGCGCTCGCCCAGGCCCTGCGCGCCTGCACGGCCGCACTGCACCGCAAGGCGGGCCCGCACCTGTGGGCGGACCCCACCGGCAAGGCCGCCGGTGCGCTTCTGCGCGCCGGTGTCAGTCTCGCCGACAGCGGCCAGAGCGCAGCCGCCCTCCAGTACTTCGAACAGCTGGGCTCGGAGGCCGGTACGCACATCGGCTTCCAGCACCCCACGCTGCTGACCATCCGCCTGGAACTGGCCCGCTGCCTCGGTTCGATGGGCGACGACCCGGCGGCGATCCGGGGCCTCGAAGACGTCCTGACGGACATGCGCCGGGTCCACGGGCCGGACCACCCTTCCACCCTGGCCGCGCAGGCGGCCCTGGCGGAGCAGTACGGCAAGGCCGGGGACTTCGCCACGGCGACCCGGGTCTACGACGTCGTGGCGAGCCACCTGTCCCACACCAGCCCGAGTGGGCACGACACCATCACCTCGCTGGCGAAGCTGGCGCACTGGCAGGGCGAGTCGGGACGGCCCGAGGCAGCCGCGCGGGCGCTGCGCAGGCTGGCCGGGTTCAGTACGGCCGCCCTCGGCGAGGACGCTCCGCAGACCCTCGCCGTCTCCGCGCGGGCAGCCCACTGGCTGGGCCACGCCGGCAACCCGCTGTCCGCCGTGCACACCTTGGGCTCGCTGCTCGTCACCAGCCGCCTGAGACTGGGCGAGCAGCACCCGTACACCCTGGCCCTCCGCCTCGACCATGCGCACTGGATGGGGGTCGTCGGTGAGGTCGGCTGGGCGATCGCGGAGCTTGAGGCCCTGCTCCCGGACATGCGGCGGGTGCTGGGAGACGATCACCCCGACACCGTCCGCGTCCAGTTCGAGCACGCGCACTGGCTGCTGGGTTCGGGCCATGACGCCGACGGAGCGCGGATGCTCAGCGTGCTCGCGACCGAGCTGACCGCCGCGCTGGGTGCGCGGCATCCGCATGCCTTCGAGGCTCGCCGGCACAGCGCGCACGCCGTCGGCGTGAGCGGTGACCCGCGCGGTGCTGCCGCCGCGTTCCGGGAGCTCCACCTGGAGTGGTCGACCGCGCTGGGTGAGGACCATCCGCGGGCACTCGCCCTGTGGCAGCAGTTCCTGAGGTGGCAGGGAGAGGAGAGCGGCCTGGTCGATGCGGTCGCCGACCACCTGGCGCACTACGCGAGGGTCCGCCGAGTGCTCGGCATGGGCCACCCTCTGACTACGGCCGCGCACACGGCGCTGAGGGACTGCCAGGCCCGGCTCAACGACGAGACGAAGTTCGTCGTCCTCGTCGTCGGCCGGAAGGCGGACTAACGTGCCGGTCCCGGTGCCCGTCCCGGTCCCGGTGCCGGGCTGCGCAGGGCCGTCGTGGCGGTGGCGAGGAACTGCCGTACGGGGTCGGCGCATTCGCCCTCGGGGACGGCCAGGCAGGTCTCGACGGGCCGGGAGTCGGTGACGGGCAGGTAGCGCAGGTCGGGGCGGGAGTAGGAGCGGGTGATGCTCAGCGGGACCAGGGCGATGCCCTGGCCGGAGGCGACGAGTTCGAACTTCTCGTCGAGCGAGGAGGTTCGCCGTGCGCGGGCGGCGTCGAGGACCGGCTCGCCGTCGAGGTCGGCGGTGGTGAGGCTGGGGCGGTCGGCCAGCGGGTGGGTCACCGGCAGGCAGGCGACCTTGGTCTCGCGGCCGATGGGCACGGTGCGCAGGCCCGTGGTGTCGAAGGGGTGGCGCAGGTAGCCGACGTGGGCGCGGCCGTCGCGCAGTGGTGCGTCCTGTTCCCACCAGCGCAGCGGGAGGACGTCGATGGCGACGTCCGGGCGGTCGGCGCTGAACGCCCGGATCGCGTGGGACACGTGCAGGCCCGGGGAGAAGGCGACGACGAGCCGCTGTTCGCCCCGTGCGGCCTCCCGGACGCGGTCCAGGACACTGTCCACGACCGCGGTGATGCGCCGGGCCTCCTCGTACAACTTCCGGCCCGCTGCGGTGAGTTCGACACTGCGGGTGGTACGGGTGAACAGCTCGCAGCCCAACTCCTGCTCGAAAGCCCGGATCTGTCGGCTGAGGACCGGCTGGGTGATGAACAACTCCTGTGCCGCCCGGCCGAATTGCCCGTGCTCGGCCACCGCGGTGAAGTACCGGAGTTTGCGCAGGTCCAGATCCATGCCCGCACGGTATCAATGCGGCCGCAAGAGCATTGGACCGCCGCCGTCGCCGCCCCGCAGACTCGGGCCATGACCGACAACCGCAACACCGCCCTCGTCATCGGCGCCTCCCGCACCCTGGGCCTCGGGCTCGCCACCGAGCTCCTGCGCCGCGGCTGGGACGTCATCGGCACCGTCCGCGGACACCGGCGCACCGGCCTGCACGAGCTGGCCGAGCTGGCCGACGCACACCCGGGGCGGCTGACCGTCGAGTCCCTGGAGATGACCGACCCGGAGCAGCTGACGGCGCTGCGCGACCGGCTGGCCGGCACAGGCAACGGGAACGGGAACGGCCGCACCCTCGACCTGCTCTTCGTCAACGCCGCGATCACCCGTGGCGACCTTCCCATCGGGGAGGTCCCGACGGACATGTTCACCGAGGTCATGGTGACCAACGCGCTCAGCCCGATGCGCGCCGTGGAGACCCTCGGCCCGCTGGTCGCCCCGGCCGGGACGATCGGCGTGATGTCCTCCTCCCAGGGCAGCATCACCCTCAACACCTTCGGCGGCCAGGACCTGTACCGGGCCAGCAAGTCCGCCCTCAACCAGCTGATGCGCTGCTACGCGGCCCGCGACACCGCCGGAGACCGGACCCTGCTCCTGCTGGACCCGGGCTGGGTCCGTACCGAACTCGGCGGCCCCGGTGCCGAGTTGAGCGTCGAGGAGAGCGTCCCCGGCGTTGCCGACACGATCGAGCGCCACCGGGGCAAGCCGGGCCTGCACTTCGTCGACCACCAGGGGCAGGTCGTGCCCTGGTAGCCGCCCGGGCAGCCGCCCGCTCGCAGGACGGTCCACCCCGGGGTCGACGCCGACCGACGTCTCAGGGGTGGGCGGTGTCGACCAGGGTGTCGAAGACCAGCCCGCTGGAGCCCTCGCCCCGGCCGACACCGCGCTGGGCGCCGAGCCAGACGGAGACGCGCCCGTTGTACCAGCGGGTGCGACGGTAGGCGAGGGCGAGGGTGGTTCCGGTCGGAGGCACTTCCTCCTCGTTGACGAAGTAGGGGTTTCCGGCGTCGATGCCCTCCCTGAGCAGGCTCGTGTGCGGCCGGACCGGTTTGCCGTCGATCACGCTGAGCATAGCGGCGCGCTGCAACCGGATGGCCCGGTCACTGTCGGGGACGTGGACCGCGACGAAGGGCACCCAGTTCTCCGGGACGACGCTCATCGCCTGGTACGCGATCGGCGCGCGGGGAGCGTCGGGTGCCGGGGTGGGCACGAAGCGCCGGCGGTGCGCGAGGATCTCCGCCACGACCTCGCTGCCCCGTCGGCCCTCGCCGGTGGGCAGCGGGACGGTCTTCTCCACGCCCCAGACCATGTTGGCGTTCTCGTCGCGGATCAGCGCGATCTCCTCCAGCGGCGCGCCCTCGGCCACCTTCGGCACGGTCGGGGGGAGGAAGAAGCTCAGGTCGGCGGGGACGTCGGCGGTGCCGATCGTGTCCAGGGTGTACATCGACCAGCGCTGCCAGTCCTCGTCCTGGCCGGACCCCGCCGGGCTGATCCACTGCCGCTGCCCGAACACGTCGGTGACCGCGAGTCCCTGGATCGACGCGAGCACTCCGGCCGGAAGATCACAGGGCAGCTGGTACCAGTCGTTGCTGTAGACGAGCGCGAATTCGAGGAAGACGAGCTTCGCCAGGTCGGTGCTGTCCGGTCGGACCCCGGCGAAGTTGGTGCGTCCGTCCTCCACCGCCCACCAACGGGGCAGGGGCATGCCCGAGTACCGCACCGGTGCCGGGAACACGGTCCGGTTGAGGGGCGCGGGAGGCGGAGTGGTCCCGCCGAGCGGGGTGCCCGGGTCGACGGAGAACGCGTGCCAGTCCAGGTGGCCTCCGGGGAACTCCTGTGCGGTCAGGACCTTCTCGGTACCGGTCGGGGCGGCGGCGATCGAGAACCGGTGTTCGAGCCGGGTGGCGTCCCAGGTCGCGTCCCCGCCGGGCTGGTCGAACAGGTCGTCGAACCAGGCGACGAGACGGGCACCCAGGCCGTCGAGCTGCGCACGCGCCGGCCCCGAGACGGAGATGCCGTCCGAGGCCTTGCCGTTGTCCGCCTTGATGTGCCGGTAGAGCGCGTACCCGTCCATCCGGCGGTCGGCGAACGCCTGCAGGGTGGACCAGACCTGCTGGTCGGCCGTGCGCGGGGTGTCGGCGTCCACGGCCGGCTCGGGCAGGGCGATCCGGTACTTTTCGATGAACGTCGGGCGCAGGTGCTTCAGGCCGAGTTGCGGGCCGAGGAGCTTCAGCCACCGCCGTCCGATGATCAGCCGCAGGTCGTAGGAGACCGGATCCGGGCCGAACGCGAACGGCAGGGCCCGTCGCTCGGCCACCGCCTCCAGCGGCCTGTCGGCCGGCAGGGCTTCGGTCGGCAGGGTTCCGGCCGCACCGGATCCCGGCCGGAACCTGGACGGCACGGAGGTGGCCACCGAGTAGGTCGCGGTGACGGGCGAACCCGCGTCGGTGCCCCGGAACTCGCCGAGCTGCCACTGGCGGGTGAGCATCCAGAGCGGGTCGCGGACCTCGGCACGCAGCGCACGCTCGAACGACGTGGTGCGCGGGCGGCCCTCCAGCCGGTTCCAGAGTCCCACGGTGGGGAACAGCCGCTGGTCGAGCGCGGCACGGAGGTCCTCGATACGGGTCGGCTCAGGCATCGGCTTTTCCTCGCAGGTTGGCGGTTGCGAGATCGGTGCTGATGGTGATCGGGCGCCGGGTCGCCGACATCACCGTCGCGGGCAGGAGTTGGGCGTAGGGGGTGGTGTCCAGGTGCGCGGGCTCGACGGCGCGGATCTTCGCCAGATCGAGCGTTTCGCCGACGGCGTGGAGCAGGTCGTCGGCGCTCCAGTTGCCGGTCTGCTGCGGCGGGACGACGAGGAGCATGGCCTGCGGCGGCTCCGCGTCCGGGCCGTTGTAGTGGAACGCGATCCCGGTGGTCTCCTGCCGTGCGGGGACGACTTCCGTCCATTCGTCGAGCAGGAGCCCGCAGTGCCGGTTGACGCCCAGCATCGGCTCGGGAGCGTAGTGCGCCGTGAAGAGCACCCGGTCCTCCTTGATCTCGGTGCCCGCCGCGAACTCCATGCCCAGCCAGTGGTCGTTCGGGCGGTACGGCAGTTGGACGGGCACCAGCTCCGGCTCCTCCCATCCGGGGAGGTCGCCGAGCAGGCCGCCCGGACCGCGCAGGGCGTCGGCGACGAGGACGGCCTGTTCCCACAGCCGTGGCTTCTCGCGCACGCGGGCGATGCCGTGCACCCAGTCGTCGACCGGGAAGTCGCGGTGGAAGTCGTGGACCAGATGGCTCAGCAGCTGGTCCTTGTCGATACGGGCCTTCTTCCAGTCCGTCTGGAGCTGGTCCGGCACGGTGAATTCGGGCACGACGAGGAAGTCGGGGCCGAGCATCGCCTGCAGCGCGTCGGTCGCGGCCTGCACCTGGTCGGCGGCGGTCAGGGCCTGGTCGTACGCGGCCAGGGCCTTGTCGGCGGCGGCGAGCCGTCCGGTCACCTCGGTGAGCAGGGAGCGGGCCCGGTCGAGCAGGTCGCGGGCGAAGGCGACGACCCGGTCCCGGAAGGGGGTCAGGTCGAGCCCGGCCGGGTCGAAGGTGCTCAGCGGCAGGAGCGCGGCCACGTCCGCGAGCAGCGCGCTGAGCGTCGTGTCCGCGGTTCTGGCGATGGCGCGCAGGGCCAGCAGACGCGTGTTGAAGGCCGAGCGCTCCGAGCCGACGATCGTGCGCAGCTGCGCGGGCTGGGCCGGGCGGGGGCTGGTGGGTTTGGTGGTGAGCCGCCATTCCGCCTGTTGGAGCAGCCGGAACCGATCGTCCGCCGTGGCCGAGGAGGGAAGCCGGTCGTAGGCGGCGATCAGGGCGTCGGCGGCCGAGAGCGATGCGGCCATCCGGTCGGCGGTGGCGGCGACGGCCGTCAGCACGTCGCCGAAGACGGCTCCGCGCCACAGGGCCGCCTCGCCCCAGCCGCTGCGCGCCATGCCGAAGCCTCCTGCCGTCCGGGCCAGGTCGGCGTAGCCGGCCAGGAAGGTGTCGATGCCGGTGACGAGGGCGGCCCGGTCGGGCTGGGCGGGCGGGTCGGGGAGGAGGGGCGCCAGCGAGGCGAGGTAGGCGGCGGTGTCCTGGCGCAGTCGGTCGAGGGAGGTGCGGACCGCCGCCGGCCGGCGGCGGTCCACGGTGACGGCGTCGTCCATGGTCCGGTCGACCGGCTGGCCGCTGCCGCCCGGGACCAGGTCCGTCGGTCGCAGCGGACGTGAGCGGATCAGGAGCGAGCGCAGCGCGCGGACGAGGGGCAGCGTCTCGAAGAAGGTCAGCTTGTCGTGAATCCTCAGGGTGTGCCTGATCGTCAGTTTCGTGTCGGGCCGCGGTTTCTCCTGGGCGACGACGAAGGCGACGATCCGGTCGTCCAGGTCGGTGAGCGTCGCGTCGTCCGACGGTACGCCCCACAGCATGTCGAGGGGTTGGAGCTGGAGATCGGCCTGGGTGACCACCCGGCTCCGAGGGGCCCCGGTGACCGGGTCCTGCCACTCCACGGTGGTGGCCACGTTCGCCGGGGGCGGCAGCAGCGTGGGCAGCCAGGCGTTGACCGCCGGCTCTCCCTGGGCTCGTGGACCGCTGCCGGGGTTCGTCGCCGCACCGAACCCGGGGCCCAGGCCGGGGGTGAACATCAGACCCAGCCGGTGGGTGAGCGTGACCCCGCTGCGGGGGGTGCGGACCACGTCCGGATCGGGCGGGAAGCCCTCCTTGGCGTACGCGTCGAGGGTCGCCGACGCCCGTTCGGGGTTCCCGCGCAGGGTCTGGTGGGTGGCTTCGGCGACGGCGAGGTCGGACAGCGCGTCATGGAGGGCGAGCAGGTGCTGCACCTCGGCGTTCATCGCCTTCTGCTCGGCGTCGGTCGCGGTGGGCAGGTCGGCGACGCCGAAGGGGTATTCGGGGTGGGCGGGTTCCCGGGTCGCCTTGCGGACGAGTGCCAGTCCGTCGACGACGTTGCGGGCCTCGACCAGTTCGACCGGGGTGCCCGGTGCGGCGTTGGAGAGCTTTCCGGAGCGCAGCGGGAACGCCCCGCGCAGCGCCGGCAGGAACTTGTCCAGTTCGACCCCGGGGTGCCCCTCGTGCAGGCCGCGTTCGAACCGGTAGCCCAGCATGGCGCCCAGCGACTGGCCCTGCCGGAGTCCGTCCAGCAGGGTGAGGGCGGTCCGGACGCGGTCGGAGCTGAGGTTGACGGCGAAGCTGCCGGGGTTCTCGCGGGAGCCGTTGGCGAGGTATCCGGCCCTCAGGACGGCCGCGGTGGTGGCCTGGGCGGGCGACGGGGCGTGGATGTAGCCGCCGTTCCCGGGGTCCTTCAGCAGCGGCTGGGAACCGCTCGGGGTGAACAGCGCACCGAGGCTGCCCGTCAGGTGGACGGGGGTGTGTGTTCCGGGGCCGGGCCTGACGTCCTCCAGCCATCCGTAGGCGCCGAGGTGCAGCCCGCGGCGGGCCGGGGACGTGCCGTCGGCGCCGTAGCGCAGGCCGGCCAGGCGTTCGTTGGCCAGGCCGAGCCGCCAGGCGTCCAGGCGGTAGGTCGCGCAGTCCAGGTGCTCGGCCAGGACGCGTTCCAGCCGGGCGGTGGGCAGGTCGGCGAGCAGCCGGAGGGCGGCGATCTGCTCGGCGAGTTGCCGGGCGGCGGGATGGGTGGACAGCACGTCCGGGATGAAGTCGACGACGAGCCGCGACGGGTCGTGGGTGATGGCGGGGTCGGGGGCGTAGAGCTTCCGGTACCGGCTCTCGCTGGGCAGCGGCGGCTGGGTGGTGCGGATGTGGATGAACAGCGGGTCCGCGGCCGATACCGTCTCGCCCGCCGCGGCGGCCAGTGCGCGCGCGGTCTGCTCCCAGCCGAGCAGCACCGCGTGCCGCAGGAGCAGGTAGAGCACGGCCGCGGGGGGACGGTCGTCGGTGAAGCCCTTCTCCAGACGGACGCTCTCCAGGTCGCGGGCCGCGTTGTCGGCGAGCCACTGCAGGTAGTTGCGTCCGTCGGGGAGGTAGGACCGGACCTTCCTGCTCTCCGAGAGCGGTTGGTCGTCGACGAGGGGGCCGAGCAGCGGGTACTGCTCCTCGGTGAACAGACGGCGGATGATGGCCGGGTCGACGGCGGGCTGTCCTGGCGGGGCGAGCCGGTGCAGCAGGGCGCGGATCGGCTGCGGCATGCCGAGCAGGTCCTCCAGCGCCGGCAGCACCTTCGGGCCGTTGCTGCTGAAGTTCTCGCGGTTGTAGATGTCCTCGACGCTCTGTGCGTAGCGCTGGTGGTACTCGGCCGAGGTGGGGTGCAGGGCGAGGATGTCCAGCAGCTGCTGGTGCGGATCGGCCGGCGCCGTCCCGGACGGGGTGGGCTTGCCCAGGTACGTCACCTGGCCGGCGGCGGTCCTCCAGTCCTCGGCGGCTGCCGACAGCAGGGCCCCCAGGGCCCGCCGGCGGGTGGAGGTGTCGGGCCAGGTGAGGCGGGAGAAGGCCGTCGTCGGCAGGATGCCGTACGGCTGACGTCCGATCCTGACCGCGGGGACCGGGCCGCGTCCGGAGACGTACCGGACGAAGAAGTCCCGGGTGTCGCTGACGGTCCCGTCCGGGACCGTCGGGTGCAGCATGGTCTGCAGGTAGGAACCCCAGGTGGCGGGCCACAGCGCGAGGTTCGCGGCCCGGGCCTCGCGCTGGTCGGTGCCGTCGGCGCCCGCCACCCCCGTCATGGTGGCGGGGTCGATGCCGAGGAGGTCGGCGAACCACTGGCCGTCCGTCCTGGTCGTCCAGTCGTCGGCCGCCGCCGTGGCCGTGGGGGCGGACGCGGACCGCAGCACCGCGGCGGACACGGCGCGCTGGTCCTGTCCTGCGGGTGTCTCCTCGCTGTTGTTGGTGGGGGTGCCCTGCGGCAGCAGGGTGAGGCCGGCCTGGCTGCGCAGCTGGCGGGTGAGCAGGTCGGCGAGGTCGGCGGCCGTCCGGTCGGCGGTGCTGCTCTGCCGCAGGCCGAGGACGACGATCCGGTCGACGCCGCCCCGGAAGCTGTCCTGCAGCGGTACCCGCACCGCCATGCCGACCGAGATCGCCGCTTCGAAGTCGGTCAGCCAGCGCAGCGCGGCGGGGACGAACAGCTCCCCGGTCTGCTCGTTGACCTTGGGCTTCTCGGCGGAGCCGGGGTCCGGTCCGACGTCCAGCGCGGCCGGCACGGGCGCACCGGGGACGGAGAACACCTGGGCGGTGCCGACGTACCCGGTCACGGTGAACCGGTCGGGCAGTAGCCGGGCCCGGGGTGCCTGTGTCCAGGACCGCGACGACACGTCCGTGGCAGCGGGCGGCGGAAGCACGAGGAACGCCACCAGGACGTTGTTCCCGGTCACCGTCGCCGCACTGTCGATCCCGACCGGTCGGCTCCTGCGGATGGCGTCGGCTCGGGCGGCTCCCACCGCCGCCAGCAGGGCCGCGTCGGCCGCGGCGAGTTTCGCCCGGTCTCCGTGGGTCTGCCACACGGCGGTCCAGTACGTGACGGTGGGCTGGCGGTCGGCCGCTGCCACGGCCTGCGGGGTGACGACCACGAGGACGGTGGTTCCGGGGTCCACGCCGGAGGGCTGGTCCGTCGGGTCGGCGGGGCGCCGGTTCTGCACCAGCCAGCTCGCCCGCCCCGCCGGCACCCTCGCCGTCAGCTCCTGCCACGCGGACTGTTCGGCGGGCGCGTTGCCCCCGGCTCGCCACAGCGCGGTCCAGTAGGCGTCGACCGCGCCGATCTCCGCCTGGCTGGGAAGGGGCTCGAACGACTCCACCGACCATTCGTCGGGGAAGATCCGCACGAGCAGTTCGTCGGCGGTGAAGCGGGTCTCGACGCGGACCGGTCCGAGCAGGACCGGGAAGTCGTCGCTGAGCGGCAGGGCCGCGGTCGAGTGAGGGGTGGTCACGGCAGCATCTCCTGTGCGTGGACGGCCATCAGCACCGGTGCCCGGAAGAGGATGTAGGCGACGTCGGCGGAGCTCAGTCCCGCGTGCCACAGCGGCAGGGACAGGTCCTCGATGTGCTGGTCGTGTTTCTCGACGTCGTCCTCCGGCTGGTCGAACTCGCGCAGGACGACGGGTGTGGTGTTCTCGTCGAGCTTGACGAACCCGGTCTTTGCGGGGTCGATGTCCGGCCAGGAGAGGTCGTTCCAGACCTCGACCCGGGGCGGGTTCGCGTCGGGTTCGACGTCCGCGCCGAACCGGGGCTCCCCCGGTCGTTCCTTGATGACGAAGAACCAGCCCGCGCTGCCCGGCGGTTCCGTTCCCTTGGCCTCCGGGGATGTGAGGTCGAAGCCGAGCAGGTAGATGTCCGGCTCGACCTTCGCCTCGTAGAGCGGAAGCCGGATCTCGTCGTGCGAGGGGTTCGCCTCGTCGACGAGGTCGACGGGTACGCGTTCCTTGTCGGGGTCGGGCTGTCCGTCGGTGAGCTGCCAGGCGGCCCGGTGGGCGTAGATCGCCGCGTTGGGGTACTTCTTCAGCAGCTCGCCGCGGATGACCAGCACCAGCTCGTTCTTCTGGACGCTCTCGCGGTTGTTGTGCCCTCCCAGCTTGGACTGCCGGGTCCAGGTGGCGATCGGCGGGATGTCGTACAGCCGTTCGCGCCGTTCCCCGGCGCTCTCGCCGGGCAGGGCGGGCACCGAGCGGACGTCCCAGAACTGGCGGAAGGGGGTGCCCCGCTGGTCGGTGGGGTATTCGCGCCACAGCAGCTCACAGGCCATCTCGTGGTTGAGCCCGACCAGGTACGCCTCGATGAACTCCTGGTCCGTCTCCAGCAGGCTGATCGAGTTGGGCGGGACGCGGTTGATGTTCGGCATGAACAGGTCCACCGACAGGTCGAGCAGCGCCTGGTACACGGGCAGGTCCAGGACCGGGTAGGCCATGGCTTCGAGGAACTGCTCGGCGAAGGGTGCCAGTCGCTCGGGCAGCCGCAGGGAGCTGAGCAGGCTCCGGGGCACGGTGCCGTCCGGTCGCAGTCCGGCCAGCGTCGCCGCCGTGGTGCCGGGGACGTCCAGGGGGCGGCGTCCGTCGCTGCGGCCGCCCAGTGCGGCGTCCGCGTAGCCCTGGTAGATCTCGTGCAGCGCCTGCTTGAAGGACTGCGCCTCGGGGCTGTCCGCACCGCCCGGAGAGGGGACGAAGGTGTCCCCGGGGAGCGTCAGGACGAAGTCGTGGCTGGTGGGCAGCTGGTCGACCGGGTCGGTCCCGGTGGCCGTGGCGGTGGCGGTGGCGGCCGGAGTCGGGTGGAGCACCTGGTCGAGCCGGGTGGGCGTGATCACGGAAGCCGGTCGCACCTTGGGGGGTGCGGCCGTGACCCCTGCGGTGTCCGCGTCCATCTTGGGGATCAGGGCCTCCGGCGGCTGGTCCGCGGTGAACTTCAGTCCGCGCATGAGCCGTGAACCGGGCCGGGTGAGGCGGCGCATCGGCGCGGACGCCGGGGCGGCGGCGACCCTGCTCCCCGACAGGTGGAAGCCGACGGCGACCTGTTCGGCGCTTCCCGCCGACCGTCCGTTCGCCGTT
The DNA here is from genome assembly GCF_003635085.1 of Streptomyces sp. 1114.5. Classification (NCBI taxonomy): domain Bacteria; kingdom Bacillati; phylum Actinomycetota; class Actinomycetes; order Kitasatosporales; family Streptomycetaceae; genus Streptomyces; species Streptomyces sp. 1114.5. The sequence continues at coordinate 143,013 of NZ_RBXE01000003.1, forward strand.
CCCGGGTCCTGCGTGGTCGTGACGACGCGGGAATGGGACGGCGCGGTCAGGGTGAGCGCCCGCCCCGACGCGGGGGTCCGCGCCAGGGCCGCGGCCGGCGGTTCCAGATGCTTGTTCTGCAGGACGGTGCTCACTTCGCGGGCCAGCTGCGCGGCCCGGATGCGCGCGTTGGCGGCCAGCACCTCGCCGACCTGGGCCCAGGCGGCCTGCATGAACTCCTCCTGCCGCTTCTGCACCACCTGGGCCCCGAGGCCGGCCGCCACCCGGAACCTCGGGTCGAGGTTGAGCCGGTGCACCCAGTTGCGCTGGTCGGCGACGGGGCTGCCGTCGCGTTCGGTCAGCAGGCGCGAGGCCGGTGCGTGCCAGCGTCCGTACAGCGGCGGGCTGATCACCGGGTCGCCGGCGCCGACGCTTGCGGCGGCGAGCGTGGTCGCCAGGTTGTGGTGGGCGGTGGCCGGAGTCTGGGTGAGGTAGTCGTCGGCCAGGTTGATCAGACCGGCCAGAGCCTGCTGGAACGGGTGCGGGTAGTGGAATCCGAGCCGCTGGAGGTCGTCCCAGTTGTCGTAGTCGTCGCTCGGACGCTCCGGCTGCTGCAGCGCCCCACCGAGCTTGAGGATGCCTGCGAGCGCCGTGGGCACGGTGATGCCGGGCAGTCCGGGCCCCGCCTGCCGGTGCACGTCGAGGTCCCGTCGGCCGACGCTGGGGTCCAGTTTGGGCACCGGGTCCAGCAGCCGGACCAGGTACTCGAAGTCGCCCGCACTGCCGGTGGAGAAGAACCAGCGGTGGTAGTACGGCAGTTGCCCCACGGCCTGCTGACCGTTGTACGCCTTCCCCCAGCTGGGGTGGAGGGCGCCCGGCGCGGCGGCCGGGTCCAGCCCAAGGCCGGCGAGGCGTCCGGTCTCGAAGGCGGGTACGAGGAAGGCGTGGTAGGCGGTGTCCGGGTTCAGTCGACGCGGGCACAGCAGCCGGGCGCACGCGTGGTCGGCGTTGCTGCGCAGCACCTGGGCGAGTGCGGGCAGCACGCTGCCCATGTCCTCGGAGACCACGGGTGAGTCGAGCGCTCCGTTGACGTGGACGTGTGACCAGGCGCCCAGCTGCTCGGGCGGCGGCAGCACGCTCTGGTTGCTCACGGCGATGTACGGCAGTGGCCGGCCGGCGGCCCTGCCGTCGGTGAACTCGGCGCCGTCGGTGGAGCGGGAGTCGGGCCCTGCCGCGAGCACGACCAGTGCCAGCCAGGGCTTGAGCCGCCGGGTGGTGGCGTCGGGGGCGGCGGGGCTGTAGCGCCAGGGGAAGTCCTCGTCCTGGAACTCGATGTGGGCGAGGTAGTTGGGTTCCATGTTGGTGATCCAGGACCGCGGCTCGGTGCGCGAGACGGCGCGCGGATCGATGCCGATGACGTCGCCGGGGCCGTAGATCTGCACGGTGCGTTGCACGTCGCGGCTGAGCGGCCCCGCACCGGCGCCGTCCTCCGCGGTGACCCGCAGCGCGACCGGGACGCTCGCCCGTACAGCGGTCCCCGGGTCGGTGGTGATCCTGGTGGCGATGCCCGACCGGAGCCAGGGCAGGAACGTGTAGCCGTTGGCCGTCACGCGGTGGCCGCCGCGGCCAGGTCGAAGAACTCCGCCTTGACGGTCAGTTCCTGGGGGTCGGGGCCGGCCGCGGCCTGACCGGAGCGTACGACGCCGCCGGCGACCAGCACCAGTTTGTCCGTCAGGGGTGCGGCGGCGAACGCGAACCGGCCGATGGTGAGCCCTGCCGCCGTGCTCCAGCTGCGCGTCGTGGCGTCGAAGAGGGCCGCGCTCGCGAAGCCGACGTCGTCTCCCCCGCCGTCGCCGCCTCCCACGACCAGGACCTGCGTCGCACCGAGGGGGACGGCGCGGTGCAGGGCGCGACCGCCGGGCATGTCCGGTACGGCCGTCCACGTCCCGGTGTCCTGGCTGTACAGCTCCGCCCCGGCCCGGCTGAACGGGTCGAAGGTGCCGTCGCCGGGGCCGCCCGGCGCTCGTCCGCCGGTGACGAGCACCGCGGCTCCGGCGGAGAGCGCGGTGGCCTGGTGGTCGGCGCGGGGGGCGAGGAGGGCGCCGGTCGGGCTCCAGGTGCCGGCGGTGGGGTCGAAGAGTTCGCAGTACGCCAGTGCGGTGTCCTCGTCGCGGGCCGTGGGCAGGGTGCCGCCGACGACCAGCACCCGGCCGTTGGCCAGCACGACCGCCGGGTGCCCGCTGCGGGCGTCGGTCATCGGTGCCGCGTCCGTCCAGGTGCCGGTGGCCGGGTCGAACAGCTCGGCGGAGTTCAGGGCCTTGACCGACTGGGCGGACCGGATCGTCGTCCCGCCCGCGACGAGGACCTTGGTGCCGACGAGGACGGCGCTGTGTCCCCACCGCGCGGTGCGCATGCTCCCGGTGCTGGTCCAGGTGCCCGTCGTCGGGTCGTAGATCTCCGCCGCGGCCAGGCCGGGGGCCGGGAACTGGGCGGTTCCGCTGATGCCGCCGGCGACCAGGACCCTGCCGTCGGACAGCCGGGTCGCGCTGTGCAGCCGGCGGGGTGTCTGCAGGCTGCCGGTGGCGGTCCAGGCCTTGGTGGTGTGGTCGTAGACGGCGGCGCGGGCGAGGGCTGCGGCCGATCCGTCGGAGCCGCCCACGACGAGGACCTTGGTGCCGGTCAGCACGATCGCGTTGTCGTGCCGGCCGTACCAGCCGGCGCCTGCGGGCAGGTCGCCGGTTGCCGTCCACTTCCCGGTCGCCGCCACGAGGGTACTGGTCATGGGCGCGAAACCCTTCGTCGTCGATGCATACCTGTCGATGCGTTCACGGGGTGAAGATCTCGGCGGTGTCCGTCAGGACGTCCACGCCTGCGGGTGCCGCCGTGCCGGCCGTGACGCGGCCGCCGGTGGCAATGACCCGTCCGTCGGAGAGCACCAGGGCGGTGAAGTCCCAGCGGCCGGTGGCCAGTCCACCGCTCGGGGACCAGGTGTCCGCGGCGGGGTCGTAGGCGACCGTGCTGCGGTACCCCGCGTGGTCGCCCGGTGCGCCGGTCCCTCCGAGGACGAGGACCCTGCCGGTGGACAGCAGCACGGCCCGGTGCCGGCTGCGCCCGCCGGGCAGCGCGGCGGCCGGGGTCCACTGACCGGTGGTGGGGTCGTAGAGTTCGGCGGTGGCCAGGCTGCCGGCGCGGTACCTGCCGCGGGGACGGCCGGTGGCAGCGTCACCGCCGGTGACCAGGACGCGGCCGTCGGGCAGGAGGGTCGCCTGGTGGCCGGCGCGTGCCGTGGTGAGACTGCCGGTGGGCGTCCAGGTGTCGGTGCCGGGGTCGTACAGCTCGCAGTAGGCGAGGGCCGCGGGGCCGCGGCCGGTGGACACCGTGCCTCCGACGACCAGGACGGAGCCGTTCTTCAGCGCCACCGCCTGGTGCCCCGTGCGGGCGTCCGTCATCGGCCTGGCGGCGCTCCAGGTGCCGGTGGCGGGGTCGAACAGCTCGGCGGAGGCCAGGGCGACGGGGTCCTGTCCGCGGGTGCCGGTGCCGCCCGCGACGAGGACGTGCCGGGAGGCGAGGAGCGTGACGGAGTGCCCGTACCGGGCGGTCTTCATGGCCCCGGGGAGCGTCGACCAGGTCCCGGCGACGGGGTCGTAGGTCTCGGCGGACTTCAGGGCCGTGCCGTCCGCGCCGAGCCCGCCGACGGCCAGGACGGCGCCGCTGCCGAGCCTGACCAGGCCGTGCCGGGTGCGGCCGGTGCGCAGCCGGTCCGCCTGGGTCCAGGTGCCGGTGACCGGGTCGAACAGGAGGCTGTCGGTCCGTGCGCCTCCGGTCCCGTCGGTGCCGCCGGCCAGCAGGACCCGGCCCGTGGTCAGCAGGACGGCGGTGTCGGTGGCCGTGTCGGCCGCGAGGGCTGCCGGGAGGTTCGCCGCGCCCGTCCATCCGCCGGAAGCGGCCGGTGTGCCCACCGTCTCCGACTCGGGGATGACGTGCAGGGTGCCCTGCCGGCGCGGGTCGGCGTCCTCCATCGCGGCGAGCGCGTCGGCCGCGGCGGCCTGGCTGAGGTACCCGGCCGGGGCGTCGGCGAAGGCGAGTGTGCCGGAGGAGAACGCCCTCCGGTTGTTGCGCCGGTACGCGACGACGTAGCGCGGCCCGGTCACCCGCAGGGTGTCGTCGGCGAACGGCCGGCGCAGGGTCGCCTCGTGCTGGGAGAGCGAGGACCGGCCGGTGCTGCTGCCGCCGAGCAGCTGCTGGAACACGGCCGGGCTGACGGCGTACAGCCGCTTGGCCGCCGCCGGCGCGGGCGGGCCCGGGATGCGTGCCCGGCCTTCGGCCCTGAGGGTTGCGGGGCGGCGCCTGCTGTCGATCACGATCATCTCGTACCGGGCGCTGCGCCGGGCGGCGCGGGCGGAGGCGAGCGCCCCCTGGACGGGGGCCAGCTCCAGCCCGGCGTCCTGGTCCTCGTAGGCGGGGCGGCTCAGTTTCGCCGCGTCGTCCATGTCCTGGAACTGGGCCATGGCGAACCGCTCGGTGGTGAGCGAGGCCTGCACCAGGCCGCTGTCCGGGGCCGGGGCGACGGCGAAGCGGTGTCCGGCGAGCGGCCGCTGGGCGCCGACCCGGTCCAGGCGCACGTTCAGCGGGATCACCCGCTGGCGGATGAACAGCGTGCCGAGCGGGTGCAGGACCAGGGTGTCCGTGGCGGGCAGGGTGCGCAGGTTGACCAGGGCCTGGGTGCCGCCGGTGGGCAGCTCGGTCCGCCAGCCCTCCACCTTGCCGAGCTCGTCGCCGAGCAGGGCGAGGGCATCGACCGGAGGCAGCGTGGGGTTGTGGCTGTCGCCCCAGGTCAGGTCGAAGTTCGCGGAGATCTCGAAGAAGAGCAGCGAGATCGATCCGCGGCCGTGGGCCCGCCAGGGCGCGGGGCCCTCCAGCTGGAGCTGGAGGTGGACGCCGAAGACGCCGACGCCGAAGGCCTTCAGGGTGAAGTCGGCGGCGATGGCGATGGTGAAGGCGAACGGGGAGAACCGGAACAGGGCGTCGAAGGCCAGGTGTCCCTGGAGGCCGAAGTCGTCGAAGCCCAGGACGAGTTCGGCCTGGGCGCCGAACTGCACGGTGTTGCTGGTGACCGCGAAGTAGCCGCTGACCCGGATGCGGGCGAAGGGCTGGTTGATGATGTCGACCGAGATCCGCGGCGGGACCGGGAAGGGCAGCGGCGGCGGGCGGAACGACGGATGGAAGCCGCCGACGGACAGGACGAGGTCTCCCCCGCCCCAGCCGACGAGCAGGCCCATCCCGCCCTCGATGGTCATCATCAGGATCCGCGACTCGAACAACTGGGCGTAGAACCAGAGCCGTTGCTTGTCGAACTCGATCGCGCCGACGAACTCGACCTGGAGGACCAGCAGGGGCAGCTCCTCGGCGGGCAGGACGCACCGCAGGACGCCGAGGATGGCGATGTTCCCGGGGATCTCGACGATGACGCCGAGGGAGACGCTGATCAGGGTGGGGGTGCCCCAGCCGATCTTCGCCATCGGACCGACCAGGAACGTCCCCTCGCGCGGGGGGAAGAAGGCGCGCAGGTCGCTGAGGATGCGCGGCGCGTTGGCCACCACGTCCTTGGGGAACATCACCGACTCGATGGCGCCGGTGCGGACGCCTTCCGTCAGGGCGGTCAGGTTCATGGCCCGGTTGAGGCCGAGCAGCCCGCCGACCGCGAGCAGGGTGAACCCGTATCCGAGTTGCAGGCCGATCCCGCCGAACTCGGCCGTCAGCACCAGTAGCAGGGAGAAGCCCGTGGTTCCGTCGGGCATCCGGGTCGAGATGAGTCCGATCGCCTTGACGTCGATGAATCCGGCCAGGCGCAGGGCCAGGGCCCCGGCGTACTCGCCGCGGGCCGGGTCGTAGCTCAGGAAGCCGCCGCCGCTGACGAACTGGAGGTCGAGGGCGAGGCCGGCGCCGGTCGGGGGCCGGAAGTCCGGGCGGACGTCGACCGGCCCGAGATTGCCCTTGCCCAGCGGGGCGAGGACGAGGGGGATGTCGGTGCCCAGGCCCTGGACGACCGCCGTGACGGGGCCGAGGCTCCCCTTGACGTCGGCGGTCAGGCCGAGGGCGAAGGTGCTGTCCTTGATGCCCACGGTCAGGGTGAGCGCGCTGAGGTCGACGGGGCCCAGCCCGACGTGGGAGGCCAGTTGCACCTCCAGGCCGCCGCTGCCCTCGAAGCGCAGGCCGTCGGCCACCGTGAACCGGGCGCCCAGCTCGAAGCCGCTCTCGATGCGCACGTCCTTCAGCAGGGTCGCGAGGAAGCCGTCGCTGTCGCCGCCGAGGGTGATGAGGACCTTGCCGCGCTGGAGCCGGAGGCCGAGTCCGATGTCGAGGCTGCCGTCCGGCCGGGCCTGCAGGCGCACGGTGGAGTCGACCTGCTCGACCGACACCCTGCTGCCGCCGGGGAGCGACAGCAGCAGCAGCGGGTCGTCCGGTGTGCGGCGGTAGCTGTGGGCGACCTCCGCCGTCGCCGAGACGGTCGCCCCCGGCGGGGGCTCGACCTTGGACGAACCGGGCCGCAGGACGAGCGTGGTTCCGGCCGGCACGTCCGCGTCCAGGCTCACCGTGAGCGTCCAGGCCGCGTCGGACTGCTCCTGCGTGCCCTTGGCCAGACCCGTCGGCAGTGCGAGGGCGATGCCGTGCGCCGGGAGGTCGGTGCGCGGTGCGAGGACCGCGAACACCAGGTCGAGGGTGGGGGGCGTGGTGGTGGTGTCCAGGAGTGAGGGCAGCCCGGCGTGGGCGGCCAGCCGGTCGAGCACGGTGAGGATCTTCAGGCCGTCGAAGCCCGGTGTGCCCCAGTCGTACAGGGCGCCCAGCTGCGCCGGCGGATTCTGCAGCCACCCGCCGATGCGCTCCAGGTGCAGGGTGTTCTCGGTGAAGAACGGCTTCTGCGGGTCGAACAGGCCGGTGTTGTGGTCCGTGCGCACCAGGACACCGGAGAATTCGAGGAGTTCGTCGACGCCCTGGTCACCGCCGAGGTGTTTGACGAGCAGCAGGTTGAACAGTCGTTCCGGCAGGTTCGGGAGGATCTGGTCGGCGCCCGGCAGGTTCAGCGCGGCCAGCGCGGTCCTGAGCCCGTCGAATCCGGAGACGACCGTGTTGATCTGCCCGCCGATCTGCACGAGCTGCCGCAGGACGTCGCCCCACTGTTCCGCGGTGATCGCGGCTTGCAGGGTGTCGAGCAGTTCGGTCAGGAATCCGACGGCGCCGGTGGTGGTGCTCAGGGTCGGAGCGAGCGTCGCCGCCTGGGCGTCGGTCAGCGGCAGACCGACCTCGGCGAGGAACTGCCGGGCGCCCTGCTGGCTCAGGCCGGTCAGCGGGGACAGCAGCGTGCAGAGCTGGCCGGCCAGGGCCTCCAGCGTGCCGCGCCGGCTCGTCATGACCCGCTCCGCCGGCCGGCGAGTGCCCCGGGCACGTCGTGCAGGGTGTCCACCGACAGCAGCGCGTCGATGATCCGCCGTCCGTAGCGTTCCAGGTCCCGGCGCAGCGGCGGGCTGGCGTGCTGGATGATCAACGACAGTATTCCGTCGGCCAGTTGGGCACGGCTGACGCCGTTGATGCGGTCCGGGATCGGATGCCCGGGCAGCTCGGCGCCCCGCACGCAGTGGTGAAAGAAGGCCGGCCCCTGCAGGGCGTGCCAGGTCGCGGTCACCTGGCGAACGGAGGTCAACAGCCGCCGCACCTCCTTCTGGTGCTGCGGGATCTTGCCCAGCAGGAGTCGGCCGAGCACGCTGGTGCGCAGGTGCGTCCGCAGGTCCTCCGCGGTGCGCCGCCGGGCCTGGTCGGCAACTGCCCCGGGCCCCCGCAGCAGGACGGGGGACGGACTTCCGGCGCTGGGGACGGTGCCCGACCAGCCCTGGTCGGCCGCGGGGATCGACAGCTTGAGGTGGCTGAGCACCTTGGCGATGGGGGTGGCGATCGCGATGTTTCCGATGCTGGCGAACTCGATGGCGCTGCGGTCGATCTTGACGAACAGGTCGATCGGGGCGACGCGGATGATCATGGCGATGATCATGTTGTCCTGGTTGATCACCATGCTGCCCGAGTCGCCTTCCTCGAAGGCCAGTTCCTCGCCGTTGCGATAACTGTCGTTCAGCGACTGGCCGGGGACGGGGCTCGGCCTGGGCAGGATCATGAACTGGTTCACGTTCGGCTTGATCCCTGCCTTGTGGTCGGTCTTGGGATCGAAGATCGTGTTCGTGAAGATGAGCGGACTGGCGCCGGTGGCGTCCGGGTTTCTGACCATCGTGCCGAACCTCAGCCGGCCGTTGACGGCGTTGTAGGTCCGGACGTACTGCTGGCTGCTCGGCAGCGTGCCCAGTGGGGGCCCCGGGACGATGCCGTCCCCTTGGGTGACGGCTCCCTTGAGGGGGATGGTGGTCGTCGAGCCGCCGAGGTCGACCTGCCAGGCGTTGTGGAACTTCACTCCGGGGTTCAGTCTCGCCATGGCACAGTCGACCTCGCTGGCCTGCACCGCCGGAATCCAGTTGAAGCCGCCGGTCCACGTGCCGTCGTGGTAGCCGCCCACCCACTCGTTGTTGCCTGTGGATTGGGCCTTGACGGTCCGGTCGAAGACGGGCGTGCCGATCCGCACGCCGTTGGAACAGCATCTGCTGAATTTCGGTGTGTAGACGGTGAGGTCGTCGATGATCCGGAAGGCCGGGAACAGGACGTGGGAGCAGCTCAGCAGGACGGTCCTGCCGCTGCTGTCCTGCGCGAAGCAGCCGAGGGAGCCCTCGCCTTTGTTGTGGTTGGTCTCGATGCTGGCGCCGGCCATGACGAAGGGCGCGTCGGCGGTCTGGGGCGCGGACGTCATACGGACTCCTCCGGTCGCGGTGCGTCCTGGGCGGCGGCGCCGGTTCGCAACGCCCCCACGGCATCGACGCCGAGGTGGTGCAGCAGGGGCTCCGCCGGGCAGGCGACGCCGTCACCAGCCGCAGTGGCGCCCCACAGCAGGCCGAGCAGGTGCCCCCGGTCGTCCAGGAGCGGGGCGCCCGAGTCGCCCGGCGCCGAGAAGGCCCGGCCCGGGTCCCGGGACGCGACCAGCAGCTGACCCGGGGCGGTCCATTCGCGCCCGTCGATGAAGGGCCGGTCCGGGTAGGCGACATCGAGCACGGTGCCCTGCGTCAGGCCGGTGGCTGCGCCCCTCTTGTGCACCGCGGTGCCGGGCTCAGCCCGCCCGGCCGCGGTGGGCCAGGCGCCCGCGAGCGTGTCGCGCAACCATGCGGGCTGCTCCGCGACGAGGTCCAGTTCGATGAGCGCGCCGTCCACGAAGCAGTCCCGCCCGGCGGACTCCACCAGTCCCAGGTGCCCGCGCCGGGCGCGGCCGAGCAGGGCCGGCTCGGCGCGGTCGACAGGGTCGACGAGGTCGGCCGAGGGAGGCAGGGCCCACACCGGGTCGCCCTCCTCCGCTCCGGCTCCGAAGACGACGTGATGGCTTGCCAGGAGGTACGTGACGCCCCGTGGGTCGCGGACCAGAGCGCCGGCCACGCCGGGCACCCCGCGCGAGTTCACGATGCGTACGGCCGCCGGGGGCGTGGCCGGCGCCGGTTCCAGGAGGAGGTCGAGGATGGACGTGGTGCGTCCGGCGAGGTCGAGCACCCGCTCCTGGTGTTCGGCGATGTCGGCGCGCAGGGAGGCGCTGCCCTCGGCGAGGAGCACGTCCCTCATCGCGTGCAGCGCCTGGAGCGGAGTGACGCCGTCGACCTCGGCGGGCAGCGGCCACCGCGGCTGGTCGGCGGTGTTCAGGGCGATGTTGACGAAGGCGGGCCCCTTGCAGCGGTGCCAGGTCACCATCACCCGGCGGTTGTGGTGCACCAGGTGGCGCACCTCGTGCATGTGGCGGCGGACCAGCGCTCCCAGCCGGGCGCCGAGTTCGCTGCCCTCCACCGCCGCCCAGGCGGTCCTGACGGCCGACCAGTCCACGGGCCGGGTACGGGTGATGGGCATGCCGGGTACCGCGACGGGGCGGCCCGCGGAACTCAGCGCGGGCGGCAGCAGTTCCACCTGCAGGAACCTGAACACCGGGTCGAGGAAGAGGACGTGGGACTGGCCGGTCAGGATTTCGACGGCGTCGTGCTGCCCGACCACGAAGATGTCCTGCCGGACACCGCTGGTGAGGATGCCGACGACCTTGCCGTCGCCGTCGACGACCGGTGCGCCCGAGTCGCCCGGCTGGGAGAACTGCGCGCCCTTGACCACGAGCGTGGGACTGTCGGCGGAACCCCCGAGCGTGACGGTCAGTCCCGAACCGGCGAACCGCGCGGCGATGCTGTTCGGGGTGCTGGTGGGGTCCTCGGCCAGATGCCGCGCCATGTCCAGCATGTACTCGTGGACCGACTGTTGGCCCGCCGACGCCACCACCTGGACCTCGAACAGCCACGCCTGCCCGGTGATCTGGCCGTTGCCGGACTCCTCCTTGATCGGCACCTCCCGCAGCGCCATGATCTTGCCCGTGGTGAGGCCGGTCTTCGCGCCGTACTTCCGCACCGCGATCTGGCGTTCCGGCGGCAGGTCCCCCGCGGTCGGTTGGGCGCTGGAGAGTGACCACTCGGAGATGAGGTCGCGCACACGGGAGATCCTCCCGATCTTCGGCACATCGTTCGTCGCCTCGGTCTTGGGGTCCAGCTCGACGAGCGCGGCGTCCACGGCGAAGTTGACCTGGCCGATCTTGATCATGTTCTGGATGGAATCGCTCTTGACTTTCGGCAGCGTCCCGGGCACGACGCTCCCGATCGGGTTGCTGCACTCGTAGCCACAGCATTTGCTCAACTCGGGCGAGTACACCAGGTTGAACTCCGCCGACGTACCGTCCGGCGGTGACTTGCCGAGGACGTGGCCGCAGGTGAGGACGTACCGGCCCTGGCCCCCGGTCTTGCGGACGATCAGCCCGGCGGAGCCCGTGCCGAATCGGCCCACCTTGCCCCGTGTCAGCTGCTCGCCCGCATGAACGTCGGGTTTGCTGGAATGCGGCACGACGCGTTCGCCCGTCCGGCCGTCCAGGGGGGTGCACCTGGACGGGGGCGCCCATGGGATCATCAACGCCCTCGCAGAGTGCCGGATCGATCACAGTTGGTAACCGCACCATTTCACGGCCAACCGCTTCGGCACACAAGCCCCTGTCCGAGTGAAGACGCCCGCAGAGCGCGGTGACCATCGTATGGTCAGACCAAGCTACGACCCTGGGTGGAAGGGACAGCCGCCGTGCGGATCGCACTCTTCGTCACGTGCGTCAACGACGCCGTGTACCCGGACACCGGCCGGGCGGTGGTGCGGCTGCTGGAACGGCTCGGTGTCGAGGTCGACTTCCCGCAGGCCCAGACCTGTTGCGGGCAGCCCCAGTTCAACACCGGCTACCGGCGCGAGGCCGAGCCCTTGGCCCGCCGCACCGCCGCCGCCTTCGCCGGCTACGACCACGTCGTCACCCCGTCCGGCTCCTGCGCGGCGATGATCCGGGACAACTACCCCAAGCTCGGCCTGCCCGAGACCGAGTCGCTGCCCGGCCGGGTGTACGAGCTGACCGAGTTCCTGGTCGACGTGCTCGGCGTCACCGACGTCGGCGCGTACTACCCGCACACCGTCACCTACCACCCCTCCTGCCACGGCCTGCGGATGCTCGGCCTGGGCGACCGGCCGCTACGGCTGCTGCGAGCGGTCCGCGGGCTCACGCTGGTGGAGCTGCCGGGCGCCGAGGAGTGCTGCGGCTTCGGCGGCACCTTCGCGGTCAAGAACCCGGCCGTGTCCGCCGCGATGGGCGCGGACAAGATCCGCAACGCCCTCGGCACCGGCGCCGACGTGCTCTGCGGCGCCGACAACTCCTGCCTGATGCACCTCGGCGCCACCCTGCGCCGCCAGGACGCGCCGCTGCGCACCGTCCACCTCGCCGAGATCCTCGCCTCCACCGAGACGGAGCCCCTGGCATGACCGGCACCTACCTCGGCATGCCCGCCTTCCCGAAGGCCGCCGCCGTCTCGACCCGCAACGCGCAGCTGCGCGCCAACCTCACCCACGCCACCCACACCATCCGCGACAAGCGCGCCAGGGCGGTCAGCGAACTCGCCGACTGGGCACAACTGCGCCAAGCCGGCAAGGAGATCAAGGACCGTACGCTGCACCGGCTCGACCACTACCTGCTGCAGGCGGAGGCCGCCGTCACCGCCGCCGGCGGCACCGTCCACTGGGCGGCGGACGCGGCCGAGGCCAACCGGATCGTCGCCGAGCTGGTCAAGGCCACCGGCGAGCGCGAGGTGGTCAAGGTCAAGTCGATGGCGACCCAGGAGATCGGCCTGAACGAGGCGCTGGCCGCCGAGGGCATCACCGCGTACGAGACCGACCTGGCCGAGCTGATCGTGCAGTTGGGCGACGACCTGCCCTCGCACATCCTGGTCCCCGCGATCCACCGCAACCGCGGCGAGATCCGCGACATCTTCCGGGAGGCGATGGGCCGTTGGGGCCGGCCCGCGCCCGAAGGCCTGACCGACTCGCCCGCCGAACTGGCCGAGGCCGCCCGGCTGCACCTGCGCGAGAAGTTCCTGCGCGCGAAGGTCGCCGTCTCCGGCGCCAACTTCATCGTCGCGGAGACCGGCAGCCTGGTGGTGGTGGAGTCCGAGGGCAACGGGCGGATGTGCCTGACCCTGCCCGAGACGCTGATCTCCGTCGTCGGCATCGAGAAGGTGATCCCCACCTGGCAGGACCTGGAGGTCTTCCTCCAACTGCTGCCCCGCTCCTCCACCGCCGAGCGGATGAACCCGTACACCTCGATCTGGACCGGCACCACGGACGGCGACGGGCCGCGCGACTTCCACCTCGTCCTGCTCGACAACGGCCGCACCGACACCCTCGCCGACGAGATCGGCCGGCAGGCGCTGCGCTGCATCCGCTGCTCCGCCTGCCTCAACGTCTGCCCGGTGTACGAGCGGGCCGGCGGCCACGCCTACGGCTCCCCCTACCCGGGGCCGATCGGCGCCATCCTCACGCCCCAACTGCGCGGCCTGACCAGCGAGGTGGACGCCTCACTGCCGTACGCCTCCACCCTCTGCGGGGCGTGCTACGAGGTCTGCCCGGTCGCCATCGACATCCCCGAGGTACTGGTCCACCTGCGCGAACAGGTCGCCGAGCACGGGGCCGGCCGCCGGGCCCACCGCGCCGAGCGGGCCGCCGTACGGGCCGCGACCTGGCTGCTCGACCACCCGGCGGCCTACCGCACGGCGCTGCGCGCGGCCGCCCGCACCCGCCGCCTCCAGCCCCGCCGGCTGCCGCTGCCCGGCCCGGCCAAGGCCTGGAGCGACACCCGCGACCTGCCGAAGCTGCCCGAACGGTCCTTCCGCGACTGGTGGACACAGAACCGAGGACAGGAGAACACCCCGTGACGAACGACTCCCGCGCACGGGTCCTCGCCCGCATCCGCACCGCCCTCGCCGACGTCCCCGCGGGCGCCGACTCCCCCGCCGCGGAGGACCCGCCGCTGCGCCGCCCGTACCTCCCGGCGCACCTGCCCGAGGACCGTCCGACCCTGCTCGCCGCGCTGGCCGAGAACCTGGCCGACTACCGGGCCCACGTCCACCGCGCCACCACCCGCGAGCTCCCCGAGGTGATCGGCCGCCTGCTGCGCGAACACGGCACCCGCTCGCTGGCCGTCCCCGCCGACCTGCCCGCCGGCTGGCTGTCGGCCGTCGGCGACGTTCGCCTGCACACCGACAGAACCGACGGGACCGACGGGTCGGCGCTCACGGCCGAAGTGCTGGACCGCATCGACAGCGCACTGACCGGCTGCACCCTCGCCGTCGCCGAGACCGGCACCATCGTCCTGGACGCCGGCCCCGGCCAGGGCCGGCGCATCCTCAGCCTCGTCCCGGACCACCACGTCTGCGTGGTCCGCGCCGAGCAGGTCGTCGCCTCCCTGCCCCGCGCCCTCCCCCGGCTCGACCCCGCCCGCCCGCAGACCTGGATCTCCGGGCCCTCCGCCACCAGCGACATCGAACTCGACCGGGTGGAAGGCGTCCACGGCCCCCGCCGCCTCGACGTCGTCCTGGTCGCGGACCCGCCGGCCTGACGGCCCGGGCGGCGCGCGGGGCCGGTCGGTCGGTTGGCCGCCCAGGTCAACCGTGGGGTCAGCTGTAGAAGTCCGCGCCGTCGAAGTGGGACAGCAGGCGGCGGACGCCGTCCTCGTCGAGGCCGAGGGCGGCCGCGGCCCGCTCGCGGCTGACCTCGCGCCGGACCGCGCAGGCGGGCCAGTAGCCGGCCTGTTTGGCCGTCACCTCCAGCTGGTGGGCCGCCCGCAGGGCCGCCAGCGGGGAGCTGTCCCCCAGGGTCTCGATCTCCTCGCCCAGCCGGCGCAGGAGTTCGGTGACCGCCTCGGGAAGGGGCACCGTCGACCGCTCCACCTCGGCGATGTGCTCGTCCCATTCGTCCTGGCAGGCGTCGGCCGCGTCGTAGGCCTGGTCGCCGAACTCCGCCTTGCCGTCCTCGCCCTCCTCGTCGGGCTCGGGCCAGTCGACCCGGTGCTCGGGTCCGGTCCACCCGCAGGAGCAGACCGGGCGCAGCGCGTGCGCCCTGGGGGCGAGGCCGAAGCGGTCTCCGGTGTAGGCCGTCCAGTACGACGTACTCGATCCGCCGCCGCCGCTCGCCGTCGGGTAGGTGACCGGGCGTGGGGTGGTGCCGTCGGCCAGGAGCACGCCGACCCTGCCTTCGTGCGAGGTTCCGAACTCGTCCGTCGTCCACGTCTGCTGCACCACGGCACCCCTTTCGGCGTCGACCTGACGCTGCCCGCCCGGTTGGGCGTCGTTGACCGACGATCCCTCAGCGGCCGGCCGGGCGCCACCGAAACCGGGAAACTCCGGCTGATCGACAGATTCCGGGCGGGTACGGGGGCGGGCATGCCGAGGGGCCCGGCGCGCGGCGCCGGACCCCTCGGGTCGACTCGGATCGACTTACCGGTTCACCGGTTCACCGGTTCACAGATTGGCGCACTGCCCGGTGCGCGTGCCGTGGACGGTGTTGGGGTGACCGCCGTTGGTCGGCGGCGGGTTGTTGCCGGTGCAGTGGAGCGAGCCACCGATCGTGTTGCCCTCGATCTCGGCCTGGGTGTCCTCGGGGAACGGACCGGTGCCGGTCGTGCCGTTGACCTCGACCGAGCCGCCGATCCGGTTGGCGATCAGCTCGGCGCCCGCGTGGTTGTCGATGAGGTGGACGGAGCCGTTGACCCGGTTGCCGGTGCAGCGGTCGTCACCCGGGTCGCCGACGAGGACGAACCCGCTCGCACCACCCACCTCCACCGTGCCGGTGGAGGTGGAGCCGCACATGGCGAAGAGCGTGCCGTGCTCGGAGTGCACATCGCCGAAGACGGTGGAGTGGCCGATGAACAGGGCCCCGCCGGCCGCGCCGTGGACCGACCCGTGCACGGTGGCGTCGATGACGCAGGTGCTCGGCGCGGTCGCGTCCACGCCGCCGCGGACGTCACCGGTGATGACGTTGGCGCAGGTCACCATCTCGGTGAGGGTTTCCGGCCCGCCCGCCAGGAAGTTGCCGTCACCGCTGTACTGCGCGGTGATCGTGTGGCTGCCGGGGAGCAGGTCGGCGAAGGTCACCTGGGTCTGACCGCAGTGGGCGCCGCCACCGGGGGCGAGGGTACCGGTGCCGAGCACGGTGGAGCCGTCCCGGAACGTCACCGTCCCGGAGGGCGGCAGGGCCGGGTCGGTGCTCGGGGGCGCCGGGCAGACCGTGTCGGTGAAGGTGACGGGCTGTCCGAAGGCCGCCTGGCCGCCGTCCGAGGAGGCGAGCGTGGTGGTGACGGAGGCCTGGGTGACGGTCTGGGTCAGGCTCATGGCCGTGTTGCCCTGGAAGTCGAGGTCACCGCTGTAGGTGGCCTCGACGGTGTGGTCGCCGACGGTCAGCGAGGAGATGGCGGCCGAGGTGGCCTTCCCGGTCGTGGTGTCGACCGGCACCGGGCTGCCGAGTTGGGTGCCGTCGACCTTGAACGTGACCGTTCCGCCGTCCGGGGTCGGTACGACGGTGGCGGTGAAGGTCACCGGCTGCCCGTAGACGGACGGGTCGGCGGAGGAGGTGAGCGTCGAGCTGGTCGCCGTCTTCGGGACGCTGAAGAAGATCGTGTCGGTCGGCTGGGCCGTGGTCTGGCCGGTGCCGTTGAGGTTGCCGACGAACGCGCCGTAGAAGGTGGTGCCGACCGCCTTGAGCTGCTCGTAGTCACCGAACAGCCGCTCGGTGGGGAATCCGGCGGTGCCCACCGGCGTGGTGTAGGAGCGCAGCTGGAAGTCGGTGAAGGTGGCGCCGTGGTCGAAGCTCCGGGCGAGGTGCGCGGTGAAGATCGGGAAGCCGTTGGTGTTGTTGCCGTCGGAGGTCAGGTAGAGGACCCCGACGGTGCCGTCGCTGAGCACCGCGACGGACGGCAGCGCCGCGTTCGTCGAGGTGGAGACGTTCACCTCGGAGCCGATGGTGAGGTCGTTCGCGCCGTTGTCGGTGAGCCGGCGCAGCCGGATCTGGTTGGTGCCCGAGACGTCGACGCCGTACGCGACGAACACGTCGCCGCTGGTCGGGTCGACGGCGGCGTGGTGGATGCCGCCGATCAGCGCGTTGACCCCGCCGAACTTGAAGCCCTGGTTGCCCTGGTCGCTGCTGACCGAGGCGACGGTGACGCCGTCCGTGGCCGTGGTCGGGGGTGTGCTGGGGGAGCGGGGGTTGCCCAGGTCCCACGTCCGGCCGCCGTCGGTGGACCGGTTGATCCTGATGGTGACGGGCTGGGGCTGGCTGACCGTGTTGCTGCCGCCCTGCTGGTAGAGGGCGTACACGGCGCCGTTGCGCGGGTCGCCGGCCAGCCGGAGGCCGCCGTTGATGCCGTCGTTCAGGGCCCCCGATCCGACCCCCACGTCGTTGGCGGCGGGGAAGTCGACCGGGCTGGCGTGGTTGCGGGCGACGTTCACCCGGTCGTGCGGACTGGCCGTGGTGCCGGTGGCGTTGAAGTCCTGGTAGCCGACGTAGACGTTGTCCTGGGTCGGGGTGGCGGTGTCGGGGTTGGTGATCAGCCAGGGCTGGTCGTTGAACGGGTGCGTGCCGGTGGTGAGCTGGGTGGTGGTGGGCGTGGGGTTGTTCCACGCCCACGACGAGGCCTTGGTGGGGTCGGTGGTCGAGCCGGTAACCACCACGTTGGCGCCGGTGTTGCAGGTGAGGAAGGTGCCGTAGAGGGTGCCGTTGCGGCCGTAGTCGATCGTCTGGTCGCACGGCCCGCCGGAGGTGCCGGGGACGCCCGGCGGGACCGGGATGGCCGACTCGGGGGTCCAGCTGGTGCCGCCGTTGGTGGAGTAGAGCAGCTGGGCGGCGTTGTTCCAGCGCGATCCCGGGATGGGGCCGAAGCGGGTGATGGCGATCTGCTGGGGGTTGGCGGGGTTGATCGCGATCGACGGCTCGCCGAAGGTCGGGGTGGAGCTGGCGGAGGCGTCCGCGTCGATGATGGTCAGCCCCGGCACCCGCTGCAGCGGCCTGACCAGCCGGGGCGCCTCCGGTCCCGGGCGGTCCGTCCGGTCCGGCGGCTGGTCGGTGGCGCCGCCGGACCTCGCGGTGGTGGTCGGGTTCGGCGGCGGCGCGGCGCTCTCGCCGGCCCAGGCCTGTACGGACAGCAGCAGCGGTCCGGCGGCCAGCGAGAGCGCGAGGGCCGCGCCGAGCGGGCGCCTGAGGGAGGGTCTGCGGGGGCGTCCGGGAGGGATCGGTCTCCGTCGGTGTGCGGGTGCCACAGGTCGGTCCTTTCGATCACGTGACATGGCCGTCACATTGTGTGATCGAGAAGGACGACTGGTGCTCCGGCACCCCCGACATGGACACGTTCGCTCACGGAAGTACCGCAGACGGCCGAGCAGCGGTACCGGCGGTACCGGCAGTACTGGCGGTACCGGTCAGGATGTCAGGATCTTGGTCGCCAGGACCCCGCCCTGGGCGTCGTACGCGGTGATCCTGACGCCCTCGGCCGGGTAGATCTTCGGGTCGCCGGTCGCCCTGAGACTGGGCGCCCAGGCGTAGCCGGTGGCGTAGCCCGGGGTGCCGGGGAGCGTGACGACGGCGGCCCAGTAGGCCCGGCCGCCCAGCTCCACGGTCATCCGGGCCACCGGGCCGGGCCCGTGGTAGACGAGGTTGTACAGACCCTCCTCGCCCTGCGGCAGGTTCGCGAGGTACTGCATGGCCATCCCGGTCGAACCCGCCGCCCAGGAGTATCCGCCGCAGCCCGGCCCGGTCTTGTACGAGGGGGCGTCGTGGATGCAGATCTCCTGGTCCTTCAGCTGCATCCACCAGTCCTGGCGGCCCAACGGCAGCTGCTGACCGGGCTCCAGCACCACCGGCTCGGGCGCCGGCTCCGCCGGTACCAGCGGGGCCTGCGCCGCCGGCCCGACGGCCCGGGGCCCGTGCTGCGCGGACAGCACCGCGCCCGTACCGGCCACCACCGCGAGCGCGGCCACCACGGCCGACACGCCCGTCACCACCCGGCGCCCGCGCCGCTGCCGGCGGACGTGCTCCCGGAGGGGCCCGACGGTCCACTCCCCCACCGCGAGGCCGTCCGCCTCGTCCCGCAGCGCTCCGCGCAGCATGTCCTCGGTGTCCATGTGCTGGGTGTCCATCACCTGTCGCCTCCGTTCGTGCGGTCGGTCGTGCTGCCGGTCGTCGGACCGGTGCTGTCGCTGTCCGTTGCCTCCGTTGCCTCCGTTGCGTACGAGGCCAGGGCCGGATGGCCGCGCAGCTTCGAAAGGCCGCGGCTGGCCTGGCTCTTCACATTGCCCAGCGAGCAGCCGAGCACCTCGGCGACCTGCTGCTCGCCCATGTCCTCCCAGTACCGCAGGACGACCACGGCCCGCTGGCGGGGCGGCAGTTCCGCCAGCGCCTGGAGCAGCACCGAGCGCTCCTCGACGGCCCCGTGGCCGCCGCCCGCGGTGTGCGCCCGGTCGGGGAGGACGGGCACGAGCAACTGCCTGACCCGGCGCCGCCGGTGACGGCTCAGGTTGTTGTTCACCAGGGCCCGGTGGACGTAGGCGTCCGGCTCGTCCAGGCGACTGATCCGGGACCAGCTCCGGAAGACCTTCGCGAAGGTCGCCTGCACCACGTCCTCGGCCTCGTGGTGGTCGCCGGTGAGCAGGTAGGCGGTGCGCACCAGCCGCCGCCAGCGGGTGGCGGCGAACTCCTCGAAGTCGAGCCCCCAACGGTCGGTGCCGGTCACGGCAGCCAGTGCCGCTGCCTCGACGGGCCGGGGAGGTTCCTCCTCCACCGGGATGTGCAATGCGCTCAGGGTCATCCGCTTCCTCTTCCGTCCGCACGACGACCCTGCCGGACCGTCGCTCTGCCCTACTCACCGCCGCGACAGCGGAAAGGTTGCACACCCGTCGCGAGGTTGTGAGGTCATGCCTCCGGAGTGACCGCTTCGACAGACACCTTCGTCGACCTTGGCGCCGACCTGGCGCCGACGAACGCCGACCGACCGGGTTCAGCCCTGAGACATCCGGAAGTCGTAGTGCGGCGGGACCGGCCGGTCCGGGTGGACGGCCAGCCAGAGGGTGTCGAGGGAGACCTCGCCCTCGCGCATGTTGTCGACGCGGATCCCCTCGGCCAGCAACCGTCGGACGTGGTCGTGGTCGCCGAGGGCGTGCGCGGCCTCCGCCTCGGCCAGGCGGATCCGGCCGTGGCCGCGGGCGGCGGCGGGCAGGGCCCGGATGGCGGCGAGGGCGTCCTTCGCGCGGTCGGCCCGCAGCAGGGCGTCCAGCACCTCGGTGGTCAACTCCCTCAGGTCGGGGCGCAGTCGGTGTGCCTCGGCCATCAGGTCCGCGGCTTCGTCCGGCGTGGCGGCCAGGAAGGCCAGCGCCCGCAGGGCCCACGGCGACCGCCGCTCGGCGAGCGAACGCTGCCACGCCCGGCGGGCCGCGTCGGGTTCGCCGTCGGCGAGCCGGACCAGGCCGAGGTGGTAGAGGGCGTGCCAGTCGTTCGCGCCCTCCTCCAGCAGTGCGCGCCAGCGTGCTCCGGTGACGGGGGCGGCCGGCGGGTCGCTGATCGGCAGGGTGCCGGTCGCCAACAGGTGCCGCCAGGGCTGCTGTTGGGCGCCGGGCACGCCGAAGGGCAGCAGGGGTGACGGGGCGAAGCTGCCCGCCTCGATCTCCAGGGCGGCCCAGCCGTCGCCCTGCGCCAGGACCTCCTGCGGCTCGCCGAACTGGCCGGCCAGGGCGAGCGCCCGCTCCAGCCCTTCGGCCGGGACGAGCAGGTCGAGGGCGTCGGCGGCGGCCGACCGGGCCTGCTCCCAGGGCCCGTGCACGGCCGAGGGGTCGGTTTCGAGCATCCCGTACGCCTCGACCCAGGACCAGGTCGCGCCGGCGGGCATCGGCAGGTGCTCCAGCTGGGTGCGGGCGAGTCCGGCCTGGATCTCCAGGTACGCGGAGCCGGGCCCGGACAGCCACTCCTGCCAGTGCCTGCCGCCGGTGCCCGTGCCCCAGCAGAAGAGCTTGCGGCCGCGCAGCCGCTCGGTGGAGGTCTGGACCAGGCCTGCTCCGGTCCCGTCCAGGGCCGCGATCCAGCGGCGTTCGCCGGCAGGGAGGTCGAGGAAGTAGTCAGCGGCGGCACCGGCCCGGCCGGGGTAGCTGTGGTCCCTATTGTGGTCCCTGCTGTGCTCCCCGCCCGTGACGGCCGGGAACGGCACGCGCCTGAGCTCGCTGACGTAGTCGCAGTGGAAGGCGTGGTCGGCCGGGGCGAGCACCCGTACGTCCGCGGCCTGCGGGACGGCGATGTTCGACCACCAGTAGACCGGGGCCTCCTCGGTGGACGGGTTGTGCACGGCGACGTGGACGAACAGGACCGGCGAGCCGGCCGGAAGCCAGGTGTCCATCCGCAGGATCAGGCCGCGCAGCCGCTCGTAGGCGAACATCCGCAGCACCGGGGTGCCGTCCGGCGCGCTCGCGCGGACCGCGTGCAGCGGCTCGCAGGTCAGCGGCCAGTGGCCGGTGGTGCCGAGGTTCCACTCCACGCCGCCGGCCGGCCAGGCGTCCCGCAGCGCGAGGTTGGCCGGCTGCAGGATCGGGTTGCGGTGGAGCAGTTCGCGGCCGCTCGGCCGGTGGACCAGCGACCAGAGGCGGCCGCCGTAGCCGGGCAGGAAGGTGGCGGTGAGGACGTCGTTCTCCAGCACCACGGTGGGCAGTTCGCGCTCGGTGCGGGTGCGGTCGTAGCCGTCCTGCCGGGTGTAGGGCAGCAGCGAGTGCGGTGCTCCGTAGGCGAGGTTGCGGCGCATCTCGGCGTCGATGCCGACGCCGTCGGCGACCCGGGACGGGATTCCGTGCAGGATGGGGAGGGTGCCGACCGGGTCTCCGGCCCCCTCGATCCGCAGGACGTCGGTGCGCAGGGTCGAGGTCATTTGCCGATTCCCATGGTCATGCCCTGGATGATCCGCGTTCCCAGCCAGGAGAAGAGCGCGATCATCGGGGCGAGGATGATGCAGACTCCGGCGAACATCGTGCCGTAGTCCATGCCGTTGAGCTGCGCGGCGGCGACGAACTGGGAGAGCGCCACCGGCAGGGTGATCCGGTCCTGGCTGTGCGTCAGGACGAGGGCGAACAGCGTCTCGTTCCAGGAGCTGATGAACTGCAGCAGGAACGCGGTGATCAGGCCGCCGCGGGCGACCGGGATCACGACCTGCACGAAGGTGCGCAGCGGCCCGGCGCCGTCCAGGGCGGCGGCCTCCTCCAGCACGGTCGGGATCCCGCTGAAGAACCCCGTCAGGACGAACACGGTGAAGGGCATGGCCAGGCCGACGTAGACCAGGATCAGGCCGAACCGGCTGTCCAGCAGGTTCACCTGGGCCAGGCCGACGAACAGCGGCACCACCAGCACCTGGCCGGGCACGCCGAGGCCCATCGCGAAGGACACCGTGAGTGCGGAGGAGACCCGCGAGCGGCGGCGTGCCAGCGCGTAGGCGCAGGGTGCGGCGATGACGACGGCGAGGACGGAGGAGACCACCGCGGCGATGACGCTGTTGAACGCCGCGGGCCCGAAGCCGCCGTCCTGGAAGGCCCTGGCGTAGTTGTCGAAGCGGGGCGGCGCCGGCAGTGCGAAGGCCTGCCGGAGGATGTCGGAGCTGCCGCGCAGCGAGGTCAGCGCGATCCAGGCGATCAGCAGGAGGTCCGCCGCCACCACGCACCAGACGAGCGCCGTGGCGATCGGTCTGACCGGGCCGCTCGACCGGCGTTGGGTTTGCACGGGCTGTGACCTTTCTCAGTACTCGACGGGATCGCGGCGCATCAGCCGGCGCAGGACCAGCGTCACCACGGTGACCATGAGCAGGCTGACGATCGCCGCTGCCGTGGCCGTCCCGAGCCTCGGCGTCGTGGCCTGGGGGAACGCCTCCGCGTACACGTACATGGCGGTGTTCCAGCTGTCGGCCGGCGGGTAGGCGCTGCTGGTGCCGCCGAACAGCAGGATCAGCTCGAAGATCTTCACCGAGCTGACCGTCCACAGCACCGCGCACACCGAGACGACGTCCCAGGCGCAGGGCAGGGTCACGTGGCGGAAGCGCTGGAAGGCGTTCGCGCCGTCGAGTTCGGCCGCCTCGTAGAGGTACTGCGGGATCTGGTCGACGGCGGCCATGATGATGGAGGTGTAGTAGCCGGTCGCCGTCCAGATCAGTGTGGACAGGATCATCGGCAGCAGGTTGTCCGTCGACAGCCACTTCGGCGGCGTGGTGACCCCGAGGACGTGCAGCACCTGGTCGACCGGGCCGGTCGGCGAGAACAGGAAGCCCGCCGCGATGCCGAAGACCATGCCGTTGACCAGGCACGGGAAGAACAGCACGGACCTGGCGAACAGTCTGGCCCGCATCTCGCGCAGCACCAGGGTCAGCGCGAAGCTGATGGCGAAGGTGACCGTGCCGCCGACGAACATCAGCTTCAGGGTGTTGACCAGGGCGGTACGGAAGTACGGGTCCTGGAACAGGAGTTGGTAGTTGCGCAGGCCACGCCACTGCATCGTTCCCATGCCGTCCCACTTGTGGAGGCTGGTCCAGACCGCGTACCCGACCGGGGCGAGGAACAGCACCCCGTAGGTGAGCAGGGCGGGGGCGGTGAACGGCCAGAACGTCCGGCGCTGCCGGGCCTGCAGCGGGCCGGCGCCGCGGCGGGCCGAGGCCGGTGGGGCCTGCCGGGCCGGCCCGCTCCGGGGCCGGGGGCTGTCACGGAGGCTGGCACGGAGCAGGGTGGGCACCGGCTCAGCCCTGGGTCTTCCAGTACGAGGCCTGGTCGGCCTTGCACTTGGCGACGAACTGTTCCGCACCGGTCTTGCCGTGCCACAGGTCCAGGTAGTTCTTGTCGAGGACCTTCGGCAACCAGTCGCCGGCCACGCCGTCGAAGGCCAGCCGGACCGTCGA
Source organism: Streptomyces sp. 1114.5 (assembly GCF_003635085.1). Classification (NCBI taxonomy): domain Bacteria; kingdom Bacillati; phylum Actinomycetota; class Actinomycetes; order Kitasatosporales; family Streptomycetaceae; genus Streptomyces; species Streptomyces sp. 1114.5. Next base: position 166,408 of record NZ_RBXE01000003.1, read on the forward strand.
ACCGCTCAACGCCTTCTGAGCGTCGGCGAGTTCGGCCGGGGCCGGGATGTCCTCGCGCGGGGTGATGTTGAGCGCGGTGGTCGAGATCCCGGCGATCTGCTTCTTCTGCAGGAAGAAGGCGATGAACTGCTCGGCCGCCTCCGCGTGCCTGGCCTTCTTCGGGACCGAGAAGCCGAACAGTGCGGCGTCCGGGCTCTTCACGCCGGGCGGCAGGATCGAGCCGAACGTCCAGCCGGCCGGGACCTGCTTGGCGACCTCGGCGGTGACCCAGCTGCCGTTCATGTAGAGCGCCGCCTTGCCGGCCGTCCAATTGGTCTCCTGCGCCGGGTACTTGGTCGCGTCGTAGCCCGGGATGAGGTACCCGCCCTTGACCAGTTGCTCGACCTGCTGCGCCGCCTTCAGCACGGCGGGGGCGTCCCAGGCCGCGCCGGACCTGTCGGCGGCGAGCTTGCTGACGTCGACGCCGCCCGCGTTCAGCAGGTAGTCGAGGTAGAGGCCGTTGGTCCAGGGGTCCTCGCCCTCGGAGGCGATGCAGGGCCTGTTCCTGGCCTTGAGCGCGTCGCAGGCCTTCAGTAGGCCCGCCCAGTCGGCGGGGGCGGCGGGCAGGGCGGCGGCGATGTCCGGGTCGGCCGCGTTGTAGTAGAGGCCGGTGGTGGCGACCTCGTAGGGGATGACGTAGTGGTTGGACCCGGCCGGGTCCTTCGGCAGCATGTCGAAGTACTTGGCCGGGATCACCTGGGAGACCGGGACGTTCTCGCCGGGGACCTGCATGGCCAGCACGGCGGACAGGTCGCGGGCCTGGCCGGCCGAGGCGACGGCGCCGAAGATCGCGTCGTTGGCCTGGTCCCACAGGTCGGGCGCCTGGTTGGCGGCGATCGCCGGGCCGATCTTCTTCGAGACGTCGCGGCCGGCCCAGTTGACGTCGACCTTGATGCCGGTCGCGGCGGTGAAGTCCGCGATCGAGGCCTTCAGCACCTGGGCCTGCGGCTCCTCGGCCCGCCACATCGACCAGTAGGTGAAGCTCGACCCGGCCTTGGCCTCGCCGCCGGAGCCGGAGTCCGAGCCGGAGCCGGAACCGCATGCGCCGACCCCGAGGGCGAGTGCCGAGGCGAGTGCGGCTCCCAGGACGCGGCTGGTGGCGGGCATGGTTGATCTACGCATGGGGTGTCCTCTCGGAGGCACGACGGCCGCGCGGGCCCGGGCAGGCAGACGTCGGGGGCAGGGAGGCGGCAGACCCGGCCCCGCTGGATGGTTGGGAACCGTATAGCTCACTTGACCGGTAAAACAAGAGACCCGGCAATATTGGCCGGACCGGCCCGAGCGGTCGTACGCGCTCCGCTTCCGTCGCCCAGTTCACGGCCTGTCAGGACGGCTTGACTCCTCCTCAACCCTGGTCCTACGGTCGAGTCATCAGGATTGACCGGTCAAATCGTGGGGCGCTCATGGTGACGATGCAGGACGTGGCCCGACGGGCCGGCGTCACGAAGCAGACGGTCTCGAACGTCATCAGCGGCCGGGTCGCCGTACGGCCCGCGACCGCAGCCCGGGTCCGGGCCGCGATCGACGAACTCGGGTACACCCCCAACCTGGTGGCCCGCTCACTGGCCACCGGCAGCACCAGGACCGTGGGGCTGTTCGTGCCCACCGTCGCCGGGGCGTTCTACTCCGCCGTCGTCGAAGCCGTCGAGGACGTCCTGGAGGAGCACGGCTACCACCTGCTGCTGTGCACCACCCGCCTGGACGGCGAGCGCGCCCGCCGCCACCTCGCCGGCCTCACCAGCCGCTCGGTGGACGCCCTGCTGATCGCCGGGGACCGCGACCTGATCGGCCACCTGCCGCTGCTGGCCGACGCCCGGTTCCCGGTCGCACTGTGCGCCTGGGAGAGCGACGTGCCGGACACCTTCCCGGTCGTCACCATCGACTACGAGCACGCGGGCTACCTGGCCGGACGCCACCTGCGGGCCCTCGGACACGAGCGGGTGGCCGTCCTGGCCAGTCCCGACCACGCCCCCCGCGTGGCCGGATTCCGGCGGGCCTTCGCCGCCGACGGCCTCACCGTCCCCGACCGCGCCGTCCACACCGCAGCCGAACCCACCGTCGCGGGCGGCTTCGCCGCGGCCGACGCGGCCCTCGCCGCCGACCCCGCCCTGACCGCGGTCTTCGCCACCCACGACGTCCTCGCCCTCGGCGCCCTGGAGGCCGCCAGGTTCGCCGGGCGTTCCGTGCCGGGCGACCTGTCCGTCGTCGGCCACGACGACAACCCCGAAGTCCGCCTTGCCCGGCCCGCCCTCACCAGCGTCGCCGTCCCCAAGCAGGAGATGGCCCGCCTGGCGATCGAACTGCTGCTGCGCGCCGTCGCCAAGTCCGGCACGGTGGTCAACTCACTGCAACTCCTGCGGCCCGAACTGGTCGTCCGCGACAGCACCTGTCCCCCGGGATGAAGAACCGCCGGTGTGCGGACCGGTCGGATGCCCGGTCCGCACACCGGCGGTGTCGCTCGGCGAAACGGATCAGAAAGGGATCAGAAACGGATCAGTCGTCCGTCTCGTCGTAACGGCCGTGGCCGAGACGGCGCAGGTCGAAGGACCACACGCCGCGGCCGAAGGTGGCGGCGTAGAGCTTGCCGTCCGGGCCGATCTTCAGCTGCTGCACCGAGGTGGTGGGCAGGCCCTTGCCGAGGACCCTGAAGTCGCTGGTGCCGGGCGCGCGGTAGAAGGCGGCGAGGTCGGTGCCGAGGGCGAGGCCGCCGTTCGGCAGCAGCTTGATCGAGGTGGCCGGGACGTCGGGCAGGTTGGCCGAGACGTCGGTCCAGCTCGTGCCGCCGTCGTGGGTCTCGAAGAGGTGGCCGATGCCGGCGCCCGGGCCCTCGGTCCAGCTGCGGGAGAAGCCGCTGAAGGAGACGAAGACGTGCTGGGCGTCGTTCTCGTCGACCGCGAAGGAGGAGACGTAGCGGTTGGGCAGGGTGGCGTCGACGGGCAGGTTGAGCTGGTGCCAGCCGGTGCCGTCGGTCTTGCCGACGGCGATGCCCCGGCTGAAGCCGACGTTGTTGCACGGGCCGCACCAGCCCGCGTAGACGGTGCCGTTGACGGTGGCGACAGCGGTGGCGACGTGGCCCTCGCCGAGGTCGTACGCCGGGGTCCACTCGCTGCCGCTGCGGATCGCGTAGCCCTTGTGCTGCACCCAGACGTGCCGGCCGCCGGCGATCCAGGTGTCGCCGTTCTTCGGGTCGGCGGTGATCGGGGCGATGAAGCGGGCCCCGGCGCCGCCGAGGTCCTTGTCGGGCGGGGCGACCTCGTAGGAGGTGGCCTTGCTCGGGTCCTTCGTCCAACTGCCGTCGTTGACCGCGCAGTTCTGGGTGACCCACATGTCGAGGTAGACGTACTCCTCGGCGATGTTGCAGCCGTTGGCGGGGTCGACGATCGTGTCGGCGCCGTCGCCGCCGAAGTCGGAGCCCATCACCTTGTCGTGGGCGCGCAGGATGGACTCGCCGTTGTCCTGCAGACCGCCGCTGACGATCACGCCCTTGCCGGAGCGGTCCGCCGGGTCCTTGCCGACGCCGACCGAGTAGTACTGCAGGGTGTCGATCGTGCCGTCGTTGAGGGACTTCCAGTCCTTGGCGTGGCCGCCCGCGTCCAGCTGACCGTTGACCGGACGGGTGTAGATGCCGCCGTCGTTGCCCACGTACACCGAGGCCTGGCCGTGGCTGCTGCCGACGGCGACGGCGTGCTGGTCGGAGTGCGTGGTCGGCGAGCAGTCACCGGTCTGCTTGGCCGGGTCGATGCTCCAGCACGGGAACGGGTTGTTCCAGTACGGGGCGATGGTGGCCCACTTGGCGCCGCCGTCGGTGGTCTCGAAGACCTCCTCCAGGCCCGCCCAGACGTGGTCCGGGTTCGCCGGGTCGACCTGGAGGAACTGGTTGTACCAGGACTGGATGCCGGGCTGGTAGCCGTCGTCCTGCAGCGCGGAGCCGGAGCCCTTGAGCTTGTCCTTGTCCGCGATCAGCGTCCACGGGCCGGACGGGGAGCCGGACGTGGAGACGTAGATGCCCTTGAGGCCGGTGTCGGGGTCGTGCGCCATGACGTCCGGGGACTGGTCGATGGCGTAGTAGCGCGAGCCGTCCGCCGAGCGGGCGAAGGTCACGTTGCCGACGTTCGCGGCGTCGGTCGGCAGGTCGCCGAGCGAGGCGACGCGCTGCCAGCTGCCGTCCGCGGCCTTGCCGTAGAAGCCGTTGTAGGTGTCGCCGCCGCGCCAGCCGACCGCCAGGATCACCTTGGACGGGTCCTTGGGGTCGATCGCGACGTCGTTGGCGATGTTCTTGTACGGCGCGCTCGGGTCGCCCGCCTTCGAACCGCCCGGCAGGTAGTCGGGGTTGGGCGCGAACTCCAGCGTCCACGGGCCCGAGAGCGTGGTGGTGGAGTGGCTCCACACGCCACGGTTGGTGGCCGCCCACACCCTGTCCCCGGCGAAGCGCAGCTGGTGGATCGTGGTGGACTCCAGCTCGGCGCCGCCGACCCGGTTGCCCGGCTGGAACTCGCCGTGCTTGGGGTCCGCGAGGACGTACACGCCGGTGCCGACGTACGAGGTCGCGCCGGTGTTGGACTCGCCGGTGGCGTACCAGAGCCGGCCGCCGCCGTCGAGGTTCAGGGTGCCGGTGGACAGCGTGGGCAGCCTGTCGGCGATCGCCTCCCAGTGCCCGCCGCCGGTGCGGGAGCGGAACACCCCGCCGTTGGCGCCGCCCGCGTAGACGTACCCGTCGCTGTCGGCCGCGAGGCCGGTGATCCGGCCGGTGACGAAGCCGGCACCACCGCTGGAGTTGGAGTTGACGTCCCGGTAGCGCGGGTCGTCGCCGTTGTACGGCTTGTTCGTCACGTGGTCCCAGGAGCCGCCGGTGTGCGGCAGCGACTGCAGCTGCGCCCAGGCCGCGCCGTAGGCACCGGGAGCGACCACGCCGGGGGCGGTGCGCGCCTCGGTGTACTGCGCGGTGCCCTCGGCGGAGTTCTCCGCCTCGTCGCCCTCGTCCCCGCCGGACTCGGCCTTGGCGGAGAACGCCTTGGCGGAGACGGCCTGGCCGGCTGCCGACTTGCCCTTGACCTTATGGGCGTGCTTCTGACCGATCTCGGTCAGGTGCTGCACCGGGACCGGCTGGGCTGCGGACGGTGCGGCGGGTGCGGCGAGGGCCTGAGTGGTGGTCAGGCCGAGAGCGGTGAGCGTGACGGCGCTCATGAGCAGCCGTCGTCGTTGCCTGTTCGGCACGGGTGCGTCCTCCCTGGGCATCCGGGGTGCGCGATCGCGCACCCCGACTTGAGCAGATCGAAGCCTGGCCGGTGAAATGGCACGCTGGGAAGGGAATTGGCATAACGAGTGATTAAAACCAATTCTGTGAAATCAGTTCAGGCCAACGGAATGCCGACCGGCCGCACCCGGTCGAGGCAGCGCCGATCGGGGAGGGTCGGGGCCAGGCCCGGGAAGGGTCGGGGCCAGGCCCGGGGAACCGGTTCCGCCCGGATCCCGTCCCATGGCCACACCGTCCGCCACAACCGGGAGATCCCACCGCATGCACCGACACAGAGCCGCGGGGATCGCCGTCCTCGTCCTCACCGCGCTCGGTACCGCCTCGGCCTGCGACCCGGGCAAGGGCGGCAACCAGCCTCCCGGCCCGCCCGCGGCCCCCACCAGCACCGTCACGGCACCGCCTTCGACGGCAGCCCCGACGACGGCCCCGACGACGGCCGGCACCGGACCGGCCACCACGACGGCACCTTCGCCGGCTCTTCCGGCAGCCCCGGGCACGGCCGCCCCCGCACCGCCCCGGACGGCCCCGGCCGCCACGGCGCCGTCCCGCACCGCGACTCCACCTCCCGTGGCTGCCACGCCGGCGCCCGCGCCGACGCCGTCCCTCGACGTCGAGAACCCGACCGACCGGGTCCACGGCTCCGCCGCCGCACCCCCGGGCCCGGCGCGCTGAAGCGGCGGCCGACCCACCCCTACGGTGGGCCGGCCGCCGTCGGTCTCGCCCGACCCGGCGAAGGGGGGCGGTGCCGGGGCGGGCGGGTGGCAATCCGCCCGCCCCGGCACCCAGGGTCGCTACTCCTGGAGGAACGTTTCGGTGAAGCTGGTGCCGCTGGAGCCCAGGCCGCCGGTGGTGGCCTCGTAGGCGCCGTTGGAGCTGGGGTCGAGGGCGACCGGCCCGGCGGAGCCGAGGGACCTGCCGTTGACGGTGGCCGAAGTGAAGGTCAGCGTCCCGAAGTCGGGGTAGGCGCCGGTCGGCGACTCGATGATGACCTCGGCGCTGGTCCGCTGGGCGCTGGTGGACTTGGTGGTGGTGTAGGTCCAGCCCCGTGAGGAGTCGGTCAGCTTGAGGGTGTACCGGTTGCTTCCGACGTAGGTCACCGAGGCGGTGATGTGGTCGCCGGCCGACACCGGGTACGAACTCTGGCTCAGGTAGACCGGGCTCGCCGGGTACATCTCGTACCAGGCCTGGTCGACGGGGCTGCCGCTGGAGCAGTCGGTGGCCACCCCGGTCTGCTCCACGCTGGAGGAGCCGTACCCGTCGATGCCGACCCACGGGGCGTAGAGGTCGTTGGTGGAGTTGCAGGTCGCATTTGGCTCGGTCCAGGACGCCGAGACCGAACTGAAGCCACTGCCGGTCGCTGCGTAGCCGCCCCAGTTGTAGCCGTTGGTGTTGTACTGCAGCGGGCGGAACGCGAGCCCCTGGGCGGCCGCCGCGGCGGTCGGGGCGGCGGGGGCGGCCAGTGTGGTGGCCGCGGAGGCAAGAATGGCGAGGCGGATCACGAATCTGCGCATGCTGGGCTCCTTCGTGAGGGGACGATCAGGAGCGCACACGCCAACGAAGGCCGTGGGGGCGGCCGTTGACGGGTGGCAGTTCAGGATGAGCCGCCTGTCATGGCTTGGGCAAGAGGATCAGGGACAAGGTTGGCCAAGCCATTGCACTGTCGAGCACACCACTTGACGATCCGTCCGGTTCGGCGGGCTCACACGACCCGCCGCCCCCGGAACGACGCCGCCGACGGCGCCGACACCGCCGACGTCAAGGTGCTCACGTCCCGCCCAGCGTCTCCACCAGCGCCGCCAGGAACTCCTTCGGGCGCTCCAACTGCACGCTGTGCCCGGCACCTTCGACCGCGACCTCGCGCACCCGGCCGCCCGCGGCGGCGTAGCGGTCCAGCACGGCGCGGGTCTGCGCCACCATCGGCTGCGCCGGGCACGTGTCCGCGCCGGGCCAGCCCGGAACCGCACCGATGGCCCCCAGGTGGGCCAGGTCGAAGAGCGAGGCGTCGGAGACGATCACGTCGGCCGTGCCGCGGATCCACAGGATCGGCGGCTTCGGCTCGACCACTTCCAGGTCGTCGATCCGGAAGTGGGTCGGCGCCATCGAGTTGAGCACCCCGCGTTCGCCGGGTCCGAAGCCCGGCCAGGCCTCGCTGGTACGGCTGTCGCCCGGGTAGTGGTCCTCGCCGGTCCGGGTGGTCAGCATCGCCGCCACATAGCGGTCCGGCTCCGCGAGCGGCTCGCTGACGTAGGCGGTGTCCAGCACCGAGCGCGGCGCGAACGGCGACCCGGCGCCCGGCTCGCCCTCGCGCAGCAACCGGACGAACTCGGGGGCCGCACCGCCGGCGCCGGAGCCCGCTCCGTCGGGCGAGTTGAGCCGTCCGTCCACCCCGTGGGTGCCGCCGAAGCCGTACGGGGAGACCGGGTTGACCAGGGTGAGCGAGCGGACCAGCTCCGGCCGGTCGCGCAGCAGTTGCAGCACCACGCCGCCGCCCATGCTCCAGCCGACCAGGTGCACCGGGCCGAGTGCCAGTTCCGCCACGAAGGAAAGCAGGTCCTCGCTGTGGTCGCGCAGACCCCGGGTGGCGTCCACCGGCAGCGGCTCGCTGCCGCCGAAGCCGCGCAGGTCGGGCGCCAACGGCCGGTAGCGCGGCGGGAGTTCGGCCATCGTCGAGTGCCAGAAGACGCCGGAGGAGACGTTGCCGTGCACCAGGACCACGGGCTCCCCGGTCCGGCCCTCGACCTCGGCGTAGTTCACGGTCAGCCGGTCGGTGGCTACCAGTCGATCGGTGATCATCCGGATCTCCTCAGTTCAGCCAGCCGGCGACCTGCGCGCTCGCCGCGCTGTCCCAGCCGAGTTCCAGGTGGTTGGCCGAGGCGATCAGCGTGGTGCCGCCGACGGTGCCGAAACCGGTGGTGTCCAGCGCACTGGCCACGAAGACCACGCCGTCGCTCGGGCCACGGTCCTCGTTGAAGATCCCGAGGACGTTGGGCGTGCCGCCGGCCAGCAGGTACGCCGTGACCGAGGAGGGCACCCCGGCCTGGTGCAGCGGGGCGATCAGCGAGCCGGCGTCGATCGCGGCCTGGATGCCGCCGCCGTCGGTGTAGAAGCCCTGCCCGCCGTAGTAGGTCGTGTACCAGTCCTGCTGAGTCTGGTCGACGCCGAAGGCCGAGTCCCAGCGGGCCAGCATCTGCCGCTGCCCCGGGTAGTCGTCGTAGCCGCTCGTCGGTGTGAAGGAGAACTCCGGGTGCGCGGTGTAGGTGCCGTAGCAGGTCATGTGCAGGTGCGGGGAGGGGGCGTTGACCGCACCACCGCACTGCGGCCAGATCGAGAAGTCGTGCGCCCAGCCGTGCGCGAAGGGATAGTCGTAGCCACCGTTCGGACCGCCGAGAGTGATCAGCTTGCGCACGTCGCCCGCGTACGGGCGGCCCCAGGCGGGCTTGACCGAGGAAACGTAGGCCCGGGCCGACATCTCGCCCTTGCTCCAGCCCACCACGTCCACCCGCGGGACACCGAGCTTGGCGCGGATCAACGCGACCGCGTCGCCGACCTCCTGGGCCTGCATCAGGTTGTCGCCCTGCTTGTGCGCGAAGCCGATCGCGAAGACCCGGTAGCCCTGCCCGGCCAGCGTTTGCATCAGCCCGGTGCCCGGGCAGGAGGCGGCGCCGCAGCCGTAGCCGCCGGACTCGCCGGGGTTGGCCCAGGCCCGGTCCGGATTGTCGTTGGCACCGTGCACCAGCAGCACCGGGACCTGGCGCGCTCCGGTGTTCCAGCCCGGCGCGGAGTAGAGCAGGAAACGGCCGGAGAAGGGCTGCTTGACGCCGCCGAAGAAGGTGAGCCGCTGGCCGTCCTGGTTGCCGCGGCCGTCCGGCGGATACTGCTCCTGGCGGAAGCCGGGGGTGGTGTCGAGGTAGCGCTCGACGCGGTCCCAGCCGTTGGCGACACGGCTGTAGGTCGCCTCCAGCGTCAGGTTGGACGGCACCGCCGCCGAGGCCGACCCCGCCGGAACGGCCGCACCGATCAGCGCCAGTACGCTCGCGAGCAGCCAGCCCAGACGTCTCCGCCCACCACGTCCGTTCCTCCGCATGCGGTCACTCCTCCTCGTTCGGCTCCAGTGCGCGACACGCTACGGAGGACGAAGTGCCATCTCTATGGCGGCGACACATACCTCGGGCGTCACGGTGTGGGCGTCTGCCACCTGGCCCGTGGCATTCGCGTGAGTCCGCGCATTCCCCCGTCCACTCCCTACGGCTTCTCAACCCGAAGCCGGCCACCGCGGCCCCCGTCACCCGGGCGAGCACCCCGGCGACGGCCGCCTCCGCACACTGAGGCAGGCCGGTCCACTGCCACGACGCCGGAGGCCGGCCGGGCGCCCCAGGTGGAGCGGGGCCCGCCGAACGGCTCCTCCGGGCCGTCACCGCTGAGTCCCCTGCCCGGTGTGCCCGGTCGACCCCGGCGGTGTCACGGGGTACCGAGGGCGGCTTCCTCCCGGTCGAGGTCGTGCTGGAGCCGGCGGCGGGTGGTGTCGCTGATCCGGTGCTCGTCGTAGAGGCGGTGCAGTTCGGTGCTCTGGACGGCGATGACCTCGTGGCGCAGCTGGCGGTAGGCGGCGTCGGCGGTGGTGCCGTCGGGGGCTTCGGGGGTTCGGTCGAGGCGGGCGGTGAGGGCGCGGCGTACGCGGTCGAGGGCGGTGTCGGGGACGGCCTCCAGTTCGGCGAGGTTCTCGACGTGGTGGAGTGCGGCGCGGTTGAGGGCGTCGCGGGTGTCGTCCTCCTCGCGGGCGGTGTGTTCGGGTTCGAGGGCGAGGCCGGAGCGGTTGACGACGGCTGCGAGGGTCAAGCCCTGGACGACGAGGGTGAACACGACGACGGCGGTGGTCAGCACCAGGACCAGGGGCCGTCCGGTGAGCTTGGTGCCGTCGTCGGCGAGCAGCGGGATGGACAGGGCCGCGGCGAGGGGCATGACGCCGCGGGTGCCGGCCCAGGTGACCACCCCGGCGACCCGCCAGGAGAGCCGCCCGCGGCCCTGGCTGGGTTTGACGGCGCGGGTCAGCGGCAGGGTGGAGAGGACCCGCACCGCGATCAGGACGGCGGCCAGCGCGAGCGCCTGCAGCGGCCACCAGCCGGTGCCCGGGGGCAGCTCCCTGACCAGGGTGGGCAGTTCCAGGCCGACGATGGAGAAGACGACGCTCTCCAGCAGGAACACCACCACCGCGTACACGGCGTGCAGCTGCAGCCGGATGTGCGCGTCGGTGAGCCGGTGCCCGGAGCGCCCGAGCAGCACCCCGGCGACCACGACCGAGGTGACGCCGGAAGTGTGCGCGGACTCCGCGAGGACGTACGCCGCGTACGGGGTGACCAGCGCGATCACCGTCTCCAGCACCGGGTCGGCGGTGCGGCGGCGCACCAGCCACACCAGGCCCGCGACGGCGGCGCCGACCACGCTGCCGCCCCCGCCGAGCAGCAGGAACTCCCCGCCCGCCGCCGGCACGCTCACCGAGGCGCCGACGGCCACCGCGATCCCGACGGCCACCTTGAACAGGACGAGCGAGGTGGCGTCGTTGAACAGGCTCTCCGCCTGCACCAGCACCTGGAGCCGTCCCGGCAGGGCCAGTCGGCGGCCGAGCGCGGTGACGGCCACCGGGTCGGTGCTGGAGAGCACGGCGCCGAGCACGAAGGCCATCGCGGGCGGCAGTCCGGCGACGGCGACGGCCGCGAAACCGACGGCGGCGGCGGAGGCGAAGACGAGACCGAAGGAGAGGATCGTCACCGGCCGCCACACCGTGCGCAGGTCCCGCAGCGACAGCTCCTCGGCGGAGGCGTACAGCAGCGGCGGCAGGACGACCATGCCGATCACCTGCGGCGGGATGTGCAGGGCGGGGACGCCGGGTATCAGCGCCACCCCGATGCCCGCCAGGACCAGCAGCGACGGCGCGGGCACCCGCAGGCGCCCGGCGAAGGTGGCCACGGTCGTGGCCAGGACCACCAGGACGAGAACGATCGCCACAACGTGCATCAGCGGAAATGACCCCATCGCAAGGACCGGGGTCACCGCCGCCGATCGCCGCAGTCATCCCCCGCGCCGACCAGGCTTCCCGGCACACCTGCGGTCATCTTATCGGAGCATTAGCGGGGAGTGGCAGGGCAGAATCACTGGGCACAAGCCCGCGCCACACTGTGGTCAGGCGAACTCGCGCAGGCGCGGCCGCACGCCCAGCGCGGTCAGCGCGAGCACCGCCGCCAACACGGCCGCACCCAGGCCCGCGGTGGTGGTGTCGAGGTCGTCGTCGCCGTCGGCGACCGCTCCCTCGAAGGCACCCTGGTTGATCGCCTGGTTGTCCTCCAGTGCGGCGCTGAGCACGCCGAAGTCCGCATTGGACTGGCCAGGGTTGAGGCCCGTGTTGAAGGTGACGGCCTCCTTGAGCTTGCCCTGGGCGTTCAGTTCGCGGATCTTACGGTCGTCGCGCTGGTACTGCTGGAAGGCGGCCAGCACCCGCTCCGCCGCGTCCTGCTCCCCTGCGAAAGTGATGTTGCGCAGTTCGTCGCCGAGGTAACCGCCGAAGCCGACCTGGCCGGTGTCGGCCCGGTGCTTGTCGGCCAGTGCGGCGAGCCGGTCGTTGTACGTGGCGAGCGTGGCGCCGTCGATCCGGGCGAGGGACTGGGTCTTGTCGAGGAAGCTCTGCTCGTAGGCGGCGGCCCGGGCGGGGTCGGTCAGGTAGCGGCTCTCGTCGGCGTTGAGGTCGTACGCGACCGCGCGCGCCCGGCTGAGGGCGATCACCGAGTCGAAGGAGTTGCTCTTGGCGACCACCAGGTGGTGGTCCGCACGGGAGGCCAGCGTCAGCGCGGTGGCCAGGCCGACCGCGGTGAGCACCGTGGTGACGGCAAGGGGCACGTTCACCAGCCGCCGGAACCGCACAGCCAGCAGCCGCTGCAGCAGCCCGAGCCCGGCCAGGGCGAGCAGACCGGTGAGCAGGATCCACCACCAGCCGCCGGCCAGGGCGTCGCGCTGGTCGGTGTAGTTGCGTTCCACGACGGCCGTGTTGGCCTTGGTCACGTCGTCGACGGCGGGCAGCAGGTGCTGGCGCAGCAGGTCGGTGGCCTGCCGGTAGGCCGCGAGGGCGTCCGCCGAGGGGCGGCCGGCCGGAGCATGGGCCTGGTCCTCCAGTAGCTGGGCGCGGGCCACCAGGGCCTCGTAGCGGCCGAGTTCGCCGATGACGGTCTGCACGGCCCGCTGCCCGCCCTGGTCGCCGGCCACCGCTTCCGTGACGCGCTGGAGGTCGGTGTCGGCCTGGGCGCGCCGCTGTTCGTAGCTGTCCAGGGTCTCCTTGCGCAGCGCCGTGTAGTCCGGGTCGGCGCCGAACAGCAGCAGGTTGGCAGCCTGGGCGTCCATGTCGTTGAGTGCGAAGTACAGGTCCGCCGAGCGCACCACCTGCGGGGCGGCCTGGTGGCCGATGACGTCCGTGCCGTCCCGGGCCCCGCCCAGGACGCCGGCGGTCACCGTGCCGGCGGCGATCAGCGCCCCGAGGCAGAGGCCGGTGAGTCCGCGCACCAGGCGCGGCGTGTTCCACCAGTCCCGGCTGCGCCAGGAGCTTCCGGGCCGGAGCCGGGGGGCGCGCGGTGCGGGAGGTGGTGCGGCTGGCTCTTGTCGCGCCGTGTCCGACGCGACCGTTTTCCCCATGACAGCCGTACCGCCCGACGTTCCCGTTGGCATCGCCGCGCGCCCCCTCCCCCTGTTTTTCACTGGCCGCCGAACCTTCCCCGGAGGAACCCGCCGGGAGTCGGGGTTCGGCAAACGGTCCGCCGCCAGGCCCCACGCCCGGGCAGCGAACCGTTTCCTCGCAGCTCACACTAGGTGCGGCCGAACACCCGTCCGCCTACCCTGACGGTTCCTTGACGCGGCTGACGGCCGTCTTGACGCAGCCTTGGCACCACCTCAGCGGGAGACCGTCCACTGCTGCCCGGCGGAGCCGTCGAAGGTCCGCACGCCAAGCGTCCTCTGGTCCTCGTGGTCGGTCAGGCAGGTCCTGGTCGCCGATCCTGGCCCGGAAGCGGCCCCCGACGGCTTCGATGAGGCCTGCCGGCGCAGCTCTCACCTGCTCACATCCGCATCCGCAGCCGGCAGACCACCGCGTCGGTGTGCCGGCGCAGCGCGCGGTCGATCACGGCGCCGCGCCGGTTCTGCAGCGCCCGCTGCCACCAGCGGGCGGGCTCCACCTCGGGGATCAGCACGGTCAGCCGGTCGTAGGCGTGCTCCGACCCGAGCTCGTTGACGAAGTCGGCGATCGGCCGCCCCAGGCGCCGGTGGTCGTCCGGGATCTCCACCAGCGGGACGCCCGGCTGCCACAGCTCCCAGTCCCGACGCAGCGCCTCGGCCGCGGTCGGCTCGTGCACCACGGTGACCGCCATGACCTCGTCGCCGAGCGAGAGCGCCGCAGACAGGCCGTCCCGGGTGAGCCGGGTGATCGCCGTCACCGGGACGACGACCAGGCTCCGCTGACGGGTCACCGGGCCGGGCACCCGGCCCAGCTCCAGCCGCTCGCCGATCCGCCCGTAGCTGCGGTGGACCGCCTCGAACAACACCACCAGCAGGGGCAGGGCGATCATGATGCCCCAGGCGCCCTCGGTGAACTTGGTGCCGGTGACGACCAGGGTGGCGACACCGGTGAGCATGGCGCCGAAGCCGTTCAGCGCGGCCTTCCACCGCCAGCCGTCCGGCCGGTGCAGGAACCAGTGCCGGACCATGCCGACCTGACAGATGGTGAACCCGACGAAGACGCCGATCGAGAACAGCGGTACCAGGCTGTTGACGTCCCCGCCGGAGCCGACCAGCAGCGCCGCCGACACCGCGGCCAGGAACAGCACGCCGTACCGGTACACCTGGCGGTCGGCGCGCAGCGCGAACACGTGCGGGAGGTGGTTGTCCCGGGCGAGCAGGTCGAGCAGCACCGGCAGGCCGCCGAAGGAGGTGTTGGCGGCCAGGCCGAGCAGGACCACGGTGGCGAACTGGACGACGTAGAAGCCGGCGCCGTGGCCGAGCGAGGCGTCGGCGAGCTGGGCGAGCACCGTGACGCCCTCGACCGGCTGCAGGTGGAAGCGCCCGATCAGCACGGCCAGCCCGATCAACATCACGCCGAGCAGCGCACCGAGCGCGACCTCGGTGTGCTGGGCGCGCTTGACCCGCGGGGTACGGAAGGAGGGGACGGCGTTGGCCACCGCCTCCACGCCGGTCAGCGCGGAGCAGCCGGCCGCGAAGGACTTGAGCAGCAGCAGCGCGCCCACGGTGGTGGCGTTCTCGGCGAGCGACGAGGCGTGCCCGGCGGCCGCCGCGGTGCTGGCCGGACCGTCCCGGAACAGGCCGACCACGATGATCGCCAGGATCGACAGCACGAAGACCGCCGTCGGTGCCATGAACCAGCGCGCCGACTCGGCTATCCCGCGCATGTTCACCAGGGTCACCAGCGCGAGCACGCCCAGGCAGAGCCAGACCCGCTGGTCGTAGAGGCCCGGCACGGCCGAGGTGAGCGCGGCCACGCCGGCCGTGACCGAGACCGCGACGTTCAGCACGTAGTCGATCACCAGCGAGGCGGCCGCGGTCAGCGCCGTCCGACGGCCCAGGTGCGCCTTGGCGACCGCGTAGGAGCCGCCGCCGTCCGGGAACGCCGCGATCACCTGCCGGTAGGAGGCCACCAGCACCGCTAGCAGCACGGCGATCGCCACGGTCACCGGCAGCGTGAAGCCCAGCCCGTACCCGCCGGCCGCGGCCAGCACCAGGACGATGGACTCCGGCCCGTACGCGACCGAGGCCATCGCGTCCAGCGAGAGCGCCGCCAGCCCGCCGAGCGCACTGAGCCGGTGCCGCTCGTCGCCCACGCCGGTGTCCGGCGGCTCGGGCTCGGCCGCTACGGTCGGAACAGTGGTCTCTGGCATTCCTGGCTCCTCGATCGTGATACTGACGATCGTGGAGCCCCCCGGGGCACCGTCCTCCGCTTCCTACACACCCTTGATGTCGGCAGCATCGACCTTGATGCGATCTTGACGCCCCGTACAACGACTCGGCCCCCGAGGCGCCGCCGGTCCGCACAGCCGGACGGCGGGCCTCAGAGGCCGAAGGTGTGCACCCGGTGCCGGTGGCACGCGGCACCGGGTGGGTCTGTCGGGTTACTGCCCGGGCTTGCGGCCGTGGTTCGCCTTCTTCTTACGCCGGGCCTTCTTCTTACGGGCGCGCTTGGACATCGTGCTCTTTCTCTCGGAACGCGGGAGGTTCGGGACGGTTCAGGCCGCCTGGCCGACCAGCTGGTCGGCGAGCCTGGCCAGCCGCTTCAGCGAGCGCTCCTCCTGAGCGACGGCCGCGGTCGGTGCGATGACGCCACCGTCGAAGTAGGCACCGTTCGCGACGGCCGTCTCCGGCAGGCAGAGCCGCACCACGGCCGCCGCGCCCTCGGCGGCCGGCGCGCCGACCCGCCCGTACAGCGGCAGCAGCGCGGTGTCGCACAGGCCCGGGTTGACGCTGACGGCGGTGATGCCGGAGCCGGCCGGGGCCATGTCCGCGGTCGCCATGGTCAGCGCGAGCTGCGACTGCGCGTACGCGGCGACCCGCGAGTACCTCTTCACCCGGTGCGGATCCGACCAGTTCATCGAGGCGGTGCGGTGCAGGGAGGAGGAGACGTTGACGATCCGGGCGTCGCCGGCCGCCGACAGCGGGGCGCGCAGCAGCTTCGCCAGCAGGTGCGCGGCCAGGAAGTTGACCTGCAGCGAGACCTCGTTGCCGTCGTCGGTGAGGGTGCAGCGTTCGGGTGCCATCGCGGCGGCGTTGTTCACCAGCAGGTCCAGTGCCGGGTAGTGCTTGACGACCGTGCCGGCCAGCACCGCGGCCTCGGACAGCTTGGTGAAGTCGGCTGCCAGCTCGACGAGTTGGTCTCGCCGGGCACCCGCGGCGACCAGGCGCTCCACGGCGTCCTCCGCCTCCGCGGTGGTGCGGGCGTGCACGAGCACGGTCGCGCCGTGCCCGGCGAGCAGCCGGGCGGTCTCCCAGCCGATCCCCGACGAGGCGCCGGTGACGAGGGCGGTGCGGGCGGAAAGAACAGCGTCGGACATGACCCATCCAAGGGTGAAAAGGCATCGACGGGGTGCGGGGGCGACGCGGCACGAAGCCGCTCGCCACCGGGGCCGCCGATGCGAGAGGGGTGTGTTGCGAGGGAAGGCTCGTCCGTCCCCTGGCCCCCGGAGCCGGTCGGGACAGGGGACGGACGGCGGTGATCGGCACGGGCCGGACGAACGGAACCCGGACCATGCCCGCGGCCGGCGGCGAGCGGGGTAGTGGCTCGGTCCTACCGGCCGGCGGCGACGACCGCGACAGCGACGATCCGCGGCCGGCTATGCGGCGGGCGGTCGTGGTGGCGTGTCGAGCGGTGCATGCCCTCCATCAAAGCCGTCCTCGCCACCCCGGGGCAAGCCGGATCACTTTCCCTGACGAAGCTCTGACGGGCCCGGCCGGCACACATTGACGAACACGTGTCCGACGGGGCGTCATGGAGCTGTCAAGGAAGCGGCAGCGCACGCCAATTCGCCGTCAAGGCGGCATGCCGTGTGAGGATCCGGTGCTTCGCTGTCCGGCGTTCCCCCGTCGTTCCCCGAACCGCCGCCCCTCTCCCGGGCGGCCCGGAAGGTCCCCCGAGACGATGCGCCGTTCGGCCCTCACCCCACCGGACACCACCCCCGACCAGCAGAACTGGTTCCGCCGCCCGGACCCCGTACCCGAGGAGCCACCGCAGCACCCGAGCCACCGGCCCACCGGCCCGAAGGGGCGCCGTCGGCTCATCACCCGCCAGCAGCTGTCCGAGGCCCTGCCCGCCGCCGTCCGCAAGCTCCACCCGCGCATGATGATGCGCAACCCGGTGATGCTGGTGGTCGAGACCGGCTCGGCGCTCACCACCATCAGCGCCGTCATCCACCCCAGCGTGTTCGCCTGGGTCATCAGCTTCTGGCTCTGGCTGACCGTGCTGTTCGCCAACCTCGCCGAGGCCGTCGCCGAGGCACGCGGCAAGGCCCAGGCCGACTCGCTGCGCCGTGCCCAGGCCGGGACGACGGCCCGGCGGCTGCTGCACTGGCGGGTCGGCACCCGCGACCTGCGCCACGAGGTCATCCCCGCCGAGCAGTTGCTGCTGCACGACATCGTGCTGGTGTCGGCCGGCGAGGTGATCCCGCAGGACGGCGAGGTGGTCGAGGGCGTGGCGACCGTGGACGAGTCGGCGATCACCGGGGAGTCCGCACCCGTCATCCGGGAGTCCGGCGGCGACCGCACCGGCGTCACCGGCGGCACCAAGGTCCTCTCCGACCACCTGGTCGTGCGGGTCACCTCCCGGCCCGGGCAGAGCTTCGTCGACCGGATGATCGCCCTGGTCGAGGGCGCGAACCGGCAGAAGACGCCGAACGAGATCGCGCTCAACATCCTGCTCGCCTCGCTGACCATCGTCTTCCTGCTCTCCGTGGTCTCGCTCCAGCCGATGGCCATCTACGCGAACGCACCCCAGACCACCATCGTGCTGGTCGCGTTGATGGTCGCACTCATCCCGACCACCATCGGCGCCCTGCTCTCCGCGATCGGCATCGCCGGCATGGACCGCCTCGTCCAGCGCAACGTCGTCGCCCTGTCCGGCCGCGCCGTCGAGGCCGCCGGGGACGTCGACGTCCTGCTGCTCGACAAGACCGGCACCATCACCCACGGCAACCGCCGCGCCGTCGCCCTGCACCCGCTGCCCGGCGCGACCACCGAACAGCTTGCCGAGGCAGCCCAGTTGGCCTCCCTCGCCGACGAGACCCCGGAAGGACGCTCACTGGTCGAACTGACGAACCGTCAGTACTGGGTGCCACCACGCTCCCCGGGTGAACTGGGCGAGCAGCAGCCCGTCCCGTTCACCGCCCACAGCCGGATGAGCGGCGTCGACCTCACCTGGCCCGACGGCACCACCTGCCTCATCCGCAAGGGCGCCGCGAACGCCGTCGCCCGCTGGGTCGTCGACTCCGGCGGACGGCTCCCGATGGAGGCCAAGCCGCTCGTCGACCGCATCGCCGAAGCAGGCGGCACCCCGCTGCTGGTCGCCGTCCGCGACCGGCACGGCGCCCGCGCACTCGGCGTGGTCGAACTCAAGGACGTCGTCAAGGAGGGCATCGCCGAACGCTTCGCCGAACTGCGCCGGATGGGCATCCGCACCGTCATGGTCACCGGCGACAACCCGCTGACCGCCAAGGCCATCGCCGAGGAGGCCGGGGTGGACGACTTCCTCGCCGAGGCCACCCCGGAGGACAAGCTCGCCCACCTCAAGCGCGAACAGGCCGCCGGGAACATGGTCGCGATGACCGGCGACGGCACCAACGACGCCCCCGCCCTCGCCCAGGCCGACGTCGGCGTCGCCATGAACTCCGGCACCCCCGCCGCCAAGGAAGCCGGCAACATGGTCGACCTCGACTCCAACCCGGCCAAGCTCATCGACATCATCCGGGTCGGCAAACAACTCCTCATCACCCGCGGCGCGTTGACCACCTTCTCGATCACCAACGACGTCGCCAAGTTCTTCGCGATCATCCCCGCGATGTTCGCGAACGCCTACCCCGGACTGCACCACCTCAACATCATGGAACTGCACAGCCCCACCTCGGCCATCGCCTCCGCGATCATCTTCAACGCCCTGATCATCATCGCCCTGATCCCGCTCGCCCTGCGCGGCGTCCGCTACCAGCCCGCCTCCGCCACCGATCTGCTCCGGCGCAACCTGCGGGTCTACGGCCTCGGCGGGCTCATCCTGCCCTTCCTCGGCATCAAGGCGATCGACCTGCTGATCCAGTTCGTCCCCGGCCTCGGATAGCAGCACCAGCCCGCCGCCCCCGGAACAGCACCGAGGCGGCGGGCAGGGGTCGGGCACTGCTACGACGCGGCGAGCTACCCAAGGAGTGAGAGCTCACCCTCCCGATCAGCCCTCCCCTGGCAGGTCGACCGCCAGAAGGCCGATGAAGATCTTGCTGAGAGCTGTCCGGCCGCAGGCCGGGCGGCCTCTCGGCTAGGGCCCGTCTTCAAACCCCCGTCGTTCGCCCGGAGGGCGGGCGGGGCGGCGTTGGGGTGCGTGCATCGCAAGGCGGAGGAGGGAGCCCAATGCAGCGCATTGGCGACCGACGACAACGCGGCGAGGTGCGTGCCCTGGGGGTACCTCCCGGCCGAAGGCTGGGGGAGCGTCGGCCCCCAGGCGGGGGTTTGAAGACGGGCCCTGGACCCGATTGTCGGCGTGGCGCGCCGCTGCCCGGGCCAATGCCCGGCCCTGCCGGGCGTCGGGTGTGAGCATCGCAGGGTTGCCGGTTGGGCCAGGGGAGGAGTTGTTGTGGTGACGGTGAGTGATGCCTCGGAGCGGCGACGGCTCGGCGGCCGGACAGGTGCCCAGTGCTGGCTGCTGACCGGGCCCGGGCTGCTGGACAACGGCGTCGTCGCCGGCCTCACCACGGCTCTTGAGGACGCGCTGCCCGGCCGGTTCGCCGTGTGGCGCACCGATGAGCTGCTGCTCGGGATCGAGGGCGGCAAGCTGACGCTGCGGGATCTGGACGGCTGCCTGCTGGAGGCGCCGGGTGTGGTCTACGCCCGGCTGGCGTCCCCGAGCCTGAGCACCGACCGGGAGGGCACGCTGCTGCGTCATCTGGTGGCGATGGGCACGGTGCTGCTCAACCCGTTGGAGGCGGTGCTGGCGGGGGCGAACAAGTTCTGGCAGCTGCAACAGCTGGCCCTGGCGGGTCTTCCCGTTCCCGACACCCGCAGCTACACGCACGCGGAGCTGGAGGATGTGATCGCGGCGGGGGTTTCCGTGCCGTCGGTGGTGAAGTCGGTGCGCGGCCAGCGCGGCGGGCAGGTGTTCCTGGCCCCCGACACCCAGATGCTGCGGGAGGTCCACGGCAGCCTCAAAGCGGAGTCCCCCTACCTGTTCCAGCGGTACGTCTCCCACTCGCACGGCCGTGACCTGCGGGTGGTGGTGGTCGACGGCCGGGCCGTCGCGGCCCAGGTCCGCTCCGCCACCGACGGCGGAATGAGGTCGAACGTGGCGCTCGGCGCAACCTCCGTGCTCTGCCCCGGCCTGCACCCCGAGGGCGAGGCACTGGCCGTCCGTGCCGCCCAGGCACTCGGCCTGGCGGTGGCGGGCGTGGACCTGCTCTTCGAAGCGGACGGCGGGTTCACGATCTGCGAGGTCAACGCCAACGTCGGCTGGCGCGAGCACATGAGCGAGGTCACCCCGGCCGTCGTGGCCGCCTGCGTGGCCAGACTGACCGCCCGGGTGTAGCGATGGCCCACCCCCGCGCACCCGCCGCACCGACCCCACCCGCGCGCACATCGGCCCTCGCACCGCTGCGCCACCGCAACTACCGCCTCCTCGCGATCGGCCAGGCGGTCTCCAACACCGGCACCTGGATGCAGAACATCGCCCAGGGCTGGCTCGTCCTGCAGCTGTCCCACGGCGACGGCACACAGCTGGGCATCACCACCGCCCTGCAACTGCTGCCGATACTGCTGTTCGGCGCCTGCGGCGGATCACTCGCCGACCGCTTCCCCAAACGCCGACTGCTGCTGCTCACCCAGACCCTCCACGGCACGCTCGCCCTCGCCGCGGCCCTGCTCACCGCCACCGGCTCCGCCACCCTGGGCGCCGTCTACGCGCTCTGCCTCGCACTGGGCCTGACCATGGTCGTCGACAAGCCCACCCTGCAAGCCTTCATCGCCGAGGCCGTCGAGCCCGACGACCTGCCGAGCGCGCTGGCGCTGAACAGCGCGGTGCTCAACCTCGCCCGAGTGGCCGGCCCCGCCCTGGCCGGCCCCGTCATCGCCGCCTTCGGCGTCGCCCCGGCCTTCGCCCTCAACTCCCTCTCCTACGCCGTGGTCCTGGCCACCCTGCTGCGCATGGACACCCGCGCCCTGCACCCGGCACCGGCTCCCGCAGGCGCGGGGCGGCAGGTACGGGCCGGACTGCGCTACGTGCGCCAGCGCCCCGAGCTGGGCCTGACACTCGTGCTGGTGGCCCTCGTCGCCGCCTTCGGGATGAACTTCCAGATCACCACCGCGCTGATGGCCGCCCAGGTCTTCCACAGCCCGGACGCCGCCTTCGGCATCGGCTCCGCCGCGCTCGCCGTGGGCGCGGTGACCGGCTCACTGCTCGCGGCCCGCGCGCGCCCCCGCGGCCGGCGGCACACGGCCGGTTACGCGCTCGCCTTCGGGACGCTGGAGGCCGCGAGCGGTCTGATGCCCGACTTCCGCACCTTCGCCCTGACGCTGGTGCCGACCGGAGCGGCGCTCCTGCTCTTCATGACGGCCGCCAAGGCCCGACTGCAGCTCGCCGTCGCCCCCGCGCTGCGCGGCCGGGTCATGGGCCTCTACATGCTCGCCTCACTGGGCACCACCCCGCTGGCCGCGCCCGGCATCGGCTGGCTCTGCCAGGCGGCGGGCCCACGCTACGGACTCCTGCTCGGCGGCACCGTGTCGGCGCTCTCCGCCGTCGGGACGGGCGCACTGCTCGGCCGACGCCCCAAGACCCGGCCCACCACGACGGCGGCCCTGCCGGCGTGACCGGCTCCGAGGAGCCGCACGCCGGCAGGGCCGGTCCCGGACGCGTCAGCGTCCCGGGGTCAGGTACGGGAAGCGGTGAAGTCGAGCTTTCCCTCGACCCCGGCAGTGGAGACCTTCCCCGTGATCTTGGTGACCCGGGTGCCGACGGGGCAGAGCGTCCCGGTGGTGACGCCGCTCTCCCCCGCGTAGGTCGGGAAGGTGATCTGCCCGCGCCCGAGGCTGTTGATACGCAGGACGAAGTTCCCCACCGCCGCACGCGACTCCTCGGCCGACGCCGTCACCTCCGTCCTCACCAGCGTGCTCCCCAGCGCCTGCGGCGCGATCGAGATGGCCCGCGTCGACCCACCCGGCAAGGTCACACTCCCCTCGAACGCCGTGTCGAGTTCGCCCTCGCCGACCCAGTCCGAGACCGCACCACCGCACGTGTTACCGGTGGCCGCCCCCGCCGGCACTGCCAGCACCGCCACACCCAACGCCCCGGCAAGAGCAAGAGCACAAGCAGAACGAGCACCAAGAGACACCGGTCGCATCGAAGATCCAATCATCAGCACACCCCTATAGCTACCGTTCGCACTCACACAAGCACGCTCCGCAGCCACCAGCCACCGGAGCCGCCCACAGCTACGCCATGTGCCGCCGAAACGCCGCCCGCAGTGTCAGCAAGATCTTCATTGGCCTTCCAGGCCGTGTTTTAGAACTGGTGCAGGATGGGGTCAACGGCGTGCCCTCAGGAAGAAGCTCTCGTGGTTGACCCCACCCCCAAGGCCGCCCTGGTCCACCTTCGCGCCGTGAAGTCGCAGCGGCCGACCGATGCGAAGCTTGCCGGGGGATGGGGGTGCCGGTCAGGCGGGCAGCTGGTTCAGCTTGCGGATCTGCCGGTCGAAGGCACGAGCGGGGACGAGGCGGCGCAGGGTGCTGACGCGTCCGGCGGTCGGTCCGGCGGGGTAGCGCAGCTTCGGCTTCGGGTCGGTCGCCGCGGCGACGATCGCCCTGGCGACGGTGGCAGGGTCGTCGCCGTCCTTCATCGCCGCGGCCATCACGCGCTCGAAGACCTGGCGCTGCTGCTCGTAGACCGGCAGAGGCGTGGCGGGTTTCGGGGAGTTGGCCTCGAACGCGGTCCTGGTCTGGGCGGGCTCGACGAGCAGGACGCGGACACCGTGCTGGCGGACCTCGTGGTCCAAGGACTCGGAGTAGCCCTCGACGGCGTGCTTGGACGCGGCATAGGCGGCCATGTAGGGCGCGGGGACGAACCCGAGAACGGACGAGATGTTGATGATCCGGCCGCCGCCCTGAGCGCGCATGTGCGGCAGGACGGCTTTGGTCATGCGGATCAGTCCGAAGACGTTGATGTCGAACAGCTGTTGGTCCTGGATGAGGGAGCGTTCCTCTCCGGCGCCCGCAGAGCCGATGCCGGCGTTGTTGACCAGGACGTCGATCCGACCGAACTGCTCGATCACGCGGTCGACCAGGCCGGCGACCGAGGTGTCGCTGGCCACGTCGAGGTCGAGGAACGTCACGCCCTCGCGGCGGTCGTCCGCTGAGGCTCGGCGGCTCGTGCCGACGACCTCGAATCCCGCATCGGCGAGCGCGGAGGCGGCCGCCTTGCCGATGCCTGACGATGCTCCGGTCACGAGTGCTACCGGCCGGCTCGTGGTCATGATGGGCCTCCCCATGGATTGGATTATGACCGTAATGCAATTACTCTAGGACGGGAGACGGAGAGCGGCAAGCGGCCTCTCCACCGGGGCTACGAGGAGGAGCGCGTGGCGCGCTACGCGAAGGACCACAAGCAGGCGACGCGCCAGCGGATCATCGAGGCCGCCGGCCGCCGGTTCAAGAAGGACGGCATCGACGGCTCAGGGGTCTCCGCGCTGATGTCGGACGCGGGGCTGACCAACGGAGCCTTCTACGCCCACTTCGCCTCCAAGGAGGACCTCGTCGCGAACGCCGTCGCCGACCAGCTGGGCGCGCAGAACGCGAGCCTTGAAGCACTCGCGCCGGGCCGCGCCGGACTCGAACAGTTCGTCCGCGCCTACCTGTCCGCCGAGCACCGTGACGACCCCGAGAACGGCTGCCCCACGGCCGCTCTCCTCGACGAGATCGGGCGCTGCACGGACGCGACCAAGCAGGCGTTCACCGACGGCCTGCTGGCCGTCATCGACGACATCGCTGCCCGCCTGGCACCCGACAACCCGCCCTCGGCACGCGCACAGGCGCTCGGCGTCTTCGCCATGATGGTCGGGACGCTCCAACTCGCGCGCGCCCTGGCCGATCCCAAGCTCGCCGACGACGTCCTCGACCACGGCGTCCACAACGCCCTCGCGCTGCTGGACGCCGGACCTGTCCGGTAGGGCCGCGTCCGACGCCCCTCTGCGGCCTCGCGCCGGCCGACACCCTGGCCGCCGATGCGGCCCGCGACGACGGCGGAGCGCTCACCCCGTGCCGATCCTGCGGCCGGTGACCTCGGCGGGCCGGATGCGGACCCACAGCGGGCGGGCGCCGCCGGCCCACGGTGTGGCGCCCGGTAGCGCCGCGAGCCGCTGTTGCTCCTGCGGGTCGTCGATGTGGTGGGCCTCGCCGAGGATCAGGACGCTCCAGCCGTCACCGCGGTGGTCGTCGATGCGGTCGACCTGGAACGAGGCGGGCGAGCCCTCGGCCGGGGCGGCGGTGCCCCTGGGGGCGGTGCGGTAGACGATCGTGCGGCCGTCCACCGCGTAGTTGACCGGGAGGACGACGGGTGCCGGCCCGAGGGGCAGGCCGACCCGGCCCACGCCGTGGCTGCCGATGAGTTCCCAGCACTGCGGCTCGGTCAGGTGGAACAGTGGGCGCGGGTCGGCGTCGGCCTGTCCCGGCGGTGCGTCGGGGCGGTGGCCGGACAGCAGCTCCGGCCAGCTCGTCCCGAGCGCGGTGGCGATCCGGACGAAGGAAGGCGGGTCGAACTGGGGGCCGGTCCTGAGGAGTTGGCGCAGGTACGCCGGTGCCATGTTCGCCCGGTAGGCCAGTGTTGCTTCGCTCAGGCCGAGTTGGTCGCGGCGCTGGACGATCCGGTGGGCGATGGCGACGGGGTCGGGGCCTTCGGTCATGGTGGCGGTTCCTCCGTCCATGGCGGGTCACGTCCGGAAGAGCGCGACCTTGAGCGCGCCGGTGTCGGCCGCGTCGGCGAAGACGTCGTAGGCGTCCTGCATCTCGTCGAGCCCGAAGCGGTGCGTGACCAGCCCGCCGATGTCCAGTCGGCCGACGGCCAGCATGTCGAGCAGCAGCGGGGTGCTGTGGGTGTCGACCAGGCCGGTGGTGATGGTGATGTCGCGGATCCAGAGGTCCTCCAGGTGGAGCACCGCCGGCTTGCCGTGCACGCCCACGTTGGCGACCCGGCCGCCGGGGCGCACCAGGCGGGTGCAGAGTTCGAAGGATTCGGGGACGCCGACGGCCTCGATGGCGACGTCGACGCCGAGTCCGTCCCGGGTGAGCGCCCGCACGGCCTCCGGGGTGGCTTCGGCGACGGTGAGGGTGGTGTCGGCGCCGAAGCGTTCGGCGGCGTCGAGGCGGCTCTGGGCGAGGTCGATCGCGATGGTGCGGGAGGGGCTGTAGAGCCGGGCGGTGAGGACGGCGGCGAGGCCGATCGGTCCGGCGCCGACGATCGCGACGGTGTCGCCCGGGCCGAGACGGCCGTTGCGGACGCCGACCTCGTAGGAGGTGGGCAGGATGTCGGCCAGCAGCAGGGCGTCCTCGTCGCGGACGGCGTCGGGCAGTTTGTGCAGGGAGGTGTCGGCGAAGGGGGTGCGGACGTACTCGGCCTGGCAGCCGTCGATCAGGTGGCCGAGGATCCATCCGCCGCCTCCGGTGCACTGGCCGTAGCTCGCGGCCCGGCAGTAGGTGCAGCGGCCGCAGGCGGAGATGCAGGAGACCAGGACGCGGTCGCCAGCGGTGACGGTGCGCACGCCCGGTCCGGTCTCGGTGACGGTGCCGACGGCCTCGTGGCCGAGGACGCGGCCTTCGATGACCTCGGGGACGTCGCCCTTGAGGATGTGCAGGTCGGTGCCGCAGATGGTGACGGCGTCCACCCGGACGACGGCGTCCTCGGGGTCTCGGACGGTCGGGTCGGGGGCGTCGCCCCAGGTGCGGCGGCCGGGTCCGTCGTAGGCGAGCGCTTTCATGGCTGTGGTGGCTCCTCTCGGACGGCGGAGCCGGGACGATTCCGTCCGCCCTTCCAGCGTTCTGCGCGGCGGGGCCCGTCGCCATGGGTCCGGCGGATCCTCCGGGTGGGCCGTTGGACCCCCTCTCGCACCCGCCACACCGTGACGAGCGTGCCTACCCTGGTGAGTGGGCCATTGGGGGCGAGCCAGGGAGGACCCCTTGGGCAGCGCGTCGGAAGGTTCCGCACCCGTTCCGAAGCTGCAGCTGGACGAGCTGCTGGACGAGCTGCAGGCCAGGTTGGACGCCGCTCGCGGGACCCGTGACAGGGTGCACAACCTGCTGGAGGCGGTGCTGGCGGTCGGGCGTGATCTGGAGCTGTCCCAGGCCCTCCAGCACATCGTGGAGGCGGCGGTCACCCTGGTGGACGCGGAGTACGGCGCGCTCGGGGTGATCGGTGAGGACCAGCGGCTGTCCCAGTTCATCCCGGTCGGGGTCACCGACGACCAGGTCAAGCTGATCGGCGACCTTCCGTCCGGCCACGGCATCCTGGGGGAACTGATCCGCCGCCCGGAGCCGTTGCGGCTCAGCCGGATCTCCGACCACCCGGCCTCCTACGGCTTCCCGGCCAACCACCCGCCGATGCGCAGCTTCCTGGGGGTGCCGATCCGGATCCGCGGCAAGGTGTTCGGCAACCTGTACCTGACCGAGAGGCGGGGCGGGGGCGACTTCGACGCCGAGGACGAGTCCGTCCTCGCCACCCTGGCCGTCGCCGCCGGGGTGGCCATCGACAACGCCCGGCTCTACGCCCGGGCCCGGCAGCGACAGCGCTGGCTGCAGGCGAGCGCCGAGATCACCAGCAGCCTGCTGTCGGGCAGCGCGGAGCAGGAGGTGCTGGACCTGCTGCTCGCCCGCGCGACCGAGATCGCCGGTGCGGACCTCGCGGTCGTCGCCATGCCGCTGCCCGGCGCCGGCGAGTTGGAGGTGCGGATCGCCGTCGGCCTCGGCGAGGACGAGCACCGGGGTCTCGTGCTGCCGGTCGACGGCTCGTTCATGGGGACGGCCTTGCGCACCGGCGGGCTCGTAGTGAGCCCCGATGTCCAGCACGATCCCCGGATCACGGCCGGGCCACCACGCTGGCGCGGCCTCGGCCCGGCGCTCGCGGTCCCGGTCGGTACCGCCGAGCGCGGCATCCGCGGCGTTCTCCTCCTGGCCAGGGCCGCCGGTGCGCCACTGTTCGAGGAAGACGAGTCCGTTCCGCTGCTCGGCTTCGCCGGCCAGGCGGCGGTGGCCATGGAGCTGGCCGAGCGGCGCCGCGACTCCGAGCAGATCGCACTGTTGCAGGAACGCGACCGGATCGCCCGCGACCTGCACGACCTGGCCATCCAACGCCTCTTCGCCACCGGCATGACCCTCCAGGGTGCGACCCGCTTCATCGAGCACCCGGAGGCGACCGACCGCGTGCTGCGGGCGATCGACGACCTCGACGAGACCGCCAAGACCATCCGCGCCACGATCTTCGGCCTGCGCCTGCGCGAGAAGGGCCCGGCAGCGGCCGGCCTGCGTTCCCGCGTCGTCGAGGTGCTCGAACGCGCCGCCCGTGCGCTCGGCTTCGCCCCGGCCCTGCGGATGAGCGGCCTGCTCGACGTCACCGTGCCTCCCGAGGTCGCCGACGCGGTGGTCGCCGTCTTGGAGGAGGCGCTGTCCAACGCCGCCCGTCACGCGCGGGCCTCGACCGTGGACGTCACCGTGACGGCCGGCGAGGAGCTGACCGTGACGGTCAGCGACGACGGAGTCGGCCTGCCCGAGGGCGGCCGCCGCAGTGGCCTGGCCAACCTCGCGGACCGCGCCACCGCCCTGGGCGGCACCTTCGCCGAACGTGCGCGCCAGGAGGGCGGCACCGAACTGGTGTGGCGCGTCCCGCTGCCAGGCGTCTAGGACAGCACGTCGCCGGGTGCCAGGCGGGGAGTGGGCGCGCCCTCGGGGCCGTAGCCGAGGCGGATCAGCATCTGGACGTGGCCGGGGCCGCGGTGCGGGTCGCGGGCCTCCCAGCGCAGGTACGGCCACTCCATCGCCTGGTGCAGCAGCGAGGCGCGGACGCCGTGGACGGTGGCCGCGAGCAGGACGTGTTCCAGGGCGAGGCCGGCGCGCAGCCAGTCCTGCGGGGTGTCGTGCTCGGTGGCGAGGACGGCGATGCGGGGTTCCCTCTCGAAAGGGGCGGGCGCCTGGTGCTCGGCGGCGTGGATGGCGGAGTAGTCGCGCATGGGCAGGTGGCCGGCGGCGTCCTGGGGTCCGAGCGCGTCGACCGGGATGCCGTAGGGCGGTGCCTCCCCGGTGCGGATCCAGGTGCGACTCTCGGTGCGTTGGGCCTCGTCGGTGGTGTTGCGGCGTTCGGCCTCGGCGGTGAGGTGCAGGAGTCGGTCGGTCTCCTCGTGGTCGGGCAGGTGGAGCAGGGCTTCCTCGGACCGGGCGGCGGTGGCGAGTTCGTCGAGGACGGCTTGCGGAACCGGCTTGCCGGTGAAGGGCGTCCGGGTGGAGTGCCGGTGCCAGATCGCCTCGTACAGCTTGTCGATGCCCCGGGTGCGTGCGGCGGCCGGGGCGTCCAGCCGGACGGTGGCGAACAGCTCCGGTTCGCCCGGGTCGGGCAGCAGGCGGACCTCGGGTGCCCAGCCGAGGTGTCGGGCGGCGATCCGCAGGTTGAGGACGGCCGTACCGACGGAGATGTGCAGTGCCCGGCCCCGGGGATCTGCAGCCGGGACGGCCCGACTGCGGTCGGCCCACACCTCCAGGGTGGAGGTGTCCGGCTGGAGCCGGAAGCGCCAGGGCTGGCTGTTGTGGATCGAGGGAGCCGCGACCGCCGCGGAGACGAGCTTCTCCAGGGTCAGGGCGTCGAGGGCGAGGGTGGGCATGACCGCCTCCAGGGTGCGTGGTCGGTCGGAGTCAGCCGGAGACGGGCGGCTCACCGCCGCCGCGCAGGATGTCCGGACGGGTCCGGTACTCGTCAGGGTCGGTCTCGCCCCTGGCGAGGCGTTCGGCGAGCAGTTGTTCCGCGGGGTTCCGCTGGGGAGGCGCCACCGGACGTACCGGGGCCGACGGGCTGTGCAGAGCCGTCCGGCCCAGATGCCGTACCAGCGCGACCACGCCGAAGATCACGAGCGCCCAGAAGAGCAGCATGCTCACGGTCATCAGGCCGATGCCCCAGCCGTTCATGCCGCCGTCGTTCCAGTACAGCATCGCCGTCTCCTCAGCCGTGACGGGAGGTCGAACACCTCCACCGTGCGACGGGGGGACGGCGTACCGCTTGGGCCGTTCGGCACCACCTCCGGGCCCACTCGGGCCCGGCTGCTCAGCGCGGGCCGGTCAGTGCGGGCGCTGCTGGTGCTGCGGATCGGGTTCGGCGTGCGCGGCGAGGACGGCCGCCTGGAGTCGACGCTCCACGCCCAGCTTGGCGAGCAGCCGCGAGACGTGGTTCGAGACACAGGGCGGCGGAATCGCCGCGCGCGGGTGCGGCTGGTCACCGAGACCAGGCCGCGTTCGCAGCGGACGTGCAACGTGCCGGGAACGACTCCGCTGCCCGGTGTGAGGGTGATGCCGAGCGGCGACGGTGGCGAAATCGGTGCCGGGGGCGACCGCGATGCCGGGGCGCTCCTGCAGTCGCGGACGAGCATGCGACCCGGCGACGGTGCGGGGTCGGCGGACGGGAATGTGCCGGCAGCCGTGCCGTCGAGGATGCTGTGCTTCACGGTGGTCACATTCCTTCGGCGGCGGAAGGGCGCCGTAGCCGTCGCAGGTAGGGGTCGAAGGACGGGCGGCGTTCGAGGCGCACCCGGGCGTCCACGCACACGGCGCCGTCGGGACGGACGATGACCGGGTCGAGATCGGTCTCGACGAGCTCCGGGAAGTCCTCGGCGAGCCGGGACAGCCGGGCGAGGACGGCAAGGACTCCAGGTGGAGGAGCGCGAGGTCGGTGCGTCCGTCCGCTTCCCACCACTGGAGGAGGTCGTTGCCGCTGACGTCGTACTTGTCGCCGAGCGAGACGAAGCTCGACACCCCGACGCCCAGCCAGGCCAGGCGCTCCAGCAGTGCGATTCCCACGCCGCCGCTCTGCACGGCCACACCGGCGGTGCCGGGCCGGGGGAAGGCGCCGCCGAACTCGGCGTCCAGTCGGTTCCGGCGCCCCCGGCGGCGCTTCACCGCCGGGGCTCGCGGGATGCGGTCATCGGTCGGCTCCGTTCCATGCCGGGGCGTCCGCCAGGACGCCGGCGGTGTGCAGTCGGGTCCGGGCGTAGGCGATGGCCTCGGGGGTGTGGCCGAAGACCCGTCCCGCCGCCCGCAGTCCGTCCAGGACCCCGAGGGCGTCGAAGGTGCGCCGGTGGCCGTCCTTGAGGCCGGAGACCAGGACGAGGACGCCGCGCCGCTCCAGCTTGGTGATCGCGTCGCCGAGGACGAGGGCGCCGGTGGAGTCGATGGCGGTGACCTGGGACAGGCGCAGGATGACGGCCTTGACGTCGGTGGTCTCGGCGAGTTGGAGCAGGAAGCGATGGGCGGCCGCGAAGAACACCGGGCCGTCGATCCGGTAGGCGGCGATGTGCTCGGCGAGCAGCGCCTGTTCCTCCTCGTGGTGGTCGGCCGGAGCCAGGCCGTCGTGCAGCGGCACCCGCTGGAGCCGTGCGGAGCGGGCGACCTGGCGCAGGGCCAGGACCCCGGCCACGGCCAGGCCGGCGATGACGGCGGTGACCAGGTCGAAGGCGAGGGTGGCGGCGGCGGTGAGCGCCAGGACGGCGGCCTCGCCCCGTCCGCTGCGGGCGAGCGCCCGGAGCGAGGCGACCTCGACCATCCGTACGGCGGTGGCGATCAGGACGCCGGCGAGGGCGGCGAGCGGTACGGACTCGACGAGGGGTGCGGCGGCGAAGACCACCGCGGCGAGCACGACGGCATGTGTCAGGGCGGCGAGCCGGGAGGCCGCGCCGGAGCGGACGTTGACGGCGGTCCGGGCGATCGCGCCGGTGGCGGCGACACCGCCGAACAGCGGGGCGACCACGTTGGCCACGCCCTGGCCGAACAACTCCCGGTCGCTGTCGTGGCGTTCGGAGACGCTCATCGCGTCGGCGGCGGTCGCCGACATCAGCGACTCCAGCGCCGCCAGGGCCGCGACGGCGAGGGCGGCGGTCAGCACGTGCGGGACGGCGCCGAGGTCGAGGAAGCCCAGGGACGGCAGCGGCAGCCCGGCCGGGAGGTGGCCGATGGTCGCCACGTCCGCGTGCGCGAGGCCGGCCGCCAGGGTCGCGGCGGCAACGGCGATCAGCGAGAACGGGACGCCGGGACGCACCCGGGCACCGACCAGCATCACGGCGGCGACGCCGAGGGCCATCGCGAGCGCCGCCGGGTGCGGGTGGCGGGCGTACTCGGTGACGGCCCGGGCCGCGACGACCACGACGTTCTCCGCGTCGCCCTTCGTGACGCCGAGCGCGGCGGGCACCTGCTGGAGCCCGATCACCCCGGCGATGCCGAGCGTGAAGCCCTCCACCACCGGGGCAGGCACGTAGGCCATGAAGCGGCCGGCCCCGCCGAGGGCGAGGACGATCAGCAGCAGGCCGGCGATCAGGCCGACGGTCAGCACACCGGAGGTGCCGTACCGGTGGACGATCGGGACCAGGACGACGGTCATCGCCCCGGTGGGCCCGCTGACCTGGAGGTTGGAGCCGCCGAACACCGCGGCCAGCGCCCCGGCGACCACGGCGGTGGCCAGCCCCGCCTCGGCACCCGCGCCGGAGGCGACGCCGAAGCCCAATGCGAGCGGCAGGGCCACGATCGCCACCGTCAGGCCCGCCATCAGGTCCTTGCGGGGCGAACGGCCCATGGTGGCGAGGACCGCCCGGTTCGGCAGCACGGCCCGGACGCGTCCGGCTGCGCGGTTCAGGAGGGTCGGCTGTATCACGCTCACGCGGTCTTCTCCCGGGCATCCTGTACGGCGGCTTGACGCAGTTCGGCGAGCAGCGCCCCCTGGTCGGTGATCATCTCGGTGAGGATGCGGCGCGCGGCCCGCAACAGGTCGGCGACGTCCGGGGTGCTCAGCGCGTAGACCACCGTGTTGCCCTCACGGGTGGCCGTGACCAGGTTGCTGCGGCGCAGCACGGCGAGCTGCTGGGAGAGGCTGCTCGGCTCGATCTCCATCGCGGCGAGCAGCTCGCGCACCGGAAGCGGCCCGTCCTGGAGCAGTTCCAGCACGCGGATGCGCGCCGGGTGGCCGAGGGTGCGGAAGAACTCCGCCTTGGCCTGGTAGAGCGGGACGGCCATCCTCAGTCTTCCTGTTCCTCGACGACGGGCTCGACCTCGATGCCGTACTGGCCGGCGATCCGCAGGAGCTGCGTGACGCGCCCGCCGTACGCCTGGGCGCCGTCCTCGTCCCCGGCCGCAAGCGCGCTCGCCCGTTGCCGACGGGCGTCGGCGAGCTGACCGCGAAGCTCCTGATCGAAGGCGTCGCTCATGTGCCCCTCCTCGCCGCGGGCGCTCATGTCCCTGGCCGCACTTCTGCCGGATCACCTCTAGCGGATTACCGACAGCATCATCTGTGAACTTGAAGAATTCTTCAAGTCGCGACCATTGCGGACCGCCGATCAGCCGGTTCCGGGCGGTTCCCGCAGCGAGGCGAGGACGACCGAGGACCCTCAGGTCGGCACGCGGGATGCCTGGTCAGGCGGGGGTGGTGAGGCGGAGTTCGACGTCGACGACGCCGGGGACGGAGCGGACCAGGTGTTCAAGGATGCCGGCGGAGAGAGGGTCGGGCAGGGCGCCGGTCAGGGTGATCCGGCCGTTCTCGGAGCATCGTCTCCGCCTCCGGCATGGCCACCGGCGGCCGCGTCGTGCACCACACGACCGAGTGCCGCGAGGGCTGGGCGGCCCACCTCCTCATCCTGGACGCCGAACCGGGCCGGTCCGTCACCGTCACGAAGACGGTCGCCGTGCACACCTCCCGCGACCGGGCGATCGGGACCCCGCTGCTCGCCTCCCGCCGGCTCGCCGCCGAGGCCGGCGACTTCGGGCAGCTGCTCGCCGAACACGCCCTGCGGTGGGCGGAGTTGTGGCGCCGCTGCGGGATCGATGCCGAGTTCGACGGCGCCGGCCCACTGCACCTGGACCTGTTCCATCTGCTGCAGGCCTACTCGGAGCACTCCGTTGACCTCGACGTCGGCATTCCCGCCCGGGGACTGCACGGCGAGGCGTACCGAGGGCACGTCTTCTGGGACGAGCTGTTCGTCCTCCGGCTGCTCAACCTGCGTTTCCCCGAACTGGCCCAGGCCGTGCTGCGCTACCGCCACCGCCGCCTCGACGCCGCCCGCCACGAGGCCGCGGTGGACCTCCTCCAGCGCTGCTACACCGGCCTGGAGGTCCGCGAGGACACCCTCTGGCTCGACCCGCACCTGCCCTCCGCCCTCGGCCGGCTCGACCTGGACCTGCGCTACCGGGGCCACTGGGGCCTGGGAACCGCCGTCGACCGCCGTACGGTCACGGTGAGTCTGCGCGAGGACCGCCAGGTACCGGTCCGCATCCGCCTGCGCGGCACCGAGGCGACGATCCGGCCGGGCGAGACCCGGCGCTTCCACCTGTAGCCAGGACCTCACCGCCGCCCGGACCACCCGGGTTCCACCTGCTCCCACGCGGACTCCCAGTCCGCCTCCGCCCGCCGGTCCAGCCGACGGCGGCGCAGGGCGATCCAGCCCTCCGTACCGAATCCGAGCGCGGTGACCGCGCCGACACCCACCAGGACGGCGTCCGAGACGAGCAGCCCGTTCGACCGGGGGGCGCCGACCGGCTGCCCGGCGTCGTTCAGCCCGACCGGGAGCGCCGCGCCGGTCGTCGTGCCGTCCGGCACAGGGATGCTGCCCGCACCGGGCCCGACCGGGTACGTCCACCGCGCCGGGGCGTGCTCCCGCGTGCTGCCCGCTCGGGGGTCGTCCGACTGCGCGGGGCCCGTCGTGACGGCGGTGACGACATGCCGGTGGCGGGCAGCGTGCGCCGCGTCGTGCGCCTCCGAGCGGTACACCAGGAGGGCAGCGACCGCAGCCAGGACCAACGTGACGAGCACCATCAGCGCCACCCCGGTCACCAGGCGGCTGTACGCCCGGTCGAGCGGACGGCAGAGCGGGTTGTGGTCCCGGCCGGCGGCCCGCCGGAGATGCCCGCGCAGGGACGTGTGGGAGGCGGGGCGCCTGTGCGTGGCGGCTGCGGCGAACATGGCGCGCCTCCTCGGTGTCGGGCGGCTTCTGTTCTCACGGATCAGTCTGGCGAGCCCGCCACGGTTGCCCGAGGGTCTGACGGGCCCGGGATCAGGGACCGACCGGCCCCAGCCCCGGCCCGGCGCCCGGTGGTGCGATAGGAGGTGGACGGCGGCCACGCCCCGGCCCCGCACCGAGTCAGGGAGGACGCCATGAGAGCCGCCGTCGGAGACCGCATCATCGTCCAGGGCACCCGGCCGGGCGCCGCGCGCAGGGACGGCGAGATCGTCGGCCTGCGCCATCCGGACGGCAGCCCGCCGTACGACGTGCGCTGGTCGGAGGACGGCCGGGTGACGGAGTACTTCCCCGGTCCGGACGCCCGGATCCACCACTACCGGGACGAGGACGAGGCCGCCCCGCCCCATCCGCATCTCTTTGCCGATTGACTGGCCACCGCCGTGACAGTCGCCGCCCACGCCCCCGCGGGCGGACTCACCGGTACCGAGGCCGCGAATCTGCGAGGCCAGACCTACCCGCTCCCGGACCGGCTTCCGGACCCCGGTGTCGTGCGGGACATGGGGAAGGATCTGGCCAACCGGTTCCCGTCACTGTCCGACGTGGCCGTCGAGCGGGCCTGGGGCGGTTGGATCGGCGTCAGCCCGGACTGGCTGGCCGTCGCCGGGCAGGTGGGCGACAACGTCTTCTACTCGATGGCCTGCAACGGCCACGGCCTCTGTCAGGTGCCGTACGTGGCCCACCAGCTCGCCGACTACATCGTCGACGGTGAAATGCCGGAGGACCTCGCCGGCATCTGGTCGGACGCTTCGAAGTACTCACCGTCGATGTCGCTGCTGTTGCAGCCGTTCGTCCTCCGAGCCGTCTGGAGGCTGGACCGGTTCAACGACTTCTTCAACGGCAGCAGGACGCTGGCCCGCCGGGTGCTCCGTCGTGGCAGGCGCGGGGACTCCTGAAGGCCCGGGCGACGCCTGATCTGTGACGGCGTGGCGTGAGATCGCCACGCGCTTCGACGGTCCGGCCTCTGCCCGGCGCGGGTGCGTGGCCAACCGCTCCGACGGCCGACGGGCCGCGCGGCGCGGCCTCGTTCAGTCGTTCGTCGTGCGGCCCGACTCATCATGCAAGGCCCGCGTCGGCGGACGGCCTCCGCCCAGGCCGGCTTGGCGTCGGCCGTGCCGATCTGCGCCGGCGGCGGATCGGCAGTCGGAAGAGGCGGACGGGCGGCGCTCGGCTCAGTAGGGCAGCCGGCGCCCGGACGGCGTCCGCAGGTCGAGCGGCGGGGGCCCCCGGCGCTGTGCCGCGAGTCCCGTCACGCCGCGCTCGTCGTGCTCGGCTCCCGCCGCACAGCGCCGGGGCCACCCGGTCGAGGAGTTGGCGAAGGCCTCCGAGCACGCCCTCGCCGTCGTCGTCGGCCGCCGGGGCAGCGGCGGCTTCACCGGTATGCGGCTCGGATCCGTTCCGCACGGACTGCTGCACCGCGCCCACTGCCCGGTCATCACCGTGCCCGCCTCCCGGCACTGAGACCGGCCGGTCCGCCCGGTGTCGATCACCGGCCAACCCGGGGTGAACGTCGTGAACGATCCCGTCGTCGCCGGATTCGACGGCTCGCCGGAACTCACCGCGGCCGCGCAGACGGCCCGGCTGCTCGTCCTGGACCGCCGGATCCGGGGGATGCCGCTCGGCGCCCACCTCGGTCCGGTGGCCCACGCCGCGATCCACCACGTCGACCGCCCGGTCGCGATCGTCCCGCACGGCTGACGGGACCGTCCGGCGATCGGATCGGGCCCGGACGGCCCCTGTCCGCCGGCGATCTCCAGCGTGAGGCTGGAGGTGACGAAAGGTGGAGACCATGCACACCGTGATCGTGTACGAGAGCATGTACGGCAACACCCGCGAGATCGCCGAAGCGGTCGCCGAAGGTGTCCACCGAGCCGACCCCGGGGCGGCCGTGGACTGCCTCCCGGTGGCCGAGGCCGACGCCGATCTCACCCGCTCCGCGGACCTGCTGGTGGTCGGCGGCCCCACCCACATGCACGGCATGTCCTCCGGGCTCAGCCGCCGGATGGCCGCCATGGCCGAGGCGCACGAGGAAGGTCGCGAGGAGGCCGCCGCCGAGGCACGGGAGGCCGCCGAAGGCCCGGGCCTGCGCGCCTGGTTCCACGACCTGCCGCAGACCGGAGCCGGCATCCACGCCGCCGCGTTCGACACCCGGGTCGACATGCCCCGGGCGGGCGGTGCCGCCAACGGAATCGCCCACCGGCTCTCCCACCGCCACTTCGACCTCGTCGCCGAACCCGAGGGCTTCATCGTGGAGCGCAACGACGGGCCGCTGCGCGACGGCGAAATCGACCGCGCCCGCGCCTGGGGCGCGAAGCTGGTCTGACCACCGGTGCGCCCGAATCGACCGGTCGAGCCGACCGTGGCCGACAACGTCCGGGCCGCGTTCCCGGCTGCCCCGCCGCCCGCCGCCCGCCGCCCGCCGACGAGGCGACCCCGGAGCCCCGTGAGCCGCTCGCCCTTCTCTTCCGCGACCTGCGGACCTCGCCCGACGGCCTGAGCGAGCGGGAGGCTTCCCGCCGGCTGACGGTGTACGGGTCCAATGCGCTGGTACGCCGGGAGGGTCGGCGCTGGCCGCGGGAACTGGCACGCCAGTTCATCCACCCGCTCGCCCTGTTGCTGGCCTGTGCCGCTGCGCTGGCCGCGATCAGCGGTGCCCCGAACCTGACGGGCGCGATCCTCGCGGTGGTCGGGTTGAACGCCCTGCTCGCCTTCGTGCAGGAGCGGCAGGCCGAGCGCGCGGTGGAGGCCCTGGCCGGGTTCCTGCCCGACGACGCCACGGTGGTCCGCGAGTGCCGGCGGCGGTCGGTGCCGGCGACCGAACTGGTAACGGGTGACGTCCCAGCGGTGGAGGAGGGTGACCGGGTCTCGGCGGACTCGCGGCTGCTCTCGGGCGGGGTGGAGGTCGAAGCCTCACCCTCTGCCTCTGACGCCTCGCCACGGCGACTGGTAGCTCCTCGTGGTGGTTCCGTCCCGTCTCCGGGACGGAACCACCACGAGCCCGATCCATGGCCGGCTCACGGTGATCGGGGCCGCCGGGCTGTACAGCACGCCGACGAGGCGGGCGCCAGCCCCGCCCGGCCGGCCAGGAAGCGGCCGATCGTCGTCAGCACCGCCTGCTGGAGGTGCGGATCGCGGTCGGATGCCCCAGCCGCTCATGCCGTTGTTCCAGTTCGGCTCAACGTCCGGGGCCGTACGGGCTCAGCGCGGGTGAGGCTGCTGGCGCTGGTGTTGCTCGGCCTCGGTCTCGGCGTGCGCGGCGAGGACGGCCGCCTGGAGGCGCCGTTCGACGCCGAGTTTGGCGAGCAACCGGGATACGTGGTTCTTCACCGTCTTCTCGGCGAGGTAGAGCTCCTGGCCGATCTGCCGGTTCGTCTTGCCCTCCCCGACCAGGGCGAGGATCTCCCGTTCGCGGGGAGTGAGCCCGGCGAGGGCGGCGTCGGTCGCGCTCTCCTCGTGGTGGCGCAGGCTCTCCATCAGCTTGTGCGTGGTGGCCGGGTCCAGCATGGACTGCCCGGAGGCCACCGTACGCACCGCGCTGACCAGGTCGGCGCCCTTGACCTGCTTCAGGACGTAGCCGGCGGCCCCGGCCATGATCGCGTCGAGCAGGGCGTCGTCGTCGTCGAAGGAGGTGAGCATCAGGCAGACGAGTTCGGGCATCTTGTCGCGCAGGTCCCGGCAGACGGTCACCCCGTCGCCGTCCGGGAGCCGCACGTCGAGGACGGCGACGTCCGGGCGCAGGGCCGGCACCCGGGCCAGGGCCTGGGCGCAGCTGGCGGCCTCGCCGACGACCTCGATGTCCGGTTCGGCCTCCAGGAGGTCGCGGACGCCTCGGCGGACCACCTCGTGGTCGTCCAGCAGGAACACCCGTACGGGCCGGGGCATGTCCATGGCCTGCTCCCTGGGGTGCGCGGGCGGTGACACCACCGATTCTGCGCGTCCGCGCCGTTCGGCGCACCGGGTCAGCCGCGCGGGACGACGGCGATCGGGCACCAGGCGCGGTGGATCACCGCTCGCGCGACCGGACCGAGGTGGAGCCCGATCCGGCCCAGGACGAGGAGGTCGGCAGAGCTGTTCGGTGATCGGGATCAGGCTGCGGCGACGCCCGTACCCGCGCGCGGCGGGCCCGTTCCGCGGGCCGGGCGGGCCGGTGGGCGGAGGCGGCCATGACCACGGAAGCCCCCACGCCCCGACCGGGCCTGCTGACCTTCCTCGGCGGCGTGGGCACGGTCACCGGCAGCAGGTTCCCGGTCGAGACCGACCACGCCCGCCTGATGATCGACTGCGGCCTGTTCCAGGGCCTGGCCGAGCTGCGCCGCCTGAACCGGCCTCGTGCACGGCGAGCCGGAGGGCTCGGAGGCCCTGCGCGACCGCATCGACCGCGAACTCGGCTGGACGGCCGTCGTCCCCCGCTCGGGGGAGCGGGTCCTGATCCGGTGAACCGGCGCCTTCAGCGACCACCGGGGGCCAGGGCGATCACCGCGCCGACCACCGCGGTGAGCAGGAGGAACGCGGCGGTCAGCACGGCCTGCACCGCCGCGTGCCCGAGGGGGCGCCCCATCCGCATGCGCTCCTGGCGGATGCGCCACTGGGCGTAGCCCACCACGGTCGTGGCCAGTGAGAGCGCGGCCAGCAGGCATGACAGCGCCAGCCGCAGCGCCCCGGGTACCCCGGTGACCAGCTGAAGGACGGCCAGGGAGCTCGCCAGCAGAGCCAGGGCCGTCCGGCTCCACGCCAGGAAGGTGCGTTCGTTGGCCAGTGTCGCTCGGTAGTCGGGCTCCCGTCCCCTCGCCCACCAGGCGCCGGTCCTCCCGTTCCCGTCGGGTTCGTTCGGTTCCTCGGCCACAGGTACCTCCGCCTTCGTCCGCCTCGGGGTGGTCGGCCTCTCGGTGCTGGATCTCGCTGGTCTACTCCGTGCTGTTCCTGGTGGTGCAGTGGGCTGCCGACGCCACCGTCGTGCTGCGCGTCGCGGTCGGCGCCACGGTGTACCCGGGCGACCCGGTCGCCGAGCTGCGCGGCGGCGACCTGCCACCGCAGGAGGTGACACGGACGCTCATCGGCGGGCGTGAGCGGAGCTTCCACCAGGACCGGTCTACCCCGCGCGTGCTCGCCGACATCGGCCTGCGGGCGCGCAGGTGGTCCAGAGGATGGTGAGCACGGGGTAGTCGGCCGCGAGGCTTGCGGGCGTGTGCATGGGCGTGTCCTGTTCATGAGTCGGAGGGATCCGCGGTCAGTGGCCGGCCGCGGCGCCGGCGGGCGCGGGCCGGTCGGTGTCGCCGTGCCAGGTGGGCCAGCCGAGGAGCCGGGGGCGTTCGGTGACCCAGGCGCGGGTGTCGGTGCCGATCTCGGCGCTGATGAGGTCCTCCAGCCGACTACTGCAGCGGGCGACGAGGTCGCGGTTGGCGGGGTCGGCGGCGAGGTTGCGCATCTCGTGGGGGTCCTCCACCCGGTCGTAGAGCACCACGTCGTTCTGTTCGTGGAGCTCTTCCACGGAGGTGGGGCGGTTGGGGTTCAACGGAGAGAAGTAGCGGCCGAAGGTGTACCGCTGGTCCAGGTACCCGCGCAGGAAGCCGCGCTTGCTCCAGTCCGGGCGGAGCGCACCGGACTGGATCCGCTCGGGGGCCTGCGGGTCGGCGAACTCGAACCAGAAACCGGCGTCCAGCGTGGTGATCGACTCGACGGCGGTGAGCACTCCCTCGCGGACCGTCCTGCCCTCCAGCACGGGTGCGAGGGAGTGGCCGTGCAGGGCGGGGAACCGGTCGGCGGTCGCCGCCCGGTCGAGCCCGGCGAACTCCAGGAGGGTGGGCGCGAGGTCGACGGCGGAGGCGAGCGCCTCGGTGCGGCCGCCGCCGGCGACGTCGGGGTGGCAGAGCA
The DNA here is from genome assembly GCF_003635085.1 of Streptomyces sp. 1114.5. Lineage (NCBI taxonomy): Bacteria > Bacillati > Actinomycetota > Actinomycetes > Kitasatosporales > Streptomycetaceae > Streptomyces > Streptomyces sp. 1114.5. Next base: position 206,581 of record NZ_RBXE01000003.1, read on the forward strand.
GGAACGGGACGTGGAAGTTCTCGTCGTAGACCAGGTTGCCCTTCTGGCGCAGGCTGTGGCTCCCGGCCATCTCGCCGTGGTCCGAGGTGAAGACGACCACGGTCCGGTCGGCCTGGCCCGAGGCCTCCAGCGCGTCGAGGACGAGTTCGATGCTGCGGTCGACGTCCCGGATGGCGTTGAGGTAGAAGTTGAGGCCGTCGTACCAGTGCCGGTCGTCGGCGACGGGACCGAAGACGGTGTCGAGCATCCGGGCGTACTCGCAGACCGCCGGTGCCGCGGCGGACAGGTCGTCGCGCAGGCTCGCGGGCAGGTCGAATTCCCAACGACGCTGGTAGAGCGGGATGTCGGCGGCCGCGCGCGCCACCACGGCGTGCGCGAGTCCGAAGGGCAGTCGGACCTGGGGGGAGCCCCCGTAGTCGAAGCTCATGACGTCGTGCGGGTTGACGAAGTTGACGGCCATGAACCAGGGCTGGTCGGGTGCCACGACCGGCGCGCGGTTGCGCAGCCATTTGACGGCCTGGCCGGCGATCACCGGGTCGATCTTGAGTCCGGCCCAGGCGCCGCCGTCGATGTCACCCCAGTCGTTGAACTCGCTGAACCCGTAGGGTTCCAGGGCGTCGGTGGTCGGGCCGGGGTTCTGCGGCGTGACGTAGGCGTTCGACAGGTGCCACTTGCCCTGGTAGGTGCAGTAGTAGCCGGCCTGGCGCAGCATCGTGCCGAGGGTGCCCAGCTCCGGATCGAGCGGGCGGATGTAGGGCATGTTGTCGTTGTCGTAGATCTCGGTCAGCGGCAGGTGCTGCCCGGTGTAGATCACGGACCGCGCGGAGCTGCACATGGCCGAGGCGGTGTAGTACCGCTCGAAGGTGTGGCCGCGTTCGGCGAGCCGCTCCCTGGCGGGGAGAGTGAAGCCCGGCGGACGCGGGATCGCGGCCCGCTCCTCGTCGGTGACGATCAGCAGGATGTTCGGACGGGTCATGGCCATCCATGCCTTTCCACGTGGGTTGCGTCGGTCATTCGTTGAGGTCGACGGCCCAGGTCACCGGCTGGGCGTGGACGCGGTCGGCTGGACCAACCGGGTGGGACGAGCCTCCGGACGGCGGCTCTCACCGCCCGGGCGGACCGGTGAGGTCGAACCTGCGGCGCCGGCGGACGGCCGGCGCACCGCTGCCCTCCCTCAGTCCCGGCTCCCGGGCGACGGCCCGCTCGTACCACCGCCCGTACCGGTCGGAGAGCGTCACGGCGGTCACCCCGTGCAGAAGGACGCTCAGGCCGACGGTGACCGCGACCACCCGTCCGATCAGCTCCACCCCCGGAACGTGCTGCTCGACGACCAGCAGCCCGAGCACGATCGAGGCGAGCCCGCGCGGCCCGAACCACCCGATGTAGGCCACGGTGGGCAGCCTCAGCCCGCTCCCGGCGAGAGAGAGGGCGACCGGGACCATCCGGACCACGGTGAGACTGAGCACGGCGTAGAGGACGATGCGCCAGTCGAGCTGCTCCAGCGTGGGACCGAGGATCACGGCGCCGAAGACCAGGAGGCTGAGCAGGGCCAGCAGGCTTCCCAGGTACTCGGCGAGGTCGGCGCTCCGGTCGTCCTCCGGTACCGGTGCCGCGGCGACACTGCGTTCGGCGGCCGCGAAGGCGAACCCCGCCACCCAGGCCGCGATGAAGCCGCTCCCCTGGGTGGCTACCGCAAGACCGTAGGACGCCGCGGCGACCGCCAGGACGTGGAGACTCCGCCACTCCCCCGTGATCCAGCCCCGTCCGCTCGACCATCGCAGGAGTCTGCCGCCGCCCCCTCCGACCGCCAGACCGAGGGCGGTGCTGAGCAGCAGGGCCCGCCAGAACGTCCCGGCCTCGCCCTCCTCGGCGTACGACGTGCCGGGGATGGCCGCCAGGAACAGGACGAAGAACGGCAGCACCATGCCGTCGTTCAGGCCGCTCTCCACGTTCAGCCCTTGACGGACCAGGGCCGGCACCCGTGGGTTGGCGATGGCGCTGGTGCCGAGCGCCGCGTCGGTCGGCGCCAGGACGGCGCCCACCAGCGCGAGCTCCCAGACGGTGAGCCCGGGCAATAGGGGCCAGGCCAGCAGCCAGCCCAGCGCGATGCTGAGTACCAGGCCGAACCCGAGCAGCCGACCCGGCAGGGCGGCGCCGGTGCGGAGTTCTCGGGGACGCACGGCCATGGCGTCGGTGAAGAGCACCAGCGTCAGTGCGGCTTCCAGGAGCGTGAGGAGCGGCCCGCCCACGGTGTCCAGGCTGATCAGGTCGAGGCAGAGGGGGCCGAGCAGGACGCCGGCCGCGGTGAACACGATGGCGCCGGACACCGGGGTGCTCGCCAGGCGTCGCGAGGCGAGCGCGTACGCGCCGGTGACGCCGGCCACCGCCACCCCCGCCCAGGTGGCGTCACTCACCGGGGCCCGGCCTACCCGGCACGGGAGGCTCCCCCGTGGTGGCGGCCCGTCCGGAGGCGGCGAGCAGCGCGAGGACGGCCAGCACGGCGAGGAGCACCAGGACGAGCAGCAGGACCGTCAGCACGGTCGGGTGGTTCCAGAGGGCGAACACCGGGACCACGACCAGCAGCGCCGCGAGGGCGAGCCAGCGGCGGTGGGCCTGGGTCCAGGTTCCGGCCCGCCCCGTGCGCACGCCGTGGGCGGCGCCCCAGCGGGCCGCGGAGTCCGCGGCGGCGTCCGCCCCGCCGCGGACGGCACGGGGGGAACCGTCCCGCCCCGGACAGGTACGCGCCGAGCGCCACCACCACGCCGAGGACGATCGCGGCGTGATCAGCACCGCCGAGACGGTGCTCATGGCGATCCGCCCGGCCCCGGCGCGGCGCCTGGCCCCGGACGGCGAGCCGCCGTTGCCCGCCCCGCCCGTCCCCCGCGCGCGTGGAGGCCCCGGCGGCTCGTTCATCGGGTCTCCCAGCGCTCCACGCGGCCGTGGCGCCGCTGAGCACCATTGCCCCGTAGAGCCCGGCGACCGGCACCCCGGGGTGGTCCGTCCGGACGAGGCTCCGGCCTGTTTCGCCGAACGGCAGGCCGTCCGAGGTGCCGTACGCCGTCCCGTCTCCCAGGCTTGGACGGAATCCGGAGCGCTTGAACTGATGAGTCGTGGCGGACCTGTGTGGGGGACGGGGACACGGGAGCTCGGGTTCAGAGGGGCTCCGGGGAGACGGCGGCCCTCGGGATCCCGTGCGGCGACGCTTGACCCGCCAGGAGATCGGCGACGCGGAGCATGGCGAGGATCCGGTGGAACCGCGGCCGGACACCGGTGAGACGGAACTCCGTCCCGTGGGCTCGGCAGACCCGGCGGGCCTGGAGGAGCGCTCGCACACCGGCGGCGTCGCAGAAACCGAGGGCCGCGACATCGAGATCCAGGTGCTGCGGGTGGTCCCGCACGGACCGGCCGACGGCGGTCAGCAGAAGCGGTGCCGTCGCGATGTCGAGCTCGCCTTCCAGTGACAGCGATGCGGTGTCCTGGGACACCATGGTCCTGGTGCGGAACAGGTCTTCGTCTTTCATGGCGGCCGCCCGGGAACTCGGCTGGCGGAAGGACCTCGGAACGGAAGCCCTACGTCCACCGTAGGAGCGGGTTCCGCAGCCGGTCCTGGGCCGCACGGACCGCGTCGATGGTCCGTACGGCCCCGCCCTGCGGCCCCGACCCCGCACGGGAGTGCTCTCGTGACGCACGGTCCTCTCGTCGACCGGCCCCCGAAGTGTGGGCCGGACGGCCCATGCCGCCGTGGCCGTGCTCTGTGAATGTCGGAAGGGAGGGAAAGTCCCACCGCATCGACCGAGGGAGATGAGACGGATGTCCGGCATCCACCTCCAGGTGTCACGACCCGCCGTCGGGCCCGGACCCCACGAGCTCGGACGTGTCGACTGGCTCGTGCTGGGTTCCGCGGCGCTCGTCGCCGGCGCGGCCGTACACGCGCTGTCGGGGGTCGTGGCGATCACCAAGGACCTGGTGCACGCCGCGCCCGCACCCGATGCGGAGCTCCCCGCGCCCGCCGCCAAGCTCACCGTGGACGAGCGGGACGGGTGGATCCTCATCACCGCCCTGTTCGTCGTGACCGGCGCGGTGGCACACTCCGTCGCACGCATCGTGGAGAGCGCCAGGACGCTCGTGCACCCGGCGCACCTGCTGGTGCGGCCATGACCACCCAGAGCGCCCGACCAGCACGCGGCGACACCGGCCGGGTCCGGCCGATGGCCGGCGAGTCCGTGGCGGCGGGGCGGCAGGCCCGCAAGCGCGTACCGCGCTCGGCCCACGGGAACTGGGCCCCCGCGCCGGACCGGCCCGACCCCGTCGACGTCCTGGAGCGGCAGGCCGCCTCCCGCGTCCCGGAGCTGGTCCCGATCCGGTACGGCCGCATGGCCGCGTCCCGGTTCGCCTTCCTGCGCGGGGCGCCCGCGGTCATGGCCGCCGACCTCGCCGCCGTCCCGAGCACCGGGCTGACCGTCCAGCTCTGCGGGGACGCGCACCTGTGCAACTTCGGTCTCTTCGCCTCGCCCGAGCGCGCCCTGCTGTTCGACCTCAACGACTTCGACGAGACCCTCCCGGGCCCGTTCGAATGGGACGTCAAACGCCTGGCCGCCAGTGTCGCCGTGGCGGCGCGCCAGAACGACGAGCCGGAGGCGTCCGCGTGGGCCGCCGCGCTGGCGTCCGCGCGGGCCTACCGGGTCGCCGTACGACGGCTCGCCGGCCTCGGCGAACTCGACGTCTGGTACGAGCGGGTCGACACCGCCGACCTCCTGCCACAGGTGCGGGAGCCGAAGTACCGAAAGCGCGTCGAGGGCGCCCTGGCGAAGGCGCGCGGGCGGACCAGCCTCCAGGCCCTGGGCAAACTCACCGAGCCGGGCGCCGACGGCGAGCGCCGCATCGTCCACGACCCACCGCTGCTCGAACCGGTGGCCCCGCAGGACGTGCCCCGCCTCCAGCAGATCCTCAAGGACTACCGCGCCACCCTCCCCGAGGAACGCGCGGCGCTGCTGGACCGCTTCGAACTGGTCGACGCCGCCCGCAAGGTCGTCGGCGTGGGCAGCGTGGGCACCCGCTGCTACATCGGCCTCTTCCTGGGGCGCCTCACCGGTGAGCCGCTCTTCCTCCAGGTGAAGGAGGCGGAGCGGTCGGTGCTGGAGCCCTACCTCCCGCCCAGCAGCCACCGGCACCAGGGGCAGCGGGTCGTGGTCGGACAGCGAAGGCTGCAGGCAGCGAGCGACATCTTCCTGGGCTGGGCCACCGGCCCGGCGGGCCGTGACTTCTACTGGCGCCAGCTGCGGGACATGAAGGGCTCCGCCGTCATCGACGGCATGCCCCGATCCCTCCTGGAGCAGTACGCCGACCTGTGCGGCCGCGCACTCGCACGCGGCCACACACGCTCCGGGGACCGCGTCGCCATCGCCGCCTACCTGGGTGCCGGTGACGCCTTCGAACGAGCCGTGGCCGACTTCGCGCTCGCGTACGCCGAACAGACGGTCGCCGACCACACCGCGCTCACCGCGGCGATCTCCGACGGCCGGATCACCGCCAGGGCGGACGTGTGAACGGGCCCCACTCCCACGAACCGGCCGCCCGGCCCCCCGGCCCCCCGCAGGCGTGGCAGGTCGGTGGAAGACGCTCTACGTCCTCGGCTCGGCGCAGTTCCTCATGGGGCTGGACGCCTCGGTGATGAACGTGTCGATCAGCCGGCTGGTCAGCGGCTTCCACACCGCTGCTGCAATGCCGAGGCGGCGGCGATGCCGCCCATGAGGAAGAACACCGAGGCCGCGCCGGTGACGGCGTTGCTCGTGGCGCTCGACGAGGCGAACAGGCTGCCGACGTCGGCGGACGCCTGCCGGTCGAGCCCCAGGTGCCGGACCAGCGCGGTCACCGTCGAGCGGCCGGCCACAGGGCCTCGACCCACGACCCGGCGTACCGTTGCGCGCCCCACTCCGCAATCCGTTTCACCTGCCGCACGACCCGGCGATCGTCAAACCCCATGCGTCGCCGCTCCTCCGGCCGGACCCGCGGGAGCCGTCCGGCCCCCACCGCGCGGACCGAGTCGCAGGGTCAGGACGTAGGCGACCACGACCGAGACGATCACCAGCGGCATGACCGTGAGACCGGCTCCGCCCAGCAACAGGGTCGCGAGGAGCACGGAGGTCATCGGGAGCCGCAACAGGGCGACGGACATACCGCCGATGCCCATGGCGAACGCGGCTGTGAGGGGCAGGCCGGGCAGGTGGGAGAGCGCCATCCCCCCGGCCGCCCCCACGAACATCGCCGGGAAGATCGGGCCGCCCCGGAAGGCGCCGAGCGAGGCGCAGTATGCCAGCGCCTTGCACGCGACGAGGAGGACCAGAGCGCCGACCGAGTAGCCGGCGTGACCGGTCAGCAGCGGATCCATCGCGTTCTGTCCGGAGTAGAGCACCTCGGTCGCACCCTTGCCGGTGGCCTCGGAGTACGCGATGGCGAGCCCGGCGACGGCCAGGCCCAGGACGACGGTCGCGGGCATCCGGTGCCGCTCGACCCGTGCGCGCAGCAGCAGGGCGAGCCAGCGGATGCCCGCGCCGAGAAGCGCCGCCGCGATCCCGATGACCAGGGCCCAGCCGAACTCGGCGACCTCCGGACGGTCCGCGTGCGGCACGTCCGTCAGGGCCAGGGAGTACGTGCCGAGGCCGGTCCAGCTGCCGAGGCCGAGGAAGACGAGGGAACCGATGCCGGCCGCGAGCAGGCCGGGCACCAGGACCGCCCCCAGCAGGGGGCCCGCGAGCCCGGACGCCTCCATGAGCAGGAAGGCGCCCAGCAAGGGCGAACCCAGCAGGGCGCTCACGGCCGCGAAGCTCCCGACCGCCCCGACGACGGCGACGGCCTGCGGGGCGACGTTCCGCCCCGGCCGCTGGACGGCGAGCACCGCCAGCCCGCTGCCGAGCGCGATCAGCGGCGCCTCCGGCCCGAGGACCGCGCCCAGGGCGAGGGTCGCCAGCGCTGCGAGGAAGACACCCGGGAGTTCGCCCGCACGCGGGGGCCCTGCGGCCGCGAACCCCTCCGTCGGTTCGTGACCGCCGTTGCCCGGGAGGTACCGGACGGTCGCGCCGACCAGCAATCCGGCGACGCCGAGCAGCGGCAACGGCCACCACGCCGGCGTCCCGTGGAAGCCGAGACCCTTCGGCAGGTCCGTGTAGGTCATCGACTGGAGCTCGGAGACGAGGGCGAGGAAGCCGTAGGCCGCGGCGGAGACCAGTACTCCGAGGACGGCCGCCAGCGCCAGGAGCTTCAGGTAGCCGGAGGTGCGGACGAGGCCCGCCGGGTCCGGCTGCGCGGCCCCTCGCTCCGGGGACCGACCGTCGGCCGACAAGCGCATCGCCTCCTGGACACACGTCTGCGCGGGGAAACGTAGCGGCGAACGCCGCTCGCCTGACGTCCTATCACGAAGGGCCCGGGAGCAGTGGGGTCCGCCGGGCGCAGCCGATCGGTGGTGCGGGGACCCTCATCCGGTCGGACCACGCCCGTCCTACGCCGCCGCGTCGCGCGGCCGCCGAACCGGCCTCGGCGCCGCACCCGATCAGGGATTCGGCGTCCGGGAGTTCGGGCCGTACCAACCCGGCGTCGGCGCAGACGTCCGCGGCCAGGATGCCGATGGCGCCCGCGTTGGACCCCACGGCGACCGCGCCGCGCGGTGCGGGCAGCGGCTGGGCGTGCAACAGGGCTGCAGCTTCGACGAGTTCCTCGATGCTGAGGGTGGCCGTGATGCCCGCCTGCCGGAACAGCGCTTCCCGGGTGACGGTCGGGGTGGCGGCGGCACCCGGGGCGTCATGCCGCTGGCCGATGGCCGCTGCCCTGTCCATGCAATCCGAACGGGCCTGTGCAATATGGTCAGTTGACCGCCCGATGACGTTCCACCACATGACCATCGGCCAGGCTCGCCGGAAGGCTTCGGACCCTGTTTCACCGAGGTCACCGGTTCAGCGGTGTTCGGGGTTCTCGAAGTCGAAGCGGCAGCCGGCGTCCCACTCGGAGCGCTGGTTGCCGTGGGCCGGGATACCGCCGGCGTCCTTGAGCATGCGGGCGAGGTGGAGCTGGTTCCAGGTCATGAAGGTGGCGTTCCGGTTGGTGAAGTCGTTCTCCGGGCCGCCCGAACCAGGGTCGAGGTAGGACGGCCCGGGGCCTGCCTCGCCCACCCAGCCGGCATCGGCCTGCGGCGGGATCGTGTAGCCCAGGTGCTGGAGGCTGTACAGGACGTTCATCGCGCAGTGCTTCGCGCCGTCCTCGTTCCCGGTGATCAGGCAGCCGCCGACGCGGCCGTAGTAGGCGTACTGGCCGGCCGAGTTGAGGATCGACGAGCAGGCGTAGAGCCGTTCGATGACCTTCTTCATGACGGAGGAGTTGTCGCCCAGCCACACGGGTCCAGCCAGCGTGAGGATGTCGGCGGCCATCACCTTCGAGTAGATCACGGGCCACTCGTCGGTCTCCCAGCCGTGCTCCGTCATGTCCGGCCAGACGCCCGTCGCGATGTCGATGTCCACCGCGCGCAGGACTTCGACCTCGACGCCCTGGCGTTCCAGGATGCCGGTGCTGACGTCGATCAGGCCTTGGGTGTGGCTGCGCTCCGGGGAGCGCTTCAGCGTGCAGTTGATCACCAGGGCTCGCAGGTCGGCGTACGACGTCGGATCCGGCACGGATTCCTCCTCCGGGAACTGTGGGAGAGCGGTCAGACTGCGGGGATCCCCGCACAGCTGACCAGTCCCGCCTGGTGAGCGCTCGCCGGACTGCACCGATTGCCTGACGGCGCACCGGTCGGTCGACCGACCGGATCCGCGTACTCGCGTTCGATCGTCGGGCCTCGGGTCTCAGTCCTCGCCGGCGGCGAAGGGGCCCTCGTCGACGAAGCGGCGCAGGAGGCGGGCGAAGGTCTCGGCGTCGGACCGGGGCCAGGTGGCGAGTGAGTCCTCGATGGCGGCGGCGAGTTGTCGGCGGGTGGCCGCGATGACGGCGTGGCCGGCGTCGGTGAGGGTGAGCAGGGTGGCGCGGCCGTCGGCCGGGTCGGGGCGGCGCTGGAGCAGGCCGGCCTGTTCGAGGCGGTCGGCGCGGCGGGTGACGGTGGTGCGGTCCAGTCCGATCTCGCGGCCGAGGTCGGCCGCGCTGGCCGGGCCGGTGCGGGCCAGACCGCTGATGACCGGGTAGGTGAGGTCGTCGACCGCCTCCTCCAGTCCCTCGGTGAGGCGGCCGTAGAGGCGGGCGCGGGTGCTGCGCCGCAGGAGCAGCCCGAGGGCATCGGCGATGTCACGTCCTGTCGAGTTCTTCACCCCTCCAGATTAGCGTGCGCGGAACACGCTTTTCCTGTACGGTCAGAAGCGTGCTTAAGGCACGCATCTCCGATCGATCCAGCGCGGGCGCTCCCGCACGACCGAAGGAATTCCGATGACCTGCACCGACGTCCGCACCGCCCTCACCGACCTGCTCCTCACCCCGGGCCTCAGCCTGGACGAGGCCGCCGACCGGCACTTCGCCCCCGACTACCGCCAGCGCACCGACGGCAGCTGGGCCGACCGCGCCGAATTCCTCGCCCACATCGCCCACCTGCGCACGGTCGTCGCCGGCGGCTCCGTCGAGGTCCACGACGAACTCTCCGTGGGCAACCGCTACGCCGACCGTCACACCATGACCGTCGTCAAGACCGACGGCTCCACCGTCCGCATGGAGGTCTACCTCTTCGCCGAGTTCGCCCCCGACGGCCGCTTCCGCCGCCTGGAGGAGACCACCCTCCTGCTCGAAGGCACCGACGGCGACCGGGACCTCGGCAGCGCCCGCTGACCGCGCACCGGCAGGGGCGGCCCCATGAGGACGCTCGTTGAGAACCCTCATGAGGACCGCCCCTGCCCGGGCGCCCGACCGCCACCGCAGGCCGGCCCCGGCGGAGGCCCGCGTCAGCTCGTGGTGACGGTCTTGCCCCGGATGAAGCCCTGGTAGCCGTAGTGCTCCGGGTCAACGCCGACGGCTCCACGACGCAGCAGGGCCCGGATGGCCGTCGTGATCTCCTCGGGGGCCTCTTCGGCCATGAAGTGGCCCGCTCGGGTCAGCCGGTGGTCCAGGTCCGGTGCCCACGCCCGCCACACCGCGGCGGCGTCGTAGCCCAGTCGGGCGCCCCAGTCCTGCTGGACGACCGTCACGGGCATGGCCAGCTGCGAGCCGGCGGCCAGGTCCGCCTGGTCGTGCAGGACGTCGATCCCGGCCGAGGCCCGGTAGTCCGCGACGATCGACGGCACCGCCGCGGCGCTCGCCCGCAGGTAGGTGGCGCGCACGTCCTGCGGGATGGCGGTCGCGTCGCCGGCCCAGGTGTCGAGGAAGGAGCCGAAGAACGCGTCCGCGCTGTTGGCGATCATCGTCTCCGGCAGGCCCGGCGGCTGCGCCATCAGGTAGAGGTGGTAGCCGACCGCCGCCGAGGTGCCGTGCAGGACGTTCCACATGTCGAGCGTGGGCACGATGTCGAGGATGCCCAGGTGCGTGACGGTCTCGGGGTGGTCCAGGCCCGCGCGGAAGGCGACCAGGGCGCCCCGGTCGTGGCCGACGAGGGCGAAGCGCTCGTGGCCGAGCGCCGCCGCCAGGCGCACGACGTCGGCGGCCATGGTGCGCTTGGCGTACACCTCGGGGTCGGTGGCCGCCGGCTTGTCGCTGGCGCCGTAGCCCCGCAGGTCGGGGCAGATCACCGTGTGCTCCGCGGCGAGCCGCTGGGCGACGTGCCGCCACATCAGGTGGGTCTGGGGGAAGCCGTGCAGCAGCACGACCGGGCTGCCGCTGCCGCCGACGGCGGCGGCCAGCCGCACACCGTCCGTGCCGGGCAGGCGGACGTGGTCGAAGCCGGGGATGGTGGGCGCGGGGGCGGGGGTGGGGGTCGTGGGCGGCATGAGGGGATGTCCTTTCGGGTCGGGACTGACGGACGGACTGACCTGGTCAGCCTGGACGACGGCGATCAGCAACCGATCAGTGCGGTTGGGCGCGGCCGACCACCGGCGCGGAGGATGGGGGCATGCGAATCGACGTGCTCGGTGCCGTACGGGCCCTCCGTGACGACGGCAGCCCGGTCGACCTGGGCGGCCCCCGGCATCGCGAGGTGCTGGCACGGCTCGTCGCCGCCGAAGGCCGGATGGTGACCACCGACACCCTCGTCGACGACCTGTGGACCGATCCGCCGGCGCGCGCCGTGGGGGCCTTGCGGACCTTCGTCGCTGCACTGCGCCGCGCCCTGGAACCGGACCGGCCGCCCCGCACTCCGCCGCGCGTCATCGTCACCGAAGGTCCTGGGTACGTGCTGCGGCTGCCGCGGGAGGACGTGGACGTCCACCGGTTCCAGGACACCCTGGCCCGTGCCCGGCGCGACGCCGGCGCGGTGCCGGCCTCCATGCCGGGCGCAGTGCCGGGCGCAGTGCCGGGCGCCGGCGCGGTGGCCGAGCTCGACGCGGCGCTCGCGGACTGGCGCGGGCCCGCCTACGCGGATGTGACCGGCTCCGCGTGGGCGCAGCGCGAGCGGACCCGGCTGGAGGAACTGCGGCTGGAGGGGGTGGAACTGCGCGCCCGCATCCTGCTGGACGCCGGGGACGGGGCCGAGCTCGCGGCCGAGCTGGGTGCCCATGTCGCGGAGCATCCGTGGCGTGAGCCGGCCTGGGGGCTGCTGGCCCGGGCGCTGTACCGCGCGGGGCGGCAGGCGGACGCGCTGGCCGTGCTCCGCCGGGCCCGTGCGATGCTCGTCGATCAGCTCGGGCTCGATCCCGGTGCCGAACTCCGGCGTCTGGAGGCGGACATCCTCGACGGGGCCGCGTTCCTGGGTGGTTCTGCGGGCGCCGACGGGGTCGCGGGCGTCGGCGGGACCGCGACCTGCGACGGGACCGCGACCGCCGACGGCGCACGCGCCGGGTGGAGCGGCCGCGGCCCCGGTGTCCGGTTCGGGCCGCGCACCATCGTGGATCTGGCCCGTACCCTCGCTCTGGCGGGTGGCGACGCCCTCGTCCACTCGCGGCGCGAGCGCCTGCGCGCGATCCGGGCGGCGGAACGCACGGGCGACACCCACCTGACCGCCCGGATCATCGGCGCCTACGACGTACCCGCCCTGTGGAGCAGGGCCGACGACCCCGAACAGTCCCGCGCCGTCGTCGCTGCCGCCGAGCGTACGCTCACCGCTCTCGGCCCCGACGGCCCCGCCGACCTGTCCACCCGCCTGCTGGCCACGATCGCCGTCGAGAGCCGCAGCGCCGACCTGTCCGCCGGCGGCCAGTCCGATGGCGGCCGGTCCGGCCGGTCCAGGGCCGACCTGGAGCGCGCACAACAGGCGGCGCGGCAGGCCGAGGCGCTGGCCCGGGGCCTGGCCGACCCCGCCCTGCTGGCCTTCGCCCTCAACGGGGTGTTCCTGCAGTCCTTCACCCGTCCCGGGCTCGCGGCGGAACGGGACGCGATCGGCGCCGAACTCCTCGACCTGGCCACCCCGCACCAGCTCCCGAACTTCGCCGTCCTGGGCCGACTCGTCCGCCTCCAGTCCGCCTCGGCCCTCGGCGACCTCGACGCCGCGGCCGCGCACGCCGAGGCCGCCGAACGGATCGCCGCCACCACCGAGGCGCCGCTCGTCCCCGTCCTCACCGGGTGGTTCCGGGCCCGGGCCGCAGCCGACCGCAGCACCGAACCCGGCGGACCGACCGCCGCCACGGCCGCGGCGCAGTACCGCGCCGCCGAGAACGCCCTGCGGACGGCCGGAATGCCGGGGCTGCACCGCGGCCTGTTCCCGCTCGCCGTCCTGGGGCTGCGCCTGCTGCACGACCGGCCGGCGCCCACCGATCCGCAGCTCGACTGGGGCCCGTACCGGCCCTGGGCGTTCCCGCTCGTGCTGCTCGCCCAGGACCGGGTCGCCGAGGCCCGTACGGCCCTCGCCGCGACGCCCGACCCCCCGCTCGACCACCTGCAGGAGGCCCTGTGGTGCCTGACCGCCCGCGCCGCCGTACGCCTCGGCGAGCGCGCGGTCGCCGCCCGCGCCGCGGCGGCCCTGCGCCCGGCCGGTGCCGAACACGCGGGCGCGGCCAGCGGACTGCTGACCCTGGGCCCGGTCGCGCGCTACCTGGCCGAGGCCCAGGCGTGCGCGGCGGCGGGCGCGGCGGGGTAGGCGGGCGCAACAGGCCCAGCGGAGGGTGGCGCAGTCGTGATGGCCGCGGCCGTCGTCACCGGGGCGGCCCTGCGTGAGCTGTTCATCCGTTCCTCGGCGGCACCGACATCCTGGGCCGGCTGCCGAACTCCAGGCAGGTGGCAGTGCCGCTCTCCACGAGCCTCCGGTGAGCGTCAGGTGGCCGACCCGGCCCGGCTCGTCACCTCGTGAGGATGCCGGCCAGGCGGGCTGCCTCGGTTCGGACGCGGCGGGGTATGGACGGTATGGACGGTATGGCTGGTACGGCAGGTACGACCAGGGCGTCGAGGGCGGGCAGGGTGGTGCGGATGCCTTCGGCTGCCGCGCACTCGGCGGCGAGGACGAGGACGTCCGCCAGTCCGCGCCGGCCCGGGTCGGCGGCGAGGTCGGTGATCAGGGCCGCGAGCACCGCCCACACCGTCCGGCCCGCGCCGCTGCGGGCGGCGTCCGCCAGGACGGGCAGGACCCGGTTCGGCTTGGCGACGGACAGGCACCACAGGGCTGCGAGCCATGCGCCCAGAGCCTCCGGCCGCAGCCGGCCCCTGGCGGCCGCAGCCAGCAGGGCGTCCAGCGCGGCTGTGCGGTTCTCCGCGCGGGCGGCGGTCAGGCCGTACGCGAGCAGCAGGTGGCTCACCGGCCCGAACTCGCCCGGGGCTTCGGCGAGTCGGGGCAGCAGGGGGTTGTTCTCGTGGTGGCTGGCCGTGTCCGCCTGGCGCACCGCGCGGGGGAGGCCGTGGGCGGCGATGGTCTCCGGGTGCCAGGGCGCCAGCCAGGGCAGCTGGGCGAGGTCGGCGGCCGACAGCGACGGCGTGCCCGTGAACCGGTCGATCTCGGTGGGGTCGGGCAGCGTGTGGAGCAGCCCGGTGATTCCTCCGGATGCGGACACGGGGGTGTCGACGAGCGGTGCGATGCGCGGGAGTACGGGCGGGGCCCAGCCGTAGCCGCCGACCCGCTCCGGCAGGTCCGGCGTCTGGGTGTGGAAGCGGCGCGGTGCCGGGGGCGCGGTGTCGGGGGGCAGGTCGCAGCCGAGTCCGGCGGCAGCGGCACGGAGGCCCGGCAGCGCGTGCGGGGGGACGCGGAGCAGCGCCTGGGCCAGGTCCATGGGCCAGGGGCGGGCTCCGGACGCGCGGTGGGCCGCGAGCCGCTCCGTGAGCACGGCCGGGTCGATCGTGCCGTCCCCGGCGGTGGGGGTGGCGAGCAGGAGCGGCACCGGTGCGGCGGCGACCCGGCCCGCCGCCTCGTGGATGCGCAGTACGGGGATCACGGCGGGAGTGCGCAGGTGCGCCGGCCAGTCGAGCAGTTCGGCCGCGTGCCGGTCGGACTCCTGCGGTCGGCCGGTGAGGGCGTCGAGGAGGCAGCCGAGCGCTCCCCCGAGGCTGCGGGCCTCCCAGAACGACGCCGGGCCTTCGCCGCGCCGTGCGGTGAGCGGGGCGAGCGCCGTCCGCAGGGCGGACGCGTCGCGGCGGTGCTCCGCGACCAGGGCGGCGAGCACCACCTCGAACTCCCCGGGATCGGGCACGCGGTCGGCCAGCAGGGCGCCCAGCCGCTCGGCGAGATCGACCGGCCCGGCGGGTGCGGCCGGCATCGCGGCAGAGCCCGTAGGTGATGCCTCGACCTGCGGGGGCTCCTGCCACTCGCCGGATGGGGTCGGGATGGCCAGCAGGCGGTGGGCGTCGGCCTGCAGGGCGGGGCTGAGGGCGCTCGCGGCAGCGCGCACGGCCTCGGCCGCGGCGGCGGCCGTGTGGGGCAGGTGGCGGGCGGTGAGGCCCAGGGCACGTTCCTGGACCGTGGGCGCCGGATGGGCGAAGGCCACGGCGACAGCGGGCAGCAGCCGGTCGGCCTGCGCCGGGTCGCGGCGCAACGCGGCCCCGGCCCAGCCGAGTTGGGCGGTGGCGAGGGCCTTCTCGGGGCGGGCCAGGACGGCGGCCGTGAGTTCGGCGAACAGCTCGGCGGGCAGCCGGGTGTCCACGGCTCGCAGCGCCGCCTGGGCGGTCTTGGCGGCGGTCGGGGCGCCGTCGGCGGCCAGCCGGACGTGGTCGCGGGCCCGGGCCAGGACCTCCTCGGCGTCGGGGGCCAGTTCCGCGTACAGCTGGAGGAATCCGCGCAGGTTGCCGGGCCGGTCGCCGCGCAGCAGCCGGCCGAGGCACAGGTCGATCAGTTCGGCGCGGTCGAGCAGGCCCTCGCCCGCCAGGGCGGTGAGGACCTTGGGCCACTCGTTGTCCGGCCCGGAACGGGCGGCGTGCGGGTCGGCGAACTCGCTTCCGACGTCCGGGACTTCGAAGAGCCGGCGGACGAACTCGGCGAGCCGGGGCTGAACCCGCAGCCAGGACCGCAGCGTGCCGTGGTGCGGCACCGGCCCGCGCAGGCCCTCGGCGGCGAACCACTCGCCGATCTCCCGGTGGTGGTGCCGCATCATGCCGCCCTCGCGCACCCAGCCGATCACGTAGCCGTCGGTGGTGGGGAGTTCGGCACCGGACCAGACCGCGAGGCCGTGCGCGATCAGCCACCGGGCGCCGTCGCCCCGCGCGGGCAGCCACTCGGCGAGGCGGACCGCCAGCTCCCGGTGGAAGGCCGCGTCACGGTGCGGCCCGAGCAGGGCCCGCAGCAGGGCGTGGTGGTCGGGATTGGTGGAACCGCCGCCGGGCCGCGGCCAGGTGAGGTCGAGCAGCCGCCGGGCCGTCAGCCACTCCAGGGCCTCCGCCGGAGTCGCCGCGGCGAACACCCCGGCGAACTGCAGCGCGGCGAGCTGGTCGTACGCGGCGCCGTACCGGCCCATGTCACCCGAGGAGAGCTCCCTCCCGAGCTCACTCCGGAGCTTGCGCAGCGGCCCCCGCAGGTGCCGAAGCTCGGCGGCGGGCACCGGCGAAAGCCGCTCGATCACCCCCTGCGGAACCCGGGCGGCGATGAGCGCGCGCACCTCTTCCCAACTGATCGTCTCGATCGTACGGTCGGTCACAACGCCCCCCATCCGGTCCGGCTGATGATCGCGAACGTAGCGCACGGCACTGACATTCACGTCGACAGCCCAGTCGACAACCCAGTCGACAACCCAGTCGACGGCCGGACGGACGGACGGGCGGGGGCGTAGGAGATGCCGACGATCAGGCCGTCCGTGGTGAGGAGCTCGGTCACGGTCTGGCTCCGTGTCACCCGGTCGGGTCAGACTCGGCGACGGGTCGACCGGGCTGCGGATCGCATAGGGTCGGCCAATGGCGAAGTACTTCGACGTGCACCCGCAGACCCCTCAGGCCCGCACCATCGGCACCGTGGCCGACAGCCTCCGCTCGGGGGCCCTCATCGCGTATCCGACCGACTCCTGTTTCGCCCTGGGCTGCCGCATGGGCAACCAGGACGGCCTCGAACGGATCCGGACGATCCGGCGGCTCGACGACCGGCACCACTTCACCCTGATGTGCCAGGACTTCGCGCAGCTGGGGCAGTTCGTCCACATCGACAATGCGGTCTTCCGGGCCGTCAAGGCGGCGACGCCGGGCAGCTACACCTTCATCCTGCCCGCCACCAAGGAGGTCCCGCGCCGGCTGATGCACCCGAAGAAGAAGACGGTGGGCGTCCGGATCCCCGACCACGTCGTCACCCAGGCCCTGCTCGCCGAGCTCGGCGAACCCCTCGTCTCCAGCACCCTGGTCCTGCCCGGCGAGGACGAGCCGATGACCCAGGGGTGGGAGATCAAGGAGCGGCTGGACCACGTGCTGGACGCCGTGGTGGACTCCGGCGACTGCGGGACCGAGCCGACGACGGTCGTCGACTTCTCCGGCGGCACGGCGGAGATCGTCCGACGCGGGGCCGGCGACCCCGCGCGCTTCGAGTGACGGCACCGCCCGGGCGCGGTACCCGGGTGCGGTTCCCGGGCGCTGCGCCCCGCACGAAGGGCGCCGGCCGGCAGTGGCACGGATCACAGCAGCGTTCGCTCCGGCGGCGAAATGCGGGGGCCGTCGAGGTGGTTGGCAGGGGCAACCGTATTCGTTCCGGCGCACGCCACCGGTATCCGCGAGGGATCCCCATGACCATCACCGAGCCCACCGACCACGCCGCATCCCGGGCGGCCGGGATCCTGTCCCGGCCCGTCACGATCAACGGGCTGACCGTGCCCAACCGGATCGTGATGGCGCCGATGACGCGCCAGTTCTCCCCCGGCGGCGTGCCCGGCGAGGACGTGCGCTCGTACTACGCCCGCCGCGCCGCCGCGGGCGTCGGCCTGATCGTCACCGAGGGCACGTACGTCGGGCACGAGTCGGCCGGGCAGAGCGACAGCATCCCGCGCTTCCACGGCGAGGAGCAGCTGGCCGGGTGGGCCCGCGTCGCCGAGGACGTCCACGCGGCGGGTGGCACCATCGTGCCGCAGCTGTGGCACATCGGCATGGTGCGCAAGCAGGGCGACCCGCCGTACGCCGACGCCCCCGCCATCGGCCCGTCCGGGATCCGGCTGGACGGCACCGAGGGGACGGGGCGGGCGATGACCCGCACCGACCTGGACGCCGTCATCGGCGCGTTCGCCGAGGCCGCCGCGGCCGCCGAGCGGATCGGCTTCGACGGCGTCGAGCTGCACGGCGCCCACGGCTACCTGCTCGACCAGTTCCTGTGGGCGGGCACCAACCGCCGCACCGACGCCTACGGCGGCGACCCGGTCGCCCGGACGAAGTTCACGGCCGAGCTCGTCGCCGCGGTGCGCGAGGCCGTCTCGCCCGAGTTCCCGGTGATCTTCCGCTACTCGCAGTGGAAGTCGGAGAACTACGACGCCCGGCTCGCCGAGACCCCCGAGGAGCTGGAGGCGATCCTCACCCCGCTCGCCGAGGCCGGCGTCGACGCCTTCCACGCCTCGACCCGCCGCTACTGGGTGCCCGAGTTCGACGGCTCGGACCTCAACCTGGCCGGCTGGACCAGGAAGCTCACCGGCCGCCCCACCATCACCGTCGGCTCGGTCGGCCTCGACGGCGACTTCATCCGCGCCTTCGCCGGCGAGGGCGCACCGGTCCAGGGCATCGACGACCTGCTCGACCGGCTGGAGCGCGACGAGTTCGACCTGGTCGCCGTCGGCCGCGCCCTGCTCCAGGACCCGCAGTGGGCCGCCAAGGTGCTCGCCGGCCGTTTCGCCGACCTGAGCCCGTACGACGCCGCCGCGCTGCGCACGCTGAGCTGACCGGCGCGTCCCGGTGCCCGGGCGGGTCACCCGTCCCGCCCGGGCACCCGGGGGTCAGTGGCGCGGCACCGCGACCGCCGTCACCTGTTGCTGCTGCAGGTGGCCCGGGTTGGTGCCGTCGTCGTAGGTGGTCACCGAGGTGGTGTACGCGGTGCCGCCGCCGATCGTGTTGCCGAAGTAGTCCCCGATGAAGGTGTCGGAGCCCTCGACCGGCGCATCGAGCTGCGGGTCGAAGGAGTGCGCGCTGAGCCGGATGTTGTGGCCGAGCGGGTCGAGCGTCGGGCCGTAGAACTGGGCGCTGGTGTTCACGCAGTAGTCGGCGGCACCGTAGGGCGCGCCGGGGTGCTTGGGGTTGGCGGTGTCCAGGGCGAGCCCGGCGGCCCGGGCCTCGGCGGTGCCGGCGGCGGGGCAGGCCAGGCGCCGGTCGTAGAAGGCGACGCTGACGGTGCCGTCCTCGCCGGTGGTCAGGTTGGGCTGGAACTCGTCGACGGGCGCCGTGTTGTCGTTGACCCGGACGGGCGCGCTCCAGGTGGCGCCGCCGTCGTAGGAGGCGGTCAGCAGGACGTTGACGACGCCGGTGGCGTAGTCCTCGTACGCGACGTACAGCGGGTAGTGGCCGTTCACCGGCCGGCTGCCGAGGGTGAAGGTGTCCTCGATGCCGTCGCGGAAGGTGGTGTTGGCGTACTCGCCCGGGGGCGGGGTGATGGTGCCCGGCAGCGTCGAGACGGTGGACCAGGTCCGGCCGCCGTCGTGCGAGGCGTCCAGGAAGATCGCGTCGCAGCAGAACCGGTGCGCCGGGTCGGAGTTGGTGAGCGTGGTGTACACCGTGCCGTCCGGCGCGACGTGGGGCAGCAGGTAGGTGGCGCCCTGCGGGGTGCCGGGCGGTTCGGGGAGCACCTGCGGGGTCGACCAGTCGGTGTGGGTGCCGTCCGGGCGGGCGTCGGCGTACGCGAGGTAGGGCACGGCGGTCCTGCTGTGGAAGTCCACCCACATCGCGTAGATGCGGTTCGGGTGCGGGCTGCCGGGGTTGGTGTCGATCGCGATCCACTGCTTGTCGGGACCGTTGCCGACGCTGTCGTAGCTCGCCACGTAGTCCGGGTGCCCGGCGTGGGTGCTGACCCACTGGGTGGCGGTGGTGGCGCCGTGCGGGCGGACCGCGACCGAGATGACCTGGGACGGGACGGCGGGGTTCGGCTCCTGCGCGGCGCCGGGGGCGAAGTCGTGGCTGCCGTCGGGGTCGTAGGAGAACTGGTAGGGCAGCAGCAGCGAGTAGTAGTTGCCCCAGCTGTCGAAGGCGCCGACCGGGTCGGTGTTGTCGGTCCACCCCTCGTAGCCGGGGATGTGGCCCTGCACCGGCCAGCTGTGCCCGCCGTCGAAGGACTCGAAGAAGCCGAGCAGGTGGTTGTAACCCTCGGCGCTCGCAACCCACTTGGAGGAGCCGATCAGGTGGGCGGGGTTGGTCGGGTCGATCCGCAGGTCCGACTCCGAGTGTCCCTTGACCAGCATCGGCGTCGCCGCCGGGTAGCCCGGGTTGCTGCCGGCCTGGCTCGGGTACGGTCCGGCTGTACCGGGGTCCTCACCGGTGGTGGGGCCCGACGCCGGGCAAGGCGTCATGCCGCTGTAGCCCTCGGCCGGGCCGCTGTCGACGCCGTACGGCACCTCCGGGCGGTAGCAGCTGAGGACGCCCGAGGTGGCCTGCACGTTGCTGACGGCGTTCGCGGCACGGCTCGCGGCGTAGGCGTCGTCGCTCTGGGTGCCCTGCGGCAGCGCCGGACCGGCGGCGGCCGAGGAGGAGGAAGGGGAGAAGAGGGAGAGGCCGAGCAGGGCCGGGCCGACCAGCTGGGCGATTCTTCGAAGGCGCACGGCGGATCCTCCTGGAGGGTGTGCGACAGCCTCGGGGGCGGTGTCGGCCCCGGGTCGCGGCGCGGTGACGGGCCATCAGGTGATCGAAGCCCGATGACCGTAGTGAGGGCGGGGCCACGTCAACAAGTGCACGGGAGGGAAGTTGACGTGCCGTTTGCTCGCGCGCGGGGAGTGCTTTCCCTGCGGCCGCCCGTTGTCGGCCCCTCGCCGCCCGGCCGGGACGCCGCTCGACCTGCCGGGGCGGCCGACCGGACGATCGGGCGGTACGGACCAACGGGAGGCGTCGGCGTTGGAGCGCCGGGGTCCGGGGGGCGCCGGTGGCCGGTGCGGACGGGGCTGGCAGGCTGGGGTGGTCGGGGCGCTGCCGGGCGCCCCTCGGCGAGGGGGGGTCCTGGTGACGGTGCCGGACGCATCGGTGGCGCGGGGCGTGCCACCCCTGGATCCGCAGGTGGGGGCCGCCGTGGCGGCCGCCGGGGAGCGGGCGCGGGCGGTGCTCACCCCGGAAGGCCTGACGGCGTGGCAGGAGCGGGATGCCGCCGCGCGGCCACGCCCGACGCTGGAACGGCTGCGTGACGGCGGCCGGTTCGAGGTGACGGAGCTGCACGTGCCGCGGGCGGACGGCGTGGCCGACGGAGCGAGCGTGGTCGGCGACGGCGATGCCGGGGGCTCGGCCGACAGCGGCGAGGTCACGCTCGTCAGTGCCCGGCCCGCCGGGGTCCGCGAGCCCCTGCCCCTGCTGTACTACCTGCACGGCGGCGGGATGGTGACGGGCAACGCGTGGTCCGTCCTGCCCCGGCTGCTGCGCACCTGGGCGCTGCCGCTGGGGCTGGCGGTCGTCTCCGTCGAGTACCGGCTGGCGCCGCGCACCCGGTTCCCCGGGGCCGTCGAGGACTGCTACGCCGGGCTCTCCTGGGTCTTCGAGCACGCGGACGCGCTGGGCGTGGACGCGCGGCGCGTGGTCGTCGGCGGCAAGAGCGCCGGCGGCGGGCTCGCCGCGGCCCTGGCCCTGCTGGTCCGCGACCGCGGCGGCCCTGCGCCGGCCGGCCAGCTGCTGCTGAGCCCGATGCTCGACGACCGCGGGGACACCTTCTCCAGCCACCAGCTGGCGGGCCACGACACCTGGGACCGCACCTCCAACGCCACCGCCTGGCAGGCCCTGCTCGGCGACCGCTACGGCGCCGCCGACCTGTCGCCGTACGCCGCCCCGGCCCGCGCCACCGACCTGTCCGGGCTGCCCGCGGCGTACGTCGAGGTGGGCTCCGCCGAAACGTTTCGGGACGAGGCCGTCGCCTACGCCGACGCGATCTGGCGGGCGGGCGGCGACGCCGAGCTGCACGTGTGGCCCGGCGCCTGCCACGGCTTCGACACCCTCGCCCCGGACGCGGCCCTCAGCCAGGACGCCCAGGAGGCGCGCACCCGCTGGCTGCGGCGCGTCCTCCACCGGTGACCTCGTCAAGGCTTCAGGCCGGGTGGTCAGCCGGGTGGTCGGGAGTCTGCGGGAGCAGGGCCTCGATCTCCTCCAGGATCGGCCGGTAGGCCGCCTCGGCCCTGCGCATGAAGGCCTCGCACTCCGCGAACAGCCGCCGGGAGCGGGCCCTGCGCCAGGGCAGCAGGCCGTAGCGGCGCAGCCGCACCGAGCGGAGGTCCACCATGAAGCCGGGCTTGCAGCGCACGCCGTGGGCGTAGCGCACCTCCTCCTCGGCGTGGCGCAGCAGGCCCTGGTAGGCCTCGTGGGCCGTCCGCCAGCGGGCGGCGTCCTGCTCGGTGGCGGGCACCTCGACGCCGCCCGCCTGGACGACCTCGTACAGGGTGAAGGCGAGTCCATCGGGCACCCGGGCCCAGGACATGGCTCTCCACGGCCACGGAATCAGGGTGTAGCTGCGTTGCCGTACGCGTATCACGCGGTCCCCCCGGGGTCGGTGCGTGCTGGGCTCGGCGCCCGGCGCCAGCGTAGAGGCAGCCGCCCGCACACGGCGAGCGGCGGGGGCGGCGGGGCGGGACGGTGACGCGAACTCCGGTCGGCACAGCAGACCTTGGTGTCCCATCAGGTATCGTCGCACGTCACCCGAATCCACTCACACGTTCGACCCGTCCGTTCGATCCCCCTGCGACGAACCGAGGAACCGAGGAACCGAGGAGCCATGGAGACGCAACCGACCGTGAACCAGCCCCGCCACGTCCTGATCACCGGTGCCGCCGGCCGCATGGGCAGCTGCCTGCGGGAGCTGCTGCCCGCCCACGGCTACCGGCTGCGCAGCTTCGACCGCCTCCCGGTGCCCGGCGAGCCCGAGGCCGTCGTCGCCGACCTGCGGGACACCGAGGCGCTGGCCGCGGCGATGGACGGCGTCGACGCCGTGGTCCACCTGGCCGGGATCCCGGGGGAGGCGCCGTTCGCCGACATCCTGGCCGCCAACATCGACGGCACCTACCGGCTCTACGAGGCCGCGCGGGCAGCAGGTGTCCGGCGGGTCGTCTACGCCAGCAGCAACCACGCGACCGGCTTCACCGAGCGGCCCGCCGACGGCAGCAGCGTGCCGGTGGACGCGCCGGCGCGGCCCGACACCTACTACGGGGTCTCCAAGTGCTTCGGCGAGAGCCTCGCCTCGCTGTACGCCGACCGGCACGGCATCGAGACGGTCTCGCTGCGCATCGGCTCCTTCACCCCCGAACCCCGCAGCGTCCGGATGCTCTCCACCTGGCTCAGCCCGGCCGACTGGGCCCGGCTGGCGCACGCCGCGCTCACCGGCCCGGTGGCCGGCGGCCACACCGTGGTCTACGGCATCTCCGCCAACACCCGGGCCTGGTGGGACCTCTCGTCGGCGCGGGCGCTCGGCTACCGGCCGCAGGACGATGCCGAGGCCTACGCCCCCGAGCTGATCGCCAAGTTCGGCGAACTGCCCGCCGACGACCCGGAGTTCCGCTACCTCGGCGGCAGCTTCACCCAGTCCGGGCGCTGACCGGGCGCTGACCGCCGACCGGCATGGACTGCGGGTGCTCCGTGTCCGACCCGCACGATACGGTTCGTCATCTCACAACCGGAGGTGGAACATGGCTCGTTGGGGAATCGGAACCGGGCAGGCCGGGCTGCGCCGACGCCGGGCCGAGCGGCAGCTCCTGGCGGCCGAACAGGGCTGGGACTTCCACGAGGAGAGCCCGGAGCTCGCCGCGCGCTGGCACGAAGCCGTGCCCGTCGGCGCAGGTGGCCGCGACGCCGCGTCCCACGCCCGCTTCGCGGCCACCGGCATGCTCGACGGCCACCGGGTCACCGTCTTCGACCTGGTCGGCGGCGGGCCCGACGGCGACATACGCACCGTTCACCTGGTCGAACTCCCCTGCCCGCTGCCCCTGGTGGCGGTCGCCCGCCACACGCTGGCCCTCGACACCCTGCTGCCGCTGCTGCGCCGCCGCGTCCTGGAGACCCCCGGCCGCCACCTGTACGAGAGCGGCGACCCCGAGTACGACGCCGTCCACCTGGTCGAGACCACCGACCCCGGCCTGGCCGCCCGCCTGCTCACCCCCGCCGTCCGGGAGTACGCCGACGACCGCCGCTGGCTGGAATGGCGGGTGGACGACCGCTGGCTCTGTTACGCCGGGAACCCGGGGCCTGCGGCGGCGGGCGAGAACCCGCCGGCCGTCCTGCGTTCCCTGGCCCGGCTGGTGGACCTCGCCGACCCGGCACTCTGGGGCGACCAGTCCCTCACGCGGAAGCCTGTCGCACCCGCTGCCGCGCCGCCCCGACCCGCCGGCACCAGCACCGGCCCGAGCACGGCCCGCGGCGGCCCCGGCCACGCCGGCTTCCACCCCTGGAGCACCCGCCTGCCCGAACGCCCCGGCTCCGCCCCCGCCGTCCGCGCCGGAACCCTCTACCAGGCCGCCGGCCCGCACTGCTACGCCCTGGACGCGCTCACCGGCCGACTCCGCTGGCGCCACCAGGCCCAGGACCGGCTGACCACCACCCCCGCCGTCGCGGGCGACACCGTCTACCTCACCGGCGAGGACGGCCTGCTGCGCGCGCTCGACGCCACCGACGGCGCCGAGCGCTGGAGCACCCGCGTCGGCACCTGCGCCGCGCCCACCGTCGCCGACGGCGTGGTCTACACCGTGACCACATCGGAGTTCCGGCTGCAGCACGTCCGCTCCAGCACCCTGACCGCGACCGACGCGCGCACCGGCCGGACGCGCTGGCAGCAGCACCTCCCCGACGGCTCCTGCTCCGCGGCGACCGTGGCCGGTGGCCTGGTCCATGTGACGGGCGTCAAAGGGCAGTTGGGCGCCTACCGGACGGAGGACGGCGAGCGGGTCTGGTACGACGACAATGCCGAACGCTACCTCGCCCTGTGCGCGCCGAGCGTCGCCGACGGCACCGTCTACCTCGGCACCGGCGGCGGCCTGGCCCACGCCTTCGACGCGGCCACCGGCAGGCAGCGCTGGGGCGCCGAGGCCGGCGGCACCGCGATCGACCACAGCCCGGCCGTGACCCACGACCTCATCCTCGTCGCCGACTTCGGCACCGGCGTCCACGCCCTCGACCGCACCACCGGCATGCGCCGCTGGCACCTGCCCGGCCCCCACGGGGCTTCCGCCGTCACCGTCAGCGGCTCCGACGCCTGGGTGGTCACCGGGCCCCGCCGCCGCGTGCTGCTGCGGCTCGACCCCACCACCGGCACGGTGCACTGGCGCCGCACCCTCGACGCCCCCGGCAGCCGCCCCGTCCACGCGGACGGCGTGGTGTACGCGACCACCGCCAAGGGCACGGTCCTGGCCCTCGACGCCCTCACCGGCCGCCGCCCCGCCCTACGGCAGCGCGGGCAGCGCATCCCCTGATGGCCCCGGGCGCTCCTGCACGGTCACTGTCGGCGCGCGACATCGCCTTCGGTGGCAGGGGCGAGCTGCAGGTGGATCGCGAGGACGCCGAGCGCTTCCTTCTCCGGCGGGTAGATCTCGCTGCAGGCGGCGAGGAGTTCGGCCCGGTCCATGCCCTCGCTGCCGATCGCCTCGTTGTCCTCGGCGTCGAGCATCGCCTCGAAGGTCGGGTACTCGGCGACCTTCACGACCTGGGTGCGGCAGCGGGCCCCGCCGGACTCGAAGACCAGGGCCTGGCCGGGGTGGATCCGGCGCATGCTCGGGTAGCCGACGCGGACTTCGATCGTCTTGGTGCCGTCGGCGATCAGGTCGAGGTAGGGGCGGCGGATCTGGATGACGCGGTCCTGCTCGGGCATGGGGATCTCTTCCTACGCCGGGATGGACAGGGTGGTCAGACGCTCGCGCAGTTCACCAGCAGCGCCGTGGCCGGGTGGAAGGTGAGGGCGTAGTCGGCGAGCGACAGTGGGCCCAGGCCGAAGCAGTGGGCCATCCGGACGGGCCACGTGTCTACCGCCCCAGGCGGTCGGCCAGGGACTCGATGGTGCGCCGGCGCAGGGTGTAGGCCGAGACGGCCGAGCCGTCGGCGAAGTGGAGGCGGAAGCGGGCCATCGCCTGGAACCTCGGGCGGCGTTCGATCCGGGTGACCAGGTGGCGCGGGACGTGCCACAGCACCTCGCCCGCCCGCCGGATGTCGGCCGCCGAGACGAACGCGACCCGCCGGTCGGTGACCATGAGCAGTTTGTGGATCGCCGTGCCGGCGCCGGTGGGGAAGCCGTGCGCCAGGCTGCCCGTCTCGCCCGAGACCGCGCCGATGCGCCCCAGCTTGTTGCCGATCTTGGCGCCCGCGCCGTCCCCCAGGCCCTTGGCCCCCGCCACCGGAATGACGGTCGCCACGTCCTGCAACTGCTCGCCCGGCACCAGGAGCGGTTCCACGGCCTGGCGGTAACGGTTCACCAGCTTGTCTGTCACCCGGTCAGCGTAGCGAAGCCGTCAGCCGAGCTCCGCAGGGCCCGGGACGAGGGGCCCGACGACGTGCTGGGTCGGGTTGGTGACGTCGTCGTTGTCGTCGTCGTCCGAGTTCACCGAGGTGGTGACCGAGCTCGTCACCCAGGACACCACGCCGAGCAGGATGAAGAGGACGAGCAGTCCGCGCCCGGCGCCGCCCAGCACCAGCGGTCGGGTGGCCGACACCGGGCCGCCCGGCTCGCTGCCCGGCTCCTCGCCGAACAGGCGCTTGGGGTAGGCGGAGGAGAGCATCGTCAGGTACGCGGCGTAGCGCATCCGGTAGCGCAGGATCGCGGTCGTCGCCTCGTACAGCGGCTGCGGCATCCGGCCGAGGACCAGCACCACGAGCCAGCTGACGAAGCCGACCGTCCACCACCCCGCGTACACCAGGCCCTGCACGATCGAGGCCGGGATGACGAGGACGATGCGGAACAGGACGGCGAGCCGGTTCAGCTCCCCCGGCCGCAGCTCGACCTGCACCGGGTGGTCGGGGGCGTGGAAGCGGAACGGCGGGTAGCGGTCCACGGTGAGCATCAGGTACCCGGTGACGCGGGTTTCGTACGGGACGAACGCGGTCAGGTAGTCCGCGGCGAAGCCGGGCAGCCGGCCGAGCACCAGCGCGCCGAACCAGCCGATGACCGTGACGAAGAACGCCACCACCGACAGCACCCACACCACCACGAACTGGGGGATCAGCAACAGCGCGCGCAGCAGCACCGTCCAGCGGTTCTGCGGGCCGGGCGCCGGCATGTCCAGCACCGGGAGCCATTCACGGCTGACGGGAGCGGGGGGTGCCTGCCACATCCGGGCCTCCACGGTCTCGGGACGACGGGCCCGGGCCGCCGTGTGCGCCACCGGGTGCCCTCCGAAGATCGCAGCCACCCGCCCGGCCCGCGCGCCGCGCTGCGCCGGACGGGTCGGGCCCGTCGTTCCGGATCAGTGGGAGGGGCCGGACCAGAGGACGTTCTTGCGCTGCAGCCCGTTGCCGTAGCTGAACTCGACGGAGAACCGGTCGGCCGCGCCGGCCGGCAGGGCGTAGGCGGACAGGCCGGTGGCCTCCTGGCCGGGGGCGAGCGAGCCGGCGAGGACCTTCATCCGGCCGCTGCCGTCGATCAGCGAGAAGACGGGGGCGCCGTTGGCGTCCTTGACGATGGGCGAGCCGGATCCGTAGAGCGAGACCTGCTCGGAGCCGGTGTTCACGACGGTGATCTTCACCTGGACGATCGTGGCGTTCTCGGGGAGGTCGTAGACGGTCCCGCGCGGGACGTACGGCTCCGGCTCGGCCATCGTGACCTTCAGCCCGTCACCGTACGTGTAGGACTGGCCGAACGGCAGGCGCCGGGCCCGCTCGTCCGCGGCCGCCTTCTCCTGCTCGGCCTCGGCCTTCTTCCGCTGGGCGTCGGCCAGCTCCTTCTCCTTCACCGCCCGCTGCCGGGCGGCCTCGATCGCGGCGTCGGCACGGGCCCGGGCGGCGTCCGCCTCCGCCCGCCGCTCGTCGTGCACCGCCTGGATTCGGGCCACCACGAACACCCCGGCGCCGACCGAGACCAGCAGCCCGGAGATGCCCAGGACCACGCCCGCGATCGCCATGCCCCGGTTCGTCGCCACGCCCCTGCGCGCATGACCGACGCCGATGACCCCGAAGACCAGGGCAAGCAGGGCCGGTATCCAGGACACCCAGAACAGGAACACCGCCAGGCTCAGGACCACCCCGACGATCCCCAGCACCATGGCCGCGGTCCCCAGCCCGTTGCGGGGCACCGGCGCCGCCACCGGGTACGGCGGCCAGTACGGTGCGCCGTGGGCGGGGGCGGCGGCGGGAGCGGCCGAGGGAGCCGGTGCGGCGGCAAGGGCCGGGGCGGCACCGGCCGGCGCCGCCCACGGGTCGCTGCCGGACGGCTCCTCAGCGGGCCGCGGACTCTCGGGCGGGACGGAATCGGTCATGGGAATCCTTCGACGACAGACGACAGACGACAGACGGACGGTGAGCGGCTGTTCGGCTCTGGGTCGAGGTCTTTCCCGCCCCCCGGCGACAGCATCCGGCCCCCGCGGGGAGGCCGACGGCCGGGCCGGACTCCACGCGTCCCCACACCCCGGGACGGGAACCCGACAGGCCCGGCACGCGATCAAGATACAGGTGCCGGGCGACGGCCTCGGCCATGACCTGCTCACGCACGCCGGTAGCGGGCCGTCACACGGGCGGCATCAGATCGCTCTCGCTGACGGTGTACGTCAGCGGTGGGTAGGTGAAGTCCGTTTCCCGGTTCTCACGGCGTCGGAGCCGGTAGAACTCGCGGCTCTGCTCGTCGTCGGCCGACACCAGGCGCGCGCCCTGCGGGAGGTGTGCCTGTCCGTCGCGAAAGCGAACCAGGGTCTTCGACGTCCGAAAGGTCACGCCCAGCCACTGGTTGTCCGCCGCCCGGTCGGGCCCGTCCAGGACGATCCTGTGCCGCAGTCGCCGATTGGTGTCGACGGAGAACGCGACGACACCGTGGTGGGTGAGGGGGATCTCGAACTTCTCGCCGTCGGACTCCTTCGGTTCGAAGATCAGCTTCCTCGGCGGGCCCGCTTCGGGATTCCGGTAGCAGGAGAAGACGGCGATGAACGAGTCGTCGGCCAGGTCGAGGGCCTGGTCGGAATGGGCGCCCATGGTGGTGTAGGCGTTCGTGTAGGTCTCGATGAGGGCGTTGTTGAAGCCGACCGAGAGCCCCGCGTGTTCCTGGATCCGCTGTGCGAGCCGTTCGTGGACCGCCCGGAAACGCTGGGCCGGGCTGCCGTACCGCGTGGTGGTACGGACGAGGGGCACCCCGTCCGACTCGTCGGCCCTGGTGAGTACGGCGCCTCGCCGGCCCTTTCCCACGTCCTCCCAGTGGACCGACGCGGACAGCTCCGCGAAGATGTCCGCTTCGGCCGGCAGGGCGTACGAACGGACTTCGTCCGAGATCCTAGGCGCGGGGGGCAACGTAGTCTCCGGCGTTCATGCTGAAGAGGAATTCGTCGCCGTAGTCGACGAAGGACGAGGACCTGTTCTCCTCGGCGTACCGCCGGCGCAGCTCGTCCATCCCGCCCTGCGTGGGCGGCTCCAGCTCCACCAGCCCTCCGGCGCTCTTGAGGAACGTCCGGCCGTCCTTGTGCACGGCTTCGGTGTTCGAACAGCGCACCACGTACCCCAGCCGGGTCGGCAGCAACTCGGCGTCCAGCGCCGAGGGCCGGATCTCGTGGGTGTAGAGGCGGTTGGTGGACAGCGGCATGAAGAACACGGAGCCGGGGTGGAGGGTCACGGTGAACTGCGCGGGGAGTACGCCGCCGTCGTGTCCCTCGATCTCCTCGGCCGAATCCTTGAGACGGAACCGGAGCCTGGTCAGCCCGCTGACGCCCTTCACGCCGTGGTCGAAGGCGTCTCCGGCCAGGGGCTGCAGCCTGTCGAGCCCGTCGTAGAAGGTGCAGAAGGCCATGATGCCGTTGACGGGCATGTCCTTGGTCTTGTCGGCGTGGGCCGAGATCCTGGCCTTGGACTGCTTGCGCTCGGTCGTGGCACGGGTGTTGTGGTAGGTCTGGGCGAGGACGTGGTTCAGCGGCGCGTGGTTCCGGAAGACCGCGGCGGCCTCGCGGTTCAGGTCCTCGACGATGCTCGTGTCGGTCGGGCCGAAGTTCTCGGTCGGCCCCGAGAGGTTCGTGGAGCACCGCAGCAGGCGGAAGTGCAGTTCGTCACCGTCCTGTGTGACGGGCGTCAGGTAGATTCCGCTGCGGTGGGCCGTCCCGGGCTTGGTGGACTCCGTCAGGGACTGGAACTCGTGCTCCGCGCGGATCCGTCCGAAGAAATCGCCGTCGAGCCCGAAGAAGCGGTGGTAGTACACGCCGACACCGTGCACCCGGACCGGAACCCGGCCGAGGTCGACCACGGTCCAGGGATCGCCGGCGTCCTCGCGGTAGCCGTGCGAGAGCTCCCGGACGACGAACACCCGGGCAGCCGCCGGCAGTCGGCGACGGTCGATCCCGGAGATGTCGCCGCACAGGTAGACGGTCTTCTGCGCGAGGTCGGGCGAAGGCGAACCGGAGGCAAGCTCCTCGGGCGTGATGACGGACCCGAAGAAGTCCCGGACCACGTCGGCGTCCTGAAGCGCCGAGGGCGCGACCAGGATGGTGCTCGCATCCTCGATGCGGGCTTCTGTCAGCTCCGGCGTGTCCGTCGAACGGTGCGTACCTGCCATTCGGCGATGCTCTCACGGGGCTCGAACAGCGGACAACGGGGTTTTGTCGGCGACGGTTTCAGTAGTTCTGGTTCTCGCTCTCCGTCGTCAGCCACTGGATGTGCTCGTGGAACTGCCGTCCCGCGGTCCGGAACAGGTTGTACTCGCCCCGCTGCCCCTCCGGGCAACTGGCGCCGGAGGCGTCACGGCGTCACGGCCGGTCGTACCGGCATCGCCCACGACCAGCCCCCTGCCCCGACCGAAAGCGAGAAACGGACATCATGTTGGTCCCGCCCTCTGAGATCCGCTCTCATGCGCCGGGTCGGGGAAGCCGTTCGCTGATCGGGCGCGGCGAGGTTTCACGTCGCGCTCGCCTTCACCGCACGTCCAGGCCGGCAGTCCGGATGCGCGGGTACTGTGGCCTGCGTGCGCAGGGAGCAGGGAGGGAGCCGAGTCATGGGGGACGGGCTTCGGTGGCTGGTCGAGGGTGAGGAGTGGTATTTCGGCGTCGTGTTCGCCCGTGGTGTCACGCCGGGGGAGCTCGCGGTGCGGATGGGCGGCGTGGCCGGGTCCGTGCCGTCGCCGGTGACGGGGGCGCAGGCGTGGGGCGTCGTCATGGACGACGGAACGGATGACGAGTCCGTGGTGCGGGTCGGGGCCTACCAGGGGTGGTCGTTCGCCCTGGAGTACGGCATACCCGGCGGGGTGGAGCGGCTGGCCGAGGTCTCGCGGGGCGGGGTGGAGGCCGTCCGGCTGGACCCTCAGCCGGACCATCCGCCGCGGCAGTTCGCCTACGCCAGGGACGGGGTGGCCGTCTGTTCCTTCGGCCTCGGCGAGGAGGTGTGGCGGTGGGGCTCGCAGCCGGACTTCCTGCTGGAGGAGCTGGTCCGGGCCGGCGTGCTCCGCCCGGACGGCGAGTCCGCCCGCCCGGAGGGGGAGGACGGCGAGGACGCCGAACGGGCCACCCTGGCGGTGATCGAGGCCCGGTTCGGCCTCGGCCTGCCCCGCGATGTCGAGGAGGCGGCCCTTCCGGCGTTCGTGATCAGGTGATCGGGTGCTCCGGTGATTCGTTCCGCCCACATGCACACGGGTGGCTGTCACAGGAGCAGCGCCTCAAGTTCCGGGAGCCGGCCGTACAGGTCGGGGAGGCCGCGCACGCCGTTGCGCGCGGACTCGTGCGACAGGGCGAGGTCGGGGCCGGTGCTCGCCTCGACTCCGGCGAGGCACCGGAGGATGTTCCACCTCGTGTGCCCCAGCCAGCCGCCGACCATGTACACGAACCAGCTCGGACCTGACGGCGGCAGCGCTCCGCCGCCCGCGACGTAGCCGTCGAGGACCGAACGGAAGACGGCGGGCCTGATGTCGTCGAAGCCAGGCCCTTTCGCGAGGCTCAGCGCGGTCGAGCCGAGCTCGCCGGACAGGTCGAGCATCCCGGAGAGCTCCCAGTCGAGCACCACCGGCCGGCCCTCGCGAGCGAGCAGGTTCCACGGTTGGACGTCCCGGTGGGTCAGCACCACGGGGCCCGGCCGTTCGCAGGTGTCGACCAAGCGGGCGATCGCGAGGAACGTCTCGACGTGGGAGGCGAGTTCGTCGGCCCACGGCTGTCCGGTCGCCACCGCCCGCGCGGCGAGCTCGGGCCAGTCCCGTGGCGTTTCCGGTTCCTCGACCGGCGCACCGGTCCACGCGACGTCGAGCGCGTGGAGGCGCGCCAGGATCTCACCGATCTCGAACGCGTACGCCGCCGACACCGGTGCCTCCGGCACCTTCTCGCCCTCGACCCACCGGTGAACGAGCGTGTCGTGGCTCGCCGAGATCGGCTCCGGCATCGGGATGCCGGCGGCGAAGGCCGCCCGCTCGAACCTGAACACGTCCTCGGCCCGATACGGCCGGCGGCGGTCGGCGAGGTTCAACTCCTTCACCGCGAACGACCCTTGGTCGGTGTCGAGCCGGTACATCCGGTTGGCGAACCCGCCGTGGACGCGAACCATCGGCCCGAGCGGCGCGCCGAGATGCGAGAGGTCCATCCACGCATGCTAGGGCCCGCACTTCCTCGCCGCACCGGAGTTTCCCGCGGCGCTGCCTGCTCACCGGGTCGGCCCGGGTCGCGCCCCCGGGTCGGCCGCAACGGAGCCGGGCGCCCCGGGCCTGACGGATTGTCGAGATGGTGTGCAGGCCCGTTCCCGAGGGCTTGTGCGGGCTCGACGGCCCTGCCCATACTTCCCGTCAGCGCCTGTCAGGGGCAGATCATCCGCGTGGCTCCCGTGAGCTGCGGCGGGTGCCCGCGCACGCCCTGACCGCGCCTCACCGGCCCCCACCCTCAGGGGCCTCTCACTCCCAGGAGGAGATCAGTGAGGACCACGCGCACCACCCCCCACACCGGCACCGCGCGGACCACTCGTCTGCTCGCCGCCGCCGTCGGCCTGCTGTCCGCGACCGCGGTCGCCGTGCCGAGCGCCGTCGCCGCTCCCGCCTCGTCCGCCGCTCCCGCCGCCCCCACGCGGCTGGCGGCGGTCAGCGACGCGGTGCAGCGCAGTGACGTCAACGGCATCGCCTGGTACACCGACCAGGCGTCCGGCCGGGTCGTCGTCACGGCGGACAGCTCCGTCTCCCCGGACGGGATCGCCAGGATCAGGCAGGCCGCCGGCGCCGACGCGGCGACCCTGCGGATCCAGCGCTCCCCCGGGACCTTCCGCCCGCTGCTCTCGGCGGGCAACGCCATCTACGGTGGCCAGTACCGCTGTTCGCTCGGCTTCAACGTGGTGAGCGGCAGCACGTACTACTTCCTCACCGCAGGGCACTGCGGGAACGTCGCGAGCACCTGGTACACCAACTCGGGCCACACCACGCTGATCGGCGCGACCGTCAACTCCAGCTTCCCGGGCAACGACTACGCGCTGGTCCGGTACGACAACAGTGCGCTGAGCCACCCTGGCGGGTACTCCTCCGCCCCGAACGCGTTCGTCGGCGAGTCGGTCAAGCGCACCGGCTCGACCAGCGGCACGCACGGCGGCACGGTCACCGCGCTCAACGCCACCGTGCGCTACTCCGACGGCGGCACCGTACGCGGCATGATCCAGACCAACGTCTGCGCCGAGCCCGGGGATTCGGGCGGCCCGCTGTACGACGGGACCAAGGCCCTCGGCATCACCTCCGGCGGCAGCGGCGACTGCAGCACCGGCGGCACGACCTTCTTCCAACCGGTGAACGAGGCGCTCGCCGCCTACGGGGTCAACATCTACTGACCGACCCCGGCCGTCGTTCCCCGACCCCGATCCCGACCCCGGCCGCCCGGCCGCCCCTGCTGCGTGCGGCAGCGGGGGCGGCCGGGCGGCCCCTTTTCGTCGTCTTGACGAAAACCAGCACGGACCCATATCGTCGCCATGACGAAAAGGGGTTCCACCGATGGCCGACATCACCAGACGATTCGGGCTGCGCCACCTGCGCGCCGTCCCCACCGCCCACGTCCGCCACCTGCGGCGCGGCCGGGTCGCCCACGAGGGCACCGGACTGGCGTTCTGGTTCCGACCGCTGACCGCGGCGATCTCCGAAGTCCCCGTGGACGACCGGGAACTCGCCATGCTCTTCCACGCCCGCACCTCGGACTTCCAGGACGTCACCGTCCAGGCGACGCTCACCTACCGGATCACCGACCCGGCCACCGCCGCCACCCGCGTCGACTTCGGCATCGACCCGGACACCGGTGCCTGGCGCACCGCCCCGCTCGACCAGCTCGCCACCCTGCTCACCGAGACCGCCCAGCAGCACGCGCTCGGCCTGCTCGCCCGCACCCCGCTCGCCGCCGCCCTCGCCGACGGGGTGAGCGCGGTGCGCGAGCGGATGGCCGACGGCCTCGCCGGCGAGCCCCGGATCGCCGAGACCGGGCTCGCCGTGATCGCCGTCCGGGTGGTGGCGCTGCGGCCCGAGCCGGAGGTCGAGCGGGCGCTGCGCACCCCCGCCCGCGAGCTGGTGCAGCAGGAAGCCGACCGGGCGACCTTCGAGCGCCGCGCGGTGGCCGTCGAGCACGAGCGCGGCATCGCCGAGAACGAACTCGCCAACCGCATCGAACTCGCCCGCCGCGAGGAGCAGTTGCTCGCCCAGCAGGGTGCCAACCAGCGGCTCCAGGCCGAGGAGGAGGCCGTCGCCGACCGGGTCCGCACCGACGCCGAGGCCCAGCGCCGCACCCGGCTCGCCGCCGCCGAGGCCCAGGCCGCCCGCGACCTCGGCGACGCCCGGGCCGCGGCGGAGGCCGCCTGGCTGACCGCCCACCAGCAGGCCGACCCGGCGGTGCTGCGGGCGCTGGCGCTGATGCGGCTGGCCGAGCACCTGCCGCGGATCGACAGCGTGACGCTCACCCCGGACGTGCTCACCGGCCTGCTCGCCCGCCTCGGCGCCCCCGGCGCCCCCGGAGCTCCCGGCGCGCAGCGGTGACCCTCGCCCCGCGGGTGGTCCTGGTGCACCGGCGCACCGAGTACGAGGAACTGGTGGCCCGTCACGGCACCCCCGGGCAGGCGGCGTTCTTCCTCGCCTCCCGGGGCCGCTCGGCGGCGGAGGTCGAGCAGCGCCACCGCCGGCAGGCGGCGGCGCTCGCCGCGGCGGCGGCGGCCGTACCGCTGGACTGGCGGCGTACCCGGGTCGAGCGGGCGGACCTGCCGCGCTTCCTCTTCGAACCCGGGGACGTGGTCGCCGTGGTGGGCCAGGACGGCCTGGTGGCCAACGTCGCCAAGTACCTGGACGGCCAGCCGGTCATCGGCGTGGACGCCGACCCCGGCCGCAACCCCGGTGTGCTGGTGCGCCACCGGGTGGACGCCCTGCCGGCCCTGCTACGGGCGGCGGCGGACGGCCGGGGGCCGCTGGAGGAGCGGACCATGGTCGAGGCGGTCGCGGACGACGGCCAGCGGCTGCTCGCCCTGAACGAGGTGTACGTCGGCCAGCCCGGCCACCAGACGGCCCGCTACCGCCTGGGCACCGACGACCCTGTGCTTTCCGAAATCCCCGCCGAGGCCCAGGCCTCCTCGGGCGTCCTGATCGGCACCGGCACGGGCGCCACCGGCTGGTGCCGCTCGGCCTGGCTGGAACGCGGCAGCCCGCTCCCCCTGCCCGCCCCGCACGCACCGGCCCTGGCCTGGTTCGTCCGCGAGGCCTGGCCCTCCCCCACCACCGGCACCAGCCAGGTCCACGGCCTGCTGGACGCCGGACGGCGCCTGGTGCTCACCGTCGAGTCCGAGCACCTGGTCGCCTTCGGCGACGGGATCGAGGCGGACGCCCTGGACCTCACCTGGGGCCAGACCGTCCGCGTCGGCGTCTCCACCACCCGCCTGCGCCTCCTGGGCTGAGCCCGGGCCCCGACCGGACCGTCAGCGGGCCGACAGCTCCCGCGGCTCCGGGCTCCCGTCACCGTAGGCGTCGGCCATCGGGGAGGCTCCGCTGGTGACGAAGTCCCGGATCGCCAGCAGGTAGGCGGCGCGGTCCACGGTGCCGTCACCGTCGGTGTCCAGGGCGGCGAACGCGGCAGCGGCTCCGTCGGTCGTGTTCCCGGTCGCCGCGCGAAGGCGGGTGAACTCCTGGCGGGTCAGCCGGCCGTCGCCGTCGGAGTCGGCGAGGTCGAACAGGGAGCCGAGGGCGGGCCGGCAGGACTGCTCGAAGGCGTCGTGCCCGGCCCAGTCACGGTATTCCTCGAAGGTGACGCCGCCGTCCCCGTCGCCGTCCATCTGCCGGAACACCTCCCGGTGGGCCGCCCTGGCCGCCTCGACCAGGGGGTCCTGCGGCTCGCGCCCGCACGCCGAGGCCGCCCGCTCCACCCGCGCAAGGTACTCGGCCCGGGTGATCACCCCGTCCCCGTCCGCGTCCAACATCGCGAAGATGCGCCGCTTCGCCTGGTCCGACATTCCGTCACCATCCCTTTCTCCCATCCGACTTGCTCCGCCGGACGCTATCGCCTCCACCGGCCGGACCGGAGCAGACACGACGGCCGCCACCCGGGCGTGGCCGGAATCGGACCGAGACCGGCATCGCGGTGTCCCCAGGGGAGCGGGTCAGGGGGCGCGGGTCGGGGGCCTCGAGTGCGCCGTCATCGGCGTGCCCGACGCGAAGTGGGGCGAGATCACCGTCGACGGCACCGTGGAGATCGAGGGCGAGCCGAAGCCGGCCGCGGTCCTGCAGAGCGTCTCGCGCTTCTACGCCTGAGTCACGACACCGCCGGGTACCGAAAAGGTCCCCGTCTCCAGGAGGAGACGGGGCCCTTTCGGGCTACCCGGTCACGGTGTGGTCAGCTGCTCCTCAAGGGCAGCCAGCGTCCGGTAGCAGTTCAGCACCTGGGCGATGGACGCGTTCGGCTCGCGGCCCTCGCGGACGGCGGCGACGAACTCGCGGTCCTGCAGCTCGATGCCGTCCATCGAGACGTCGACCGCGCTCACGTCGATCGGCTCGTCCTTCCCGGTCACCAGGTCGTCGTAGCGCGCGAGGTAGGTGCCGGTGTCGCCGATGTAGCGGAAGAAGGTGCCGAGCGGCCCGTCGTTGTTGAACGACAGCGACAGGGTGCAGATGGCACCGTTCTCCGCGCGCAGCTGGACGGACATGTCCATCGCGATCCCGAGCTCGGGGTGGATCGGTCCCTGGATCGCGTTGGCCTGCACGATCGGCGACCCGGTCTGGTACGCGAACAGGTCGACGGTGTGCGCGGCGTGGTGCCACAGCAGGTGGTCGGTCCAGGAGCGCGGCCGGCCGAGTGCGTTGAGGTTCTCGCGGCGGAGGAAGTAGGTCTGCACGTCCATCTGCTGGATCCGGTAGTCCCCGGCCTGGATCCGCTGCCGGACCCACTGGTGGCTGGGGTTGAAGCGCCGTGTGTGCCCCACCATGGCGACCAGGCCGGTGCGCTGCTGCGCAGCGTGGCACGCCTCGGCGTCCTCCAGCGATGCGGCCAACGGGATCTCGACCTGGACGTGTTTGCCGGCCTCCAGGCAGGCGAGCGTCTGCGCGGCGTGCACCGGGGTGGGCGTGGCGAGGATGACGGCGTCGACGTCGTCGGCCGCCAGCGCCTCCTCAAGGCTCGCGACGGCGCGGCCCGTGCCCTGCTCCTCGGCGAAGCGCCGGGCGCGTTCGAGCGTGCTGCTCACGACGGCGGTCACCTCGACGCCCTCGATCCGCCGCAGCGCGGCCGCGTGCTTGGCGCCGAAGGCGCCGCCACCGACCAGGGCGATCCGGACGGTCTTCTCGTCGGTCATGTCACTCCTTCATGCCGGGCGTCTCGCCCTGCGGGTGGTTCTCGATGATCAGGTGGCCGACGGCGGTGTTGGACGCCGGCACGTGGTAGAAGCGGTGCTTGACCTCGGTCCTGCCGGATCCGTCGATGTCGCTCATCGCCCCCCGGGCGATCAGCCACATGACCAGCTCGATGCCCTCCGAGCCGGCCTCCTCGACGTACTCCAGGTGCGGCACCCGGGACAGGCCCTCCGGGTCCGCGACCAGCCGGTCCAGGAATGCGTTGTCCCACTCCCGGTTGATCAGGCCGGCGCGCGGGCCCTGCAACTGGTGGCTCATCCCGCCGGTGCCCCACACCTGCACCTTCAGGGGCCGGTCGTAGGACTCGATCGCCCTGCGCAGCGCCCGGCCGAGCGCGAAGCACCGCGCGCCCGAAGGCACCGGGTACTGCACCACGTTGACGTGGAACGGGATCACCTTGCACGGCCACCGCTCGACGTCGCCGAACATCAGCGACAGCGGGACGGTCAGGCCGTGGTCGACGGTCATCTCGTTGGCGAGGGTGAGGTCGAAGTCGTCCTGGATCAGCGCGTGCGCGATGTGCGCGGCCAGCTCCGGATCGCCCTCGATGCCGGGGACCGGCCGGGGCCCGTAGCCCTCGTCCGCGATGGGGTAGGCCGCACCGGTGCCGAGCACGAAGGTCGGGATCAGCGACAGGTCGAAGGCGGAGGCGTGGTCGTTGTAGACCAGGACGATCACGTCGGGGACGTTCTCCCGCTGCCACCGCCTGGAGAACTCGTAGCCCTCGAAGACCGGCCGCCAGTAGGGCTCGTCGGTCTTGTGGTGGTCGATGGCCGCGCCGATCGCGGGCACGTGCGAGGTGAACACCGCGCCGGTGATGCTGGCCCCTGCCTTCGGCGGACGTCGGTCGGCGTGCGCCGCTTCGAGGACGGCGTGGTCGATCCGGTTGCCGGCGACGGGGCGTCCGCCGCCGGCCATCATGTCGCGGTAGTCCTGCTCGGTCATGCCGGTCATCGACCCGGCCATCTGCTGGAAGGACAGTCCGAGCGTCGCTCCCCACTTGGCCAGGAAGTAGATGTTGCCGCCCTCGCGGATCGCGGCGTTGAGGTCGCGGTCGAGCAGCGCCTGCTTCTGTTCCTCCCGCAGCGGCCACGCGTCCAGGTAGGCGCGCTCGTCGGCGAGGTAGCTCTGCCGGTTCTCCGCCGTCATCAACGACATGCAGAACTGGTTGAGGTGGTAGCCCTTGGCGGACTGCTCGGCGTCGAAGACGGTCGTCCCCGGGACCAGTTTGTAGCTCTTGTCGAGCGGCACGGGGGGTGCCTCCTCTCGTAGGGCGGTCGGGGCGGTCGGGGCGGCTCAGTCGGCGTCCGGCCAGTACAGGCGCATGGGGTTGTCGACCAGGAGCGCCTGCCGGAGCGCGGGCGTCGGCGCGATGTGCGGGATGAAGTCGACGAGCAGGCCGTCGTCGGGCATGTGGTCGGTGAGGTTCGGGTGCGGCCAGTCGGTGCCCCACAGCACCCGGTCGGGGAACTCCTCGACCACCCGCCGGGCGAACGGGACGACGTCCCGGTAGGCCCGCCGCTCGCCGTCCAGGGCCGCGGGGCCGCTCAGTGACAGCCGCTCCGGGCAGCTCACCTTGCACCAGATGTCGTCCCTGGCCCGCATGAAGTCGAGGAACGCCTCGAACTCCGGGCCCTCCGGGTCCTTGCCGACGTCGGGCCTGCCCAGGTGGTCGACGACCAGCGGCACCGGGACCGACAGGAGGAACTCGCGCAGGCCGGCGAGGTCGCCGGCCTCGAAGTAGACGACGACGTGCCAGCCGAACGGCCTGATCCGCTCGACGACGTCCCACAGGTCCTGCTGCGGGGCCGCGTCGACGAGCCGCTTGACGAAGTTGAACCGCACACCGCGGACACCCGCTTCGTGCAGGTCCCGCAGCTCCGCTGCGGAGGTGCCGGGGCGTACGGTCGCCACGCCGCGGGCCAGGCCCCCCGAAGCCCGCAGGGCGTCGACCATGGCACTGTTGTCGGCTCCGTGGCAGGTCGCCTGGACCACCACGTTCCGGGCGAAGCCCAGGTGGTCGCGCAGGGCGAAGAGCTGGTCCTTGGAGGCGTCACAGGGGGTGTACTTGCGCTCGGGCGCGTACGGGAACTCCGCCCCGGGGCCGAAGACGTGGCAGTGCGCGTCGACGGCGCCCTCGGGCAGCCGGAACTGCGGGCGGCTCGGGCCCGCGTACCAGTCCAGCCAGCCGGGGGTCTTCTCGAACTCGGTGGTCGGGTCGGTGTCCATGTCTCAGTCCTCGTACCGCAGTCCGAGCTCGGCCAGCGGGCCGCGCATGCCGTAGATGTCCAGACCGAGCTCGCCCGCGCGGAACCGCGCGCGCTTGCCCTCCTCGCCCGCCTCCCGCCGGGCCGCGGCCTCGGCGACCTCGGCGGCCCGTTCACGCGGTACCACGACGACGCCGTCGACGTCGGCCACGACCACGTCGCCCGGGCGCACCAGGGCGTTGCCGCAGACCACCGGAACGTTGACCGAGCCGAGCGTGGCCTTGACCGTGCCCTTGGCGTTGACCGCCCGGGAGAAGACCGGGAAGTCCATCCCCTCCAGGTCGGCCACGTCGCGCACGCCGCCGTCGATGACCAGTCCGTGGCAGCCGCGGGCCCGGAAGGAGGTGGCCAGCAGCTCGCCGAAGAAGCCGTCCTCGCTCTCGGTCGTGCAGGCCGCGACGACCACGTCGCCCGGGCGGATCTGCTCCGCGGCGACGTGGAGCATCCAGTTGTCTCCGGGTTGCAGCAGCACCGTCACGGCCGTACCGCACAGGCGCGCCTTCGGGTAGACCGGGCGCAGGTAGGGGCGCATCAGGCCGGTCCGGCCCATGGCCTCGTGGACGGTCGCCACGCCGAACGCCGACAGGGCGGCGACGGCGTCGGGGTCGGCGCGGGTGACCGCCGTGTGGACGACGCCGATCTCGGTGTGTTCCATGCCTTCTTCTCCTCGGGTCAGCGGCCGGTCAGCGGCCGGCGGCGGCGAGTCGTGCGGCGAGTCGGGGGTAGGCGCGAAGGGCGTTGCCGGCGTACACGTCGGCCCGCTCCCGGTCGGAGAGGTTCGCGGTCGCGTCCACGTACCGCTTCGTGTCGTCGAAGTGGTGGCCGGTGCGGGGGTCGACGTCGCGCACCGCGCCGATCATCTCGCTGGCGAACAGGAGGGACCTGCTGGGGATCACCCGGGTCAGCAGGTCGATGCCCGCCTGGTGGTACACGCAGGTGTCGAAGAGGACGTTGTCCAGCAGCGCCTCGGGATCGGGCCTTCCCAGTGCCATCGCCAGGCCGCGGAAGCGGCCCCAGTGGTAGGGCACCGCCCCGCCGCCGTGCGGGATCACGAACCGCAGCGTCGGGAAGTCGGCGAACAGGTCGCCCTGGACCAGCTGCATGAACGCCGTCGTGTCGGCGTTGAGGTAGTGGGCGCCGGTGGTGTGGAACGCCGGGTTGCAGGACGTGCTGACGTGGATCATGGCGGGGATGTCGTACTCGACCATCGCCTCGTAGAGCGGGTACCAGCTGCGGTCGGTCAGCGGCGGCGCGGTCCACCGGCCGCCGGACGGATCGGGGTTGAGGTTGACCGCCACCGCGCCCAGCTCCTCCACCGCACGGCGCAGTTCGGGCAGGCAGGTCGCGGGGTCGACGCCCGGCGACTGCGGCAGCATCGCGCCCACCGCGAAGCGGTCGGGGTAGAGCGCGCCGACCCGGTGGACCAGGTCGTTGCAGATCCGCGCCCACACCGAGGAGACCTCGAAGTCGCCGATGTGGTGCGCCATGAAGCTGGCGCGCGGCGAGAAGACCGTCAGGTCGCTGCCGCGCTCGTCCATGAGCCTCAGCTGGTTGCCCTCGATCGCCTGGCGCAGGTCGTCGTCGGTGATGACCAGCCGGTCGGGGTCGGGCGCGTTGTCGGGGTCGCCGACGCTCGCGACCTGCCGGTCCCGCCACTGCGCCAACTGCGCGGGTGCGGTGGTGAAGTGACCGTGGCAGTCGATGATCATGCGTTCTCTCCTGGTGACCGTCTGGTGGTGACCGTCCGGGGCCTGTCCGCGGCCTGTCCGGGGCCTGTCCGGGGCTTGTCCGGGGCCTGTCCGGCAAAGGTCCGCCGACCGGCCCTGAGGTCAGTGCCGGGCGCTGGTGGGCCAGCCGGTGTACTGCTCGGCGAGATAGGTGCGTCCGGCGCGGGTGCCCACCACGTTGTCCAGCTCGCCGAGTTGACGCCGAAGGTCGTACGCCGTGCCGCCGGGCGCGGTGTGCAGCAGCTGGGTCATCCAGGAGGAGAAGTTCTGCGCCCGCCACACCCGCCGCAGGGCGCGCGGCTGGTAGTCGTCCAGGGCGGTGTCCCCTTCGGGGCCGAGGGCCCGTCGCAGGACGTCGGCGAGGACCTTCACGTCGTGGAGCGCGAGGTTGAGGCCGCGTGCCCCGGTCGGCGGGACGGTGTGCGCGGCGTCTCCCGCGAGCGCCAGCGAGCCCCAGCGCATCGGCTCCTGCACGAAGGAGCGGAACCGCAGCACCGTCTTCTCCAGGACGGCGCCCTCCTTCAGGCGGAAGCCGTCCCGACCGGCCACCCTGGCCTGCAGGGTCTCCCAGATGCGGTCGTCCGGCCA
Source organism: Streptomyces sp. 1114.5 (assembly GCF_003635085.1). Taxonomy (NCBI): domain Bacteria; kingdom Bacillati; phylum Actinomycetota; class Actinomycetes; order Kitasatosporales; family Streptomycetaceae; genus Streptomyces; species Streptomyces sp. 1114.5. The sequence goes on from NZ_RBXE01000003.1 coordinate 248,664, forward strand.
GGCGCCGACGGACTCGTCCGGACCGCACTGGAAGTACATCCGCTGCACGGTCTCGGTGCGCCGGCTGATCAGGGCGAACCCGTGCTCGGAGTGGGCGTAGATCAGCTCGGGGGCGCTCATCGGGGCCTCGGCCAGGATGCCGAACCAGGCGAAGGGGTACTCCTTGCCGTAGCGCACGCGCCGGTGCTCGGGCACCAGGTCGCGGCACATGCTGCGTGACCCGTCGGCGCCGACGACGTACCGGGCCCGGATCTCGTGGCGGGTCCCGTCGGCCGCCGTGCAACGGACCCTCGGCGCCTCGGTGGTGACATCGAGGACCTCGGTGTCACCGACGCCGAAGAGGACCGTTCCGCCGTCCCGGTCGCGTGCGTCGGCCAGGTCGACGAACACCTCGGTCTGCGGGTACAACCAGACCGACGCGCCGACGAGCTCCTTGAAGTCGATCCGGTGCGCCCCGCCGGCGAACCGCAGCTCCACGCCCTCGTGCTCGTCCCCCTCGCGCAGGATCCGGCCGGAAACCCCGGTGTCGACCAGGTCCCGGGCCACGTCGGCTTCCAGGATGCCGGCGCGCTGCGTCGTCTCGATCTCGTGCCGGGTACGGGTGTCGACCACAACCGTCTCGATCCCGGCGCGTCCGAGCAGGTGAGCGAGCATCAGGCCGGCGGGGCCGGCCCCCACGACCGCGACGGGTACCGAAGTGACGGTGTCGATGGCATCGGCCATGGCGTCTCCTGAACGACTGCGGTCTCGGACACCCCGAACGCTGGCATCCGGGGCCGCGAGCAGTCAGCAGGGTTTCCGCCAGGCGGAAGCGCTCTCGGCGTCAGGCCGTCGTACGGGTCCGCCGTCCGAGCTCCTCGGAGATGCCGGACGCGGCCCGCAGCAGCGGTTCGCGCAGCCCGCGGGCGCGGCCCGCGCCGCGCGCCGCGATGACGATCCCCAACGCGGCACTCACCGGCCCGGTCCGGCCGATCCGCACCGGCGCGGCCACCGCGACCGTGGTCTCGGAGAGCTGCCGGTCACTGACGACGACCTGCTCGCGGCGGATGCGGTCCAGCTGCGCCCGCAGCGCCTTCGGATCGGTCAGGGTGTGTGCGGTCCAGGCCTGCAACGGTGCTTCGAGAACGGCCTCCTGGATGTCCCGCGGTGCGTGCGCCAGCAGCACGCGGCCCATCCCGGTGGCGCTGACGGGGAAACGCGCACCGACCATCGTCACCAGCTCGACCGATCGGTGCCCGGCGATCCGTTCCACGAAGACGAGCTCGGTGCCCTCGCGCACGGCGAGCTGGACGTTCTCGTGCGTGGCCTCGTAGAGGTCCTGCATGAAGGGCAGCGCCACGTCGCGCAGGATCTGGGTGCGGGGGCACCCCGACGCGATCTCCCACAGCCACAGCCCGACGTGCCAGGAGCCGTCCTCCGCCCGTTCGAGCGCGCCCCAGTCGGCCAGCTCCCGCACCACGCGGTGCGTGGTGCTCAGGGCCAGACCGGTGCGCCGAGCGATCTCCGACAGGGTCTGTGACCGGTGCTCACGATCGAAGGTCGACAGGACCTGGAGAACCTTTCCGGCCGCGGTACCAGGAGTTGCGCTCATCCGCTCAGTCTCGCAGACCGGTCGGGTGCCCCTGTCGGACTGCCCACTCGTGGGCCGTAGCATCGGCCGGACACAAGGAGGCGACGTGCACCGAGAGATTTCCGGACTGTCCTCGATGGCGACCCGGGCGGTCCTGGCCGAACTTTCCGAACACATCCGACGGGTCCACGGGATCCCGGTCCGCTTCGAGTCGGCCGGCGGGGTCGACATCGCACGGCGGGTCCGCGCCGGCGCCGAGGCCGACGTCCTCGTGCTCGCCGACGACGCCATGGCCGCCCTCGCCACCGAGGGCCACCTCCTCGACCGCACGCTGCGACCGTTGTGGATCTCCCAGGTCGTCGCCGCCGTACCCGAGGGAGCACCGGCCCCGGCGCTCGCCTCGGAGGCCGACCTGCGGGAGGTCCTGCTGACCGCGAAGCGGGTCGCCCACTCCACCGGCCCGAGCGGGAAGGCCGTCGTCGACCTGATCGACCGGCTCGGCCTCGCCGAAGCGGTGCGAGGCCGGCTCGTCCAGGCACCGCCCGGGACGCCGGTCGGCAGCATGCTCGCCTCCGGCGACGCCGACCTCGCGTTCCAACAGCACAGCGAACTGATGGACCTGCCGGGCGTCACCGTCCTCGGGCCGTTGCCGGGCAGCACCGCGATCAGTTCGACCTTCACCGGCGCCGTGCCGGCGACGTCCTCCGCACCGGACCGCGCCACCGCGGTCCTCGACCTCCTCGGCTCCGACACCGCCACGAAGGCCGCCCACGCCAAGGGCATGCGGGCCGCCGGCGACCACAACTGACGGATCTGCAGGTCAGGACAGGATGCTGCCGGGCCTGGGCCGGGCGGGCCGAGGACGGCGGTACGACGAATTCCGTCCGGCCGTATCCATCCGGGCGGTTGGCTCGTTGGGCGACCGGGTGATCGCAGGAGGCTGCTGACGGCAACGCTGGTGCCCGCGAACTGCCCGGCCGGGGCCGTGCCTCGGCCGCGGCGGAGTTGCACTGCAGGTAGCAGCGGGAGGAGTCATCGTGTTGCAGATGCCCGTCGGAGACGTGGAGATCGAACCCGGAAGCATTCTCGAATGGCGGATGGCCGCCACGACGTCGGGCGGCTCCGGCGAGCCCGGGCAGCAGCGGGAAAGCACGACGTACAACCAGGTGAAACATTTCGCCGCGGCGCAGAGCGCCCGCATCGCGAACGACACGATCTCCACCTACGTGGCCGGCACCTTCGAGATCCCCGGCGCGGTGGACCGGTCGGCGCTGGAGTCGGCGCTCCTGCACTTCGTGCGGCGGCACGAGGTGCTGCGCTGCACCTTCCAGCAGCTCGCCGGCGACCTGTCCTGCGACGTCCTCGAACCGGACGACGTCAAACTGGAGGCCGTCGACCGGGGGCGCGTCGACTCCCGCACCGAACTCCGCGAATTCCTGGGCGAGTTCTTCCAGAGCGTCGACACCCTGTCCTGGCCGCTCATCCTGATGGGCGCAGTGCTCAGGGAGGAGTCCACCACGGTGTTCTTCGCCTGCGACCACATCGTCACCGACGGACTGTCGACCCCCATCGCCATCAACGACATCGCCACCGCCTACGCGGCGTTCGCGCGGGATCGTCGACCGGAGCTTCCCGAGACGGGGAGCTACCTGGCCTACAGCCGCGAACAGCGCCGCCGCAACGAGTCGATGGACGTCGAGGACGGCAGGCTGGACCACTGGAAGGCGTTCGTCGCGCGCAGCGGCACCTTCTTCCCGCGGTTCCCCCTGGACCTCGGCGTCGAGCCGGGCCGCATGTACCCGACGGTCAACGAGACGGGGATGCTGCTCGCGAGCGGTGAGGTGGAAGCGCTCGAAGCCCGTTGCCGGGCCGTGGAGGGACGACTGTTCATGGGCCTGCTGGCCGCCGTGGGGGTGTCCCTCAGGAAGGAGGGCGGGCCGGAGGTCTACCGGGGGTTCATGCCGGTCAGCGAGCGCGATCGCGGCCCTTACGCCCACACCATGGGCTGGTTCGTCAACACGATGCCCATCGAGTTCTCGGTCGCGGAGGTCGCGGAGGGAACGGAGGTCGCGGAGGGAACGGAGGGCACGGAGACCCAGGGGGGCAGGGCCTTCACGAAGGTCCTCGACAACGTGCGGTTCGCCGCCACCGAGATGCGACGGAACACCACCGATGTGCCCTTCGTGAAGGCCTGGCATCTGCTGGCCCCCGCGGAGCACGCCGACCTCCGCCACTGGCCGTACGCCGTGAACTTCTTCTCCTACCTCGACTTCAGGAAGTCGCCGGGCTCGCAGCACCACGCCGCGCGGAAGGCCACGACACACGTCTGGGCCTCGCGCAGCAACGGCATCTCCTTCTGGTTCCACCGCAACGACGCCGGACTGTACGTGAACTCCATCTCCGTGGACACGCCCCAGGCGCGTCACACCAGGTCCGCACTCCGGCGCACGCTGACGCGGACGCTGGAGAGCATGGCGCGATCCGGAACGTTCTGACCGGCCCGCCGAACGGAGGCCTGCGGGCCGTGCGTCGCATCCGGGACGGGCACGGCGTGCAGGGCGTCCAGGAGGGCAGCCTGACGCTCCGTCAGTTTTCCTGCGGTGCGGGCGGCGGCCTGTTTGCGCAGCCAGGCGCCGGGGCGGAAGGCCGGGTCCTCGCCGAGGCCGGTGCGGTTGACGGGGCCGGTGAGGGTGCCGCCGGCCTCCAGGTAGGCGAGCAGGCGGCGGTAGGAGCGGTTCCAGTCCGGTTCCAGGCGCCACAGTTCGTCGAGCGCGTCCAGCTTGGCGGTCTGCTCGGCGGTGAGGTGTTCGGCCCGGCGCTGGCGGCGCATCCAGGCGCCCACCGCGTAGTCGTCCAGCTTCGCCGTGGCGGGGATCGCCAGGTGGCCGTGGGTGCGGTGGAAGGCGGTGGCGTAGGCGTGGCCGCGTTCCCAGGCGTTGGCGTTCTTCGACCAGATCATGCCGAGCGCGTCCAGTTCGCCGACCCGGGCGGGGTCGAGCAGGCCCTGGCCGTGCAGGTGGCGCTGGCGGGCGAGCCAGGAGATCAGGCCCGGGTGCGTCGCCTTGTCGGTGGGGTCGAGGTGGCCGTGCTCGATGTGGAAGACCGCGGCGACGGCGTGCATGCGCTGCCACTCGCTCGCCCGCGGGTTGAAGGCGCGCAGTTTGACGGTCTGCAGGATCTGCGCGGTGTGCCGGCGGGCGTCGATCCGCAGCCAGTCGGCCGGTGACTCCTGCGGGGGCGCGGGCTGCTGTTCGGCGTCGGCGGCCGGTGCCGGGGCGGTGGGCTGGGGCTGGGCGCGGTGGGTGCGCAGTTCGGTGATCCGGCCGACCACCCGGGCGTCGTGCGCGGCCAGCGCCCGCAGGACCCGCCAGATGGTGCGGAAGGAGGAGGCCTCGATCTCGGCGTCCGCCTCCGCCTTGACCGCCTCCCCGGCGTCGCGGACCTCGGCCGGGTCGGCGGCCGCCGTCTCGTCGCCGGCGCCGTCGTCACCGACCGCGGGGGCGGGCAGGTGGACCGGGATGATGATCCAGCTGACCTTGCCCTGCCGGTAGGACTGGCGCAGCGCCCGCCCCACCGCCTGCACGATGTCGATGACGCTCGACTTGGGGTCGGCGAAGCAGACCGCGTCCACGGCCGCGATGTCGATGCCCTCGGACAGCAGCCGGGAGTTGGCGAGGATGCCGCACTCCTCGCCCTCCTCGCCGGGGCGTTCGCCGGTGTGGGCCCTGAACTCGGCGAAGGCGGCCCGGCGTTCGCGCAGCCGATCGGTGCCGGCCACCGCCTTCGCCCAGATCCGCTCCGGGCGGTCCTGCTCGTCCAGCAGGTCGGCCGCCGCCGGCAGGGTGGCGGCGAACTCGCGGGCGGCGGCGACCCGGGAGTGGAAGGTGATGACCCGGCGCAGCCGGAGGTCGGCGACCGCGCGCAGCACGGCGATCTGCAGGGCCAGGCGCAGCAGTTCCTCGTTGCTGCGCTGGGTGCGCAGGTCGGCGACGGCGGGGAGGTTGAGCAGGTCGCGCAGGTCCTCGTCCGTCACCACCGGGACCAGGACGCGGTAGTCGGCGAGGTAGCCGTGCTCGATGCCCTGGCCGAGAGTCCAGGTGGAGACGGTGGGGCCGAAGATCCGCTCGTCGTCCATCGAGCACAGCTCGGGCAGGGCGCCCCCGGTGAGGTCGGCCAGGTCGGCCAGGCCGTCCTGCGCCCGCCGGTCGTCCGCGATCCGCGGGGTCGCCGTGAAGTAGAGCCGCCGTACGGCCGGGACCTGGTCGTCGGCGTGCACGGCGGCCCACGCCTTGCCCTGCGCCCCGGCCGTACGGTGCGCCTCGTCGACCACGACCAGGTCCCACGCCGGGAGGCCGTACAGCAGGTGGGCCTGGACGATCCGCTCCAGCGAGGCGTACGTCGCGTACACGGTGACCGGCTCGCCGGGCCCGGCCGCCCGCACCAGGTCGGCGATCCGTACGGCCTGCGTGGACACCTCGGCCCGTACCCGGCCGCCCGCCTCGGCGCTCTCCAGTGCCTCCTCGCGCGAACACGCCGCCACCGCCAGCCCCTTGCGCCCGCCCTTCAGCGCCCATGCCTCGGCCGTCTGCTCCAGCAGCTCGATCGTCGGCACCAGCACCAGCACCCGCCCCCGGGCGGCCAGCCGCCGGGCGCAGCCCGCCGCGATCAGCGTCTTGCCGGAGCCGGTCGCCGCCACCACCGTCGCCCGCCCGCCGTCCTTCACCGCGCGCACCGCGGCTGCCACCGCGTCCTTCTGGAACCCGTGCAGCGGCAGCGGGTTGAGGATGCGGCCCGGCTGCGCCAGGACCGGCGGCCCCGCGTCGGGGCGGGTCGGCGCCGGCCCGTCCTGCGCGGCGGTGGTGCTCGTGCTCTCCACGGCGGTGGCTCTCCTTCAACAGGTCCCTCCGGCACCCGCATCGAACCACATCGACGGAGGCTGCCCGCCCGCGCATGGACCACCCCGGACCGGGCACACGCGTGTCCGAACATCCGCACCGCACGAACAACGAAAGGGACGATCCCCATGCTTGCTCTCGTCCTCGTTCTCCTGCTCGTCCTGGTCCTGGGCGGGGCCGGCTTCGCCCTCCACGTGCTGTGGTGGGTCGCGCTGGCCGCCCTGGTGCTCTGGCTTCTCGGCTTCGCGTTCTCGGGCGGCCGTGGCGGTGGCCGACGGTGGTACCGCTGGTGACGCTCGCAGCGGGCCCGGGCCGGTCGCGCGCCCGGGCCCGTGGGCGCACCCATGACTCAATGCAGCACGGACTCAGTGCAGCACGGACTCAGTGCAGCAGGACCGCAAGCAGCTCCGCCAGCGTCGGGCCCGCGTCGGCCGGGTGGCGGAGCTGCTTGCTCGCGATCACGTGGTAGTGGTTGGCGCGGCCCCGGCGCTCGTGGCTCAGGTACCCGGCCTGTTCGAGGTCGGCGATGATCCGCTGCACGGCCCGTTCGGTGAGCAGGCAGCGCGCCGCGATGTCGCGGACCCTGACGCCCGGATCCCGGGCGATCTGCACCAGCACCCGGGCGTGGTTGGTCAGGAAGGTCCACTGCCGGGTGGCCGTCGGGCGGTCGTCCATGACCTCAGGATATGGCCGCCGCTTCAGCGGGTCTCCGTCGTCGTTCACAAGTGGCGTCCTTCCCCTGCCTGGCCCGGCTCAGCCCTCCAGGGCGTTCGCGATCCGGTGCAGCACGCCGCCGCCGGGCGGGTGGCGCGGCGCCGTCTCGCGCACGGCCTGCATCCGCTCGCCGAGCTCGACGAGCTCCTTGCGGCCGAGGGCGGCCCGGATCGGCGGGAACCAGTCGCCCTCCTCCTGTTCCATGTGCCGCCCGACGGCGTCGATCAGCACGACGGTCTTGGCGTCGTAGCCCCCGTCGTCGGGGGTCATCCGGCTCAGCTCCTCGCACAGCATGTCGGCGACGTGGTGCTCCTCCTTGGCGCGGTCCATGTCCTCGGCGAGGTCGGGGATCTCCTGGCGGACCCTGGGGTAGAACAGCTCGTTCTCCAGGTAGGTGTGGACGGTCAGCGCCTCGACGATCTGTTCGACCGTCTCGCGCCGTGCCTGGACACCACCCTGCCCGTCGCCTTCGGCGAGCCCCTGGTAGGCGCGGAACAGGCGGCGGATCTCCTTGTGGTCCTCCCGCAGCAGGACGATGGCGTCGTGGGACATCGTGCGTCTCCTCCGTGACGAACCCCCGCGTGACGAATCCCCGCCCGTCCCGGCGTGTCCCCGACCGGCCCCGGCCCAAACGCCGGGGGCGGCTTCCCGGCGCAATCGTCCACCGGTCCCCACGCTCCCGGCCAGGACCCGCGGCACACGGCTCCGGCCCCCGCGTGACGTGGGGGCCGGAGCCGTGTGCCGGGCTCGTCCAGGTGGGGCGGGTGACGGGTGGCAGGGCTCAACCGGGGGTGATCCGACCGCGCCAGCCGCCTTCCTCGCGGCCCCGCTCCTCCATGAAGTCCTTGAAGCGCCGCAGGTCGCCCTTCACCCGACGGTCGATGACGCCCATCATGTCGCCGGCCTTCTCGGCCATGCCCTCGGGCCGGAAGTCGATCGCCATGTTGATGCGGGTGCGCCGGTCGTCGAGGCGCTGGAAGGTGACGACGCCCTTCTGCTCCACGTCGCCGTCCGTGGTGCGCCAGGCGATCCGCTCGTCGGGCAGCTGGTCGACGATCTCGGTGTCGAACTCGCGGGTGACGCCGCCGATCGTGGTCCGCCAGTGGTTGTGACGGTCGTCCAGCTGGGTCACCGAGTCGACACCCTCCATGAACCGCGGGAACTCCTCGAACTGCGTCCACTGGTTGTACGCGGAGTGCAGCGGGACGTCGACGTCGACGGATTCCTTCACGGTGCTCATCTGGGGTCTCCTCTCCGGTTGCGGCCGGGTCGCTCCCGGCCGACCGCGCGTCTGCCCGTCCGGTGGCGCCGTAACCATCCGCACACCATCCGATCGGGGCCGGGCGGCCGCGTCACGGTGCCTGGACGTCCGCCGCCGGCGGCTCCGGCTCCTCGTCGTCGCCGTCCTGCGGGTCCTCGGCCTTGGCCCGGACGTCCGCCGGGGTGGGCGCGGTGATCTCCCGCACCTCTGCGGACCGTTCCCGCGCCTGCTCGTCGCCTCGTAGCGCGTCCTCGTCGGGGGTCTTCATCTCATCGTCCTCTCACGGGGTGCGCCTCCTCCCTGAGCGGAGGAGCCACGGGGCGGCTGCCCCGCTCCGCTGCTTCCACACACCACCCGGCCCGGGCCCGCCCCCGCGCGGCGAGGTTTCGCCGCGCGCCACCCGGTTAGCCGCTCCGGCGGGGGATCCGTCGAGGAACCGAGGCTTGCCATGACCGCGTTCGGCTACTTCCTGTCCTGCGAGGAGTTCACCCCCGCCCAGCTGGTCGAGCAGGCCCGCATGGCGCAGCAGGCCGGCTTCACCCGGCTGGCGATCTCCGACCACTTCCACCCGTGGAACGACGCCCAGGGCAGCAGCCCGTTCGTGTGGGGCGTGATCGGTGCGCTGTCACAGGTGACCGACCTGCCGGTGACCACGCTGGTGACGTGTCCGACCGTACGGCTCCACCCGGCCGTCACCGCCCAGGCGGCGGCCACCGCGGACGTGCAGCTGGAGGGCGGACTGCGGCTGGGGGTGGGCACCGGCGAGGCGCTCAACGAGCACGTGCTGGGCGACCGCTGGCCGCCGTTCGACGTGCGGGCGGACATGCTGGAGGAGGCCGTCGCGGTGATGCGCGAGCTGTTCACCGGCGGGCTGGTCAACCACGGGGGCGCGCACTACACGGTCGAGAACGCCCGGCTCTACACGCCGCCGAAGCGGGGGCGCCTGCCCGTGTACGTCTCGGCGTTCGGCCCGAAGGCGGCCGAGCGGGCGGCGGGGTTCGCCGACGGGCTGGTCACCATGAGTCCGGACACCGAGCTGATCGGGCGCTACCGGGCGGCGGGCGGCGGCGGGCCGGTGCTGGGCGGGGTGAAGGTCTGCTGGTCGCCGGACCGCGAGCGGGCGGTCAAGACCGTCGACCGGCTGTGGCCGAGCGAGCTGCTGCCCGGCGAGCTCGCCCAGGTACTGCCCACGCCGCGGCACTTCGAGCAGGCGACCGCGCTGGTCACGGAGGAGATGGTGGCGCAGGCGGTCACCTGCGGGGACGACCCGCAGCAGCACGCCGACCGGCTGCGCAGCTACGTCGGGGCGGGCTTCGACGAGGTGTACGTGGGCCAGATCGGCCAGGAGCAGGAGGGGTTCTTCGACTTCTACCGCGAGCAGATCCTGCCGCAGATGGCCTGACCGCAAGGGAGCCCGGCATGACCGCCTTCCCCCCGTGGAGCCTGCGCGAGTACGCCCTCCTCGCCGACGGCGAGCGCGGCGCGCTGGTGGGCCCGTGCGGCGAGGTCGCCTGGCTGTGCGCGCCGCGCTGGGACGACGAGCCGCTGTTCGCCGGGCTGATCGGCGGCAGCGGGGTGTACGCGGTCACACCGGTGGGCCGGTTCGTGCCCGGCGGCGCGTACGAGGAGGGCGGGCTGGTGCGGCGCAGCCGGTGGGTCACCGGGAGCGGTGTGGTGGAGTGCCGGGAGGCGCTGGCCCTGCCCGCGGATCCGCACCGGCTGGTGCTGCTGCGGCGGTTGACCGCCGACTACGGGCCGGCCCGGCTGCGGGTGGTCCTGGAGCCGGGGACGGGCTTCGGGCCGGGCCGCGTCCGTGCTCCCCGCCGGACGGCGCACGGCTGGACGCTGCGCGCCGGCCGGCTGCGGCTGCGCTGGACGGGCGCCGACACCGCCCGCCCGGGCCCGGCCGCCGGGCGGCTGGCGGCGGAGGTCGTCCTGGAGCCGGGCGAGCGCCTGGACCTCGTCCTGGAGGTGTCCGACCGGCGCCCGGACGGGCCGCCGCCGGACCCGGAGCGCTGCTGGCGCGCGACCGAGCGCGCCTGGCGGGAGGCCGTGCCGGAGCTCGGGCACACCCTGGACGGGCGCGACGCCCGGTTCTCCTACGCGGTGCTGCGCGGGCTCACCTCGCCCGCCACCGGGGGCATGGTCGCCGCGGCGACCACCAGCCTGCCCGAGCGGGCCGAGGCCGGGCGCAACTACGACTACCGCTACGTCTGGATCCGCGACCAGTGCCTGGCCGGGCAGGGCGTCGCCGCGTGCGGGCCGTACCCGCTCCTCGACGAGGCCGTACGGTTCACCACCGCCCGGCTCACCGAGCACGGCCCGCAGCTCTCCCCCGCCTACACGGTGAGCGGCGGGCGGGTACCGGACCAGCACACCGTCGACCTGCCCGGCTACCCGGGCGGGCATGACCAGGTCGGCAACCGGATCTCCCGACAGTTCCAACTGGACGTCTTCGGCGAGGCGTTGCTGCTGTTCGCGGCGGCCGCCCGGCACGACCGCCTGGACCCGGACGCCCGGGCCGCCGTGCGCACCGCCGCCGACGCGATCGCCCGGCGGTGGCGCCGGCCGGACGCCGGCATCTGGGAGCTGGAGGACCGGGCGTGGACGCACAGCCGCCTGGTCTGCGCCGCCGGGCTGCGCGCGATCGCCCGGCCACGGGCGGCCGGCCCGGCCGACGTGCCGGACGGTCTGGCGGCGGACTGGAGCGCGCTGGCCGACCGCCTGTTGGCCCACACCTCCCGGCACGCCCTGCACCCCTCCGGCCGGTGGCAGCGCTCCCCCACCGACCCGGCACCCGACCTGGCCCTGCTGCTCCCCCCGGTCCGCGGTTTCCCGGCCCCCGACGACCCCCGTACGGTCGCCACCCTGCGCGCCTGCCGCGAGCAGCTGACGGTCGGCCATGTCGCCTACCGCTTCCGCCACGACGAGCGCCCCCTGGCCGAGGCCGAGGGCGCGTTCGTCCTGTGCGGCTTCCTGCTGGCCCTGGCCGAACACCAGCAGGGCCACGCCGTCGAGGCCGCCCGCTGGTTCGAGACCACCCGCGGCCTGTGCGGCTCGGCCGGCCTCTTCTCGGAGGAGTACGACCTGGCCCAGCGCCAGCAACGCGGCAACCTGCCCCAGGCGTTCGTGCACGCCGTGTTGCTGGAGTGCGCAGCCCGCCTGGCCACCCCGGCGCCCGGTTGAGCGGGCTTGCGGTCAACTGAGCGGCCTGGCCCGGCGGTTGACGCGCCTGCGGTCAGTCGACGGGCACCGGAGGTCGCACCAGACCGTCTTGCCGCGGGCCAGGGGGTACCAGCCCCAGTGCTGGGCGAGACGGGTGAGCAGGAAGAGGCCCAGGCCGCCGGCTTCCTGCACGTCGTGGGGCGGACGGGGTCGCGGGGGGCGGGGGCTGGTGTCGGTGACCTCGATGCGCAGGTGGCCGGTTTCGCGGAGCAGCAGCAGGGCGCCCGGGCCGTGGGTGTGGCGTACGGCGTTGCCGACGAGTTCGGAGACGAGCAGGACGGCGTCGGCGACCACCAGGGGGTCGCCGACGTCGGCGAGGAAGTCGGCGGTGAGGGCGCGTGCCTCGGCGACGGCACCAGGCCTGGCGGAGAACGGCAGCCACCGCGCCAACGGGCCCCGGGGCGGCGGACGCACGGAGGACGTTCTCGTCCCGTTCACGTGCTCGCACCTCCCTGGTGGCCTCGTCGGCCTCGGTGGCTTTGGTGACTTCGGTGGCTTCGCCTCAGCACCCTCAGTGGCCGAACAGGTGCAGGTGCCGGCGCCGAGTGGGCCTGGTGGGCTCGACGGGGGCGCCGACGTCGCGGTCGCCCTGTTCGGCGGCCCGCTCCTGCGGCGGGGCGAGCACCTGCTCGTCCTGCGGCTCGACGGCTGCCGCCCGGCGGGCGCGCCCGGCGGGCCGGACAGGACGGGCGAGGTACCGGGTGCGGCGGCCCCTCGCCAGCATGGCCAGGCCCAGGCAGAAGACCAGGGCGAGGCCCACGCCGGACAGGAAGATGCCCAGGGTGTCCATCGTCGCCAGGTCGTTGCCCAGGACCGTCACCTGGTAGTCGGGCCCGCCGGAGAGGTTGTCCGCGATCAGCAGCCCGGTGAAGGCACCGGACGCCGTCAAAAGCAAGAGTCCCAGCAGCAACATGAGGTTCCCTTCCGTCCCGTGTTCGTCCTCCCGCCCCCGTCGGATCGCGCCTACCCGGGCCGGGCCGGCCCTAACGGCCGTATCGGCCCCGACAGCCCGACGGCCTCAGTCGACCTGGACGGCGATCAGGCAGGTGTCGTCCTCGGTGTCGGCGGGGCTGAGTTCCAGGAGCCGGTCGAGGTAGTCCTCCAGGTCGGGGCCGGGTGCTCCGGCGGCGCGGATGAGCTGGTCGACGGAGTCCTCGACGGGGCGGTCCCGGCGTTCGACCAGGCCGTCGGTGTAGAGGAGCAGGACGTCGCCGGGGGCGAGGTGGGCGGTGTGCTCCTCGTAGCGGGCGTCCTCCAGGGCGCCGAGGAGGACGCCGTGCGGCATCGGCAGCACTTCGGCGCTCCCGGCGGCGAGGCGGATCGGCGGGAGGTGGCCGGCCCGGGCCCAGCGCAGTGCGCCGCCGGCCGGGTCGAGCAGGACGCAGACGGCGGTGGCGGTGACCTGGCCGGGTTCGCGCAGGGCGACCGTGTTGGCCCATTCCAGCAGCCGGCCCGGGCCGGCGCCGGTGACGGCGAGGCCGCGCAGCGCGTGCCGCAGCGCGACCATGCCGGTGGCCGCGCCGACACCGTGTCCGGCCACGTCCCCGACCGCGAGCAGGACCCGCTTGTCGGGCAGGAGCAGAACGTCGTACCAGTCGCCGCCGACCCGGTCGCGCTTGGCGGCGGGTCGGTAGCGGGCGGCGGCGTGCAGGCCGGTGGCGCCGAGCGGGGGTGGCGCGGTGGGCAGGATGGCCTGCTGGAGCCGCAGCGCCAGCCGCTCGCTCTCGGCGGTCTCCTGTTCGCTGTCGGCGAGCCGTTCCCGGGTGGCACCGAGGGCGACCTCCGTCCAGTGCTGGGCGGACACGTCGTGGTAGGCGCCGCGCACGGCGATGAGCCGGCCGTGGGTGTCGAGGACGGGTTCGGCGATCACCCGGGTGTAGCGGTGGGTGCCGTCCGGCCGGGCCAGCCGGAAGACGGCGGAGGCGGTCCGGTGCCGGTGGCGGACGGTGTCCAGCAGGCGCCGGATCGCGGGTTCGTCGTCGGGGTGGGTGTGCCGGGCGAGCCGGTCCAGTGGGACGGGCGCCGCGTCGGGCGCCAGCCCGTACAGCTCGTGCAGGCCCTCGCTCCAGCGGATCCGGCCGTCGGCGAGCTGTTCCTCGAACCCGGCGACCCGGGCTAGCCGCTGCGCCTGGCGCAACAGGGTGCTCTGCTCGTCGCCTCTGGCCATGAGGCTCTCCGGCTGCCAGCTGACCAGCAGCCGGCCGCCGAGCGGCGCGACGGCGAGCAGGACGGTGTCGGGGCCGGCGAATTCGCCGTCCTTGAAGACCAGCCGCACGTGCTCGCCGACGAGTGGGATCCCGGTCGTGTGCACCCGCAGCAGCCGGTCGAGGAGGCCGGTGGCGCAGGCGACGGGGTAGGTCTCCAGCAGCGAGGCGCCTTCCAGGGCTTCCCGGGGGCGGCCGCGCGGGTCGCGGAACCGCGCGTTGACCCGCAGCAGCGTGAAGTCGGCGACCCGTCCTTCGCGCAGGACGGGCTCCAGCAGCAGGGCGGGGGTGAGCAGCGCGTCCACCAGGGCGGCGGCCTCGTCGGCCGACGCGGGCGGCGGCGTCGAGGCCTGGCCGTGGGGGTGGCTGTCGGCGAGGAGGGTCGCGCAGAGGTCGGCGACGGCGCCCAACCGGCGGCGCTCGGGCCCGCCCAGGTCGGGGCCTGGTGCGGGCCACAGGATCTCCAGGGCGCCCCGGCAGCGGCCGTCGCCGAGCAGCGGGAGGACGGCCCGGGCCGATCCGGTGCCGACCGAGGGGCCGACCGTCCGCGGGTCGCCGGGCCACAGGTCCGTCCCGTCCTCGACGGCCCGCTGCGCCGGGGTGGCGACGCCGGGCGGGACGCGGCTCCAGGCCGCGGCCTCGGCGGCGGACAGCCCGATGTGGGCGGCGAGGGCCAGCGCCCCGCCCGGCAGGCGCTGCCAGACCGCGACGGCGTGGGCGCCGTGGGCCGGCCCCGCCTGGTCGAAGACGGTGTCGACGGCGTGCTGCAGGTCCTCGACGGCGGCGAGCGCGGGAGTCACGGCCGGTGTCACGTCCTGTGTCACGGCCGGTGCCGGCTCCTGCGCAGCGTCCGGCGGCGCACCCGGTACGGGCGGTGGCGCGGCGGACTGCCCGGCGATGTCGGCGGCCAGCGCGGCCACCGGCACGCCGGCCTCCCGGGCGAGCCGGGCGAGGCGGGCGGCGGCCTCGGCGGGCAGCAGGCCGAGGCGTTCGGCCAGGATGCCGGTGGCGAGGTCGACGACGGCGCGGGTACGGGCCTCGGCGTGCTGCTGCGCGGCCGCGCGCTGCAGGCGGCGGACGGTGTCCGCCAGGGCCCGCGCGGTCGCGTCCGGGGGCTCGTGCGCGGCGCCCTCGTGCGCTCCGCTCATGGCGCGTCCAGCCAGTGCCGCACCCGGTCGAGCAGGAGCGGGACGTCGACCGGCTTGGTGACGTGGTCGTCGGCGCCGGCCGCGAGGCTCTTGTCGCGGTCGCCGGGCATCGCCTGGGCGGTGACGACGACCACCGGCAGGTGGGCGAAGCGCTCGTCGGCGCGGATGGCGGCGATCGCGGCGTGACCGTCGAGGCCGGGCATCATGACGTCCATCAGGACGAGGTCGGTCTCGGGGCGGGTGCGGAGCAGGTCGAGCCCGGCGCGGCCGTCGGCCGCGTGCAGGACGGTGAGGCCGCGCTCTTCGAGGGCCGCGGCCAGTGCGAAGACGTTGCGGGCGTCGTCGTCGATGATCAGCACGGTGCGCCCGGCGAGGGCGGGGTCGACGGGCACGGCAGGCATGACGGCGGGCACGGCGGGCGCTACGGTCGGCACGAGCGGCCGCGCCCCGTCCAGCGGCAGGTAGAGCGTGAAGCGGCTGCCCTGCCCGGTGGTGGAGCTGACGGTGATGGTGCCGCCGAGCAACCGGGCGAGTTCACGGCTGATCGACAGCCCGAGGCCGGTGCCGCCGTAGCGGCGGCTGGTGGTGCCGTCGGCCTGCTGGAAGGCGCCGAAGATGGTGTCGAGGTGGGCGAGGTCGATGCCGATGCCGGTGTCCTCGATGTGGAAGGCGACCGCCGCGGGCGTCCGGCCGAGTTCGGGCGGCAGGTCCGGGGCTTCGACACGCTGGACCCGCAGTTCGACGCGCCCGGTGTCGGTGAACTTGACGGCGTTGGAGAGCAGGTTGCGCAGTACCTGGCGCAGCCGTGCCTGGTCGGTGACGAGCTCCTCCGGTACGGCCCGGTCGACGACGATCTCGAAGGTGAGGCCCTTCTGGTCGGCGAGCGGTTCGAAGGCCGACTCGACGTAGTCGAGCAGGTCGCGGGTGGCGAAGGGTTCGGGGGTGAGCTCCATCTTCCCGGCCTCGACCTTGGAGAGGTCGAGGATGTCGTTGATCAGCTGGAGCAGGTCGGCTCCGGCGGAGTGGATGACGCCCGCGTACTCGACCTGTTTGGGGGTGAGGTTGCCGGTGCCGTTCTCGGCGAGCAGCCGGGCGAGGATGAGCAGGCTGTTGAGCGGGGTGCGCAGTTCGTGGCTCATGTTGGCCAGGAACTCGGACTTGTACATCGAGGTGAGGCTCAACTGCCGGGCGCGTTCCTCCAGTTCCTGGCGGGCCTGTTCGATCTCCAGGTTCTTCGCCTCGATGTCCCGGTTGCGGTCGGCCAACAGGGCCGCCTTCTCCTCCAGTTCGGCGTTGGAGCGCCGCAGCTCCTCCTGCCCGGCCTGCAACTCCTCGGAGCGGGACTGGAGTTCGGCGGTGAGGCGCTGGGACTCGCCGAGCAGTTCGTCGGTGCGGGCGTTGGCGAGCAGGGTGCCGATGTTGACGCCGCATGCTTCGGTGAACTGTTCCAGGAAGTCGCGGTGGACCTGGGTGAAGGGGTGTACGGAGGCGAACTCCATGACGCCGAGCAGCCATTCCTCCAGGGCGATCGGCAGGATCACCAGCGAGCGGGCGTCGGTGGAGCCCGTCCCGGAGGCGATGGTGGCGTAGCCGGGCGGCAGGTCGTCGACGGCGATGGTCCGTCGGGTGCGGGCGGCCTGGCCGACCAGGGTCTCCCCCGTCCGCAGCCGCCGGCGCTCCCCCGCCGAACCCGAAGGCCCGGCCGACCCCGGCGCCCCCACCGACCCGGCCTCCCCCGCCGACCCGGCCGGGCGGCCGTAGGCGCTGATCAGCGCAAGCTCCGTACCGCCGCTCTCGCCCTCCTCGGCGAGGAAGAACGCGCCGTACTGGGCGCCGACCAGCGGTGTCAGCTCGTCGGTGATCATCTCGGCGACGGCCCGGATGTCCCGGCGGCCCTGGATGGCGGCGGAGAAGTGGGCGAGGTTGGTCTTCAGCCAGTCCTGTTCCTGGTTGGCGAGGGTGGTGTCGCGCAGGGAGCCGACCATGGCGTTGATGTTGTCCTTGAGGTCGGCGACCTCCCCGGAGGCGTCGACGGTGATCGAGCGGGTCAGGTCTCCGGCGGCGACGGCGCTGGTGACCTCGGCGATCGCGCGGACCTGCCGGGTGAGGTTGCCGGCGAGCTCGTTGACGTTCTCGGTGAGCCGCTTCCAGGTGCCGGAGACACCCTCGACCCGGGCCTGTCCGCCGAGGCGCCCCTCGCTGCCGACCTCCCGGGCCACCCGGGTGACCTCGGCGGCGAACGAACTCAGCTGCTCCACCATGGTGTTGACGGTGGTCTTCAGCTCCAGGATCTCCCCGCGCGCGTCCACGTCGATCTTGCGGCTGAGGTCGCCCTCGGCGACGGCCGTGGTGACCTGGGCGATGTTGCGGACCTGGCTGGTGAGGTTGTGCGCCATGAAGTTGACGTTGTCGGTGAGGTCCTTCCACGTCCCGGCGACGTTGGGCACCCGGGCCTGGCCGCCGAGGATGCCCTCGGTGCCGACCTCCCGGGCGACCCGGGTCACCTCGTCGGCGAAGACCGACAGGGTGTCCACCATGGTGTTGATCGCCGCCGCGAGGGCGGCCACCTCGCCCTTGGCCTCCACCGTGATCTTCCGGGACAGGTCGCCGCGGGCGACCGCGGTGGCCACCTCGGACATCGAGCGGACCTGGCCGGTGAGGTTGTCCGCCATCACGTTGACGTTGTCGGTGAGGTCCTTCCACGTCCCGGACACGCCCCGGACGGTGGCCTGGCCGCCCAGGTTCCCGGCCGTGCCGACCTCCCGGGCCACCCGGGTCACCTCGTCGGCGAACGCGGACAGCTGGTCGACCATCGTGTTGATGGTCTCCTTGAGCTCCAGGATCTCCCCGCGCGCGTCCACCCGGATCTTCTGGGTGAGGTCGCCCTCCGCGACGGCGGTGGTCACCTCGGCGATCGCGCGGACCTGCCGGGTGAGGTTGTCCGCCATGACGTTGACGGACTCGGTGAGGTCGCGCCAGGTGCCGGAGACGTCCCGGACGTCCGCCTGCCCGCCGAGCCGACCGTCGGTGCCGACCTCCCGGGCCACCCTGGTCACCTCGGCCGCGAAGGAGCCGAGCTGGTCGACCATGGTGTTGATGGTCGTCTTGAGCTCCAGGATCTCGCCGCGCGCGGTGACCGAGACCTTCTGGGTGAGGTCGCCCCCGGCGACCGCCGTGGCGACCTCGGCGATGGCGCGGACCTGGGCGGTGAGGTTGCCCGCCATGAAGTTCACCGAGTCGGTGAGGTCCCGCCAGGTGCCGGCCACGGCGGGGACGCGGGCCTGGCCGCCCAGGCGGCCCTCGGTGCCGACCTCCCGGGCCACCCTGGTCACCTCGTCGGCGAACGCGGACAGCTGGTCGACCATCGTGTTCACGGTGTTCTTGAGCTCCAGGATCTCGCCGCGGGCGTCCACCTCGATCTTCTGGGTGAGGTCCCCCTTGGCGACGGCCGTGGTCACCTGGGCGATGTTGCGCACCTGCCAGGTCAGGTTGCCCGCCATCGCGTTCACCGAGTCGGTCAGCTCCAGCCAGGTCCCGGCCGCGTCCGGCACCTGGGCCTGGCCGCCCAGGCGTCCGTCGGTGCCGACCTCCCGGGCCACCCGCGTCACCTCGGAGGTGACCCGCGCCAGCTGGTCGGCCATGCCGTTGAAGACCGTGGCGATCTCGCCGTGCAGGCCGGGCCGGTCGGCGGTGAGCCGGGTACGGAAGTCGCCGTCGCGCACCGCCGTCAGCCCGGCGAGCAGCTGCCGCAGCGCCTGCTCGGCCGGGTCCGCCTGGTGCGCCTCGTCCGCCTGGTGCGCCCGGTCCCGCTGCTCCGACGGGCCTGCCGGCTGCACACCGGACACCGGGTGCTCGTCCATGCGTCTCACCGTCCGGATCGGCCGCACGGTCGGAGTGTGCCGACGGGCCACCCCGGCCCGAGGGCGGCGGGGACCGCCCTGCTCCTACTGTGCCACCGCCGCGTGAAGGACGACAGACTTAGCAGGTGTCGGCCGACCCTCGCGACGGCCCCGTACACCCGCCCTCAGCCCGGCACCGCCTCCCGGATCGGGAACGCGTCCGTCGCGCCGGTGAGTTCGAGCATGCGCAGGACCAGCGGCCGGGGCCGGGCCAGCTCGATGCGGCTGCCGTCGGCCGCCGCGCGCGCCTGGGCCCGGAGGATGGCGTTGAGACCGCTGGAGTCGCAGAACTCCAGCCCCGCGCAGTCGAGCACGACCACCACGCCGGGGCCGGTCAGGGCCGCGTCGACGGCGGCGCGCAGTCCGCCGGCCGCGTCGAAGTCGAGTTCGCCGGACAGGGTGAGGACGGTGCCGCGGGCCCACGGCCGGGGCCGCGCGGTGAAGGCGCCCGGGCCCCGGTCGGGCTGGATGGGGGGTGATCGGCGGGTCATGGTCTCGGTTCCTTCCGTTTCCGGGCCCGGCGGCGTCGGGGCCGCCCGGCGGGCCGCAGGCGGGCGTTCAGGGGGCGGAACCCTCCTGGCCCCGGCGGGCGCGGACGAGGACCCGGCCGGTCATGGCACCCCCGTACACCGTGTACCCGACGCCGATCAGCCAGGACTGGACGATCAGGACGGTTCCCACCGTCCCGTAGGACACCGCGTTGGACACCAGCAGCGGCGCGAACACCAGGCGGGAGAAGAGATGGAGCCCCGCCAGCGCGAGGACGGTCGCGACCGCCCCCGGGAACAGGTCACGGGCCGGAACGTGACCGGCCAGCAGCAGGTGCTGGAGCCACCAGAAGAGCAGGAGACCGGCGAGGACGGTGACGCCGATCCGGAACGTCGGCTGGGCGCCCGAGCCGTGCCAGGGGGAGCCGCTCCAGGCGGCCAGCACGATGTAGCCGACGAGCGCGGCCAGACCGATGGTCTGGCGCCAGACCGCGTGCCACGCACCCCGGTCCGTCCGCCAGATCCGCTGGTAGACGCCCTGCACGGACCCCATCAGGGAGACGCCGAAGACCGCCAGGGCGGCCAGGCCGACCCCCGTGGTGGTGCTGAGGATCTGACCCCGCGAGGCGAACAGCCGGTGGACGGCGACCGAGCCGCGGCCGCGCACGCCGAGGGCGTCGATGATCCACTGCGCGATGCCGGTGCTGCGCGCGGGAAACGCTGCGGCGATGACGATCAGCAGCGGCACCAGGGTGACGAAGAACAGCGCTGCGAACGCCAGCGAGCGTTGCAGGATCTCGATCCTGCAGCCCTCGTCCCACAGGTCCTCCGCCCGCCCCCTCAGGCCCCGCCACGAGGTGCGCAGCACGCCGCCGAACCGGCCCTTGGCCCCGGCCCCGGTCCCGGCGTCGCGGCGCGAGCCCGCCGCTCTGGTGGACATGGGCCGTCCTCCTTCCGATCCGGTGCCTGCCCTGACCAGGCGCCTGCCCGGGGCGTCCCCGGACAAACGGCCGGTCCTGCGCCTGCCGCGCCCCGGAATCCTCCGGTGATCCGGCTTCGGGCCCAAGGGCTCAAGGGCTCAAGGGCTCGGGCGTCATGCGGTCCGGTACCCGGCGGCCCGGGCGGGCGCCAGGCGCAGCCCGTGGCCGGGGGCGCCGTCGGCGCCGGGGGTGACGGTGCCGCCGGTGGGGTCGAGGGTGCCGTCGAAGAGCAGCCGCTCGATCCGGACGTGGTCGTGGAACCACTCCAGGTGGCGGCAGTTGGGGACGGCTGCGGCGGCATGGGCGTGCAGGTGGGGGGCGCAGTGGGCGGAGACGTCCAGGCCGTGCGCCTGGGCGAGGGCGGCGGTGCGCAGCCAGCCGGTGAGGCCGCCGCAGCGGGTGGCGTCGGCCTGGAGGCAGTCGACGGCGGGCAGCATGCGGGCGAAGTAGGCGAGGTCGTAGCCGTACTCCCCGGCGGTGACGTCGGGGGTGACGGCGTCGCGCACGGCGCGCAGGCCGGTGAGGTCGTCGGAGGAGACGGGCTCCTCGAACCAGGTGACGCCCTGGTCGGCGAGGGCGGCGCCGATCCGGACGGCCTGTTTGCGGCGGTAGCCGCCGTTGGCGTCGGTGTAGAGCTCGGCGCGGTCGCCGACGGCGGCGCGGGCGGCCCGTACCCGCTTGAGGTCGCGCCGTTCGCGGGTGCCCCAGGACTCGCCGATCTTGATCTTGACGCGGGGGATGCCCTGGTCCTCGGTCCAGTGGCGCAGCTGCCGTTCCTGGCGCCGGGCGGAGTAGGTGGTGAAGCCGCCGCTGCCGTACACGGGGACGGGCCGGGCGGCGCCGCCGAGCAGCCGGGCGAGCGGCAGGTCGAGCAGGTGGCCGCGCAGGTCCCACAGGGCGAGGTCGACGGCGGAGAGGGCGCCGGCGACCAAGCCGGGGCGGCCGGTGTTGCGCACTGCCCGGTTCATGGCCTCGTGGGCGCCGCCGGTGTCGTGCGGGTCGCGGCCGGTGACCAGCGGGGCGAGCTCGTCGCGGATGACGGCGGCGGTGGCGGGTGCGCCGTAGGTCCAGCCGAGGCCGGTGTGCGGGCCGCTGGCGGCCTCGGCCAGGATCAGGGTGGTGTGGTCCCAGGCGAGGGTGCCGTCCGCCTCGGGGGCGTCGGTGGGGACGGTGTAGACCTGCACGCCGATCCGGTCGACGCGGCGCTCGGCGGCGCCCGCAGTGTCGACGCGGCGGCTCACGGCGGTGCCCGCAGTCCCGAGCGGGCGCCGGCCGCGAGGAGGCCGGCGGCCCGGTCGACCAGCGCCATGATGGTGAGCGCGGGGTTGGCGCTGCCCTGGGTGGGGAGCACGCTGCCGTCGGTGATCAGCAGGTTGGGCACGGCGAAGGTGCGCAGCCGGTGGTCGACGACGCCGCCGAAGCGGTCGGCGGCCATCCGGCAGCCGCCGACCAGGTGGGCGTAGCGGTCGATGGTGATGACCTCCTGGGCGCCCGCGGCGCGCAGGACGGACTCCATCACCTCGCGGGCGGCCCGGATCAGCCGGCGGTCGTTCTCGCACTGGGAGAAGGAGAACTCGGCGACGGGCAGCCCGTACCGGTCGGTCTCGGCGGCGAGGGTGACCCGGTTGTCGGGCTGGGGCAGCAGTTCGGCCATCGCGCCGAGGGTGGCCCAGTGGACGTAGTCGCGGAGGTAGGCGCGCAGGTCGGCGCCCCAGTGGCCCTGGGCGACGACGTGCTCGGCCCAGGTGACGGGCAGCGGGGAGATGTTCTGGATGGTGAAGCCGCGCTTGTACGGGCGGTCGGGGCCGGTCTCGTAGTACTGCTCGGTGGAGACCTCGGGCGGCGGGGCCTTGTAGGCGCGGACCTCCTCCTCGAAGCGGCCGGAGGTCTGCGGCGCGCCCTGCACCATGACGTAGCGGCCGACCAGGTCGTGCTCGTTGCACAGGCCGTCGGGGAAGCGGCGGCAGGCGGAGTTGAGCAGCAGGCGCGGGGTCTCGATGGCGTAGCCGGCGAGGGCGACGGTGCGGGCGCGCTGGAGGTGTTCGCGGCCGTGGTGGTGGTAGCGCACGCCGCGGGCGAGGCCGTCGGGGCCGAGTTCGACGGCGGTGACCATCGAGTCGGCGCGGATCTCGGCGCCGTGCGCGAGCGCGTCGGGGACGTGGGTGATCAGCGGGGAGGCCTTGGCGTTGACCTTGCAGCCCTGCAGGCAGAAACCGCGGTAGATGCAGTGCGGGCGGCGGCCGAAGCGGCCGTTGGTGATGGCGACGGGGCCGACCCTGGCCTGGATGCCGAGCGCGGCGGCGCCGCGCAGGAAGATCTCGCCGTTGCCGCCGACGGGGTGCGGCGGGTGCGGGTAGGGGTGCGGCTCGCCCCAGGGCCAGTACTGGCCGGCGACGGGGAGTTCGTGTTCCAGGCGGCGGTAGGAGTCGCGCAGGTCGGCGTAGGCGATCGGCCAGTCGGCGCCGACGCCGTCGAGGCTGTGGGTGCGGAAGTCGGAGGGGTGGAAGCGGGGCGCGTAGCCGGCGAAGTGGACCATCGAACCGCCTACGCCTCGGCCGGAGTTGTTGGAGCCCAGCGGCACCGGGTCGGTGCCGGAGACGACCCGCGGTTCGGTCCAGTACAGGTGGTGGGAGCCGGCCTCGTCGCTGACCCAGTCGGTGAGCGGGTCCCAGAACGGCCCGGCCTCCAGGACGACGACGCTCCAGCCGTGCCGGGCCATCCGCTGGGCGAGGGTGGCGCCGCCGGCGCCGCAGCCGACGATCAACAGGTCGACCTCGTCGCTGTCGCGGTAGCGGCGCATGTCGCGCAGCAGGGCGTGGTCGAAGCCGCGGCCGTCGCGCGGCAGCAGCCAGGCGGAGGCGTTGGTGCGGCGGATCTCGCGCTCGGCGGCGGCGGTCCCGGCCCGTACGGTCTCGACGGCGGCGCGCAGTCGGGAGTGCCGCCCGGGGTCGGTGGCGGGAGGCGGGGAGTGGGCGGGCCGGTGGTCGGGGGGCCGGGGCGGGTCGGGGTGGGCGTCGGCGACCTCCCAGGGTTCGCGCAGGCCCACGCCGAGGCGCAGGTAGCCGCGGGGGTGGGCGGGGCCGCCGAAGCCGATCTCGTTCCAGGCGGCGGGGTGGGCGTAGTAGGCGGTGCAGGCGTAGCGGGTCCACAGGCTCCAGACGTGCCGGGCGGGCAGGCCGTGCCAGCGCTCGCCGTGCAGGTCCCGCACCCGGCCGACGAGGGCGCGCTGCTGTACGGCGGTGAGCGCGGCGAACGGGCCGTCGGCGTCCTCGTCCAGGGCCCGCAGGGTGCGGCGCCAGGCTTCGTCGTCCTGGGGCATGTCGGCGTAGCGCCAGCCGTCGGTCTCGCGTTCGGCGAGCCGGGCGTCGATCATGGCGAGCAGCGGGGGCTCCGGGTGGTCGAGCAGCAGGTCGAGCAGGGCACGGGCGGTGGACTCCTCGGCCGGGGTGAAGAAGCGCAGCGGCGGCTGCGGGCCGCTGGTGCGGGCGAGGACGACGGCGGCCGTCTCGCGGTCCCAGTGGCGGGACTGGGAGAGCACGTCGTAGCCGGGGAAGCGGGCCTCGGGCCGGGCCTCAGGCATCGCGCGACTCCCGGCGCAGGACGGCGGCCAGCAGGCCCATCCCGCCGACCAGGCTCATCAGCAGCGGGGCGAACAGCGGCGGGCCCATCTCGACGTTGTAGCGGGCCATCGCCCAGCCGCCGGGCTTCTCGGCGATGCCGCGCACGTGCAGGTAGGTGCCCTGGAGGCCGTTGGCGGTGATGGCGGCGGAGGCGACCGGGAGCAGGGTGTGGGCGGCGCGCGGGCTGAGCGCGCCGGCGACGCCGGCCGCCGCGCCGACGGGGCCGAGCCACACCGGCCACCACATGACGCGGTTGCCGAAGCCGGCCCGGTCGTGCTCCAGGTAGATCTCGGCGGCGGTGATCACCGAGCCGGCGGCGGTGGCGAGGGCGAGCGAGCGCTGGAAGCGGCCGCTGCGGAGATTGCGCACCGCGAGGCCGGTGAGGCCGGTGATACCGGTGAGGCCGGTGATACCGGTGGCGCCGACGGCGGGGCCGGTGGTGCCGTCAGTGGTGCCCATGCCGGCCTCCGAAGGAGGGCAGGAGCTCCTGGAGCTTGGCCCGGAAGCCCTGGCGGACCATCGCGGCGCGGTCGGCGTCCCCGCGCAGGACGGCGGCGGTGGCGGCCTGGATCTGGTCCCAGGTGGCGTGCGGCGGGATGGGCGGCACGGCCGGGTCGGTGCGCAGCTCCAGCACGTACGGGCGGTCGGCGGCCAGGGCGCGCTCCCAGCCCTCGGGGACGTCGCCGGGCTCGTTGGCGCGGGCGGCGGCGAGGCCGAGCGTGCGGGCGAAGCCGGCGTAGTCGACGTCGGGGAGCTCCTGCGAGGGCAGGAAGGAGGGGGCGCCCTGCATGGCGCGCATCTCCCAGGTGACCTGGTTGAGGTCGCGGTTGTTGAGCACGGCCACGACCAGGCGCGGGTCGTCCCACTGCTGCCAGTACTTGGCGACGGTGATCAGCTCGGCGAGGCCGTTCATCTGCATGGCGCCGTCGCCGACGATGGCGATGGCGGGCCGGTCGGGGTGCGCGAACTTGGCGCCGATCGCGTACGGCACGCCCGGGCCCATGGTGGCCAGGGTGCCGGAGAGGGTGCCGCGCATCCGGCCGCGCATCCGCAGGTGGCGGGCGTACCAGTTGGCGGCGGAGCCGGAGTCGGCGGTGATCATGGCGTCGTCGGGCAGCAGGTGGTCGAGGGCGTGGATCGCGTACTCGGGGTTGATCGGGTCGGCCTCGACCTCGGCCCGGCGCTCCATCACCTCCCACCACCGTTCGGTGTTGTCGCAGACGGTGCGCTGCCAGTCGCGGTCCTCCTTGCGGATCAGCAGCGGCAGCAGCGCGTCCAGGGTGGCGGCGGAGTCGCCGACCAGGTTGACCTCGTACGGGTAGCGCAGGCCGACCATGAACGGGTCGAGGTCGATCTGCACGCCCCTGGCCTGGTCGAACTCCGGCAGGAACTGGGTGTACGGGAAGGAGGAGCCGATGGTGAGCAGGGTGTCGCAGTCGCGCATCAGCTCGTAGGAGGGGCGGGTGCCGAGCAAGCCGATCGACCCGGTGACGTAGGGCAGGACGTCGGGGAGGGCGTCCTTGCCGAGCAGCGCCTTGGCGACGCCGGCGCCGAGCAGTTCGGCGGTCTCCTGGACCTGCCGGCGGGCGTGCCGGGCGCCCTGGCCGACCAGCATCGCGACCTTGCGGCCGGCGTTGAGCACCTGCGCGGCGCGCAGCAGCTCGTCCTGCTCGGGGACGACCGTCCAACGCGGGTTGCCCAGGCTGGAGGGCACCATCTTGAAGGCGTGCTCCGGCGGGCTGTAGTCCAGTTCCTGGACGTCGGCGGGGACGATGACGGCGGTCACGGTGCGACGGGCGGCGGCGGTGCGCAGCGCCCGGTCCAGGACGTTGGGCAGCTGCTCGGGGACGGTCACCATCTGGCAGTACTCGGCGGCGACGTCCTTGAACAGGGTGAGCAGGTCCACCTCCTGCTGGTAGGAGCCGCCCATGGCGCTGCGGTCGGTCTGGCCGACGACGGCGACCACCGGGACGTGGTCGAGCTTGGCGTCGTAGAGCCCGTTGAGCAGGTGGATCGCCCCCGGCCCCGAGGTCGCCACGCACACTCCGGTGCGGCCGGAGAACTTGGCGTAACCGACGGCTTCGAACGCGGCCATCTCCTCGTGCCGGGCCTGGACGAAGACCGGGTGGTTGTCGGCCCGGCCCCAGGCGGAGAGCAGGCCGTTGATGCCGTCGCCGGGGTAGCCGAAGACGTGGTCGACGTCCCAGTCCCGCAGCCGTTCCAGGATGTGGTCGGAAACCTTCGAGGTCACGGTGCTCCTCCTTCACCGGGCGGCCCCCCGCCCTGCGGCTATCCGCTGCGGGGGGACGGAAACGCCCGGCGGGAGGGGAAATCAGGACGGGTCCTGGGCGAGCTCCGCGGGCTCCGCCGACGCGACCGACTCAGGTGCTCCGTCGGCCCAGCCGGGGGCGTCGCGGTCCTCCAGCTGCTCGCGCAGCCGGGCCAGGGTGGCGCTGAGCAGCCGCGAGACGTGCATCTGGGAGACGCCGATCCGCCCGGCGATCTCGGACTGGGTGCAGCCGTCCCAGAACCGCAGCTTGAGGACGGTCTGCTCGCGCCGGGGCAGGTCGGCGAGCAGCGGGCGCACGGCGGTGCGGAACTCCGCGAGTTCGACGCCCGGGTCGCAGTCGCCGAGCCGGTCGAGTATGGCGCTGCCGCTCTCGTCGGCGTCCTGGTCGCGCAGCGCGTCCAGGGAGTTGGGCCGGTGGACGCGGCCGGCGATCAGCCCGTCGAGCACCTGCTCCTCGGTGAGGTGGAGGTCCTCGGCGATCTCGTCGGGGTGCGGGAGCCGGCCGAGTTGCTGTTCCAGCCGGTCGGAGCCGCGGGCGACGGCCAGGTACAGCTCCTGCATGCTGCGCGGGACGCGGACCGGCCAGGAGGTGTCGCGGAAGAACCGTTTGACCTCTCCGGCGATGGTGGGGATGGCGTAGGTGACGAACTCGACGCCGCGGTGCGGGTCGTAGCCGTCGACGGCCTTGATCAGGCCGATCGTGCCGACCTGGAGGATGTCGTCCATCTCCTCGGCGCGGTGCCGGAAGCGGGCGGCGATGAAGCGCACCAGCGGCATGTTGAGTTCGATGATCGTGCCGCGGACGTAGCTGTAGGCGTGGCTCTCGCGGGGGAGGCCGGCCAGGCGCTCGAACAGCGCGTCGCTGAGCTCGCGGGCCTCGGACTTGCCCATCGTCCGCAACTCGGCCGGGCTCGGCCGCTGCGGCACCCCGGCGGGCGGGCCGCTCGGCGCGCCGGCACGGGGGACAGTTTCCGGAAGTGTGGACACGTGGTTCTCCTGGGGCAGCGGAAAGGAGCGGCGGAGGGGGCCCCGGGTATCGCAGACGGACTCGCAGTCGCTCGCTGCGGGCCCTCGGATCCCCCCGCGGCCGCCGCACGACTCCTTCTACCCGATATACGACATAGAATTCATGTTTCGGCTGATTCCTTCCGATTTCTCCGGGTACACGCCGGGTCACACCAGCCTCGGCCACCAAGGACCACGAGAGGAGGGGCCGCCATGCCCCGAGGATCCAGTCCCAAGCGGGAGCGTCAGTACGAGCACATCAAGGAGAGCGCCCTCGACCGGGGCGAGAGCGAGAAGCGGGCCGAGGAGATCGCCGGCCGGACGGTCAACAAGGAACGCGCCCGGCACGGCGAGTCCAAGACCGCCAGCCGCTCCTCCATCCACGACGTCTCCTCCGGCCACCGCGGCGGCAAGCGCTCGCACAGCGGCGCCCAGGGACCGACCTACGACCAGCTGTACAACGAGGCCAAGCACCGCAACATCCACGGCCGCTCGAAGATGAACAAGCGCCAGCTGGCCGACGCCCTGGGCCGCTGACCGACCACTGCTGACCGACCGCCGCTGACCGACCACGGACCCGGCCGCCGACCCCACCGCGGCGGCGGCCCGGCCGTTCGGGTGAAGCCCGCGAGCGCGGGCGAGCCCCGTCCGGCCGAGCCGCCTCCGCACGGTATGGCTATCCGGAACACAGACCGGAGCGGACGGGAGGAGCGGCGTGCCGCTGTCGAGATGGCGGGAACGGGCCGGGCAGCGGGCCGGGCGGGCGGCCGAGGACGCGGCGGTCGCACTGGACCGCCGGCTGCCGCTGTTCGACGGCGCCAAGGGCCTGCTGCGCAAGGTCTTCCCCGACCACTGGTCGTTCCTGCTCGGCGAGTTGGCGCTCTACACCTTCGTGCTGCTGCTGTTGACCGGCGTGTTCCTGACCCTGTTCTTCACCCCGTCCATGACCGAGACCGTCTACGCCGGGACGTACCCGCCGCTGCGCGGGGTGCGGGTGTCCCAGGCGTACGCCTCGACGCTGGCGATCAGTTTCGACGTGCGCGGCGGCCTGCTGATCCGCCAGATCCACCACTGGGCGGCACTGGTCTTCACCGCCGCGATCTGCGCGCACCTGCTGCGGATCTTCTTCACCGGCGCGTTCCGCCGCCCCCGCGAGGTCAATTGGCTGGTGGGGCTGACCCTGTTCCAACTCGCCCTGCTGGAGGGCTTCGCAGGCTACTCGCTGCCCGACGACCTGCTGTCCGGCACCGGGCTGCGCACCGCCCAGGGCTTCATCCTGTCGATCCCGCTGGTCGGCAGCTACCTGAGCTTCTTCCTCTTCGGCGGGGAGCCGCCCGGACACGACATCGTCCCGCGGCTGTACAGCGCGCACATCCTGCTGTTGCCGGGCCTGCTGGTGGCCCTGGTCACGGCGCACCTGATCCTGGTCTTCCACCTCAAGCACACCCAGTGGGCCGGCCCCGGGCGCACCAACCGCAACGTCGTCGGCAAGCCGATGTTCCCGCACTTCTCCGCCCAGACCGCGGGCCTGATGGCGATGGTCTTCGGGGTCATCGCCCTGGCCGGGGCCCTCGCCCAGGTCAACCCGATCTGGCTGTACGGGCCCTACCGCCCCGACCAGGACTCCACCGACGCGCAGCCGGACTGGTACATGGGGTTCATCGAGGGCGCACTGCGGCTGATGCCCGGCGCCGAGACCCGGCTGTGGGGCCACTCCATCCCCTGGAACCCGCTGATCCCGGCCGTGCTGTTCCCCGGCCTCTTCTTCGCCGTCCTGTACGGCTACCCGTTCTTCGAGCGCTGGATCACCCCGGGGACGGGCGAGCAGCACCTGTGCGACCGCCCGCGCAACCGGCAGACCCGGACGGCGCTGGGGGTCGCGGGGGTGTGCTTCTACGTCGTGCTGCTGGTCGCCGGCGGGCAGGACGTCGTCGCCCGCGCCCTGGACGTGCCGGTGGAGGGCCTGAACCTGGTCCTGCGGGTGAGCCTGTTCGTCCTCCCGGTCGCGGCGTTCTGGGTCACCCGGCGGCTCTGCCTGGCCCTGCAGGAGCGGGACGGCGAGCGGGTGGCGCGGGGCGAGGAGACCGGGTACGTCCGCGAGGCCGTGGAGGGCGCCTTCCACGGCGAACACCGGCCGCTGCCCGCCGGCCTGCGCCACACCCTGGCCCGGCGCGACGCCCCGCCCCCGCTGCCCGCCCCGGGCCCCGGCGCCTCCCGCCCCGCCCGGCTGCGGGCCGGGCTGAGCTCCTGGTACTACCGGGACACCGTGGAACCGCCGCCTTCGCCTCGCACGCCGGAACCGGAGCCCGAACCCGATCCGGGTCCGGAGCCGGCCGAGCTCCCCTGACCGGCCGGCCTCACTGCCCGCGCTGGGCGTACTGGAAGACGAAGCCCAGGACGCCCGCGCCGGTCACCCCCATGCCGATGACGAACAGCCACAGGGCGTACACCAGACCGAGCCCGGCGAGTGCCACGCCCGCGGCGGTGAGCAGCGGGTAGTAGCTGCGGGGCGCGAAGAACTCCAGCGGTCCGGCGCCGGTGACGACCTCGGCGTCGGTGGTGTCCTGCGGCCGGACGCCGCGGCGGGAGTACTGGGTGCGGAAGAAG
Source organism: Streptomyces sp. 1114.5 (assembly GCF_003635085.1). Taxonomy (NCBI): domain Bacteria; kingdom Bacillati; phylum Actinomycetota; class Actinomycetes; order Kitasatosporales; family Streptomycetaceae; genus Streptomyces; species Streptomyces sp. 1114.5. Next base: position 278,570 of record NZ_RBXE01000003.1, read on the forward strand.
AACGCGACGAGTGCGGACATCAGGAAGGCCACGACCAGCGCGGCCTTGCCGGCCGGCTCGCGCGCGAACCAGCCGTAGACCGAGGCGGCCGCGGCGAAGAACAGCGCGACCCCGGCGAACAGGTAGGACTCGGTCTTCACGACGGATTCTCCTCGGCTCGTCCTGCGTTGCGTGCTTCGAGCGCGTCCATCGCCATGCGCGAGTGCTCCGGGTGGTGCAGGTCGAAGGCCGGGCCCTCGGAGCGGATCCGGGGCAGGGCGTGGAAGTTGTGCCGCGGCGGCGGGCAGGAGGTCGCCCACTCCAGCGAGCGGCCGTAGCCCCACGGGTCGTCCTCCTCGACCTTCACCCCGTGCCGGGCGGTGTGCCAGACGTTGTACAGGAAGGGCAGGGTCGACAGGCCCAGCAGGAACGCCCCGATCGAGGAGACGGTGTTCAGCGCGGTGAAGCCGTCCGAGGGCAGGTAGTCGGCGTAGCGGCGCGGCATGCCCTGGGCGCCGAGCCAGTGCTGGACGAGGAAGGTGATCTGGAAGGCGGGCAGCAGCATCCAGAAGTGGATCCTGCCGAGCCGTTCGTCCAGCATCCGGCCGGTGATCTTGGGCCACCAGAAGTAGAAGCCGGCGAACATCGCGAACACCACCGTCCCGAACAGGACGTAGTGCAGGTGGGCGACCACGAAGTAGCTGTCGGTGACGTGGAAGTCGATCGGGGGCGCGGCCAGCAGAACACCGGTCAGCCCGCCGAGGAGGAAGGTCACCAGGAACCCGAGGGCGAACAGCATCGGCGTCTCGAAGGAGAGCGAGCCGTTCCACATGGTGCCGACCCAGTTGAAGAACTTCACCCCGGTCGGCACCGCGATGAGCAGCGAGGCCAGGGAGAAGAACGGCAGCAGCACCTGGCCGGTGGCGAACATGTGGTGGGCCCAGACGACCGCGGACAGCGCGGTGATCGCGATGGTCGCACCGATCAGCCCGCGGTAGCCGAAGATCGGCTTGCGGCTGAAGACCGGCAGGACCTCCGAGATGATCCCGAAGAAGGGCAGCGCCACGATGTACACCTCGGGGTGGCCGAAGAACCAGAACAGGTGCTGCCACAGCAGCGCCCCGCCGTTGGCCGGGTCGAAGACGTGGGTACCGAGCTTGCGGTCCGCCTCCAGCGCGAACAGGGCCGCCGTGAGCGGGGGGAAGGCGAGCAGCGCGAGGATCGAGGTGAACAGCACGTTCCAGGTGAAGACCGGCATCCGGAACAGCGTCATCCCGGGGGCGCGCAGGCAGACGATGGTGGTGATGAAGTTGACGGCCCCCAGGATGGTGCTCAGGCCCGCCACGATCAGGCCGACGGCCCACAGGTCGGCGCCCGTCCCCGGGCTGCGGATCGGCCCGTTCAGCGGGGCGTAGGCGAACCAGCCGAACGACGCCGCGCCGCTGTTCGTCAGGAACCCGCCGACCACCATCAGGCCGCCGAACAGGTACACCCAGTACGTGAAGGCGTTCAGCCGGGGGAAGGCCACGTCGGGCGACCCGATCTGCAGGGGCATCACGGCGTTCGCGAAACCGGCGAAGGTCGGCGTGGCGAACAGCAGCATCATGATCGTGCCGTGGATGGTGAACAGCTGGTTGTACTGCTCGTTGCTCACCAGCTGCAGCCCCGGCCGCATCAGCTCCGCGCGCATCAGCATCGCCAGCAGCCCGGCGAACAGGAAGAAGCAGAACGCCGTCGTCAGGTACAGGTTGCCGATGGCCTTGTGGTCCGTCGTGCTCAGCCACCGCAGCAGCGTCGAGCCCTGACGCCGGCGCCGGCGCGGCCCGCCGGACGCTCGACGGGCCGCGGACCGCTGCAGGGTCTCCGCCATCGGTCTCCTCCTCCTGTCCTCGCTGCCGGACCGCGCGCACCCCACCGGGCACGGGCTGCGACCATGCAACCACCTGTGGTCACGGGGGTGCCGAAACGGCCGGGCCGGGCGCGCCGCGCGCCGACCTGCCGATGCGATCGGGGTGATTACGCGGCGGAAGTCCGGGCAGACGCCGGGGCGACGGAAGACACCGCCGAGGAACGCACAGCGGAGGAGGCCACCCATGATCATCCTCGGAGTGATCCTGCTGATCATCGGTTTCGTCACCGGAATCAGCATCCTGTGGTCCATCGGGATCGTCCTCGTCCTCATCGGGCTCGTCCTGTGGATCCTCGGGGCCGTGGGCCACGCCGTGGGGGGCCGATCCCACTACTGGTGATGACGTCTGCCGACCGGACGTCCTCACAACGAGACGTCCCCGCAACCGGAGGAGTGCACCCGATGGGTACCGACGACAAGCTGCGCAACGCCGCCGAGAAGGCCAAGGGCAAGGTCAAGGAGACCGCCGGGCGGGCCACAGGGGACCGCACGTTGGAGGCGAAGGGCCGCGCCGAGAAGATGAAGGGCGACCTGAAGCAGGCCGGCGAGAAGATCAAGGACGTGGGCAAGGACTGATCCGGCGCCCGCCGATCGACCACGCCGATCGACCACGCCGATCGACCACGAGAACACGAGAACACGAACAGCCACCGCGGCCCGGTGCCCTGCACCGGGCCGCCGAGGAGGCGGTCACGTTGACCATCCCGACGCCCCCGAACCCCGACACCGAGCCCTTCCCCCACCCCCACCCCGATCCGGCCCCCAACCCCGACCCGGCGCCGCCGCCGGTTCCCCCGTTCCCGGCGCCGGAGCCCTTCCCGGACCCCGATCCGGCACCGCCTCCGCAGCCGCACCCCGGCCGGGCGTGAGCGGGCAGCCGTCAAGCCGGATACCGTCAACGCCCGGAGACGGTCAACGGGAGTGGTGGTCCAGCGGGGCCGACACTTCCAGCCAGACCCGCTTGCCGCCGCCCTCGGGCACACAGCCCCAGGCACGGGAGAGCCGGTCCACCACCCGCAGGCCGTATCCGCCCGGCCGCCCCGGTTCGGCGGCCCGCAGCAGCCTCGGCGGGACCGGGCTGTCGTCCGCGACCTCCACCCGCAGCCGGCTGCCGTCCCAGTCCAGCCGCAGCTCACTCGGGCCGCCGGCAGCGTGCAGACACGCGTTGGTGACCAGCTCCGAGACCATCAGCAGGACGTCCTCCGCGACGGCCTGCTGCTCCTCGTCGGCGGCCGGCAGCCAGTGCCAGTCCGCCAGCGCCTCGCGGCTGAACTCACGGCTGCGCTGCACGGCTCCCCGGCTGCCCGCGAGCGCGAGCAGCCTGGTCCGGTCGGCGTCCCGCACCTGCCGCCCGTTCCCGGGTTGGTTCATCCGGGCCTCCTCACGCTCACGCCGGGCCGTCGTCACGAGGGCGCGAACTGTCGTCACGGGGGCGCGCGGCCGGGCCGGGCGCCGTCAACGCCGTTTCGAGATCGGGATGGATCCGCAGCACGCTGTCGGCGCCGGTGATGGCGAAGAGCCGGGCCACGGCAGGGCGCAGGCCCGCGAGTTCCAGCCGCAGCCCCGCCGTCTCGGCCGCCAGACGGGCGCGCAGCAGGAGGTTGAGGCCGGTCGAGTCGCAGAAGCGCAGGTCCCGCAGGTCGATCAGGATCCGCTCCAGGCCGTCGACCGCGGGCCGCGCAAGAGCCTCGCGCAGCCCGTCGGCCGTGTCGTGGTCCAGTTCCCCGGCGACGGTGACGATCCGCACCGCCCCCTCGTGGTCCACGGCGACGCTCAGCCCTGTGGGCTCCGGGCCTGCGGGCTCGTGCTCGTCGCCCCCGGGTCGGTCCTCGACTGGCCGTGACATGGCGGGCTCCCGGTCGGGTCGGGTCGGGACGGCGCGGTGCCGTACCGGTCATTGTGCCGCGCGATCGTCGTGCCGCGCACGGACCGCCGGACGGACGGAGCCAGGCGCGGTGCAGGGCCCACCGGCCGCGCACCGGGCGTTTGTCCGGTCCGGCGGCGGCTACACGCTCTGCCGAGGAGGAAGCGGAGGCGATTCACCATGGCGACGCCGGAGACCCGCCCGGACAGCGGCTCGTACCACGCCCCGGACAGCAGCCCGAACAACGGCGCCCACCGCCCCCGGCCCCGGACCGGCCGCCGGGAGTCGCCGGAGGAGCGGGCCGACCGGCGGTGGGGCGACCTGCTCCAGGAGGTGCGGGTCGCCCAGACCGGCTCCCAGGTGCTGTTCGGCTTCCTGCTGAGCGTGGTCTTCATGCCGCGCTTCGCCGAGCTCGGCGGCTTCGACCGCGGCCTGTACGTGGTCACGGTCGTCCTCGGCGCCCTCGCCACCGGTGCGCTGACCGCCCCGGTCGCGTACCACCGGATCCTCGCCGGGCGCCGGCTCAAGCCCCAGCTGGTGGACGCCGCGGCGCGGCTGGTGGGCGGGGGCCTGGCGCTGCTGGCGCTGACCATCGGCTCGGCCCTGCTGCTCCTGCTCCGGGTCGCGGCGGGGCCGGTGATCGCGGGCTGGATCGCCGGGGCGGTGATGCTCTGGTTCGTGGCGTGCTGGCTGGCCCTGCCGGTCCAGCACCTGCGCCGGCACAACGGCCACTGCACCCGGCCGCCCACCGACCCCGATCTCGGCGAGCCCACCGAGATCGACCCGGGCACCGGTACCGGTACCGGCACGGGCACGGGCACGGGCACGGGCCGGAAACCACCCGGGCCGGGACGGCCGTCGTGGCGTTTCGGCGACGCCCCCCGGGAAAGGCGCGCGCCATGACGATGCGTACGCCTTCACGCCCCCGCACCGTGGTCGTCACCGGCGCCACCGCCGGCGTCGGCCGGGCCTGCGTCCGGGCCTTCGCCACCTCCGGCAACCGCCTGGTGCTGGTCGCCCGCGGCGCGGCCGGGCTGCGCGCCGCCGCGGCCGAGGCCGAGGCAGCGGGTTCACCGGTGTGCACGGTCCCGGCGGACGTCGCCGATCCACGGGCCTGCGAGGCGGTGGCGGCCCGGGCCGAGGAGGAGTTCGGACCCATCGACGTCTGGGTCAACGACGCCTTCGCGTCGGTGTTCGCGCCGTTCACCGAGATCAGCCCGGAGGAGTTCCGCCGCGTCACCGAGGTCACCTACCTGGGCTACGTCAACGCCACCCGCGCCGCGCTGCGCCGGATGCTGCCGCGCGACCACGGCACGATCGTGCAGGTCGGCTCGGCGATCGCCTACCGCGGCATCCCGCTGCAGACCGCCTACAGCGGCGCCAAGCACGCCCTGCAGGGCTGGCACGAGGCGCTGCGCTGCGAGCTGCTGGCGGGCGGTTCGAGCGTGCGGGTGACGATGGTGCAGCTGCCCGCCGTCAACACCCCGCAGTTCGACTGGGTGCTGAACCGGCTGCCCGGCCGGGCCCGGCCCGTCCCCCCGGTCCACCAGCCCGAACTCGCCGCCCGCGCCGTCCGCTACGCCGCCGACCACCCCGGACGGCGGGAGTACTGGGTGGGCGCCAGCACCGCCGCCACCCTGATCGCCAACGCGGTCGCCCCCGGACTGCTGGACCGCTACCTCGCCCGCACGGGCCTCGACGCCCAGCAGGAGGGGCCGGAGGACGAGCGGCCGTCGGAGGAGCGGCCGTCGGAGGAGCGGACGACCGGTGCCGGGGACCAGGCCAACCTCTGGACCCCGGTCGATGCGGCGCAGGACCACGGCGCCCACGGCCGCTTCGACGCCGAGTCCCGCGACCGCAGCGCCCAGCTGTGGGCCTCCCAGCACCACGGCCTGCTCGCCGCCGGCGGCGCGGCCCTGCTCGGCGCGACGGCCGGCGCCCTCGCCCGGGGAAGGAAGCTCCCCTGACCCCGTTCCCGACCACTCGTTCCCGACCACCCGCCGTCCCCGAGGAGTTGAGACGCATGCGCGACCAGGACCACCCAGTCCCGAAGGAACCGACCACACCGAAGGAGCCGCCGGTGTCCGTGGAGACTCCGGAGTCCAGGATGACCGGCGAGGGCGCGCCACCGCCCGGGCACGAGGAGGAGAAGGGCCCGCAGGACGGCCCGGAGTACGAGGTGACCGAGCCGGCCGCCGAACCGGCGGCGACCCAGGAACCGCCCGACTGAGCCCGCCCGGAGGACGCCCCTCCCCACCCAGCCGATGATCGGACCGCCCGTTCCCGCGCTGCGGCGAACGGGTGGTCCGCCACGACGATCCCGCACGCGGCGGCGTTGCGCGCGGGACGCGCTCCCCGGCCGGACGGTACACCTGGGGGCCGCCCGCCAAGACGGCGGAGGGCCGGTACGGCCGGAACGGGGGTCGTGCGATGCGAACGGTGACCGAACTCCTGCTCTGGTGGGGCCTGTTGCTGCTGCTGAACACCGTGCTGATCAGCTCGGTCACGCCGTTGGAGGTGGCGGTCGGCGGCGGCATCGCGCTCCTCGGGGCGCTGGGCGCCCTCGCGGTGCGGCGCGCCTCCGGGGCCACCCCGGGCGGCCCGGCCCGACTCGCCCACGCACTCCGGGCGTTCCCGTGGACCCTGCTCGCCGACACCGGCCGGCTGGCGCTCGCCGTCCTGTCGCCCGCACACCGGCGCGGCAGCGGCTTCCGCACCCTCCGCCTCGCGCCCGGCACCGGGCGCGCCTGGGCGGCCGCCCTGTTCTCGGCAACACCCGGCGGGTACGTCGTCGCAACCGAGGACGGCACCCTGACCGTGCACGCACTCGGCCGTGAAGTCTCCTCGCTGGAACGCGCGTTGACGGACACCACAGCGACGGGCGGCGCATCGACGGGCGGCGCGCGGTGAACGCCTGGCTGCTGGCGGCGGCCTTCCTGGGCGCCGGCGGCGTCGCCCCCTGCCTGCTGCTCGGGCTGCGCGGAGAGCCGCCGCAGCGCCTGGCCGGACTCAACCTCGCCGCGACCCTGACCTCCGTCCTCCTGCTGCTGCTCGCCCAGGGCTTCAGCCGCAGCTCCTACACCGACCTCGCCCTCGACCTGGCCGTCCTCGCCCCCGCCGGCACCCTGGTGTTCACCCGCTTCCTGGCCGGCGAGGAGCATTGATGGACCGCCACGTCCTCGCCCTGGTGCTGCTCTGCGCCGGTACGGCCGCCCTGCTGCTCGGGGCCCTCGGGCTCGTCCTGCTCCCCGGCCCGTACCTGCGGCTGCACGCCCTCTCCCCCGCGGCCACGCTCGGCGCTCCGCTCGTCGCCCTCGCGCTCGCCGTGGACACCGGCCCGGGAAGGGCGGCCGTCAAGCTGCTGGTGATCGGGGTACTGCTGGCGGCCGGCGGCACCGTCACCACGATGGCCATCGCCCGGGCGACCGTCCGCGCCGAAGCCGGGCGGGAGGCGAACCGGTGACCGACACCCTGATCGTGATCGCCCTGCTGCTCACCGCCGTCACCGCGACCGCCGCCGCGCTCACCCGCGACCCGGTCCGCCAGGCCGCCGTGCTCGCCCTGCTCGGGCTCTGCCTCGCCGCCCTGTTCACCGTGCTCCAGGCCCCCGACGTCGCGCTCTCCCAACTCGGCGTCGGCAGCGCGATCACCCCGCTGCTGATCCTGCTCACCGTCCGCCGGGTGCGCCGCGAGGAGCACCCCGGCGAGCGCGGGAAACGCCCCGACCGTACGGACCGGCCCGAGTGAGCCGCACCGCCCGGCTGCGGCTGTTCCTGACCGCCGCCGCCGTCCTCGCCGCCGGCCTGATCGCCGCCGCCGGCCGGCTGCCCGGCTTCGGCGGCGCCCGACACCCGTACGGCGAACGGGCGGTGGCGGCCGGACTGGCCAGGAGCACCGCCAACATCGTGTCCGCCGTCAACTTCGACCAGCGCGCCTTCGACACCCTCGGCGAGGAGTCCATCCTCTTCGGCTCCGTCCTCGGCGCGGGCATGCTGCTGCGCCTGGCCCGGGACGAGCACAAGCGCCGTCCGGCCGCCGAACCGGTCCTGCCGACCACCCGGCTGTTCGGTGCCACACTGCTACCCGTCACCCTGCTGACCGGCGGATACCTCGTGGCGCACGGCCAGTTGAGCCCCGGCGGCGGATTCCAGGGCGGCGTCGCCCTGGCCACCGCGCTGCACCTGGCGTACGTCGCCGCCGACTACCGCGTGCTCAAACGGATCCGCCCGCTGGCCGTGCTCGACGTGGCGGACGCGCTGGCCGCCGGGACGTTCGCCGCCCTCGGCCTGATCGGCCTGGCGGAGGGCGCCGGCTACCTCGCCAACACCCTGCCGCTCGGCACCTTCAACACGCTCTCCTCCAGCGGACTGGTGGCGGTGGTCAACGCCGTCGTCGGCGTGGAGGTCGCCTCCGGCGTGGTGGTGCTGCTCGCCCACTTCCTGGACCAGGCGGTCGAGGTCGTCCCCCGCGGAAGCAGTCGATGAGCGTCTTCCCCTACCTCGCCGCCGGGTGGATCCTGCTCGCCGGTCTGTACGGGCTGGTCACCAGCCGCGACCTGGTCCAGGCCGTCGGCTGCCTGGCCGTCGCCCAGTCCTCCACCTACGTCCTGCTGCTCGCGGTCGGCTACCGCCGCGGCGCCACCGCCCCCGTCTTCTCCGACCTGCCGACCGATGCCCCGGTGGTGGACCCGGTCGTCCAGGCCCTCGCGCTCACCGACGTCGTCGTCGGCGCGACCGTCACCGCCCTGCTGCTCTCCCTGGTCGTCCAACTGCGCAAGCGACACGGCACGGTGGACCCGGAGGACCTGACCGGGCTGCGGGGGTGACGGCCCTTGCACACCGCCGATCCCTTGCACACCGCCGACCTGCTGCCACTGGCCGTCGCGATCCCCCTGCTGGGAGCGGCCGTCCTCGCCGTCGCGGGCCGCCGGCTGCCCCGCCTGGGCCGCGACGCGCTCGCCACCGCCCTCGCCGCCGCCGACGTCCTCTGCCTCGCCCTGCTGTGGGCCCGCACCAGCCCGGACGGCCGGGCGGTGTCCTGGCTGGGCGGCTGGAACCCGAGCGGCGGGCACAGCGTCGGCATCGTCCTGGTCGCCGACCGCCTCGGCAGCGGGCTGGCCCTGCTCGCCGCCGCCCTGATCCTGGCCGTGCTCTGCTACGCCTGGCGCTACTTCGAGGAGCCCTCCGGCCGGGAGGGCGGCCTCTTCCCCGCGCTGCTGCTGCTCTTCGAGGCCGGCCTGTGCGGGTTCGCGCTCACCGGCGACCTCTTCGATGCCTTCGTCTTCTTCGAGCTGATGGGCGCCGTCGCCTACGCGCTCACCGGCTACCGCATCGAGGACCCGCGCCCGCTGCAGGGCGCCCTCGCCTTCGGGCTCGTCAACTCGGCCGCCGCCTACCTCTCCCTGCTCGGCATCGGCCTGCTCTACGCCCGCACCGGCGAGCTCGGCCTCGCCCAGATCGGCGCCGAGCTCGACCGGCTCGCCACGCCCGGCCACGGCCCGGACGCCCTGCTGGTCGTCGCCTTCGTCCTGGTCCTGGCCGGCCCGCTGGTCAAGGCCGCGGCGGTGCCCTTCCACTTCTGGCTGCCGGACGCGCACGCCGTCGCCCCGAGCCCGGTCTGCATGCTGCTCTCCGGGATCATGGTCGAACTCGGCGTCTACGGCACCGCCCGCATCCACCGGGTGGTGTTCGCCGGCCCCGGCGGCCTGCCGGACGCCGTCGTACGCGACACCCTGCTCGCCTTCGGCGTGCTGACCGCCCTGGTCGGCGCCGTCATGTGCTGGCAACAGCGGCACCTCAAGCGGATGCTGGCGTTCTCCACCGTCGGACACGTCGGCCTGTTCCTGGTCGGCGCCGCCCTGCTCACCCCGGCCGGACTGGCCGGCACGGCCGTGTACGTCGCCGCCCACGCGGGCGCCAAGGCCGCGCTGTTCGGCCTCACCGGCGTCCTGCTGGACCGGTACGGCTCGGTCGACGAACACGGGCTGCACGGCCGCGCCCGCGAACTGCGCCTGCCCGGGCTGCTGTTCGGCCTGGGCGCGCTGGCCCTGGCCGGACTGCCGCCGTTCGGCACCGGCCTCGGCAAGGCCGTGGCCGAAGAAGCCGCCGGGCACGAACTGGCCTGGCTGCCCGCCCTGTTCGTGCTGGTGTCGGCCGTGACCGGCGGCGCGGTGCTGCGGGCCGGCCTGCGGGTCTTCGGCGGCGTCGGCGCCCCGCCCGAGGAACACCCCGAGACGGCCGCGACCAGCGGCGAGGGCGAGGAGCCCGAGATCCGCACCCCGGGCCGCCGACCGCCCGCGTCGATGCTGCTCGTGCCCGGACTGCTGCTGGCCGGCTGCCTGGCCGTCGGCGTGCTGCCCGGCGTGGGGCGGGCACTCGCGGCGGGCGCCGCCGCCTTCACCGACCGCGACGGCTACCTCGCCGACACCCTGGCCCACCCGGGCGTCGTCCCGCCCGGGCCCGGGCCCGCCCCCGACGCCTGGTGGACGGGCGCCGGGATCGGCCTCGGCCTGTTCTCCGCCCTGCTGGCTGTCGGCCTGGCCACCGCCGCCGTCCGCCGCGACCCCAGGCGCGGCACCGGCGGGCTCCACCGGGTCACCGTCCTGCCGCTGCGCCGCCTCCACTCCGGACTCCTCGGCGACTACGTGGCGTGGCTGACGGTCGGGCTGGCGGCCCTGCTGGTCGCGCTCACCGCGCAACTTTGAACGAGGTGCCGTCCGGGCGGGAGAGGAGGTCCGCGAGCAGCCCGCGGGCGGTGAAGGACAACCGCCGGTTCTGGAGCACCGCGTTGGGAAGTACGGCGAAGTCCCGCTCAGAGACGCTACGATGAATCTGCATCCGGAGTTGCTGCTCCAGTGCCGGGCCCCGGGGTGTTCCACCACCGCCGGGGTCGACTCGTTGGGTTGACGCACGAAACCTCACACAACCCCCTGGCGCACAAAGCGAGTTCGTGATAGCGGGCTAATCACATTGAAGGCCTGCCGGTGAGTTGGTCGTCCGCTCACAGCGTGCGCAGGGCGCGCTCGCACTCCTGGCAGCGCTGATCGGCGAGCGCGGCCGGGTACCAGGGCTCGCCGGGCCTGGCCGCCCGGTAGTGGCTGTGCTCCATCGGGCCCGTCTCCAGCCCGCACAGCGTGTACGGCTGCGGGTCCTCGGGCACCTCGGGATCGGCCCCGGCGGCGTGCACCGCGATCACGGCGGGTTCGACACCCTCCGCGCCGATGGCCGCCTCGGGCTCCAGCTCGAAGAGCACGATGATCGATGCCATGCTCCGAGCCTCGGGCACCGCCGCCGGACGCACACCCGGGGTGGGCCGTTCGAGGCGGCCGCTCCTGCCCACCGGGTCAGTCGTCGGCGCACAACCGGGCGAGCGCCGCGTCGACGTCCAGGTGGTCGGCCTCCGACCCTGCGGGCACCAGGGTGAAGGAGTCCACGAGGAAGGCGGTGACGACGTCCTCCGGTGCGCTGAGCACCGACTGGCCGTCGGGGCTCCGCAGGGTGATCAGGACCTCGCCGGCGGGCCCGGGCCTGACCTTGACGTCCCCGCAGCCGGCCGGGGCATGGCGGCCCTCGTTCAACAGGTCGCGGCTGAAGTACCAGCAGAGCTCGCCCCCACCCGGGCAGCCGTTGAGCGCGAAGGGGAACGCCAGGCACGCCGCGTGCGGGAGCGCGGCGTCGAAGCGGAGTTCCGCATCGATCGGGACGTCGGGCGCGGCGCTGTCGGGAAACGTGACGGGCATCGGGCGGACAGCGGATTTCTGCATCTGATCACCTTCCTGGTGTGCGCCGGCCGCGGGCGCGGCAGCTCCTGGCCCACGGCGCCTACCCCGGCTTCCACCCACCAGTCGGCAGACTCGATATCTGCACAACTCCAGTACGTCACACGCACGTTGACCGTCCGTCAAGCCGATCACCGGCACGGTGAGGCCGGAGAGGCCGGAGCGGCCGATCCGAACCGGTAGCCTTCTCGCCTCCGACGGGCCCCGCACTGCCCGTCCACGCCCCTGGAGAGCCGACATGACGCCCGCCGACGAGCCCCACGAGACCGGCGCCTCCCCGGTGGCCCCCCGGACGGGCTTCAGCACCGCCCGCCTCGAAGCCTTCAGCGACGGCGTCCTCGCCATCGCCATCACCCTGCTCGTGCTCGACCTCCAGGTGCCCGAGCCCGACACCCTGCACGGCGAAACCCTCCTGCACGCCCTCGGCCGCCAGTGGCCCGGCTACTTCGCGTACCTGGTCAGCTTCCTGGTCATCGGCATCATCTGGATCAACCACCACGCCATGTGCGCCCTCGCCCGCCGGGTCGACCGACGCACCCTGTTCGCCAACCTCTTCCTGCTGCTCACCGTCTCCGTCATCCCCTACCCCACCCGCCTGCTCGCCACCTACCTCACCGCGGGCCACGACGACGCCAGTACGGCCGCCGCGCTCTACGCCGCGACGATGGTCTCCATGGGCATCGCCTTCTCGCTGCTCTTCCTCTCCTTCACCCGCGACGCCCGCGCCCTGCACACCCCCGTGCCCCCCGAGGCCCGCCGCGCCGCCCTGCGCCGCTTCGGCATCGGCGGCGTGGCCTACCTCGCCACCGTCGGCCTCGCCTACCTCAGCCCGGTCGCCATGCTCGCCACCCACGCCCTCATCGCCGTCTACTACTGCTACGACCAACTCGCCCCGGCCCGCCGGACCTCCTGACCGCGCCCCGCAGCACGTCGCGCCGGAGACACCAACCACGGGCCTTCTCAGGGATGTTCGGCTCCTGACCCGGCCCCGGCGCCCGCTCCGGGCCGCAGAGGTCCGACCGGCCCGGCCGCCGGCCGGCGTTGCGGCCCGAGCCCGCGGAGGGACACGCTGGTGGCAGGACCACCCACCTCCCGACCGCCCACCCGCGGTCCTCGCCACGGAGCCCGCGATGCCGACCGCGATCGCCCGACGGCGCGACGACTGGCACACCGGGCTGCTGCGTGCCTCGGCACGCTGGTCCGGGCGCGCCGACCGCTGCGCCGGCTGGACCCGCCGGGGCGTCTCGCGGTGCCGCCGCTGGGCGCGCGAGGGTGCCCGGCGGCCCGGCGAGCTGGCACCCCCGTCCTGGTTCGCCATCGCCCTGCCGTTCGGCATCGGGTGGTACCTGGCCCTGGGCGGCACGGCCCGAGGATGGTGCCGGCTCGCCCGCTGGTCCTGCCGGGTCCTCGCCCACGCCCTGTGAGGCGGTGGACGACGGGCCGCCACCCGTGCCGAGCGCCCGGTATCGCCGTACCCCCCGTACCGCCGGTCTGCGGTGCTGCCGCTCCCGGCGCAGGCTGGAAACGGGTCGCGTGGGAACGGGTGACGGGCCTGGGAAGGAGGCGGCGATGACCACGGCGGCACCGTTGCCGGCGGAATCCGAGGCGTGGGTGGTGGACCACCCCGGGCCGGTCGCCGGGCCGGTCCGCGGGACGGCACCGGGCGGGACGGCACCGGGCCCGCTGGTGCGGGTGCGGCGGCCACCGGACGCGCCGGGGCCGCAGGAGATCCTGGTGGAGGTGGAGGCCTGCGGGGTGTGCCGTACCGACCTGCACCTCGCGGAGGGCGACCTGGCCCCCCGGACGGCCAGGTGCACGCCCGGGCACGAGGCGGTCGGGCACGTACGGGCGGCCGGCACCGCGGTCCGGGAGTTCGCGGTCGGGGACCGGGCCGGGGTGGCCTGGCTGGCCGGGACCTGCGGCAGCTGCGCCTACTGCCGCAGCGGGCGGGAGAACCTCTGCCCCGGTTCGCGCTACACCGGCTGGGACCGGCACGGCGGCTACGCCCGGTACCTCACCGCCGACGCCCGCTTCGCCTACCGGCTGCCCGAGGGCCCGCCCGCCGAGGAGCTCGCCCCGCTGCTGTGCGCCGGGATCATCGGCTACCGGGCCCTCGAACGGGCAGAACTGCCCGAAGGCGGGCTGCTGGGCCTCTACGGCTTCGGCGCGTCCGCGCACCTGACCGCCCAACTCGCCCTCACCCGCGGCGCACGGGTGCACGTGTTCACCCGCGGCGCGAACGCCCGCCGGCTGGCCCTGGAGCTCGGCGCCGACTTCGCCGGAGACTCCTACGCCCCGCCCCCGCAGCGGCTGGACGCCGCCATCCTCTTCGCCCCGGCCGGCGAACTGGTACCGGTCGCCCTCGCCGCACTCGACCGCGGCGGCACGCTCGCCGTGGCCGGCATCCACCTCACGGACATCCCCGCGCTGGACTACCAGCGCCACCTCTTCCAGGAGCGCACGCTGCGCAGCGTCACCGCCAACACCCGGGCCGACGGCCTGGCCTACCTCACGGAAGCCGCCCGAACCCGCCCGTCGGTCCACCTCACCCGCTACCCCCTGCGCCAGGCCGACACCGCGCTCGCGGACCTCGCCGGGGACCGCGTGACGGGCGTCGCGGTGCTCATGACTGAGTAGCCGGGCAGCCGGGCAGCCGGATGGTCCGAACGCTCCGGGCAGTGGGTGTCGGGACGGCACGGTCGGGCAGACGCGCCGTGTGAACCCGATCGAGCGGGCCCTGCGGGGTGTGGACGGCTTCCAGCAGCGCCACCGGCCATCCGCCGTGGTGGTCGGTGTGGTGCGCAAGTACGGGGACGACCGGGGCGGGCTGCTGGCCGCGCTGATCACCTACTACGGCTTCGTCGCGCTGATCCCGCTGCTGCTCCTGCTCAGCACCGTCCTCGGGTTCGTCCTGCACGGCCATCCCGGCGCCCAGCGCTCGGTGCTGGACTCCGCGCTCGCCGACTTCCCGATCATCGGCGACCAACTGCGCCAGAACGTCCACTCCCTGCAGGGCAGCGGCCTGGCCCTGCTCATCGGCGCGCTCGGGATGCTGTACGGCGCGCTCGGCATCGCCCAGGTCCTGCAGCACGCGATGGCCGAGGTCTGGAACGTGCCCGGGGTCCAGCGGCCCGGCTACTGGCCGCGGCTGGCGCGCAGCCTGCTGCTGTTCGCCGTCCTGGGCACCGGGCTGCTGCTGGGCACGGCGGCCGCCGCCCTGGTCGCCACCGCCCTGGGCGGGGTGCCCGCCCGGATCGGGGGCCTGGCCGTCTCGGCACTGGTGAACACCGCCCTGTGCCTGGCCTGCTTCCGGGTGCTCACCCCGCGCGAGATCCCCACCCGCTCGCTGTGGCCGGGCTGCGCGCTCGCCGGACCGCTGTTCACCGCCCTCCAGGCCGGCGGCTCGCTCCTGGTCACCCACGAGCTGCGCCACGCGAGCCAGGTCTACGGCTTCTTCGCGACCGTCATCGGCCTGCTCTTCTGGCTCTACCTCACCGCGCAGATCACCGTCTACGCGGCCGAGACCAACGTCGTGCTCGCCCGACGCCTGTGGCCGCGCAGCCTGCTGCAGCCGCCGCTCACGGCCGCCGACGAAGCCGTCCTGTCCTCCGTCGCACGTCAGGAGGAACGTCGGCCCGAGCAGCACGTGGACGTGTCGTTCCAGGACGAGGAGCAGGACGACGAGGCGCACGGCGGGGAGGAAGAGCCCGGGGAGGCGCAGACCGACGACCGCCCCTCGGACACCGACCGCCCGTGAGGATCCCGTGCCCGGGTTTGACCGGCCGCCGCCCGGCTAGCCGCTCGGTATGAACACCTCACCCCTGCACACCCGCCCCTGGTCCCGCCGGCTGCGCCACGCCCTGGAGGCGCCGGAGCACTGGGACGTCCTCGACACCCCGGCCGGGCCGCTCGCCGACGCGGTGGAAGCCCTCCCGCTCGGCCCGTACCGCGACGCGCTGCACGGCGTCTGGCTCGGCCATCCGCTCCACCCGGCGCTGGTCCAGCTGCCGCTCGGCTGCTGGACGTCGGCCGGCCTGCTGGACTTCACCCCCGGCGGCCGCAGGTCGGCCGACGCCCTGGTGGCGGCGGGCCTGCTGGCCGCCGGCCCGGCCGCGCTGGCGGGCTGGGTGGACTGGGCCCGGCTCGATCCGCCGCGCCGCCGCACCGGCCTGGTGCACGCGCTCTCCAACACCGCCGGGGTGCTGCTGTACGCCGGGTCCCTGCTGGCCCGCTGCCGCGGCCGCCACGCCCGGGGCCGACTGCTCGGCCTGGCCGGCCTGACCGCCGTCTCCGCCGGTGCCGCCCTCGGCGGCCACCTCGCCTACCGGCTGGCCGCCGGGCCGGACCGGGCCGCCGCCGTCCACCGGCTGGCCCCGGCCGACTGGGTCGGCCTCGGCGCGCTGGAGGACTTCCCGCCCGGGAAGCCCGTCCGACGGACGGCCGGTGAGCTGCCCGTGGTCGTCGTCCGCGACGGCGAGCAGTGCCACGTACTGGCCGAACGCTGCGCCCACCTGTCCGGGCCGCTCTCCGAGGGCACCGTCGCCGACGGCTGCCTGCGCTGCCCGTGGCACGGCAGCGAGTTCCGGCTGCGTGACGGCCAGGTGGTGCACGGGCCCGCCACCGCGCCCCAGCCGGTGCTGGAGACCCGCGTGCTCTCGGACCACCTGGAGGTCCGCCTGCCCGGCGCGGGCTGACCACCACCCTGCTGCCCCGCAGCGCCGGGCCGGCCGCGTTTCGTCCCAGGGGCCCGGGGCAGCCGCCCGGGAGCACCCCCACGGAGGAACCATGACCGCCGTCGTCCCCGCGCTCCCGCCCCGCGCCGCCGCACCGGAGCACCGGTACCGCACCGCGGTCCAGCAGCGCACCGGGATGGGGTACCGCACCGGGATCCGGGTGGCGGCCGTCCCCGCCGGGCACGTCACCGCGCTGACCCTCCACGACCCGGTGCAGCACCTCCCGGGAAACTGATCGCCATGTTGCTGCTCCGACCCCCCGGGGTCTACCGACCGCAGGGGGACACCCGGCTGCTGGCCTCCTGCGTGCGCCGCGAGCGCCTGGACGCCTCCGGGCGGGTGCTCGACCTGTGCACCGGGACGGGCGCCGTCGCGCTCGTGGCCGCACAGGCGGGTGCGCAGGTCACGGCAGTGGACCTGTCCGCCCGAGCCGTCGCCACCGCCTGGCTGAACAGCCGGCTGCACGGTAGCCGGATCCGGCTGCGCCGGGGCGACCTGGCGGATCCGGTGGTGGGCCGCCGGTTCGACCTGATCACCGCCAATCCCCCGTACGTCCCCGTCGATCCCACCGCGGGAGCCGCAGGTGCCGCGGGAGCCGCGGGAGCCGCGGGACGCACACGCGGGCGCAGAAACGGCCGGCGCACCGCCGCCCACGGCGCCGCCCTCGCCTGGGACGCCGGACCGGACGGGCGGCTCGTCCTGGACCGGATCTGCCGGACGGCCCCTGACCTGCTCGCCGCCCACGGCGTGCTGCTCCTCGTGCAGTCCTCGCTCGCCGACGTCCCCGCCACCCTCGCGCAGCTGCGCGCGGCCGGGCTGCGCACGGAGGTGGCGGCCCGGCGGCGGCAGCCCTTCGGGCCGGTGATGAGCGCGCGGGCCGCCCTGTTCGAGCGGCGCGGACTGATCGGGCCGGGCGAACGCGAGGAGGAGCTGGTGGTGGTGCGCGGTGTCCGCGAACGCTGACCGGGCGGCGACCCGGGTGGTAGGTGACGACGGTGCGTGAGGGGACGACGGTGCGTGCTGGTCAGTCGCCGGTCGGCTCTGCCTCGTCAGGGCGCGTCGAGGCTGCCCGCTCAGTCGTCTGCTGCGCCCTTCCTGTTGCGGTGACTGGTGTCGCAGAACGGGTAGCGGCGACTGCGGCGGCACGTACACAGCGCTACCACCGGGCGGTCGGCCCGCACGCTCCGGCCGTCGGGGAGCACGATCTCCACAGGGCCGTCGACGAGCACCGGGCCGCTCCCGGTCAGCCGCAACCGCGTGACCGGGCCCTCGTCACGGCCGGACACCGCGCACCACCACCAAGGTGTCCGCCCGCTCGCCGGGGGCGGCCACGCTGCCGGTACCGAGGTCCGGAAATGGGTGGAGGAAAAGCATGCCGTGTCACCTGCCCAGTTCGTCTGCTGTGATCCTTGAGCTTCAGGACTGATCCTTGAGCCTCAGGACTCTTCCGTGAGCCTCAGGACTTCGCCTGCGGCGCGAGCGCGGTCAGGGGGGTGCGGAGTGAGCTTCGGCCGTCGCGCCAGCAGCCGACCACGTGGGCGCCGAACCGTGCCTCCACGGCAGTGGTGGCGGCGATGCCGAAGGCGATGTCGGGGCCGAGCGAGGGGTCGTCCTCGACCAGGGGCGTGATCACGGTGCGGCGGACGAGCTGCTCGTGGACGGCGTCGGCCACCACGTGCTCGCGGTAGAACAGGGTGCCCGCCGGCGATGCGCCCAGGCGCTCCAGCGCCGCCGCCAGCCGCGCGGCGCCGGGCGGAGAGGTGATCTCCACCGTGGCGAACTGGCCGATCAGCGCGCCGCGCAGGGAGCGGTGCAGGCCGAACAGCGACATCAGGTTGACCACCGCCAGCGCGGGCGCGGGGACGGCGTCGAGGTAGTGCCCGTAGCTCGGATCCAGGTCGAGGTCCGCCATCATCTCGGCGAACAACTGCGCGTGGGCCCGTTCGGGGCGGCCTGCGCCGTACTCGTCGTACTGCACGGTGACCAGCGCGGCCTTGGCCGGGTTCGGCAGGCGGGGCACCACCCACATCTGCGGGTCCGCTTCCTTGAGGTGGTAGAGCGAGCGGTGCGCCACGTATTCGCGCGCCTGCCAGCGCTCCCCGTGGTCGAGCAGGTGGTGGGAGGGGCCGGTGCCGCCCGTGTCGTCGGCCAGCAGGCCGGCCAGGGCCCGGGCCAGCGGTGGCGGTTCGCCGGTCGCCGCCCGTACGGCGGCAAGGAACGCCTGCTCCAGCGCGGACCGCAGGGCCAGCTGCCAGGGGTGCCACTCCCAGTCGGGGT
The DNA here is from genome assembly GCF_003635085.1 of Streptomyces sp. 1114.5. NCBI lineage: Bacteria > Bacillati > Actinomycetota > Actinomycetes > Kitasatosporales > Streptomycetaceae > Streptomyces > Streptomyces sp. 1114.5. The sequence goes on from NZ_RBXE01000003.1 coordinate 297,109, forward strand.
CGACGTCGGCGAAACCCTGGTAGTGCAGCTCGTAACAGGTGTAGAGGGCCAGTTGGAGGTCCTCGCCCCACGGATCGCCCGGGTCACCCGGGTCACCCGGGTCGCTCAGAGCGACGGGCGCGAACGTCGCGGCCGGGTCCGCAGCGGCACGCAGGGCGGCCAGGAGTCCGGCGCTGACCGGTCCGCGCGGGCCGGGCAGGGCCGGCGCCGCACTGCGGGAAGCCGGCTCCGCGGCCGTACGGGACGGCGCGGTCACGCCTGCCCCTCGTCCGGCAGCCGAGCGGCTGTCGGCCGGTGTCCCGCCGACGGCGATGGTCATCGAGCCTCCTCCGTTGTCAGGGCGACGCCCCGGGCCAGGACCACCGCTGCGCGGGACCTGCCCGTGTGGGCGTGTGCCCTGAGGCGCGGGTGGGAAACAGCGGTACGCGATGTCGGCCGGCTCCGGGTGGCGGAGGCCGGCGGTCCACCAGTGGCCCCGTCCCGCGCCGGGGAGGCAGGATCGAAGGACGGACGCGACCGGCGCCCGGGCGGAGGTCTTACGGCTGATGAGCGGCATCGAGCACGAGTCGGCAGAAGCGCGGGACACGACCGAAGGCCGCGTCTACACCGTCACCGGCGGCGACTGGGACGAGGTCGCCGATGCGGTGCAACGACGAGAACGGGCGGACGACGAGCGGATCATCGTCAACATGGGCCCCCAGCACCCGTCCACCCACGGCGTGCTGCGCCTGGTCCTGGAGATCGACGGCGAGACGGTGAAGGAGGCCCGCTGCGGCATCGGCTACCTGCACACCGGCATCGAGAAGAACATGGAGTTCCGCAACTGGGTCCAGGGCACGACCTTCGTGACCCGGATGGACTACCTGGCCCCGCTGTTCAACGAGACCGCCTACTGCCTGGCGGTCGAGAAGCTGCTCGGCATCACCGATGACGTCCCGGAGCGGGCGAGCGTGATCCGGGTGCTGCTGATGGAGCTCAACCGGATCTCCTCGCACCTGGTGGCGCTGGCAGCCGGCGGGATGGAGATCGGCTCCACCACGCTGATGGTCTACGGCTTCCGGGACCGCGAGGTCATCCTCGACATCTTCGAGCTGGTGACGGGCCTGCGCATGAACCACGGCTACGTCCGGCCGGGCGGCCTGGCGCAGGACCTGCCCCCGGGTGCCGTGGACCAGATCCACGAGGGCGTGAAGCTGCTGCGCTCGCGGATGCACGAGTACGACAAGCTGGCCACCAAGAACCCGGCCTTCAGGGCCCGCCTGGTCGACGTCGGCTTCCTGGACCTGCCCGGCTGCCTGGCCCTCGGCGCCACCGGCCCGATCCTGCGCGCCACCGGCCTGCCGCACGACCTGCGCAAGACCGACCCGTACTGCGGGTACGAGGACTACGACTTCGAGGTCGCGATCGCCGACAGCGCCGACTCCTACGGCCGCTTCCTGATCCGCCTGGAGGAGATGAAGCAGTCCCTGCGGATCGTCGAGCAGTGCCTGGACCGGCTGCGCCCGGGCCCGGTCATGGTGGCGGACAAGAAGATCGCCTGGCCCGCCCAACTGGCCGTCGGCCCGGACGGGTTGGGCAACTCGCTGGACCACATCCGCAAGATCATGGGCGAGTCCATGGAGGCGCTGATCCACCACTTCAAGCTGGTGACGGAGGGCTTCCGCGTCCCGCCGGGGCAGGCCTACGTCGCGGTCGAGTCCGCCAGGGGCGAGCTGGGCGTGCACGTCGTCTCCGACGGCGGCACGCGGCCGTACCGGGTGCACTTCCGCGACCCGAGCTTCACCAACCTGCAGGCGGTGGCCGCGATGTGCGAGGGCGGACAGGTCGCGGACGTCATCGTCGCGGTGGCGAGCATCGACCCGGTGATGGGCGGCGTCGACCGCTGAGAGCCCGGCTGGTCGGCGGCTGGTCCTTGCGCGGTGGCGGTACGGGCTCCGCCTCCCCCGGCGGCAGTACGGGGTCCGCCTCCGCCCGTACGTCGGCGAGGAACGGCCGTCAGGCGGCAGGGCGCTGCGCGAGCAGGCTGCGGTCGAGGTCGGCCAGCACGCCGGCCGTGTCGCGGTGGACCTCGGCGGCGCCCGCGGCGAGGAGTTCCTGCGCGGAGAAGCCGCCGCTCTCCACGGCGACGCAGGGAACCCCCGCGCGGCCTGCGGCCACGACGTCCCAGACCGTGTCCCCAACGAACACGCTGTCCGCCGGGGCCGTGTCCGCCCGGTCCAGGGCGGCGCGGACGAGGTCCGGCGCGGGCTTGGTGGCGGACACGTCGTCGGCGGTGGTGGCGGCGTCGATCACGTCGTCGGCGTCCAGCACGCGGCGCAGCGCGGTCAGTTCCCGTTCCGACGCGGAGCTGGCGAGGACGATCCGCCGGCCCCGGGCGGCGCAGGCGCGCAGGAGGTCGGCGGCGCCGGGCAGCGGCGCGATGACCGGCCAGTAGGCGGCGTAGAGCGCGTCGTGGGCGGCGGCGATCGCCTCGTCGTCGTCCCGGTCGCGGTCGCGGCCGAGCAGGTGGTCGAACAGTTGGTCGGCGCCCATCCCGATCGCCCGGTGGACCCGGGCCGCCGGTACCGTGCGGTCGTACTGCCGCAGCGCCTCCCACCAGGCGAGGGCGTGGAAATAGGTCGTGTCGAGCAGGGTGCCGTCGACGTCGAAGAGCGCCGCCGTGGTCGTGGTCACAGGTCCTCCTTCGGTCGGCCCCACGCCGCGCCTGCCCGGTCCGGCCACGTCCACACGTGGCTCCGCGACCGCCGCCCCCGGCCCCCCGGCCCCCGGCCCGACCTACGAGTCCTACCGGACGGCGTTTCGACGCCTGCAGCACGGCAAGACGCCCGCCATGCAGACCCCCGCGCCCGAAGCCGCCGCGGCCATGTCCCCTGCGCGGGCACTGCGGCGGATCGCCTTCCTCCTGGAGTGGAACGGCGCCTCCCCCTACCGCGTCCGGGCCTTCCACACGGCCGCCGACGCCGTCGCCGACCTGCCGCCCGGCCCGGTGGACGCCGCCCGGGCGCGGCAGCTGCCGGGCGTCGGGCCGGTCACCTCCGAGGTGATCGCACAGGCCTCGGCCGGCACGACACCCTCGTACCTCGCCCGCCTCCTGGCCGAGGCCGGTCCGGCCGCGGCGGACGCCTGGCAGCTCGCGGCCGCCGCCCAGGGCGACTGCCACCTGCACTCCGACTGGTCCGACGGCGGCCACCCGATCGAGGCCATGGCCCGGGCCGCCCGCACACTCGGCCATCAGTGGGCCGTGCTCACCGACCACTCCCCCCGGCTGACCATCGCCCACGGCCTCAGCCCCGAACGGCTGCGGCGCCAACTCGACGTCGTCGCGGCCTGGAACGGGGCCGCCGCCGAGCACGGCCCGTTCCGGCTGCTCACCGGAATCGAGTGCGACATCCTGGAGGACGGCTCCCTCGACCAGGAACCGGAGTTGCTCGCCCGACTCGACCTCGTCGTGGCCTCCGTCCACTCCAAACTGCGCGCCGACCCGGAACCGATGACCGCCCGGCTGCTGGCCGCGGTCCGCAACCCGCGCACCGACGTCCTCGGCCACTGCACCGGCCGGATCGTCACCGGACGCGGCAGACCACCCTCCCGCTTCGACGCCGAGGCCGTCTTCACCGCCTGCGCCGAGTCCGGCACGGCCGTGGAGATCAACTGCCGCCCCGAACGCCGCGATCCCCCCGACGACCTGCTACGCCTGGCCGCCGACGCGGGCTGCCTCTTCGCCGTCGACACCGACGCCCACGCCCCCGACCAACTCCACTGGTACACCTCCGGCTACGCCCGCGCCGCCCACCTCGCCCTCACCCCCGCCCGCCTGATCACCACCTGGCCCTACCCCCGCCTCCTCGCCTGGACATCCCGCCCCAACTCCTGACGCCCCGGCAACGCCCCACCACCCACTCACTGTCGGGGTCCGCGGTGGAGATCGGACAGCGGTGGCCTGGACCGGGACCAGGGTGCCGGCAGCGACCGCCTGGAAGGAAACGCGCTGAGCCCCGCTGCCTCCGTGGATCTGATCAGCGCCGCAATCAAGGAACTGTGAGTATGGAAAAGCAAGAGCTGTACGACGTGACCCCCTCCATCGACGAGCGCTTCAAGTCGCCCCTCAGCCAGACGAACGGCTCCTGCGCCACGTTCGCGCCGATCAACGACGCGAACGGCCAGCTGGTCGGCGTCTACCAAGGCGACAGTCAGAACCCCGACATCCTCGGCGTCCGGTACACGATCGCGGAATTCGTCGCCATGGCCGATGGGATGGACGCCATCCGCAAGCGGCTCGGCCTGTAGTGACCTCTTCTCCGCCAGCTGCCGGTGCCCCTGTCTCCAGCGGAGACGGGGGCACCGTCGGCGGCCGGCATGCACGCCGGGCTGTTCACCACGCCGCAGGCATGCGCACGACGCCTCACCTCCCTCGGCCGCCTCTCGCGTTGCCGGATCGCTCCGAACCGAAACACAGCGAATAGTTGTGCCGGGCGTCTGCGCGGCGCCCCCGGATGGGTGAGCTCCCCGCGCCCGGGCGGGGTGGGCGGCCGATGCTGGGACGCATGGCTGGCAATGCGGCAGCGGCGCTCGGGGAGGGGTTCCGGGGGCAGGTGATCGTGCCCGGTGATCTGGCGTACGACGAGGCCCGGGCCGTGTGGAACGGTGCGATCGACCGGCATCCGGCCGTGATCGCCCGCTGTACCGGGACCGCCGACGTGCTGCGTGCCGTCGCCGTGGCCCGGGAACACGGCCTGCTGGTCGCGGTCCGCGGCGGCGGCCACAACATCGCCGGGCTGGCGGTCTGCGACGGCGGCATGGTGATCGACCTGTCGCAGCTGACGGGCGTCCGGGTCGACCGTGAGCGGCGGATCGCCCGCGCCCAGCCAGGCGTCACCTGGGCCGGCTTCGACCACGAGACCCAGGCGTTCGGCCTGGCGACCCCCGGCGGCCTGATGTCATCCACCGGCATCGCCGGGTTCACCCTCGGCGGCGGCTTCGGCTGGCTCAGCCGGGCGCTCGGCCTGGCCTGCGACAATCTGCTGGAGGCCGACGTCGTCACGGCCGACGGGCGGCTGCTGACGGCGGACGATGCCGAGCATCCGGATCTGCTCTGGGGCCTGCGCGGGGCCGGCGGCAACTTCGGCATCGTCACCAGCTTCAGCTACCGGCTGCACAAGGTCGGCCCGCAGGTGCTCTGCGGAGCGGTGTTCGTCCCGGCGGAGCGGTTGACCGAGACGCTCCTCGCGGTCCGCGACCACATGCTGGAAGCGCCGGACCAGCTGATGCTGGCCTGCACCCTCCTCCCGGCGCCGTCCGCGCCGTTCCTGCCCGAGGCGGTGCGGGGCAAGCCGGTGGCCCGGGTCGGCATGTGCTGGGCCGGGGACCCGAACCGGGGGCTGGCCGTCGTGGCGCCGCTGCGAGCACTGCCGGGCGCAGTGGCGGACACCGTGAGCATGAGGCCGTACGTGCAGTGGCAGCAGATGCTCGACCCCGGCTGGGGCCCGGGCGTGCCCAACTACTGGAAGGCCGAGTACCTGGCCGTGCTGGACGAAGCGGCGGCGTCGACCATCGCCGAGCACTTCGCGGCGATCAGCTCGCCGCACTCCGACATCAAGCTGGCCTTCCTCGGCGGCGCGATTGCCCGGACCGGGCCGGCGGACACCGCGTACACGCACCGGGCGGCGCCGTACCTCCTCAACATCAACAGCCGCTGGGAGCACGGCGATTCCGCGCCGCACATCGTCTGGACCCGGGAGTTCTGGAGTGCGATGCGGCCCTTCTCGGCGGGCGGGGTGTACGTCAACTTCCTCGGCCAGGAGGGACAGGAGCGGGTCGTCGAGGCGTACGGCAGGCCCATGTTCGAGCGGCTCACCGCGCTCAAGGACCGCTACGACCCGGAGAACTTCTTCCGTGTCAACCAGAACATCCCGCCTCCCACCTGACCGGCCATCGGTTCGTACCCCCGCGCTATCAGGAGGCCGCTGTAGTGGGGCAGCGAGCCCGGCGGGCTGCTCCTGCTGTCCGCCGGTTCCCACCTGACCGCGCCGTCGCCGGAGTTGCCGCCACCCGATGCGCCTACCTCCCCTCGACCGCCTGTCCGGCAGCGGTGACTGCCCGCGCCGGGTCGGCGGCGCCGATCAGTTGGCGGAGGGCGCCGAAGTAGACCTCGTGGTCGACCACCGCACGCAGGACCTGGGCCAGGTGCCCGGTCAGCGCCGGGAACTCGTCCGGGTCGAGGGCGGCCAGGGCCCGGCGGGTGGCGGCCTGGGCGGCCTTGGGGTCGCGATGGTCGACGAAGCTCGCGCTGCCCAGGGTCAGCAGGTAGAGCCGCCGGTAGGTGCCGACCGCCTCCTGTGGGCTCATGCCGGCCGCGATCGACTCGGCGAGCTGCGGCTCCACCAGGCGCTTGAGCAGGTGCGGGCCGAGCCAGGGTCGGCCGCCGCGCAGGGCGACCAGGCCCGGATGGGCCGTCAGCAGCTCGTACAGCGCGGTGAACCGCCGCTCGGTCGCCGCGGCCCAGTCGGTGCCGGGCTCGATCTCCGGCAGCTGGGCGGCGAGGTGGTCGGTGACCAGGTCGAGCAGTCCGGCCAGATCGGTGCAGCGGCGTTGGAGGGAGGCGACGGAGATGTCCAGCGCGGCGGCCAGGGTGCGGAAACTGAGCGCCGCGTGCCCGTCCCGATCCACGATCAACAGGGCTTGCTCGGCGATCCGTTCGGGAGTCGCGCGGTTCAGGGAAGTGGATTGCCCGGGCATGCGAGCCAGCGTACGGTACACCGTATCGCCAGGGTAGGTCCCTGACTCCTCACGGAGGCGCACGAAGGCGGCACGCCCCGCACCACGGCACTCGACCCGCTGTCCACCCGGCCCGCTCTTGGCGTTCTTCCTCGGCCTGACCACCACCGGCCGGCTCATCGCCCGGTCGTGAACCTCTCATCGCAGGAGCAACGACGTGCACCAGCTCACGTACGGCGACATCCAGGCCGCCACTGACCGCATCGCCGGACGCGTCCGCCCCGTCGCCCTGTCCTGGGTCGATCCGGGCGCGATCCGCACCGCCCGCCGCGACCCCCTCGACGACCGCGAGGTCGAGCCGTGCGAGGTGTGGCTGGCCATGGAGTTCATGCAGCACACCGGCTCCTTCAAGGCCCGCGGCGCGCAGAACTTCATCCAGGCCCACCGCGACGCGAGCACCCTGCCCGACGCCGGGGTGACCATCGCGTCGGGCGGCAACGCCGGGCTGGCGTGCGCCTGGGCCGCCCAGCAGCAGGGCGTGCGCGCCACCGTCTTCCTGCCCGAGACCGCTCTGGCGGTGAAGGTGGCCAAGCTGCGCGGCTACGGCGCCGATGTCCGCCTGGTCGGCTCCGAGTACGCCGAAGCGCTGGCCGCGTGCGGGGAGTTCGCCGCCGCCACCGGCGCGCTCGCCTCGCACGCCTACGACAACCCGCTGATCGCCGCAGGGGCCGGCACCCTGCTGGAGGAGATCCACGCCCGGATCCCCGGCCTGGACACCGTGGTCGTCGCGGTCGGCGGCGGCGGCCTGTTCGCCGGTGTCGCCACCGCCGCCCGGCACCACGGCATCCGCACGGTGGCGGTGGAGCCGGAGAACTGCCGGGCGCTGAACGCCGCGATCGAGGCCGGCCGCCCGGTCGACGTCTCCGTGGACTCGATCGCCGCCGACTCCCTGGGCGCCCGCCGCACCTCCACCATGGCCCTGCACGCCGCCCGACAGGACGGCGTGCGCTCCGTGCTGGTGGCGGACGCCGAGATCGCCCGCGCCCGGCAGGCGCTGTGGGGCCACCGCCGGGTCGCCGTCGAGCACGGTGCCGCCACCGCCCTGGCGGCCCTGACCAGTCCGGATCAGCACACGCCGAACCGGGACCTGCCGACCCTCGATCTGCCGAGCCGGCCGGACCTGCCGAGCCGGCCGGACGCGCTCAGCCGCAGCTACCGGCCGGCGAGTGGCGAGAAGGTCTGCGTGGTGCTCTGCGGAGCCAGCACCGACCCCTCCGACCTGGCGACGAGCTGACGGGTTGCCCGACGGGGGCAGCCGAGCGGTTCGTCAGCTCGGCTGCCCCCGTCGCTGTGTGTTCAGCACGCGGGCGACAAGGTCCCCTGGTGTGACGGCCCCGAGGCAACGTGAACGTCCGCGGGGAATCACCCGATGGGCTGACCGCCTCTCGCATTGCCGGAGCTCTCCGCCCCGAGCTGGTGTCCTGTCCCCGGTGTCATCGTGCGGTGATCATCAGGAGGGGGCGCCATGACTGACACGTCGCCACAGGCCGTTGCCGGCAGCGCATCGGCCGTCCGTCCGCCGCTTCCCGGGCCACGTCCTGGAAGCCGCGGCGCCGCCGAGAGGGTGCCCTAGGCCTACGCGCCCCGGATCTCGCGGATCCGGGGCGCGGTAGCGGCGGGAGAGTTCGCCCTGGCTGGGCGGCTCGCTGCCGAACTGCACCAGCGGATCGCGTCCGCACGCGGTGACCTGCACCCGGAGGCACTGCGGGCGCAGGAGGTGCACGCACACGTCGCCGCCCTCGGCGGCGACTTCGTACAGGCGGCCGACATCTACACGGCGGCCGCAGCCGGGTGGGCGAGCCGGGGCGCCGCTGCGGAGCGGTGGACGGCCTCGCGCAATGCGGCGGCCTGTCGGCAGCGGGCAGCCTCGACCGTCCGGAGCCGATCCGACTGGCTGCTCTGGACGGGCGTTTCGGGGCGCAGGGCCGTGATCGCGAGCGTCCTCGTGGCGGCGCTGTTCTCCGCGGCGACGTCCAGCAGTCCGCCGACGCGCCTCGCCGCAGCGCAACGACCTGCGGCGGATGGTCGGCCGGTCGCCCCCGACCCTGCACCCACCCCGCCGTCGACCCCGAGCCCGACGGTCGCGGCGCCGCGTGAACTGCCCCCGGCCGCCAGCGTTTCCGGCCCGACGGCGGAGCTCGAACCCACAGCGCAGCCGACCACGTCGGCAGACGAACCAGCCGGGTACCGTGTCCGGCCGGGGAAGGCCCGGACAGGGGGCCGGACGCCCGGGCCGAGCGCGGCACCGCGACAGGAGCGGACTGCGCCCGACCCCCGGCCTGCGCCGGGGCCCGCGCCCGACACGGCCGCCGGGTCCGGGACGGATCCGTGCGCCGCCGCCCGCCAGTTCGGCCGGCTGCCCGACTCGCTGGTGGCGTTGTGCCACCGTGCGGCCGGGGCAGCGGGCCGACGGTCGGCTCCCCCGGCCGCACGGTCTGGGAGGTCAGGGCAGGACAGCTGACCGAACGGAGGACAAAGGACGGTCAGGGGCGGTCGAGGAGGTCGGTGATCTTGTCGGCCATGGCTGCCTGGGCGGGGTTGGCGCCGGGGCGGGCCTGTCGGGCGGCGTGGACGGCGGTGGTGAGGGTGGCGCGGAAGTTGTCGGTCTCCTCGGGGGCTTCGGCGGCGAGCAGGACGAGGGAGCGGAGGATGGCGTCGAAGACCTGGTCGGCGATGTCGGCGGTCGACTTCCCGTTGAACTTCAGGCCCTTGGGCTTCTCCGCGAGGACGCGGCCGACCAGGCCGGTCGCGGCGGTGAGCGCCTTGCCGGCGGCCATACCGGCCTTGGTGGAGGAGATCGCGCCGGGGTCGGAGGCGGCCATCAGGACGGCGACGCCGTGGGCGGCGGTCTGCAGGGTCAGCTTGTCGTCGGCGGTCAGGGTCGGGATGCCGGTGGTGGTCTGCTTGGACATGGTGGTCTGCTTCCTGTGCGTGGCTGGGGCGTTGGTGGGCGGGTCCGGTCAGTGGGCGGGTCCGGTCAGTGGGCGGCGGGCTGTACGGCGGCGGCCGTCTCCTCGTCCTCCTCCTGCGGGATCTCGTGCTGGGCCAGGCGGCTGGCGGGCAGGAACAGGCCCGCGACGGCGGCCAGCAGGTAGCCGGCGGCACAGACCAGGGCGCCCACGAGCAGGGCGGTCTTCATCACCGACGGCTCGTAGCCGTCGTGGGTCCGGCCGAAGAACACGACGCCGGTGACCGCGACGCCCAGCGCTGCGCCGAACTGCTGGAAGGTGCTGTAGACGCCGGAGGCGGCACCGGCGTCGCGGACGTCCACGGTGGCCAGGGCCAGGTCCACCAGCGGCACGACGAGGAAGCCGAGGCCGAGGCCGGCCAGGGCGAGCGGCCAGAGCAGGTCCCAGCCGGACAGGCCCGCGCCCTGGGCGTCGATGACGTGACGGGCCCAGAGGATGCCGCCGGTCTGCATCAGCGCACCGGCGATCACCAGTGGCTTGCCCGCCCTGGGGGCCAGCGGCACGGAGGCGGCGGAGCCGAGGAAGGCGCCTGCGGTGAAGGGCAGCAGCGTCAGCCCGGAGGCGATGGCGGAGAAGTGCAGGCCGATCTGCAGGTAGAGGGCGAGGATCAGGAAGAACCCGGCCATGGCGCCGGAGAAGCAGAGTTGGACGATGCTGCCGGAGGTGAAGCCGCGGTCGGCGAACAGGTGCATCGGCGCCAGCGGCGAGCCGTCCCGGCGCATGCGGCGCCGCTGATTGACCACGAAGGCGGCGAGGACGAGCGGGGAGGCCGCGAGCATCGCCCGGATCCAGCCGGGCCAGCCCGCCTCACGGCCCTCGACCAGCGGGAAGACGAGCAGGAACAGGCCGGCGGAGGCGAGCAGCAGGCCGGGGATGTCCAGGCGCAGCGGGTGGGCGGAGCGGGTGTCGGGTACGAGGCGCCAGGCGGCGGCGAGCAGGGCGAGGCCGATCGGGAGGTTGATGACGAAGATGCTGCGCCAGCCGATGGAGAAGGCGTCGACGGAGACGAGCCAGCCACCGAGCAGCGGGCCGGCGACGGCGGCCAGGCCGGAGACGGCGCCGATGATGCCGAGGACCGCGGCGCGTTCCCTGGGCTTGTAGAGGGCCTGCACGGAGGCCAGGACCTGGGGGACCATGAGGGCGGCGAAGGCGCCCTGGACGACGCGGGCGGCCACCAGGGTGTCGCCGTTGTGGGCGAGGGACGCGCCGAGCGAGGCGAGGGTGAAACCGGCCACGCCGGTGAGGAACACGGTCCTGCGGCCGACGATGTCGCCCAGGCGTCCGCCGGTGATCAGGACGACGGCGAAGGCGAGGGTGTAGCCGCCGACGACCCATTCGAGGTGGCCGGGGGTCGCGTGGATGTCCTTCTGGATGGCGGGGAGGCCGACGTTGACGATGGTGGTGTCCAGCAGGTCCATGAAGGACGCGACGATCAGGACGACCATCGCGAGGGCGCGGCGGCGGTGGACGGGGATTCCGGCGGGCTCGGCGGGCGCGGGGGGTACTGCGGGTACGGGCGTGCGGTGCTCGGGCATGGGTCTTGGGTCCTCTTCGATGCGTGAGGGTGAACGACGGTGACGGGCCGAGTCGGGGCTCTGGGGATCGCGGCTGCCGAAGGGCCCCGGCGGCGGGAAATCGCATGGCGTGGCTGGATGGCGCGAGTGGCATGGCATGACCATGGCTACGCCGCGAACTATTTCGTTCGGACGAAAGAAGCATAGCAACTGCTTCGGTGCAGCGAAACAGTTTGCTAACCTGAGGCCATGACCCGCGCCGGCAAGCCCTCCGACCAGCCCTCCGATCAGCCCTCGCGCGAGGAGCTGATGGCCCGGCTGCACACGGCCGGACGGGAGCTCAGCACGGCCGCCGTCATGTTCCACGCGGCGCTCGCGCAGCTGAACGGCCTGAGCGCCACCGAGGAGAAGGCCATCGACCTGCTCCTGCGCCACGGCCCCTTGACCGCACGCGAGTTGGGCGAGCACTCGGGGCTGGCCCCGGCCTCGGTCACCGGGCTGGTCGACCGGCTCCAGCGCAAGGGCTTCGCCCGCCGGGTGCCGAACCCGCTGGACGGCCGGAGCGTCCTCATCGAGGCCGCGGAAGCCCCCAGCGAGGCCCTGGCACCGCACTTCACGCAGTGGACGGGTGCCCTGGACGCGCTCTGCGAGCGCTACAGCGACACCGAACTGGCCGCCATCGGCGACTTCCTGGGCTCCGCCGCCGTCCTCCAGCGCGAGGCGACCGCCCGTATGACCACGTCGCGCCCCACCACCCCCGGAACCGGGGCGACCCTCGAAGCCGGAACGGCCCTCGGCCGCGGCGAGAAGCTGACCCTGCAGACCGCCGCCCACGGCGTCGTCGCCCTGATGGCGGGCGCCGACCCCGGGGCGTTCTCCTCCGCCAGGGCCGGCATGGCCGGCGGCAAGGCGCTGTCCGCCGCCACCGGACTGGTCGGCCGCGTGCTCGCCGAGAAGCCCAAGGGCATGAAGCTCGGCGGGAAGTCGACCGCCGACCTGGCCGACCAGGTCTTCCCCGCCCTCGCGGCCTCCCTCGCCCTCCTCCGGGACGTCGACCCCGGCGAGGCCGACAACTTCCGCTCCGTCATCCGGACCGCCGTCGAGGCCGCGCTCAAGACCCGCCACGGCGGGAGCCCGGCCATGACCGCCATGGCCGCCAAGATCAGCACAACGCTCGACAACGCCTGACGCCCGGGGCACCTACACCCGGGCCAGGTTTCGGTCCGTCAGGATGAAGAACCCGCGCAACCCCTCCACCCACCCCGCCGGATCGCCGATAGCGGAGTAGCGCATCGGCACCGGAGAGGAACCCAGCGAAATGACGAGTGCGGACGACCTGACGGGCGCCCAGATGAAGGCCTTCGAGGAGAACGCGGCAGCCCTCGACCAGGTAGCGCAGCAGCTCCGATCGGTCCGGGAGCAGGCCCGCGCACGGTTGACGGCCGTCGGCATCATCGGCGAGGGTGATGGCGGCGGGGACGGCGATGACGACCGGTGCTTCCTCTGCACGTGTCAGGCGTTCGTCCCGACACCGCCCCACCCGAAGGCCCCGTGTGCGCGCCCGGGATGCGGGCACCCGCTCATCCCGGCCCACCGAGGGTGATCGAACTCCCCTACCGACTCACCATGCGTCGCGGGACCACGCCGCGCCGCTCGTACTCCATGACCGACTCGACGCGGGCGGCGACGGCTGCCCCGCACTCGCGGGTGACCATCGGTGACGGTGACTCCGCGTCCGTACGAGGTTCCGCAGGACGTCCGGGTCGTTGCTCAGCCCGCCACCGCCGCCCGCCGTGTCGGGCCCTGTCAGGCCCCGGCCCCGACCTGGTGTCACCGCTACAGGAGGCCCAGGTGGAGCTCGACGCCGGCGCCGTCGCAGCTGGCGTCCCACAGGCGTCCCGCGACGGCAGGATCGGTCATGTGCGCCCGGGCGGGCTCCAACCGGGGTGTGCCGCGCAGGCCGAAGGCCCTGGGGCCCCACAGCTGCCCTCCCTGCACGTACGGGTCCAGGACGGCCCGGACGATCGGCCAGGCCCCGCGGTCCTTGCCCTGGAGCAGCAGCCCGGCGGGCAGACCGCGCAGCCGTGTGCCGCGGCTTGCCGCGTGCACCCCCGCCCGCGGCGGGGTCAGGGAATCGAGGGCGCCGCCGGGGTGGGCCACCACGCTGAGCACGGTGCTGCCGGCGGCGCGCAGGCGGCGGTCGAGCTCGAAGGCGAAGGACATCTGCGCCAGCTTCGACCGGCCGTAGGCGCGTCCGGGGCGGTAGTCCCGGCCCGACTGGAGGTCGTCCGGGTCCAGCCGCTCGGAGCGTGCCGCGAAGCTGCCCACCGTCACGATCCGGGCGGCGGGCGCCGCTGACAGCACGGGTGCCAGCGCTCGGGTCAGCGCGACGTGCCCCAGGTGGTTGACGCCGAACATCAGCTCGTGACCGTCCTTCGTCGTGCGCCGCGGTGGATCGTCGAGCGCGACACCGGCGTTGTGGACCACCGCGTCGAGGCGGTCGCCGAGCCCGTCCGCGACGGTCCGCACGGACGCCAGGTCGGCGAGGTCCAGCGGGATGGCGCGCAGTCGGGCTCCGGGGACACGTGAGCGGATCGAGGCCATGGCGGCGGCGGCCTTCTCCCGGTCCCGGCTCCCGAGCACCACGAGGGCCCCGGTCCCGGCGAGTTGCTCCGCCACGAAGTAGCCGATCCCGGCATTGCCCCCGGTGATCAGGAAGGACCTGCCGACGGCGGACGGCAGCCGGTGAACGTCCCACGGCCGGCTCGGCGGTACGGAAGACCTCGGCGGTACGGAAGACATCGTGAACGGCTCCTTCAGCTCGGGGGACACGGCGCACTTTCCTACGCCGACCCGGCCCATGACACGACGTGCGCCCCACAGACCGCTGACAGATCGCCGTCACCACCGACAGACCTCCGACACCGTCCCGCCTCACCCCACCCGAGGAACGCCTCCTCGGTGTCAAGACCTGTGGGATCGGCGACCCGGCGGGAAGACTGAGGTTGAGTCTCCCGTAGGGGGAGGGGCGTGAGAGTGCGGGTATGGACGGCGACACGCTCTTCACGATCGGTCGTCGCCTTCCTCGACGAGCACGAGGGGGCTCTCGTTCACCCGGATGTCGTTGGCTTCGAACGGAAGGAACCGCGGATGGCCGGGACGGTGGAGGTGGCCTTGCGATGGCGCCACTCCCGAGAGCAGCGGGTCCGGAGCTTCGCCAACTGCCGACCCACTCTCGGCGGCGGAACGCACGAGATGGGCTTCCGCGACGGGGTGACGGCAGCAGTCAACGCGTATGCACGTGAACGGCGCCTGCTGGCAGCAGCGGACCCCGATCTCAGCACCGACCGGATCTGCGATGGCCTGACGGCGGTCGTGTCGGTGAGGCTGGACCATCCCGAGTTCGAGGGCGCCATCCGTGACCGGCTGGGCAACGTCGCAGTCCGCGCCTGCGTCGGACAAGCCGTCCGAGAACACCTCGGCAGGTCGCCGTTCCAGGGGTCAGCGGAGGACTGCTCGCCAAGTCGTTGTGCCTCTTTGATCAGATCGTGATGGGGACTTGGGCTGTCGGCGTGGAGAACCATAGGTATCCGTCGAACTCGCCCGAGCCGAATCGCTCTGCCAGCTCCTTGAAGTCGATTGGAAGAGCAGTGCCGAGCTGTGACTCCACCGAGGGCCAGTCGATCGTCCTGGTTGGCGTGCTCTCCCAGCCGGTGATAGCTGTGAGTTTCTCACTCCACCGTCGCCATTGTGTCCACGCCGATGAATAAGCCGCAGGGTGCCGACAACGGCGGCAGCAGGCGTCAGCCGAAGCTGCCGCTGTCTCCGGGTTCGGCGGTGAGCGGGGCGTCCGGCCACGGCCACTCACACCAGGCGTCCAGGCCGTGTCGCTGAGCATCTGCCGTCCATGCGGGATTGCCGCGTAGGTGCGGCAGGGCCTCTACCCACCGATCCCAAGGACCGTCGACAGCAGTGAAGCGTTGCGCGTAGTCGGTGCCCAGCAGGCTGTCCAGCCGGAGCAGGGCGCCCAAGGCAAGTGGCTGGTCGTAGCGAAGGTCGAGCTGCGGCAGATACCGGGCGAGGTACTCCGTGAGGATCTGGGCATCCTCGGTTGTGCCGAACCGGGCCAGCGCGAAGCAGTAGCCCTGACCGGCGTACGTCAGCTCGCTGGCCAGGAGGAGTTGCCCGATCAAGCTCCGCCACTCGGTCCGCCTGGCCACCCCGGCCAGCCAGGAGCCAGTCAACCGTGAGCGCCATTCGTAGCCGAGGAGCGCGCTCAGCTCTTCGGCATTCACCGAAGCGGCATCCGAGGCGAGGGCCTCAGCGAAGTTCGACCGCTCTGGCTCGTCCAGCCTGAAGAAGTTGCCGCCCAGCAGCTCCAAGTACCGTTGGCCGGGCGTGACATAGCGCTCCAGCACATGTTCCTGGCCGACCTCGCGCGGATGCCTCATGCTCATCAGGCCATCCTCTCGAAGCGCTCGCGCCTTCCGCCGAGCAGGGCACACCCTGCTCGGTACCTTGCAGAGGGAGTCCGCTGCCACAAAAGAGCTCCCGAAAGGTCCACATCACTCAGAACCGTTTCGAGGATGTCGCTGCCGTAGCTCGTCACGTACAGCGGCCCCACAGACGTCATACAACCTCCGCAGCGGCGGCGGGGTCAGGAGGGCGGGATCCAGGCGCGGACTTCGAGGTACTGGATGTCGGCGTCGGGGACGGCGCGGCCGGTGTCCACGAGCCAGGTGCGCATGGCCTCGGTGACGTCGCCGTGGTGGGCGGCGACGCGGCGGGACCATTCGGCGGCGTCGAAGCCGCCGGTGGAGGCGGAGCCGTAGGTGCGTTCCTCGGTGCCGTCGGCGCGGGGGACGAAGCCGCGGCGCAGGCCGCCGGAGTCGCGGTCGGAGCCGGCGGAGTAGACGTACTGGTCGGCGCGCATGCGGACGGTGAAGGCGAGGCGGCCGCCGGCCCGGCCGGTGGCGTGGACGACCGGGGCGAGGTGGGAGGCGCCGGAGCGGATGGCCTGGCGTCCGGCGCGCCCGGCCATCGACTCGCCGGGCGTGCCGACCACGTCCTTGCCGCGGACCCGCGCCTTCTGGCCGGTCCTGGTGCGGCGGCGCACCACGTTCTCGCCCGCGATCCCGGCTAGTGCCTCGGTGTCGCGCTCGCCGCCGCGCACCGCCCGGACGACCTGGCGCAGCGCGTCCACGAAGGCCGCGCCCTTGCCCTTGGTGAAGAACTGGGAGACGAGTGAGGCGTCGCGGCCCAGCATTGCGGCGACCTGGCGTTTGGTGAAGCCCTGGTCGAGCAGTTGCTGGGTCAGGCGGGCGGCCTCGTTGGGGTTGTTCGGGTCGGCGGGGCTCACCGGTCACCTGCCGTCCGGGCGAGTTCGGCGCGGCCCTGGGTGCGCAGCGCCAGGTACTGCTCCTGGCTGGTGGGGTGCGGGACGGGGCCGGTGAGATGGCCCTTGAGGAGGTAGTCACCGGGTTCGCCCCGGTAGGGCCACGGCTGGCGCTCGGTCAGGGCGATGCCGTCCGTGCCGAAGTACACGACGGTGCCGGGCCTGGCGTGCAGGGCACCCGCGACGCCGACGACCTCCCTGCCCTGGCGGTACTTCATGTCGAGCAGCGCCGCCCGCGCCCCCGACCACACGTAGGCCGCCCATTCGGGGTGGGCGTACGGGTCGCGGGAGAAGCCCGCCTGCCGCTGCCAGGTGACGACCGCCGCGTCCTGGCCGAGGATCTCCACGCCCGGCGGCAGCGCCTCGCCGACGGGCGTGGTGCCGGAGACCAGGCGCGGGCGCTGCGCGAAGCCGCCGAGGCCGAACAGCAGGACGGCGCGCACGGCGCGGGAGGCGAGGTAGGCGGCGGTGCGCTGTCGCTCGTCGGCGTGCGCCGTCGACAGGTGGGTCAGGTCCGCCCACGCGGCCTTGAGTCGCTTGCCCCACTCGTCCAGCGGCTTGCCGTCCTCCCACACCAGGCCGCCGAGGACTTCGATCCGCCACGGCGCCACGTGGTTGGCGAGGGCCAGGTGGACCTCGGCGCCGCCCGCCCAGGTGGTGAAGGTGGCACCGGGCTCGGAGGGGTAGACCCAGGCGCGGTCCCCGGTGACGGGGGCGGGCAGCAGGCCGACGTGGTTCCAGCCGGCCGGGACGGTGACCCGCACGTTCCAGTGCGAGCAGGACATCAGGGCCTTGGTCTGCTCCTGCTCGGTCATCGCGGCGAAGCGGGCCGCGGTGATGCGCTGCGGGGTGCCGACCGGGGACTTCCACAGGTGCTTGGCGTAGGCGAAGGTGCGGTCGTACTCCACCAGCGCGGGCAGCTCGGCCGGGACGCGCGGGGGCAGGATCAGCTCGGTACGGCCCTGGCCACCGGTGGCGTGCAGCAGGCCGCGCAGCTCCTCGGACAGCACCGGGTAGCCGCCGGCGAAGCGGCCCTTGACCGGGACGGTGCGCGACCATAGGTCGCGGCCGGTCTGCGACGGCGAGCCCATCAGCACCGCGTCGTCCCAGTGCCGACGCAGCGCCTGCCAGAGCAGCCGGAACGCCTCCCGGCAGGTGACGACGTCGGCGCCGTCCGGGTCGAACCACTCGCCGATGCTGCGGAGCTCGGTGGCGCCGCTGTCGGGCGCGGCCGACGGGGCGTAGCGGCCGACCGGCTGGCGCTGGTGGACGAAGTGCCCGGCCAGCTTGTCGCGGCCGCTGCCGACGGCGGTGGTCCAGCGCTCGGACGGGGTGTTCAGCCAGGCCGCGACCGCGTCCTTGAGGGTGGCGTAGCGCTCGGCGCCGTCGTGCCAGGGGGCACCGGCGGTGAGGTAGATCCGCTCGGTGCCGGGCGCGTCGGCGAGGACGGCGTCCAGGATCTCGCCGGGCGTACGGGCGCCGAGGTCGACGCGCACGACGCGGTCGCGCACCGCGAGCTCGCCGGTCGCGGCGTCCAGGAAGACCGTGGCGCGGGCCTGTTGGGTGAAGTTGGGGCGCTTGGAGACCAGCCCGGTCGTTACGGCCTCGAAGCGGGCGCCCGCCGCGCCGTCCGGGACGGTGGGCAGCTCGCGCGGGGCGGCTTCGGGCACCGGGTGCGGCGGCGGGTACGGGGGCTGCGGCGGCTCGGCGGCGACGACCGGAGCGACTGTAGCGACCGAAGCGACCGAGACTGCGGATTCGGCTGACATGTCGGCTGACGTGTCGGCTGACGTGTCGGCGGCGGGCTCGGATGGGGGCTCGGCGGCCTTTACGGCGGGGGCGATCGGCTGAGCCGCAGACTGCTCCTCGACCTCGACCTCGACCTCGACCTCGACCTCGACCTCGACCTCGGCCTCGGCCTCAACCGCTGCCGCTGCCGCCGCCCGCACCGAGGCCGGGGTCGGGTCCAGCACCGGCGCGAGCCGCACCACGTCGGCCACCGACAGCCCGCCCGCCTTCGCGATCGCGTCCGCCTTCGCCCCCTCGTACCCGGCGAGGCCGGTCACCCGGCGGGCGCGCTGCGCGGTGAGCTTGTCCAGTTCCTTCTGCGCGGCGGCGACGGCCTTCTCGGCGGCGGTGATCCCGGCGCGCAGCTCCCGCAGGCCGGCGAGTTCGGCGGTGTACGTCTTGCGGTCCATCGGCAGGTCACTCCCCTTCGGCGGCAGGACGGCCTGCGGTGACGTAGGCGATCGGCCCGCCGGAGACGGACGGGAGCCGGGTGCCGAGCAGGACGGCGGCCAGGCGGGCGTCCTCGGCGTCGGTCGGGGCGGCGGCGTTGGCGGGGGCGGTGAGGTCGTTCAGGTAGCCGACCAGCCTGGCGTGCGGGAAGCGGTAGCGGGCCGCGGTCCCGGTGGCGCCGTCGGACTCCCAGCCGGTCAGGCCGGTCAGCACGGCGACGACGAAGGAGGCCACCGTCACCGGCAGCGCCCCGCCCGCAGCCACGCGGGCCGGGTCGCACCGCCACCAGCCCGACAGCGAGGCCAGCAGCTGCGCCTGGTCGAGTGCCGTGCCGAAGCCGATCCACTCCCGGCCCGGCTCGTCCACCCGCTGCGGGGCGTCCGCGCGCAGCACGGCGAGCTCCGCCGCACCGGTGACGGCGAGGTCCGCGTCCGGCCGGGCCTGCAGCGCCTGCAGTCCGGCCAGCGGGAACACCTGCCGGCCCGCGTCGCGCACACCGGGGACCAGCCCGGTGGCCATCAGCTTCTTCACCGTCGGGATCGAACACCCGAGCGCCGCCCCGGCCTGCCCGGTCGTCACGAACACCCCCACGGTCTCCACGCCTCTCCAGTCAACTCGAAATGCGACGGACCCCGACTCTACGCCTCCCGAGCGACGTCGCCGTGCGGCCGGCTCAGAAGCCCGCCGTGTCGAGTTCGACGTCCAGCGGGGCCGGGAGCCGGAGCGGGGTGCCGAAGGGGTGCGGGCCTTCCACGCGGGTGTAGCCGAGCCGGCCCGGCTGGGAGAACAGGGTGCAGGTGCGTTCCTGCCGGTCGACCAGGAGGTACACGGGCGCGCCGAACTGGGCGTAGCGACGGCGCTTGGCGGTCCGGTCGGTGTCGCCGTTCGACGGCGAGGTGACCTCGACGACGAGCACGGTCTGGTCCGGCAGGAGGGCGCCCTCCGTCCTCGCCAGCTCGGCGGGCACGACGGCGAGGTCGGGGACGTAGAAGTTCTCCGTGCCCGGCAGGTCGAGGTTCCCGGAGCCGGCGCGCAGGCCGAGCTCGCGCATGCGGGGCCCGATCTGTTCGCGAATCAGGTCGACGGCGGTCTCGTGGGCCCAGGACGGTGACACGGGCGTGATGACTCCCTCGACGATCTCGACGCGGTCGCCCGCGATGTGCTGGATCGCGTACTTCAGGGCCTGCTCCGGATTCGGCACCCGGCTGTAGTCGCCCGGGCCGGCGTGCGCTGTGCTCACGTGCTGCTCTCCTGTCCGGATCTCAGTCCTCGGGGTCCTCGGGACCGGCGACGGCCGGAGGTGACGGTCGGGGTGACGGTCGGGGGAGACAGTCTCTGAGGTGACGACCGGGCCGGCGGGAGCCGAGGCGCCTGGAAAACGATACTGGCCGCGGAGACCGTCGACCGTCGGATGGCTGTGCCGGCCCGGCAGGCCCGTCGCCCCCGCCGGTCACCGCAGTTGACGGATCGCGCCCGCGGGGCAGGATCACCGGACTGGCGGTCCCACCGTGCACGGCCGTGCGCCG
This sequence comes from Streptomyces sp. 1114.5, assembly GCF_003635085.1. NCBI lineage: Bacteria > Bacillati > Actinomycetota > Actinomycetes > Kitasatosporales > Streptomycetaceae > Streptomyces > Streptomyces sp. 1114.5. Next base: position 317,525 of record NZ_RBXE01000003.1, read on the forward strand.
CGTGGCTACCGTCGACAGGAGGCCGACGACGCCTCCCCCTCCCCCCGACCAGGAGATCCTCATGGCAGCCGACGCTGTGCAGGTGGCGCCCGATGCGTACAAGGTCCTCTTCGAGAACGATCGGGTGCGGCTGCTCGAAGCCCGGCTCCAGCCCGGTGCCACGACAGCCATGCACCACCACCACGACAACCTCGTCTACAACCTCGCGGACGGGCAGGCGGCCTTCACCGACGAGTCCGGTGCGACCGTCGAGGTCTCGCTCGTGGCCGGCTCGACGATGTGGTCCCCGGCCGTGGACCACTCCACGCACAACACCGGAAGCACCGAGGTCCGCTCGCTCATCTTCGAGCTGAAGCGGCCGGCTTCGAACTGACGCAGCGGCCCGGGGCGGGCCTGACCGACGTCGCTACCGAGCGTGGGTGGCCCGGTAGCGGGTGGGCGGGGTGCCGCGGTGGCGGGTGAAGGCGCGGGAGAAGGCGAACTCGGAGGTGTAGCCGACGGTGTTGGCGATGCAGGTCACCGATTCGCTGGTCTCTCGGAGCCTTCGTGCGGCGATCTCCAGGCGCCAGCGGGTGAGGTAGGCCAGCGGGGGTTCGCCGACGAGGCGGGTGAAGCGGCGGGACAGGGTGGCGCGGGAGACTCCGACCTCCCGCGCCAGGCTCTCCACGGTCCAGGTCCGCCCGGGTTCCTCGTGGATGAGGGAGATCGCGGCGGCGACTTCGGGGTCGCGCAGGGCCGCCCACCAGGCGGCGCCGTGGTCCGGAGAGCCCGGCAGGGCCGCCCACTGCCGCAGGATGTGGACGAAGAGGACGTCGACCAGGCGGTCGGTGATGGTCTGTGAGCCCGGTGCCGGATCGGCCAGTTCGGCGGTCAGCATGCGCAGCGTCTCGGTGAGGTCGTGCCGGCGCGCCGAGGGGTCGGCGGGCAGCAGCAGCACGGGCGGAAGAGCCAGCAGCGGGTGGGAGGCATGGGTGTCGAAGCGGTAGCCGCCGCAGACGACGCGGGTCTGCGGTCCGGTGCCGGGGAAGTCGATGGGCGTGCCCGGCCCACCCGGCCCACCCGGCACGCCGGGCTCGCCCGGCCCGCTGCGGGGCGCCCGCGTGACGTCCTCGAACCGGACTGCCGGGGCCGTCGGGTCGCCGGCCATCACATGGCCGGTGCCGGCCGGGAGCAGGACGAGGTCACCCGCCGTCAGGGGAAGCGGCTCGGCGCCCGGGCGGCGCAGCCAGCAGCTGCCCTGGGTGACGTGGTGGAAGACCGCCGAGGGCAGGTGCGGGAACTCGATCCCCCACGGCCCGGCGGCGCGCACCCTGGCGGTGACCGTACCGCCGATCTTCGTGGCGGACAGCACATCGGCGAGGACATCCATGCCCGGACCCTACACGCGATGAGACGAACGGACAGGAATCCGCACCGGACAATCATGGAACGGCTCATACGGGCACCCCATAGCGTCAGAGCCATGGCACACACCACAGTCATCCCGGTACCGGTGCTGGGCAAGCGCAACGTCAACGCCCATCTCCTCCTCGGCCGTCGGGCGGTCCTGGTCGACACCGGCATCCCGGGCAGCGGCGCGAAGATCCTGGCCCGCATCGCCGAGCACGGCGTCGAGCCCCGCGACGTCTCGGCGATCGTCATCACCCACGCCCACATCGATCACTTCGGCTCCGCCGCGGAACTGCGCCGGGCAACGGGGGCACCGGTGGTCGCCCACGTCGCGGATCTCGGGCCCTACACGACGGGCCGGATCCGGGAGCCGTACCTCCCCACCGGACGGTTCGGCCGCTTCCTGGACCGGCTGGACGCCTTTCACGAACACGCCGAACCGTTCCGGCCTGACCTGCTGGTCGACGGTCCGGGCACGCTGGACGAGTACGGCGTCGACGCCCGGATCATGCCCACCCCGGGACACACCGCCGGTTCGATCTCGGTCCTCACGGACGAGGGCGACCTCGTCGCGGGCGATCTGGTCGCCACCTCGTTCCTCGGCCTCGCCCACCGGAAGCCGGCCAACCCGCCCTTCCACGACGACCCGCTCGGCAACCTGGCCAGCCTGCGTGCCATGCTCGCGCTGAAGCCGACCAGGCTGCACGTCGGCCACGGCGGACCGCTGGACCCGGCACGAGTGGCGACGTGGGCGGCCGGGGAACAGCGCCGGCTGGACCGGCTCGCCGCCCGCGGCCGGCTCCGCACCCGGGCGCAGGCCGACGGCCCCGCGGGGAAGCCGACGAGCGACGGGCGATGAGCCGGACGCGGCCGCGGCGGTGAGCCGGACGCGGCCGCGGCGGTGAACCGGACGCTGTCGGCCGGGCCCTGCTGCCGGGCCGTCCGGCAGTCGGACGTGTCCTGTCGGATTCCCGCGGTATCTGCTGAGCTGCCGGGTGTGAACGACGAGGGCGAAGGACAGGACGACCGGCGGCGGTGGCTGGTACTGGCCGTCGGGATGGCGGCGATGACGGCCGGCTGCGCGTTCCAGTTCGGGCTGCCGTACCTGATACCCGCGCTGCGGGCGGACGGCCTCTCGCTGGGCCGGGCGGGGCTGCTCGCGGCCTGTCCGACCATCGGGCTGGTGCTGACGCTCACCGCGTGGGGCGCGGCGGCGGACCGGTGGGGTGAGCGGTGGGTGCTGGCGGCCGGGCTCGGGCTGGGCGGGCTGGTGCTGGTCGGCGCGGCGGCGGTGCACGGGCCGGTCGGGCTGGGCGTCTGCTTCCTGCTCGCAGGCGCGGCCGGGGCGTCGGCGCACGCGTCGAGCGGGCGGCTGATCCTGGGGTGGTTCCCGGCGCGGGAACGGGGGCTTGCCATGGGGCTGCGGCAGACCGCTCTGCCGCTGGGCGTCGCGGTGGCCGCGCTGCTGCTGCCGCCGTTGGCCGTGCACGGACGGGCCTTCGCGCTGCTGGTGCTGGGTGGCTTGAGCGTGGGTGCCGCGCTGCTGGTGGTCGGGGCCGTCCGGGATCCCGCCCGCCCGGCCGGCGGGCATGGCGCCCGGGCCGCGAGCCCGTACCGGACGCCGGTGCTGTGGCGGCTGCACGGCGCGGCCACCCTGCTGGTCGTACCGCAGTTCACGGTGTCGGTGTTCGCGCTGGTCTTCCTGGTGGACGAGCGCGGCTGGGCGCCGTCGACGGCCGGACCACTGCTGGCCTGCGTCCAGCTCGCCGGGGCGGGCGCGCGTCTCGCGGCCGGGCGCTGGTCGGACCTGACGGGCAGCCGGACGGGCCCGATGCGGCGGCTGGCACTCACCGCGGCCGGAGTACTGGCGGTACTGGCCGCGGGGGTGCTGACCGATTCGGCGGTGGCGGTGGCGGCACTGGCGGCGGCGGGCGTGGTGACGGTGTCGACGAACGGTCTCTCCTTCACCGCCGTGGCCGAGTACGCGGGTTCGGCGTGGGCGGGCCGGGCCCTGGGCGTCCACACCACCGTGCAGAACGCCGCCGCGGCGTGCGTGGGCCCGACGGTGGGCGCACTGATCGGCGGTTTCGGGTACGGCTGGGCGTACGCGCTGGTGGTGGCCTTCCCGCTGGTGGCCGCCGCGGTGGTGCCGTAGCGGCGCCGTAGCCCCGCCGCAGTGGCGCCGTACGGACGCCGCTAGAGCGCGGCAGGGACGCCGTAAGGACGCCGCGGCCGGGCTGGGGCCGGGGGCCGGGGCGGGGGCCGGGGCCGCAGGCAGCGGGCCCTGAGGACCCTGAGGACCCTGCGCGGTTATCGGGCCGCGGATCGCTCAGCGGACGAGCCCGTGCAGGAGGAGTTCGGCGAGGTGGCCGTAGGCCTCGGCGTCGGCCAGGCCGGTGGCGGCGGCCACCTGGCGCTGCTGGATGCGGACCATCACCGAGGTGATCACCTCGGCGGCGAAGGCGACCTGGACGTCGCGGAACGCGCCGGCCGCCACGCCCTCCGCGATCAGCTGCTGCACCCGGGCGGCCGCCGCCCGGGTGTTGCGCTCGTACACCTCGGCGGCGGGCCCGAAGGCAGCCACGTCGTCGAAGAACTGCGGTGACACCGGGGCCAGTTCGGCCGCGACCGCACGCAGGTAGGCGGCCAGCCGGTCGACGGGGTCGGACTCGGCGGCCAGCGCGGCCTCCACATGGCCGGTGGCGCGCCGGAAGAAGTGCACCACGACGGCGCGGACCAGTTGCTCCTTGCTGCCCGCCAGCCCGTACAGCGTGCGCTTGGAACAGCGCAGTCGGGCGGCCAGGTCGTCCAGGGTGAAGCGGGCGAAGCCCTCGCCGATCAGCAAGGTGACCAGTTCCTCGAACAGCTCCCACCGGCGCGCGGCACCGCGTCCGGTCAGCTTCGGGGCGCCTGTTCCTGAGGTCTCCATCACCGGAGCAGTATTTCAGGGCCCGCTCATCCTCTACTCTATCCGGTACTGACGTACCGCTTTGAGTACCGCTTGGAGCCACCATGGCCGTCGACCGCCTGCTCCCCACCGAGGAAGCCGAGGACCTGATCGCCCTCGTCCGCGACCTCGCCGACCGGGAACTCACCTCCCGGGTCGAGCAGCACGAGAGCAGCGAGAGCTACCCCGAGGGACTGTTCGCCATCCTCGGCAAGGCGGGGCTGCTCGGCTTGCCCTACCCGGAGGAGTACGGCGGCGGGGGCCAGCCGTACGAGGTCTACCTCCAGGTGCTGGAGGAGCTGGCCGCACGCTGGGCGGCGGTCGCCGTGGCGACCAGCGTGCACACGCTGGCCTGCCATCCGCTGAACGGCTTCGGCACCGCCCAGCAGAAGGAGCGGTGGCTGCCGGCCATGCTGGCCGGGGAGACCGTCGGCGGCTACAGCCTCTCCGAGCCGCAGGCCGGCTCGGACGCCGCCGCGCTGGCCTGCAAGGCGGACCGGACCGAGGACGGCGCCTACCGGATCACCGGCACCAAGTCCTGGATCACCCACGGCGGCAAGGCCGGGTTCTACGCGCTCTTCGCCCGCACCGCCCCCGGCAACCGCGGCGTCTCCTGCTTCCTGGCGCCCGGGGCCGTCGCCGGCCTCACCTTCGGCGCGCCCGAGAAGAAGATGGGCCTCCAGGGCATCCCGACCGCCGCCGCCTACTGGGACGGTGCCCGGCTGGACGAGGCGCGGCTGATCGGCGAGGAGGGCCAGGGCCTGCAGATCGCCTTCAGCGCCCTCGACTCCGGGCGCCTGGGCATCGCCGCCTGCGCCACCGGCCTCGCCCAGGCCGCCCTGGACGCCGCCGTGGCCTACGCGAACGAGCGGACCACCTTCGGCCGGAAGATCATCGACCACCAGGGCCTGGGCTTCCTGCTCGCCGACATGGCCGCCGCCGTCGACTCCGCCCGCGCCACCTACCTGGACGCCGCCCGCCGCCGCGACGCAGGGCGCCCGTTCGGCCGGCAGGCCAGCGTCGCCAAGCTGGTCGCCACCGACGCCGCCATGAAGGTCACCACCGACGCCGTGCAGGTGCTCGGCGGCTACGGCTACACCCGCGACTTCCCGGTCGAGCGCTACATGCGCGAGGCGAAGATCATGCAGATCTTCGAGGGGACCAACCAGATCCAGCGGCTCGTGATCAGCCGCGGGCTCACCCCCTGACCTGCCGCTGCCACTGCCGTTTCTTCCCGCCCCGCTTCCGCTTCCGCCACCACGAGGAGTTCTTCATGGACATCAACGGTTCCGCCGCCCTGGTCACCGGTGCCGCCTCCGGCCTGGGTGCGGCCACCGCCGCCGCCCTCGCCGCGCGCGGCGCCACCGTCTACGGCCTGGACCTGGACAAGGCCGTCGCCGCCGCCGGCCCGCAGCCGGACGGGGTCACCCTGCTGGCCGCCGACGTCACCGAGGAGGAGCCGGTCCGCGAGGCCCTGGCCCGGATCGACGCCGACGGCGCCGAGCTGCGCCTCGCGGTCAACTGCGCCGGCATCGCCCCCTCGGCCCGCGTCCTGGGCCGCAAGGGCCCGCACGACCTGGACCTCTTCCGCACCGTGCTGAACGTCAACCTGCTCGGCACCTTCAACGTGATGCGCCTGGCCGCCGAGGCGATCGCCCGCCACGAGCCGGACGCCCACGGCCAGCGCGGCCTCGTCGTCAACACCGCGTCAATCGCCGCCTTCGAGGGCCAGGTCGGCCAGATCGCCTACGCCGCCTCCAAGGCGGGCGTGGCCGGCATGACCATCACCGCCGCCCGTGACCTCGCCCAGTACGGGATCCGGGTGGTCACCATCGCCCCCGGCATCGTGGACACCCCGATGATGGCCGGCTTCGGCGACGAGGTCCGCGCCGGCCTCGCCGCCGGCGTCACCTTCCCCCAGCGGCTCGCCCAGCCCGCCGAGTACGCCCGCCTGGTCACCATGATCACCGAGCACGACTACCTCAACGGCGAGACCATCCGGATGGACGGCGCCCTGCGGATGTCCGCCCGGTAGCCCGACGCCGTAACCCCGTCCCGCACCCCGCCCGCCACACCCGGAGCCCGCCCGATCACCCCGACCGGGCGGGCTCCGCTTGTGCACCCACCCCGTTGATGCGGGTCTCGGCACCGCGGCCCGGCTATGTCATCATGTGATGACATCGAACGATGACATCACATGATGACACCGAGGAGCACACGTCCATGGAGCCGCTGCCGACGCGACGTGAGCGGGCGCTGGTGCCCGTCCTGGCCTTCCTCAGTGCAGTGGTGGCGGTGATCAGCAGTCTCGGTGCGCCGATGATCCCCACCATCGCGGCCGTCGACCACGTCTCGCTCTCCGAGGCCCAGTGGTCCCTGACCATCACCATGCTGGTCGGAGCGGTCGCCACCCCGGTGCTCGGCCGCCTGGGCGACGGACCGCACCGCCGTACCGTCACCCTCGCCGCCGCCGCGGTGGTCGTGCTCGGCAGCGTGCTGGCCGCGCTGCCACTCGGCTTCGGCTGGCTGGTCACGGGGCGCGCACTGCAAGGCGTCGGACTCGGACTGACCCCGCTCGCCATCGCCACCGCACGGGACAGCCTTCCCCCCGCGGCCTCCCGCTCGACGGTCGCACTCCTGTCCGTCACCACCGTCGCCGGCGTCGGCCTCGGCTACCCGATCACCGGCCTGATCGCCGAGTCCTTCGGCATCCACGCGGGCTTCTGGTTCGGCGCCGTGATCAGCGCCCTGGCGCTGGTCCTGGCCTCCTTGGTCCTGCCCCCGACCACGGACCGCGAGCGGCGCCCGCTGGACGCGCCGGGCGCGGTACTGCTCGGCCTGGCCCTGGTCGGACTGCTGCTGGTGCTGAGCGAGGGCGAGACCTGGGGCTGGGGCAGCGCCATGCTGTGCACGGTGGCGGCCCTCTCCCTGGTGCTGCTGGTCGGCTGGGTGTGGCACGAGCTGCGCACCGCTCACCCGCTGGTCGACCTGCGCTCGCTGCGCAACCCCGTCGTCCTGACCGCGGACGTGGCCGGCCTGGTCGCGGGCGTCGGGATGTACCTGCTGATGTCCCTGGTGATCCGCTACGTCCAGACCCCGACCGGCACCGGCTACGGGCTCGGTGCCTCGGTCGTGGTGGCCGGCCTCGTCCTGGTGCCGTTCTCGGCGGCCAGCCTGCTGTCCAGCAAGGTGGTCCCCGGCCTCGCCCGGCGCACCTCCTCCGCCGTGGTGCTCCCGCTGGGCTGCACCGTCTCGCTGGCCTCGATGCTGCTCTTCCTGTCCGCCCGCGACCACCTCTGGGAACTCCTGGTGGTGATGGCCGTCGCCGGACTCGGCGTCGGCTGCACCTTCGCCGTGATGCCCGGACTGATCGTCGATGCGGTGCCCGCCCACGAGGTCGGCAGCGCGGTCAGCTTCAACCAGGTGCTGCGCTACATCGGCTACTCAAGCGGCAGCGCGCTGTGCGGCGCCCTGCTCCAGGCGCACACCGAACCGGGACGCCGGCTGCCCACCGACAGCGGCTACCGGGACGCGGCCCTGATCGGCTGCGCGGTGTGGGTGGTGATCGGCCTGGCTACGATCGTCCTGCCGCGGCTCGGTGCCGCGACCGCCCTCCGGAGGGGTGCGCGCGTGGACGAGGGGTTGATCGTGGCAGAGGACATCGACGAGGTGGTCGCCGGCGAGAGCACGGCACCCGTCCTACGCGCCGGGACCGAACGGTGACCGACACAACCCCCGAGGCCGGCGGATCCGCCCCCGAGGGCGGCAGCCGTCCGGAGCCGTCCCCCGCACCCCGGCGCCGGGACGCGGCCCGCAGCCGGGAACTCCTGATCCGGGCAGCGACGGAACTCTTCGCCGAGCGCGGATTCGACCGCACCACCATCCGGGAGATCGGCGAACGGGCCGGCGTCGACCCGGCCCTGATCGCCCGGTACTTCGGCGGCAAGACGCAGCTCTACCTGGCCACCGTCCGGCTGGAGCTGGGCGACACCGCACCGGCCGACCTCCTGGAGGAGGACCGCCTGCGCACCCTGCTGGAGCGCCTCGCCCAGCGCGGCCCCGGCCCGAGCTTCCAGGCCGCGGTCCTGCCCGGCGACAACACCGAGGTGCAGCAGGCCGCCCGCTCCTTCCTCCACGAGCGCCTGGTGCAACCGCTCCACGACCGCTTCACCGCCGAACAGGCCGACCGGCCCCGGCTGCGCGCCGAACTGGCGACGGCCGCCTTCGCCGGAATCGTCCTGGCCCGCGCCGGCGGCGCGTTCGACGAACTCACCGCGGCCACCCCCGAGGACCTGCTCCCCCTCCTCCACGACCTCCTCGCCGCCGCCCGCCCCGCCCGGTAGGACGGGACACCCGCCTCCGTCGAACCCACGTCGAGCGCGCGGCAAGAGCCGCGCTACCGCCCTCCGTGCCCTTCACCGCCGGAAGGCGAGGTGCAGGCCCCTGTCCGGGTCGTAGCGGAGCCGCTTGAGCGCGCTCCACTCCGGGCTCGTGCCGTCCGGTTTCAGGATGATGACGTGCCGGTGGCGCAGCACTCCGATGTCCGGGTTCTCCCAGTATTCGGCGGGCGGGAGGTGTTCGAACCAGTGGTGCGGGACGGACACGGTGTTGAGGAGCAGGTTCCGCTGCTGGGCCCGCCGGGCGGCACGCTCGGTGGCGCGGCGACTGTACCGCTTGAGGTCCGCCCTGATGCGGCCTTGCGGGTCGTAGCTGTAGTGGTTGCTGGGGTGTTCCTCCGCCGAGGGGTGGTGGTACAGCAGGACCGCTTCGACGGAGCGCTCCGCGAGGCGTGAGCGGGCTGCCAGGCCCGGAGCACCGTCCGTGCCGTGACCGTTCGCGCCGCCGCTCTCCAGGAGGTGGATGTCGACGGGGGTGCCGTCGTCGGGGTGGTAGGGCTGCAGGGCGTAGGCTTTCGCGGCGTTCGTGTGCTTCGCGAGGTCGGCGCTCCAGCTCTCCCAGGTCGCCGACAGCAGGCGGCCCGTGGAGGTCCGGGGAAAGGGCCGCGGGTCGTAGACGGATTCGATCAGGGACTCGTTGTCGCGCGGGGTGGACAGGCAGGCGATGCGGGAGCCCGGATCGGCCCGCCGGGCGTCCTCGCACTGCGGGCAGGCGTCCTCGGTGGTGCGCTCGGTGAGTTGGTGCCAGGTCGCGGCGAGCGCGTAGGGCGCGTACACGAGGGCGTCGCGGTTGCCCGGGGTGCGGCGCTCCGGGGGCTGGACGAGTGGCAGGTGCTCCTGGTCCGGCTGCCACAGGACGGTCATCCGGGGCGTGCGCATGGCGGCCGGGCGCGTACCGGCGCTGTCGTTGACGGCGTGCCGGTGGAGGCGCCCGCGGCGCTGGATGAGCAGGTCGACGGGGGCCAGGTCGGTGTAGAGGCGGTCGCTGTCCAGGTCCAGCGACTGTTCGATCACCTGGGTGGAGATGACGAGCAGCCGGGCCGGGCGCCGGGGGTTGGGCGCGTCCCGCTTCTCCCCCGGGCCGATGAGCCGGCGGATCCGGGCTTCCCTCGGCAGCCGGTCGCGGGGGGCGAGCCTTCCGTGCAGGAGCAGGATCTCGTCACGGGACCAGCCGTGGCTCTCGGCCCGGTCGAGGGCGTGCACGTAGAGGTCGTGGGCGGCGCCGACCCGGTTGCGGATGACGGTGGTGATGCCTCCGCCGGAGGCTTCGCTCAGGAGGCGGTCGGCGAGGGCCGCAGCACCCGGGTCGGGGAGCAGGTCGAGCTGGGTGTGGAGTTCGGCCGGCGGTTCGTCGGGGGCGGTGCGGGTGATGCGGCCGTACTGGTCGACGAACGTGATGGGGCCTTGGGCGTCGGTGGGCTCGGCGGTGGTGCGGTGGCCACGGCACCACGCGGTGATCAGCGCCTCGCGTGCGGCGGCGGGGAGCGTCGCGGAGAGGACCACTACGGAGGCTCCCGCGTCGGCGAGCCAGGAGACGGCCGCGGCGAGCAGCCGTTCCTGGAACAGCTGGTACGCGTGGGCCTCGTCGATGACGACGGTCTTGTTGGCAAGGCCGAAGAGGCGCAGGAACCAGTGCGCGGAGCGCTGCGAGGCGAGGGTGACCTGGTCGACGGTGCCGACGCCGAAGGTGGAGACCAGGCCGAGGCAGCGGCGGAGGTACCAGGGGTCGAGGACCACCGCGGTGCCCGCTTCCCGGTCGTGGCGGTCGCAGATGGTCGATTCCACGAACGGCGTGAGGTCGGTGAGGTCGTCCGGCGGGGTGCTGGCCTCGCCGGTGTCGAGGAGCCGGTGCACGGTGTCCGTCGCTTCGGCGGCCCCGTGGACGATGGCGAGGTTGGCTTCGGCGGGGCGGCCGAAGGCTCGGGTGAGGAAGTCGATGTGCTCCACGGCGGCCTGGTCGGTGGCGGCACGCGTGGGCATCGCCGTGTAGAGGCCGTGGTAGCCGTTGGTGCGGGCGAGGTGGTGAGCGAGCCAGAGGGCCAGGGCGGTCTTTCCCGCTCCGGTGCCGGCTTCGATGACGGCCAGGGCCGGGCCCTCTGCCGGTGCGGCGTTCATGGCCGCGGTCTGGAACGGGCGGGGGCCGGGGGTGTCGGGAAAGAGTTGTGCCCAGGGCGCGGGCTTCGGTTCCCAGGCGCGGAGCCGCAGTTCGCGCACCGCGGTGCGCGCCTGCTCCTTCGCGTCCTGCCACCACTGCCGGATGCTCCCCCCGGCGCGGTAGTCGAAGCGGTTGTCGTCGGAGGCGATCCAGTCGGCGGTGACGACCAGCCCGGCGAAGAGCGGAAGGGCTGCCGGACGGGACAGGGAGGTCTGTTCCGGCAGGCGGTCCAGGTCGACGTCCAGCAGCCGCGCCAGGGCGGTGAGGAGGAAGCGGTGGATGTCGTCCCAGTCCTCGGCGGGGGCTGCCGTCGGCGCCCGTTCGAGGAGGTCAGGGCCGGGGATGTGACCGTGGTGGCCGCCGAGGAGCAGGGCGACCCGGTGGAGGCCGAGGTGCGGGACGCCCGTGCCGCCGCAGTCCCCGCAGGCGCAGCCGAGCAGCCTGGGCAGACAGAAGGCGGTGACGAGCTCGTGCCGCAACCTGCGGGCCGCGCGGAGGTCCGCGGGGAGCGGGAGCCGGTGCTCGCGGGCCTTCACGAGCCACTCCTTCGCCGCTTTGCGAACGTGTCCCCGATCGGTGTCGAAGAACCGGAGCTGGAAGCCCGCCGAGGCCTTCCCCAGGTCGTGCAGTGCCGCGTAGAACATCGTGTTCCGTCGGGCGAGGTCGGCGCTGCCGGAGCCCAGCGCTTCGGTGAGACGGTCGCGGACGGGTGTCGCGAGGTAGTGGTCCCACAGCTCTCCGGTGCAGGCGGCGACGTCGAGCATGTGGGCGAGGAGCGGGTTCCAGGCCGGACCGCCGCGCTTCTCACTGACCTTGAAGAGGTCGGTCTTTCCCCAGACCGTAACCCCCGCACGGGTGATGTCCCCAGGATCCGTCACGTGGCCGCTCCCGTACCAGTAGGGTCCGCTCTGTGACGAACCGTCAATTTATAGGATCTTCCCGGGATTTCTCGGATTCCCGGGGCGCGCTGCCGAGTTGGGACCCGCGGACGGAAGCATGCCAGCCGGTACTGACACGTCCCGGGGCCCGCCGACGGTCGGCGGAGGAGGACCCGACTCTATGCCCGGCCAAGGTCCGGCGGGCGGGGTTGGTCGAACTCCTGAGGAGCGCCGACGACTTCACTGCGCTGGTCAGCTCGACTCCCGGCGAGGAGGTCGCCGTCCTCGAATACCTGATGGCGATCATGTACGCGTCCGCGTGCGTTCCGGCCACGCCCGGCGCATGGCACCGGTGGGTGCAGGAGGGGCAGTCGCTGGAGAAGGCGGCCGAGTGGCTGGAGGGCGAGCCGGCCGACCACTGGGACCTGTTCCACCCGGAGCGCCCGTTGGGCCAGAACGCGCTGCTGGCCCCGTTCATGGCCGGGCACGGGGTCGGTTCGGCCCAGCTCGTCATCGAACGCACCGGTGACTACAACCAGTTCTTCGACAAGGTGCACCTGCACGACCCCGAGCCGATGCCGCCGGACGCGGCGTTCCGGGCCATGCTGACCCAGCACGCGTACGGCCTCGGCGGACGGGCCATGGCCAAGGCCGACTGGCTGGGCCCGCAGCTGACCTACCAGGCCGTGGGCCGCCTCGGCACCCGGATCCGCGTGCTGGCCAGGGGAAGGACGCTGGGCGACACGCTGCGGCTGAACATCACGCCGTGCGCGCCCGGGGACGTCGGCACGTTCAACTACTCCTGGACCGACGGCCGCCCCGGCAGCCGCCGTGCCTTCCGCGGCCGGAAGGTGTCGCGGCTGCCGGACGGGCCGGCCGACCTCCACTCCTTCCTCGGCCGGTCGATCCTCCTGAGGCCCGCCCTGGTCGACGGCAGGCTGGTGGTCGACCGGGTCCTCAGGGCGGCCGGGGAGCTGCTCGACCCGCTGGCGCCCGTCCATCTCCAGGACGCGGTCCTGGTGCCGGGCAGGAAGGACGGCGGGCCGGAGGCCCTGCGGCCGAGCGAGGACCGCGCGCTCTGGCGGGAGTCACACGCGGTGTACGCGGCCACGTTCAAGGCCGATCCGGAGCTGGCCAAGGGGACCGATCTGTACGACCGCCTCGCCCGCGTGCGCGATCGGCGGGTGGACCTGACCGCGGTGGGCCTGATCTCCCGACAGGCGACCGCCACGGCCTGGGTGTCGGACACCTTCCCCTACGTTCCCGGCCGGGAGAAGCAGCTCAAGTGGGCCGCCGACGAGGGCTCGCTGATCTGCGAGTTCGCCGCCAAGGCCCTGTACGCGGCCGCGGCCGTCGCCCGTGACGAGGCCTACCCCAATCCCAAGCCGTCCGACAAGGCGTCGCTGCTCAGGCGCTTCCACGCCGAACCGGAGCTGTGGGCCGGCGCCGCCGACCACTTCTCCGTGCTGATCGCCGAGGTGAGCGACGGCATCGATGCCGGCGAGGGCCCCCTGGCCGACTTCGGCCGGGAGATCCACGAACTGACCTGGAGGGTCCTCAGGGCCCGTCTGACGTCGCTGCCGCCCGGCGGGCGGGGCATGAACGCCCGGGCCAAGGCGGAGTCGCAGTTGAAGAGGAAGCTGGCGAGCTCGGCCTGCCCGCCGTACCTGAAGGAGCCCCCGCGTGATTGACGAGCAGTTGTCGCTGGACCTGACCGAGATCCTGAAGCCCAGCACAGGTGCCGAAGCCGGTCCCGACGGTGGCCCCGAGGCCGAGCGGCCCCCCGAGCAGCGCCTCACCAACTGGCTGTGCAGCCTGGTGTGGTCCCACGACTACGGCCGCCTGGCCGACCTGCGCCGGCCCGAGGCGCTGTCGGAATCCAGGCTGCGGGCGGCCTCCTTCAGCCCCGAGGAGGCCCACCGGCCGGTCTTCGAGAAGGTCGCCTTCCTCTTCGCCCGCTACCACGCCGGCAGGAGCGCCCCCCAGGCCGGCTACGGCTCGATGGGCGACGCCCTGCGCCGCATCGGCTCCCCCGCCGGCCGGGGCCCCAACGACCCGGGTGCCAGGCGCCTCCTCGACCGCCTGGTGGCCTCCCGCGAGCTTCCGGTCCGCCACCTGCAGCACGCCGTCGAACGCGCGCGGGCCTGCGAGGTCGCACCGCCGTCCTGGGCCCGGCTCGCCGTGGACCTGTCCGCGTGGAAGGCACCCCGCCGGGCGACCCCGTACAGCTGGGCCCGCGCTTTCTACACCCCCGAATACTCCGCGAAGAAGAACGGCTGACGATATGACGATCATCCGGACCAACGCCGTGTCCGACCGACTCGACGGCCACCAGTTCCTGTCCCTGCACGCCCTGGAGAGCCTGGTCGCCGTCCTGCCGGTCCGCGACGAGAACGGCATGGCGAAGATCATCCCGTTCGGCGGCGAGACCCGTAACCTGATCACCTCCCAGGCCCGCCGCCGGGCCGAGCGCACCCTCAGCCGCGAGAAGGCCAACTCCGGAGAAGGAGCCCTGGCCGGCTACACCATGGGCATCCGCACCCGCGAGTGGGCCCTGCTCACCGCGGAAGCCCTGCGCGGCCTGGGCTGGGAGGAACCCGACGCCCTGCCCGTCGCCAAGGCCGTCCTGGAGGGCGTGGGCCTCAAGTTCGGCGACAAGGAGCGCACCCGCAACCTCACCAAGGTCCTGCTCTTCGCCCCCGAGGACGCCGGCACCAAGCTGGCGGAGTTCGTCCACGCCCACCGGAACGAAGTCCTCTCCTGGGTCGGCGAGTTCGAGGAGGCCCGCAAAGCCGCCGAGGCCGCCAAGGCCAAGAGCAGGAAGCGCACGGCGAAGTCCGACGAGGACGTGCTGCCCGTCGATGTCGAGGAGGCCCCCGCGGAGACCGGCATCCCGGCACTGCCCAGGACCGTCCGTGCGGCCGTCCTGGCGGCCCTCGCCCCCCGCGACGCCATCGACATCGCCCTCTACGGCCGCTTCCTCGCCGAGATCGCCGACTCCCCGAACGTCGACGGCGCCGTGATGACGGGCCCCGCCTTCACCGTGCACGCAGCAGCCCAGATCGACGACTTCTACAGCGCCGCCGACGACTCCAAGATCCGCCGCAAGGCCAACGCCCTGGACTACCTGGACGCCGCGGACGACGCCGGCGCCGGCATGACCGGCTACCAGTCCCTCATCTCCGGCACCTTCTACCGGCACGCCGCCCTCGACCGCGTCCAGCTGCGCGTCAACCTGATGGCCGGCGGCATGGGCGCGGAGGAGGCGGACCGGGCCGCCGTCGCCGCCGAGCGCCAGTTCGTCGACGCCTTCATCGACGCCGTGCCGGCCGCCAAGAAGAACACCACCGCCGCCACCGGCTCCCTGCCCAAACTGGTCCTCGCCTTCGACGGCAAGCGCCCCTTCAACTACTCCGCCGTCTTCGAGGAGCCCATCGACGAGCAAGCCGACGGCGGCGCCAGCCGCGCCGCGGCCAGGAAGCTCCTGGCGCACCACCGCCTCGTCACCCGCAAGCGCTCCGACATCGCCGACGGCCGCGTCCTCACCTACGACCTCGGCATCCAGGACCTCCTGGCCGAACTCGCCGCCACAGGCGCCCTGTCCGCGATCGAGGCCGACACCGCCGAGGAGCTGACCGCCCCGTGAGCCGGCCGTACGTGCTCCTGGCCCGGCTCGCCGGGCCCCTCCAGGCCTGGGGCCTCGTCTCCCGCTTCGACCGGCGCGACACCCACCTCAGGCCGACCAAGTCCGGCTTCATCGGCATGCTCGCGGCCGCCGCCGGCCTTTCCCGCGACGAACCGGCGGACCCGGCGCACCCGGACAGGCCGCTGAAGCCGCTCGACGAACTCCGTTTCGCCGTCCGCGCCGACCGGCCCGGAACCCCCGTCCGCGACTACCACACCGTCGGCGGCGGCCGGTACCCGCTGCGCCCGCGCGACCTGATCACCGACCACCGGCGCGCCCAACGGGCTGCCACCGCCCTGGACACGGCCACCGGCCCCACCTTCGGCGCCCTGACGGCCCGGGCCGTCACCGACTGGTACGGAGCCCCCAAGGGGATCGCCCCCGATCCGGAGGGCGGCCCGCTGCTGGCCCGCAAGGTCGGCCGCGACCCGATGATCACCAGCCGCAGCTACCTGGCGGACGCCAAGTTCGTCGCCGCCGTCGAGCACCCGGACAAGGACCTGCTGGAGGAGCTGGCCGACGCCCTCGAACAGCCCAAGCGCCTGCTGTGGCTCGGGCGCAAGAACTGCCCGCCCGCCGGTGAGATCTCCGGCGGCGTCCACCCCGGCCGCATCGAGGACGTCCTCGCGGCCACCAGACTGCTCTCGGAGGACTCCACGCCCGTCCCCTGGACCTGGATCGAGGTGCCCCCCGACACCGGCGGGGCCTCCTCGGTCACCGACCACCCCATCACCTTCCACACCGTGCACCGGGCCTACGCGCCCCGCTGGGAGAAGCGCGTCCGCATCGAACCCGGCGCATCCATCGGATGGGACCACCTGCTGTGACCACTGCCTCCACCGACACCGCCCGCTTCGTGGCCTGCCACAGCATCCTGCACCTGGACGCGACGCACGCCCTGGCACAGAAGGCGATCCTCGACCCGCACGTCATGCACCGGCTGGTCATGTCCGGCTTCTACGGCTGGACCGAACCCGGCGAGCCCGACCCGCGCGCCCAGATGGGCATCCTCAACACCTGGACGCTGGACCTGAAGAACAACAGCCTGGTCCTGATCGTCCAGTCGCGCGTCCAGCCCGACTGGTCCTCCATCCCCCGCGCGGCGCTGGCCGACAGGATCGCCCTCCTCCAGGTCGACACCACGGTGCGCACGGGCGCCACCTACGGCTTCCGAATCATCGTGAACCCGACCCGGGACCGCCAGACCCCCACCGGCGACGGCACGCTCGTCCGCAAGCGGCTCTCCGACACCACACCGCGCCACGTCAAGGAGTGGTTCGCCGCCCGGCTCCAGCCCGTCGGCACCGAACGCGTCGGCCCGGCCGGCGTGCGCCGCATCGGCGCCGACGGCGACCCGGAGACCATGGCGATCCGCATCCTGCCCAAGCTCGGCCTGGCCGCCAAACACCAGGGCACCAAGATCGGCCGCGCCGAGATCAAGGGCACCCTCACCGTCACCGACCCGCACGCCTTCGCCGACGCCCTCGCCACCGGCATCGGCCGCGCCCGCTCCTACAGCGCGGGCCTGCTGCTCGTACGGCCCAGCACGGGGCCATAACGGCGGCACTCCCCCGGTTCCTCCGGGCCCTGCCACGTCGCGGAGCCGGAGGAGCCGGGGCCGCGCCCGCCTGCTCTCCCCAACCTCATGGCCGCCCGCACCTCACCGCTGACCCCGCGCCTGGTCGAGTAGGCAGCCGCTACCGCCCGTACGAGGCCAGCCCTCCGCTCTCTCCAGCGAGAACACCGAGGCACACGAGTTGTTCGACTTCGTTGGGGTCGTGGCGCTGCCCGTTCTCGGGCTCTGGCTCAACTTCTGCGGAGCTGCCTGCGCCGTGCGCGCTCGGCGCTGCCTCAGAGCAATTCTCTGATGTGGCTGGTGGCGAGGGGTCGGAGCGCCGTCCGACCCGGGTCAGCGCGCCGGCTTGGCCACGAGCGCCGTGCCTGTCCGGGTGCGCAGGTGTACGGCGGTGCGGCCCGTGCGGCGGGTCGTCACCAGCCCCGCACCGCGCAGGGCGCCGAGGTGCTGGGAGACGGCGCTGGCGGTGACACCCAGGCGGGCGGCGAGGTCGGGGGTGCTCAGCGGTTCGCCGAGCTCGGCGAGCAGTGCGGCGCGGGTGCGGCCGAGGACGGCGGTGAGGCCGGCGGAGGTCGGGCGGGGCTGTTCCCAGAGCAGTCCGACGCCGGACGCCGGGTAGCGGATGGAGGCGGCGGTGCGCGGGGAGTAGTCGACGATCACGTCCGGCCAGCCGAAGACGGACGGCATCAGCACCAGCCCGTGCCCGCCCGCCTCGACCGTCCACACCGCACCCGGGCGGCGGCGCCCGTGCACCACCAACTCGCCCTCGCGCCACACCACATCACCGTGCAACTGGGCGAAGAGCCCCTCCACTCCGCCGTCCACCAGCGCCACCGCGCGCCGGCCCAGGTCCGCCTCCAGCACGGCCCGCATCCGTCCCCAGTGCGGGGCCACCAGTCGGGCGTGGCAGCGCGTCAGCGCATCGGCGACCCGTTCCAACAGCACCGTCGGCCCCGGCAGCTTCGCGGCCCGGGCACCCAGCGCGGCGGCGCACTCCGCCACGACGTATGCCGGGTCCGTCGCCCGCAAGCCCGCCAACTCGGCCTCGAACGCCGGCAAGCGCTCCTGCGGCACCGGAAACAGGAACGACGGCAGGCAGCCTTCGAGCAGTGTCCGCAGCAACGGCAACTCCGACTCCCCAGCCAGCACCGGCTGCGCCTCGCGCACCCACGGCAGGTGCACCTCGTGCCCGCCGACACCGAGCGCCGCCCGCACTCCGAGCACCGTCTCGGCCAGCGGCGACACCGCGAGCCGTACCCGTGCCACCTCGGCCGCCGAGAGCCGGATCTCCACCGCCATGTCCGCCCCGCCCTCTGATCGTTTAGCCGTGGCTGAACGATAGCCGGATCCGGCCGCCGGCCCACAGGCTGTCCGCCATGGAGTTCTTCACCTCGTACGACGGAACCACGCTCGCCTTCCGTACCCTCGGCGACGGCCCGCCACTGATCTGCCTCCCCGGCGGCCCCGGCCGCGCAGCCGACTACCTCGGCGACCTGGGCGGCCTGTCCGCCCACCGCACCCTGATCCTGCCCGACACGCGCGGCACCGGCGGCTCGGCGATGCCCGCCGACCTGGCCACCTGCCGAGTCGACCGCCTGGTAGCCGACGTCGAGGCGCTGCGCCACCACCTCGGCCTGGACCGCGTGGACCTGCTCGGCCACTCCGCCGGCGGCAGCCTGGCCATGCTCTACGCCGCCGCCCACCCCGACCGGCTCACCAGCCTGACCCTGGTCACCCCCTCGTTCGCCGCCGTCGGGCTGCCCTCCGACACCGGCGTGGATGAGGTGATCGCCGCCCGCGCGGCCGAGCCCTGGCACGCGGAGGCCGTGACGGCACACCGGCACATGAAGACCGCGAACACCTTCGCCGAGGCCGCTCCGTACCGATTCGCGTTCGAGCCGCTGATGTACGGCCGCTGGGACGACGCCGCCCGCGCCCACGCCGCCGCCGACCCCGCCCAGCGTTCGCTCCCCGTCAGCGAGCACTACTACAAGGACTACACGCCCGACAGCCAGGAACTCCGGCGCCGCCTGGGCGCTCTGCCCAGCCCGGTGCTGCTCCTCGCGGGCGAGGTGGACCTGTGGCCCACCGCCAAGTCCGCCGCCGATGCCGCGTCACTCTTCCCCGAGGCGAAGCTCGCCATCCAGCCGGGCGCCGGCCACTACCCGTGGCTGGACGACCCACAGGCGTTCACAGCGAAGGTAGAGGGCTTCCTTTCCGAAGTCAGCTGACAGCTCGCGCCGACCAGCGCGCTGCCACCGCGGCGCAACTTGTGTGATCACGCCGAGTCATGAATCTGACGGCGCAGCGGTTGGCCGAACCCTGCTGCTGCGCCAGGTGAAACGTTGATCTTCGACTGCGACCCGGTGGCGGCCTGGTGGGGCCTGACCTATGCGCCGTGACCATTCGTCAGCCTGCGCGTTGGGACCGAGGAGGATCTCCATGGCAGAAGGAAGGATCACTGTGCTGAGGCGCATGAGCCGGGTCGTGGTGGCGGTCGGGGTGCTGCTTGCGCTGGCCCCCGCAGGCCACGCAAGTGCAGCGGATGAGCAGAGGTTGCCCGACTTCTTCTGGAAGAACGGCGCGGAGGCCGCAGGCCCCGATACGTGCCCGAAGGGCTACTTCTGCCTGTATGCCGACCCCGACTTCAACTACACGACGAACGAGTGGGGCGGCTATGAGAAGCCGACGGGCGGCAACATGTTCGCCACTCGGGTGGCGGTTGCCAACCTCGGACAGGGCATGAACGATCGGGCCTCCTCCCTGGTCAACAACACCGGCAGACCCATGCGGATCTATGAGGACGCGGACTACCGCGGTCACGAGCACCGAATCGGAACTGTCCGCAGCCACTTCCGCACACTGCGACCGGCTCCGTCCCACACCAGTAGCGAGCGGTACGGACCCGAGGTGGGCTTCGACTGGAACGACAAGATCAGTTCCGTGCGGGCCTGAAGCGCCCGGCACTGGCAGCATTCGGCACGTGAGCCCTGCCGGCTTCCGTTCAGGGAGCGGTCGCCGTCACCCTTCCCGAACGCCTAGGCACTCAGCGGTCCCGGACTCCCCGGCCTCCCCGCTCTGGCCGGACTCCCGATCTAGGACGTACCCGGCCGCGCTACCCCGGCCCGGACCAGGACCGTGGACCGGCCCTGGTCTGGGCCGGGGCGGTGTACCAGCCCCGATGTGCCCGCAGGTCGTTGACTTAGCGTGATCACACGACTTGTGCCAGAGCCCGATCTCGTGAACAAAGCCACACGCTCATCCCACGCCCGTGGGGGCAGCTGGTCTTACATCCGATGCGTCCTCAGGGCGAGTGCTCCTCCCCGTATCCCGCAGGGAACCGCAGGTGGCGGTCTCTGCCCGGGCCGCCACCGAGGGGCGGGTCAGTGGTGGACGGTGAGGTTGTCTGCGGGTGGGGGCGTGGTGGCGGTGTGGTCCTCGCCGGTGCTCAAACAGCCCAGCGGCGAGCCGGAGCAGCCGAGGACGGTTGCTGCGCTGGCGCCTCCGGCTCCGGCTCCGGCTCCGGCTCCGGCTCCGGCTCCGGCTCCGGCTCCGGCTCCGGCTCCGGCTCCGGCTCCGGCTCCGGCGACCAGGATCGTCCCGGTCAGTGCCGCGCCCGCGAGCATCAGCGCGGACAGCTTCCTCAACGTTTGAACAGCCATGGTCAACTCCTTGTCAGGTTGTCCGAACCCATCGGTCGGCTTGGTCGTTGGACTAGACCTTTCCCGAGCGATCTCCTGGAAAACGTTCGACACTCTCAAGGACCGGCCATCCCAACCCGCTACCCCTGCGATGTCTTCAGCGCGTTTATCTTGTCTTTTATGTTCTCGGCCTTGGGTGCAAGAAGACGTGCAACGACATTTCAGGACGGTACGAGCCGGTGGCGCTCCCCCAGGTCCGTGAAATCCCGTCACCCGCACAAGCCGGCCTGACCGCATGTCCGGATGACTGGAGAGGTGCACGACCACAACGAGGGCTCGCCCGAGTACCTGATCCAGGCGGGGACCATCCGTGACATCTACCTGGGCGGTGCCTCGCGCTCCTGCCGGCGTGGGCGCTCTGCTTCCCGCGATGCCGAGAGCGACGTGTTGGACGGGCTGGCTCGTCAGGTCCTGGATCAGTGGCGTGACGAGGCCAATGTCCGCGGGCTGTGGGACCGGGCACCGCTGGCGGTCCCGTGAGAGCTGGAGCAGGGTGAGCGGATCGGGCTGGAGGAGTTGGTCGCAAGGTCCGGTCGGCTCGGTGCTCCCGGCGCCCCTCATGGACGGGCTCGCGGCAGCCGTGTACGGGACGAAGGGGTCCGATCCTCAGGAGCTGCTCGATGAGGAACGGCTGCCTACGGAGTCCCACATCAAGGGCCACCTCCTGGACGGGCTCATTACGGCGTTCTACTCCCGGGGGCCGTGGCCGTCCTACCTGCCCGGGGACGGGGGCCGCTGGACGTACGAGAACGCGGACAGGTACTGGCGAGCTTCCCGGTCGCAAAGCTGATCGCGGCTCTCGGCTCGTCTCCCGCTCTGCCCAGACTCGGTGTCCTCGGGAGCGTCCAGGTGCTCAGCGCAGTCGCGTCCATGGCCGTCATCGCGTCCGCCCTCGGGAGGGTCCTCACGAGGCACCTGTTCAGCGGCTTCGGCGAACGCCGTCGGAGGCAGTTCGCCGGTGTCCGGGGCAGCATGCTCCTGGCACTGGGGGCCATGGCGACGGCAGTTGTCGGCGTGGCCGTGCCTGGCAGCACATCGGCGACGGTGCGTGTCTTCGTCCTCCCCGTGCTCTCCGGCGTGCTCCTGACGCGACCGGCGGAATCCGACGCGGGGATCAGGGCGAGACTGCTGCTGAGTGGCGAGCGGAGGATCGCTCTGATCGAGGCCGCCGTGGTTGCACCGGTCATCGCCGTCACCTCGCTGGCGTTCTTCCACTGGCTCGACGGCGACCCTTGGCTCATCGCCGGCAGCCTCGTCATCGCCGACTGCTGCTCGGCCGCCCTCCTGCTGGCCCTCAGCCGTTGGGGGCGCTGGACTGCCACACGTTTGCGTCTGGCTGTCCGCTCCTGTCTGCCGTGGGACGTCCTCGGTTTCCTTGAGGACGCCCGTCAGCTTGGGCGTGCTGCGGCAGGTCGGCGGGGCCTACCAGTCGTGGTCTCACCGATGTCCTCGCGAGGGGCTCCGGGCCGACTGGCACCAGTCCTGGATGCTCTTGCTGAATCGGTGGCCCATGGCGTTCGGTGTGCTCGGTGTGGTCGGTCTGGATGCGCTCGCCCTAAGGGCGGTGGCGACGCGGCTGCGTATCGGCGCCGAGGCCGTCGAGCTGAACGAGGGCCGCAGGTTGCGGCTGCGGTGGGAGGACACAGCCGCGGTGCAGGTGCGCCGGATCCGTCCGCGTCACGCCAAGTGCCACTCCCCCGGGCTGAGCATTTCGTACTGCCTGGCGGTGAGTCCGAAGCCCGGCCGGGCGACGCCCGCGTTCCTGACGGACCAGGACGGCTGGGTGTGTGTCTGGGATCTGGGGCCCATCGAGGTGGTGCCGCTGGAGCTGGAGGAAGCGTTGTCGAAGTTCGCCAGCGACCTCTGGCGTCGCAAAAGCTGAGGCCGCGGAGCCGTTCCGGGCGGGTGATGGTGCGTCGGGCCGCCGCGGTCTGGCGGGGTGCTCGGAATTTTCCGCGGAAAATTCCGAGCACCCCGAGCCCAGTCTTGCTCATGACCGGGTCCTCGTGGGCACTCCCCCACCGACCCACATGCGGACGGGCTCGCCGAGCACCGCGGCTCCTCGCGAGCCATTGCAGGAATTTTCCGCAGAAAATTCAAGGCTGTCAGCAGGCATCACAGGCTCTCGGGAGCACTCCCCCGCGTTCGACTGGCGGGCGCGCCGGTACCCGTGTGGAGGTCGGATCGAGGGCGAAGGCCCTCCGGAATTTTCTGCGGAAAATCGACGGATCGGCCGCTCCCCCGGCCCCTTACGGCATCTGACCATCGGCCATGTCGGCAGCGGCTGTGCCGTCCTCCTCCGGCCAGCGGCCCTCGATGTGGAGTTGGATGAGCGCAGCGTGGGAGAGCGGACTGGACGGGTCGGCGACGTCCCCGTTGGTGGTGTAGTCCAGGAGGACGACGTCCTCCTTGCTCCGCAGCAGCTCGACCAGGTCAGCGACACGGTGCTCAAGGATCCAGCGGTAAGCCGGCAGGTAGATCCGGCGTCGGGCCGTTTCGTAGGGCAGAAGCCGATCGCCGTGCAGCCCGGCGCGGTGGCCGAGGACGGGGCCGTATCGGCGCACCGTCCGCTTCAGGCCCACCATCGTGGTGACCGTGAGCTTCGCGGGGTCGACGTCGGAGTCCTGGAAGACCTTGAGGGCCTGCCAGATCCCCTCCACGGACTCGCTGCTCACTCCGTCGCTGTAGGGGACCGGGATACCGCCGTGCGGATAGAACGGGCTCAACCGGACCCACGGATCCGGGGCCTTCGAGGTCACGTCGATGATCTCCGCGCCGGGGAACGCGGCGGTCAGTGACGCCGGTGAACGGCGACGGCTGGCGATGCGGATCGACATGTGACGGCCCCCTGTGTGCGATGACGTGAGGCGCTGATCATCTCCGATGCCACTGACAATCCCTCGCGAGCGAAGTGGTTCCAACGGCTCAGCCGACGTGGGGTTTGGCAACAGGCCTGCCGACATCCCCCCGGCTGGCTCGGCCCTCGGGTGAGATCTGCCGCCGCCTCGGGCGCGGCTCGTAGCCACGCTCGGGGGTGACTCCACGCGCCGGGCTGGGGCAGGGGTCCGGAATTTTCCGCGGAAAATTCGCGCCGACGCTACTCGTGCGGTCGGTCCGGAGGTTGCCCTGTGCCCAGCTCCCAGTTCAGGCTCACGGAGACCGGGCGACCGATGGCTGCCGCGGATCGGCGTTCCTGGATCAATCGCCGGTGCTGCCCCAGAAGCACAGCTCCACTGGTCGGCCGTCGTCGCCGTGGACGATCGTGCAGCAGCCGGAACCGCGGCCGAACGGCGGGAACCACCCGTCACCGGCGCGTTCGACGGCCTGCCTGACGACCTCCCGCGAGGGCGTGGCCGTCCCGAACAGCTCGATGACCTCCGGTCCTTCGACCACCCTGACGTCGCCGTGTTCCTCCGTGTCGGAGTCGCAGCGGACCACGCGGTCGACATCGAGCACCGAGTGTGCAGCCTCCTCCTCCAGCCAGCCGCTCTCCATCAATGCGCCCAAGGTCCCGACGCCTTCGTCCCGGTAGTACTCGGCATCGCGCGAGAAGACCTCCTCACGCAGACCGTCCAGCGCGGCCTGCTCGCTCGGTTGAAAGGGCGTGAAGTACAGCCAGCCACTTGCTCCCATGCGGGTGACCATATCGAGGGCCTACGACAAGAGCCGGGGTCCGCAGCCACTCCCATGCGGCCCCCCTACGACGGGCTGGTGGGTGTCGGGGGCGGGCCGAGGCACCTGGCGTACCTCGCGGCCCCGGCCCGGGTCCGGCCGTGGGAGTGGTGCGAATCGCGCAGAGAATTTTCTGCGGAAAATTCGGAGGCAGCCGGATATGGGACCTGCGGCCGGGTCACTGCTTCAGGGGGTCATCGATGGGGGAGAGCAGGTCGGTACGACCGCCGATGGCCGACGTGCGTGAGGTAGATCGACCGTCGCCATGGCGTCGCGAGGCCCCGGATATTCCGCAGAAAATTCGGAGCCCCCGGCAGTCGTCTTCACGAGATGGCTGCGAGGGCCGTACTGGCCTCCGTTCGACCCGAGTCAATGAGGGATCACCGGCTCTCCAGGCGCGGAATTTTCTGCGGAAAATCCGGGACCCTTCGGTGCGCCCCGATGGGATCAGCGGTGCAAGGCGTCCACCGTGTCCGCGCCGACTCGGTGATCCTGAACCAGGACATGGCCAGGCCCTGGCGGCACGACGCAGTCCGGGTCATGCAGGTCCAGGTTCGCGAGGTGGTCCTTGCCGATAGCGGACAGGATGTCCGGCGCCAGGCTCGCCAAGCTCTGTTCCCCCGGGACTGCCGCAAAGAACTTCCGCGGATGTCGGCGGAGCTTGCGCCGAAGTCCGGACGGTCGATCGTGAGCTTGTCGTACGGGTGTTCCACCATGACCCCGACGCTAATGCGGTGGCCTGACTCTCGAACCGGAAACGGTGACACTTCCCGCCGGCCGTCTGAGGGCACGGCTGCGTACGGAGCGGTGGAGGAGGCGGTCGGCGCCACTGCGCCGGACGAGGTCTAACTGGACTCACCAGGCTGGTCTGCCGTGGTCGCAGCGACTGCCCGGTTGGCGCAGGTCCGGCCCTCACCTCTCGTACGTCAAGAATTTTCCGCGGAAAATCGATGACTCGGCGGCCGGTACAGCCAACGGTTCCGGCTCCCCCAGCTGCTCCCCCAGCTGCTGGAGGATATCCAGCGAAAGGTAGCGCGACCGACCTGCGCGAGGTCGAGTACCGAAAGGCTGGCCAGATCTCCGAGCAAGCAGTGCGCCCGAGCAAGCTCTTGAGCGAGGGCGAGGTCCGTTTGTTGCGACGGGCCCTCGGCGAATGGGACGGGCCGGCGCGGTGCAGCGACCAGCTCGCCATCGGCATGGGGTTCGCGGACGCTGAGAACTTGCGCGATCAGTGCCACGTCCTGCGGACGCTCTGGGCGACGATGTTCCGCTCAAGCCGGTCGATTGGGCGCGGACCCTTCTGGCCACGAAGATCGTCTTCGTCAGCGACCTCGCCGGCTCGGGCGTGGAATGGCCCACGACGACAGGAATCAGTGATGAGGCGACTCTCCGGATCCCGAGGGAGATCCAACGAAAGCTGGCCAGGACCGTGAGCCCCTACTACGGAAAGCATCCGAGCGCATAGCCGAGGCCGTCCGTCACCTCGACCCGACAGCCGTGCCGGCAGCAGTCCGGCTGTCGTCCGTGGGCCATCACTGACGATCCAGGCGATACCGGCGGGGCCCAGCGACACCGACCATGGCAGCCTGGGGCCTCCGAGCTGACGTGCCGGTGGTGGGGGAGTCGGTCAGGAAGGGCTCCGGAATTTTCCGCGGAAAATCGTGTCGAGCCACGGCGGCCGGGGGAGTGGGTGTGGCACGGCTGATGCCGCCGAGCAGTGACCCCTTTCCGTCTCGGACGACGCCCTCGTAGTGACCGCGAATCGGCTTCGGATTTTCCGCGGAAAATCCGGAGCCCGTGGAAGCCGTCTTCGAGGACTGGTCTCAGGCGGCCGTACCGCCCGCCCTCCGGCCCATGGGTCCGAGCGTTCCACGGCTCTCCGAGGCTCGGAATTTTCTGCGGAAAATCCTCGGGTCGGAGCCTCGGGGCGGCGGCAGCAGGTGGTGGGGGAGTGGGCCGGGGCAGCCCCTGGAGCGGGGGCAGCGCCCACCCGAGGCGCCCAGGGAAATCCGCTGGGCCTGCCGTGGGGCGGCCAGTACCGTACGGGCCTACGGGGACGAGCTCTGGGGGTGACGTGATGCGGCCGGTGTTGCTGGTGGATGTGGACGGCCGCTGAATCCGTATGCGGCGAAGCCGCACCGGCGGCCCGAGGGGTATGTGACGCACCGGCTGATGACGCCGCGGTGGGAGGCGGCTGAGCGGAGTCGGCTCGCTGCGTGGGGTCTTCCCCACAAGGCGCCGAAGGCTCTGCGGGTCTGGCTCAATCCGGCGCACGGGCCCGCGCTCGCCGCGCTGCCGTTCGACCTGGTGTGGGCGACGACGTGGGAGGAGGAGACCGATGCCTTCCTCGCGCCGCTCCTGGGGCTGCCCACGATGCCGTTCATCGCCTGGTCCGATCCGCGGCCCGAGCCCCGGGGCGGCGTGTTCTGGAAGACGCCGGAGATCGTGGCCTGGGCGCAGGGCCGCCCGTTCGCCTGGGTGGACGACCACATCACGGAGGCGGACCGCAGCTGGGTGCAGGCCCACCACGGTGGCCCGGCGCTTCTTCACCATGTCGATCCGAAGGCCGGGCTGACGGCGGAGGACTTCGCTGTTCTGGCGGACTGGGCGCGCTGGCCGGCCTGACCCCGCCGGACCGAGGCACCCCGGAGAACCGCCCCCTACTGGACCGGGCCGGCCACCGTTTCGATGGGCAGGAGCGGCCATTTCGGCTCCGGCCGGGTGAGGCTCGCCAGCTCCTCCGACGCTTCGGCACCGTCCCGGACGGCCGCGACGTAGGCCTTCGCGTCCGCCAGGGTCAGCTTCGGGGCCTGCTTGCGCACGTGGTTCATCGCGGCCACGACTCCGGCGGAACGGACGAGCTCACGAGCGGCGGCGGCCAGTGGGTCGGGCAGCCTGATGCCCTTGACCTCCAGGAGGTACTGCTCCTCCCAGCCCTCGTTCTCGAACCAGACGGCAGGCACGTAGTGGATGCTCCCGTCGTACAGGTCGACCAGGTAGTGGCCGCCGACGAAGCTTCCGCGGACGTGACGGGCGCGGGCCTGCTCCGCCGAGCGCCAGAAGACGAGCCAGCCGACCGTCCGCTCCTCCAGGTGGTAGATCTCCGGCGTGGGGGGAGACCCCGCCCATCGCCAGGTCGGCAGCTCTCTGGCCAGGTAGGACTCGACGAGTTCGACGGCGCGTTCCTTGGAGATCACGGCCTCATCATTCACCACCGGTCAACCGGTTTCGCGGGTGTTCCGCTTCCTCCCGGGCGCCGAGGAGGAGGGAGCCGCGGCGCCAGTCGCTGGGTGCCTGGCGGGGCCGGGCGCGGATGGCTTCGGGGACGTCCCGGCAGCCCTCGCTGCTGAGCTGCGAGGGGTGCTGCGCGCCGAACTCCCGGGCGTACTTGCCGCAGCAGGGGAAGCGGTAGATGTCGGCATAGCCGTCCCGGGCGCCTGTCGCCTGGACGTGTGCGGCGCGCTGGGGGTGCCACTTCTTGGCCTCGATCCGCAGCAGGGACCTCAGGTAGTCGGTCATCTGCCGGAACTCCTCGCGGTGGAACGGATGGACGGAGGCCTCGTGCTGCTCCCTGAGCCTGATCTCCGCAAGCAGGTACGGTTCGACGATCTCGCGCAGTTCGTCCAGCCTGGCGCGTTGGATCTCGGCGACCAGGCGGACCTCCTCCTCCTGCTCCCGGCCGGCGCGCAGGAAGGAGAGCACGACGTCGGGCAGGCGGCCTGCCTCGGCGGGCCTGCGCGCCGCCCACTCCTCGGCCTCCTGCAGGGCGCTGCCGCGCAGCAGGTGGCCGGCGGGTCGGCCCGCCGTGTGCCAGCGCCGGGCCGCGGCGGTCACCTGGGTGGCCATTCGGTACCAGCGGACGTCGTGCCGGAGGGCGTCCATCAGTAGCTGTAACGCGGCGGCTTCGTGCTGGGAGGCGGCTTCGTGCTGAGCGATCGCGTCGTGCTCGGCGACCGCTTCCGCTTCGGCGAAGCTGACCTTCACGTTGAGCGCCGCGAGCCGGGGTGGGATCTTCCGGTAGTCGACAGGCCGGAAGAGCACGGGGATCAGTCGCTTCCCGATGGCCTGGGTGAAGGCGATCTCCTCCTCGCAGACCCGGGAGCGCGCGGAGTCGGGGGAGACGACGAAGACGACGACATCCGCTGCGGTGATCATCTCTTCGACGCGGGTCCACCAGGCGTCCTCCGCCGAGATGCCCGTGTCGACGCCCAGTCGGTCGTCGGTCGACAGGTCGTAGTCGACGAGGAAGCCCTGTTCCTTCAAGCAGTCGGCGAGCCAGGAGACGAAGCGGGAGTCCCGGCGGGAGTAGGACACGAACACCCGGGTCTGCTGCCCGGAATCTCGTCGCACCAGGGGACCTCGCTCTCTCAGTCGCTGTCATCAGTCGCTGTGATCGGTCGCTGTGATCGGTCGCTGTGTCATCAGTCGCTGTGCGCTGCGGCGGCATCGATGACGCCGTATCCATGACATGGATCGCGGAAAGCGGCGGGCCTGTCAACAGGGCCCAGGGCAGGGCTCAGGGGTGGACCGACGGCCGGCCTGGTGGACGGTCTCGGGCGTGGGTGGGCCCCCGGTTAGGCTGAAGCCGCACGTCAATGGCCGTGGGCGGCCGGGGAGGGTTCTGGACGGTGGAGAAGATGGGCGAGCTGGACGACCTGCGGGCGCGGCTGGCGGCGCTGGAGGCGGAGGTCGGTCGCCTGCGCGAGGAGTCCGCGTCGACGCGCGCAGGGGCGAGGGCGACGACGCCGGCAGTGACGGCAACAGCGACTGAAGCGACCGAAGCGCAGACAACAGCGGCCAAGAGGAGCAGGGCGAGCAAAGCGGCCAGACCGACGGCCAAAACGGCGGTCGAAACGGCGGTCGATCGGCGCAGTACGGGGGCGGTCCCGGACGCCGGCGACCGTACCCGGGTGCCGGCCGCCGCCCCCGCGGACCGGGTCGAGCAGCCTCAGTCGCTGACCCACCTCGCCGATGCCATCGGGGTCATGGTCTCCGGACGCCAGGTCGGCCAGGTCGGCCAGATCGACCAGGTCAGCCACGTCGGCCAGGTCCGCCGGGCCAACCAGAGCGACCGAAGCGACCGGAGCGACCGAAGCGACCCAACCCAGCAAGCCGAGCAGACCCAGGTGCTGCGAATCCCCGCCCGGGCCCTG
Source organism: Streptomyces sp. 1114.5 (assembly GCF_003635085.1). Taxonomy (NCBI): domain Bacteria; kingdom Bacillati; phylum Actinomycetota; class Actinomycetes; order Kitasatosporales; family Streptomycetaceae; genus Streptomyces; species Streptomyces sp. 1114.5. The sequence goes on from NZ_RBXE01000003.1 coordinate 347,078, forward strand.
GAGGCCCGGACCATCAGCACGCCCGTCGCCGGGCACGGCCAGTTCCTGGAAAGCCTGCTGTCAGGTCAGGCCGTCCTCCCGGGGGAGCCGCACCGAGAGGGCCGGTAGGCACGCAACGCACTACGGCGGTGGGGTGCAGTCCGGGTTCGGACTGCACCCCACCGCCGTGCAGAGGCCCGACAGAGGCCCAGCAGAAGCCTTGAAGAAAGCCCGACGAAGGACGAAGGCCCTCAGGCCTTGGGAAGCGTTATTCCCAGTTCGAGCATCGCCGGCGAGGCCGGGCCGCCCTCGGAGCGTTCGGTCTTGTAGCCCTTGACGCCCGGGGCGACGGTGCGCGGGTCGACGGCCTCGGAGGGGGCGCCGGTGGAGTAGAGGCCTTCGGGGTCCTGGTCGCGGTCGTGGGGGAGCAGCCAGAAGACGCGGCGGCGGAAGGTGCCGGAGGCGCGGGAGGACTTGGCGTCCGGTCCGAGGATGGCGTAGCCGACCATCCGGCCGTCCCGGTGGTAGGCGGGGCGGCCGCGGCGGGTGGTGAGGCGGTCCAGCGACTGACGGACGTAGTCGAGGTCGGAGGTGTCCTCCAGCCAGACGAGGTCGGTTTCGTGGGCGAGCTCGGCCGGGTCGATCAGCGCGCTCACGCGTTCTGCTCCTCTGTGTCGTCGGTGATCAGGCCGATGCCCGGGTAGTACTTGCGGCTGTTGGACAGGACCATCTCCTTGGGAGACGTCATACCCAGTGTCTCGCGGACTCGTGCGGCGAAGGCACGCCCGGAAACGGGATTGGCTCCCTCGAAGCCGCACCAACGGGTGTAAGCGCCGAAGAGCTGGGACTGTTCGGCACGCATGCCCTCGCCCGTGACGCAGGCCTCCTTGAGGAAGCGACCGACGTGGTCCTCGGTCTCCGCGTAGGCGGTGGTGGCGACCTGGACGCGCTGGGGGCCGGCGAGGTCCTTCTCACCGGCGAAGTAGCGGCGGGCTCCGTCGATGAGCCAGGCGAGGATACCGGGGCCCTCCTCGGCGACGAGGACGTGGGCCAGGTTGTCGATCTTGCGTTCCTCGGGGACGACCCGTTCGAACGGGATCAGGCGCATGCGGCGCCAGAAGGCGAAGCCGCCGGTGCCGACCTCGGGGCGGTGGTTGCCGAGCAGCCAGAGCTTGTGGGTGGGCTCGAAGGAGAAGAAGTCCTGGCGCATCCGGCGGGCCTTGATCTTGTCGCCGCCGGTGAGCAGCTTGACCCGGGCCTCGTCGAAGCGGTCGCCGGGCTTGAGCTCGGAGCAGACGATGATGCGCCGGCCGTGGAGTTCGGCGAGGTCGGTGGGGTGGCCGTCGAAGGTCTTGGCCATGAGGAAGCCGGGCGGGGCCGCGTCGGCGTAGTCGCCCAGGAGCTGGATCATGACGTCGAGGAGGACGGACTTGCCGTTCTTGCCCTGGCCGTAGAGGAAGGGCATGACCTGGGCGCCGACGTCGCCGCTGATCGAGTAGCCGAGCAGCAGGTGGAGGAAGTCGCGGGTCTGCCGGCCTTCCTTGTCGTCGCCGAAGGTGTCGGTGAGGAAGCGGTCCCAGCGGGGGGTACGCATCCGGGCCGGGGCGAGGGTGGTGGAGCGTGAGTGGTGGTGGACCTTCGGGTCGGGCGGGACGATGGCGCCGGTGCGCAGGTCGACGACGCCGCCGGGGGTGCACAGGGCGTAGGCGTCGGCGTCGAGGAGGGAGGCGTTGAGGACCATGCCGGGGGCGGACTTGGCCTGGGCCAGCATGGCGTTCATGCCGGAGGTGGACAGGGCTCGGCGGCGGTGCCGGCGCAGGTCGGTGTTGGTGTAGACGCCGCGGGGGTCGTGGTTGGCGATGCTCTCGGCCATCTCGCCGGCGGCCCACAGGACGGTGTCGTCCTCGTCTAGCTGCCAGCGGTGGGTGGACCAGCGGTACCAGCCGATGCCGGGGACGTGGCGGTAGTCGCGGCCGTAGAGGTGGACGAAGAGCTTGGCGTTGCCGCGGTCGGAGAGGGAGTCGGGCAGCAGGCCGTGCGGGCTGGCCTGCGGGTCCGCTTCACGGCCTGCCTCACGGCCCGCCCGCGGCTCGGCCGACGTTCGGGAGGAGGCCCGGGCGGGGGCCTTGGCAGGCGCGCTCGGGGCGCTCGGCGCACTCGGGGGGCTCTGAGGGCTCGGGGGGCTCTGAGGGCTCGATGGGGTTGCCAACGCTCCCGGGTCACTGTGGAAGGGCTGCACGGGCGCCTGGGGCGGCGCCTCGGGAGCCTCGGGAGTGTCGGGAGTGTCGGGAGTGTCGGCCTCGGCCCCGGAGTCGAGCAGGCTCTCCTGGACGGCGCTGCCGTGCCAGGGGGCCTGGGACGGGCCGGGAACCGGTGGGTACTCCAGGATCTGCTGGGCTGCGGCCACGGGGTCGAAGACCGTCCTCTTGCGGGTGCTGTCGGTCATCCGCGGGCCTTCCCGATGTGCAGGGGCTGCCGGGCGCCGGCGGCGAGGCCGGAACGGATGACGGCGGAGCTGTGTCGGTCCTGGGTGGGGCGGGCGGTGCGGGCGGCGTCGAGGAGGAGCTGTTCGGCGTCGCCGTGGGTCAGGTGTCCGGCGGAGACGAGGCCTCCGACGGTGTACGCGGCACGGTTGAGCTTGCCGGTGAAGCCGGCTCCCTCCGGCGTGGTGGCGCAGTCGGTCACGTCCTGCAGGACGGTGTCGAGGATGCGTTCGGCTCCGCGCTTGCCGCCGCCGGCTGCCACGACGGCCTGCCGGGCACGGTCGGGCACGGGGGGCTGGGCGGTGGGTCGGGTCTCCGGCCTGTCCTTGAGGTGTCCGGTGCGAACGAGTTCCTCGCTGAGCCAGCGGGGGAGCGGGGCGGGCATCCAGGCGCCGGGGAGAGCGGTGTAGGTGCCCGCGCTGGTGGTGGTTCCCGGGGCGACGATGTAGCCGCCGTGGGCACGGACGTCGACCTGCCAGGCGAGGGCCCGACCGGTGGAGGACCCCGTGGAGCAGGTGAAACGGAGGTCGGCGTCGTCGCGGTACCAGACGTGCATGCCACCGGAGGGCGTACGGATGCGAAGCGTGGAGGTGTCCTGGGCCGGGTCGGGGGAGCTGCGGAGAGCAGCCAGCAGGGCGAGCGTGTGGTAGCCGTTCTCCAGGCCGTCGAGGTTGACGTGCTCGTGGATCGGGATGCCGGGCAGGAGCCGGTCCCGGGCGGGGACGTCGCCGGGGTGGCTGTCGATGTCGATCACGACCAGGCCTGCCGGACCACAGGCGACGCCCGTACCGAAGTCGGGGTTGACGGTCCACCAGGCATTGATCACGTCCTGGTCGACGGTGGCGGCGTGGAAACCGTGGCACCAGCGACCGACCCGGGTGCACGGGCACTCGGCGGGGGAGTGCGGGGACTCCTGGCAGGCCTGGCAGTTCGCGGGTGGTGTCTTGCGCCCAGGGGCCAGCGGGTGGACCGGCCATCCCTGGGCAGCGCACCAGCGGGCGACGGCCGGCATGTCCGGCTGGCGGCTCGTTCGGTCGCTCCCCACGGCCTGCGGCGCCGTCACGCTCGTCCCTCCCCCTTGGTTCAGTAGCTCGTTCAGTAGCTGCTTCGGCTGTCCCCAGCCGCTTTCGGTCGCTTCAGTCGCTCGGTAGCTGTTCAGTCTTGGGTCGCTCGTTCGGTAGCTGAGCGCAAAAAGCCTGGTCACGGCACTGGTGTGTGCCGGATCAGCGACTGAAGCGACCGAAGTCCAGAAGATAGCTCACACAGACTATCGGAGCGAGGACGTACGGACCGGGAGTGACGAACCTTGCCGCGAAACTCAGCTACCGAACCGCGGGGGAGCTACCGAACCACTTCGGTCGCTGCTTTCGGTCCGGAGACGTTTTCGCAGGTCAAAGCGAGTTTTCCAACCAAACAGCGACTGAAGCGACTGAAGCCCGGGTCTATAACGCGCACACGCACACGGGAATGTCGTCATATACCCGAACTTGAGTCGCTTCGGTCGCTGAGAAGGCCGGTGAAACGCCTCTGACCTGGGGTTTTGTCCAGCGACTGAAGCTCAGCGACCAACAGCGACTGAGTCTCTCGGGCACTGACCCTCGGCGTGTCGCGCGTGTCAGGACTGCCGAGGAACTGCTTCCGTTCCCTGAATCCGGTCGCTTGGGTCGCTTCGGTAGCTCCCATGGCTCCGGTCGCCGCCCGGCTGGGATGGTTTTGATCCGTTATGAACAGTTCTGGCTGGCGCGCCGCCTGCCGAGGGTCGCCTTTTCGTTCAGGAGTTCCTGCCGTGGGTCGCTTGGGTCGCTTCGATCGCTGAGTCGCTGCCGTGGGGGTACGGCGCCGTCGCCCAGGTGACGCCCCAACCGCGGCAGCTACCCAGCTACCCAGCGACCGAAGATCCGGGCCAGCCCCTCTCCTGGACCGCGGACCCCGAGCTACCGACGGACCCGAGCGACCGAAGCGACCCAAGCGACTCTGGGACCGACATGCTGCTGCAACCCTCGGTCGTCCCCGCGAGGTCGTCCGTGTCCTGGCCCGAGGAGGGATCCCGTGCCCCCGGCGAGGTGGGCAGCGACCGACGGCTCCGAGCGCGGATTACCGCGCTGACCAGTGGAGTTGACCTTCCGGGATATCCCGGTTGTTGGCTGTCGTAGGGGGTCTGTAGTCTGACGCGGCCATCAGGCGATCATCGGACTTTAAGACCATGGGGGGTTGGTGTCCCACCGCCGTCTCATCGCGACCGCAGTGTCCGTCGCTGCCGGAATCGCGTTTCTGCCGGGCCAGGCGTTCGCCGCCGGTCCGGCCCAGCCGGATGTACCGCGCGCCGTGGAGGCTCCGACCCTGATCGGGTCCGAGCCGGCCGCGCCCAAGATCTTCACCAGCCCGGCGGAGAAGTCGTACCGGGTGCAGAACCAGGCCGCCCCGCAGGCCGCCACCACCGGTACCGCCGCCCCGAAGAACGCGACGGCCCCGAAGAACGCCGCCGCCCCGTCGGCCGAGGCGGCCCCGCAGTCCACCGGCAAGACGATCTACGCCATCACCGCCTCGACCTGCACCGCCGACACCGGCACCGGTGCGCAGGCCACGCCGTTCTGCAGCCTGCAGCACGCCGTCGACGCGGCCACGCCCGGTGACACCATCCAGGTGGCGGGCAAGATCGAGGGCGGGAACCCGGCGCGCTCGCCGGAATCGGTGGTCATCCGGACCTCCGGACTCACCATCGTCGGCGGCGACAACATCCCGCAGGTGTCCTCGGTGGGCGACAAGCCCACGCTGACCCTGGACGGCGTCAGCGACGTGACGGTCAGCCACCTCTACCTGGACGCGTACACCGGGTCGGGCACCATCGCGGTCAAGGGCTCCAGCCGGATCACCCTCGACTCCAACCACCTCTGGGCCGGCAACGACAAGAGCATCGGCGTCACCATCGACGGCGCCTCCAGCGATGTCGCGGTGACCCGGACGCACGTCTCCCCGGCCCCGACGGTGTCCAACACGGCCATCACCGTCGCCGCCGGCGCGAAGAACGTCACGCTGGCCGGCAACCTGCTGGCCGCCTCGGGCATCGCCGCCACCGGGGTGCAGGGCCTGAACGTCACCGGCAACACCATCCAGCGCGGCTGCCTCCCGGCGGTCGCCGTGGACGGTGCCGCCACGGCGGTGTCGGTCCAGAACAACCTCCTGGTGGAGTCCACCGACGCGGCCGCCTGCGACTCCGGCGCGCCGGCCGTGACGGTGTCCGCCGACGCGGCCGCGGGGACCACCTCCGACTACAACGACTTCTACTCCGCCGTCGCCAACGGCGCCGGACCCTACCGCTGGGCCGGCACCGCGTACCCGACGCTCGCCGCGTTCAAGGCCGCCCAGGCGCAGGCGGCCAAGCCCCAGGGAGCCCACGACACGGTGGAGGCGGTGGCGCCGCAGGTCGTCGGCAACGGCTACGACTTCGGCGTGGCGTACGCCCTGCAGCCCGGAGCCACCGCGATCGGCGCGGCCAACCCGAGCGCCCCCGGCGCGCTGACCACCGACTACTTCGGCAGCGGCCCGATGACCGACCGGGGCGCGGTCAAGTTCCAGAGCACCAACCCCGGCTTCGCCATGGCCCTGACGGCGAAGAACACCAGCGCGTACGGCATCTCGCTGGCCGTGGACGTGACCACCAAGCCCGTCGCCCAGGACCTGTACGTCAACTGGGGCGACGGCAGCACCGACATCGTGAACTTCGCCGGCGACAAGCCGGTGCAGTCGACGCTGAACCACGTCTACAAGACGCTGGGCAGCTACACCGTCACCGCCACCGACTACGACCACAGCGGCAACACCGTCCGCAACACGGTCGACGTCACCACCGTCGGCTCGCAGTACACCGCCTACGGGCCCAAGCGGCTGCTGGACACCCGCGACGGCACCGGCGCGGCCCAGGCCGCCCAGGTCCCGGCGTACGGCACCGTGCGGGTGAAGGTCGGCGGCAACGGCGGCATCCCCACCGGCGTCACCGCCGTGGTCCTGAACGTGACCGTCACCAACCCGGTGACGCCGGGCCACATCGACGCCTACCCGGACGGCGGCGCCCAGCCGACCACCTCCAACGTCAACTACCAGGCCGGGCAGACCGTCCCGAACCTGGTGACCGTGCCGGTCGGCGCGAACGGCTACGTCGACCTGTACAACGGCGGCTGGGGCGCGGTCGACGTGATCGCCGACGTCACCGGTTACTTCACCCAGTCCAACGCCGCCGGCTACAACCCGGTCGGGCCGACCCGCCTGGTCGACACCCGTACCGGTATCGGTGCGCCGGCCGGCCAGGTCGGCGCCTACAGCGCCGTCCCGGTGCAGATCGCCAACGCCGCCCCGGGGATTCCCGGCGCCGGCATCTCCGCGGTCGCCCTCAACGTCACCGTGACCAACCCGCGCAGCGACGGCCACCTGACCGTCTACCCGAGCGGCCAGCCGCTGCCCACCGCCTCGAACGTGAACTTCACCGCCGGGCAGACCGTCGCCAACGCGGTCATCGTCCCGGTCGGCGCGGACGGCCGGATCCAGGTGTTCAACGGCGCCTGGGCCGCCGCCGACGTGATCGTCGACGTGGTCGGCTACTACTACGCGGGCTCCGGCGCCGCCTACATGCCGGTCATCCCGGAGCGCCTGGTCGACACCCGCGACGCCAGCTGGGGCGGTTCGCTGCCGGGCCGCAACTACCTGCCCCTGCACATGACGAACCGCACGGACATCCCGGCGTTCGTCTTCAACACCACCGTCACCAACACCGCCGATGCCGGCCACCTGTCGGTCGCCCCGGACCCCAACACCTGGGACGCCTACCAGAACGGCTACGCCCAGCCCGCGGCGGCACCGAACGTCTCCACCCTGAACTGGCGCCGCGGCGACACCGTCCCCAACCTGGCCCAGGCCACCCCGGGCAACGGCATCGTCGACCTCTTCAACGAGAGCGACGGTTCGACCGACCTGATCGTGGACATCTTCGGCTACTACCAGCTCGGCTGACCCCACGTCAGGAAACCTGCTGAACCGAGGTCCCCGGAGCGATCACCGCCCCGGGGACCTCGTCGTTCACCGCACGCACCGCCACGGCGGGCGGCGGCGCTCAGCGCTCAGCACACAGCACGCAGCGAATTTTCCGCGGAAAATCGGCCGCGTCACCAGCCGAAGGTGTGGCCGTCGCCCTTGCAGCCGGTGCAGACGCCGTCGCCGCCGCAGGTGTCGCACTTACGGGGGGCGGCGAAGCCGTCGCGTTCGCCGGTTCCGTGGCAGGCGCGGCACTCGCCGTCGCCGTCGCAGGACTTGCACATGGGCATGGGGTGGGTCCTTCCTACCAGTGGGGTGGTTCTGCCGGTCGGGGCCGCCGTCGTCCGTGCGGCGGCGGCCCCGGGGTGTGGGGTCGGGGTCAGGCGCCGGGCGGGCTGACGAAGCCGCTGACGTCCTTGTGGTTGACCACGACCTCGGAGGGCTTGAGGTCTTCGCGGAGCGTGACCTTGTCGCTGTAGTTGCCGTCGACGGTGTCGACGGTGCCGTTCGGGTGGACGGCCACGACGACGCCCACGTGGCCCGGGGTGTGGCCGTCGGGCTCGCCGTAGATCATGAGGTCGCCCGGCTTGGGGGTGTAGCCGCCGAGGCGGTGGAACAGGCCCCGCTCGACGCCCCACTTGCCGATGCCGCGCGCCGCCAGGGTGTCGTCCGGCACGCCCTTGACGCCGGCCTTGTGCCACACCCACTCGGCGAAGGCCGCGCACCAGGACGTCTCCTGGCAGGAGCCGTGGCCGACCTTGGTGTACTCGAAGTACTTGTTGCAGGCGTGGCTGTCCTCAGGCTCGCCGCCCTTGCGGGTGACCTCGCCGCGGGCCACGGAGACGATCTTGTTGCGCAGCGCCGAGGAGGCCTGGGCGGAGGAGGCCGGCGCGACGGCCTCCTCCAGCGGCTGCGCCGCCACCTGCCCGGCGGCGGTGCTGCGGGTGTCCGCGTGGGCACTGGCGCCGGTGGCGCCGGTGGCGGCGGAGGTGAGCGCGGTGGCGGCGAGCAGGGCGGCCACCAGGGTGCGGCGGGAGAGTTTCACGGAAGATCACTCCTTTGTGTTCCAGGTCACCCCGCGGTCGTTCGCTTCGATACAGTCGGCGGGCATGCCAGAGCTGCGGGCGAGCAGGCCGGGGCGGGGCGAAGGCTGGGAGTCGACGGGCCGGATCGGCGCCGTGGTCTCATCGTGCCGAGCGCTGACGGTGCGTCACCAGGGTTGTCGGCAGGGCAAACGTCCCACCGGTCTCCCACCGCCGTCCCACCACCCGCCCAAGCCTCTGACCTGCGGGAACGGCTGGGCGGTGGGAGAGCGGTGGGAGAAGACGGCGTGCACGACGAGCCGGACGGCGCGGGACCGGACGGGGCGGAGGAGTCAGAGGACCCGAGGAGGCTGCTCGTCCGGGCGCTGAACGACAGGTTCAAGGAGTCCAGCCTGTCGATGGAGCGGGTCGCGGCGAAGCTGAAGGACAGCCTCGGGCGCTCCGGGGTGGAGGGGCTGAGCAAGTCGTCCGTCAGTCGCTATCTGCACCTCGAACGCACCGACCTGCCCGACCTCAGCGTCCTGGCGGAGCTCGCCCGGATCTTCGGCGCGGACGCGGAGGAGCTGGCGCGGTGGCAGGCGTGGCGTCAACAGGCGAAGCTCGCCGCCGAGCGGGCGGTGCAGCAGAGGCGCGCCGAGCGGAGGGTGGGCGGGGAGGCTCCGGCTGTGGGGGAGCTGGTCCTGTACGCGCCGGCGGTACGGGCGGGGGCGGAGGCTCCGGAGGTGCAGGCCGGGGCGGACGAGGTGGCCGGGGGGCGTCCACGATCCCGCTGGCGGTACCTTGCGGCCTCGGTGGCCGTGCTCGGGGTGGTGGCGTTGGGTGCGGTGTGGGCGGGCCACCGTATTCCTCCTGCCTCCAACGGTTCTGATGCGGCGTCGGCCCCGGCCGTCGTCCCGCCGCCGCCCGAGCGCACTGCGTCGGCCACCGCGTCGGCCACCGCGTCGGCCACCGCGTCGGCCACTGCGTCGGCCGCCACGGCGACCGCCCCGGCCGCGCGCAGCACCGGCGGCTCGGCGAGCGGGGTGGAGGTGGGCCCGCTGGGGGAGGACAGCCGGTGTTCGGCGCCCATGGCCGGCCCATCGGGTGTACGGCTGCGGGCGTGCGCGATGGTCGAGCCGCACCGGGTGGTGTTCGCGCTCAAGGTGGACAACCCCACGGCATCGTCCGTGGAAGTCACCGTCAAGGTCGCCGCCTTCTGGACCTCGGCGCACCATGCCTGCGAACCCGGCCCGGCCGTCACCCACACCGTCGTCGCCGCCCGTACGGCGTTCACGACCGATCCGGCGCACTGCGTGACGGCGCGTCAGGAGGTGCCGGTGGCGTACCAGGGCGAGGCGTTCATCGCCGCCGGGGACGGGGAGGAGTGGGTCGGCCACCTGTACTCCCCGCGCGCCAACGTCTACCCGGGCGGGGAGACCCTGTGGAGGTGCGCCGGCGACGTGCCGTGCTGAGCCGCTGCGGGCAAGCGGCCGGGGTCGGCGGCCGCGCACCCTGAGCCACGGCAGCGCCGGCCGCTCCGGCATCCGTCCCGTGCGTTCAGTCCGTCCAGTCCGTCCAGTCCGTCCAGTCCGTCCCGTGCGTCCAGTCCGTCCTGTGCGTCGGACGGCGGCACTGCTGTGGCGCGGGCCAGCCGCCTCGCCGACTGTGGGCTGCGGACGGACCACCGTCCCCCGACCTCGCCGGCAAGGAGCCCGCCCATGGCCATCGTCACGACCGACCACCAGGTCCCGCACTTCTCGACCATCCCCGCAACGGCGGGCCAGAAGGTCGAGCTCTTCGTGCGGGAGCACGACGGCACGCCTCCCGGTCCGCCCGCGAACCGCAAGGTCGTCCTCATGCTGCACGGCAGGAGCATTCCGACGCTGGCGGCCTACGACCTGCAGCACACCTCGTACGGGTGGGCCGAAGCGCTCGCCCGGGCCGGGTACGACGTGTTCATGATGGACCTCCAGGGTTCGGGCCGGTCGCCGCGTCCCCGGATGGAGGACCCGTGCAACGTCGGCCCCAATGAGCAGGCTGCGGTCAACCCTCCGCTGTCGGGCCCGCGCACCGCGAGCTACCCCTTCGTGCTCACCAACTCCCAGAGCGACCAGGACGAGCTCGGCACCGTCGTCGACTTCATCCTCACCAACCGCAACGTGTCGACGGTCTCCTTCGTCGGCTGGTCGGCGGCCGCGTTCGCGATGGGGCCGTACGCGGTGAAGAACCCGGGGAAGGTGGAGAGCCTGTTCCTGCTCGCCCCGATCTTTCCGCCGGGGGGCCCGTCGAACCCGCCGACCCTGCCGGTGCCGGGCTTCCCCACCCACGTCCTCACCCTGAAGGGCTTCGACCAGGGCTGGATCAACGAGGTGCACTGTCCGGACCAGCGTGAGCCCGGCATCGTCGACGTCGTGTGGAGCGCCCTGATGGACATCGACTCCATCGGTCGCACCTGGGGACCGGTCGACCCGGCCACCGGGAAGCCCGTGGGCGTCAGCCGCTTCCGGAACTTCGTCTCCTGGGGCTGGAACAACACCACGGCGGGGCAGGGTGGCATCCTCGGCGGAAGCGTGCCCGTGCTGATCGTGCACGGCGAGTTCGACAAGACGGCCAACACGACACCGTCCAACCCCAACCCGGCGCTCGACTTCCACGTCCCCGCGCTCTACGACGCCATCACGGGGCCCCACAAGATCCTGGTCACGGCGAAGTGCGCCAGTCACCAGATGCCCTGGGAGGTGCAGCACAAGAACCTGCACAACCTCTCCAAGCACTGGCTCGACCAGGGCAAGGTCGACGGGCAGACGTCGGGCCGTTTCGTGATGGACGAGGACGGCAACATCACCCCGGCGCCGTGACACCGGGTGCCGTGACACCGGGCGACGGGCCCTTGCGGTGCCGCCGGGCTCCTGCGGTGCCGGGCCCTTGCGGTGCCGGGTCCTCTCTCGGCCGAGCAGGTCCGTACTAGGGTCGTGGCCTGGTGACGGGTTCTGCAGGGAGGGGGCTGGAGCGGATGACGACGATGGCGTTCGGGCTGCTCGGCCCCCTGACGGTTGCCGTTGACGGCGAGCCGCAGCCGCTGCCGCGGGCCACCGTGCTGCGCGGGCTGCTCGGGGCGCTGCTGCTGGCGGAGGGGGAGCGGTTGCCGGTCGGGCGGCTGCTGGAGCTGGTGTGGGCGGAGCAGGCGGACCGGATCGGCCGGGGCGCCGTGCACACCGGTATGTCGCGGTTGCGGGCCTGGCTCGCAGGGTTCGGGGATCCGGCGGTGGTGCTGGACTCGGACGTGCAGGGGTACCGGCTGCTGACCGGGCCGGAGGCGGTGGACCTCGGACGGTTCCGCCGGCTCGCCGCCGAGGGGGACCGGGCTGCGGCGGTCGCGCTGCGGCGCGGCCCGGTGCTGGCCGGGCTGGAGCGGTTGCACCGCGAGGACCCGCTGGTGACCTCCGTGGAGGGCGCGGTGCGCGGCGCGGCGTTGGCCCTGGCCCGGGACGCCCTGGCGGCCGACGCCCTGTCGGCCGGGGCGTCAGGAGGGACCGGAACGGCCACGGCCACGGCCTCGCGCACGGCTGCCGTTCCCGCGCTGGCGGCGCTCGCCGAGGACCACCCGTACGACGAGCCCGTGCACGCCGCCCTGCTGCAGCTGCTGGCGGCGGACGGCCGGGCGGCCGAGGCGCTGCGCCGCTTCCAGTCGCTGCGTCGCCGGCTCTCCGAGGAGCTCGGGATCGAGCCGGGGGAGCAGGTGCAGAGCGTCTTCCTCTCGCTGCTGGCCCACGACCGCGTCCGCGTCCGCGACCGCGACCGCGACCGCGACCGCGAGGGCGTCCGCGACCGCGAAGGCGTCCGCGCCGACCTCGGGCAGTTCCGGGTGCCCTCCCAACTCCCGCCGGACGTGCCGGACTTCACCGGTCGCGACGAGCAGGTACGGCTGATCCAGGAAGCCCTGACGGCAGGCCGGGTGCCGGTGATCGCCGGCATGGGCGGCATCGGGAAGACGGCGCTGGCCGTCCACACCGCCCACCGCGCCGCCGCCGACTACCCGGACGGCCGGCTGTACGCGGACCTGCGCGGGGTGGACGAGTCGCCCGCCGACCCGGCCCGCGTCCTGGCCGCCTTCCTGCGCGCCCTCGGCGCCGACCCCCGGGAGATCCCGGCCTCCCTGGACGAGCGCACCGCGCTGTACCGCACGCTGCTCGCCGGCCGTCGCACGCTCGTCCTGCTCGACAACGCCGCCGACGAACAGCAGCTCGGCCCGCTGCTCCCGGGCACTCCCTCCGACGGGGACCGCCGCCCCGCCGTCCTCGTCACCAGCCGCACCCCGCTCACCGCCCTGCCCGGCACCGCCCTCGTCGACCTGCACGAACTCGGCGCCGCCGACGCCCGCACCCTGCTGCGCCGCATCCTCGGCGACCACCGCGTCGCCGCCGAACCCATCGCCGCCGCCCGGATCGTGGAGCTGTGCGGCGGCATGCCGCTGGCCGTGCGCATCGCCGGGGCCCGCCTGGCCGCCCGGCCGCGCTGGACGCTGGCCCGGCTCGCGAACCTGCTGCACGACGAACGGCGGCGCCTCGACGAACTGGCAGCCGGGAACCTGGCCGTACGGGCCGGCTTCGCCGTCGGCTACAACCGGCTGTCCGAGCCGACCCGCCGCACGTTCCGGCTGCTCGGCCTGCTCGACGCCCCCGACTTCGCGCCGTGGGCCGCGGCGGCGATCGCCGACATCCCCCTGCAACAGGCCGAACGCCAACTGGAGGAACTGCTCGACGCCCAACTCCTCCAGGAGTCCGGCACCGAGCCGCACCTGCGTTACCGCTTCCACGACCTCGTCCGGCTGTACGCACGCGAGCACGCCGAGGCCGCCGACGAACCGGCCGTACGCACCGCAGCCCTCGAACGGGCCTTCGGCGCCTGGCTCCGGCTGGCCGAGCAGGCGGCCGACCAGGTGCCCGGCCCCTGCTTCGCGCCGATCCACGGCGACGCACCGCGCCACCCGCTGCCGTCCGCCGTCACGGCGGCGCTGCTGGACGACCCGATGGCCTGGTTCGACGCCGAGCAGCCGGCCCTGAACGCGAGCGCCCGACAGGCCGCCGCGCTGCGCATGGTGCCCCTGGCCTGGGAACTCGCCGCCGCCCAGGAGAAGTACTGCGACGCGCGCGGCCTGTACGACGACTGGCGCACCACGCACCTGACCGTCCTCCAGGCCTGCCGGGCGGCCGGCGACGCGCTGGGTGCGGCCGTCCTCACCCGCGGCCTCATCGAGGTGACGACCTGGACCACGCCGGTCGATGACCTCCATGAGAACGTCGACGACCTCCGGGAGAAGCGCGAGTCCCATCAGACCGCAGACCCGGTGGACGGCAGCCAGACGATGGTCGCCCTGGAGGGCCGCGCGCGGCACCTGCAACGCCAGTTCGAGCAGGTACGGGAACCGCGCGGCACCGCCGACGCCCTCGTCCTGACCGCCTGGAGCCTGGTCGCCCAGGGCCGGGAGCAGGAAGCGCTGGACGCGGCGCACCGCGCCCTGGACCTCGCCACCGTCCACGACCACCCGGGCGGCCAGGCCCGGGCGCACCAGATCATCGCCGTCGCCTACGGCGAGACCGACCTCGACCGCACCATCGAGCACCTGACCGAGACCCTGCGGCTGGCCCGGCTCATCGGCAACACCCGCTTCGAGGCGACCGCGATCCAGTTCCTGGGCGCCGCCCACGGCCGGGCCGGCCAGCCGCAGCGGGCGGACGAACTGCTCACCCGCTCCCTCGCCATGGCCCGCTGCCTCGACGACCGCTACGTGGAAGCGTTCTCGCTGCTCTACCTGGCCACCCTGTACGCGGCCACCGGGGACGGCCGCGCCCGCGAGACGGCCGAAGCCGCGCTCGTCATCGCCCGGCGCTTCGACCTCGGCCACCACCTCGCCCAGGCCCTCGGCATCCTCGGCGAGCTGGACCTGGCGGCGGGCGACCACGCCTCGGCCCTCGCCCACCTGGAGGAGTCCGTCCTGGTGTGGCGCGCGCGTGGGTGGCGCTCCTTCCTCGCCGGGGCGCTGCGCGCGCTCGGCCGGGCGTACGAGGCCGCCGGCCTGCCGGAGTCGGCGGCGCGCGTCCTCGCGGAGGCGGGCGAGCTGGGCGACAGCGCCGTCAGCGGGCCGGGCTCCGGTTCAGGTTCAGGTTCCGGCTCAGGCACCGGTACCGGTGATGCGCCGCCGTACGGCAGCTGACGGTGGCACCCCCACCCCTGATACGAGCCTCACCGCCCACCGCCCGTTCGGTAAGAGTTCGGTAAGCGATCGGTAAGACGCCCCTGCCTAGGCTCGCCCCCACGGCACAGGACAGGCGCACCCGACCCCCTAGCCGGTCGACCCGCGCCCCGTCCACACCCGCCCCACCCGGGGGCTACCGGTCGGGTCCGCGCAGGGGACGGACCCGGCCGGAGCTGTGGGGGAATTCCGGGTGAGTCCGGCCCAACCCGGCCAAGCGCGGGAGTTCATCGCCCATCAGGCCGGTGGAGTGGTCTACAAGCCGCTGTGGAACACCCCGTACGAGGTGGACGGCCAGGCGCAACAGGTGTGGGTGCGGGCGGATGAGGCCCCGAAGCGTGAACCGGCCCGCCACCCGACCATCGGCGGTAACCAGATGAGCCGGCCAGAAGCAGGTGAGCCTTGGCAAGGCCCACCGGGTCTACGCCGGCCGCGCCGGCCGCATCACGGCCGTTCACAGGCCGTGAGCTCGTTCGGGGCTGGTGACACGGTCGTCAACGGCACCCGCTGTGCCCGGCTGCTACCGCGGGCCCGGGTCGCCACCGCTGGTGGGCGGTTCGGGCAGCCAGTCGCGGGTCGGGTCGTACTCCAGCCAGCGGCTTCGCCCCGCTTCCTCGGCGCAGGCGGCGGCGAGGTCGGTCAGCCCCGGGTGCCCGTTCCCGGAGCGCCACAGCAGTGACCAGGCGTACAGCGGCGTGGGTTCGACCAGGGGGACGGAACGCAGTCCGGGGACCGGCGGCAGTGGCACGTCGGCCGGCACCAGGGAGAAGCGTCGCGGCTCCTCCGCCACCTCGGCGAGGAAGTGGGAGAGCCCCAGGTTGACGCCGGTGGCCCGGTTGCGGATGCCGAAGCGGTCGGCGAACCGGTGGAGGAAGTCGAGCCGGTCCAGCGGACCGGGCGCCCAGAGCACGCTGTCGCACAACTGGTCCGGCCGCAGGGCCGGTTCGGCGGCGAGCGGGTGGTCCGCACTCAGGACGGCGTCCACCGGTTCGAGGCGGACCAGGCGGTGGGTCAGCCCGGCGGGCAGCGGAGGGTGGACCCGGCCGAAGGCCGCGTCGATGTCGCCACGCAGCAGTGCCGTCGTCACCGACGGCAGATCGCGCCCGTGGCCCAGCACCAACTCGCCTGCTCGTCCCGCGACTTGGGCCAGCGTCCGCATCGGCGCATAGAGGTGCCCCCAGACGTCCGCGCGCAGCGGGCGCCGCTGCCCGGACATCGCCGCCACTGCCGCGACCGCCGCGTCGGCGGCGGCCACGGTCTGCCGGGCCGGCGGGAGGAAGCGCTGCCCGGCCTCGGTGAGGTGCACCCCGGTGCGGGTGCCGCTGTCGCCGTTCCCGCCGCTGCTGCCGTTCCCGCTGCTGCCGCCGTTGCCTTTGCCGCCGCTGCCGCGGTGGAACAGCTCGGTGCCGAGCAGGGACTCCAGTCGGGCGATCCGCTTGGACAGCGCCTGCTGGGTGATGCCGAGGGTGTCCGCCGCTCGCCCGAAGTGCAGCTCCTCGGCAGTGCGCACGAAGGCACGTACCTGCGCCACGTCGAGATCCATGGCCGCCACCATAGTTGACAACCGATGGTTGTCGGTCTTGCTCGTCCGTTGTTGGATCACCTGGGCAGCCGCGGAGTTGCATGCTCCCCATGCAAAGACTGATTCCCACGGGGGACGCCGCCCGCCCGGTCGCCTTCGTCGAGGCCCCCCAGCCCGTGCCGGAGCCCGGCGAGGCACTGGTCAAGGTCGAGGCCTTCGCCCCGAACCGGGGCGAAACGTTCCTGCTCGAAACCCCCCGGCCGGGGCTGCTGCCCGGCAAGGACATCGCGGGCCTCGTCGTCCAGGCGGCAGCCGACGGAACCGGCCCGGGCATCGGCACCCGCGTGGTCGGGCATCCGGCGCTGGGCGGCTGGGCCGAGTACGCGGCCGTGCCCACGCACTCGCTCGCGGTGCTCCCGGACAGCGTCGACACCGTACGGGCCGCGTCCCTGCCGCTGGCCGGGATCACCGCCCTGCGGCTGCTGCGTACGGCCGGTTCCCTGGCAGGGCGACGGGTGCTGCTGACCGGCGCCTCGGGCGGTGTCGGCCATTTCGTCACCGAGCTGGCCGTGGGCGCCGGCGCCGAACTGACCGCGGTCACGGCCACGGCGGCGCGCGGCGTCCGGCTCGCGGAGCTGGGCGCGACGGTGGTGCACGAGGTCGCGGCGGCCGAGGGGCCGTTCGACGTCGTGCTGGAGTCCACGGGTGGGCCGAACCTGCCGGTCGCCCTGGCGAAGCTGCGCCCGGGCGGCCTGCTCGTCTGGTTCGGACAGGCCAGCCGCACCCCGGTGTCCCTCGACTTCTTCGACATCCTCGGCGGGCCCGAGCGCGCCACGATCCAGCACTTCCACTACGCCGGCGCCCCGTACGGCTCCGACCTCGCGGCCCTGGTGAGCCTCGTGGAACAGGGCCGGCTCCACCCGGAGATCGGCCGCACCACCCACTGGGCGGAGACCGCCGACACCCTGGTCGACCTGCGGGAGCGCCGGATCCGCGGCAAGGCCGTCCTGCTGACGGGAGAAGCACGTTGACCACCACCGAGTTCCCTGCTGCTGACTTCGCCGCAGCCCAGTGGACCCGCGCCACCGGCGCCGGCGTGGACCCGCACGAGTACCGGCGCGTCACCGACGGCCTCGCGAGCGTCGCCGACTGGGGCCGTCCCTCCACCGCACCGCACAGGACCACCTCCGGCGCGCGGAGGACGCGGGGTCACCCCGCTCGGCCCTCACCCTGCTGGAGCCCGGTGCGCGGCGGGTGAGCGGCGAGGGTTTCACCGGCCGGCTGCGCGGCCCCGCCGACGCGCCGGCGACCGTGGTCGTCGTCCCCGGCCTGGACTCGGCCAAGGAGGAGTTCCTCGACCTGACGTCCGCACTGCTGGCCAGGGGGCTGGCGGTGTTCGCGATGGATGGCCCCGAGCAGGGCGTGCTCGCGGCCACCTCGACCTTCGTGCCGGACTACGAGCGCGTCGTGGGACGGGTCGTCGACGCCCTCGGCGTCGCCCGCATCGGGCTCGTCGGCATGAGCCTGGGCGGCTACTTCGCGGCCAGGGCCGCGGCGCTGGAGCCGCGCGTGGCGGCGGCCGCCACCGTCAGCGGGCCCTTCCGCCTCGACTGGGAGCAACTGCCCCCGCCGGTACGCGACATCATGGCCCGCCGCACCGGAGGAACCGACGCCGCCCGCGCGTTCGCCCCGCCTCGTTGTGCTGTCGTGCCGCGGCAGGTTCAAGCCGCCAGCGCCGCCTGGTCGTCGCACCTGACGACGCCCCGTCGGCTGCCGGCGTGGAGGCCCCGCGCCCGCTCGTGCCCGCTCGTGCGCCGGGTGCGGGCCTGCGGCTGCTGCTTTGCCGCTCCTTGGGATTCGCCCCCGACGTCTTGACGAACCCATGACACTGACGGACCATCATGCTGGCGCGCGCCTCACCTCCTCCACTGCTCCGCCCCCACGGACCCCCACAGGAGGACAGTCATGCGACTGCCCCGCCGAGGGAAGCCCGCTGCGGCCACGGCCGTCCTGCTGGCTCTCGCCCTCGCCACGCCGATCACCGCCCGGGCCGCCTCCCCTGACCGTCAGTCGGCGCCTGCCCCCGCATCCGCCGCCGCATCCGCCGCCGACAGTGCGCAGCAGTACCGGCTCGACGGCCCCCGTACCGTTGCCGAGCGCACCGCCGTCGCCGCCACCGGCGCCTCCGTCGACGCCGTGCTGCCCGACGCGGTGGTGGTCACCGCCACCCCCGCCGAGGCCGCCCGGCTGCGGGCGCTCGGCTGGTCGCCGGTCGCGCTGCCCGGGCCGACGTACGGTGCCCAGGCCGGCGAACAGGCGGACGCCCAGGGCGTCGGAGCGGCGGTGGACGACTTCCCGCAGGCCGACTCCGGCTACCACAACTACGCCGAGGCCAGCGCCGACATCGACGCCGTGGTCGCCGCGCATCCGGACATCATGAGCAAGCGCGTCATCGGCACCTCCTACGAGGGCCGGCCGATCGTCGCCGTGAAGATCAGCGACAACGTCAACACGGACGAGGACGAGCCGGAGGTGCTGTTCACCGCCCACCAGCACGCCCGGGAGCACCTCACCGTCGAGATGGCGCTCTACCTGCTGCACGAGTTCGGCGACAAGTACGCCACCGACTCCCGCATCGCCAACGCCGTCAACAGCCGCGAGATCTGGGTGATCCCCGACCTCAACCCGGACGGCGGCGAATACGACATCGCCACCGGCCGCTACCGCAGCTGGCGCAAGGACCGCCAGCCGAACCCCGGCAGCAGGAACGTCGGCACCGACCTCAACCGCAACTGGAACTACAAGTGGGGCTGCTGCGGCGGCTCCTCCGGTTCCACCTCCAGCGAGACCTACCGGGGCAGCGCCCCGGAGTCCGCCAAGGAGACCAAGGTCGTCGCCGACTTCGTCCGCAGCCGGGTCGTCGGCGGCAAGCAGCAGATCACCGCCGCCATCGACTTCCACACCTACAGCGAACTGGTGCTCTGGCCGTTCGGCTGGACCACCTCCGAGACCGCCCCCGGCATGACCGCCGACGAGTACAACACCTTCGCCACCCTCGGCCGCAGCATGGCCGCCACCAACGGCTACACCCCCGAGCAGTCCAGCGAGCTCTACATCACCGACGGCGCGATCGACGACTGGCTGTGGGGCTCCCAGCGCGTCTTCGCCTACACCTTCGAGATGTACCCCGGCCCGAACGGCAGTGACGGCTTCTACCCGCCCGACGAGGTGATCGGCCGCGAGACCAGCCGCAACCGCGAAGCGGTGCTGCGCCTGGTGGAGACGGCCGACTGCGTCTACCGGGCGATCGGCAAGCAGCAGCAGTACTGCGGCATCCCGGCCTGACCACGTCCCCGTCAGGCCGGTTCGAGCAGGCCGGTTCGAGCAGGCCGCTTCGAGCAGGCTGGTTCGTCGACCCTTCACGGCCTCGGTCTCCCATGCCCGGATGCACAGCAGGCGTCTCAGCTCTCGGCGGGGCGGCCGGCCGGTCTGCTTGTCGGGAATCGGATCGCCACCAACGGGGTTGGTGGGGGCTGAGCCGTTTATCGGAGGGGTCATGCGAGCGATTCAGGTGTACGAAGTGGGCGGTCCCGAGGTGCTGCAGGAGGCCGAGGTGGACCAGCCGCGGCCGGGTCCGGGCGAGGCGGTCGTGGAGGTCGCCGCATCCGGGGTCAACTTCCTCGACGTCTACCACCGCGAAGGCCGGTACAGCCTCCCGCTGCCCTTCACCCCGGGCGCTGAGGGCGCCGGCACGGTCGTCGAAGTCGGACCCGGCGTCACTGACGTCGCAGTCGGGGACCGGGTCGGTTGGGTGGAGATTCCCGGCACGTATGCCGAGCGGGCCGTCGTGGACTCCTCCCGGCTGGTGCCGCTGCCCGACGACATCGGCTTCGAGACAGCCGCCGCCGTGCTCCTCCAAGGCATGACCGCGCACTATCTCGTCAAGGACGCCTACCCGGTTCAGGGGGGCGACACGGTGCTCGTGCATGCGGCTGCTGGTGGCATGGGGCTGCTTTTGACCCAGCTCATCACCCATCTCGGCGGCAGGGTGATCGGCACGACGTCCACCCCGGCGAAGGCCGAGCTGGCGAAGCGTGCCGGGGCCGCCGAGGTGATCCTTTCCTCCGCAGTCGACGATCTCGCAGCCGAGGTGAGGCGGCTCAACGGCGGTCAGGGACTGCCGGTTGTCTTCGACGGCGTCGGCGCGCACACCTTCGATGCGAGCCTCGCCAGCCTGCGAACCCGCGGCCATCTCGTGCTCTTCGGCGCGGCAAGTGGTGCCGTGCCGCCGTTCGATCCGATTCGGCTCGCCCACGGCGGTTCGCTGACCCTGATCCGGCCCAGCCTCGGGGACTTCATCGCCGATCGGTCCGAACTGCTCCGACGGGCCGCCGATGTGTTCGAGTGGGTGCGCTCCAAGGCGCTTGAGGTCACCGTAACGGGCCGCTACGCATTGTCCGAGGCAGCCCAGGCCCACAGCGATCTGCAGGCTCGGCGTACCACCGGCAAGCTGCTCGTCGTACCCGATGCGGCCGCTATCGGACGCCGCGAGGAGACGCAGAGCTGATCGCGGGTGACGAGGTCGGGGATCTTGGAGACCGAGATGTCGAGGGCATGGCTGACCGTCATCGCCAAGATCCCCGACTGTGAGGATGGGGCGGCACCGCTCGAAGCCCAGCGGAGGACCTTCCTGCCGGTGTAGCCCGAAGCACGGCGGTTCCTGGAGGATGGCGGTCAGGACGGTCGGCACGGCCCGGCGGGGGAGTGGGGAACGGGGATGACGGTGGCGGGGATGCCGTTGGAGGCGCTGGACGCGGTGGCGTGGGACACGCTCACGACCGCGCATCCGGTTCACCCGACCGGGGACATCCCGCGCACCCTGCGCCGGATCACCCTGGCGGGTGCGGAGGCGACGGCGGAGGACTGCTACCCGCTCTACGCCCTCGCCACGCCGGACGGCGGCCCGACGCCGTCGGCAGCGGCGGCCGCCCTTCCGTTCGTCATCGCCCTCGCCGCCGACCCGGCCATGGGTGCTCGCCTCGAACTCGTCGAACTCCTGACGGCCATCCAGGCGCCGGCCCTGTCGGAGGAGGACTGGAGCGGAGCGCGGGCGCTGCTCGCGGACCCGGACCCGGCGGTGCGGCGGGCCGCGCTCCCGCTCGCGCAGCCCCTCGCGGACGGGATCGCGGGCCTGCTGCAGCGATGGCGGGCGGAGACGGACCCGACGGTGCGGCCCGCGCTGCTGCTCGCCCTCGGCGAGGCGGCGGCCGCGGGGTCCGGCCGGGAGGACGACGCCACCGCCGTACGCGCCGTACTCGCCGAGGTACTGGACGGCGATGACCCGGTGCTGTGGGTCGCGGCCGTCCACGCCTCGGCGGCACTCGACCGGGACCTCCCGGTCCGCCGGCTGGACCGGCTGATCGAGGTGTTCGCCGACCCCGCCGTACGGCCGCGGTTCGAAGCGGTTTGGTACACCCCGGCCGTCGACGGCCCGTGGACCCGCGAGGACGTGGTCCGCTCCACCGGGTGGCTCCTCGCGCACGATCACGACGCCGAACTCCGCTTCGCCGTAAGGCTGATCGAGACGGCCGAGGCGATCGAGACGGCCGAGGCGATCGAGGCGGCCGAGGCGGCCGGGCGCACCGGCGACGCCGCGCTGTGCCAGGAGGCGCTGGACCTGGGGTGGCGCCTGCTCACCGCGCGGCGCTCGACCGACGTGGAAGGCACCCTGCTCCCGCTCGCCGGCGGGCTGCTGACCGACCCGGACGCCGGCGTGCGGCTGCGCGCCGCGAACATCCTCGCGGTGCTCGGCCCGGCGGCAGCCCCGTACGCCGACCGACTCGCCGACCTGCTGGACGACGAAGGCACCGACGCGTACCTCGACGGAACGGTCGGTGCGATCGCCCGCTGGGCACTGACCCGGATCGGCGACCCGCGCGCCCTGCCGGGCCTGGTCGAGCAGCTGCGCGCGCAGGAGGAGGAGCAGGGCCGCGGCTACAGCGTCGGCGACCCGAGGCGGCCGGAGGTCAAGGAGGTGCTGATCCCCCTGCGGGCGCACGCCGACGCCCTGCTGCCCGCCGTACGGGAGGCGATCCGGCAGGGCGGGCCCCGGGGCAGTGTCACCCGCACCTTCCTCGAAGTGCTGCAGGCCTGGGGCGAGGACGCGTTGCCGGCCCTGCCCGAACTCCTGCCGCTGCTCGCCGACCCGTGGACCTCGCTCCACGCGCTCGACGTGCTGCAGGCGATGGGCCCCGCCGCTGCCGCTGCGGCCGAACCGGCCCTGCGCACCTGCCGGGTACCGGAGGGCCACCAGTACGCGCTCGACGCGACCGCCGTGCGCCTCGGTGCGGACCGCGCGACGGCCCTGCGGTTCTTCGGCGACGCCGTCCTCGCGGCGGAGGCACCCGGGTACGGGCCGATCGGTGCCCTGGCCGACTTCGGCCTGGACGCGGCGCCCTACGCGGACCGGGTGCGTTCCGCGATGGAGAGCAGCACCAACTGGCCCCGGCTCACGGCCGCGATCACGCTGTGGGCGATCACGGGCCGCGCCGAACCGAGCATGCGGGTGCTGGAGGAGTTCATCCTTCCGATCGCCGACGACGGCGACCGCTTCGACTTCTTCCGCGAAGCGCTGCACGCCGTCGTACGGATGGGCGAGTTCGGTCCGGCGATCCGGGCCGCGCTGCTGACGATCCGACAGTCCGACCGCCGCCTGTCCGCGGACGGCGGCTACCCGATGGTCCTCCACGACCAGGAGCTGCGGGCGCTGGTCGACCAGGCGCTCGCCGCCGAGGCGCCCACCGGGGAGGGGTGAGCACCCGGAGGCTCGCCGGCGGCACACCCCCCGCCGGTTCAGTCATGGAGGGAGGCGAGCCAGGCGGTCAGCAGGCGGTTGACCTCCTCGGGACGCTCCTGCTGGATCCAGTGCCCGCAGCCGTCCAGGATGTGGCTGGCGGCCAGGGCGGGGAGGGTTGCCGGGTAGGCGTCGATCGCGTCGGCCATCCAGGTCGTGGAAGCGTCCAGGGCGCCGCCGATGAACAGGGAGGGCTGCGTGATCGGGGCACCGTCGTACCGGGCGAGGTCCTCCCAGTCGCGGTCCATGTTGCGGTAGCGGTTGAGGGCCCCGGTCATGCCGGTGCGCTCGAACTCCCCGGCGTACACGTCGAGGTCGTCCTCGGTCAGCCAGGCGGGCAGCTTGCCGGCGGGGAAGCGGTCGCGCAGCCGGCCGCCGGTGCGGGCCACGAAGTGCGGGTCGGGCTCGCCCTGGGCGGGCATGGTGTCGGCGGACATGGCCGCGTAGAAGCCCGCGAGCCAGCCCCGGAGGTCGGGCTCCATCTCTGCTTCGGCCCGGCCGGGCTCCTGGAAGTACGAGACGTAGAACTCCTGGTCGCCGCCCATCTGCGCGAAGACGTCGCTGGGGCGGGGGCCGCCGGGCGGCGCGTAGGGGACGCTCAGCAGTCCGACGGCGCGGAAGACCTCGGGGTGGAGCAGGGCGGAGGCCGCCGCGATGCCGGAGCCCCAGTCGTGCCCGACGACCACCGCCTCCTCCTCGCCCAGGGCGCGCACCAGGGCGACGTTGTCCTCCACCAGGTCGAGCATCCGGTAGGCCTCCGTCGCGGCCGGCTTGGAGGAGCGGCCGTAACCGCGCACATCGAGCGCCACGGCCCGGTACCCCGCCGCCGCGAGGGCGGGGAGTTGGCGGCGCCAGGAGTACCAGGACTCGGGGAAGCCGTGGACGAGCAGGACGAGCGGTCCGGTGCCCTGCTCGACCAGGTGCAGGCGCCCGGCGGGTGCCTCGATGGTGCGGTGGCGCAGGTCGGCGGACGGCGCGGGCTGGTGCATCGCTGCTCCTCGGTTCACGGGCGGCCGTGGTTACCCGCCGATCATGCGGCGCGGCGGCCGCTCGATGCGAACACCCTTGCCATCCTGGCAAACTGGCAGGACAGGGCGGTGCCAGGGCGGTGGACGCAGCCCGGCCGGAGGGAGCGGGGCGACGGTGACAGAGACGGTGAGGGTGACGGACGACGGCATGGCCGCCACGCTGGCGGCCATGGGCCCCCGGCTGCGAACGGCGCGCGAGCAGCACGGCGCCACACTCACCGGCGTCAGCCGCGCGACCGGCATCTCGCCGAGCACGCTGTCGCGGATCGAGACCGGCCGGCGCAAGCCGACCCTGGAGGTGCTGCTGCAGCTCGCGAAGGCGTACGGCGTCTCCCTGGACGAGCTGGCCGGCACCGCACCCGCCGCGCCGGCCGGCATCGCGCCCGCCGGCATCGCGCCCGCCGCGAAGGCCGGACCGCGCACCTCGGTGTCGCAGCGTTCCGGCAGCGACAAGGCGGTGCTGCCGCTGACCCGGTACGTCGGGGGCCTGCACGCCCACAAGCACGTCCTGCCCGCCGTCGACGCGCCGCCGGCACGCCCGCGGCAGGTCTCCCATGACGGCTACGAATGGCTGTGCGTCCTGTACGGGCGGCTGTGGCTGGCGCTCGGCGAGCAGGACCTCGTGCTGAGCGCCGGGGACGTGGCCGAGTTCGACACCCGCACCGCCCACGGAGTCGCGAACGCCGGACCCGGCGGACCGGTCGAATACCTGGTCATGTTCGGGCCGCAGGGGGAGCGCCTACGACCGTGCACCCCGGCCCCCGACCGCAGGGCCCGGTAGCGCGGAGCGCGGCGTCCGGGCCCCGGCGACGGTCCTTCTCGTCCACCGCACCGGCGCTGGATGGTGCTCGGGTCCGGTCAGCCCAGCGATGCGCTCGCCGCACGCAGTTCGTCCAGCGCTGCCAGGGTGTACCCGGCGAGCCCGTCCTCGGCGTCACGGTCGTCGCCGGCGCCACGCTCGTTCTCGGCGTCACGGTCAGCCTCGGTGCCTCGGTCGGCCTCGGCCCATTCGGCGTACCCCCGTTTGAAAGCGAGGACGCCCAGCTCGCCCGCGAGGGCCGCCGTCGGATCGGGTACGCCGCGGGCGACCAGAGCGGTCGTCATCGCGGCCGCGAGACTGACGGTCTTGAGGGCGTCACGCTCCTGGAGCTCGGCGCTGGCGGCGACGGCCGCCTTCAGGCGGGGGGCGAGTTCGCGGCTCCCGGGGCCCATCGCGGCCGACGCGCGCGCCAGACCGGCAGCGACTGCCTCCAGCGGGCTGGCGTCACCGGGCGCGTCGGCGATCCCCTCGGTCAGCAGCCGGCTCAGCGTCTCCTGCCCGGCGACCAGCAGCTCGCGCTTGTCGGGGAAGTGCCGGAAGAAGGTGCTCTTGGTGACCCCGGCACGCTCGGCGATCTGCGCGACGGTCGTGGCGTCGTACCCCTGCTCCGTGAACAGGTCGACCGCAGCCACGACGAGGCGTTCACGCGCCCCTGGTTCCCATCTACCCATGGGTTCAGCATATGTGATGGGACTCTTGTCCCATCACCCTGCTAGAGTGATGGGACAAGAGTCCCATCACTTCCGGGAGGGTTCCCATGCGCGTCTTCGTCACCGGCGGCACCGGTCTCATCGGTTCCGCCGTCGTCACCGAACTCCTCGGCAAGGGCCACACCGTCCTCGCGCTGGCCCGCTCCGACGCCTCCGCACAGGCCGCCGAGGCAGCCGGCGCCGAGCCGCTGCGGGGAGGCCTGGCCGACCTGGACGTCCTGCGCTCCGGCGCGGCCCGGGCCGACGGGGTGATCCACCTGGCCTTCGGCAACGACTTCAGCAGCCCCGAGGCCCTCGCCCGGAACGTTGCCGAGGAGACTGCCGCCCTCACCGCCCTCGGCGAGGAGCTCGTCGGCAGCGACCGTCCCCTGGTCACCGTCTCGGGTACGCCCTGGGTGCCGGGCCGTGCCTCCACCGAGGCCGACCCGGTGCCGACCGACGGGCCGGTCGGCGGCCGCGGTCGCACGGTCACGGCGATCCTCGGCCTGGCCTCGCGCGGGGTCCGGAGCACGTCCGTACGCCTGCCGCGCACGGTTCACCAGCAGGGCACGGGCGGGTTCGCCGGTCTGCTGACCGACATCGCACGCCGGAGCGGGGTCTCCGGCTACCCCGGCGACGGCACTCAGCGCTGGCCCGCCGTCCACGCGCTCGACGCGGCCGTCCTCTTCCGGCTCGCCCTGGAGCAGGCGGAGGCCGGTACCGTCTGGCACGCCGTGGCCGACGAGGGGGATCGGGTACGGGACATCGCGGCCGTCATCGGCCGACGGCTGGGCCTGCCGGTCGCGTCGGTGCCGGAGGAGACCTACGGCCCGCTCGGCCCGATCTTCAGGGCCGACCAGCCTTCGTCCAGCACCCGCACCCGGCAGGCGCTCGGCTGGGAGCCGAAGCACCCCGGCCTCCTGGAGGACCTGGAGAACATCCGGCCCTGATCGGCGACGACCGGCAGTCCACGTCCACGACAAGCAGGAGGTTCCATCCATGGTGGCAGTCGTCTTCGGCGCCCGCGGCAACGTCGGTCGTCATGTGGCCGATGGCCTGCTGGCCGCCGGTGAGCAGGTCAGAGCAGTCAACAGGCCGTCGGCCAGGACCCCCGCCAGGACTCCGGCCGCGGGCCTGGCGCCCGGGTGCGAGGCAGTCGTCGCCGACCTGGCGCGTCCCGAGACGCTGCCCGCAGCGCTCGACGGTGCCGACAAGGTGTTCCTGTACGGGATGCTCGACCCCCAGAAGCCCTACGACATCGAGAAGGTCACTGCGGCGGCCGCAACTGCGGGGATCCGGCAGGTGGTTCTGCTCTCCTCGGTGTCGGTCGTCCTGGACCCCGACGCCGACCACCCGGTCACCCGCCTGAACCGCACGATCGAGCAGGCCGTCCAACGGTCCGGCATGGACTGGACGTTCCTCAGGCCGGGGACGTTCGCGGCCAACACCCGCACCTGGTGGGCCGAATCGATCCGCACGGACAACGTCGTCCGGCTTCCCCGTCCGCTCGCACAGTCGGCACCGGTGCACGAGAAGGACATCGCGGCACTGGCGGTGACCGCCATGACCGAACCGGGCCACTCGCACCAGGCCTACACCATCCACGGGGCCGAGTCCCTGACGCTGCAACGCCAGGTCGAGCACATCGGCGAGGCCATCGGTCGTCGGATCCGGGTCGCACACATATCCGACGAGCAAGCTCGTGCGGAAATCGCCAGAACGATGCACCCGGTCGTGGCCGAGGCGATCGTGAGCCAGTGGGCCGCCGCCGACGGCGTCGTGGCCATGACCTCCGTCATCGCCGAAAAGATCACCGGCGCTCCGGCGCACACCTACGCCCAGTGGGCCGTCGACCACGCCGACGACTTCCGCTGAGATCAGTCCTGGTCGTCCGGTCCGTCCGGTCCGTCCGGTCCGTCCAGGCTGTCCAGCTCGTCCAGCTCGTCCAGCTCGTCCAGCTCGGACAGGGCGTCGGCGATCAGGCGGGTGGCGAAGCTGTTGTCGTTCTTGCCGGAAATCCGATTGACGTGCTCCGCGACCATGACGGCCAGCGCCTCCAACGGATTCAGCTCCTCCTTGGTCCACGGCCCGTACTGCGCGCGCCACAGCGACGGGCTGAGGCCGGTGCCCGCGGCGAACAGCAGGCCGGCCATGATGGGGACGACCTCGGGACGGAAGGTCCTGGGCATCATCCGCATCGTGGCCACCAGGTCGGGCACCACGTACTCGACCACGTCCTCCTCGTGGCGCTCCAGCGACCTGCGCAGCCAGTTCATGTACAGGTAGACGAGCGTGCAGGTGCCGTCGACCAGGTCCTTGAACCCGCCGGCACCCAGGGACGCGGCGAACTGCTCGACCATCTGCTCGTGTTCGGGCCCCAACCCGCTCCTGCCGTCGTAGATGGCCTTGAGCTTGGAGTCGACCACCATGAGCGCGGCGCTCACGTCGCCGGCGGGAGCGAATGCGGGGTCGCAGGGCGATGACACGGGGGACTCCTCTTCCTGCCTTCTCCTACGGCAATGACTGCGTGACGACCACTACGGTGCGTAGCGTGACACGTCCGCAGAGTAGTGCGTCGATCACCCCTTGGTCAGACGAATCCCGAGGAACGTCCGCCCACCCGGCGGGAGATAGGGTCCGAGGCATGGATGAAGACGCCGCCCTCTGGTACCGGATAGCCGATCTCCTGCCGGAGCCCGCCTCGAAGGAGGTGAAGGAATGCTGGGACATCGGGGAACAGGAGTGCGGACTCGGCCTCCTGGTGGAGGGCCTGCTCGGCCGCCAGATCCCGATCAGCGGCACGGACCGGGCACGGATCTCCGTCCTCGCCGAGCAGTGGGGCGAACGCGAGATGCTCACGCCCGGCCTCCTGCGCTGCCCGGGCGACGGCGCGCCCGCCCCGGTCCGGTTGCTCGACGGCGAGGGCGGTGACGACCTCGACGTGGTGACCGGCCGCAGCGAGCCGGAACTCACCGACCTGGTGCTCGTCCCGTGGATCGGCTGCACCCGCTGCGGCCACGTCCTGCTGCGCGCCCACACCTGGGAACCCTGGGACGACCTCTCCTACCTCGCCGAGCACTACGTGATCACCACCGCGGACCACACCACGGCCCTGCGCATCCTCCCCGGCGACTCCGCCGCCGAGGCCTTCGCCGACCTCCTCCACGGCTGCCCGCAACCGTAAGGGTCAGAGGGATGACCTCTCCGGCGGGTGGGGGGAGGACAAGGGGCACCTGTGTCAGCGGCCGGTCCCGAGCCCCCGCTCGCCACCACCTGATGGGTAATCATCCGGGGCCGGTTCCCCTTGCGCTCTGCCAGCGGAGCTCGTGCCACCGTGACTCCGAGCGGGCTGCGCCAGCTCCGTGGGTGGGATCCACCTGAACAAGGTGCACACGCCCGCGAAACGAGGAGGGCCTTCAAGCAGGGGAGGGTCGGCTGACCCCCGCGGGTGCGGGGAGGAGCCGCCTTGATCCACCGCGAACGATTCGAGTAGCGGCTGACCCCCGCGGGTGCGGGGAGGAGGCTTCGTGACCTGGGGCGATGCAGCGGTTTTGCTACTTCTTTGCATGGCTTGGTGGGCTGCTGTCCGAAGGTCCTGATGTTGCAGGCGCTGTTGAGGTGTCAAAGGGCTTGAAAAGCATCCCATGTGCGTGCGATGCGCGGGGTGGTCGCGAACATTGTGGTGCGTAGAACTCGGGGGAGCTTCCGGGCTCGTAGCGGTTCCTACTGGCTCGGGGTGAAGCTCGGGCTCAAGAACGTGAACGAGCAGCGCATCATCAGCGGGGACTCCGTCTCGCCCGTCTTCACCGTCACCGTGCGCTGACCGGCGGCAGGGCCGCCGTCCCGCCCTGGGGTGGAGGGGAGGGGCAGGTCGGTCGCCGCCTCCCCTCCACCCCATCCGAGGTCCGGGCGGCGATCGGTCAAGAATTCGGTGTCGCCGATCAGTTCGGGACTGATAGCGTCCCGGACGTGGCAAAGCTGAACCAGATCATCGCCGTTGAAAAGGGCGTCAAGTCCAAGTCCTTCCAGGAGCTGACGCAGGCCCACCAGGACCTGCAGAAGCCCGCGCTGCTGGCCGGGATCTCCCGCACCTACCAGCCAAAGGACGAGGAGGGTGAGCAGCTGCCGCCGGAGTCGACCCGGGTGCAGCTGAAGGCCGAGGACATCCTGCGGTCCACCGCGAGCACCCTCACCCGGCTCTTCGACGTGACGGCCACCAAGGACTGGGCCAACATCGGCGCCAGCGCCGACGTGGTGGTGGACGGCCAGGTGCTCCTCGCGCAGGTGCCGGTGCCGTACCTGCTGTTCCTGGAGAAGCAGCTCACCGACCTCTCCACCTTCGTGAAGAAGCTCCCGGTGCTGGACGCCTCCGAGTCGTGGAACCTCGACCCGTCCACCGACTCCTGGAAGACCGAGCCGGTGCGCACCATCCGGACCAAGAAGGTGCCGCGCAACCACGTCAAGGCCGAGGCCACCGAGAAGCACCCGGCCCAGGTCGAGGTGTACTACGAGGACGTCGCGGTCGGCTACTGGACCACGGTCAAGTTCTCCGGCGCCCTGCCGGCCCGGCGGGTGAACGAGCTCGCCGAGCGGGTGGAGAAGCTGCAGCAGGCGGTCAAGTTCGCCCGCGAGGAGGCCAACTCGGTTGAGGTCACCGACCGGCGGGTGGGTGACGCCGTCTTCGGCTACCTGTTCCGGTAGCCCCATGATCGCCCGCCCGGGGAGCCGGGCGGGTGCACCGGGCGCGTCAACGCCCTGGTCCCGGGAAGCCGGGCGGGGGTGCGTTGCGCGGCGCGGTGCGAAAAGCTGACACTGATGTTGAAGCTGACCAGGGGTCGCAGTGGAGGTTCGAATCCTCCCCCCGGCACAACCGGCCGGGGTAGCCCAAGCCAGGCAGAGGCGGGCCCCGTGAATCTCAGACTCTCGCTCCAGTCTCAGCATTCGCCGCCGAACACCGGATCGACCGGGTGTGGACGAATATCGACGAATGCAGGTTCAAGTCCTGTCTGTGCCGCTCCGTGGCACGGTAGTTCAAAGGCAGAACGCGTCGATTTCAATCTGATCCGCGACCCTTAAACGTGCCGGTGTGCGCAATTGGGCGGCAAACAGGGGCCCGGGAGCAGGCTACGCTCCCGGGTCCTCTAGCTTTTCCGACCGGCCGACGGCCGGGTCTCAGCCGACGGTGAGGGTGGTCGGTCCGCTCGCTCCGGTGACGCCTGTGGTGCTGCACTCCAGGGCGCCCGGCTGCGGGAGGGTGATGACTTCGACCGCCTTGGCCCCCTGGAGGTAGCCCTCCACGATGGTGCCGGTGATGGTGGTGATCACCTGTCCGGCCACCGCGTTGCTGCTGCCGGTGGCCTCGATGACGCTGGTGGTGCCGTTCTGCCAGCGGAAGGTCCGCCTCGTGGTGAACCCCTCCAGGAGGTCGTCGCAGCTGGCCCCCGCGATGGTGAACCGCTCGGCGTACGATCCGCTGGTCACCTGGGCCCCGCTGTCGGCGCAGGAGCTGAAGCTGCCGTTGATGGTGACGGTGACGGGCTTCCGCTGGAAGGTCAGCGCCGGGTCGTAGCCGACGGTCTCGACTCCCTGGCACTGCAGCAGATGAGCGGATTCCGTACGGGTGGAGGCCGTACGGGCGGAGCCGGCGGCCGGACCGGCGGTGCCGAGCGCGGCGACGGCGGCCAGGGCCGCCGCCAGGGTGACGGGTCGCAACCGGGTTCGGCCGAACGCCGTGAGCGGTTTCAAGGGGTCTCCTCCACGAGTGATGGCGGACGAACTGTGGCTGTGCGTATTGTGATGGTCACTCTCCGATATCCGCAACAGCTCACGTCCTGGAGTGTGATGAACGCACTGAACCGCGGCGAGCTGGTGATACCGGGTGCCACGCTGTACTTCGAGGTGCGCGGGTCCGGCGAGCCCTTGCTGCTCATCCCGGGCAGTGCCTCCGACGCGGTCGTCTTCGAGCCCCTGGCCGAGGTCCTCGCCGCAGACCACCGCGTCATCTGCTACGACCCGCGCGGCATCTCGCGCAGCCCGTTGGACGGACCCCCGGTGGACCAGCGAGTCGAGGTGCACACCGAGGACGCCCGCCGCCTGCTGGACCGGCTCACCGAGCCGGACGAGCCGGTGAGGGTGTTCGGAAGCTGCGGGGGCGGTCTGGTCGCGATGGAACTGGCAGTGCGCCACCCGGAACTGATCCGTACGGCCGTGGCGCACGAGCCTCCTGCCACGGGCCTGTTGCCGGAGGCCGAGCAGTACCGGGCGTTCTTCGACCGGGTCCACGAGGTGTTCCGGCGTGACGGCGTCGCGTCGGCGCTCCGGGCGCTGCAACCGCTCTTCGGCGGCCGGCCCGCCCCGCCGCTGCCCGAGTTCCGGGACAACTTCCCCTACTTCCTGGCCCACTTGATGCTCCCCTTCACCCGCTTCCTCCCCGACCTTGACGCGCTTGCCACGGTGGCGGACCGGATCGTGGTGGCCGGCGGGCGCGATTCACGCGGCTATCCGGTACACCGCCCGGCGGGGGTCCTCGCGGCGCGGCTCGGCCGCCGACCGGTGGAGTTCCCCGGCGGCCACGTCGGCTACGCGAAGGATCCGGACGCCTTCGCGGCGCGTCTGGTCGAGGTGTTCGCCGCCGCTCCCGAGCCGAGGGCGCTCCCGAACCGCGGGTGCTGCTCGCGGGCCGACGGCGCCCGGGCCGAGGGCGCGCCCGAGCCGACAGAGCTGAGGAGTTGACGCGGTGCGCATCCTGATGGGCGCCCAGAACTGCGGCTTCGGCCCGGCCGCCGAGCTCGTGGCAGTCTCCCGGCTGCTCCCCGGTCACCAGCGGGTCTTCGTGGGCGACGGCGTGGCGGCGATCTTCGCGCGCCGCCACCCGGACGCCTTCGACGAGATCCATGAGGATCCCGCGGCGATCGACCGACTGCTGGCGGGCTGCGACCAGGTGGTCTCGGTGATGGACGCCGACCTGGTGCTGCGGGCCGTGGTGGCGGGACGGCGAGTGACCATGGTGGACAGCCTGTTCGGTTTCTGGCAGCTCACCCGCCCGCTGCCCCGGATCCGCGACCTCTGCGCCGACCTGCCCCGCACCTCCTTCGCCGCCGCCACCCACCACCTGGGCGGACTCACGCCGCACGAGCGCGTCATTGCGGCCCACCTGCTCGCGACGCACTGTCTGGTGCAGAGCTTCCCCGGCGTGGCCGAGCGGATGGCCGCGTTCACCGCGCTCGGCGACGCCGGCCCGAAGCTGCACCTGACCGGCTCGCTGGTCGACCTCGAAGGCCTGCGGAAGGCCCCGCGCGACGCCGAGCCCGACTGCGATCTGCTGATCAACATCGGCGGGTTCCAGAACTTCCTGCTGGACTTCGAGACCAACAACGACTACCTGCACCTGCTCCGCCGCTGGTTGCCGGACCTGCTGCGCGACTGGCCGCGGTTCCCGCGCGTCCTGCTCTGTGGCGGCCCCTTCGCCGGGCACCGTGAGCGCACCGTCACCGCCGCCGGACGACAGGTCGTCTGCCGGTTCCTACCCCAGCGCGAACTGCTGCGGAAGGTGGCGGCCACCCCGCACTATTTGCTCACCCCGGGTCTGACCGCGCTCCACGAGTCGCTGGCCCTCGGACGGATGCCGCTCGCCCTCCACGAGCAGCACTACGCCCACCTGTTCACCGTGCGTCAGCTCGACGGCACCCTCTTCGGCCGGACGGCAGGGCGGTTCGCCGACGTCCTGCCGGACCACCCGGTGCCCGAGGACGACTTCGCGGGGACGCAGGCCCTGATGGAGATCGCCGGGCGGATCCGCGAGGACGACGCCCTGTACGCGAGGTTCCGGCGGAGCATCAACGGGCGGATCGAGCAGTACGTGTCGCTCACCCCGGCGCAACACCGGGGCGGGGTCGGGGAGTTGCGGACCTTGTTGGACGGCGATCCGCTCCCCGAGGTGCTGGCCAGAACCATCCCGCGTTCCCACGGGAGGCACCTTTCGTGAGTTCCGCCTACTTCGCGCTCCGCGAGCGGCTGCTCGGGCCGTTGGGAGATCAGCTGCTCACCACCGACCAGCTGTGCGAGGCCGGTCGGGTCATCTGCGGTTGCCCCGAGAGCCTGTCGCTCTACGGCGTCCCCGCCCCCGAGCTGACCGCCCGGGGGCTTCGCGTGTTGGGACGGACTGCGGTCGAGTGCAGCAAGGACCCGCACCCCTCGGTCGTCGCCGAGCTGATTGCCGAGCTGACGGCCGGGCTGACGGCTGAGCCGACGGCCGAGCTGACGGCGGAGCCGGCTGCTGAGTTCCGGCGCCCGTTGGGCCGGCGCCCGATGGTGGTCGACCTGTTCTGCGGGTCGGGGAACCTCGGTCACCACCTCGGACGGCGCCTGGGCCACCCCGTGTACGCCGCCGAACTCGACCCGCTGGTGTACGCCACCGCCAGCCACAACCTCGACCGCGTCGGCTCGTCCGTCGTCCTCCGCCTTGCCGACTACCGTGAGGTGCTCGCCGCGCTCCCTGCCCGCAGCGAGTGCGACACCTACGTCGTCGAGCCGCCGTGGGGCGCGGCCTTCACCCCGGACGGTCTGGATCTGACCCGGACCGAGCCACCGGTCCCGCAGATCCTCGACGACGTCCGCCGATCCCGCGACGGCCTGCCCTGTCTGGTCGTGATCAAGACCAATGACCGGATCGTCAACGGTTCGCTGGACGGTTCGTTCGAGGGCGGCGTCCACCTGCGGTCCTTCGTTCCGGAGCCGGTGCTGCCGACGGGCCTCAATGCGGAGTTCCACATCTACCGTCTCGGTGAGCGGCCGCCGGGTCCGTCACGGTGACCTGCGGGCGAGGGAGGTCGGTTGGGCGTCAGCGTCAGTCAGGGGAGGGCGGCGTCGAGGAAGGCGTGCCAGGCGGTGTGGACGCGTTCGGTGTGGATGCCCTCTTCGGTGTCGTCGGCGAGGAGGTCGAGGAGGAGGCCGCGGAGGACGGCGAGGACCACGGTGGGGTTCGCTCCGGTGCCGGTGAGGACCCGTCGCAGGGCTGGCAGCCACTCGTCCAGGGAGGTTGTGCCGAAGTCCTGCCAGGGGCCGGAGTGGCCGAGAGCACGGACGTAGCCCTCGAAGAACAGGCGCAGTGCGCCGCGGCGTTCGGGCTTGGTCAGCCACGTCCAGAGGAGTTCGAGGGTTTCGCGGGCGTTGCCGCCCTCGGCCTCGGACTGTTCCAGCAGCGCCAGTTGTTCGGCCCGGCCGACCGCCAGGACCTCCCGGACCAGTTGCTCCTTCGATCCGAACAGGTAGAGCAGCACGCGGGGGCTGGAGCCGATCTCGGCGGCCAGCGGGCGCAGGGAGAGGTCGGAGACGTTGTGCTCGGCGACGTAGCGGACGGTCGCGGCGAGGATTTCCTCGCGGCGTGGCGAGGACGGGCGGGTGGGTGCATTGGCGAGGGCGGTCACGTGGTCTATCGTTCCACTGAAACGAGTGTTTCAGTGAGCGTTCCAGTGAGAGGGGATGCCACCATGGCTGACACCGCATCCGGAGCCGAAGCCGAAGCCGGAGCCGAAGCCGGAGCCGGGGCCGAAGCCGGGGCCGAAGCCGGAGCCGGAGCCGGGGCTCGAGCCGAAGCCGGAGCCGGGGCCGAAGCCGGGGCCCGAGTCGACGTCGCCGGTATTCGCGAAGCGCTCAGGCCCGGCGACCTCGGCGCCGTCGCCGCCCTGCACGGCGTCCTCTACACCCGTGAGTACGGCATGGACGAGACCATGGAGGCCTACGTCGCCGCCGGCATGGCCGAGCTGGTCCTCGCCCGGGCCCGTGAGGGCGGCGCCGGGCCCGGCCGGCTCTGGGTCGCCGAGCTCGACGGCCGGGTGGTCGGCGCCGCCGGTCTGGTCCGGGCGGAGGAGCGTCCGGGCTGGGGTCAGCTGCGGTGGGTGCTCCTCGACCCGGACGCCCGGGGCCGGGGTCTGGGCGGGCGGCTGCTGGCGACGGCCCTGGACGAGGCGCGCGCCCGCTCGTACGAGGGCGTGCTGCTGTGGACCGTCGCCGGGCTCGACGCCGCCCACCACCTCTACTCCAAGGCCGGCTTCGAGCTCACCGTCTCCCGGCCCGCCCGCAGGTTCGGCCTCGACACGGTCGAGCAGCGGATGGACCTGCGGTTCTGACGACCGGTTCGGACGACTGGTTGCGCCGACCGGTTCTGACAAGCGGTTCAGGCGTCCTTCAGGTGGGCGAGTGCTGAGACGAGGCGGTCGGCGATGTCCGGCGGCCAGGGGAAGGCGCGGGTGACGGCGCGCTGGTGGGCGAGGCCGTGCAGGCCCAGCCACAGGGCGACGGCGTCGCTGGACGGGTCGGTGCTGGTGGCCTGACCTGCGGCGACGCAGTCGCTGATGGCGGTGGCGATGACCTCCAGGGCTTCCGCACCGAGGGCGGTGAGGTCCGCCTCGGTGATGGAGCTGTCGCCGAGGGTCGGAGTCCAGAGGCCGCCGAACATGGTGCGGTAGCGCCCGGGGTGGGTGCGGGCGTAGTCCAGGTACGCGTCGCAGATCGCGCGCAGCCGGCGGCGGGGGTCGTCCTCACCGGTGTCCTGCCCGCCCGCTGCGGAGTGGGCGGAGCGCAGGTGGCGTTCCAGCTCGGCGAACTCCCGCTGGACGACGGCCAGGACGATGGCCGGCTGGTCGGGGAAGTGCGGGTAGATGGACGGGGCGGCGATCCCGACCCGGCGGGCGACGGAGCGCAGGGTGATGGCGCGTTCGTCGCCGCTCTCGTCGAGGAGTTCCACGGCGGCGGTGATGATCTCTTCGCGCAGGCGCCCGCCCTCGCCGCGGCGGTTGCGTGTGCGGGTCGGCTTCCCTGCGGCGGCTCCCGGTACGGAGTCTTCCGATGCGGCGGCTTCCGGTGGGGCCGTTTCCGTTGTGCTGGTTTCCTTCACGCTCGTCACCTTACGCCGTGAAGCTTACGGGCGTGAAGCCTTGCGGGCGTAGCCTTACACCTGTAGCTTTACGGATGTAAGCACGTCGGTCCGCACCGAGGAGTCCTGCCATGACCGGTCCCACCACCGCCCGCGCCGCTGCCACCACCGTCGCCACCGAGATCGTCCTGCCCGGCCCGGTCGAACCGAGCGGCCTGGAGGTCCGCACCCGCCCGCTGCCGGCCCCCGCCGCCGGCCAGGTCCTCCTGCGGATGGACGCGACCGGCGTCTCCTTCGCCGAACAGCAGATGCGCCGCGGCAAGTACTACGACCAGCCGCCGTTCCCCTTCGTCCCCGGCTACGACATCGTCGGCACGGTCACCGCCACCGGCCCCGGCGTGGACACCGCGCTGACCGGCCGTCGGTTCGCCGCCGTCACCAAGACCGGCGCCTGGGCCAGTCACCTGCTGATCGACGCCGCGGACCTGGTGCCCGTGCCGGACGGCGTGGACGCGGCCGCGGCCGAGACCGTCGTCGTCAACGGCATCACCGCCTGGCAGATGCTGCACCGCCTCGCCGCCGTCCGCCCCGGAGGCACCGTCGTCGTCCTCGGCGCCAACGGCGGCGTCGGCTCCACCCTCGTCCAACTGGCCCGGCACGCCGGGATCACCGTGATCGGCACGGCCTCCACGCGCCACCACGAGGCCGTACGCGCCCTCGGCGCCACCCCGGTCGACTACCGCGACCCGCACCTGTACGACCGGATCCGGCAGCTCGCGCCCGACGGCGTCGACGCGGTGTTCGACCACGTCGGCGGCCCCGGCCTGGTGGACTCCTGGCAGCTGCTGCGCCGCGGTGGCACGCTCGTGTCCTACGGCACCGCCGCGACCAAGGACGAGACGGGCAACTCGCGACTGCCCGTCCTGAAGCTGTTCGCCCGCCTCCTGCTCTGGAACGGCCTCCCCAACGGCAGGAGCGCGCACTTCTACAACATCTGGGCGGGCCGGCGCCGCCCCGAGGCCTTCCGGCGCCGCCTGGGCGCGGACCTCACCCAGGTGCTGCGTCTGCTGGCCGACGGCGTCCTCACCCCGCAGATCGCCGCCCGGATCCCGCTGGGCGAGGCGGCCGCGGCGCTGGAGCTGGCCGAGTCCCGTACGGTCGCGGGCAAGGTCGTCATCGTCCCGAGCGCGTGACGGGCCGTCGGCGCCCCTGCGTCCAGCAGCTCGCTCCTGTCTATGGGCTGTCTGCTGTTGTTATTTGTGTTCGGCGCTCCGGACTGGAAGGCTGCCCGCCATGAAGATCACGATCACCGTGGAGGACCCGACCCCCGAGGTCCTGGAGAAGCTGCTCGCCCTCGCCGCCGTGCCGGCAGCCGTCGTGACCGCGGTGCCTGACGACCGCTGGACGCCGGAGCGGGCCCGCTCGTACTACGACCGACTGCCGCCCCGGGCGCAGCAGATCCTGCTCCAGGTCATCGAGGGCGACGGCGAGTGCGGCGCCGAGGAGTTGAAGGCGAACGGCCGCAGCCTGCGGGGATCCACCGGCGCGTTCCGCCGGGTGCTCTCCGAGGGCAAGCGAACCGGGATCTGGCCGGAAGGCCTGCCCGTACCCGTGGTGTCCCACGTCGTCGGCGGGCAGCTCAAGAAGATCGAGATGCCGGGCCGCGGCACGGAGCAGTACGTACTCCCGGAGTTCGAGGAAGGCCTGGGCGATCTGCGAAGCGGCGGCGGCGGCAGCGGCGGCGGCAGCGGCAGCGGCAGCGACTGACTGACCGGCCGTCAGGGATCGCCCGGTGATGCCGCGGGGCTGTCGCATGCCGGCGGGCTTGGGGGCGAGTGAGTGGGTGTGAGTCGTGCCCTGGTCGATGCGGCGAGGCGGTGCGACCGATCGGCGGCTGCGTCCCGGCTGCCGCCGGGGGTGAGCCGAGTCTGCTACCTTCCCCGTGCGCGAAACGATCATTCGTGCGAATCATGCGAAAATGCATCGCACGTGCGACCGGGGCGTTCCGGAGAAGCACCGAAGGTTGACTGACGGGGGGACGGACATCCATGAACGCGTACGCAGGTACGGGCGGGCCGGGCGGGTTCTACGCGCCGCCGACGGCCCCGGGCGCGCCGGTGCTCGGGCCGACCTTCGGGGTCAATCCGGCGGACCTGGACCTGGCGGCCAAGGCCGCGAAGGAGAGCGGTGAGGCGATGCCCGCCGAGCTCAAGGCGATCCACCAGCCCTCCGACACGGCGGCCGCTGCGCTGTCGGGCTGGCAGGTCGGTGCCGCGCTGCACAACTGCACCGCGGCATGGGAGGACCTGCTGAACAAGCTCGCCTCAGAGGTCGACGGCGTCGCCCTGAAGCTGAGCCAGACCGCCACCGACTACCGCAACGCGGACAAGAACGGCGCCACGGGTCTGAAGCCCTCCGGGCTGTTCCCGCAGGGGGCGAGCTGATGGTCTCCCTCGCCCAGCTGCGCGACAGCGACCTGTCCGGCCTGCTGCCGGCGGCCACCGCCTACGACACCCTCGCCACCAACTTCGGCAAGCATGTCCAGACCATGCAGCACGAAGTCCTCAAGCACGTCCTCAATGCGAACTGGGTCGGCAACGCCGCCGGTGCCGCCAACGCCTCCCTGCAGCGCACCAGCAACCGCCTGGACGCCGCTCACACCGAGATGTCAGCGGTCTCCGCGCTGCTGCGCGAGGCCTCCGAGAGCTTCCTGCTCGCCCAGTCCAAGCTGAAGGCGGCACTGCAGGAGGCACAGAACCTGGGGCTCACCGTCGCCGAGGACGGGACGGTGTCCTGGCCCGCCCCGTCCAAGGCCGAGAGGAACGACCCGGAGTACGACGTCCCCCAGCAGGCGAGGGCGCTGGCGAACCGGATATCCGGGGCCGTTACGGAGGCCGGCAATGCCGACCAGAAGATCGCGGGGCTCCTGAACTCCCTGACCGAACGCGCGCGCAACGGCACCGGGCTGGACACCGACAAGGCCGCCGCCGACCTGAAGGCCGTCACGCAGCAGGGCGTCGACCTGATGGCTGCGGGCTTCCCGCCCGCCGGCGCCTCGCCCACCGAGGTCAACAGCTGGTGGAAGGGCCTGACGCCCGACGAGCAGCAGCGGCTCATCGAGGCCCACCCTGACCTGCTGGGCATGCGCGACGGCATCCCGGCAGCGGCCCGTGACCAAGCAAACCGGCTGAACCTTGCCCACCTCATCACCAAGTACCAGCAGAAGCCGAACCTGACGGACGACGAGAAGCAGAAACTGGAA
Source organism: Streptomyces sp. 1114.5 (assembly GCF_003635085.1). NCBI lineage: Bacteria > Bacillati > Actinomycetota > Actinomycetes > Kitasatosporales > Streptomycetaceae > Streptomyces > Streptomyces sp. 1114.5. Next base: position 386,887 of record NZ_RBXE01000003.1, read on the forward strand.
GGCTTCCTCGCGATCAGCAAGCGCCTGGAAGCGGACAAGGACAAGCAACCCCCTCGTTTCCTGCTGGGCGTCAGCGAGGAGGGCCAGGGCCGGGGCATCCTGTCCTTCGGGAACCCGGACACGGCGAAGAACGTCAGCGCGTACGTGCCAGGGCTGGGCACCACGCTCGGCGCCGTCGGCGGCAAGGACGGCGACCGTGCCCTGAACGTGTGGAACGCCGCGCACAACGCCGATCCCAACGCCGAGGTCGCGTCGATGGTCTGGCTCGGATACGACCCGCCGCCGGGCCTGGAGAAGCTCGCGGACGGCGACACCCGGCCCCTGGAGGTGATGGACGCCGACCGCGCAGCCAAGGGCGGGGCCGCCTACGACAAGTTCATGGCAGGCCTGCGCGCCACCCACGACGGCTCGCCCGCACACCTCGTCGCCCTCGCGCACAGCTACGGTTCCACCACCGTCGGCCTGGGCGCGCAGATGAGCAGTGGCACCGGAGCCGATGACGTCATCCTCGTCGGCTCCCCCGGCACCGGCGCCGCCAAGGCCTCGCAACTCCACATCGACCCCGGCCACGTGTGGGTCGGCGACGCGGAGAACGACCCGGTCAGCCACCTGCCGTCGAAGGGCCGCGTGGCCAATGACATCCAGGGCGCAACGGGAGGTTTCCTCGCGGGCCCGGTCGGGAGCCTCGTCGGCGGCTATGTCGCCGACAAGATGTACGACTGGTTCGGCCCCGAGGACCAGCTCTGGTTCGGTCAGGACCCGGCAAGCAAGGGCTTCGGCGCCAACCGCTTCGCCGTGGCCGACGGGCCGGAGCTCTCCTTCGACTCCCACTCCGACTACATGACCGACCCCAACGACTCGACGTCGAAGACCCTGGAATCGGTCAACAACATCGGCCAGATCGTGGCCGGGAAGTACGACCACGTCACGAGGCAGGACCACCGATGAACGACCGTCCGAGCCTGAGTCACCGTCCGGGCACCGCCCTGCGCTTGTCGGCAGCCCTCGCATTCCTCGCCGTCGGTGCCACCGCCTGCGTCGGCGGCGCCGGAACGGGCGCCGACCGGGGCGAGGGGGAGAGTCCGGGCCCCCTCATCCCGCCGGCCCAGGCCCTGCAGACACTCGACTCCCTGCTGGAACAGACCACCGCGGGCGTGCAGCCGGCGCTGCAGTACTGGGACGCCTGGCCGCAGGCCACCGTGCAGTACTCCAAAGGCCTCGACGAACACTCCCTCGGCTACGCCAAGGCCTCCCGCCAACGCCACGTCAAGACGAAGGTCGCCCCCGGCAAGTACGGCGCCCTGCTGGACGCGGTGCGCAGCACCTGGCAGGCCAAGGGCTACCGGGTCGAGACGGGGCCCGCCAACCTGCAGGCCCTGTTCGCCACCACGCCCGAGGGCAACGGTGTGAGCATCACCATCCACCCCGCCGGGAACATCGACATCGGGGCCACCGTCAGCCCCGTCCCGGTGCCCGACGGCCGGGACCTGTTCGGCACCCCCACTCCCGACCCGGTCATGGCCAACGGCAACCCGGACGTCGTGCCCACGTACGAGGACCCGTACTGGTCCTCCTGATCACCGCGCCCTTCCAAGGCCGCCGTTCGCCCCATCGTTCCGAAAGCTTCCGTATGACCCCCGAACAGGCCGTCCAGGTACTCGACGCGCTCCTCGACGAGGCGATGTCCGCCATCCGTCCGCCGCTGCGGTACTGGGACGGCTGGCCCCGTTCCACCGAGCAGACCGCAGGCCCGGACAACCACTCCCTGGGCCACGCCGTCGCCACCCGCGACCGGTACGTCATGACCAGGGTCGCTCCGTCCAAGTACGGCGCGCTGCTGGGCGTCACCGAACGCGGCTGGCAGGCCCTGGGGTACCGGATCACCGCCGTCAACCCCCGCCAGCCCGCCATGTTCGCCGCCACGCCCGCCGGGTACGGCGTGTGCGTGCTCATCGGCGCCGCGGGCAACATCACCTTCCAGGCCACCGTCGGCCCCATCCCCGTCATCCGCGACCGAGACCCCTTCGGCCCCTACGTGCCCGAGCCGACCCTGCCCAACGGCAACCTCGACATCATTCCCCGCTACGAGGATCCGTTCTGGTCGCACTGAATGCCCGCACCGGCTGCCCGAAGGTACGGTTGGCCGCTGATCAGCCGTGGCGGGGACTCCAGCGGTCAGTCACTCCATCGACAACCCGGGTCGCGCAGTGCCCAGCCGTCGAGCAGCAGCAGGCCGGGCGCCTCGGCTTCACCCCCATCGGCGAGACCGAGCGCTCCTTCCCCGAGGCCGACACCACCATGCGCCTGGTGACCCTGGAAGTCCTCGCAGCCACCTGGCGCGCCATGCCGGTCCCGCCCGGCCCGGGCTCGGTGGGGGATGGGTGGGACATCGTCCGTCCCACCTCCCGCACGGCCTTATGTGGCGTCCGAGTAGGCGAGGTGGCTGCCGCAGGAGCGGCACCGGAAGAGGTAGGCCGTCGGCTGGCCGGTCCTGGTCAGCGCCCTGAGGTGCTGCTCGGCTTGGAGCGAGGGCCCGGGGTCGTGCCTGAGTTCTTCGCGGAGTGCGGCCAAGGCATCGGGGTGGTCGGCGAGTTCAGCGGCTCCGGCGGTGCCGAGGAACGCCGCGCCGTCCCCGCAGTGGACCAGCCAGCGCTCCTGCTGCCACCCGCTGAATCCCGGTGTGCGCTGGGTGATCGCGACGAGCCGATCCATCGGGACGTCGTCGAGGACGTCGGTGAACAGGGCCTCGAAGCGGTCGGCAGCACTGCCGTCCGCGATGCACCAGGGGCACAGCCGACCGCGGAGGTTCTCCAGCGCGTAGACGGGTCCGGTGTAGACGTAGCCGCGGGCCCGGTTGCAGCAGCTGCACTCCGCGTCGGACCGGACGACGGCGCCGGTGGCCACCGGGTCGGGGTGGTACGGGAACACAGGAAGCGGCTCTGTCACGGGCAGCGACCGTACCACCGCCCGCTGAGTCGTTCGGGAGCGGCGGGCTCGGGGTGGCCACGTAAGATCGTTTTCGGCGCTGCTGCGTCGACGAACGCATGGGGGGCGACGTACATCATGGGGATCTCGGATCGACCTGCCGCCGAGGACGCTGAGGCCGCAGGGACCGCTGGTGGCGCGGGCGTCCCGCCTCGCCGGCCCGGGCGGCGGGCCCTGCTCGCCGGCGGCATCGCGCTCGCGGTGGCCGGCGGCGCGGGGTTGGCGCTGTCCCGGCGGGACGGCGGGCCGTCGCAGGCCGCCCCCGCCGCGGCCGACTCGCCGTCGACCACGCCGCTGCGGGAGTCGCCGACGCCGATGGCCCCCCGGGCGGACTCCGGTGCGCCCGAACCGCTGTGGACGTTCACCTCGGACGCCGACCTGGTGCCCGCCTCGACGCTGGTCGCCAACGGCACGCTCTTCACGCTGAGTTCCCACCTGACCGCGATCGACACCGCGACCGGCTCGGTGAAGTGGGCCGGCAAGGGCGTCAACACGCTGTACACGGCCGCCGGCGCCGGGCTCGTCTTCGTCGGCTCCTTCCAGGGCGCGACCGGCTACGACGCGGCCACCGGCGCGGAGACGTGGCTCAACGTCAACCGTCAGGCCAACGCCGACGACCTCTCCAACGTCTCCGTGCTCCGCGCCGACGACAAGGTGCTGTACGCGGTCGCCCGGGTCAGGCCCGTCGGGGCCACCACGTCGCCGAAGCTCGACCTGCTGGCCTTCTCGATCGACACGCACGAGAAGCTGTGGTCCCTGCCGGTGGAGGTGGGGGCCGGGCCGCAGTACCTCCACCACGCGGTCGCGGACGGCAACCTGTACTACACCGACGGCAGGTGCAACCTGGTCGCCCGCAACGGCCAGGACGGCCGACAGCTGTGGCTGGTCGAGACCGGCGCCACCAGCTCGATCACGCCCGCTGTCGCCGACGGCCGCGCCTACTGCCGCACGGGCAGCAACGGCCTGCGGGCGGTGAACCTGGCCGACGGCAGGCGGCTGTGGGAGATCAGCACCGCCGACGGCGGCACCAAGGCGTTCCCACCGGTGACGGCCGCCGGCGGCACGGTCTACGGCGGCAACGGTACGGCGGCGGCCTGCGCCTGGGACTCCCGCACCGGGCAGCAGCTCTGGACCAGCCCGATGCCCTTCCGGCCGACCATGACCGAGCCCGTGCTCGTCCAGGACACCCTCTTCGTGGCGGGCCTGGCCGGCGACGGCGTGCACGCGGTCGACGTGAGGACGGGCCGACCGCGGTGGACCTTCACCGTGGACGCGATCTCGCCGGCCGCCCAGAACCAGCCGTGGGGCCTGGCCACCGACGGGCAGCGGCTGCTCGCCAAGCTGGGCTCGACGGTCTTCGCCCTGCCGGCGGCCTGACGCCGGTCCGGCGCCGGACCGGGGCCCGCTCGCCGCCTACGTCCGGGGCAGCGGCAACTCGAAGAAGACGACCTTCCCGACCGCCTTGCGGGCCGTACCCCAGCGCTCGGCGAGCTTGGAGACCACGACGAGGCCGCGGCCGCCCTCCTCCAGCTGCCCGCCGGGCTCCATCGACGGCAGGTTGTGGTTGTCGTCGCTGACCTCGACCAGCAGCCTGTCCGTCCGGATCAGCTGCACCTGCACACCGTCCCGCGCCACCCGGATCGCATTGGTCACCAGCTCGGACACCAGCAACTCGGTGGTGTCCATGAGTGCTTCGAGGCCCCAGGCCTCCAACTGCTCCAGGACCAGCCACCGTACGCGCCGCACCACCGCCGTCTCGGGTTCGAGCTGCCAGGTGGCCACGTCGGCCGACGGGATCCCGACGAGGCGCGCCACCAGCAGGGCGATGTCGTCGGTGCGGTCGTCCGGCCGGAAGTGGGCGAGAACGGTGTCACAGACCTGGTCGGGGCTCTGCTGCGGGTCGATCAGGCCGCTGCAGAGCGCGGCCAGACCCTCTCCCAGGCCGCCGTCGCGGAACTCGACCAGTCCGTCCGTGAAGAGCACCAGCATCGACCCGTCCGGGACGTCGACGGCGGCGGTGACGAACGGCACCCCGCCGACGCCGATCGGCGCGCCCGAGGGGATCTCCAGCAGCTCGCCGACGCCATCCGCGTGCACCAGCACCGGTGGGACGTGACCGGCGCTGGCCAGCTCGCAGGTGCGGTTGATCGGGTCGTAGACCGCGTACAGGCAGGTGGCGAGCTGTTCGGGCCCGAGCATGTGGGCCAGGTTGTCCAGGTGGCGCAACAGCTGACCCGGCGGCAGGTCCAGGCCGGCCAGCGCGTGGATCGCGGCGCGCAGCCGCGCCATCGTCTGGGCCGCGTGCAGGCCCTGGCCCATCACGTCGCCGACCACCAGGGCCACCCGGCTGCCGGGCAGCTGGATCGCGTCGAACCAGTCACCCCCGACGCCGCCCCTGCGCTCACCGGGCAGGTAGCGGTGGCCGAGCCGCACGCCGGCCATCGCGTCCGGGAGCGTCGGGAGCATCGACTTCTGCAGCGTGGCCGCCATCCTCAGCTCCGCGCCGTGCAGGCGCGCGATGTCCATCGACAGGGCCGCGCGGACGACCAGGTCCTGCAGGTGGTCCGCGTCGCCGTGCCCGAACGGCCCGCGGCCGGCCAGCCGGACCAGCCTGACCACGCCGAAGACCGTGCCGCGGACGGACAAGGGCAACGCCAGGACGGAACTCCCCACCGCCTCGGACAGGAACGGCGCGCCCGGGGGAAGCGCCGGATCGACGACCGCATCGACGGCCGCCTCGGAGCCGGTCACCGGCACGAGCACCGGGGCGTTCTGCTGCAGCGCCCGGCCCTGCGGGGTGGAACCGGGCGCCGTCAACAGGTCGCCCTCGACGGGCTCGCGGCCCCAGCGGTCGGAGAGGCCCGGCGTACAGGCGAGCGAGACCCGGCGCAGTAGCGTACGGTCACCGGGCCGTTCCGAGGGCAGCGCGGAATCGTCCGTCAGACCGGCGACCAGGTCCACCGAGGCGAAATCGGCCACCCGGCGCACCAGCAGCGCGCACAGCTCGCCGGCGACCGTCCCCAGATCCAGCGAACGCTCCACCCGCTGCCCGAACTCCCTGCTCAGAGCCATCCGTACGGACTCCAACTCGGTGTGCGGTGCCTGGAGCCGCCCTGCCGTCCGCTCCGCGTCGAGCGTCGCCTCCGCGGCCAGCAGCCGGGCCTCCAGCCGCACACAGCGCTCCTCCGCCGCGTGCTTGAGCGACTGCGCACGCGCGAGCTCCGCGCGCAGGGCCTCCAACTCCACCTTGAGGCCCAGCAGTTCGTCCCTGACCCCGCTCGCCCCGTCCGGCTCCCCGTACAACTCCAGCGCACCCACCGCACCCGACGCGTACTGGGCGGTGGCCCAGTCCGACTCCAACTGCCGGTAGCGCTGCTCGGCCTGATGCGCCTGAGCCTCCGTCGCCTCCAGGGCGCGCAACAGGTGCCGCTCGCGCACACTCGCCAGATGCAACTCCCGCTCGGCCGACCCGAGCTTGTCCCGCAACTGCTCCACCTCGTGGCGCGAAGCGTTGCGCACCCGCAACGCCTCCATCCGCAACCGGTGCGCCTCCTCCTGGACCTCGGCCGTCACCGGCTTGCCGCCGAGCTCCCCGACGTGGCGCAACAACTCGTCCACGAAGTCCTTCGGGGCGATCCGCTGACCCCGGAAGTACCGCGAGACGGAGCCCTTGTCACGGCTGCAGCGGGCCGCGTACCTGGTCAGCGTGGTGCCCAGCACGGCGAACAGCCGCCCGATGAACTCGACGAACGCCCGCACCTCCGGCTCCGGCGGCTCGTAAGGCTCCGGAACCTCCCCGCGTCGCTCCAACACCCGCAACCCCTCCGGCCTTCTCCGCCACCGCCGCGTTCCGTTGCCGCCGATCGGCAACACGTTGCCCCTGGCGCAACGCCGCCACCGGACGAAAGCGTAGGCGCCGAGCCCAAGTCCCCGCAGCCGAAGGACAATTGATGATCACCGCCATCGCCCGCCAGCTGGTCGCCTGCCAGCGCACCCTCATCGTCGCCCTGGCCCTCATCCCCCTGATCCTGGCCCTCACCGCCTCCCTCCCCGCCCTCGCCCTCCTCCCCGCCCTCCCCCACGGCACGGCCCGCTCCGCCGCCCTGATCACCCACTTCCGGCGCTGGACGGAAACGGTCCTCACCACGAGCCGCTGACCCGGCCGCACGCCGTAGGCGGCTGCCCCCGCTGGCGCGGGGAGGAGGTGTAGTAGCCGCCCATCGTCGGGACGTTCATCGGCTGACCCCCGCTGGCGCGGGGATGAGTTGATGCCCTGCTCGGTCATCAGCGCCGTGTACGGCTGACCCCCGCTGGCGCGGGGACGAGCCGCCAGCTATGCGAAGGGCGGCTTCGAAGTCTGGCTGACCCCCGCTGGCGCGGGGACGAGATCCTCGCCTCGGACGCCGACGTGCCGAAGGACGGCTGATGCCCGCTGTAGCGGGGACGAGTTCCCCCGCTACAGCGACACCAAGCGCAACGGCGGCTGACCGCTGGCGCGGGGACGAGCATGCTCTCTATGTTGGTCAAGCCACCACCACCGGCTGACCCCCGCTGGCGCGGGGACGAGCCGACGAACGTAAGGCGCGGGTCCATCGGCGACGGCTGACCCCCGCTGGCCCGGGGACGAGTAGTCGAAGATCTGAGCCGCCGTCATGCCGAACGGCTGACCCCCGCTGGCGCGGGGACGAGGTCGGTAGGCTGGCTCATGGCCTGCCTCCTTCCGGCTGACCCCGGCTGGCGCGGGGACGAGCACGACGGCAGTCTCCTCGTGCTGGGGGAGGACGGCTGACCCCCGCTGGCACGGGGACGAGTCGGCGGTGCGGGCCACTCGCTCGACCGCGTCCGGCTGACCCCCGCTGGCACGGGGACGAGCTCGGCATCTTCGGGCCCGTCCTCCTCGGGATCGCTGACCCCCGCTGGCGCGGGGACGAGACCCCCTCCGGCCACGGGCCCGGGACCGGCAACGGCTGACCCCCGCTGGCGCGGGGACGAGGAGCTGGCGATGTACCGGTCACACAGGACGACCGGCTGACCCCCGCTGGCGCGGGGACGAGTTCATCGACATCGCCACCGGCAACCCGGTGTACGGCTGACCCCCGCTGGCGCGGGGACGAGTCCGAGCCCACGCACCGATGCGTGACCTGCTACGGCTGACCCCCGCTGGCGCGGGGACGAGCCCCGCTGGCTCCTCCTGCCGGCGAAGGTCCACGGCTGACCCCTGCTGGCGCGGGGACGAGGCGGCCGCGCTCCGCCAGGCATCGGCCCGGCTCGGCTGACCCCCGCTGGCGCGGGGACGAGCGGGGCACCGGCACGACCGTGGCTGCGGCGGTCGGCTGACCCCCGCTGGCGCGGGGACGAGAGCCTGATCGACGCAACCCGAACGGCTGGCTGCGGCTGACCCCCGCTGGCGCGGGGACGAGGATGTTCGCCGGATCGACAAAGAACATCTCACCGGCTGACCCCCGCTGGCGCGGGGACGAGGAGCTGAGTGAGCTTGTTGACCATCACGCCCCCGGCTGACCCCCGCTGGCGCGGGGACGAGGGGTTACGGATTCTGGTGACCGGCCGGGGTTCCGGCTGACCCCCGCTGGCGCGGGGACGAGCGGACCCGGGCGCGACACTTCCGCGCGCAGGCCGGCTGACCCCCGCTGGCGCGGGGACGAGCCCATGCCGCGGCCAATCCCCGCTGGCACGCGCGGCTGACCCCCGCTGACGCGGGGACGAGAGAATCTGAAACAGCCCAGCGGCCCCGGAAGACGGCTGACCCCCGCTGGCGCGGGGACGAGGCGCCGATGGTCGGCAACGGCCAGCGGTTGCGCGGCTGACCCCCGCTGGCGCGGGGACGAGAAGTTGGGGCAGTTCCGACACAAGATCGAACACGGCTGACCCCCGCTGGCGCGGGGACGAGCCGCTCCCGGCGCTGGTGGCCGCCGCCCAGACCGGCTGACCCCCGCTGGCGCGGGGACGAGGTACCAGGGAGGTGCCGGCGAGGATCGAGTTGCGGCTGACCCCCGCTGGCGCGGGGACGAGCCCAGGCACAGCGCTTCTCGTCTCAGGTGCTGCGGCTGACCCCCGCTGGCGCGGGGACGAGTGCTCGTGCAGCTGGTGACGGACGGCCTGCGCCGGCTGACCCCCGCTGGCGCGGGGACGAGGCCACGGCCGTGATGACCTCGTGGCCGTGCCCCGGCTGACCCCCGCTGGCGCGGGGACGAGGGTGGTGGTGCGGATCATGCGGCGTCCACGAGCGGCTGACCCCCGCTGGCGCGGGGACGAGCCCACGATCCCGGCCGCCGTCCACATCGCGTGCGGCTGACCCCCGCTGGCGCGGGGACGAGGCGCACGGTGGTGGTGATGCTGACGTCGGCGGCGGCTGACCCCCGCTGGCGCGGGGACGAGTTTGATCATGGAATCGGCAGCGTCGGAGGGTGCGGCTGACCCCCGCTGGCGCGGGGACGAGAAGAGCTGCTCCACCTGCCGCTATACCACCGACGGCTGACCCCCGCTGGCGCGGGGACGAGCCGGCCTGCCCGATCCGCTGGACACGCTGGTTCGGCTGACCCCCGCTGGCGCGGGGACGAGGACAGATACCGGGTCGGCACGGACACCCACTACGGCTGACCCCCGCTGGCGCGGGGACGAGGCGCGGTCTGACCTGCCGGAACGTCCAACTGGCGGCTGACCCCCGCTGGCGCGGGGACGAGTGGACCACGCCAGCCTCGTCCACGACCGCCGCCGGCTGACCCCCGCTGGCGCGGGGACGAGCCCGAAACAGGGTGTGGGTCGCCTTCCGACGCCGGCTGACCCCCGCTGGCGCGGGGACGAGCACGTCCGGGCCCTGGCTGCGTACGACGCCGGCGGCTGACCCCCGCTGGCGCGGGGACGAGCGGGTCGGCTCCTCGTCGGCGGCCTTCCGCGCCGGCTGACCCCCGCTGGCGCGGGGACGAGGCTTTCTGACCTGCAACGTAGCGTCGTCCTTTGCTATTTCTTTGCCATGATCGACGGTCGCCGAGGCGCTGGGCTTCGGTGAGTTGTTGTGGTGTCAAAGAGCGTGTAGCCCATCGTGCCATGTCTCCCGATGGTGGCGTGGGCGACAGTACGGGAGTTCCACCGCCTCACGGTTTGGCAGGAGCGGGGCCAAGGGGACAGGGCCCCAGGGATGGGACGAGGGCATCCACGATGGCGCCTCAGGCGTTTGCGGAGCCCCGACGACCCGCCACGATGCCCCAGGCCCAGCCCTGCTGGTTGTCGCGAGGCTAAGTCGCGGTGCCGGGCGTCGAGAGAACGGCCCCCAAACAGAACATCCCGTCGTCGTTAGGCTGCGGCCATGACGATCACGGCTGTGGTGTTCGATGTCGGGGAGTGCTTGGTCGACGAGACTCGGGAGTACGGCACCTGGGCGGACTGGCTGGGTGTGCCGAGGCACACGTTCGTCGCCCAGTTCGGTGCAGTGATCGCGCAGGGACGGGACTATCGGGAGACGTTCCAGGTGTTCCGCCCCGGCTTCGATCTGTACGAGGAGCGGGAGCGCCGCCTTGCCGCCGGTCAGCCGGAGACCTTCGGCGAGGAGGACCTCTACCCGGACGTACGCCCCGCCCTCGCCGACCTCCGCGCGGCCGGTCTCTGGTTGGCTATCGCAGGCAACCAGACAGTGCGCGCCGGCACAATCCTCCGCTCGCTGTTCACCGGTGACGTCGACCTGATCGGCACCTCCGACGACTGGGGCGCTGCCAAGCCGGACCTCGCCTTCTTCGAGCGCGTCGCCGAAGCAGTGCCCGCCGAGCCCGGCCAGATCCTCTACGTCGGAGACCGGCTCGACAACGACGTGCTCCCCGCCGCGAAGGCGGGGATGCGGACGGCGCTGATCCGACGCGGCCCGTGGGGCTGGATCCATCAGCACGACCCGGCCGCCGAGCAGGCGACGGTCCGGATCGACTCGCTGACGGAACTGCCGGAACTGATCGCCGAGTTCAACGCTGCAGCGAACTGAGCGTCGCCGACCAGGAGTAGAGGCGCGGTCCACGTGCTGGATGGCCGCCGATTCCTGCCACGGGGCGAGCGCTCGCCGGGCCTTGCGCACGCGCTCCATGCCAGGGGCGTACCACGTGACGGCCGACTGATCGAGCGCCTGCTCAGCAGCGCGCACGCGGTGCGATCGGCCAGGGCCTGGTGGTCCCAGAACAGGCGCCACATCGACAGCGCGAGCCCGCGCGAGATGCGTGCCAGGCGGCCATGAATGCGCATGGCCTCGCCCAACTGAGCTTCCGAGATCGTCTCGCGGCGGAGGCCCGCTTGCTTCGCCAAATCCACCTGCGGGCTGACCCCCGCTGATGCGAGGACGAGGTACGGGAAGGTCCGCCGAGTGGCGTACAGCGCGCGGCTGACCCCTGCTGGCGCGGGGACGGAGCACGAGGGCGGGATCGGGACCGGTCTCAAGCCTGGCTGATCCCGCTGATGCGGGGATAAGGCGGAGAACGCCGACCGGCCGACCGACACCCCCGGTTGACCCATGCGGGGATGACGCGTTCGACTGGGGTGCGGCCGGACAGCTGCCTGGCTGACCCCCGCTGGCGCGGAGGTGAGACCACGCTGGTCGCCTTGCGGGACGCCTGAGGGCTCCGCACTGCCTCGACGTGGGGACGACGGGGGGTGCGCTCCACCCAGGAACAGCGCACCCAGCCCATCGTCAGCCTCCCCGGCCGCTGCGCCGAGCCGAGCTGGACACGGCCTGATCGCGCCCGGCCCCCGGCCCGTCACTCTCACAACCCAACCAGCGCGACACACTCGACGTGTCCCACAGCCCGACAACCGACCCGCAGAGAGCGCGACGCGACCAGACGCCGCGGCTCATGAGACACCTCCTGCCCGTGGCCGAGCAGGACCCGCGAGACCCGTCCGCGGGCAGGGCGCCGCCGGTGTCAGCCGCCGGCACCCACATCGGCGAAGGACGCCGGACTCAGGCCGAGCGGGCCTCCGAAGGGGGAGTTCAAGGCGTAGATGAGGACGAGCATGAAGGCGATGAGACTGGTGAAGCCCATGGCCAGCACCAGGTGGGTCCCGTTGCGCTCGACCCCGAAGAGGAACATCAGGCCCAGGGTGAGAGCACCACCGGCGAGCAGGCCGAACCACATTACGCCCGACATGCCCCGGCCCCCGGCCACCTCACGACCGTGGCGTGCCTGGTAGGCGTCGGAGATCCGCCCGATCGCCAGCTGGCCGACCAGCTGTTGCTCGTTGGTCGTGGGCTCGAAGGACGTCCACGCGTTCTGCACCTCGTGCAGGAGAGTCCAGCCCCGCGTGCCCAGCGGCTTGTTCTGCTCCATCAGGGGCCACTCCTCGGTCCGGACATAGGTGGCGTAGGCGTCCGCCGCCTGATGGACCTGCTGAGCGGCGGTCGGCGGCAGCCCGTCGGCGAGCAGATACGTCTGGTGCAGGGCCCCCACCTCGGCGCTGATGTTCGTGTAGGCGTCGTCCTTGGCCTCCCACACCCAGACCAGCGCGACGCCCAGCACCAAGGCGTACAAGACGCCGACCATCATCGTCAGGTACTCGGCAGTGTTGTCGCGCGCTTCTGCGGCCGGCGCCGACCGCCTGGCCCTGCGGGCGTTGAGCAGGACGGCGCCCCCGGCGATGACGACGAATCCGGCGACGATGGCGAGCACTCCGATTACGTGTCCCACGGGCCCCTCGCCCTTCGGTCGGTCGGGCGGCGCCTACCGCGACGCCACGCGATGGCCGCGGCGGCGATCGCGGGAACGAACAGGAACAGGAAGAACAGGACGATGGCGCTGCGCGGCAGCGAGGCGATGCCGTGGTCGAAGGGGCCGGAGCGCAGGAGGGGTTTCGGCCCCTGCCCCCCGCCTGGCGTTCCCGGGGAGGCGGAGGGCTTCGGCGACGCGGTACCGGACGCGCTCGGCGAGGCACTAGGCGAGGCGCTCGGCGAGCTCTTCACCGGGTTTCGCCCGTTCCCGACCGCCCCGGTGCCGGATGACCCCGCTCCAGGCACTCTGGCTGCACCCGCGGATCCCCCGCCAGCGGATCCCCCGGCGGCGGGAACCCCGGCGGCGGGAACTCCGGCGGACGGCGCACCGGCCGCCAGGGCACCGGCACCGGCGCCGGTTCCCGAAGCACCGGCTGCGGGTGCCCCGGCGGCAGCGGCACCAGCAGCAGCACCACCTCCGACCCCCGGAGCACCAGCCGCAGATCCGCCGGTGGCAGGCGCGCCACCACCCCCGGGTCCACCGGCGGCAACCGCACCACCGGCGCCGGCACCGGCAGCTCCGGATCCCGAAGCACCGGCTGCAGGTCCGCCGGCAGCAGGGACACCGGCACCCGCCCCCGGAGCACCGGCTACGGGAGCACCGACAGCTCCGGCACCGCCAACAGCCGCGCCCCCACCCGCAGGAGCACCGGGTACCCTCGCGCCGCCTGCGGGAGCGTCAGGCCCAGGAGCGCCGGGCGCAGCCCCCGGCACAGGAACGCCAGGCCCAAGCACCCCAGGCCCGGGAGCACCGGCCCCAGGCGCCTCAGATCCAGGCACCCCTGGCGCAGGAGAGCCGGGCCCGGGAGCACCTGGTGCAGGAGAGCCGGGCCCGGGAGCACCTGGCGCAGGAGAGCCGGGCCCGGGACCACCAGGTGTCGGACCACCAGGCCCGGGGACACTGACTCCGCACGCAGGTGCTCCGGAAGCTGCCGAAGGGGACGATCCGCCCGTCCCCGGCCCGTCGGAGAGCACGGCGACCGACCCGACCGAAGGCAGACCCGCGGCCGAGCCGGCCAGCACCAGGCCGGCGGCAGCCGCAGAGAGGGACAGTTTCCAGCCGGGCATATGATCTAGTTACCGCCAGGAGGGCGGCCTGCGTGCCGCCGACACGCCTTCCCTCAGGCATTGAGCCGCGCCGGTCACACCAACAGGGGTAACGGCAGCGAGACCGCTGTGAGGCCTACGACTCGGGAGGCTGCGCACCGTCGGGACCGGCGTCGGCGGTGCCGGCGGCGATCTGCCGGGCGCTGTTCGGCGATGCTGCCGTAGTGGTCGGTGACCTCGATGCCCACGGCCGGTGGGGTCTGCCCGGCGGGCGGGAAGCCCGCAGACGCCGACGAGGGCGGCGGACGGGTGGCGGTCGGAGCAAACCTTGCGCACGGATCGACCGGCTGCGCATCGTCAACGGACCGGACGAGAACCGCGAGCTCGGCGCGGCTCATCCGGACTACGTGCGGTACGGGCTGGGCCGTTGAGGGCGTCAGCGTCAGTCCCGGTCCAGGCCGGAGAGGACTTCGGCGATCAGGCGGGTGGCGAAGCTGTTGTCGTCGTTGCCGGAGATCCGGTTGATGTGTTCCGCGAGCAGGACGGCCGTGGCTTCCAGGGGGTTCATCTCGGCGTCGGTCCAGGGGCCGTACTGGGCGCGCCAGAGGTTGGGGCTCAGGCCGGTGCCTGCGGCGACGAGCAGGGCGGCCATGGTGGGGACGACTTCGGGGCGGAAGGTCCTGGGCATCATGCGCATGGTGCCCACCAGGGCGGGCACCACGTACTCGACGACGTCCTCGTCGTGGTGTTCGAGCGTCCCCCGCAGCCAGTTCATGTACATGTAGATGAGGGTGCAGGTGCCGTCCAGGAGCGACTTGAGCCCTGTGGGGCCCATGGACGCGGCGAACTGGTTGACCATCCGCTGGTGTTCGGGGTCCGTCCCGTTCTTGCCGTCGTACACGGCCTTGAGCCGCGAGTCGACCACCATGAGTGCGGCGCTCACATCGCCGGCGGGAGCGTGTTGCGGGTCGCAGGACGATGACATGGGGCTCCTTCTCGTACGGATACGGCACGTAGCGCTGCGTGTTCGCAGGGTAGACCTCTGATCGGCCCGGGATTCGGGGAAATCCGATGGAGGGGCCTTTGGTGATCACGTGCGGAAGGATGTGGGCCTTTTCAGGACTCTGATTGCTCATTCGTGACGGTAGATTGCCCCGAGGCCAGTCGGCCACCGCCACACCGCTGCGGGGGCTGCGCGGACGGCGGCACCCGGACAAGGAGGCAACGGCGTTGGCTACGAGGACAGTTGCGATCTTCTCCCTGGGCGGCACGATCGCCATGACCACCGATCCGGCCACCGGCGGGGTCGTGCCCGCGCTCTCCGCCCACGACCTCCTCGCCGCCGTCCCGGCGCTGCAGGAGCTCGACGTCGAGCTGCGCGTCCACGACTTCCGGCGCCTGCCCGGGGCGTCTCTCGCCTTCGGTGACCTCCGCGCGCTCTCGGAGGCCGTCGCCGACGCCTTCCGGAGCGGCTGTGACGGGGTGGTGGTCACCCAGGGCACGGACACCATCGAGGAGACCGCCTACCTGCTGGACCTCTGGCACCCCGGCGAGCAGCCGATCGTCGTCACCGGGGCGATGCGCAACCCCACCCTGCCCGGTGCGGACGGCCCGGCGAACATCCATGCGGCCGTCATCGCCGCCGCGGCGGCGGAGCTGCGGGGCGCCGGGGCGGTGGTCGTCCTCGGCGACGAGATCCACGCCGCCCGCACCGTCCGCAAGTCCCACAGCACCAGCCCGGCCGCGTTCACCTCCCCGGCGACCGGGCCGCTCGGGCGCCTCTACGAGGGGCGGGTCCACCTCCACGGCCCGCTCGCCCCGCGGACGACCTTCCCGCGGCCGGCGACCGGGCCGGCCGCCGGCTCGACGGTCGGCGACGCCGTACGCATCGGCCTGTACGGCGCGACGCTCGGCGACGACGGCGCCCTGCTGGCCGCGATGGCCGAGGCCTGCGACGGGCTCGTCATCGCCGCGTTCGGCGTCGGCCACGTGCCCGAGGCCTACGTGGGCATCCTGGAGCGGGCCGCGGCGCGGATCCCCGTCGTCCTCGCCAGCCGGATCGGCAACGGGCCCGTCTTGGAGGGGACGTACGGTTTCCCCGGCTCGGAGAAGGACCTGCTGGCGCGCGGACTGATCCGGGGCGGTCACCTCGACGCCTACAAGGCCCGCCTGCTCCTGCACGTCCTGGTGGAGCAGGGGCGGAAGACCGACGAGATCGCCGCCGCCTTCGCCGCCGCGGCCCACTGACACCCTTCGCCGCCGCGGCCCACTGACACCCTTCACCGGGACGGGGCCTCACCCCCGCCCCGGTGAAGGGTGTCAGTCACCCCGTCACGCCGGCGGCGTCCCCTTCGGCCAGACGCAGGGCGAGCCCACCCGCAGCGTGAGGTCGTGACTGGTCTCGGCGACCCCGTCCAGGGTGGCGAGGAACTGGTCCTTCGGGTTCCTCAGCTTGATCCAGTCGTTGTGGAAGTTGGGCGGGTCCTGGACCGGCTGGAAGCCCTGCCCGGTCAGGAACGTGCGGTAGGCCGTCACCGCCTCCGCCTTGGCCGCGGCCGGCACGTCACCGAAGTCGTACCCCCGACCGGTCTGCGTCCTGCCGTGCGGGCCGACGTCGTTGGCCTCGCACTCCAGGTCGCTGAAGTCGCCCAGGCTGTTCTTCGGCTTGACGGGCAGTGCGGCCAGTACGGCGGCGAGGTAGTCGTCGACCTGCTTCCTGGCCTGTTCCAGCGTGATCGTGGGCTTGGACCGCTCGTTCACCGTGCTCGCGCCGCAGGCGTTCAGGGCCAGCACGGCGACCGCCAGTACGGCCCCGGCGGTGACCCGCTTCCTCAGGCGAACGGACCCTCCGGCCTTGGCACTCACGAGACCTGCTTTCCGGCGATGATCTGCCCCATGGAGGTCAGGGTGGGCGACCCGTCGTTCCAGTAGTCGGAGTGTCCGGCCTCCGGGTCGGTGGGCAGGACGTGCGCGCCGAACTGGGGGACGGTGGTCTGCCGGCCGTGGATCAGGTGGTGGTCGCCGTCGCCCATGCCCCACGAGGTGGAGACGTTGTCGACGATGTTGTCCCACATCCCGCCCGGGTCGACGGCGGCGGCCCAGCCGATCGCGTCGGCGGGGCTCTGCGCCGCGTACACGTGGGACGGGTCGATGCGCAGCTCCTTGGCGTTCTCGACGCCGCAGCCGGGGCTGGCGATGAGGACGGCGTTGTCGACCGGGAGGCCCTTGTCCCGCATGGCGTATCCCACGGTCGTGGTGCCGTAGCTGTGGGCGAGGACGGTGTTGTTGGCGATCTTCCCGTCGTGCGTGGCGTGCAGCCCGAGCTCGAAGTTGCGCAGCTTGTCCTCCGCGTTCTTCGCGTACGTGTCGTCCGCGGCCTCGGGGACGATGTTCTGCGGCGCGTCGTAACCGACCCAGGTGATCGACGAGTTGGTGCTCTTGTCGCCGGCCTTGCGGTTGGCCTCGTCGGCCGACTGGACCATCAGGTCGGAGCGGTTGATGTCGCTGCCGATGCTGCCGAGCCGCGCGCCGGTCCCGGGCACGTACGTGGAGACGTTGTCGGCGGTGTCGGGGTTGTTGACCGCGATGATCGCATGGCCCTTGCCGTTGGTGTCGAAGCCGAGCAGGAAGGTGGGCGGGTGCGAGGCGTCGACCGGCTTGTTCAGCCGGTCCTCGATGGCCGTCACACCGTGCATCTTGTCCTGGAGGTCGTCGCGGGTGGACTTCCACTTGGTGTACTCGGGGTTCTCGATGCGGTCCTTGCCGAACCCGATGAAGTGCGACGGCTCCGGGCCGAGGCCGTCGAGCTGACGCTGGAGGTCCTGCTTGCCGCGCTGCAGGTTGATCCGGTTGGCCTGGTCGCGGGCGGCGGCGGGGACGCCGTCGAGGTTGCCGACCTGGTCGGGGTGGTTGAGGATCATCCGGTGCTGCTGCTCGTCGGTCAGGCTGTTCCACCAGGCCTTGACGTTGTTCGGGTCGGTGCCGGCGGCCGGCACCTCCTCCAGCTTCTTCGCCGCGTCCGTGTCGGCCTTGACCGTGGCGGCGTCGAGCCCGGTGCCGTTGCTCGCGTTGGTGGCGAGGTGGGCGAGCCGGGCGTTGATGGTCTGGTCGGCGTGGTCGGCCTCGGTGAGCGCGGCGGTGATGCGCCGACTGATCTCCTGGGCCTGTGCCTCGGCGTCCTTGCCCGCGAAGTTCGCCGAGGCGGGGTCGTTGTCCCAGGTGATCCGCCCGTCGGGGGCGACGTTCAGCTTCTTCGCCTTCGCGTCGTCCAGGGCGTTGACCAGGTGCGCCTGCGCCGCCGCGAAGCCCTCGGAGGCGTCCCGCAGGGCGGTGCTGACTAGCCCGAGCTCCTGCTTGGCGGCCTGGAGCTCGTTCTCCAGCAGCTGGATCCGCGCCTTGGCGTGATCGGAGGCGGTGCCCGTCCACTGCGAGTTGTTCAGCCGCTTGACGACCTCCAGCTGCCACGACTCGACGTGCTGGCCGAAGGCGGTGGAGAGGGTGTCGAAGGCGGTCTTCGCACTGGTGAGGTAGATGAAGTCGGCGTCGTAGAGGGTCTTGATGTCCATCGCTTACTGGGCCGCCTTCGCGCTGGTGCCGGCGGGCTTCACGGGGCCCGGGACGAAGGTCGTGTTGAACGGGTCGGGCTCGCTCGGGGTCGGCGCGGACGGGTTCTTCATGCTCCCGTGGATGTCCTGCTCGACCTGACGGTAGTAGGCGGCCGAGGAGGCCAGCTTGGTGCCGACGTCCCCCATGTCCCCGCCGAGCTTGTCCAGCAGCGTCTTCCAGTTCGTCCCGCAGTTCTGGATGGCGGTCGCCGTGAGCCAGCCCTTCAGCCCGCCGGCAGCCTGGTTGCACGGCTCGGTGATCTTCCCGGTCTCGCCCGGTATGAGCCCTCCGATGTGCTGGGCGCTCTGCCCGCAGCCATCCAACTCGGCCGGGTTGACCTTGAACGCCAAGGCCATGTCCGGATCGGCCATCTCTTTCCCCCGTTGTTCCGTGTTCCGTCCGGCCCCGGGCGTCGCCGCCCGTGGCCGTGTTCCATCGACAAGATCGTTGAGGGGGGATGGTAGCCGGTCGCATTTCGGCCGGGATAGTCGGGTTCGGGCACGCCTGCGGAGTTCATGCGGAATCGATCCCACGGGCGGTACGGCGCACGACAGTTGGGGTGGGGGCGGTCGGTCGCCCCGGCGGTGACCGGCGACGCCGCAGGCGTCCGACGATGCGGGCCGACATCGATCACGGCTGCCCCCGCGGGTGCGGGGACAGGTCGAGCGGCACACCACCCTCGGTCGGTCGGAGCGACCCGTATTCCGATTGTGAACTTCCCTGGCGCATAGCTCATTTGAGTGAAGGTTCGTTCACCGATGGACCGAGCGGCGGCGGAGCGCCGTAGCCTCGGTGGCGGCCCGTCGCCACCGAGGCTACGGCGCTCCCATCCGTCGACTCGGAAGGTCAAGGTCATCGACGACATGACGCATTCATCGGGCGGGAACGACGCGACCACCGGCGGGCCGTCCCGCCGCAGGCTGCTCAGGATCGGCGTCGGCGTCGCGGCGGGGCTCGGGGCCGGGGCGGGAGTCCTCGGTTCCGGCGCCCGGGCGGCGTTCGCCGGCGGCCCGAACGACCCGGCCGGTCCGACGATCGCGACCAAGCTGAAGAACCTCAGCGGTCCCGGCGAGACCGGGTCGCTCGGCGCGCCGTGGACCGACCTCGGCATCCCCGTACGGTGTCCGGACGGCACCATGCTCTTCGTCTGCGGCGACACCTTCGACGGCGACCGGGTCGGCGACGGCAACTGGTACGCCCCGGTGGGCCTGCGCTCCGGCAGCGCGGACCTGGACAACCTGCGGATCGACGGCGTCGTGGGTGGGGGCCACGCCAGGAGCCTCGTCGACGAGCCGCACACCCCGGTCGGCGACGACAAGGCCACGACGGCGATCCCCTCCGACGTGTTCGTGGTCGACGGCGTGATGTACATGCACCTCATGCGCGGCGTCATCTTCGACACCCACCACACCGACTTCTGGCGCTCCACCGACAACGGTGAGACCTGGGAGTACCTGTGCCAGTGGCCCGGCGACCTGTACGGCGGCCAGTTCCAGCAGAAGACGTACGCCGTCGCCGACGACGGCTACTGCTACGTCCTGTCCACGGTCTTCAACCGCGACGTGGAGTCGGGGATGCTGCTGCACCGGGTGCGGAAGGAGAGCCTCGGCAACCCGGACGCCTACGAGCCCTGGGGCTACGACGGCGGCTGGCGGTGGAACGCGCCCGCCCCGACGACGGTCTTCGGCACCCGCAGGTGGGGCGAGATGTGCTTCCGCGCCATGGACGGCAAGTACGTCCTCACCTGGCTGAACATGAACCCGCTGTCGATCAGGGCGATGGTCTTCCCGCTCCCGACCTCGGACCTGACCACCACTCTGGAACAGGCCATGATCCTGCCCTGCGACCCGGGCCAGGAGATCGGCAACCTCGTCGCCGCCCCGTACGGCGGCTTCGTCATCCCGGGTTCGACGTTCGGCAACTTCCACATCGTCGTCAGCCAGTGGTACGACCCGACGAACTACCGGATCATGCAGTACCGGATCAACATGCTCTCCTGACCCTGCGTGCCGCACTCCGCCGGCGTGACCCGTCGGCTGGTTCAGCTGCGGGCGGTCGAGGAGGCCACCCCGTACGCCCGGGCCGCGGACTCGGCGAAGCGCTGCTCCTGCATGGCCGTCACCTTGCGGACCACCAGGACGGCGAAGACCGCCGCGGCCAGTTTGAGCAGGTCGGAGGCGACCAGCCACAGGACGGACTGCTGGTAGGTGTCCGCGTACTCCGCCTTCGCGTTGTACTGGGCACCGATCCGGCCGAGCACGGCGGCCGCGAGGAAGGTGCCCCACCAGAGGTTGAGCAGCGTCTGGGGGAGCGGCGGGCGCACCCCGAGCTCATCCGGGCGAGCGCCCGCCTGCCAGATGTCGCCGGCGATCTGGCGGGGGAACCAGAGCGCGACCACGGGCGTGAACCATCCGCCGATCGCCCAACCCCGCTTGTACCGGTGCCCGTGCGGGTGGAGCACTTCGGCGTTCACCCGCACCAGGTAGAACCAGGTGATGAACGCAGCCGCCGTGGCCACCATGACCAGCGTGTTGATCAGGCTCGCGTTGGAGCGGAGCTGGTCCACGTCGCCGATCGCGGCGGAACCGGCCAGTTCGGCGTTGGTGAGGAGGTCGCCGGCGACCTCGTACATGCGGAAGTCGGCGACGAGTGAGAACAGCGTCGCGGCACCGCTTGCGGCGAGCAGGGCCGTGGCGGCGATCGAGGCGACTCGCGGCGAGCTGTAGGCGGCGGGGGAAGACATCGGCGAAGGGCTCCAGGTCCGGACCGGATTGACGAAGCGCCACCCTAGGGGTGGAACACTCGTTCGCACCAGGCCATTTCGCGGATCGATCTCCCCGTGTGCCCGGCTACCGCCGCGTGTCGACCTGGACGACCGCGTGGCGCCCGTTGGTGCGCCACGGGGTGCCGGTGGCGTCGAGCCGGGCGACGGTGGCGGCGTCGACGCCGACGATCACCTCCGACTTCAGCGTCCGCAGGGCGGCGACGGCCGACGGGAAGTACCCCGTCGTGTCGGCGAACGGCGTGGTGGGCGGCCGGAGCCGGTCGCCGACGAGGCGGCGGTAGTTGAGGTCCCCCTTGAAGACCGTCAGCGCCGCGTCCGCGAACTCGGCCCGGAGGTCGGCGGGCAGGTCGTGGAACGGCAGCGGCGCGCAGAAGAACGGGTGCGTACGGACGGCGAGCGCGCCGCTGCCCATTGCCTGCCACAGCCGTTGGCCGACCGCCGCGGCAGCCTGCGGGGGAGGCGTGGGCGACGCGGGCGACGCGGGCGACGCGGGCGACGCGGGCCGCGCGGCCTGCGCGTTGCGAAGGCGGTCGAGGGCGGCGAGGACGTCGGTCATCGTCGCGTCCGACACGTAGTACGGCTGCGGCTTGACGTACAGGACGACCTGCGCCGCCAGGCCGTGGGTCAGGAGGTGGTCGATCAGCACGAGGTCGGGCAGCAGCTCCCGCCCCGCGTTGTCCGCGACGACGCAGACCCGCCCCTCGCCCCCGGCCCGCTCCAGCGTGGCCCACAGCAGCGCGCTGTCGTCGGCGACCAGGTCGGAGACGGCCGGCCCACCGGGCTCCGCGGTGATCCGGAAGCTGAGGTCCGCCCGGTTGCCCCACAGCGCGGAGGACAGCAGCACCTCCGCCCGCCGGGCTTGCGGCAGCCCGTCGATCCCGTCCAGCGCGGCCAGCTCGTCGTCGACGGCCGACCCGGCCAACTCGGCGGCCTTGAAGGGCGCGAACGGGTCGACGCCCTGCCACGCGCCGGGCCGGAAGTACCCGGTGGCGTCCAGCAGCCGGCGGTAGAAGTAGCTCTCCGCCCACAGGAACGGCGCCTCGCCCCACGGCCGGCCCCACAGGCCCTCACCCCACCGCGCCCACCGGGCGGCGTCCGCGGCGTCCGGCCCGTCCACGACGGCGTCCGCGGCGTCCGTGGAGTCTGCGAGGCGGGGGCGCAGCGGTTCCAGGACGCCGGTGGTGCTCTCCACGAGCAGCCGCTCGACCGCCGCCCGCTCGGCGGGCCCGTACGGAAGGGCGTCGAGGACCTGCCGCACGAGCGCGGGGTGGCGCTCGTGGAAGACGCCCCAGGCGAAGGACCCGGGGACGTCACTGCGGATCACGGGCGCTTCGGCCATGAAAGGCTCCGTCTCTCTCACCATCATCATCGTCGGTCGGCCAGTCGGTCGGGCGGCCAGTCGGTCAGGCAGGCAGTCGGTCAGGCGGGCGACCAGGGGTCCGTACAGCCGTGATCACTGCGGCCGCAGCCCGGCGAACACCACCTCGAAGACCCGTTCCCGCCCCGCCGGGTCGCCCGCGAGCTGTTCGACCGCCGTACCGACGCCGACGAGCAGCGCGATCAGCTCCGGCAGCCCCACCTCGGAGCGTACGGCCCCGACCCGCTGCGCCCCGGCCAGCAGCTCGGCCAGCTGCGCGCGCATCACCGTGCTCGACTCCCGCAGGGAGGCGTGCACGTCCACCCCGGCATCGGCGAGGGCGCGGGTGAACTCCTGCTTGCCCGCGGACTGTTCGACCACCAGCCGGAAGCCGGCGAAGAAGGCGTCGGCGGGTTCGGCCTCGGCGGCCAGCTGCGCGGTGCGGGCGGTGATCGTTTCCAGCCTGCGGACCACGACGGCTTCCAGCAGCGCCTCCTTGGTGGGGAAGTGCCGGAAGAGGGTGCCCACGCCGACCCCGGCGGCGCGGGCGATCTCCTCGGTGGGCACACCGACCCCGCGGGTGGTGAACACCCGGGTGGCCGCGTCGAGCACCTTGGCCCGGTTGCGGGCCGCGTCCGCGCGCAGCGGGCGTTGCGACGTGTCGCTCATCAGACTTCTCTCCCTCCTGCGCCGCACCGGTCCCCGATTCCACCCTGGACAACCGGAGTGGCCAGTCCGTATCGTTCTAAGCGGAGTCGCTGGTCCGATTCTAGCGACGCGATCCCGGGGGTTGATCATGTCCGAAACGCTGTCTCCGCGCGAGGTCTTCCTCAAGCTGCTGGAAGGCATCACCACCGGCCGGTTCACCGAACTGGCCCAGCTCTACGCCGAGGACGCCGTGGTCGAGACCGTCTTCCAGCCGGTCGGGCCACGCCGCTTCGAAGGGCGGGCCGTACTCGCCGAACGCTTCCACGAGGTCGGTGTGCAGACGCCGCTGGAACTGCGGGCGTCGAACGTGGTCGTCCGGGAGACCGACGACCCCGAGGTCGTCGTCGCCGAGTTCGACTACCACGTGCTCCACCGGACCACCGGGCGCAGCTTCGAGTCCGCGAACGTCCAGATCCTCCGGGTCCGCGACGGCCTGATCGTGCACAGCCGCGACTACCACGACCACCTGGCCCTCGCCGTCGCCGGCGGCAACCTGCCCCAACTCGTGGCGGCGCTGGAAGACAAGTGACACCGGCACGGAGGCGGCTGGCGCAGGCCGGAACCCCGCCGGCCGGCCCGACCCCGTGGTGCGCGACTTCCTGGAACGCAACGCCGTACTGACCGCGGAGGAGCGCGGGACCGTCGACCGGCTGTCCGCCGGACGGACCCGGGGGTACAGCCGGGCTCAGAGCGCCGGTGCCCGGCCATCGGGTGTGGGGGACGATGGCCGGGCACGCGGGGCTGACTCAGTTGATCGGACCGCAGGTGTGACTCAGGCGGGTGCCGTTGTACCAGCGCTCGACGCACGCCTGCATGTTGTGCCCGGGGCCGTCGGCCCACCAGCCGGACCCGGCGCCGGTCGAGTGCCAGACCTCGGTGCCGTTGTCGATCAGGCTGAAACGGCACCAGTACGGGTCCGTGGCCGAGGCCTGGATCGGGTTGTTCTCCATGAAGTCGTGCAACCCGGTGCTGGTCGACTGCAGCTGGATCTCCTCGATGGCCACACAGGAGCCGCTGCCCACCGTGAAGTTGCCCTCCTGCGCGAACGCCGGGCTGGCGCCCAGCGCAAGCATCGCGGCCGCGCCGAACGTGACGGCCAGACCGATCCTGGCCTTCCTGCCGATGCCGATGTCCATGCCCATGCTTGTTCCCCTCCGTGGTTTATCCATGGATTTCCATCGATCTCCGTGGTTTCTGTCGGTGGAACCATGGAAGCGGCGGTGCTGGAGGCCGGTAAAGTCTTGTCGATTTCCTCGAATGTGCTTGCGGCAGCGGCCTAGTGTGTGCGCGCCAAGGCGGTGGCGTACCGGGGGAGGGCAGCCGTGATCAGAATCGGCATGGGGGCGCAGGGCTGGGCGAACACACGGTTCGTGATCTCGCCGCTGCACACGCTGATCGACGGGCTGATGTTCGCGTACTGCCCCGTACAGCCGCAGGCCCGGGAGTTGAGCGCGCGGCTCCGGGACACCCTGCGGCAGCGGCGGCTGACGGTGCTGAGCGGGCTGTTCGCCGGGCACTGGAACTACATCCCGGACTTCACGCTGCCCCGTCCGGCGGTCGCGCAGGGATCGCTGGACGGAGAACTGCACGCCGTCGCCACCACGAACCCGGCCCGGCTGACCCGGGAACTCGACTTCATGCTGCACCAACCCGCCACGCGGCGCACCCAACTCGCAACCACACCACGGGAATTGCTCAAAGCGCTGGACCGCGGCGAGGCATCGTTCGCCGAGCGGGCCGCCGGCGAAATGGCGCGGCTGTGGGACGGCGCGATCGCCCGGCAGTGGTCCGCCCTGCAGGCCCGGATCGAATGCGACATCGCACGCCGCGCCCGCACCATGTCACGTCAGGGCCTCGCGGCCGTCTTCCCCGGCCTCGACCCACGGATCGGCTGGCACGGCGACCACCTGAGCATCGACATGCCGTTCGACGCCGACGTGCCGCAAGCCGACGTGCTGCTCCTCGCGCCCTCGGTCTTCAACGGCTCACTGTCGGTGGCCCTGGACCCGCTCCCCGAAGCCGGCCCGCAGCACCCGGTGATCTCCTACCCCGCCCACCCCACCGCCGCCGACCACCGCGACGCAGGCAAACCCGCCGCCGATCAGCTGGCAGGCACCCGAGGCCGCATCCTGCGCGACCTGGCCACCCCACGCACCACCACCGAACTGGCCCACCGCCACTGGCTCACCCCCAGCGCCGTCTCCCACCACCTCACCGCCCTCCACCGGGCCGGCTTCCTCCTGAAGACCCGGGAACAGCACCGCGTCTACTACCAACTGAGCGACCGCGGCCACAACCTGGCCGCCCTCTACCACTGACCACGTCGCCCGAGGCCGGCGGCGATCCCCTACACGCCCACCCCACCCAAACCCTCGATCCGCCAGGATCATCGGATCCACCAGGTGGAACCCCCGCTGCCGCAGGGAGCACCCGACCTTCAACGGGTACGACCTGGAGCTGCACGGCCGACCCCCGCTGACCGGGGAGGACGCGTTCTCCACCTCGTGAAGAACCTCCGCGAGCGGCTGACCCCCGCTGGCGCGGGGAAGACGTGTTCGAGATCTTTCAGTACTGGGGTAGATGGTGCGGGCGAGCCTCGGCTACGCCACTTAGCCGAGCTGTGGTGCCGCAGAGTGCTCCAGGGCGGGCCACGCGAACCTGTCGCGCAAGCATGGTCTTCTGGCTGTGGGGTCGGACCGGTCTCGTGGGCCCTGGCAGGGTGCCGATCCGGCGGGAGACCCGCCCGGGTCACACCATGTCTGTCTGCGTCGGCAGGTCGGGCGCGATGTACCGGGCCTGCCGCCTGGGCCGGCTGGTCAGCCGGCCCGGAGGGGGCCCATGCTCTCAGTAGGTCAGTACGAGGCAGCCACTCTGGCCGGCCTTACCGTCCTCACCCGGCTTGGGGTAGAAGTTGTCATAGTTCCGGTTCCAGTCCCCTGCGTCCCCGCCGCGTCCGCCGTCGCCGCCCTTCCCGCGCGCGTTCTCGGGGCAGGGCGCCATGCTCGGCAGCGGGACAATCGCGCCCCAGGGCGTCTCCACACCGGCGTCCCCGCCGCGTCCGCCGTCACCTCCGCGGCCGTCTCCCCGCTCGTGGCTGCCGTCCTCCCCGTTCCGACCGGGATCCCCGTGCTTGCCGCCCCTGGCCTGCGCATCGTTGGCGCATTTGGGGCCGCGGGTGTCCCAGGTCCCGCCACCGACCCTGTCGTTGGACGGGCCGCCCTTGCCGCCCTTACCGCTCAGATCGCGGGTGGTTTGCGAGCTCCCCTTCGCCGACTCGCCTCCCCCTCCGCCCCACGCGCCCAGGCCGCCCCTGGCCCTGATGGAGTTGTTCGTCGTCTTGTCCCACACCCACGAATCGTCGCCGTAGTCGCCGCCCTGTCCGGCTTCGCCGTTGTAGCGGTTGTCGGGGTCCCAGCTGTGGCTGCCGCGGCCGCCGGGGTAGCCCTTCCCCACGGCGAGGTGCATCACCTGTCCGGGCTTGACCGGGAAGACGCACTCGACGGCCCCGCCGCCGTTGCCGCCGGCGCCTCCACCGCCGCCGCCACCGAACTGGAACTGGTTCCCGTTGCCGCCGGAGCCTCCA
Source organism: Streptomyces sp. 1114.5 (assembly GCF_003635085.1). Classification (NCBI taxonomy): domain Bacteria; kingdom Bacillati; phylum Actinomycetota; class Actinomycetes; order Kitasatosporales; family Streptomycetaceae; genus Streptomyces; species Streptomyces sp. 1114.5. Next base: position 413,714 of record NZ_RBXE01000003.1, read on the forward strand.
CCGCCTCCGCTGCCGCCGGCGCCGACCGCCGTGGCCCTCAGCTGGGTGACGCCCTTCGGGATGGTGAACTCGTAGGTGCCCGGTGTCGCGTACACCTTCGTCACCGGTGCCGCCGCAGCGGCATCACGGGCAGGCGCCTGCGCCCGCGCCTGCGCGGGCATCGCCGAACCGCTCAGCACCGCCGCGACCACCAGCACGGCTGCCTGCCCAGCCCGGCTGCTGCTGCGGCCCTTGCCCAGATTCCCACCGATATACAGACCAGATCGTCCGGCCATGCCGTTGTCCTCTCGCTCGCACCTGGACCAGGCCTCAGGACGCCGAAGCGTCCAGGCCCGGGGAAGACGGAAGCCGAGCCACACCACGGCGCTCCGGGCCACCACGACCGGGGCACCGCACAGCTCGGCTGTTCAACCTGCTTCAACGACCCGGGTACACGCCAGTCACCGCCCGGCCCCCCGGAACACTTGGCTGATTCGGCGGCAGCCGGATGGCCGGGCCGGTTTCCCCATGCCGCTGCAGAACCGGGCGACGTGCGCCTTCAGGACGATCCGTCTGATCGGGCCCCGCCCCCGAGCCGGCCTGAGACGGCGTCGCTCGAACAAGGTGCCAACAGTGTGAGCGGCTGGCCTCGATCCTCCGATACAGAAGCCGTTCACGAGTTCACAATTGGCTCTCGAACTCGTGCCCAGGTGGCTCCCGTTCTACCTGTCGAAAACAACACCGGCCTCCGTCTGACCCCGCTGGCGCGGGGAGACCGCCGCAGCCCTGGAACCGGCCACCCGCTCGGGGCTGACCCCCGCTGGCACGGGGAGAACTGGGGTACGTACCCGCTCCTGCACACCAAGGACGGCTGATCCCCGCTGGCGCGGGGAGAACAACCCGGGCCCCATGAACCAGAAGCTCAACACCGGCTGACCCCCGTGTCCGGTCTCACTGATCATGGCGGACGCGACTGTGTCGAGCTGCGGATTGCCAGGTTTGGTGAGACGGATCGGGGATGCCAAGCTCAGGGATCATGGCGCTTCTTAGTTGGCGCCATCGGTGACGCCCGCGCGTCAGCCGGACCTGGTCGACGTGGTTCCAGATCGCATCAGCGGACGTGCGGGGGGCACTGCATGGCCACTGGCAAGCAGCGGGTGCGAGGGGTGTCAGCCCGAGTACTGCTCTCGTCCGGTCGATCAGCGCGCGGATCTCCTCCTTGTTCTCCGCGTAGAAGAACTCGGTCGGGGCGACGGTCAAGGGCGCCAGGAAGGCGGCCAGGGTCGCGACTTCAGGGTGCGAGATGATCGCGCCGGCCTCGCTGTTCTGCGTGATCGTCTCCGCTTCGGTGGGCCAGTTCAGTTTGCGTGCGCGTTTCTGCCAGCGTTGCACCATCGCTGGTTCCGCCCATCGGTCTGCGGCCCACCTCTCGGCGATCGAGCGGGCGTCGCGAACGCTCATGACCAGAACGTCGGGGCCGTAGCGGCGGAGGACCTGGGCCAGTCGTCTCTGAGCTGCGACCATGCCTGCGAGGGGGCTCAGATCGACCGGTGGCGGGAACGGCGGCCGTTCGGTCACATTCGTCCACGATCCGCTGATGGTGACGCTCTGCCAGCGCTGGTGGCGGGTGCAGATGACCCGGGTGATGGGCAGATGGACGCGGGGCGGGGCGATGTTGCGCCGGCTCGCACAGTGAGGGCATGCCCGGCGGGTGTAGCCCATGGCGGCTTGGAACCGGACGGCCGGGATCTTCTTCTCCATGAGGTCCGGCGCGTGCTGGCGGGCCCAGCCCAGGGCCGGGAGCGCCGCTGACAGCCGCCCCAGGGGCAGGCCGCTGATCACTGCCAAGCGTTCGGCGGCCGGCGGGTTGAGCGGCTGCGACGCGAAGCCGGTGACCTGCTGGTCGAAGTCCAGCAGCATCGCGTGGTCGCGCTCGGGCCATGATTCGTAGCCGACGTGCCGGGCAGACGTCGAAGACCACCACAGCCCGGGATAGTTGCGCTGCCCTCGCCAGGAGGGAAACGACCGTACCGGCCGTCCGTCCTCGAACCGCACCCCGGCAGCGTCAGCCAACGCCGCGCGGTGTTCGCCGCCGTCCCGGTCGACATACGCGACCTCGAACCCCCGCACTACAGCCGGCGCTCCACCGGCAACACTCCGAGCGACCGTCACGCCACCACGATGATCAGACGCATAGGCCCCTGTCCCCCAACTTCGTCAACTTCACCGAGACGAGTGGCGCGCGAGATAGGTTCTCCTCATGGGACTGCAGCGGGCGGGCGTGCATCATTCGGTTTCGACTTGGCAGCAGCCGTGTCCTCCGACGACCTCTCACGAACGCACTGCGCTGGTCGAACGGATCGCGAAGCGGATCCTGGCCCTCGGCCAGGGCCGTCTGATGGTAGGGATCGACGGTTTCACCGCTGCGGGCAAGACGAGTTTCGGACACGAATTGGCTGAGCGGATCAGTACTGCGGGACGGCCCGTGCTCCGGGCAACCCTTGATGACTTCAAGAAGCCGTGGAAGGACCGGCACCTGTATGACCGGGAGTCAGGTGAGGGGTACTACCGCAACGCGTACGACTATGACGCGGTCAAGCGGCTGCTGCTTGGGCCCTGCCGGTCGCCGGAGGCAACGTCGTGCGTGCTGTGCAGCATCGACCCGCTGACGCAGAAGGATCATTCCTCACACCGGACGCCCCTTGCTTCGGATGCGGTGCTGATCGTGGATGGCGTCTTCGCCTTCCGGCCGGAGATCAACAAGTACTGGGACTTCCGTGTCTGGCTGCAGGTAGATGCGGAACTGTCCGTTCAGCGAGGCGCCGACCGTGATCAGGACTGGGCCGGGAGCGATGCGGAGTCGATTCACCGCAACCGGTATCTGGTGGCAGAGCGCATCTATCTTCAGGAAGTCGACCCGATCCCGATGATGGACGTCGTCATCGACAACTCGGCGTTCGCCAGCCCGCGCGTCGTGGAGTCGTGACCTCTGGAGGGATCTGCGGCTGCTGGTAGCGGGCTCGGTTCAAAGTGCCTGCCGGTCGTCTTTCCCGGTGGGGAGGCTGATGTGGCGATAGACCGTTCCGCGCGAGACCTTGAAGGTCTGGGCGAGTCGCGGGACTGACGGGTGCCCGTGCCGTGGAACTGCAAGAGTTCGTCGATCCGAGAGTGCGTGCGTCCTGTCAATGGGACGACCATCACGGGTCCAGTGAGACCAGCCGGATCAGATGAGACTCAATCCACCTTGAAAGGTGAAAACCGGGCACGGCCAGCCGCGCGCGCCGCGAATCGGCCGACTACCGCCTGGGATGAGTGAGACACCACCAGGCCCGATGAGACCGGACTCATCTGCCATCCTCGCCAACTTCACCGAGACGAACGAGGCCGAACTCGCCACGATCGCCGAGACTCCGCCACGCTCACCGAGACAGGACACCCCGCTGGCGCGGGGAGAACCCCACCGGCTCCAACACCGTGACGTTCGCCCACGGCTGACCCCCGCTGGCGCGGGGAGAACCCGCGCAGGATGCCCGAGATCACCGACGACAGCGGCTGACCCCCGCTGGCGCGGGGAGAACACCACGCCTGCCGTCACTCCAAGCTCGATGAGCGGCTGACCCCCGCTGGCGCGGGGAGAACGGCATGGACGCCCAGCACGAAACCGAGATCACCGGCTGACCCCCGCTGGCGCGGGGAGAACCCCAACTCCCTCCTCAGACCTGGTTGTCAGGATGGCTGACCCCCGCTGGCGCGGGGAGAACGTCATCCTCGCGGGCGTCAACTCCGCGATCACCGGCTGACCCCCGCTGGCGCGGGGAGAACTTCCGGGTGCAGAAGAGCGTGTTGTGCTCGGGCGGCTGACCCCGGCTGGCGCGGGGAGAACCCGGGTGCAGACTCTGCCCTTCCGGCATCGGCCGGCTGACCCCCGCTGGCGCGGGGAGAACTGACCAGCGCGAACGACTCGCGCCAGATCCGGCGGCTGACCCCCGCTGGCGCGGGGAGAACACCGGCGCCATCACCATGGCGAACCAGAGCATCGGCTGACCCCCGCTGGCGCGGGGAGAACACGTGGCCGCGGCGTCTGAGATCGGCTGACCCCCGCTGGCGCGGGGAGAACCGGGCGGCCCCGGCGGCGGAGGGGCGCCGGGGCGGCTGACCCCCGCTGGCGCGGGGAGAACGAAGGAGTGGAACCGATGGAACTGCCCGGCGACGGCTGACCCCCGCTGGCGCGGGGAGAACTCGTATTCGGCCAGGCAGAACCGCAGGTCTCCCGGCTGACCCCCGCTGGCGCGGGGAGAACCGGTCCGCGTGCAGGCCGATCACCAGCAGCGCCGGCTGACCCCCGCTGGCGCGGGGAGAACAGGTCCTGGTAGCGCTCGCCGTCGGCGGCCAGCGGCTGACCCCCGCCGGCGCGGGGAGAACTCCAACGGCAGACACACCGTCAGAAGGTCGGTCGGCTGACCCCCGCTGGCGCGGGGAGAACTGCTCACCGGCCTCCGCGACGCGATCGACTGGCGGCTGACCCCCGCTGGCGCGGGGAGAACGCCGTGGTGATCCTCGCTGCGCTCCGGAAGTACGGCTGACCCCCGCTGGCGCGGGGAGAACCCACTCGACGCGCTGCAGCGGGCTGATCTCGTCGGCTGACCCCCGCTGGCGCGGGGAGAACCGACCAGGCCCGGGTGGGTCGGCCGCTCGCGCTGGCTGACTCCCGCTGGCGCGGGGAGAACTGGACGGCGGCGGCCAACTGCTGCTCGAACAACGGCTGACCCCCGCTGGCGCGGGGAGAACGCAACCAGACCCCGGACGAGCTGAGGGCCCGGCGGCTGACCCCCGCTGGCGCGGGGAGAACCACATCCCGATCGGCGCCACGCTGCCCGGAGACGGCTGACCCCCGCTGGCGCGGGGAGAACGTGGGAACTGACATCGTGCAGATCTCCGACACCGGCTGACCCCCGCTGGCGCGGGGAGAACTTCGGCGAGCTGGCGATCATCGATCATGGCCGCGGCTGACCCCCGCTGGCGCGGGGAGAACTCCGCGATGGAGGCGGCCACGGCGTCAAGGATCGGCTGACCCCCGCTGGCGCGGGGAGAACGGCTGCTGCGGCTGCGGCTGCGGGTCCGGTGGCGGCTGACCCCCGCTGGCGCGGGGAGAACACCGGCATCCACCACGTGACGACCATGTTCGACGGCTGACCCCCGCTGGCGCGGGGAGAACTTGGTGGGGCGGGTTCGGGCATGGGTGTGGTTCGGCTGACCCCCGCTGGCGCGGGGAGAACCGATTCAGTTTCACCGGAACGTGCCCCTGGGGCGGCTGACCCCCGCTGGCGCGGGGAGAACAGACCAACCGGCAGAGGGCCGCCGCCGGCCGGCTGACCCCCGCTGGCGCGGGGAGAACCGATTCAGTTTCACCGGAACGTGCCCCTGGGGCGGCTGACCCCCGCTGGCGCGGGGAGAACCACACGCCGACCTTGGAATGCATCCAGAGCGTCGGCTGACCCCCGCTGGCGCGGGGAGAACGCATCCCCGCGTGCCGAGGCCGACCGCGGCTGACCCCCGCTGGCGCGGGGAGACCGCGAACGTCCAGGCGTTCGTGCTCCAGTCCGGCGGCTGACCCCCGCTGGCGCGGGGAGAACCCGAAGTCCAGCGAGATCGACATCGTGCAGGCCGGCTGACCCCCGCTAGCGCGGGGAGAACCGGCTACCAGGTCGTGATGCGGCACTACACCGGTGGCTGACCCCCGCTGGCGCGGGGAGAACCCGCCGGTGAGTACCCGGCCGACGAATCGCCCCGGCTGACCCCCGCTGGCGCGGGGAGAACGCCCGGGCAAGGGCGAAACTGACGCCGGAGTTCGGCTGACCCCCGCTGGCGCGGGGAGAACCCCTTTCTGACCTTGGGCGATGCGGCGGCTTTGCTGTTTCTTTGCCAAATGTGGCGTGGTGCAAGTGAGCTTGTGCAGCAGCCGGTCTGTTGAGGTGTCAAAGAGCCTGGGACATCGTGCCACGGGCCGGTGACGCTGTGACGAGGCAATAGCTGCCCCCAGAGGAACTGAGCCCGCCGTTCCGGCAGAGCCCCGGCCCGTTCCCGCGGCACCGGTGGGGCGGAGCCACCTACAGGAGAGCCGGTCCCCGCTGCTCAGTTCCTCCGCCCGCCACCCGGAAATCCGCCCGTCTGCTGACCGGCGCACGAACGGTCGTGTGCCGCAAGGCCGATGCAAAGAGGTGTGCCCCCGCCCCCGGCACTGCCGCCATCGTCAGCCGTCATCCGGCGCGCTCGCGCGTCGTCGAGCCAGGAGCCAAAAGCCCCGATGGGGCCCTCCCTGACGCCTCCGACTGAAACTCGGCAACCGAGATCCCGACGCGGACGCGGGCCACAACCTTCAAGTCACCGATTCCCGGCGCCACCTTCAAGGAGACGTTCGACTGGACCGAGCAGGCGCCGATCAGTGAACCCGTCCACCTGGGTGGCTGACCTCGCGGCATGGCTGAAGCCGCCGGGGAGGCGGGCAACCAGCCCGCCTCCCCTTCCCAGAGCTTTCTCATCTCTCCAGCCCAGCCCAGCCCAGCGGACGCGGGACGGAGCCGACGTGCACGCTGCCTTCCGCTCACGCCCGCCACTGCCACCGATGCGGCCGAACACCTCCCGGTTCGGCCGCACGCCCGGCCGGGCCCGGGGCGCCGCTACGCGACGCCGTCCTGCCACCACCAGAAGCCCGAGCCGTAGTTGCCGTGCTCGACCCGGCTGTCCACGTGCTGCCACGAGACGGTGTAGGTCTCCAGGCCGGAGAAGCCGCAGGTCTCGGCGATCCGGTAGACGGAGAGCGTGGACAGGCCGGAGACCGCGATGTCGGCAGCGACCCCGTAGGTGTGCATGGAGTTCGACGCACCGCCGACCTGGGCGTTGTACGCGGTGCTGCGGAAGCCGGAGTTGATGGTGATCGCGCGGCCGCCCGCCTTCTTCCGCAGCGCCTCCAGCTTGTACATGGTGCGGCGTACGTTCTCCCGCACCTCGCCGGAGCCCACGTTGCCGCCGCCGAAGCCCGAGCCGTCGTGGCTGGTGAACTCCGACCAGTCGAAGTGGGAGGTGGAACCGTCCGACTTCTCCAGGGAGTTGAGCACGCCGAAGGTCTGCGGTCCGGCAACGCCGTCGGCGCTCAGGCCGTACGCAGCCTGGAACCGGCGTACCGCGGCGGCGGTGCCGGGCCCGAAGGAGCCGTCCACGGCCACGTACGTCTGGGACGCGGCGTCGGCGGCCCACCCCGCGACGCGGATCTGCAGCTCGGCGACGGCGGCACCGGAGGAGCCCTGGCCGAGCGAGCCGGGCCACCCGTAGGCCGCCGCGGGCCGGGCGAGGCCGACCTCGGCGACGGCGGCGAGCCCGGCCGCGGCCACGACGCCGGTGCCGTAGCGCAGGAGTGAACGGCGGTCGAGGGAAGATCTGTTCATGTCCTGATCCTTCGAGGAGTTCGAACGGGTCGGGTACGGTGCATGATCAGCGGTGCCGGGTCAACGGTGCCTGTTCTGCAGTCCACGGTCAACGGTGCTCGGCCACCGGAGTGCGGTCGGCGGCGCGCTCGGCGACCTTGTGGTGCAGGGCTCGGTCTTCAGTGACGATCTCCCGCTGGTGGCGTTCAACGTGCCGGTGAGTTGGGACCTCGCAGGCATAAAGTCGCTGCTGGTTCATGGAGTAGCCGATGGCTGGTGGCACTTCGAGACTGCGTGCGTCACCGACGATTGGATCAACGCCTAGCGTCCTTCCCTACTGGGCGAAGTGTTCATCAGCGCTCCCGGGGATGATCGGCATACCGAGGTCGACCGAGGCACGGGGCCGGTTTCGGGCCAGGCGGTCGAGCGCGGCGAGCGTGTTGCGGGCGGCCTCGGCGCGCTCGCTGACGGTCAGGCCGCGTTCGGCGAGTTCTCGGTGGAGGCGGGTCGGCGCTGGTGCAGCCCTCGTTGAAGCGTGCGATCAGGTAGGCGGCGTGGCCGTCCAGGCTGCTCTGGCAGCCGGCGAGGCGATCGCCGATCAACCCGTCGGCCGTGGCGGCCCTCATGAACGTCCGCACGGTCTTCGGTCGGGTTCAGAACCAGCTCGGCGACGATCTGGCTCGGCGCCATGCCCTTGCCCATCAGCGCGTGGACCGCGGAGTGACGCTCGCGGGTGCGCCGAGCCCGCAGTCCGTCGGGCAGTACCACCCGCCCCTTCTCTGGCATGGGCGGGACCCACAGCGGGCACGGGCGGGCGACCAGCCGTTCGGCCGTCTCGCCGAGGTTCTGCCAGAGGTGAAGCCTGTGCGCGACCTGCGTCGCCGTGCCGGCGCCCGGTCAGCCCCATCTGCGTAGTAGCGGGCCGGTCGCGGCAGAGCATGTCGACGCCGGGATGCTCGGTGAGCCGCTCCGCCAGGGCATCGGCGCACCGCTCGGGCAGGACCTCGACGGGACGGCGGCCTCGATGTCGACCAGGACCGTGCCGTAGTCGTGGCCCTTGCGAAGGGCGAAATCGTCGACGCCGAGCACCCGGACCCGTCCGGTGAGCGGGTCCGGCAGCGAGCGGATCAGGCGTATCTGGATGTCCCGGCCGGTCCCGACCGCCAGGTGCTCGGCGAGCCGGGTACCGGCCCGGCCACCCAGCGCCAGGGCGACGGCCTCGCGAACCGTCCCTAGCTCCACGGCCGGGGATGATGTTCTCCGGCGGCTTACCCCTCGCTGGCGGGGAGGACTGACGATCCAAGGGAGGATCACGCATTTCCGACGACTGACCCCGCTGGCGCGGGGAGGACTCGAAGTCGTCGCACTCGACCAGGTCAGGGCGCGGCTGACCGCGCTGGCGCGGGGGAGGACGCCTCTCCGCAGGCTCCGCGCAGCTCGCGCGGCGGCTGACCCCCGCTGGCGCGGGGAGGACTCCTGGCCCTTGCCCTGCACCAGGCCCAGGCGCGGCTGACCCCCGCTGGCGCGGGGAGGACCACAAGTCTCACAGCCCGGACGGGCCGGGCCGCGGCTGACCCCCGCTGGCGCGGGGAGGACGAGGACGCCGAGATCGGCCGCGAGATCGAGGGCGGCTGACCCCCGCTGGCGCGGGGAGGACTACATCACCGTGCCGCCCGCCAGCGCCCGCGCCGGCTGACCCCCGCTGGCGCGGGGAGGACGAGCGCCGGGGACGTCTGGGGGGTGCAGGACGTGGCTGACCCCCGCTGGCGCGGGGAGGACCGAGTCGGCCCGCGGCCCACCGCGCGTTCCAACGGCTGACCCCCGCTGGCGCGGGGAGGACTGGGCGATCTGGACGAGGTGGATGCGGTCGTCCGGCTGACCCCCGCTGGCGCGGGGAGGACCGTCCGGGGTACTGGAACGGGTGAGCCATGTCCGGCTGACCCCCGCTGGCGCGGGGAGGACTCCACCGAAACATGCGGCAGGGCACGCTGTTGCGACTGACCCCCGCTGGCGCGGGGAGGACCTGCTCTCCACGTCGAAGTGGCGGGTGTACGTCGGCTGACCCCCGCTGGCGCGGGGAGGACGTAACTGTCCGGCATACCCACGACACGTGTCACGGCTGACCCCCGCTGGCGCGGGGAGGACCGACCCCTCGGGGTGCCGTGGCAGCTCGGAAGCGGCTGACCCCCGCTGGCGCGGGGAGGACTTGCGCGCGGGGCCAGCACCGTCCGGGGCATTCGGCTGACCCCCGCTGGCGCGGGGAGGACGTCATTCGAGACTCCGAGTACGCGAAGAAGGTCGGCTGACCCCCGCTGGCGCGGGGAGGACAGGCGTTCACGGATGTCCTTCGGGATCTGAAGCGGCTGACCCCCGCTGGCGCGGGGAGGACAAGATCGTCGTCACATCGAACCGGTTGGTGAACGGCTGACCCTCGCTGGCGCGGGGAGGACGCATTCCAGCAACGTACCCTCACCAAGACGGTCGGCTGACCCCCGCTGGCGCGGGGAGGACCTGGACGCCGGCGCCCCGGACGCCTCGGCCCTCGGCTGACCCCCGCTGGCGCGGGGAGGACGCACTGCACGTCGTCGGCAATGAACTCGGCTGCGGCTGACCCCCGCTGGCGCGGGGAGGACATCGTCGGCGTCGCCCTGGCCGTCGCCGTCCTCGGCTGACCCCCCCTGGCGCGGGGAGGACCTCGGCGCAACCCGGAACGAATCCGCGATCGCCGGCTGACCCCCGCTGGCGCGGGGAGGACGCCACCCTCCGCGCCCGCGGCTACACCATCTACGGCTGACCCCCGCTGGCGCGGGGAGGACGTCTGGAAACCCGAGCCCAGGTTGATCGTGGTGGCTGACCCCCGCTGGCGCGGGGAGGACCCTTTCTGACCTTGGGCGATGCGGTGACTTTGCTGTTTCTTTGCCAAATCTGGCGTGATGCCAAGCGAGCGTGTGCAGCAGCCGGTCTGTTGAGGTGTCAAAGAGCCGGGGACATCGTCCCATGTGCCGGTGACGTTGCGACGGGACGTAGCCTCCCGCTTGCCAGAGCCCAGGTCGATCTGTGCGGCAGCCGGCCATTGCTGCGGAGTCACACGTGGGAAAGTCAATTCCCGCTGCTCGGCACTTCCGTCCGCTGTCCGGAAGACTCGGCTGCCTGCTGATCTGCACACACGTGACGGCCGGGTGCCGCAACGTCAATGCAGGGGGGCGCCCCCGGGGAGGATCCCGGTGCTCTCCCGTCGTCGATCGCCGTCAGGCGCGGTGACGTCGTCGCTGAGCCAGGAGCCTTGATCGGGCCCTCCCTGTTGCGCCACGGGTGCGTCCGGAACTGAATGGGGCTCGTGCGCGACGGGGAGTAGCGAGCCGACGTACAGCCATCACCCGTCAGCCGCCAGCCAGTTCCCAGTCCCGTGACCGTTGAGTGGGCATGGAGTCAGGAATGTCCGCCAACCCGTACGCCCTGCTCGACCCGCAGATGGCGTCGTTCACGCTGACCAGTGCGGACTCCCGCGACGGCACGCCGTACCGCCGACGAGCACTACAGCGGCATCCTCAGGGCTCCCGGCGGCCATGACGCCTCGCCGTAGCTGTCCTGGTCCGGTGCGCCGGCCGGCACGAAGAGCTTCGCGGTGACGATCACCGACCCGGACGCGCCGACCCCGAGTGGCTTCTGGCCCTGGGGCTGTCGACGTTCCCGCGGACGTCACCGACCTGCCGCCCCGCTCTGGTGATCCGGACGCGACGCTGCCGGGCGCGGCGTTCCAGCTGAAGAATGACGCCGGTACCGTCGGGTACATCGGAGCGGCCCCGGCCCCGGCCCCGGCCGCGGGCACCGGGCTGCACCACTACTACACCGCCGTACACGCGCTGGACGTGGAGTCGGTGCGGACCTGGGTGTGGACGACGACTCCACGATCGCCCTGCCTCAACTCGTCATCCGCGGCCACGTCCTGGCCCGGGCGGTCACGGCGCCGACCGGCGAGCCCGGCGCACGCATAGGCCCCTGACGTACGCGCCTCGATGCTCGACTCGTCCCCTCTCCTCCCCGCGGCCGGACCACATCCTGCGGGTCGGCCCCAGACGGGACGGATCGCGACTTACGGCCGCTGGCCGCAGTCGCCGCCGCTGCCACAACTGCCGCAGCCGCCTCCGCAGCCTCCGCAGTCACCGCAGTCACCGTGGTGAGATGGCCACAGGCTCAGGTCCGGCTCGAATCCCGCGGCCCGGATGGCGTCCAGCGCGTAGCGGTGCCCCTGCGTGGGGACCGGCCTGGTTCCGGGCTCGTCCGGGTAGTGGTCCACGAACCGGCCCGCGGAGCTGCACAGCGCACGGTACAGAGACGTGTGCAGGAGGAGCGCGTGCCACCCCATGTCCCCGGCCCTGGACGGGCGCATCAGGCGCCCGGGATGCGTGGCCGCCGCCACGACGAACTTGATGGCCTCGTCGGCGATCCGTACGGCGTGTGGCTCGTCGATGCCGTGGTTGTCGCGCTGGATCAGACGTACGACGCTGGCGAACTCTTCCTCCGGCAGCAGGTGTCGGCTGCTGCTCGTGCGCTCCGCCGTCGGCTCGGTCCGGTGTGCCGTGGTCAACTGACGTCCTTCCTCGGGAGCCGAGAGCGCCGCGTAGTGCCGGTCTCCACGACTCCGCCAACCCGCGACTGTCAGAACTGTCACTCCCCGGACTGCGCCCGCACACCCCCATTTCCGGTCACTTCGTGAGCCTCCGGCCGGATCCCCGAACAGCGAACCGGCCAGCCGACCTACCGGCCAGCCGACCTACCGGCCAGCCGACCCACCGGCTGGTCGACCCACCGGCCGGTCAACCCACCGACCCACCGTCCGACCCACCCCGGCAGCCGCCATCCCCCTCCCGCGCGCTCAGCCAGCGATCTCGACCTCGGCCGCGATGATGACCGGCAGGTCGAGCGGCAGGGCGTTCACGCCGATCGCGGTGCGGGCGTGGGCGCCGGCTTCGGGGCCGAAGAGGGACAGCACCAGGTCGGAGCACGGGTTGAGGACGCGGGTGGTTCCCGGAAAACCCGGATCGGCGTTCACGAAGCCGCTGATGCTGAGCCAGGCGGTGATCCGGCCCAGGTCGCCCAGGGCCCGGCGGAGGTCGCCGAGCAGGGACAGGGTCGCCAGGCGGGCCGACTCCTGGGCCTCCTCAAGCGTGACCTGGCTCGGCACCCGCCCGTACGGGCCGGCCGGCGTCCCGTCGGGCCCGAGGGCACCGTGTCCGGAGGCGTAGGCACGGTTGCCGTGGACACGGACCCATACGAAGGGCAGCTCCAGCCCTGGGGGTGCCTGCGCCGCCGGGGGAAGCGTCAGGCCTGACTCTGCCAGCAACCGTTCGACGGACATGGCGCGCTCCGCTCCGAGCTCGGGATTCCGAGTCTGCCGCCGGTCGGGCGGCAGCACAGCCGACGCGCGGGCGAGCTGACCCTTTCGGCCTTCGTCGTCGATCTCGGCTGACCTGGCCCCCGCAGGTGCGGGGAGCGCGGCAGGGACGCCGCCCCCGGGTCAGCCCAGCTCCGTGCCCCGGCGGCCGGCGAGCCGGTGCGGTCCCAGGTAGTAGGAGAGCGCGGCGTGCGACGGGCCGTCCGCTACGTCACCGTTCACGAGGAGCTTGACCACCTCGGCCTCCGGGATCCATTCGACCCGGGTCGCCTCGGAGGTGTCCTCCGGAGGGCCCACCCGGGTGCAGCCGGTGACGTGGTAGCAGCGGAAGTGGGCGTCCGAGATGCCGGCCATGGCGTCGTACTCGGTCAGCAGCTCGACGCGGCCGGGCCGCCAGCCGGTCTCCTCCTCGACCTCGCGGGTGATCGCGGCCGCCGGCTCCTCGCCGGGCTCGGCCCAGCCGGCCGGCACCTCCCAGCCCCAGCGGCCGGTGATGAACCGGTGGCGGTGGAGGAGGAGGAACCGGCCCTGGTCGTCGGTGACGACGGCGCTGGTCGACGCACGCGGGTAGCGGACGACGTGGTGGTCGATCCGGCCGATACCGGGCACCTCGACGTCCTCCAGCCACACCTCGACCCAAGGGCTGCCGTAGACCTTCCGCCGGCCGAACGTCTCCCACTCCACGGCAGTCTCCTCACGCGCGTACGAGTTGCGCTCCCGACCCTCTCACGCGACCGACCGGCTCGAACCTGGCCGGACCGCACGAGGTTCATCAGCGCGAACGCGGCCTTCAGGTCGCCACGGGGCGCAGTGATGCGGCGCAGCCGGATCTTCCTGCCGCCCTTGGCGACGAACTCCAGGCCCTTGCCACTGTGTTCGCGGTCAGCGTGGGCCTTGATCGCGGCGAGGTCCAAGGTGGCCGCGGTCCAACGCCCCACAAGGTGATTCGTTGTGCATCAGGTGATCCTCGGGTCACATCACCACAACACAGGATCGGAGTGCTGACGTCACGTCAACTACGTTGTAGTGCCGGAACAAAAAGGTGAGGGCGTTCAGTGGGGACAACGCAGCGTCGACTCAGCAAAGTTCTCATTCTGTTCAGCGGTGCCCAGCCTGACGGCGACGACATGATGGGGCTCTTCCGGCTTGCGTGCGAGGAGCACGACGCCGTGCTCACGCCCGGCAGAGGCGCCCTGGATTCGGAGGGCCCCTTCAAGGATCTGAACATGCAACGTGCCTACACCGTCGTCTCCGAGCGCGAAGGCAAGGGCCTTCCCCACGGCGCTTTGGGACGGTCTCTGTTCACCGAATACCGACACGCGAACAACGGCGACAGGTACATCGTGTGCTTGGTGCAGGAGGCCGACGACTCGACCCCTGGCTTCCTGGAGCCGGCCGTCGGCTCGCCCCTGTGGCACGCCCGCAACTCAACCGCCACCGAGCAGCGGCAGAAGAAGAAGTGGTCCTTGAAGGGGCTTATGGGGAGGGAGTGACGGGCCCGGCGGTGAGGTCGAGGTCCTCGCCGAAGCCGGCCGCACCAAGCCGTCGCTCGCGGCTCCACCCGCTTGAACCGGCCCGCGGTCCGGGCCATGGCCTGGTCGAACATCGCCGGCCGGCGAGCGGTGTCCGTGTTGTGAGCCGCAGCTACCACGCGATCTTCATGAGTCCACACCACTTGATGATCACGCGGTGGCCATGGCCGCTGGTGCGGACGCCGACCAGTGGAGGGCTGGCGTCCTGAATCAGCCCTCGTGGGTGATGGGGCTCACGAGGCGGGAAAGAGCCGGCCGAGGTGGTAGTGCAGGACGGTAGTCGCGTCATCTGCCGTGCGCTGGCCGAGCAGAACGCTCAGGCCGAGGCCGGCAGAGACAGCCAGGAGGACGACGGCCTCCTGTCCGGCGTCCAGGCGCGGATCGGCGTCCCCGGCCAGCTGGGCGGCTTCGAGCTGGCTGACGAGGAATCCTTCCATCTCGTTGGGTGCCGCGAGGAACGGCCGGCCACCGAGGGCGGTGTCGGTGACGGAAAGCACCGCGTACTCGGTGTAGACGAGGTGGAAGATCCGGCTCTCCTCGTCGGACGGGACGGCTTCGAGCAGGACCGCCTCGACGATGTCGCGCGGAGTCGGCGAGGAGCCGGCCGTCCTCACCCGGTCGCGGACTCGCTCTCCCATGCGTTCCGTCAGGCGGCGGAGTGCGGCGAGCAGCAGCTGCTCCTTGGTGTCGAAGTAGTACTGCACGAGCCGCACCGAGATGCCCGCCTCGATGGCCACGGACCGCATGGTGACGGCGTGCAGCCCGGTGTCCGCCGCCGCGCGGAGCAAGGCGTCGATGATCTGCGCCCGTCGCTCGTCATGGTCCACCAGCTTCGGCATTCGGTTCCCTCCACACTCTTTTATGGTACAAACATACCATCAAGTCCTGCAGTTTCGCGTGCCGGGAGGGACCATGACCAGAACGAGTGTCGGACGCTTCGTCAGCGAGGAAGCCCGCGGGAAGTTCCTGGAGGCGTACGACCGCGCCATGGAGCTGTGGCCGAGCCCGCGCGAGGAACTGGACATCGAAACCGGCTACGGCACCGTCCATGTCCACCGCTACGGGGCCCGGAGCGGCGAGCCGATCGTCCTCCTGCACGGCCACGCCGGACACGCTTCCAACTGGTATCCGCAGGTCGCCGCCCTCGGTGAGAATCACCCGGTCTACGCCATCGACACGCTGGACGACCCCGGCCGCAGCGTGCAACGCGCCATCGCGGCCGACTCCAAGGACAACGCGGCCTGGCTCGGCGAGGTCCTCGCCGGACTCGGGCTGGAGCGCGTCCACCTGGTCGGCCTGTCCTACGGCGGATGGCTGGCCCTCAACCAGGCCATTCACGCACCCGAACGCCTCGCCTCGATCATCCCGCTGGACCCCGGCGGGATCGAGAAGGTCCCCGCACGGTTCTACGCGCACATGATCGGCGGGCTGTTCGGAATGCTCGCCCCACGCCCGCTTCGCCCCGCCCTTGGGTGCCTGCTCGCCAACCCCGCCCTGAGCTCACCGCCCGAGATGATCGCTCCGCTGATGCTGGGCATGCGGACCTACAAGCCGAACACGCGCCCTGGGGCCAGACCGTTCACCAACGAGGAACTGAGCTCGATCCAGCTGCCCACCCTCGTCCTGCTCGGACGCCGCAGTGCCCTGCTCCGACCCCATCAGGTGCTGAAGCGGGTCACCGCTCTGATCCCGAACGTTCAGGCCGAGATCGTGCAGCGGGCCGGCCACGGCCTCAACCTGGAGCGTCCCGAGCTGGTCAACGAACGCCTCCTGCAGTTCATGGCCGCGCTCCAGGCCGAGCCCACCCGGAGCGAGTAACGCCACCCGCCACTGCCCGTAGTGACGGGAATCGCACCCAGTGCCGGCAGCCTGCGCAGTCACAATCCGGAACGAGATCACGAAGTGACACTGGAGTACCAGGGTGCCGGCCATGCAGGAACTGTTCCGGCGTCCGGCCGCACCTGGATCAACGGCTTGGGGCCAGGCCGCGCGGCGGGGCTGCCGCGGGTGAGCCGGCTCCTGCGCCGCAGGGCCAGCCATGGTGTTCAAGCGGAACGCCCCTCATGTGCAGGTCTCGCCGGTAACCCTGGGAAACCAGTTGGGCCTCCCGGTGAGATGGGCCAGGATGACGGGCGTGACCCTGAAGTACCCCTGCGTGTGCTGTGGCCGTCTGACCATGGACGGGCCGCCGGGCTCGTACGAGATCTGCCCGGTCTGCTTCTGGGAGGACGACGCGATCCAGCTTCGCTGGCCGGACTACTCCGGCGGAGCAAACCGACCTTCGCTGATCGAGGCCCAGGAGAACTACCGGGCCTTCGGGGCTTGCGAGGAACGGTCTGTGGAGCATGTCCGCCTGCCTGAGGACGACGAGCCGATGGACCCGAGCTGGCGCCCGATCGACCCCGGGCGCGACCGCTTCGAGCCCAGAGGGGTTCCGCTGGCCGAGTGGCCGGACGATCGCACTGCCCTGTACTGGTGGCGCTATCGGGACACGGGGTTCTGGCGTCGCGCGACGCCGGCCGGACGGAGTCGACGGCCTTCCTGATCGACCGTCACGACACGTCGTGCGGGGACGCGATCTCCCGCAGCTTCATGCCGCCCCGGTGGTCGCGCAAGGTCGCACCGAATCGCACCGAATCGCGCCGGGTCGCGCCGGGTCGCGCCGGGTCGCGCCGGATCGCGACGTACAGCTCGCCCGTTGCCTGACGCCCGTCTCGCCAAGGGAATCGCCAAGGGAAATCGCCAGGATCCAGGGCGTGGTCGGGCTCGGACGCGGCTCGGAAAACTTTCCGACGCGGGCAACCTTTCACGGCCGGGCGGCCACCAACAGGCAGAGCGCGACGCCGCGTTCCGGGTGGCCCTGCCCTGGTTGGGCCGCCCACCGGTCCCGTCGAAAAGGAAGCACCGCAGCATGAGCAAGCATCGTCCAAGCCGCCGCCGGTTCCTGTTCCGGGCCGGGGCGGCGAGCATCGCCCTGGGCGGGGCGGCGCTCGGCGCCGGCCCGTCCGGCGCACAGGCCGCCACCACGGCGAGCAGCACGGCGAGCGGCACGTTCGGCTACACCGACGACGGCCGCGAGTACACCGTGCACACCGGCGCCGACCTGATCTTCCGGGTCAGCAGGAGCACCGGCGACCTGACCTCCCTGGTCTACCGAGGCGTCGAGTACCAGGGCTACAACGGGCAGAACTCCCAGGTCGAATCCGGCCTCGGCCCGTCCGCGGTGAGCATCGCCCGACTCGACCGGACCATCCTGATCAGCGTGGTCCACGGCACCCTGCGCCACTACTACGCCGCACGCCAGGGCGAGAACAACGTCTATCTGTGGACCGACAAGCCGGACGACTCGATCACCGTCACCCGCTACATCGTGCGGGTCCGCCCCGGCCTCTTCCCCAATGACAACCCCGACTCCTGGGACGCCACCCGGGACGTCCTCATCGAGGCCCAGGACGTGCGCCGCCGACCCGACGGCACCACCCGGTCCAAGCACTACTCCAACCAACGGGTCGTCGACTACCGGTACGTGGGCTGGAGCAAGCCCGGCGTCGGCCTGTGGATGGTGCGCAGCAACCACGAGAAAGCGTCCGGCGGACCGTTCTACCGCTCCCTGATGCGCCACTCGTACGACAACGGCGCGGGCCTGTACGAGATCCTCTACTACGGCGAGAACCAGACCGAGCCGATGCGCTTCGGCCTCCAGGGGCCGTACGTGCTCGCCTTCACCGACGGCGGCGCACCCTCATCGGAGCTGTGGCACGACCGCATCGACACCTCGTGGGTGGACGGGCTCGGCCTGGACGGCTGGGTCGGCGACGGCGACCGCGGAGCCGTGGCCGGGGTGGGCATCTCGGGTCGCAACCCGGCGCTCGCCTACACCGTCGGGTTCGCCAACGACGACGCGCAGTACTGGGCGACCGCCGAACCGGGCCGCGGCGCGTACATCGCCCGCCGGATGCTGCCCGGCGACTACACCTGGACGGTCTACCGGGGCGAACTCGCCGTCCGCACCGGCTCCGTGACGGTCGAGCCCGGCAGCACCACCGCCCTGCACACCATCGGCCTCACCCCCGCCGACGACCCGGGCCGGGCTCCGGCGATCTGGCGCATCGGCCGCTGGGACGGCACCCCGGCGGGCTTCCGCAATGCCGACCTGGTCACCCACGCACACCCCTCGGACGTGCGCGCCGAGCCGTGGACCGGCGACTTCACCGTGGGCCGGTCCAGGGACGCCGACTTCCCCGCCTATCAGTGGCGGGACGTCAACGACGGCAGGAGGGTCACCTTCGACCTGACGGCAGAGCAGGCCGCCCAACCGCGCACCCTCAACATCGGCGTCACCACCGCCTTCCTCAACGCCCGCCCCCGGATCCGGCTCAACGACTGGACCTCACCCGTCCCCCAGCCCCACCCCGAACCGAGCACCCGCTCGCTCACGGTCGGCTCCTACCGCGGCAGCAACCACACCTACTCCTTCACCGTCCCCGCCTCCGCCCTTCGGCCCGGCACCAACACGCTCACCATCACCGTCGTCTCCGGCAGCAGCGGCTCGCAGTTCCTCAGCCCCGGTTTCGCCTACGACTGCGTCGAACTGCTCACCTGAGCCCGGCACACCAGGCGGAGCCGCCCCAGCCACGGGCGGCTCCACGGACTGCCTCCGCCCCCCGGGATGCGTCCCCCTTCGAGCTGGATCAGGGGGCGGGTCGGGTGGGTGTCCTGACGACGGACGGTCATGCGGTGGTCAAGGACGGCGGTCTCGCCGGCGCCTGGACCGACCCGGCCGGCGGCGTGCAGCAGCTCGGCCTCACCAGCTTCTGACGCCCGCCCCCGCGAGCCGCGCCGCCGCATCGCCCCACCCCGGGCGAGCGGCGGCGCGGCTCAGGTGTTCTGGAAGCAATCGCCGCGACCGATGCGATCCGCCGGGACGACGCGACGTACCTGCTGGACGACCTCGGGCTGCGCCGCATCCACTGGGAGCAGCCCTGGGGGGAACACGGATACGGCCTCCGCCCGTGAGGCGGAGGCCGTATCCGGTGGCTCAGAGGGTGTTCCGCAGGGCGGCTGCGGCGGCGACCAGGTCGTCGAGCCGGCGGAACTCCCGCTGGTCCTCCTCGGTTTCCGAAGAGGACCACAGGAGGTAGGAGCCGTCGTCCTGTTGCCGGATCAGCAGTTCGCCCGGCTCTTCGCGGTAGGCGTCCTTCGCCAGCCGCAGCGTCCACATCGAGAAGAACGGGAACATCCGCGCGAGCTGCGGCTCGGCGCGCAGTGCGATGAGGAGGTCCCGGTACTCCTCGAACTTCGGGTCGCCGATTTGTAGATCCCACATCACGGCTTCCGGATTCCCGTCCTCGTACCCCTGGCTAAGCCTGGTGTACGTCATGAACGGGAATCGCTCGGAAAGCTCGGTGAGGGTCGCGCCGTGCTTCCATGCCGCGAGCACCCCGGCGGCCTCGGCGATGTCCGGGGTCGCGCCTTCGGCCCAGGGGTGTCCTCCGCGGCTGTTGCCCAGCTTGATGCTGAACCCGCGTTCTTCGAGCCACAGGTTTACCCACATCGTTCCTCGCGGCGAGTCGAACTGTGCGGCCGTCGGCGTCCAGTCGGGCTCGGGAGCACGCAACTCGTCGCCGAGGTCGATGCCGTGCTCGGCCGCGGTCGCGAGGAACGCGGCCGTGAGACCCCCGTAGCGGGCGAGCTCCGGATAGTAATCGGAGAAGCCCGACGGGAGGCCGCCGATCACGTCGTTCATAGAAGAGTTGGTCCTTTCCACCTGTACTCGCACACGAAATGACCGGCCGGTGGGGCGGCCGCCGTGGAAAGCGGCAGCCCCACCGGCCGCGGGGGAGTCGGCCCGAGGGCCGGTCAGCCCGGGGTCAGGCCCACTCGAAGATCCAGGCCTTCTGCCATTTGGCTTCCTGCCACTTCGGTTCCGGGACGCTGATCAACTTTCCGTCCTTGTCGTAGAACTTGAACTTACTCCACGGCACCCTCTCGCCGATCACGGCCCGGGCGATCCACGACATCTCCTCCTGGGTGGCCTTGGCCCCCGCTGCCGAGCCCCCGAGGCCGGTCACGGCCATCTGCTCGAAGTCGCCCTCGAATTCCTTCATGTTGACGTGGATGTCGATCTTGGGGTCGTCGATGGCGCTCTTGACGTATCCCCGCCAGGTCTTCTCGAACTCCGGCTTCATGAAGTGGGTGAACCCGAGACCCTCAGCCCACTTGGCGGTACCGGCCGCCTGGTAGCCGAGGGCGACCGCTGTGACGGCGCAGTTGTTGTTGTGGACGAGGACCGGGGTGTCGCCCGCCAGCACGTAGTACGTGTGCAGGTCGGCGACGGTGAGGTTGTAGGCGGCCTGCAGGCCCTCCCACTGCCGGGTCGCACTGATCGTCGCCTGCTGCCCGGAGGGGGTCAGCAGGGAATCCCCGGCCCGCAGACGCGAGGCGTCGGCCCAGGCTCGCTCGGAGGCGTTCCAGAAGCGGTGGCTGCTGGTGGAGGTGAGCGAACCGCCGTCGGCCAGGGTCACGTCCGTGAACTGGCGGTCGTCGGGGGTGTAGATGGTGGCGTCGACCTTTTGGCCCGCGCTCTGCCCCGTGAGCGGGTCAGTGGCCAGGACGGTGTCGCCGACCCTGATGGTCTCGATGGGCTTGTGGCTGCCGTCGCCCATGAGGACCGGGGTGCCGGCCGGGAAGCTGTTCGGCGAGGGGCAGCTCGGAGGGATCCGAGTGACCAGCTTCTTGATGAACGTGACGGCCTTCTCGCCCCAGGAGCCGAACTTCTTGGCCCACTGGGCGAGCTTGGCGACGGCCGCGCCGTCACCGATGAAGGGGATCGCGCCGATGCAGGAGGTGATGGCGTCGGCGGTGCGGCCTTCGACGGCGTAGTAGGCGCAGTTGATCAGGTCGGCGATGTCGGCGAGGCCGGGGGCGATGACTCCGCCGGCGCCTCCGATGATGTCGAGGGTGAGGTGGATGCTCTCGGAGAACAGGTGGTAGATGGCGCTGACGGTCTCGCTGTCCTCCTTCTCCTTCTTGATCTCCTCCTCGATCGCCGAGACCTGGGAGTCCTTCTCCTTGGCCTTCTGCTCGTCGGCGGCCTTCTGATCGGCGGCTTCCTGCTTGCGCAGTCGGTCCGCTTCCGCGCGTGCCGCTTCCATGGCCTCGCGCTTGGCCTTCTCCTCGGCTTCGTGCCTGGCCTCGTAGGTGCCGAACGCGTCGTCGGCGGCGGCCTGGGCGGCCGTGGCGTCCTTGCCCGCGGCTTCGGCCGAAGCCCGTGCCGACGCAGCGGAACTGTACGCATCGGACGCGGAGCGTCGGGCCGCGCTCGCCGACTGTGCCGCCCGCTGGGCCGAGTAGGTGGCCAGAGCGGCGTCGTGCCGGGCTGAGCCGGCGGCGGCGTTGGCGCTCTTCGCGGACTGGGCGGCGTTGGTGGCGCTGGTCTGGGCGGCGTCGGCGGCGGCCTGGGCCTTGGTGACCTGGTCTGCGGCCGTGTTCGCGGACTGCTGGGCGTTGCCGGCGTAGCCGGCGGCCTCGGCTGCGGCGCCGCGGGCGAGGGCGGCGACGCGCTGGGCTTCGGCCGCGTTCTTCTGGGCGGTGGCGGCGGCCGCGCTGGCCTGGGCGATCAGGCCGGTGACGTCCGCGACGTGGACGGCGGTGAGGCGGTCCTTCTGCTGGGCGGTGTACTGGCCCTGCGCCACGAACGAGCGCAGTTTGACGGCGGGGCCTTCGAGGGCGATCCGTGCGGCGGCCTTGAGTTCGGGTTCGGTGTCGGGGGCGTCGGCGAGCCGGGTCGCGGTGAGGCGGTCGTCGGCGGCCTGGGCGTCGCTGAGGCCCTTGTCGAGGAAGTCGCGCAGCGCTTCGGGGGTGTTGGTGCGCAGCGCGGTGTCGCCGGCGGTCTTGACGGCGGGGCCGGCCTTGTCGAGGAGGCGGGTGATCGTCAGCCGGTTGTTGGGCGCCGCGGCCTCGTACTGGCCGCTGTTCAGGAACGCGCCGATCTTCGCCGCGTCACCTTGGAGGGCGGTGTAGGCCGCCGTGCGAACGGCCGGGTTCTCGTCGTCCTGGTAGATCTGGGTGGCGCGATCCTGTGCGTCGTGCTCCTCGGCGGCCTGGCGGCCGGTTTTGAGGTAGGCGAAGACGGCGGTGTCGTTGCCGGTGAGGGCGGCTTCGGCGGCTGCTTCTCCCCAGGATCCGGAGATCTTGCGGGAGAGGAGGGCGAGTTTGCGGCCGTCGGTGGCGACCTGCTGGGGAGTGGTGCCGGGCTGGTTGACGGCCTGGGCGAGGCGGTCGGCCTCGGCGCGGGCGTTCTGGACCTGCTGGCGGGCCTGTTCGGTCTCGGCCTGCTTGTCGCTCTCGTCGGCGCGGGCCTTGCGCGCGGTCTCGATCGCGGCCCCGCTCCGGTTGGCCAGGTCCTCTGCCTCGGTGCGGCGGGCCAGGTCCTGGACGGCACCGGCCTTGTCGACGGCGGTCTGCGCGTCCCCGGCGAAGCCGGAGGCGGCGTTGGCGTGGTCGGTGGACTCCTGCGCGGCGTTGGCGCTCTGCCCCGCGTGGTCCGCCGCGTCCCGCGCGGCCTGCGCGGCCGCACTGGCGTGTGCGGCCGCCGAGACCAGCAGCGTCCTCGCGGCATCGGCCTGACCGGCGGCCTCCTCGGCCAGCTTCTGCGACGCGGTGGCGGCACGTCCGGCCTCCGCGGCCTGACGACGCGTCGCCTCCGCCGCCCGCTTGGCCCTCACGGACTGACCGCCCGCACTGTCCGCATACGCCCCGGCCTGATCGGCCGAACCCGCCGCCGCATCCGCATTGCCCCTGGCACTGAGCGCAGCCCCGGCGGCATCCTTGCTGCTCGCCGCAGCCTTGTTCGCCTCCACCAGCGTGGCCTGCGCATCCGCAGCGATCTTCGCCGCCGCATCCGCCGCATCCGCCGCCACCCGCGCCTCATGCGCCTTGCCCGCATCACCGGCGGCAGCTGCCGCGGCGGTGCGGGCGTTGGCGGCAGCCCGCTGCGCACCGGCTGCGGCGGCGGCCGCGTTGGAGGCCGCGTAGGCGGCGGCGCGGGCGGAGGCGTTGGCCGAACGCGCCGCGGTGATCGCGGTCTGCGCGGCCTGCCCGGCCCGCTCCGCCGCCGTGGCCGCGTTGTTGGCGGCCGCGGTGGCCTTGGCGGTGTCACTGCCCGCGGCCTGCGTCTCGGCCGCCGCCCGCGCGGCATCGTCCTTCGCCAGCTGCGAGTTCGCAACGGCCTTGTCCTTGGCCTCCACCGCCGCAGCCGTCTCGGCGGCGGCCTGCGCGCCCGCGTCCTTGGCCTGCTGGGCCAGCTGCGCGATGCTCGCGCGTTCCATGTCGCGGTTCTGCGCGATGTACTGTCCGACCGTCAGGAAGTCCCGGACGTCCTCGATCGAGCCGTTCAACGCCGCCCGCGCCGCGGCCTGCGTGTTCGCACCACCCGCACTCAGGACCTGGACCAGCTTCACCCGGTCGTCCGCGTCCTTCGCCGCGAACTGCCCCTCCGTCAGGAACCGCTGAAGGTCGTCACTGCTGCCACGCAACGCCGTATCGGCCGCCGCCTGCACACCCCGACCCGCACCCAGCGCAGGATCCGCGATCCGCGTGATCCACAGCCGGCGATCGGCATCCAGCGGCAACTGCCAGCCGCTCTGCAGGAAGGTCTGCAGTTCGGCCGCGGTGCCGTCGAGCGCGTTGCCCGCCGCCTCACGGACCTTCGGACCACCCAGACTCGCGATCTGGGTGGCAGCCAGCAGATCATCCGCATGCTGCGCACCGGCCAGATCACTGTCCAGGAACCGCTTCACGTCCTGGTCGGACCCGGCCAGCGCCGCCTCCGCCAGCGTGTGCACGCTCGGCCCGCCCTTGAGCCACGCCTGCAGCGCCCGCTCGCGGTCGCTCGGCTGCTGCACCTGCCCGCCGGTCGGCTCGGCAGCGACGGCGTTCGGCAGCCCCGTCCCCACCAGACCCGTCACCAGCGCGAGCGGCAACAGGCCCAGGGAAAGCCTGCCCAACAGCGGCGGCCTTCCCCTCCCCCCTCGCCGGCGTGAACGGGATATCGGATGACGCACCAGGAACCTCCACTGTCGATGTCGGCCGAATAAGGCCGCAGCGGAGCTTACCGGCAGATCACGCCACAACAGAAAGCGTACGAAGTCACGAGGTTGGGGAGTAAAGGAAGAGAAATGAACAACAGTTCTCGGCGCATAGTCAGTAAATTCCGACGCATCGTCAGCAAGCGCCCAGGCTGTTCGAAAACGTGACATAGTGCCTGCTCAGAACCGGGTCGGAAGTTGGCGTAATGTCAGGCTGTCTGGTTCGATGGCCCGGATTCCGTTGTGATCGCCGGGGGTGGCGAAGCGATCGTTCCGAGGTGTCCTCCGCCCCCCTTGACGCGCCGTCCCAGCGAGTCGGTCCGCCTGCCGTCCAGGTCGGTTCACCGCATTCCGAGGACCCGCCCAACGGGCAACACGAGATGAACGAAGAGGAATAGTCATGGCAAAGCACGTGTCCCGGTGGATCGCCGCCGGCGCCGTCGCGGTGGCGACCACGCTCGGCGCCACCGCGCTCGCCTCGGCCGAGGGCACCCCCGCGGACAACTCCACCGCACCGCCCGCGGTCGAGGACTTCACCTACCCCGGCCCGGCCCCCTACAGCAACGTCAAGCTGCTGCGCGGCGACGGCCACATCCTGCTGTCGGACTGCGCCGTCGACGACCAGATCAAGGTCCTGAGCATGGACCTGCCCAACGAGAGCGGCAACCAGATCTGCTTCCGCGCCACCACCAACACCGGCTACCTCGCCCTGGAAGTGCCGAACGTCATCCGGATCCGCACGGACGACTACGCAGTCAGCGCCAAACTCACCAGCGAAGGCGTCTCCCAGACCATCGACATCGCCAAGGGCCCCGGCGGCGCCAGCGTCGGGATCGGCAGCGGCACCGGCACCGGCAAGCCCGCAGCCCTCCTCGAACTGCGGATCATCGGCTGACCACCGCCGGCACCCGCTCACCCTCCCCCCAGGAGCCCAGGTGACCCACAACCCCCCGCGCACGGCGAAGACGACCGGCCGCACCACCGCCCGCCGATGGACGGCCGCCCTCGCCGCGACCACCGCAGCCCTCCTCGGCGCGACCGCACTCGCCGCGGCCGACACCACACCGCCCGCCGACAACTCCGCCGCACCCCCCGCCGTCGAAGACTTCGGCTACCCCGGCGCCACAACCATCACCCGCGTCAAACTCATACGCGGCGACGGACACATCCTGCTCGGCGACTGCGCCAAGCCCACCCAGATCCAGATCTGGACCCGCGCCCCGGGCAACCTGGACAACAAGATCTGCTTCACCGCCGACGGCACCACAGGCTCACTCACCCTGCAACTGCCCGACGTATTCGCCCTCCAGACCACCGGCCGCGCTATCCGGGCCGGACTCACCGCCGGCACCGCCACCCAGACCCTCGACATCCCCAAGGACGGCTTCAAGGGCACCGGCGAAGGCACCGGCAGCGCCCCGACCAGCCTCGTCGAACTCACCGTCACCGGCTGACACCGCTCCCCGCACCCCTCTCTCACCCCCGGGAACCCAACCCATGCCTCGCAACTCCTCGCCCCGCCGCCGGGCCGGCGCACTGACCGCCGCTCTCGCGACCGGCGCACTGGCCACCTTCGCCACCTCCCCGGCCGGCGCCGTGGCCGGTGACGCCGCCACCGACGGCTCCTACGCCGCAACCGCCCGGCTGGTGATCGGCGACAACCTGCGAGGCTGCACCGGTGCGCTGGTCGACCAGTACTGGGTGCTCACCGCCGCGTCCTGCTTCGCCGACGACCCGGCGCAGCCGCAGGCACTGGCCGCCGGTGCGCCGAAGTGGAAGACCACCGCCACCGTCGGTAGCACGTCGGCTCAGGTGGTGGAGCTGGCGCCGCGTCAGGACCGGGACCTGGTGATGGCCCGTCTGGCCACGCCGGTCGACGGCATCACCCCGCTGACGATCGCCACCACCGCACCGACCGCCGGGCAGACGCTGCGCGTTCCCGGGTACGGGCGCACCAAGGACGAGTGGACGCCGCTCAAGCTCCACACCGGCGCCTTCACCCTCGACACCGTGAGCACCGCCGGCATCGGTACCACCGGCACCGGCGGCGCGGCGATCTGCAAGGGCGACACCGGCGCCCCCGTGATCCGCGAGACGGGCGGCAAGGCCGAACTCCTCGCCGTGGCCTCCCGCTCCTGGCAGGGCGGCTGCCTGGGCACCCCGGCCACCGAAACCCGCACCGGCGCCTACAACACCCGCGTCGACAACGTCGCCGGCTGGATCCAGCAGACCCGGGCGAAGGCCGCCGGCTGGAAGACCCAGGCCCTGGTGCGCAGCGACGCCAACCTGTACTTCGCCAGCCGTCTCTACGACGGGTCCTGGACGCCGTACGAGGACGTCCAGGCCGCGGCCGGGAACATCGGCGGTGTGCGCGCCGTCGCGACTGCCGGCATCGACACCTCCACCCACATCATCGCCCTCGGCGGTGACGGGCACCTTCACTACGCGATCCGCAAGGGCGACGGCAGCTGGGCCCAGCGCTTCGTCGACCTCAACATCGCCCTCAACGACCTCGGCAACATCACCCAGGTCTCCATCTCCTCCATCGGCAACGACCTGCACGTGGTCGTCGTCGCCGACGACATCCTCTTCCACACCGTCCGCAACGGCGCCGGCGAGTGGAGCGCCTTCGGCGTGGTCACCGACGTCGCCGGGCCGCTCAAGGGCATCACCTCCATATCCGCTGCAGGAGCCGCCGGCGGCGAACTGCACATCGCCGCCGTGTCGGGCGGGAAGATCTACCACACCCTGCGCAACGCCGGCGGAAAGTGGGGCGCCTGGGGATCGGTCGCCAACGCCGCCGGTGCCACCGCACCCGTGACGGCCGTCGCCATCTCCCGCCAGAACAGCGACCTCAACCTCGCCCTCATCGCCAGCGACGGCCAGTACCACACCCTGCGCTTCGCCAACGGCGACTGGCAGCCGATGGCCTCCCTCGGCGGAGTCGTCGGGAACGTCACGGGCACCAGCATCAGCGCCGCCCCCGTCGACACCGACGCCCGGTTCGCCATCGCCACCACCGACAACAAGGTCCTGCTCACCGCCCGCCACGCCGACGGCACGTGGGCCACCCCCGAAAGCCTCGACGTCAGCACGATTCCCGGCAGCCACACCGGAACCGTCATCACCGGCACCCTCTGACCGACAGATCGTCACACGCCTCGGTGCGGGAGAGACCTCTCTCCCGCACCGAGGCGTTCTCAGGATCCGACAGCGGGGAGAGCGCCGCGGGGGCGCCGACGAGGCAGACTGGCAGCAGCCACCGCTCACCGCCGCCGCCGAGCCTCCGAAGGTCGGGCCACCGATGGACACCACACCGCAGGACCTGCTGGTCGTCGCCCTGGAGGCAGGGACCGGCCCTCCCCCGGAACAGGGCGACCTGTCACTCGCGCTCGCCGGCGCCGAGCTGATCGATCTGCTCGACGCCGGGGCAGTCCGACTGGACGGCACCCGGATCCTGCCCGCCGGCCCGGCGCCCGCCACGGAGGCGCTGCTGGCCGAGGCTGCAGCAACGGTCCTCCGGCAGCCGCCGTTCGAATCGGTCGAGGACTGGCTGTGGCGCCGGGGCCGAGGGCTCGCGGCCGCCTACGCGAGCGCGCTCGGCACGCCGCCCGGCACCCGCGGCCCCCGTCTCCACCCGCACCTTCGCCTCCACCGGACGGCATCGCGGGCGAAGCCCGGTGACCCCGCACCGCCCGAGTCTGCCGGACGCCGTGCGGCGATCGACCGCTGGATGTCGCGCGAGCCCGTGCTCACCGCCCTGGCAGCGGCCGCCGGCATCGCGGCGCGGTCGCCGGGCGAGCAGCCCGACATCACCGACGACGACCTGGCGGCAGTCCTCGCCACGGTCAACGACGCGGTCCGGGAACTGGACGCCGTGCGGCGGCGTCGCGCCGTCGAGGACGCAGCGTTCGACAACATCTGGCGTGGCGGGGTCGGCTGAACACGACCGGCAGGGTCGGCCGCCGGCGCTCCCGACCACCCGCGCGCCGGGGAAGACTGCCGGGGCAGCGACGAAGGCCACCGCCTGATCGACGCCAACCGCGCCCGCTTCGACGCAGGCCGCTGACCTCAGGCCGCGAACACGGCGCGCTGTCGTCCTCCTGTGCCACCGTTCCGGCACCCCGCGTGGGCCGGTGGCGGCGCGGCAGGTCAGCGGGGCGTGTCCGGGCGGTGGACGCTGAGGCTGCCGTAGGCCGACAGCGGGCCGGCCAGGTCGCCGTGCGCGTCGCCGGCCGGATCGCCGGGCGCGTGCCGCAGCGTGGCGTCCAGGAAGGCGAGCGTGGTTGCAGCGACGACGCGGGGGCTCCCGGTGCGGCCCAGGGAGCCGACGATCGAGGGCACGGGCGGCAGGTACAGCGGGCCGTCCATGAAGCTGAGGTGGGCGGCGCCGGGGACGGTGAGCCGGTAGCTCGTCGCGGTGTCGGACGCGAGGGCCTCGGTCAGGCGCGGCAGGTATCGCGGGTCGGTGCTCGGGGTGATGGCCTGGGTGAGCGCGAGCACCGGCTGGTGGAGGGCCGGGGATGCGGGACCGTGGGGGTAGCCGTCCAGGTCGATGACGGCGGCGAACCGGGGGTCCTGCCGGGCCGCCTGCAGGGCGGCGGCACCGCCCATGGAGTGGCCGGTCACCGCGGCCCGGCCGGTGTCCAGACGTCCGGCCAGCGGGTCGCGTCCGGTCAGCGGGTCACTCCCCACCACCGGGTCGGCGATCGCGCCGCGGTCCAGGCCCTCCAGCCGCGTGAGCACGAAGCCGAGATCGGCGGCCCTGACGGCCGTCCAGCCGGCCGCGAGCTCCTCGTCCGCGTCCCGGTCGCCGGTGGAGGCGGTCGCGGCGCGGATGGTCCGGCCGTCGTCCAGGACGACCGCCGCGGAGTCGTACGGGTGGTCGAGGGCGGCCACCACGTAGCCGTGGCTGGCCAGTTCCTCCGCCCAGGCGGTGTTCTGGGTGCGCACCCCGCCCGCTCCGGGGGAGAACAGCACGACGGGGAACCGTTCGCCCCCACCGGCCACCGGGGCGTTGAAGACCGCATGCGTACGGGCCCGCGGTACGCCGTCGACCAGGAAGCCGGGCAGCCCGACAGCACCGGCCAGGGCATTGGAGACGGTGCGCGCCTCCTGCTCCGTACGTCCGAGGTACTGGGCCCGCTGCGCGCCCGCGGGGCTCTTCTGCGCGGGGTACCAGAGCTGGACCAGGACCGTGCGCCGGTCGTCCGGATCGGCGGTGAAGGTCTCGGGGCGGTTCGGGTCGGTCCATTGCATCACCCGGGTGCCGACGGCGAAGGAGCCCGACGGCTCGGGGAACACGGGCACGGGAAACGCCCAGGCGGCCACCGGCCCGGCGGCGATCAGGCCGAGGCAGGCCATCGACCCCGGCAACGCCAGCCACCACCGCGCCCGCCACGCTCGCCGGCCGTCCCGGCCGGGGCGGCGCCGGAGCGTTCGGAGCAGCGGGGAGAGAGCGAACGGCAGCGCGACGGCACCACCTGCCAGCACCGGCAGCACCTGCCAGCGGATCCCCACCACACCCAGCACGATCACGGACAGCACGAACGCCGCCCCCGCCGCGATCGTGACGCGCGGACGGGCGCCAGGGGGAAGCCAGCGGGCCACCACCAGCGCGACGGCGCCCAGCACGGCAAGGAACTCCGGAAGGGACATGGACAGTCCCGGGATCGTCTCGGTCACCCCGCCATCCTCGAAGCAGCGCACACGGCGGCACATCGGCCCGCGGTCTCCGGCACATGCCACCCCGGTCGCCAACGGACACCCCGAAAAGGGCGGCCGCGGTGCGACCGCAGGAGGTACCCGCGCTCCTCCTGCGGTCGTACTCCGGCGCGGTGTCCTCCGACGGCGGGCGCATGTGCGCCGCCGCCCCCGCCACCTACCGTGGCGGGACGGGGCACGGCGGCGACGCGGGGCCGGGCCGCCAAGGTGCCGTATCGGCAAGGGACAGACAGGGACGACAGGGACGTGCTGATGACGGAGGCTGCCGCAGGGCACGACACCGCCCACCCGGTACGCCACCGGAACCGTGCACAGCGACCGACGACAACCGGGCTGCCGCCCACGAAGCCCACGCCGCTCCTGCTGCTGCTCCTGCTCCTGCTCCA
Source organism: Streptomyces sp. 1114.5 (assembly GCF_003635085.1). Lineage (NCBI taxonomy): Bacteria > Bacillati > Actinomycetota > Actinomycetes > Kitasatosporales > Streptomycetaceae > Streptomyces > Streptomyces sp. 1114.5. Next base: position 444,239 of record NZ_RBXE01000003.1, read on the forward strand.
TGTCGCGGCCACGCGCGCACCGCACGAGCTCCCGGCAGCCGCGGCCCTCACCGTCGCCCTCACGCTGCCCCTGTTGTGGCGGCAGCGTGCCCCACGCGCGGTGTTCGGCGCCGTCGCAGCCGCAGCCTTCGTCCAGTGGCTGGCGAACGTCCAACTGCCCTCGGACGCCGCGCTGTTGGTGGCTCTGTACACGGTGGCCGCGCACGTGGGCGGACGCGCGGCACTCGTCGCCGGCGCCGTCGTCGAGGGTGGGGCCCTGCTGGCGTGCCTGCGCTGGGCGACGGAAGGAGCATTCCTGGCCCCCTTCCTCGCACTGACCGCGACCGTCGTCGCCACCGTCGCCCTGGGCATGAACGCGCGGACCGCGCGCGCCTACCTCGCCGCCCTGGAGGAACGGGCCGCACGCCTGGAGCAACACCAGGACCAGCAGGCACGACTGGCCGTCGCCGAGGAACGCACCCGCATCGCCCGGGAGATGCACGACATCGTCACCCACAACCTGTCCGTCATGGTCGCCCTCACCGACGCCGCCGTCCAGACGCAGCACCGCTCACCCGACCGGACGACCACCGCGATGCTCCAGGTCTCCGAGACCGGCCGGCAGGCCCTGACCGACATGCGGCGCTCGCTCGGCATCCTGCGGACCGACGAACCCGACGCGCAGCGCCACCCCCTGCCCGGCATCGCCCAACTCGACACCCTCGCCGACCGGATGCGCGCCACCGGGCTGCCGACCCGCCTCGACATCCTCGGCAGCCACTCCCACGTGCCTGCCACCGCCCAACTGACCGTCTACCGCCTGGTACAGGAAGCCTTGACCAACACCCTCCAACACACCCCCGCCGGCACCCGCGCCGACGTCCGGATCCAGTGCTCCGCCGCAACCCTCACCGTGGACATCACCGACAACGGCCCCCACCTCCCCGGCTCGTCCACCTCGTCCGCTCCGTCCGGCCAGGGCATCCCCGGCATGCGCGAGCGCTCGGCCGCCTACGGCGGGACACTGCGCGCCGGACCGCTCCCGGGCGGCGGCTGGAACGTCCACACCCGCCTCCACCTCGACGGAGCAGCTCCCGCATGACGATCCGCATCCTGATCGCCGACGACGAAGCGCTGCTCCGGATGGCCTTCAGCACGATCCTGGACGCCCAGCCCGACATGACACCCGTCGGCGAGGCCGCGGACGGCGCCGAGGCCGTACGCCTCACCCGGGAACTGCGCCCCGACGTCGTCCTGATGGACGTCCGGATGCCCGGGACCGACGGCATCGAGGCGACCCACCGGCTCACCCAGATCTCCCCGAGGAGCAAGGTACTGATCCTCACCACCTTCGACCTCGACGAATACGCCTTCGCCGGACTCGCCGCCGGCGCCTCCGGCTTCCTGCTGAAGAACGCCAGGCCCGAGGAACTCCTCACCGCGATACGCAACGTGGCCGCGGGCGACGCCGCTCTCGCCCCGAGGATCACCCGCCGCCTGCTCGACGACCTCCGGCCGTACCTCCCCCACGGGAGCCGCACCGACCACCACGACGAACGACTCAGCCGGCTCAGCACGCGCGAACGCGACGTCCTCGTCAAGGTGGGTAGCGGCCTGTCCAACGCCGAGATCGCGGCCGCCCTGCACCTCGCCGAGGCGACCGTGAAGGCCCACCTCGGGCGGATCCTGCAGAAACTCGGACTCCGCGACCGGATCCAGGCCGTCGTCTTCGCCTACGACAGCCGCCTCGTCCACCCGGCCTGACACCACCGTCAGGCCGTGGCAACACCAGGAAGGCCCCGGCGACGGAAACTCCCATCGGACACCTCCGGACCATCCGTACGAACGGCAGACCCCCGCGGTGCGGGGAGGACCTGATTCCGCCGATCTCCGCGATCCTCGGGTTCGGCTGACCCCCGCGGGTGCGGGGAGGACGGCCCGGGCCCCCAGTTCACCGAGGCGGACCGCGGCTGACCCCCGCGGGTGCGGGGAGGACGGCTACCAGGTCGCCATGCGGCACTTCACCAACGGCTGACCCCCGCGGGTGCGGGGAGGACAGTACACGCTTACGGGCTCCGACCTGCTAAGTCGGCTGACCCCCGCGGGTGCGGGGAGGACGGCCGCATGCCATGCCGACACGGCTATTTTCGCGGCTGACCCCCGCGGGTGCGGGGAGGACGCCGATGGGCGGCTGGTGCGTCGGCCGGACCGCGGCTGACCCCCGCGGGTGCGGGGAGGACGCTTTCTGACCTGCGGTGTAGTGGCGGCTTTGCTGTTTCTTGACTGAGGGGGCGTCGGCTTCGGGGTGCTTGTCGATGTGGTGGGCTGTTGAGGAGTCAAGGAGCTCCGGACATCGTGTCACCTGTGTCTGACAGTGTGTCGGCCTCGACGCGTTGTGGTGTCCCGCCCCCCACCCACTGGGCGGGGGGCGGGACACCAGGGGGTTGTCAGCTGCTGGTGGTCAGCAGGCGGTTGGCGAGGGCGTCGGCGAGGCGGTAGGCCTCGTCGGCGGAGAGGGTGCGGCAGATGGCGTCTGCCAGTTCCTCGACGTCATGCCAGTCGACGTTGCCGAGGCCTGTGGTCTGCGGGGTGGTGGTCGCCGGCTGTTCGTCGGTCGACGGGGCCACGGCGCGCTGCTCGGGCATCGGGAGGGGGTCGGAATTTTCCGCGGAAAATCGGTCGGGGTCCGCAGCGGAGACGGGTTCGGGCTTGGGCTCGGTGCTCGGCACCGGTGCAGCGGGAGCTGACGGCTTGGTCACCGGCTTTGCGGCCGCAGGTGCCGGTGCCGGTGCCGGTGCCGGTGCCGGTGCCGGCGCAGGCGCAACCGCCGCCGGCACGTCGGCGGGGGCAGCGGCAGGGGCTGCCTTGACCGCCGCCTTCGCCTCCTGCCGCGCCGCCCGCTTGGCGAGCACCGCGTCGGCGTCGGCCTGGAGCAGCTGTTCCAGCTGTTCCGTCTGCTGGGCCTGGGACATGTCCTCGATGCCCTTCACCGATCCCAGCCGCCGCGCGACGTTGATGGAGATGCCCTCCTCGCCGCGCGCCTTGGCCCGCACCTGCCGCTGGAGTTCCGGGTGGAGCTTCAGCAGGTTCTTGCGGTGGGAGATCCAGCTCTGGGACCAGCCTTCCGCTTCGGCGGCTTCCTTGGCGGTCGGGTACTGCGCCACGATGAGCAGGACCGCGTTGGCCTCCTCGATCGGGTCGAAGTCCTTGCGCGCCATGTTCTCGTCCAGCGCGGCTCGCAGCAGGGTCGCCTTGGACTCGGCGACCGAGTCGTCGACGACGACGAGCAGCTGTTCTCGCCCGTACAGCGCGGCCGCGGCGCGGCGGCGGTTGCCGTTGATGACGATGACGTCCTGCGGGCCCGCGCCGAGGGTCTGCCGGTCCTCCGGCCACAGCCGCAGGTAGGCGGCGGGGGTGACGGCGAGGCAGCTCTGGAGCTGGCGGTCCTTGATGCTCGCCAGGTCGGAGAGGTCGCCCAGTTCGTCGCGGGGGTTGCGCGGGTTGGGGAGGCAGTTGGCGGTGGGGATCCACCGGGCGGGGGTGTCGGCGGCGCTCTTGGCGCTGTCCACACCGGGGGCGTCGACCACCGGGTCGGTGGCCATCGAGGCGAAGGAGACGCGACGGCCTGCCATCAGCGACCCCCGTAACCGAGTTCGAGGGAGAGGCGGAAGAAGTCCTCGCGGGCCCGGTAGGCGGTGCCGCTCTCCTTGTACTGGGTGACGACGGTGCCTTCGGCGACCGCGCGCGAGTGGATCTTGTAGCGGCGCAGGACGGTCTTGGCGCGGGGCCAACCCCTCGCCGCGATGTACGCCTCGGTGTCTTCGAGGTCGGCGCGGCCGTCCCGCGGGTCCCAGTTGTTGACGACGATCCGGAAGGGGATGTCCATCGGCTCGATGACCTTCTGGATGGTCCGGGCCGTCGGGTCGAAGCACAGCGGCTCGGTGATCATCGGGACGAGGACGTCGTCCGCGATCTCCAGGGCGTTGCGCAGGATCTGCTCGTCCGCCAGGGTGCCCGGCGTGTCGATGAAGATGTGCTGGTACTCGTCCTTCTCGCCGAGGACGTCGAAGGTGCACGCCGCGAGGTTGACCGTGGTGGTGGTCTTGCCCACGCCGCCCTTCTGGTTGGCGATGACGTGGATCTTCGCGCCGGTCTTCTTGAGGTGGACGAGCTGTTCGGCCTGGTCGTGCGCCGCCATGAAGTCGAACGGCAGGTTGTCCCCGACCCGCTCGGCCCAGACGACGGCGGACCCCTGGGGGTCGGTGGACACGACAAGCACTGATGGCTTCATGATGTTCCGTTCTCTCCGTGGGCTTCCCGGGTGGTGTTGCCCGGTACTTCGGAATGCCCGCCGCTCAGAGCCATTGGACGGCGGACGGGGAACAGCATTCCAGATGATCAACTGAGAGCTCGACACGACCCGCGTGCGTTTGCGCACAATGATCGGTTTCGTGGGCCGGTTACGGGGGCCGATTCCGTGTCGGAAGCCGTGTCGGAAGCCGTGTCCGGAGCCGCGTTGGAAGCTGAGTCCCGTCCCGCCCGAGTGCTCGGCCGTGCACGCACGGCGGAGGGGGGAGGAAACACGGAAAGGCGGTGTGAATGGGGTGGTCGTGACCGGCGGGTGGGGCGTGCGAATAATGCCTGCCGTGACTTCCGGCATGGGCGGGCTGTTCCCGGGGCGACGGCGCCGTCGAAAGGGGGGAGCCCGGGCTCGGTGTCTTCGTCGGGCCCGGGCTCCTGTGGGGTCGGCCGGTCCCCGTCAGACCTTGATGGTGAGCCAGGCGCCGAGGCCGCTGCAGCCGCGGGCGTCGTAGGAGGTGCTGCGGTAGCCGGCGGGGATCGGGGAGTACGGGCAGGTCCAGATGCCGTTGCGGACCAGTTCGTGGAACCAGGCGCCGACGCCGCTGCAGCCGCGGGAGTCGTAGTTCGTCAGGACGTAGCCGGAGACGATCGGTGAGCCGGAGCAGGTCCAGAGGCGGTTCTGGGCGGGCTGCTGGAACCAGGCGCCGTGGTTGTTGCAGCCACTGGCGTCGTACATGGTGATGACGTAGCCGGCCGGAACGGGCGCTCCGGAGCAGCTCCAGCCGCCGGTGGCGGAGGCGGTGCCGGCCGTCGTGCCGGTGAGGGCGGCCGCGAGGACGGCGACCGTGGCGGCCGCCCTTGCGGCCCGGGTGGTCAGCTGACGGAGGATCCTGGTCACGGTGACACCGTTCCGTTCGGTCTGCTCCCCTGCTGCGGGTACGGCCGCGGGGGAGGGCGTAACAACGGGGACGGGCCGCACCCTAGCGACGGGTGATCGGTTGCGGATAGGTCTGGATCGAAGGATCGGCGCACCTGACCGAAAACGATCGGGTCGGCGGGTGCGGGGGGCCTTGCGGGTGTGCAGGACGGCGGCGCCCGGGATCCCGGGTGGGTGGCACGGCGCCGTCAGGCCTCCAGGACCAGGTGCAGCAGTGCGCGCAGGTCCTCGCGCTGGCCCGTGCTGAGCCTGGCCAGGGGGTCGGCGGCGAAGGGCATCCGGGTGCGCAGGTCGGCGGCGACGCTGCGCCCCGCTTCGGTGGCGGCGACGCGCTTGACCCGGCGGTCGCCCGGGTCGACGCTGCGCTCCACCAGGCCCCGGGACTCCAGTCGGTCGATGATCACCGTCACGTTGGACGGCTCGGCGTGCAGCCGCTCCGCGATCCGGCGGGTCGGGACCGGCTCCTCGGCGGCGAGCAGCGCCTTGGCCTGCAGCGACGTGAGGTCGTGGGTCGCCGCGGCGGCCTCGAACTCCTTGGCGTAGCGGCGGGTGACGGCCGCGATGAGGCCGACGATCTCCCGGGTGAGCTCATCCGGTGGCTGGGACATGCCGTCCAGCATACCGAGGTACTTGACAGGCTGAACTATCGGGGAGCATAGTTATGACCCATATTGGTTATGGAGCATAAGTAAGAGGGAGTTCCCGCCATGACTACGGCGACCACCAAGACCGTCCTGATCACCGGCACCTCCTCCGGCATCGGCCTGGCCACCGCCGTCGCCGCCGCACGCAGCGGCTGGCACGTGATCGCCACCATGCGCGACACCACCAAGGCGGACGCGCTGCTGGCGGCGGCAGCGGAAGCCGGGGTCACCGTGGACGTCCGGGCCCTGGACGTGACCGACCCGGCCTCCGTCGAGGCCTGCCTGTCCGGCCTCGACCGGCTGGACGCGCTGGTCAACAACGCCGGCGCGGGCCACGTCGGCACCCTGGAGCAGGAGAGCGTCGAGGACGTCCGCGCCGTGATGGAGGTCAACTTCTTCGGCGTCCTGCACGTCACCAAGGCCGCCCTGCCCCTGCTGCGGGCGAGCAAGGGCCGGCTGCTGACCGTCACCAGCGTCGGCGGCGTGGTCGGCCAGCCCTTCAACGAGGCCTACTGCGCCGCCAAGTTCGCCGTCGAGGGCTACATGGAATCCCTCGCGCCGGTCGCCGCCACCGCCGGCGTGTCCGTCAGCGTGGTCGAACCGGGCGCGGTGGCCAGCGAGTTCGTCAGCAACGTGCGCCTCGCCGAGGACCCGCTGGAGCAGGCCGGACCGTACGCACCGGCGCTGGCCGCCTACCTGGAGCGCACCCGCGGCGCCTTCGCCAACGCCCAGACCTCGCAGGACGTCGCCGCCCGGATCACCGACCTGCTCGCCGCCGAGCAGCCGCCCTTCCGCCTGCTCACCTCCGACGCCGCGCGCGCCTTCGCCGCCACCAAGCTCAAGGACCTCGACGGCTCGGCCGTCCAGACCCTGACGAGCGCCTGGGTCGCCTGAGGACGGACGGACCGTCGGTACGTCGACGAAGCCGGCGAGTTGGCGCGTCGCCGGCCCGGTCGTCGCCGCCACTCCGGCACTGCTCCGTCGCTGCTTGGGCGCCGCTATCGGCCGCTGCCGAGCACGTCGTCGGCGAGGAGGGTGAGGCGGGTGCGGCTGCCGGTGGCGGGGAGGGCGGTGAGTGCGGCACGGGCCCGGTGGAGGTGGCGTTGGGCGATGCGGTGGGCCGCGGCCATGGCGCCGGTGCGGTGGACGACCTCGTGGATCCGGCGGTGTGCGGTGTGCGTGTCCAGGCGGCCGGCGAGCATCTGCTCGATGGTGTCGCGGTCGCCGGGGCTTGCCGTCCGGTGGGCCAGCAGGATCGGGAGGGTGGGGCGGCGGTTGCGCAGGTCGCTGATGGCCGGCTTGCCGGTGGGGGAACGGTCGTGGTCGTAGGGCAGCAGGTCGTCCTGGATCTGGAACGCGGTGCCGAGTTCGTCCCCGTAGACGCCGAGCGCGTGGACCTCCTCGGGGGTGCCGCCGCCCAGGACCGCCCCGATCTGGCAGGCGCCCCGGATCCCCGCCGCGGTCTTGAGCCGGGTCATGGCGAGGTAGTCCTCCACGGTGCAGGAGGGGTCTCCGCCCAGCGCCAGTTCGACCGTCGCGCCGCGGCACAGGTCGGCGCCCATGTCGGCGAAGACGCGCAGGGCCTGGACGATCCGCTCGGTGGGGACGCCGCGGTCCTGGCATTCGGCCAGCCCCTGGAACATCGAGAAGATCATCCTGTCGCCGGCCAGGATCGCGCGGTCGATCCCGAACCGGTGCTGCACGGCGGGGCGTCCGCGCCGGGTGTCGTCCCCGTCGATGATGTCGTCGTGGATCAGGCTCGCCACGTGGCCGGCTTCGATTCCGAGCGCGGCCGGCAGCACCTGGGCCGCCGTGCCGCCGACCGCGGCCGTCGACTCCAGGCAGAGCAGCGGGCGTACGAGCTTGCCCGCCGGGAGCAGCGCGTGGCGGCAGATCGTCTCCGGCTCCTGCTGTTCGGCGCCCCAGCGCCGCTCGACCTCGGCCCGGAGCTCGTCGCGGTAGGCCGAGAGCGTGCGCCGGTACCCGGCGCGCTGGTCCGGGGTCTCGGGCTGCCGGAGGGCGGCGGATTGCAGCGGGTGGGGCATGACGATCCTCTGATCTGCTCGTGGGGACCGCCGAGTGCTCGGCAGCGGCTTCCTTGACATCCCTGATGCCCAGCGCGCCCGCACGATATGGGCAGCCAGGTCACTCGAACGGGTGGGAATGGTGCGGCGCGGGCCCGCCGAACGGCTGGGTGGGCCCCCCGCCGTTCGGCCGGAGCCGGCGCCGGGGCCGCCGATCGTCAGCAAGTTGCCACCGGATCGGCTTGATTGACGCTTCGACGGGTTCGTAGGTTGCTTACATACCGATTGTCTGATCATCAATCAGAAGAAAGCCGAGTTCCTGATATGAGCATCAAGGCCAAGCTCGTCGCCACCGTGGCCCTGACGGCGGCGATCACCGCCGGCCTCGCCGCCCCCGCGGTCGCCGCCCCGGCCGCCCCGGCCCCGGCTGTTTCCGCCGCTGCTCCTGCCGTCGCGGCCGGCAGCTCGGTGAGCGAGCAGCAGTGGCTGGCCGACGTCACCGCGGCGATCGCGCCCGCCCGCGCCTACATCGAGCAGCGCACGGCCACCCCGAAGGCGGGCGAGAAGCCCGCGATCGTCTTCGACATCGACAACACCACCCTGGCGACGCACTTCCACCCGTTCACGATGCCGGGCATAGCGCCGGTGGTGGAGCTGGCGCAGTACGCCCACGCGCGCGGGGTCACGATCATCTTCGTCACTGCGCGCCCGGGCTTCATCGAATCCGTCACCCGGTACAGCCTGCAGAAGGCCGGCTACACCGTGGACGAGCTGCGCGGACGCGACCTGGGCGACCTGACCAAGCCGGTGCAGCAGTACAAGACGGAGGAGCGGATCAAGGTCGAGAACGAGGGCTACACGATCGTCGCCAGCGTCGGCAACAACTGGACGGACCTGAACGGCGGCCACGCCGAGAAGACCTTCAAGCTGCCGGACTACGACGGCCTGCTCTCCTGACCGTTCCCGCAGTGACGCAGTGACGCAGTGACGCAGTGACGCGTCCGGGGCCCGGCCGTGGTGCCGGGCCCCGGACGATGCCTCGCCGCTACGGCGGTGGGGGAAGGCTGGTGCTCCGACCGGAAGGTTCGCCGGGTTGGTGGTTGGGGCGGTGGGCGGGGGGCTGTCCGGCGCGGGCGACGGGGCCGCCCCGGAGGCCCGATTCGGTCGGGCAGAGGGACGCCTCGAAGCCGCCCGAGGCGCAGTGGACCCAGGCGTCGCCGACGTTCATGCCGTTGTCGGTATCGAACACCTCTCAGGCCGAGGCGGTGGGGCCGCTGTAGTTGCCGGACTCGGTCGGGTAGAGCTCGATCTCGACCCCGCCGATGATGCCCATGCCGCAGCCGATGCTCGCACCGCCGTTGTTCCGGGCGCTCTGCGACCAGTCGTTCCAGTCGGTCCAGATGTTCTGGTCGGTGCAGTTGCTGACGACCTTGAGGTGGAAACGCTCGTCGGTCTTCGAGTAGCTGGTGTTCACCGACCAGGAGACCGTGGCGTGGGTCGGGTCGTTGTAGGTGAGGCAGACCCGGTACTCGGTGGCGTAGTTGCTCCACAGGTAGTCGGAGCAGTTGGTGCCGGCGTGGGCGGTGCCCGCGCCGAGCGCGATGACGCCGCCGGTCGCGAGCGCCAGCGCGGTCGCGGAGCGGGTGAGTGCGCGGAGTGCGCGGAGTGCGCGTTTCATCGTTCCCCCAAGTGAGTAGTCTCTGGTGTTCGCGAGATGGGCTGTGAGCCGTGGGCTGTGGGCGATGGGCCGGGGGCGTGGGCCGTGGGCGACGACCCGGTCAGCACCGGTAGCTTCCCCAGGTGTTCGGGGACGGCGTTCCGGTGTGGAAGTCCCACCAGGCGGAGCCCTGGTCGATCGAGCACGTGTTGTAGACCCAGCCCAGGAAGGCGGTGAACTGCATGCTCGGGTACCCGTCGATGGAGGCCGGCGGCGTCGTGTAGTCCGAGAAGGACGAGTTGCCGCTGGAGACGTTCCTGACGACGGCGGGCGCGGCCTTGTTGTTGTAGAGCGAGAGGTCCACGTTCCAGCCCGAGTGGTGGGACGTGAAGGTGGAGTCGACGTGGAAGTGCGCCTCGACGCTGCGGCAGGCCGGGGCGTAGAGGAGTTCCACGAAGCCGACGTACTCGCCCTGCGAGGTGCGGATGTCCTGCGTCCCGTAGCGGCCGGTGTAGGAGCACGAGGCCGCGGCGGCCGGGCTCGCCGCCGCGGTGTCCGCGATCCCGGCGAGGAGGGAGGCGCCGATCAGCGCCCCGATCATGAGCTTCCTGCGTATGGCGGGCATGACGGCCTTTCCGGGGGTGGGTGGGTTCGGCGGGGTCGGCACCAGGACGGCACCAGGACGGCACCGTGCTGGTCCCGCCCCTTCGTCCGCACACCAGGGTGCCGGTCACGAGGGGGACGGGGAACGACGTTGACCGGACGTTGGCCTGACACTCGCGGGCCCCGCCGCCCGGACCGTCCCTTTCCTCCCCCCTCCCCGGAGCGCCCGCCGTACGGAAGTGTCCGGTCAACGACGGGTCAACGTCGTGGTGGGCCGACACGTCCGACGGCAAGGATGGACGCCGAACCGCCCGCCACCACGCGGCAGTCGGCACCACCGGTGGTACGGCCGGCTCGCAACGGATCGTTCCTTCCGTCCGAATCGAAGGGGAAGACATGCAGTTCAAGTCGGGGCGTCGAGTCGCCTCCCTCGCCGCGGTGACCGCGCTGACCGTCACGGGGCTGGGGCTCGCCTCGGGAACCGCGTCCGCCGCGACCGGAGTCGACTCCAACTCCGCGCACGGCGTGGAGATCACGGGCTGGCACACGTCGGACGAGAACCCGTGGGTGTCCGCCCGGCTGTGCAACTACCAGAGCTCGGCGAACAGCTTCTATTTCTGGATCAGGGACACGGCGGGCCACTACGTCACCAGCCCGGGGCACGTCACCCCCGTCCTCGCGCCCGGCCAGTGTGACTACGTCTCCGGCGAGGGCTACGGCAGCACCCCGATCCAGGTCTACGCGAGGTCCGGAAGCTCCTGGACCTTCGGCACCGACCCGATCTACCTCGGCTGACAGCCGGACGGACACCGCTTCGGCCGAGCGACCCAGCCGGCCGATCCTTCACAGGAGGAAGACGTGAGAGCGAAACGACTCACGGCGCTCGGAGCTGCGGCTCTGGTGACCGCCGTCGGCCTGAACGTGGGTGTGGCCGGAACCGCAAGCGCGAACGGAGGTTGCCGCGGCCAGACGGACCCGGGCACCTACCCCGAGTCCATTCAGCTGAACCCGTGCATGGTCACGGACGGCGGATGGGTCGCCGGGGTCATCACGCCGGAGACGGACATCCAGGTGTGGTACTCGATCATGGACAAGCCGGCCTGGCAGTCAGGAGGGCCGATCTACACGGTCGTACCACCCACCAATCTGGGCATCATCGGTCCGGCCATCGGTCCCGACTGGGGCCGGAAGGTGTACAGCGGCCACATCGCCATGGCGACGAGCCACTGTTACTACCTGCGCGTGTGGTTCGTCGACGGATCGACCACGTACGGGTACGCGGAGTCTCCCGGCGCCTGTGTGTGAGCCCGGCGCTCCCGACACTAGCGGCGGCGCTTGCCGCGGTACTCCGGGCAGGGGCAGATCCTGCCGTTCGGGTACAGCTCGCCGACGTCGAAGTCGTCCCCGCTGCAGGACCCCGTGCCGTCGCGGTGGTCGGCGCGCTGGTGCTTGCAGCTCCGGCAGCCCTCGGAGGGGGTGACGAGGAAGGTCAGCACGACCATCAGGACGATCGCGCCGACGCAGAAGACCGGGAGGATCGCCATCAGGACTCCGGGGCCGGGCGCTCCCAGAACGGGAGGTCCGCTTCCGTCTGCCCGCACCGGCACTCCCCGCAGGCCCGGTCACGGTGCAGGTGCCGCTCGTGCCCGCACAGCGCGCACGGCTCGGGGCCCGCTTCCACGGCTTCCTCCTCGGGGCGGAACCCCGCGCACGGACACCCCACCGCACAGTGCCCCCGGTAGGAGGCGTGCCGCTGCCGGGAGTGCCCGCACTCCTCGCAGGCGAGCCTTCCCCACGCGTACACCGCCATCCGCCCTCCCTCGCTCTGCTCTCCGCAGACATCCTGACGCCGTCCTGACGCGGACCTGACGGCCTCTCAGGCTGCCATCTCCCCGCGCGTCGCGGTACCCCCGGGCGCGTGCGGGTGGGTCAGCCGTGCTCCGCTGAGCCGGTGAGCCGGAGCTTGCGCTGGGCCCGCTGGTAGAACGTGGTCCGGCCGAGCCGCACCACGCGGGCGGCGGCGGGCAGCATGGTCACCTCGACGACGCCGCCCGGTGCGAGCCGGCCGACCAGGAGGCCGTCGGCCTCCACCGCGAGGTCGCCGCTGTGCGGCAGGACCTCCAGTTCGAGCCGTTCGCCGCTGGAGAGGAACACCGAGCGGTTGAAGGCGGCGTGCGGAGCCACCGGGGTGATCAGCAGCCCCTCCGCGTTGGGGGAGACGATCGGCCCGCCGGCGGAGAAGCTGTACGCGGTGGAGCCGGTCGGTGTGGCGACGACCACCGCGTCGGCGGTGTAGGCCACGAAGGGCTCGCCCTGCACCCGTACGGCCACCGCCGCGGACTTGTGCCCCGGGCTGCGCAGGAGCACGACGTCGTTGAGCGCCGTCTCCTGCTGGGCGTTGCCGGTGTCCCCGGCGTCCCCGAAGCGGGCGTGGACGGCGGAGCGGGCCTCCAGCGTGAACCGCTGGGCGTCGATCGCGTCCAGCGCGGCCGGCAGCTCCGGGATGTCGACCTCGGCGAGGAAGCCCAGGCGTCCGACGTTGACGCCCAGGACCGGCGCACGGCCCCGGGTCGCCAGTCGCATGGTGCGCAGCATGGTGCCGTCCCCGCCGAGGCTGATCAGCAGGTCGGCGCTCGCGGTCAGCTCCTCGGGCCCGACCGGGATGGCCTCGCAGCCGATCCGGGCCACCTCCGTCGCCAGCCCCAGGACCTTCGTCCCCCGGGCCCGGCTCCACCGGACCACGGCGTCCACGGTGGGCGCGCAGGTGCGCTCGGGGTGGAGCACCAGCCCCACCGTGCCGATGAATCCCATTCCGGGCACCTCGATGTCGGCCAGGCCACTGTTGCTCCCTCCAGTCACGCACAGCCGCCCGCGGGCTTCAACGTCAACGTCAACGTCAACGTCAACGTCGACGGCAACTTCAAGGGCAACGTCACCGCCGGAGATCTAGCATGGACAGAGCAATGTTTCGGCTCCGGGCCCGCGTCCGGGCCCGCGCCGCAGCGGCGGGGAGGTCGACATGGCGTTCGACACCACTGGCTTCGGGCAGGCGGAAAGCTCCCGCTACCTGCCGATCTCCGAGCACGGCCTGATCGGCGATCTGCGGACGACCGCCCTGGTCGGCACGAACGGCACCATCGACTGGTACTGCTGCCCGCGCTTCGACGCGCCCAGCGTGTTCGGGGCCATCCTGGACGCCGACCGGGGCGGGTCGTTCGAGCTGGCCGCGGACGTCCCGGCGCGCACCCGGCAGTTCTACTTCCCGGACACCAACGTGCTGATCACGCGGTTCTTCGCCGCCGACGGGGTGGCGGAGATCCAGGACTTCATGCCCGTGGCCGAAGGGTCGGCTTCGTCGACGGCATCGGCATCCTCGACGGCCTCGGCCGAGGCGGCCCGGCACCGGCTGATCCGGCGGGTCGTCTGCGTCCGGGGGACCCTCCCGTTCAGGGCGCGGATCGCCCCCCGCTTCGGCTACGGCGCCGAACCGCACACCGTGCACCTGGAAGGCGACAAGGCGGTGTTCCGCGCCCCCTCGCTGACGCTCGCGCTCACCTCCACCGCCCCGCTGGAGCCGGCGACCGACGGCCGGGACGTCTGGTCGCACTTCAAGCTCCTCGAAGGCGAGTCCCACGTGTTCGCGCTCGACCAGGTCGGCGACGACGTCCCGGTCCGCTCGTGCCCGCGCGCCGAGGCCCAGGAGGAGGCGGAGGCGACCGTACGGTTCTGGCGCCACTGGCTGTCCCGCTCCCGGTACCACGGCCGGTGGCGGGAGATGGTGCACCGTTCCGCGCTGCTCCTGAAGCTGCTCACCTACGCGCCGACCGGTGCGATCGTCGCCGCACCGACCACCAGCCTGCCCGAGCGGATCGGCGGCGGACGCAACTGGGACTACCGGTACGTGTGGGTCCGCGACGCCGCCTTCTGCGTCTACGCGCTGCTGCGCCTCGGGTTCACCTCGGAGGCCGAGGCGTTCATCGGCTTCCTCTGCGATCGCCTGCGCGGCCCCGCCGCCACCGGACCGCTGCAGATCATGTACGGCATCGACGGGCGCACCGAGCTGCCCGAGTACGAGCTGCCGCACCTGGAGGGCCACCTCGGCTCCGCACCGGTGCGGGTCGGCAACGCCGCCACCGGCCAGCTCCAGCTGGACATCTACGGAGCGATGATCGACTCCGTCTACCTGTACGACAAGTGGGGCCAGCCCATCAGCAGCGACGCCTGGGAGGACATCGGCGCGGTGGCGGACTGGCTCTGCGAGCACTGGGACCAGCCCGACGAGGGGATCTGGGAGACCCGCGGGGGCCGCAGGAACTTCGTGTACTCACGGCTGATGTGCTGGGTGGCGCTGGAACGGGCGATGCGGATGGCGACCCGCCGCGGACTGCCCGCCGACCTGCCCCGCTGGCGGCAGTCCCGGGACGCGATCTATCACCAGATCATGCGGCGCGGCTGGTCGAGCGAGCGCCAGGCGTTCGTCCAGTCCCTGGACGACGGCGAGCTGGACGCGTCGCTGCTGATGATGCCGATGGCCAAGTTCCTCTCGCCCACCGACCCCAAGTGGCTCTCCACCCTGGACGCCCTCAGCAGCGGCCTGGTCTCCGACTCCCTGGTCTACCGCTACGACCCGACCACCAGCCCCGACGGCCTGCAGGGCCCCGAGGGCACCTTCTCCATCTGCTCGTTCTGGTACGTCGAGGCGCTGGCCCGGGCGGGCCGGCTGGAGGAGGCCCGGCTGGCCTTCGAGAAGATGCTCACCTACGCGAACCACGTCGGCCTGTTCGCCGAGGAGATCGGCCGCACCGGCGAACAACTCGGCAACTTCCCGCAGGCGTTCACCCATCTCTCGCTGATCAGCGCCGCCTTCAACCTGGACCGCGCCCTGGGGTGACGCGGCCACCGGGGGCTGCCCGGTCGACTGCGAGGTTCACCCGTCGGGTTCGCCCTTCGAGGCTCATCCTTCGGCGAGCTGCAGCGGTACGTGCACGACGGCCAGGGCCGCTGCCGCGGCCGCAAAGCCGAGGACGGCGCCGGCCGCGACGTCGCCCGGGTAGTGCACGCCCGTGTGGACGCGGGAGTAGCCGACGGCCACCGCCAGCGCCCCGAGCGGCACCGCCGCCGGGGGCAGCACGACGCTGACCGCGGTGGCGAAGGCCGTCGCCGACGCGGTGTGCCCGGACGGGAAGGACGCCGACTCCGGCATCGGCACCTGCCGGGACACGATCACCCGGGCCCGCTCTCGGTCGGGCCTGCGCCGGTGGACCATCCGCTTGCCGATCAGGTTCGCGGCCACCGAGGCCAGGGCGACGGCGGCGACCCCGACCACGGCCGCCTGCCGGGGCCGGCCGGGGACCAGGGCGAGGCCGGCGGCGACGGTCAGCGAGATCTTCGAGTGGTCGGCCGCGCGGGACAGTCGGCGCAGCGCCGAGTCCAGGGCCGGGGTGGGGGTGGCGGCCACGGCCGCGTACAGGGCTCCGTCGATCGCGCGCAGGTCGGTGAGCACGTCGGCAGGGGATGTCGTCCGGTGGTTCCGCTCCTTCCGCCCGTTCCGCCCGTTCCGCTCGTTCCGCTCAGTCATGGGCCTGCCCTCCGGAATCCCGTCCCCTGGAGCCGTGCTCGCCGGAGTCCCGCTCGCCGCGGTTGAACGCGAGGGCCGCGAGCAACCGCCAGTCCATCCGGGGGATGGCCGGGGCGCCGACGCCCGGGCGGTCGCGCGGCACCAGGACCCGCAGGGCGCCCGGGCGCAGCGTGCACACCACCGGTGTGGGCATCTGCAGCGCCTCGCCGTCGACGGCCACCGGGATCTCGTCCTGGTCGCGCTGAGGGTGGTCGGAGGTCACCTCGACCCGCCGCGCGGTCAGCACGGTCAGCCCGGTGGACTGCGAGCCCCGGACGGCCAGGTCCGCCGCCTGCGTCGCACTCTCCACCCGGATGCCCAGCACGCCCAGTACGCCGCCGTCGAGCCGCGACCGGCGGCCGCCGCCGTCCAGCTCGGCGGGGGAAGCGTACGGGTTGTTGCTGACCAGCAGCGCCTGTTGGCCCGAGAGCGAGGCGGGCGCGGGGTCGTCGACCCGGCCGTCGATGCGGGCGTCGACCCGCCGTACGCCCTCGCCCACCAGCAGGTCCGGCAGGAGGTTGAGCATGGTGCCCGCCTTGTCGTCGCGGTACTCGGGGCGCTGCACGATGTCCGCGTACACCCCGAAGGAGACGGTGTTGACGAAGGCCCGGCCCGCGACCTCGCCGAGGTCGACCCGCAGCTCCTCGCCGTCGGTCAGCGCGTCCAGGCAGCGCGCGGGGTCGGAGCGGTCGAGGCCGAGGTCCATGGCGAAGTGGTTGCGGGTGCCGGCGCAGATCACCAGGAACGGCAGTCCGTGCTCGGCGGCGACCGCCGCGACCAGGGCCTGGGTGCCGTCGCCGCCCGCGACGCCGAGCAGGTCGGCGCCGTCGGCCACCGCCTCGCGGGCGAGCGCGGCGACGTCGGCGTGGACGGCGGGGTCGAGCAGCACCACCCGGGCGCCGAGCCGCTCCGCCCGCTCCACCAGCCCGAAACGGCCGACCTTCCCGCCGCCCGACTTCGGGTTCATGATCAGCACCGGCCGCCGGGGCCGCGGCACCTGCTGTGGGCGCTGCGCCCGCTGGGCGTGCGCCCGGCGCAGTGCCTCCCGCGCGAGCACCAGCGCCGCGCCCCAGAGGAGGAAGAGGAGCAGCGCCGTCAGCCACAGGTCCCGGTAGACGAACAGCACCAGGACTCCGACGGGCGCCGCGACCGCGAGGAACGCCCCGAGGACCCGCACCAGTCCGCGGTACGCCACGAACCACCAGAGGCCGGCCGCCCAGACGACCAGTTCGAGGAAGCCGGCCACGATCACCACCAGGCTGCCCGAGCCCACCGCGAACAGCAGCGCGACCACGGCGCCGACCGCGGCCAGCAGCGCACACCGCGCGAGCACCCGCGCGGTCAGGCTCCGCTCGGAGCTCACCTGCCGTGTCCCGTCGATCTCGTCCTCCCCATGCTGTGTTCGTGCCTTGAGTGCCCTGAGTGCCTTGAGCCCGTGTGAGCAGCCTGCCCATTTTCCGACCCGTGAGCACCTCGGCCGCGCCGTCCCGGTGAAGGGCAGTGGGCGACGCCGGGGTTGACACGGTCGGATCGAACCCGCAGCGGAGGCCGAACCGACCGGACCGACGAGACGACGTCACCCGGGTCACCTGCCCGGGACCAGGGGCGTGCGGCTCCCTCCCAGGAGGGAGACGGGAGCCCTCTGCGGCGGGATCCGCCCCGGGCGGCGCGCCGGTTGACTGGCGGTCGACGACGATCCGGGGAGGAAGACCCATGATGCGCACGCGAATCGGACGGCTGGTGGCGCAGGCCGCGGCGGTGGTGGTGCTGGCCGGGACGGCCGTGATGCCCGCCGCGGCGGCTGCGCAGGCCGGCCCAACCGGACCGGCCGACATCCGGGCGGCCATCGAGGCGGTGCCGGGCCTGCGGATCGTGGAGGAGAAGCCGGCCGCGCCCGGGTTCCGGTTCTTCGTCCTGACGCTGCACCAGCCCGCCGACCACCGCCACCCCGAGCAGGGCGGCTTCGAGCAGCGCCTCACCCTCCTGCACCGCGGTACCGACCGCCCCACCGTGCTCTACACCAGCGGTTACGGACTCTCCACCGGCCAGTACCGCTCGGAGCCCGCCGAGCTGGTGGACGGCAACCAGGTCAGCACCGAGCAGCGGTTCTTCGGCACCTCCCGGCCCGAGCCCGCCGACTGGAACGACCTCGACATCCGGCAGGCCGCCGCCGACCACCACCACGTGATCGAGGCGCTGAAGGCCGTCTACCGGGCCCCGTGGATCTCCACCGGCGGCAGCAAGGGCGGCATGACCACCGTCTACCACCGCCGCTTCTACCCGCGGGACGTGGCCGGCTCCATCGCCTACTCCGCGCCGAACAACATCGACGACCGCGAGGACGCCGCCTACCTCGCCTTCCTGCGCACGGTCGGCACCCCCGAGTGCCGCACCGCCCTGCAGGCCGCGCAGCGCGCCCTGCTGGAGCGCCGCACCGCTCTGGTCGCCCGCTACCAGGCCTGGGCGGACGCCAGGGGTGACGGCTTCCGGCTGGTCGGCAGCGCCGACAAGGCCTTCGAGATCGCCGTCCTGCGCGCGCCGTTCATGTTCTGGCAGGGCCGGGGCCAGGCCGCCTGCCCGGCCGTACCGGCCCCGGACGCCTCCGATGACACGCTCTACGGCTGGCTCTCCGAGGTCGCCCAACTGCCGGTCTACGCCGACTCGGTGGCGAACCAGTTCGTCCCGTACTTCTACCAACTGGGCACCCAGCTCGGCTACTTCCAGGTCGATACCGACCACCTCGCCGACCTGGTCCGCTACCCCGGTGCCACCGAACCGCGCACCTTCGTCCCCCGCGACGTCCCGCTGCACTACCGGCCGCAGGCGATGCGCGACGTGGACCGCTGGGTCCGCACCCACGGCGAGCACCTGATGTTCGTCAACGGTGCCGCCGACCCGTCCGTCGCCGAACCCTTCCGCCTCGGCGACGGTTCCCGGGACTCCTGCCTCTACCAGGTTCCGGGGGGCACGCACGCAGCCCGGATCGCCCAACTGCCCACCGCCGACGCCACCGCAGCCACCGCGACCCTGCGCCGCTGGGCGGGGGTGTAGCGGGCGACACCGGGCAGGCCCCTAGGAGGTCACCACGTTGGACGCCTCGTAGATCTTGGGCTCGGTCTCGGGCATCCCGGCCTCCCGCATCAGCGGGGCGATCTTCTCCACGAACCGCTGGAACGCCTCCTTGGACTCCCAGACGTCCGTCACGTGCCAACCGTCCGGGGTGGGTCCGGCGCAGTGCGAGATGAGCCCCGGTACCGGCCAGTCCGAGCGCGACCTCACGACGCCGCGCCCCCCGGTCATCTTGTCGGTGACCTCCTCGTACTGGGCCCGGGTGCCGCCCGGAATGTCGAACACGATGATGACGGCCATGCTGAACCTCACTTTTCGATCGACTACCGCCGGTGCTACCGGCCGGGTCCAGCTGACCAGCCACGCCTGCGGTCGGCACGGGGAGCGCGGCCGTACGAGGGCTTCGCAGTCTTCGCGCGGCCCGGGGGTGGGGGCACGGGCACGGGCTGGTCGCCGTCGATGACGACTCATCGACGACAACTCATCGATGACGACTCATCGACGGCAGCTCATCGATGTCAACCCTGACGATCGTCAAGGTCGCTGCCTGGCTTTCGGGTCGGGTCCTGGCAGGCCCTGCGCTCCTACTGTCCCAGGCATGACGAGCATGACGACGAGAACGGGCAGGAAGAGGGCAGCCGGGAACGGCCCGGCCGCGGGTGTGCGGGTGGCCGGTGCGGCGGCGCTGCTGGGTACGGGCGCCGGCGTGGTCGGATGGCTGGCACCGGCCGGCGGGGGAGCGGACGGGCCGCTCCGGGTGGTCACCGGTGCGTCCGCCTCCGGCTACCGGCGGGTGGCCGGTGCGGTCGCGGACGCGCCGGAGGCCGTGGCCGGGCTCCTGGCGCCGGCCACCGAGGCCGGGTTGCTGGTGCTGGGGCTGCTGCTGGCGCTGTGCTGGTGGTCGGCGCGCGGGCGCCGGGCGGCCGGTACCGTCGCGGGAGTGGTGCTCACCGGCCTCGGCACGGTGCTCGCGTACGGGGCGAGCGAGGTGCTGAAGGTCCTGATCGACGAGGAGCGACCCTGCCGCGCCCTGCCCGGGCTGCCGGCCAGTGCTGCGGCCGACTGCCCGCCGCCCGGTGACTGGTCGTTCCCCAGTAACCACGCGACCCTGGCCGTGGCCCTGGCCACCGGTCTGGTGCTGCTGCGCCCGCGGTGGGCGTGGCTGGTCGTCCCGGTCGGCCTGGCGACGGCCGCACTGCGCGTGGCCGCCGGGGTGCACTACCCACACGACGTGGTGGCCGGGGCGGTGCTCGGCGGCACGATCACGGCGGCGGTGGTTCTCGCGCTGCTGCCGTCCGTGACGGCGGCGGTCGGCGCGCTGGGCGGGGTCCGGTTGCTCGGCACGCTGCTGCTGGCGCCGGGGCGAATACCACCCACCACCGCCGTCCCCGCCGCTGTCCCCGCCTCCGTCCCCGTGCCGGCCTCCGTACCGGTGCCTGGCGTCGGCCCGGCCTCCGTGCCCGGGTCAGCCCCGGGCGTCGGCGCCCAGCCCGGCCTCGTGGGCGAGTACGGCGGCGGCCGCCCGGTTGGCCACCCCCAGTCGCGCCAGGACGGAGCTGACGTGGGCCTTCACCGTCCCTTCCACGACGCCGATCCGGCGGGCGATCTGCCCGTTGGACAGCCCGGCCGCGACCAGGGCCAGCACGTCCCGTTCCCGGGCGGTCAGCGCGGCGACCTGTTCCCGGGCGGCGGCGCGCCGGTCGGCCGGGCCGCCCACCCCGGTGGCGGCGAGGTGGGCCACCACCCGGGCGGCCACCTTGGGTGAGAGGTAGGCGGCGCCGTCCGCCACTGCCCGGACGCCGGCGATCAGTTCCTCCGGTTCGCCGGACTTGACCAGGAACCCGTTGGCGCCGCCGCCGAGGGCCCGCAGGATGTAGTCGTCCTCGCCGAAGGTCGTCAGCATGACGATCCCGGTGGCGGCCCCGGAGCGGGTGGTCGCAGCTGCCCGGCGGATCTCTGCGGCGGCGGCGATGCCGTCCGCGCCGGGCATCCGGATGTCCAGCACGGCGACGTCCGGGCGGTGCCGCCGGACCAGTTCGACCGCCTCGCGGCCGTCCCCGGTCTCGGCGACGACCTCGATCCCCGGATCGGTCGTCAGGACGGCGCGCACGCCCGCGCGCACCATCGGCTCGTCGTCCGCGATCACCACCCGGATCGCTGCGTCGGCCGTGGCCTGGGCCGCCGGTGCCGGGGTGCCCGCTCCGCCGTTCAACGGGCGCTCACTCGACCAGGGCGTCCAGGGAGACCAGCACGTCCCCCCGGAAGCAGAGCCGGTACGCGTCCCCGGACCGGTCGTCGTCGAACGCCGCGGCCGTCATCGCGTAGTACTCGCACGTCACTCCTTCTCCCCGGGGCGGTGGATCGCCCACTGACGGATGGTACGGAACCTGGTGCTCCGGCAGGAACGGCTGCACCGTCGCCCGGTCCTGCCCGACCCGCAGCGACGCGTAGTCGGCCGGGTCCAGCACGGCGCGTCCGGCCGTGTGGACGGCCCACCCGCGCAGCACCGTGACCAGTGCCAGCGCGGTGAGCAGCGGCACCAGGACGACCGCCACCACCATCCGGACCACCCGGCGGCGGGCGTGGCGCAGTTCCCGGGCCGGCGAGACGGCCGCCGGCCCGGGCGCGGGGGAGGGGACGGACACGGCGGCGGAGCGCGGGAGGCGGGCGGACACCTCGAAGCCCCCGCCCCCGGCGCGGGGCCCGTGCTCGAAGGTGCCGCCCGCCAGGCGCACCCGCTCGGCCAGGCCGAGCAGGCCCCGGCCGCCGGTGCCCGGCACAGCCACCGGGGTGGCGGGCGGGGCGGCGGGCGGTGCGGCGGGCGGTGCGTTCACCGGGGCTGCCGTCGGGGCTGCCGGCGCGGCCGCCGTCGGGGCCACGGCCGGGGCGTCGTTGGCCACCCGGACGTGGGCGCCCTCCGGCGTGTACGTCACCCGCACGGTGACCGGCGCGCCCGCGGCGTGCTTGGTGGCGTTGGTCAGCCCCTCCTGCACCACCCGGTACGCGGCGTGCTCGGCCGCGCGCGGCATGCCGTCCGCCTCCCCGGTGACCGTGAGCCGCACGTCTAGGCCGGCCGCGGCCGCCTCCTGCACCAGCTGCGGGATGCCGGCATCCGCGGGGCCGGGGGCGGCGCGCCCCTCGGCCTCCTCGCGCAGGACGCCGATCACCTCGCCCAGACGCTCGACCGCGGCCGCCGCACCCGCCCGGATCTCCTGGGCCGCCTGCCGGTGCGGCGGGGCCAGGTCGGGTGCCAGCTTCAGTGCGCCGGCCCGCAGGGCGATCAGGCTCAGGTCATGGCCGAGGGCGTCGTGCATGTCCTGCGCGATCCGCGCCCGTTCGCGCAACCGGGCCTGCTCGGCGACCAGTTGCTGTTCGCGCTCGGCCCGCTCCGCCCGCTCCCACCCGGCCCGCACCAGTTCCTGCGACTGCCGCCAGAACCGGCCCACCATCCACGGGCCCATCCCGGCGCAGACCAGCAGGGACACGAACGACGTCCCCCGCACCGTCCACGCCGGTACGGCCACCACCGCCAGGACGCCGACGGCGACCAGCACCCCCAGCACCACCACCGCCGGCCGGGCCCGCTCCATGCGCAGGCCGGCCAGGAACGCCGCCGCGATCGCGGCCAACACCCACCAGATGGCCACCGAACCCAGCCCGACCGCGCCCGCCGCCACCGCCAGCAGCCCCCGGTCCACCCATCGCGTACTCGTCCACACCCCCCTGACCCTACGGATCACGCGGCGCCCGCCAAATCTGTCGAAAGTCATCTACTCGTCGGTCAACTACACCACCGACGTCGTCACGGTCTCGGCGCCGCAGGTCTACTTCGACCCCGGGTACGACGCGATCGACGGCGACATGACGGTGGGCGTGAACGGCGTCAACTACCTCTACTTCAAGAACAACAGGAACGGGACACTGCTGGGCGCCCGCTCCACCTCGCTCGCCCCGGGCAGCTCCACACCCTTCACCCCGGCCGTCTCACACGGCGGCACCGAGGCCCCTACCGTCGTCAAGTCCCTCACCTCCAGTACCTCCTGGATGTGGGGCGACACCTACACGCCCAACGGCGTCTTCTACTCCTGGCAGACCACCGACCTGGCGGTCGGCACCTGGACCCCGCTCGACCAGAAGACCTGCACCCAGTCGCTCAACTCCAAGCACTGCGGCATCACGACCGTCGCCACCGCCGAGTACGACAACCTGCTCGCCAAGTGGGGTGCACCGGACTGGAACCGGCTCAAGTCATACAACTTCCCGACCCGGTACCTCCGGCACTCCGACTACCCCTGCGCATCGACGCGCGCAGCCGCGCGTCGGTGTCGGCCCATCGCCCTCACGCGCCGACCAGGGTGCGCGGGTCGAAGCGTTCGTCGTCCCAGCCGTGGGTGGAGAAGCCGCGTCCGCCCGAGAAGTGGAGGGTGAGGGCGGCGTGCGCGGTCGGGAACATCGGCAGCGGCGGCGCGTCGGCCGGGGACCAGGTGACGGCGAGGTGCTTGTCCGGCTCGGTGTTCGTCAGCTCGCCGCGCCAGGTGGTGGCGAGGAACACCGACAGCAGGAACGGGCCCTTGCCGTCCCAGCCGGCCCGGACCTGGATCGTGTGCACGAGCCGCAGGTCCTCCGGGTCGGTGATCAGCCCGGTCTCCTCGCGGAGTTCGCGGGCGGCGGCCTGGTCGAGGCGTTCGCCGACCTCGACCTTGCCGCCGGGGATCGTCCACGCCGGTGTCGTGCTCCAGCTGTTCGCGGCGTAGTGGATCGTCGCTACCAGCTGCCGGGCCCGGTCATGGGCGATGACCGCCACGGCTTGGCGAAGGCTCTCCACGGTGCTACCTCCGGGAGTGTTCGGGGACGGGGACTCGGGGTACTCGGGGGACTCGGTACGGCCGGCGCGTGCTCATGTCGGCCAGGTGGTGGTCGAAGCGGGTCACACGTTCTTCCCGCCGGGCCGGTCGGCCGCTGTGGCGAGCAGCGGCAGGTAGTGGGTCATAGCGTGTACGGCCCGTCAGAGCACGGCGAGTCGGTCCACGAGCAGGTCCAGCCTCGGCTCGGTGTCCTCCGGGGGCAGCCGTCCTGCGCGGGTCAGGGTGGCCAGTCCGTGCAGGGCTGCCCAGAAGGTCTCGGTGAACAGTCCGGGGTGGATGCCGTCCCCGGCGACCTCGCCGAGGCTTTCCAGCAGGGCGGCGAAGGCGTCCTTCAGGGGTTCCGGGGTGTCCTCGTGGGCGAAGGCCAAGCCGCCGTCGAGCTCGAAGATGGCGTCGTAGACCGCCGGGTTGCGGGCGGCGAAGTCGAGGTAGGCGCGGGCGAGGGCGGCGACCCGGGCGCGCGGGCCGTCGGCGGCCGAGGTCGCCGCCCGTACCGCCGCGGCCAGCTCGGCGGCGCCCTCCAGAGCGACGGCGCCGATGATCTCGCGCTTGCCGCGGAAGTGGCTGTAGAGGACGGGCTGGCTGTACTCGATGCGCTCGGCGAGGCGGCGGGTGGTGACCGCGTCCCAGCCGTCCTGCTCGGCGAGTTCGCGGGCCGTCGCCACGATGAGGCGCTCGCGCTCCGCCCGTTCGCGCTGCTTGCGTTCCTGTACCGACATGATTCGATCCTAGCACCGCTAGACAATCGAACGGCAGTAGTACTAGCGTTGCCTTGGCATCTAGCGGCGCTAGATTTCGGCGGGGCGCCTTTCGGCGAAACCGACCCGACCTGCGGGAATGCAGCACCGCACGACTCAGCAAGCTCCACGAAGCTCACCAAGCCGACGAAGACTCGCAAGGAGAAGAACCGTGTCGCTGAAGAAGATCAACACCGTCCTGGCCGCCGCCTTCATCTTGTTCATCCTCTGGTTCGGGTCGGAGTTCATCCTCAGCCCGGAGACCACGGCGCCGGGCTTCGGCCTGCCGAGCTGGCCGTCCGGGGACGGCGGCGGCTTCCTGGTCGTCAAGGGGGTCCGCGACGTCGTCATGGCCCTGGTCCTGGGCGTCCTGCTGGTGACGGGCCAGCGCCGGGCGCTGGGCTGGGCGCTGCTGGTGGAGGCCCTGGCCGCGTACGGTGACATGGCCAACGTGCTGGCCCACCACGGCTCCGTGGCCATCGCGTTCGGCATCCACTGCCTGACCGCGACGCTGATGGTGGTCAACGGCCTGCTGATCATGCGCGAGACGCGCAAGGTCGCGGCCGCTCCGGCAGTGATCGCCCCGCAGCCGGCCTGACGGCCACCTCGGCGCCTGTCGGCGCTCGCCTAGCGCGCGGCTCCGGCCGCGCGGCGGAAGCTCCGGGCCACGTCGGCGAAGGGGAGGTCCTTCAGCACGTCGGCCGGTACCGAGGCGTAGTCCTCGCCGAACTCGGTCCGGAACTCGTCCGCGAAGCGCAGGCCCAGGCGGTAGTGCGCGCTGACGAAGTCGCCGTCCGGCAGCCGGAAGTCGTCCGGGACGCGCAGGCCGAGCCGGACCAGCACGAACCTCAGGAAGTCCACCACGCTGGGAACGGTCACCTCCCGGATCTCGTCCAGGCTGGGCACGGAAGCGGGCACGGGTGCGGTAGCGGTGACGGTGGCTGCGGGTGGCCGCCCGTTCGGCGTCACGGAGCGGGCGGACACGCGGCTGTCCCTCATCAGAACGGCCTGGACGACGGCCGCGCAGTACTCGTCCTCGAACCGGAAGGTCACCGGCCACGCCCGGTCGATCAGGAGCACGTGCAGGAGGTCGTGCTTGAGCACCCTGTCCTTCACCGTCCCGCACGGCAGGAAGTACGCGATGTCGAACACGGGGAGTGCACCCATCGACGCCGTCAGCACGTCGAGGACGCTGGAGGTCGGTTCCGCCATGGGGACAGGAAAGGCGGACCGCGCGGGGACCGTCAAGCGCTCAGCCGGAGGACGGCGGGATGCCGACGGCTGTCGGCCCGATGGCACCGGGGCCCGGCAGCTGGCGGCGGGCGGTGCGCAGGAGGTCGGCGGCCTCGCGCAGGTGCCGGCAGGCCATGGCGGGGGCGGCGGCGCAGGACGGGGGCAGCAGCCAGCGTTCGGCGGCGTGGACGGAGCCGAGCGCACCGGTCAGGGCGTGGTGGGCCGGGCGCAGTGCCGAGGACTCGGCGCTCTCGTGCACGGTGCGGGTGAGCAGGACGGCCAGGTCCTCGGTGTCCGGCCATGCACCGTCGGTGAAGTCGTGGCCCCACCAGGACAGTTGGGAGGCGCACACCTCGACCCATCTCTCCAGCCGATCCTCCCAGCTCGCGGGCCCGGTGCTCGCGGTCGCGGCGCGCGCGGGCCGGGCGGTCGGGAGCTGGGGCTGGGACTGGGACTGATGCTGGGGCGGGTTCGGGGTGATCGGCACACGGACATGATCCGCCCACGGAGTGCCGCCATGTGGGGGAATCGCGGGAATCCGTGGATGATCCGTTGCGCGACCGCGCACGCCACGCCCTGGGTCGCGCGCCCCCGAACCCGTCCGCCCGCTCGCCAGGGTCGTCCTGCCCGTACCGTCAGGCCCGCAGGTGCAGCAGGGCGGCCGTGGGCCGGGGGATGCGGCTGATCACCGAGCCGATCAGGGTGCCGACGGAGACGCCGAACACGGCCGACACGGCGGTCAGGACGGCGTGCGCCCCGTTGCCGACCTCGATCTGCGCGGTGTTGAGCAGGCCGAAGGAGCCGGGGACGACGATCCAGAAGGCCGGGAGGTAGAGCACCTGCCAGGAGGAGCCGCGCCGCAGCCAGTGCGCGACGGTGGCGGCGGCCGCGGCGGTGACCGCGCCGGCCAGGCCGCCGACCGCCGCGCCGTTGGCGGTGGTCACCGTGACCTGCACACAGGCCGTCACCGCGATCACCGCCACGATCCACGGGATGGCGGTCGGCGGGGTGTTGACGTTGATCACGACGCCGGCCACGGCGAGCGCCAGGCCCAGGCAGATCATCCACCAACTGGGCTTCGCCACCTGGGTGTTGGCCAGGGCGGAGGCGGGGACGCCGGTGGCGGTGGCGGCGGCGACCACGCCGGTGAGGAAGAGCGCCAGCTGGACGGAGCCGGACACCAGCCGGGCGGTCCCGGCGCTGGCCGCGCCCGCGGCGATCTCCGACAGGCCGGTCACCAGGAGGCCGCCCGGCAGCAGGATCGCCAGGGTGGCGACGATCGTGCGCAGCGGCCCGTCCAGCAGCGAGGCGCGGGCGGCGGCCAGGACGAGGACGGAGACCAGGAAGCCGGCGGTGACCGGTAGCAGCGGTCGCACCAGCGGCAGTCGGCGGGCCGTCATGGTGAGGCCCACCACGATCAGCGAGCCGATCGCGGTGACGAGGACGTTCACCGCCACCGGCTGCAGGTAGAGGCAGAGCCCGACCCCGACCGGCAGGATCCCCAGGTCGGCGACCCAGGCGGGCCAGCGGGCCGGCGCCCGGCGGATCGCGTCCAGGTCGCGCAGCGCCTGGTGCCCGTCGAGTCCGCCCGCGCGCAGCCGGTGCACCAGGTCGAGGACGTCGGCCGTCTGCTCGAACCGCAGCGCGGCGCCGACGGGCTCGAACGCGGCCGCGTCGTCCGCGTCCAGCGCGACGAAGAGCCCGGTGGTCAGGGCGGCGACCCGTACGTCGGGCGCCCCCAGGGCCCGTCCGAGCCCGCGCAGCTCCTCCTCCACGTCGTGGACGGGCAGGCCGCCGCTCAACAGGCCCGCACCGAGTTCGAGCAGGAGGCGGCGTCGCGGGTCGGGCGGGGAGGTGTCCCGATCCGGCGGAGATGTGCTGAACATGGCGGATATGGTCGCATGCGGTCGGTTTGCCGCCCCGGGCGGGCGCCGCTGAGGTGCGTGACGCGCAATGCCGCAGGGGCCGCAGCGCCTGCGCGCGCTGCGGCCCCCGCGGTTCCTGTGGCCCGGTGGTTCCTGTGGCCCGATGGTCCCTGTGGCCCGGTGGTCCCTGTGGCCCCTGCGGGCGTCGGGGGACCGGTCAGGAAGTGGTGAGGGAGGTGTCGTCGATGACGAAGCTGGTCTGGAGGGAGGAGTCCTCGGTGCCGGTGAACTTGACGGTGACGCTCTGGCCGGCGAAGGCGGAGAGGTCGTAGCTGCGCAGGGTGTAGCCCGCGGCCGCGTTGACGTTGCTGAAGGTGGCCAGGGTGGTGGAGCCGGCCTGGATGGTCAGCTTGTCGTAGGCGGTGGAGCCGGACTCACCCGTGTCGATGTGCAGGTAGAAGCTGAGGGTGGCCCGGCAGCCGGACGGGATGGTGACGGTCTGGGCGAGCGTGTCGGTGTGGCTGGAGCCGTAGCCGTCGAGCCAGGCCTTCCAGCTGCCGCCGTGCGCGGGCTCGCTGCTGCTGTTGTCGATGACGCCGCTGGTCGCCGTCCAGGGGGAGGCGCTGCCGGTCTCGAAGCCGGGGTTGCCGAGCAGCTGGGTGCCGGTGCAGCCGCCGCCGGTGCCGGTGACGGTCCAGCCGAAGGTGGTGGAGCCGCTGGCGCCGGTGGCGTCGGTGGCGGTCACCGTCGCGGTGTAGCTGCCGGCCGTGCTCGCGGTGCCGGTGATCAGGCCGGTGCCGGAGTTGACGGACAGCCCGGTGGGCAGGCCGCTCGCGCTGTAGCTGAGGGTCTGGCCGGAGGCGGAGTCGGTGGCGTGGATCTGCAGGCTGACCGAGCCGCCCTGGGCGGTGGTCTGGTTGCCCGGGTTGGTGACGGTGACGGTGTTGCCGCCGGTGCTGCCGTTGGTGAAGGCGGCGGTGCCGTTGGGGGTGCCGAGCCCGGTCGGGCCGTCGTAGCCGCTGCCGGCGGTGCAGAGGTAGGACGGGGAGCAGCTGCCGTTGGCGCCGCTGGTCACGTCGAACAGCGAGCCGGTGTGCGCGTACGGGTAGGAGGCCGGGGTGGTGCCGGAGGCCGGGGTGCCGGCCAGCGCGTAGACGGCGGCGATGATCGGGGACGAGGCGCTGGTGCCGCCGTAGACGTTCCAGCCGCTGCCGCCGTACGTCTGGTAGACGGCGACGCCGGTGGCCGGGTCGGCGACGGCGGAGACGTCGGCGACGGTGCGCTTGGCGCAGCCGGTGTCGTGCTGCCAGCTCGGCTTGGCGTCGTACGCGGAGCAGCCGGAGCCGGCGCCGTTGCCGCCGGAGCTGCTGCCCCACACGCTCTCGCTCCAACCGCGGGTGTTGGAGGCGCGGTTGAGGCTGGTGCCGCCGACCGCGGTGACGTACTGCGAGGCGGCCGGGTACTCGACGCCGTAGCCGGAGTCACCGGAGGAGACGGTGATGGCGACGCCGGGGTGGTTGAAGTAGCTGCTGTCCGAGCTGGGGTCGGTGGAGTCCTCGGAGCCGCCGTAGCTGTTGGAGACGTACTTGGCGCCGAGCGAGACGGCCGTGTTGACGGCGGCGCCCAGGTTGTCCATGGTCGCGCTGTCGGCTTCGACGAGGAGGATGTGGCAGTTGGGGCAGACCGCGCTGACCATGTCGACGTCGAGCGAGATCTCGCCGGCCCAGCCGCTGTCGGCGGTCGGGTAGCTGGTGCCGCCGCGCTGGTCGACCTTCTTGAAGCAGCCGTTGGCGGTGGTGCAGGCGGGCAGGTTGTACTGGGAGCGGTAGGTGGCGAGGTCGGACTCGGCGTTGGGGTCGTCGTTGGCGTCGACGATGGCGACGGTGGCTCCGGAGCCGGCCGAGGCGGGCAGCTTGTAGGCGGAGGTGAGGTCGCTGGGGCCGTAGCCGGAGGGGTTGATGTTCGGTGCCAGGCCGGGCTGCTGGGCGATGTCGGTGCGGGCCAGAGCGAGGCAGGCCATCTCACCGGGGTGGGTGGGGGCGGCGCAGAGCCGCTTGGTGGGGGCGGTCGTCGTCGCGGCGGTCGCGGTCGTCGTCGCGGTGGCGGGCTCGTTGGAGTGCGCGCCGGAGTGCGGCGCGGTGGCGGCCGCCGTGGCGCCGGGGGCGGTGACGAGCAGCCCGGTGCCGGCCATGGCCAGGGCGGGCAGGACGGCGAGGAGCTTGCGGGCTCTGGGCAGGCGCGGCCTGCCGGGGGACTTGAAGCGCAAGGATCGACCCTCCGTGGGGATGAGGGCGCGGCCGGTGCCGGCATTGGGGGGTGTGCGCCGGTACGGGCTCGGGCCCGTGCTGACGGATCGCGGCATGTGCGGGCCGGCCCCGGCGGATGGCCGCGGGCCGGCTTGGAGCTTGCGCTGGACGGGAGTTGGGGCCCCGGGGTGTTGGTGCCTGGTGCCTGGTGTTCAGTGCCTGGTGTCAGTGGCAGGACGGGACAGGACGGGACGGGACGTTCCGACGTGCCGTCCCACGACCGTGCCGGTGACCGCACCGCTCGCACGGCCCCGCCGGCGAGTTGGTGTGACCATGACGTTACTGACGGGTCGTCGACGGCCTCAAGATGGCGTTCGCAGCCTTTACCGGGCTTTGCCCATGAATTGCCCAAGGAGTGAGACGGCGACCCCCCGGGACGGGCGCGGAAGGTGGCGGCGGGGCAAGTGGGCGGGAAGGGAAGGAAGTTGCCGCCTGCCCCGGCCCTCGGCCGGGCGGACCGACTGACCACCGGATCCGACGGACCGGAGCAATCTCGAAGTTGGTGCACCGGTGTGGCTGTCACGACGATGGAGCGCTGTCCATCCTTGATGGAGCGCTCTCTATCCTTCCCCGACAAGGGAGTTCACCGTGCCGCACATCAGCATCGACAACGGTCTGCCGGGCATCAGCGGCCTGCTGACCCTGCGCCCGGACACCGCCGCCCCGCTGGGGATGCTCGCCGACGCCCTGCTGCGCAACCCCGCGCCGATGAGCCGGGGCGAGCGCGAGCTGGTCGCCGCCTACGTGTCGCGGCTCAACGGCACCCGCTTCTGTACGGGTGCCCACAGCGCCTTCGCCGCAGCGCAGTTGGAGGGCGGCGAGGAGCTGGTGGAGGCGGTCCTGGCCGACCCCGCGACCGCGCCGGTGACGGACCGGATGCGGGCCCTGCTGCGGATCGCGGCGGAGGTGCAGGGGGCGGTCGGGCCGGTCTCGAAGGAGGCGGTGGCGGCCGCCCGCGAGGCCGGCGCCGGCGACACCGAGATCCACGACACCGTCCTGATCGCGGCCGCGTTCTGCATGTACAACCGGTACGTCGACGGCCTGGCCACCGACCTGCCCGACGACCCGGAGTACTACGCCCAGGGGGCGAAGCGGATCGTCGACTCCGGCTACGGCGGCGGCAACTGAACCGCCCGGTGAGCACCTTCGCGTCGGGCCGGTCGGGCCGGTCGGGCCGGTCCGGCACACCGGCCCGCCACGGCCCGCGGCACCGTCCCTCCCGCACCTCACTGTTCGTCACCGGGGACTTCCCCGCGCGCCGCTGGCCCACCCTGCTGCTCGGCACCGCCGGCGGGCTCCTGCTGGCGTACGCCTGGAACGCGAAACTCGTCGACGACGAGATCGGTTTCAGCAGCGCCGACGCCCTGCTCGGGCACGACGCCCACGGCACGCCGATCACCGGGGTGCTCTCCGGCATCCTGTTCGCCTTCGTCTCCGGCCTGGCCGGCTCGTTCACCGCCTGCAACATCGCGGCCTTCGGCGCCGTCGGCCCGCTGGTCGGACAGACCCCGTCACGGCGCGGCCGCCTCCTGCACGTCGCCCGGCCGCTCGGCTGGATCTTCGCGGGCATGGCACCGGTGTCCGCCGCGTACGGGGCGCTGGTCGGCCTCGCCGGCACGCACATGCCGCAGTTCTCCACGGCCGCGAGCAAGGGCCTGACCCCCCGCTCGATCCAGTCGATGGCGACCTTCGGCCTGATCGGGCTCGTGATGGTCGTGCTCGGCCTGGCCGCCGTCGGCCTGATCAGGGATCCGCTGGCCGCACTGTCCCGCCGCTTCCCGAACGCACCGCTCGTCCTCGTCGGCGCCCTGATCGGTGGCTTCCTGATCGGCCGGCCGTACCCGCTCTTCCGCGACCTCTTCCGGCACGCCGCCAACACCCACAACCCGCTCTACGGCGCCGGCGCGTTCCTCCTCCAGTCGATCGGCAACATCGCGGTCATGGCCCTGCTCTTCCTCCTGCTCGCCCGCGGCACCGGCGGTCGCCTCCAACGCCGCCTCGCCGCCGACCCCACCCGGATCAGCATCCTGACCGCCGCGGCCTTCCTCGTCGCCGGCGTCTTCACCCTCGTGTACTGGGACGTCCGGATGCTGGCCAGGCTCGGGTACCTCTGGTTCCCGCCCTCGCCCTGGGGCTGACCCCGCCACCGTTGCGGGGCCGGTCACCGACCGGCCCCGCCGCCCGGTTCACGCGTCGAGGGCGTGCCCGGTCGTCGCGTCCACGTGGTCGGGGATGTCGTCGTGGCGGTCGCCAACGGTGGGCGTGCCGGTCGGCTCGAACATGAGGATCGAGGCACCGGACGGGGCGGACGGCCTGTGCTCCGTGCCCCGCGGGACGGTGAAGACCGACCCTTGCGGCAGCACGACCGTGCGCTCGACCACGGGCGCGGCGCCGGGCCCGCTGCCGGCTTCGCCCCCGGGCTCGCGTAGGGAGATGCGCAACTCCCCGTCGAGCACCAGGAAGAACTCGTCGGTGTCGTCGTGGACGTGCCAGATGTGGTCACCCTGCACCTTGGCGATGCGGACGTCGTAGTCGTTGACGCGGGAGACGATGCGGGGGCTCCACAGCGCGTCGAAGGAGGCCAGGGCCTGGCTGAGGGGGATGGGCTGGTTGCTCATGGGCCCCATCCTGGGGTGTTCCCTCCGGCCGGTGTGAGTGCTAGGAATCGCACATGACGCAAGGATCCTCGCACCGAGCTCGCGCAGCGGGCCCGCACCGGGTGGTCGTGATCGTGGACGCGAACTCGAACCCCTTCGAACTCGGCTGCGCGACCGAGGTCTTCGGCCTGCGCAGACCGGAGATCGGCCGCGAGCTGTACGACTTCCGGCTCTGCTCCCCCGAACCGCGCACCCGGATGCGGGACGGGTTCTTCACACTGACGGAAGTCGCCGACCTGGCGGCGGCCGATGACGCGGACACCCTGATCGTCCCCAACCGTCCCGACGTCGACGTGCCCCGCCGCCCCGCGGTGCTGGACGCCGTCCGGCGTGCGCACGCCCGCGGCGCGCGCCTGATCGGCTTCTGCAGCGGGGCCTTCACCCTGGCCGAGGCCGGAGTCCTCGACGGACGCAGGGCCACCGCGCACTGGCAGTGGGCGGACGCCTTCCGGGCCCGCTTCCCCTCCGTCCACCTCGAACCGGACGTGCTGTTCGTGGACGACGGCGACATCCTCACCGCCGCGGGGAGCGCGGCCGCCCTCGACCTGGGGCTCCACGTGGTCCGCCGCGACCACGGCGCCGAGGTGGCCAACGCCGTGAGCCGGCGGCTGGTCTTCGCCGCACACCGGGATGGCGGACAGCGCCAGTTCGTGGAGCGGCCCGTGCCCGACCAGCCCGACGAATCCCTGGCACCGGTGCTGGCCTGGGCGCAGGAACGGCTGGACTCGCCCCTCACCGTCCCGGACCTCGCGGCCCGGGCGGCCGTCAGCCCGGCGACACTGCACCGCCGCTTCCGGGCTCAGCTGGGCACGACCCCGCTGAAGTGGCTCACCGGCGAACGGCTCGCCCTGGCCTGCCGGTTGATCGAACGCGGTGAGCACCGCTTCGAGCTGGTAGCCCGACACAGCGGCCTCGGCACCGCCGCCAACCTGCGCACCCTGATGCGCCGCGACACGGGCATCACCCCGTCGGCCTACAAGCGCCGGTTCGGGCGCGAGGGCACGACGGGATGGAACGACGGTTCGTCGGGGTACCAGTCGGAGTACTAGGCTGACCGGGTGTCGGCCAGCTCCCAGCGTGACGAGAGACGAGCAAGCCCGTACTCCACGGGTGGTGGCGGGACCGTACTGGAACACCGTTACGGCGCCCTGCTGTTGAGTCACCTGCTGACCGGCGATCCGCTCACCGAGCTCGGAGACGACGTCACACCGCACGAGGTCGCCTTCCAGGCGAGTGATGTCAGCGCGGTGGACGACTTCGTGGTGACCGGGTTCGCGCCGGACGGTACGGAGCGCACCGTGTCGATCGGCGTGCGGCGCGATCCCTCCTTCGTTCCCAGCGACACCGCCTCGGTCGAGCTGATCGGGTCCTACCTCCGTGTCCTTCGCGACCAGGCGCCCCGGGTGGCCTCGGGGCGGTGGCAACTCGGTCTGACCGTCGCCGGTTCCAACGCTCAGGTGAAGGAGATCGCCGACCTGGCGACCATCGCCCGGGACGTCGCGGACGAACGGGCCTTCCGTTCGGCCGTGGCGTTCCCGGGACGGACCAACCAGGCCAATCGGCGCCGACTTGAGTACCTCGACGAGGTCGTCGCCGCCGCTGCACACCATGTCGGCATTGACACCGCGTCAGCGGACGGGACCGAGCTGACCTGGCGCCTCCTCAGCGCGCTCACCGTGCGGGAGCTCCGCATGGAAGGCGTCGACCAGAGCGATCGTACGCATGCCGTCGCTCGACTCCGGCACGTCACGTCAGCCGGCACGGCGGAGGCAGCGGACGCCCACCGACGGTTCCGGTCGACAACCGGAGCACGGGGCAAGCGACTTCGGCCGCCGCCCCGGACGGCAGCACATCCCTGCCTGCGCAGGAGGCCACGCCTGCCCACCCGGTGGACGACGGCGCCGAACCGATCCGGGCCGAGCTGGTCCGGGCCGAGCTGGTCCGGGACGAACAGGTCGCCCGGGAGATCAGCCACCCCTACCAGCAGGCCAAGGCCCTGATCGCCGTGGCGCGCAGGGCGGAGGCGGCGGCCGAACCCGAGCAGGCCGAACGCAGCATCGGCGCGATCACCCATCCACAACTGCGTGCCGGAGGCTTCGCCGCACTCGCCCTGACCGTAGCCGGCAACGGCGATTCCGCACGGAGCAAGAGGCTCCTCGGACAGGCCGAGCTGGCAGCCGACTCGATCGCCAACACCCCCTGCCGGGAGCAGGCCATCAGCGAGATCGCCCGTACCTGCGCGCAGGTGGGAGACCTGCCGCGGGCCGAGGCACTCGCCCGGTCCATCACCACCGAGCCGCTGCGGGCGACCACCCTGGCCGACGTCGCGTCGGTGATCGCCGCAGCCGGCGCACCCGACCGAGCCGCGTCGATCATCCACACCATCGACCAACCACGGACGAGAGCCAGGGCCCTCGCCGAGACCGTCCGGACCTGCCTCGACCTGGGCGACCAGGAGCAGGCCGAGCAGCTGGCCCGACTCATCCTCGAACCCCGCCCCCAAGCCGAGGCGCTGGCAGCCGTCGCCCATCACCTCGCCAAGGCCGGCGAACCGAGGCGCGCCGAGCAGCTTGCGCGGTCGATCGCGGACCCGTCCGAGCAGGCCCGCGCACTCGCCGCCATGGCCCCCGACCTCCCACCCGCCGACGGCCGCCGCGTCCTTGCCCACGCCCTGGTCATCGGACACTGGCAACTGTGCCTGCCGACGCTGCTCCGCCTCGAACCCGGTGCGCTCGCAGTCCTCTCCGAGGAACTGCTGGACACCACCGACCAGGCCGACCCGGCGTGAACGCCCGCCGATCGGACGTCGCGGTGAGCGCCGGGCCGGGGCCTTCGACCGGCGTACGAGGGCGTGGCCGGGGGCCGATGGCGCTGTCGGTAGGATCGGGCGCCGGTGGGAGAGGGAGGACCGCGTGGTCGAGGCAGTTCGGAGCAGCGTCGAGTGTTGGTGCTGCTCGAACGGGCTGGTCGTCTTCTCCGTCGACACCGACGGGGGGCGTGTGCTGCTGGAGTGCGAGGAGTGCATGGCCGGTCGGTGGGCGCCGCCCGGGGAAGGGGCGCCGGAGGACGGCTTCGTGACCGTGGACCTGCTGACCAGGCCGGCGAGCCTGGGCGAGATCCGGGCGAGCGGGTGGGAACGGCTCATCCGGGCCGAGGGCGAGGTTCTCGCTGGGCCGACCCGGTGATCGAGGACGGACCGCCTGCGGCCGTGCCCCGTAGGCGGCGCAGACCGAGATGCTGACCGAGCGGTCCTGGCTCCGATCGGAGCGCGCCGCGCTCCTCGGGGGTTCTCCAGTCGGCCATGGCCGCTGGGGAGAACTCGGCGGCCTGCGGGCGGGTGGCGTGTCGGCGGACGGTCTCCGCGAAGTCGACGTCCAGGTAGTAGAGGTGGCTGCGCCCCCGGTGGTCGGCGGCGAGCCGGGCCAGCATCTCCCGGTAGCGCTCGGCGGCGAGGACGCCCTCCACGACGACGTGGAAGCCGTGGTCGAGGGCATGTCGCGCGACCACGTCGATCAGGCCGATGTTGGCGCCCCCGGGGACGTCCCGCTCGCGCAGCACGGTGCGGCGCAGCAGGTCCTGGGCGACGACGGCCAGGCCACGCCCGTACGCGGTGCGCAGGCGCGCGGCGACGCTCGACTTCCCCGCGCCGCTCGGGCCGCGCACCACCACCAGCACCGTCTCCTGGCTGCCCGTCATGCCTGGCTGCACACTCCGATCGGCCAGTGCGGGCCGTCCGGGGTGTGCAGCCAGGCCCACTGCTTGTCGGGGGTGACGGTGATGCCGTAGTCGTAGCGGCTGGGGCGGCCGAGGGCGTCCCACTGGGACCAGGCGGTGAGGACCTCGTCGCCGATCGGGCGGGGGCCGCCCTGGAAGAGCAGGGCGGTGCCGTCGCCGCGGGCGGTGAGGGCCGCCCAGGAGCGGTCGCCGTCGTGGATCCAGGCGTTGACGCCGTCCTGGTCGCGGCCGGTGAGCAGCACCGCGTCCGGTACGGCGACCCGGATCGCGAACCGCAGGTGCCAGTCGTCCGCGAGCGGGGCCGGGTCGCGGTCCACCGGGCTGCGCGTCTGCGGTTCGCCGTCGCCGCGCACTGCCGCGTAGGCGACGCGGCCGGCGGGCGCGGGCGCGGGGGCGGGCGCGGGGGCGGTGCGGTCGGCCATGAACCGGGCGAGGCCCTGCACCCACCCGGCGGCGCTGCGGCCGTCCTCGGCGCGGGTGAGGGCGACGTGCCCCAGCCGGCCCCACGGGTAGACGATCCGCCCGCCCGGTCGTACGGCTTCCACCCAGCCCCAGGGGACGGCCTCCACCGCGTAGCCGGCGTGGATCCGGTCCACCGGCCGGCCGCCGGGCGGTCCGTCCCGGGTGGCGTCGCCGGTCAGCACCTCGGCGTCGACGCCCGCGGCCGCCAGCCGCCGGCGGGCGAACTCGGCCAGCCCGGCGTCGAGTTCGGTGGCGACCACCCGGCGGGGCCCGGCCCGGTGAGCGGCGAGCGCGGTGGTCCAGCCCTGCCCGGCGCCGATGTCCCAGACCCGGTGGCCGGGCTCCAGCAGGAGGCTGTCCAGCATGTCGGCGACCACGGCGGGCGCGGACAGCGAGGAGGACGGCAGGCCGCCGGTGTCGAGCCGGGTGACGGCCGGGGCGTGGATGCCGCCGTACAGCTCCTCGGCCCAGCCGCGCGGATCGGTCGCCCGGTCGAGCGGTTCGTAGGCGCGGCCGTCCCAGCGCCACAGCCGGTCCGGCGCGAACCGGTCGCGCGGCAGCACGGCCATGGCCTCGCGCACCCATGGCGAGTCGGCCGGCCACGCCCCGTCCTGCGCCATCGCCGCGTCCTGGCCCGCTCGGTGCGCGTCCAGAGCGGCGGTGTTGTGACGGCCGGTCACTTCTTCTTGTGCTTCCCGTCGCCTGGCGGCGGGGCCGGGACCTGCCCGTCCGCGTTGCCCGGCGGCGGGTCTCCCTGCCCCGGATCGGGTGCGGGCTTCTCGTGCTCACCCCTGGACGGCTGCATGCTGCTCCTTCCCGTAGGCGATGTGATCGGCTGCCCATCCTCGCGTCCCGTTCTGCCGCGCGGTAGACGGCGTGCGGGAGCACCGTCGGCGCGCCGCAGGGCCGTTGTGCGCCGAGGGATGTGCCGACGGATGGCGGGCTCGTGGCCGGGAAAGTGGTGGAACACTCCAAGACGGGATGCCGTTAACGACCGTGTCACCAGCCCCAAACGAGCTCACGGCCTCTCAGCGACTGTGATCCGGGTGGCGTAGACCCGGTGGGCCTTGCGCTCGGCCGGCCCTGCCGTGTCGGCTGCGAGGGCGGCGCTCTGCTGCAGCGCGGCGCGGTGGAGTTCGAGCGGCGCGGTGATCCGAAGCGAGTGGCCTTGGCCGCGGCGGATGGGATCCAAGGTAAGCCCAAAAAGGGGCAGCGGGATGATCTTGACGCCCTGAGTCTCGGTCTTCGGCCTACGCGGCTGGACTTCAACCCCCAGCGTGGGCCGGTCGTGAAGCGCGAGGACGAGACGGACGCCGAGCCCGAGCAGCTTCAGATCCTCAGATCGAGGGCTGCATGACGACCCGCTCGCCCTCTCCGCTCGGCTCCTCGAAGTTGGCCATGTAGCGGTTGAACAGCGTCTCATCCACGGTGACGGAGTTGGCGCCTTCCATGCTGTTGCGTCGCTCGAGGCGACGCTCCAGCGTTGTGCGGTCGGCCTTGAGGTGGACCAGTTCCCAGCGACAACCGTGGCTTTCAATCAGCGTCTTGTAGTCGTCGCGGGCGGCGCGACTCCAGAAGCTGTAGTCCACCACTACGTCGCGCCCAGCCAGCATCAGCTTGACCAGTTCCTGCCGCTGTTCGCGGCGGACCTCTTCCTTGAGCTGGTCGAATGCCTCGGCTTCCAGCACCAGGCCAGCGTCGCGCTGCCCGAGTCGTTGCCAGACCACCTCGTCGATCGACAGCCGAGCGAAACCGCGTCGCACCAGCTCCATCGCGTAGGTGGTCTTGCCCGCCCCCGGAA
This sequence comes from Streptomyces sp. 1114.5, assembly GCF_003635085.1. Classification (NCBI taxonomy): domain Bacteria; kingdom Bacillati; phylum Actinomycetota; class Actinomycetes; order Kitasatosporales; family Streptomycetaceae; genus Streptomyces; species Streptomyces sp. 1114.5. The sequence continues at coordinate 482,732 of NZ_RBXE01000003.1, forward strand.
GACCGCACATCAGGACCACCGTGCTCATCTGCTGCGTCACGGAGCCAGGTTAGCGACAGCGTCAGATTGCGGCTCCTCGTGCTCCCGGTCACCGACGAGGTCCAGGCGGCCGTCGCCGAACGCTGGGCGGCCGCCACCACGGAGATCATCGCGGGCCTCGCCGACCTCGACTGGTTCCGCGCCGAGGTCCGGCGCCTGTACGGGTTCTCCGTCCCGGGCGTCGACTACACGGCCGCGGTGGCCACCGACGTCCCCTGGCCCACGTCGGCACCCTGACGCCCGGTGCCGCTGATCCTGCTCGGCCCCGCTCCCCTCGGGCTGCGCCGGATGTACCCCCGCCTGGTGGCCCGGGCCCGGCACGCGCGGCGGACGGCTTCGCCACCGCCACCACGGCTCCGCGCCGCGGTGCAGGTGTACGTACGTTCTCCCAGCGGCATGCGGTGCTTGGCTCTCGCCCCGCAGTGCGCGCACTCCATCGTGGTGTGGTTCGGATGGACGAGGTGGACGGTACGGCCGTGCTTGCGGCCCATCTCGATCAGGGCAGCAGTCGGCGTGTCTCCATCCAGGAACGAAGCCGATCGCGCGTCGGGCCGGGCTGCAGGTGGCCGATGAGCCACTCCAGGTGGGCTGTCAGGTTCTTGTGCCGCCGCAGCGCGCGGATCTGTTCGATGGGAAGTTCACGCCAGTCTCTGGCGAGGACTGCGGCCTCTGATGGCGAGTACGCCAGTGCGGCGAGCGTGTCGGCGCCCAGTGCCTCTGGACTCCAGTCGGAGTTCTCGTCCTCGGGACCGAGGTGGACGATCACCCATGTTCGCAGCATGAAGTCCTGCTGGAGTGCGCGTGCTGATCCCTCCACGTCGTCGCCGCGCATGCGCCTGTTCGCCAGCAGGGACAGCTCAGCCCAATGCCGACGCGCGTCGCGGGGTTGGTTGGAGTCGTAGGCGTGTTGCTGGGCGACAACGCGGACCGACTCAAGCTGCGACCGGTCGTGAGCGTCCGCAGTGAACGCCTGGAGACGTTCGATCGGCCAAGTACTCGGATCACGCTCTGGTTCTCTTTGACCCGAACCGGTGCTCACTGGCCTTCGCTCCTGGTCGTAGGGATGCCGAGACCGACGACGGTTCGTTGTTGGGAGCGCCGGTCGATCCGGGCGAGCTTATCCTCGGCGCCGGCGAGGCTGACCTTGAGTCCTTCGACCTCAAATTGTCGCGGATCTCTGCAAGCCGTGCCCGTTGGGCCGGGTCAGGCCGAAGGAGCGAGCATCTGACACAAGCTTCTCTGAACCAGCGATCGCTACTCCAGGCTCTGTGTAAATCGCTGGCAGCTGGGTCCTCGCCGGGCGAGGATGCGGCCATGCGCTGTGCCAACACCGACCCCGAGCTCATGGACCTGGTCCGACGATTCGTCGCGCCCGGCCGGCGGTACCTGTGGCTGGGTGGAAGCTTCCTGCGGTTGAGCGGGCCTGAGCGCGACCTTTTCAAGAGGGAGCTGGTCCAGGCTGCCGGGGAGATCACTCCCGCTGAGCTCGGCATCCTTTTCGAAGGCGGTTGGCGAGAGTGTAGGACTGCCTCCTGGCTGGTTGTCGTAGCCGGCAGGACCGAGTTCCGCAGCCGCATCGGCGAGCTCCTGCTGGCGAGCGGAGGCCCCTACGGCGGGTCCTACTGCATCACTCTTGCCACTTTCGGCACCAGCGCGGACGCCGATCTGGTCTGCAGATACCTTGATCGCTACTTGCCTCAACCCGACCTCGTCTACGACCGGACCTTTGCTCTCAGCACACTGCTTCACCTCGATGCCGTCCTCGGGACCGAGCGAGCATCCCGATACCTTGCCGCCGGTGGCCTGTGGCAGCAGTGGACCGACGCCACGTCGAACGTGGTGCGGGATCCGCAGGAGTACCGGCAGGTCGTGGACCAGCTCTGTTCCTTCGCCGGCGAGTGCGCTGAACTCTTCGCCAGAACGGAAACCAGGGGCTGGTCCTCCCGGCCTGACCGCTGGATGCCGACTGCTTCGGACTCCTCGGTAGAGTCTGGGCAATGACAGGAAACCAGGGGCTGATCCTCCCGGCCTGACCGCTGGATGCCGACTGCTTCGGACTCCTCGGTAGAGTCTGGGCAATGACAGGAAACCAGGGCCGTCGGCCAGAGTTCGACCAGGATGGTGGCATCGAGGACGTGACACTCCTCATCCTGGAATGGCTGGGTGGGCAGGGCGTGAATGCCATGGTCAGGATTGACGCCGAGAGGGTGGCTGATAACGCGCCGGCGTGGACGTTCGCAGCCAGCGGCGGTCCCTTGGAGCATGGCCTGCGTGCCGATGGGAGGACTGTGCAGCAGTGCATGTCCACAGCCCTCTCCCAACTGCGCGAGGCCGGGCTGTCGGTTCCGTTTTGATCCTCTTGTGCCCCATCTGCCGAAGTCCGGAGGCTGGGGCGGGCGTTGGAGTGACCACCGAACAGTGATCAACGGGATCTTGTTCCGGATCCGCACAGGAGTCCCGTGGCGGGATCTGCCGAACCGGTTCGGGAGCTGGAAAACGGCCTATGAGTGGAGCGATAGCCCGCAGTTGATCCCAGTCCTCGAACGCATCCGGGTAAAGCGCCTCGGCGGTGGGCATCCAGGTACCCGTCCCGACCGCTTGGGCGGCGATAAGGCATACAGCTCCCGCCGTAATCGCTCGCGCTGGTGCTGGAGCATGGTGAGTCTGCTCCACCGGAACGCCACGGACGGTCACCGATGATCTGCTGGTACAGGCTCAGTGAGGGTTTCCGGTCGGCGGCCCGGGACGCGGTGGCCGGGATGGAAGTGTTGACGGCGTGGCTAGGTTTGGATCATGAGCGAACGCGGGGCGGACGGCAGCGCAGGGGATGCGGACTACGGCACGATAGGCGGCGGGTACGCCACCTACCGACAGCCGGACGCAAGGATCGAGCAGGCGATCACCGCCGCCCTGGGTGGGGCGCGCACGGTGGTCAATGTCGGGGCCGGGGCGGGGTCATACGAGTCGGCGACGCTGGAGGTGACGGCGGTTGAGCCGTCCGCGTCGATGCGTGCCCAGCGCCCCGCACACCTGTCGGCCGCCGTCGATGCTGTGGCCGAGAACCTGCCGTTCGGCGACGACGTGTTCGACGCGGCGATGACCACCTTCAGCGTGCACCAGTGGAGCGACTTCAAGGCAGGGCTGCGCGAGATGCGCCGGGTGGCACGCGGCCCCGTCGTCGTGCTGACCTGCGACCCTGATCTCGTTCGGGACTTCTGGCTGTACGAGTACGCGCCGGAGGTGTTGGACACGGAGGCGCGCCGTTATCCGGTGATCGCGGACCTGACCGAGACTCTCGGCGGACACACGACGGTGACCCGGGTGCCGATACCCGTCGACTGCACCGACGGCTTCAACGAGGCGTACTACGCGCGCCCCGAGATGCTGCTCGACCCCGGTGCCCGGCAGGCGTGCTCGGCGTGGAGCTTCGTCGACGAGCAGTCGCGCGAACGATTCGCCGCGGATTTGCGGGGCGACCTGGACAGCGGAGCTTGGGACGCCCGGTTCGGCGCCCTGCGGCAACAGCCTTTCTATGACGGCTCGTTGGTTGTGATCCGGTCCGTTCCGGCCTGATACCTGCGTCGCGGTTCCGCTCGCGCCGTGACCTGAGAAGGGCCGCATGGGTTGGGTGAGTTGTGACGCTTACCTGGGCTCGTGCGGCCTGTTCCCATCCTGCCCTGTCCGGGGTCTCTCGCGGACATCTCGGTGAGTTGCTCGGAGAGTTGTCGCCACGTTGGTGGGCCCGGCGTGAGTCGGAGCTTGGTCGACAGCGGGGCGGCGAGCGGCGCCGGGCGGAGGGAGCCGGCCGCAGGCCGAAGCTGGAGTTCGTCGACCGGCTGCTGGTCACCCACCAGCAGCCGAACCGCCAGGCCAACACGCCCCGACCCCAATTTCACCCAAGGCCGTTTGACAAGGAGAGATACGAGAGCCGCAACGAGGTCGAGCGCACGATCAACCGGCTCAAGCGCTTCCGCGCCGTGGCTACGCGCTACGGTGAGCTTCTGTTCGGCGGCGACGAGGCTGGCCTCGATCGCGGCGACCTCGCCGAGCCGGCCCTGGTCCCGGGCCTCCTGGAGGCGGTCGACGAGGTGGTCATGATCCGCATGTCTGGATCAGAGAGGCAAGGACTCCTGCCGGATCATGCAGCGGGCGGGCGCCATCGGTGACGACGCGACGTGTGCCAGGGTCGACGGGGTCCGTCTGTGCCCACTCCGGAGACCCGATGCCGATCTCGACTTCCAAACCTGAGGTCGTGGCATAGCGTCGTTCGGTGATGGGCCCCCACGCTTGCGTTCGCACGAGCTCGCCGAGGGCGAGCTCGTCGGCCCAGGTGTTGTTGAAGTACTGGGTCTGGTCTGTCGTGAGCAGGACGATGTCGATATCGGAGTCAGGCCGCGCGGCATTGCGGGCGTATGAGCCGACCAGCAGCAGGCCGACGATGTCCCGGCGGGTCGTGGCCCAGCGTGTGATGCGGTCGATGACCTCCTGCACTTCGGCGACTCGTTCCTGGGAGATCTCGTTCTGGTTCGCTGATTGCTCGGTGCGATGTGTCATGTGGGCTCCTGGGTCTTTTGGGCGGCGACGATGCCCTTCGAGAGCCGGCTCATGGCCGTCGCCGTCCGCTGCGTGCCGGCCAGGGTGTCGTGGAGGGTTTGCAGCTTGGGCGGGACGGTGCAGCGCGGCGGCCGTGGACGACACGCGCAGACGGTAGGTGTACCGGGCGTGCCCGGGGTCCTCCGACGCCGGACCGCCTGGGCGGCGGTACGGCTGTCCCTGACTCGCTGCGCGGGAGGCCCGATTCCTCCCGGCCTGGACGCCGGGGCATCCTCGGGTGACTCGGTGAGACGGGCCCCCGCGATGAGCTGGGCCCGTCCCGCGATCAACTGCTCGGGCGGTGCGTGGTGCTTGCCCTGGCGTGATGATCAGGTGAGCAGGGAATCCGGCCTCCCCCGTCTCAGGACGGGGGAGGCCGTTGCCGTGCGGAGCGGTGCTGCCGGCGGACGGGGTCACGCGTCGGTTGGTGCTCCGGGGGTGAGCAGGCGGAAGACGCCGACCTCCCAGCCGAATCCGACGATCAGCCGGTCCGCCGGGGCCGTGGCCAGGGCGTGGACCGGAAAGGGCAGGACCAGGTCGGGGCCGATCGGGTCGAGGGTGGCCAGGTCCCAGGTGCGGACGGTGCCGTCGGTGGTGCCGGTGATGAGGGCGGGTCGGCCTGCGACCTGGGTGGTGGTCAGCGCGGTGGGGCCGTCGTCGGCGGTGCGCAGGGGCGGGCCGGTGAGGGCACGGGTGGTCAGGTCCCAGAGGTGGACCAGGCCGTCGTCGCTGCCCACTGCCACCACCGGGCGGCCGTCGACCAGGGCCGTTGCCAGCGTCTCGATGCAGGGAGTGTCTTCGGCCTCCGGCAGGGCGAGCGGAACCCCGAGCGGAACCCCGAGCGGGGTGCCGATCGGCGCGCCGGAGGCCAGGTCCCACAGCCGTACCGTTTCTTCGTCCGCCGTGACCGCGACCGGGCGGCCGTCGATGGTCGTGGTGGCCACCGCGATCACCTCGGATTCGTGTCCGGTCAGGGGGCCGTGCAGGTCCTCGCCGGTGGTGAGGTCCCAGAGCCGGACGTCACCCTCCGTGCTGCCGGTGACGGCGACCGGGCGGCCGTCGAGCGTCGCCGTCGCCACGGCGTCCACCTCGGCGTCGTGGGGGAGGGGGTTGCCCGGGAGGGTTCCGCTGGCCGGATCCCAGAGCCGGAGCTCGGTGTCGTGCCAGGCGGTGAGCACCACGGGACGCCCGTCGATCACCGCCGTCGCCAGCGCGCGCACCGCGTCGCCGCCGCCGTACCCGTGATCGGTGTCGTCCTCGTCGCTGTTCTCGTCGTCGTTCTCGTCGTCGTCCTCGTCGTCCTCGGCGTCGTACGTGTCCTCGTCGTACCCGTCCTCGGTGCCGTCGTCGTCGCCGTCCCCGGTGAGCGGCCGGCCCGCCTCGGCGCCGGTGGCGAGGTCCCAGAGGCGTACCGTTTCGTCCCAACTGGCGCTGACCACCACCGTGGTGCCCTCGACCGTCGTCACGGCCGTCACCGCCGTCACCGGGGCGCCGTGACCGGGCAGCGGGTGGCCGACGGGGCGGCCGTCGGTGGCCGGATCCCAGCGGTGGACCCTGCCGTCGTCGGTGCCGACGAGGACCACCGGCCGCCCGTCCGTCACGGTCAGCGCCAGCGCCCGCGTCTCGCCGAGGGGGCCGGCGAAGGCCTGGGCGGTCTGGCGTCCGGTGGCCGGATCCCAGAGCCGCACGATGCCGGTGTGGTCGCTGGTGACCACCACCGGGCCGGCCCCGGTCTGGGCCGCCGCCACCGTCTGGTCCCACGGGGTCGAGCCGGCAAGGCTCTCGCCGACCTGTGCGCCCGTCTCCAGGTCCCACAGCGTGGCCGTGCCGTCGGACCCGCCGACGACGGCCGTCGGGCGGCCGCCGACCGGCAGTACGGCCAGCGACTGCACCGCACCGGTCCCCGTGGCCAGGGGCCTCCGCAGCTGACGGCCCTTCGCGAGGTCCCACACCCGGACGGTCCCGGCGAAGTCACCGGTGACCGCGACGGTCCGGCGGCCGAGCTCCGTCGTGGCCACCGCCGTCAGCCTGCCCAGACGGGGGTTGCCGCGGCCGGCCGGCTCGCTCATCGGCCGGCCGACCGGGTCGCCGGTGGCCAGGTCCCAGACCCGGACGCTGCGGTCGTCGCCGCAGGTGACGGCCACCGTGCGACCGCGCAGCGCGCCCGTGGCGACGCCGGTCACCCAGTCGGTGTGCCCGGCCAACGGCGGGTGCAGGAGCCGGTGCGTCGTCAGGTCCCAGATCCGTACGTCCTGGTCGGTGCCGGCCGACACCGCCACCGGGCGGCCGTCCAGGTCGGCCGTCGCCACGGCGTAGACCGGCCCGGTGTGGTCGGCCATCGGCTCGCCGACCGGGTCGCCGGTGGCCAGGTCCCACAGGCGCACGGTGCCGTCGTCCCCACCGGTGACCACGACCGAGGCCCGGGCCTGGGCCGCAGCTCCCACGGCGACCGCCGACACCCCCTGCGGGTGACCGGCCACGCTCCAGCGGCAGCCGCCGAGTTGGGTGCCGCTGGCCCACTCGACGCGCCGGCGCGGGGAGCCCTCGTCGGCCACCGGCACGGCGTCGATCCGGGCCGCCAGCTCGGGCTCCCCGTACCGGGCGGCGTCCAGCGCCAGCAGCTGGCGGCGCACCGCGGGGGAGGCGTCCCGGTGCCGGTGGGCGGAGGCCTGGTACACCGCGGCGCCCAACCGCCCGAAGCCCCAGGCCTGGGGAATCAGGGCCTGTACGGTCGCCGGTTCGGCGTTCACCAGGAACCGGGCATCGGAGAAGGGGATGGACCCCAGGTAGACCTTGACGGCCTGGCGCAGGCCGGGGTCGGGCCCCTCGGCCGCGCGCAGCCACAGGGCGACGGCCTCCTCGACCTCGCCGTTCTCGGACAGCAGCGTCCCGAGCCGTTCCTCGGCCAGCTGCCGGTAGGGGTCGACCACCGACTCGACCGCGTCCCGCAGCAGGCGTTCGGCCTCCTCCCGGTCGCCGTCCGCGCGTGCCTGGTCGGCCTGGTCGATCGTCGCCGCGACGCCGACCAGGGCCTCGGCCAGGTGCGGGGGCAGCGAGGACAGGTCCACCAGCTCCGCGGGCCTGGTCCACGCCCGTGGGTCCTCACCGGCAGCCGATCCGGGGGCCAAGCCGGCGGCCGATCCGGCGGCCGATCCGGGAGCGGCGGTCCGGTCCGGTACGCCCTGCCCCGGTACGCCCTGCCCCGATACGGCCTGAGCGGGCGGCGTGTCACGCCCGGCGCGCGGACGGCGGCCGCCGCCACCGCCGAGCAACCGGCCTATCCAGCCGCGCTGTTCCTTCGATCCAGCCATCGCTCTCCCCGACTCCCGCCTCTGCACTCCGGTACCGGTCCGGGCTCACCCTACTGATCCTCCGTCAGCGATCCGACGGGGAATCCGGCCTTGTCAGTGCCTCCTCATAGAGTGGGAAGCACGTCGGAGGGAGCGCCGGAAAGGCGCCGAAAAGGCGTCACGAGAGCGTCGACACGAGGGGTAGAAGCATGTCCGCGAACAGGATCAAGCACAAGGTCAACCACGTCTCGCTGGTGGTCGACAAGTCCGGCTCGATGCGCCGGCACGAGGCCCAACTCATCCGCGTCGTGGACGAGTTCGTGAAGGGCCTGCAGGAGGAGTCGGACCGGCTCGGGCACGAGACCCGGATTAGCCTCTACGCCTTCGACCACGAGGTGCAGAACCTGGTCTGGGACATGGACGTCAAGCACCTGCCGTCCCTTCGGGGCCTCTACGGGGTCGACAACGGCGCGACGGCGCTGATCGAGGCAGCGGTCAAGTCCGTCGACGACCTGAAGAACATCTGGGAGGGGTACGGGGAGCACTCCTTCCTCCAGGTCGTCGTCACCGACGGCGAGGAGAACGCCTCCGGCTACTCGCAGAACGGCCAGATGCACACCCGCATGACCGGCAGCCAGGGCGCGAAGGTCCTGCGCACGTGGAAGGACCGCATCCACGGCGCCATGGACGACCTCCCCGACCACTGGACCTCGGCGATCCTCGTCCCCAACTCCCTGGCCAAGCGCACCGCCCAGGAGTACGGCTTCCCCGCGGGCAACATCGCGATCTGGGACGCGGACTCCAGCGAGGGCGTCGAGGAGGCCATCGGCACGGTCAAGTCGGCCGCCACCAGCTTCCTGCGCGGCCGCGAGCAGGGCGTGCGCGGCACCAGGAACCTCTTCGCCATGGGCCAGGACCTGAGCACCGCGGACGTGGCGGCCAACCTCGACGCCCTGGACTCCGGCAAGTACATCCTGATACCGGTCGACCGGCAGACGCCGATCCGCGACTTCGTCACCAGCACCGGGCACCCGTACACCACCGGCTGCGCCTTCTACGAGCTGTCCAAGCGCGAGAAGATCCAGGGCAGCAAGCAGCTCGCCGTGGCGGAGAAGGACCCGGACACCGGCCGGATGACGGGCCGCGTCTTCTCCGGCCCGGCGGCCCGCCGGCTCCTCGGCCTGCCGGACTCGGAGGTCACGGTGAAGCCGGGCGACAACCCGTCGTACACCGTGTTCGTCCAGTCGACCTCCGTCAACCGCAAGCTGGTGCCGGACACCAAGCTGCTCGTCATGCTGTAGCAGCTGCACGAGCCGGCCGCAGCAGCCGGCTGTACGCGAGGGGCGACCCGGGACGAAACCGTTCCCGGTGACGGCCCGGTCACCGCTACGCTCCGTGCATGACCGAGGCCTCCCGTCCCGTCCGTGTCCGATTCGCCCCGAGCCCCACCGGCATGTTCCACGTCGGCGGCGCCCGTTCGGCCCTGTACAACTGGGCGACGGCGCGACAGCAGGGCGGCACCTTCGTGCTGCGGATCGAGGACACCGACGCCGCCCGCAACCGCCCCGAATGGACCGCGGGCATCATCGGCGCCCTCGCCGCGATCGGCATCCACGCGGGCGACCCGGCCTTCGAGGGGCCCTACTTCCAGTCCGCGAACGCCGAACGGCACCGTGCCGCCGCCGAGAAGCTGCACGCCGCCGGCCGCGCCTACCACTGCGACTGCACCCGCGAGGAGTTGGCCGAGCGCACCGGCTCGGCGCAGCTCGGGTACGACGGCTTCTGCCGGGAGCGGGGCCTGGGCCCCGCCGGGGGGCGCGCCCTGCGCTTCCGCACCCCGGACGAGGGCGCCACCGTCGTGGTGGACCTGATCCGCGGGGAGCCCGCCTTCCCCAACTCCGCCATCGAGGACTTCGTGATCGCCCGGGGCGACGGCAGCCCGGTGTTCCTGCTCGCCAACGTCGTCGACGACCTGGAGCAGGGCATCACCCAGGTCGTCCGCGGCGAGGAGCACCTGTCGAACACGCCCAAGCAGCAGCTGCTGTGGGAGGCGCTCGGGGCGGTGCCGCCGGTCTGGGCGCATCTGCCGGTGATCGTGAACGAGAAGCGGCAGAAGCTGTCCAAGCGCCGGGACAAGGTCGCGCTGGAGGACTACCTGGCGGACGGCTACCTGCCCGAGGCGATGGTCAACTACCTGATGCTGCTGGGCTGGGGGCCGAAGGACGACGTGGAGCTGCGCCCCTACGCCGAGCTGGAGCAGTCCTTCCGGGTGGCGGACGTCAACGCCGCCTCGGCGTACTTCGACGTGGCGAAGCTGCGCTCCTTCAACGGCGAGTACCTGCGGGCGATGGGGGAGGAGGAGTTCACCGCGGCCTGCCGCCCGTGGCTCACCGCACCCGAAGTGCCGTGGGCGGCCGAGGACTTCGACCCGCAGGCCTTCGCCGTCCTCGCCCCGCTCGCCCAGTCCCGGATCGCGGTGCTCGGCGAGATCGTCCAGCAGGTCGACTTCCTCTTCCTGCCCGAGCCGGTGCGCGACGAGGCCTCCTGGGCGAAGGCGATGAAGGATGGGGACCGCTCGGCCGCCCTGCTGCGCACGGCCCGGGAACGGCTCGCCGCGACGCGGCCCTGGGAGGCCGGGGAGCTGCGGGCGGCGCTGGAGGCGGTGGCCGCCGAGCACGGGCTGAAGCTGGGCAAGGCCCAGGCGCCGGTGCGGGTGGCGGTGACCGGCCGGACGGTGGGCCTGCCGCTGTTCGAGTCCCTGGCGGTCCTGGGCCGTGACCGCACCCTGGCTCGTCTGGACGCCGCCGTACGGCGGCTGGCGATCGGGTGACTGCGGCGGGGCGCTCCTTCCGGGGCGCCCTGCCGCAGTCATCCGAACAGGAGGCCCGTCAGCCCCAGTTGCCCACCAGCGGGACGTCGCCCGGGTTGCCGAACTGCTTGCTGTAGATCACCAGGTCGGAGTTCTCGGCGGCCCCGTAGAAGGTCTGGTCACCGGGCCGGTAGACGCCGATGGTCTCCTTGCCGGTGCCGTCCCAGTCGCCCTTGACGGGAACGTCGCCGGGGTTGCCGAACCTGACGCCAGGCCGCGGGTGCTCCGTCTGGTTGGAGTCGTTCAGGTAGAAGGTCTGGGTCTGCGGGTCGTAGACGGCGACGGTGGTGGTGCCGTTGCCGTCCCAGTCGCCGACCAGCGGCTTCCAGCCCGCGTTGCCCAGCTTGATCCGGTACTTGACGGTGACGTTGTCGTCGGACAGGTAGAAGACCTGCTCGCCGGGCCGGTAGACGCCGACCGCGGTCCGTCCCTGCCCGCTCCAGTCGCCGACCAGCGGGACGTCACCGGGGATCCCGAAGGGGAAGGTGGCGGCCACGGTGGCGTTGTCGTTCGACAGCTGGAAGGTCGCCGTGTCGGGGTGGTAGACGCCGACGGTGTCGGTGCCCGGCCCGTTCCAGTGGCCGGTCAGCGGGACGGCGTTGCCGCCGCCGCCGAACACGTTCTGGCCGGTGTACCAGCCGTTGTGGGCGGCCTCGCCGAAGCTGCCGTCGGACGGCCGGTAGACGCCCACCGAGGCGGGCACCGGCGTGGGCGTGGCGTTGACCACGGCTGCGCCGATCCGCTTCTGCGCCGCGGCGGTCAGCGGCACCTTGGCCGGCTGGTCCGGGCCCAGCCAGCGGAAGTTCTGCAGGTAGACGACGCGCGGGTCCTGCGCGGCGATCCCGCGGTACTCGGCGTTGAACGCCGCGACGTCGGTGTCGGTCCGGTCGGGGAAGCAGTTGTCGGCGATGCCGGTCTGGTTGGTGGACTCCGGGAAGAGCATCAGGTGCTGGTCCGGCGAGGAGAGGAAGGTCTTCAGGTGGTCCAGCCGCCACTGCACCTCGTGCCGGCCCTTGCAGTAGTAGTCGAAGCCGACGATGTCGACGGTGGACGGGATCGGCGCGGTCTGCTCGGCGTTCCAGCGGTCGAGGCTCATGATCAGCAGCTTGTCCGGGAACGCGGCCCTGATCTGCTGGGCCTGCGTCATGACCTGGTCGGCGCTCAGACCGTGCGAGTAGGCCTCGTCCGTCATGTCGACGGCGCCGATCTTGTCGATGTTCGAACCGATGCGCTGCACCAGGTCGAGCAGGTTCTGCGCGGCGTTCGGGTTCGGGTTGACCTGCCAGTCATTGGGCGAGCGCGGGACCACCGTCTCCTGGTTGAGGTCGATCACGCAGGAGCCCGGCAGGCACTGGTCCAGGAACTCCAGACGGCGGTCCTGGTCGCGCAGGTAGTTGTTGAAGTTGGTCCACTGCGCCACCTCCGGCGCGTGGTTGGCGCCGTAGTTCGGCGAGTTCGGATCCCGGATGTCGAAGAACCCGTAGTAGCCGAGCCCGCCCAGCATGGTGACCCGCAGGTCGTCCACCGTGGTGACCTGGCCGGCCGCCGAGTGGTGGGCGCCGAGCGAGACGTAGCCGTCGCGGGGCAGCTGGGCGGCGGTGCGGCCGGAGAAGACCGTCGCGCCGTCGACCTTCACGGTCGCCTGCTGCCGGTCGCCGGTGGCCAGGGTGAGCGACACCTCGTAGGAGCCGGCCGGCCGGGCGGCGGTCGGGACGGCATTCGGCGGGACGGCGGCCAGTGCGGTCGGGGTGCCGCCCTGGAAGAGTGTCAGCCCGCCGTCGGCCTGGACGCGCAGGCCGATCGCGACGTCCTCGGCGTCCACGGCACCCGTGCCGCCCGAGGCGTTGCTGACGGCGAGCGAGGCCCAGTCCTGGCCGGCGGCGCTGTCGGCGCTCGGGGTGCTGCCGACGACCGGTGTCAGGACGGCGTGCACCGTGTAGGCGCCGGTCGGGACGTCCGAGGTGGCCGGCCTGTTCAGCCGGACGGCCGAGGTGCCCTTCGGGAACGAGAGCACGTTCGGGTGGGCCGGGCTGTTGACCTGCACCGAGCCCGCCGGCGGGTCGACGGCCAGGCCCTTGACACCCGAGACGGCGCTGTAGTTCGCCGAGACCAGGCTCGGCTGGCGGGCGCTGAGGTCCCGGTTGAGGCCGAAGTCGGCAGTGGCGTTGGGCGCGCCGTCGAAGGTGTCGACGAACGGCTTGGCGCTGCGGGTGGCCGTGGTGTCGATCCGGCTGACGTCCAGGCCGTGACCGGCGCCGTCGCCGAAGGTGGTGACGCGGTCCCCGCTGGAGAGGTAGGCGCCGAGGTAGAGGAACTCGCTGCCCGGCCAGCGGGTCACCCCGGCCGGCGCGGAGACGGTGAACGGGGTGCCGTTGACCGTCAGGGTGACGGCGCGGTCGGCGCCGGTGGAGACGGCCAGCGAGACGGCGTACTGCGCCGTGGGCGCCACCGTGCCGGTCCAGAAGGGAGTCTCGCCGCTGCCGCCGTGGAACAGGGCGAGCTTGCCGCCCGAGGTGACGGTCAGGCCGAGGTCGACGTCGCTGCCGGTGACGTAACCGTTGCTGCGGTGGCTGCGGCTCAGCACGATCGAGCCCCAGTCACTGCCGCCGGTGTCCCCGACGACCGGGTCGATGACCGTCGAGACGGTGTAGTGGCCGCTGTCGTCCGCGACGGCCGGCGCGCCGAGCATCACCGCGGAGACGCCTTTGGCGAACAGCAGCTTGTTGGGGTGATCCGGGTGGCTGGTCTGGACGAACCACTGGTCGGGCGCCACCGAGGTGTCCCAGCGGCCGGAGACCCGGGTGTAGGAGATCCCGTGCTGACCGGCGGGCGGCGACTGCCGGGCGTCGAGCCCGACGTTCAGCCCGTACAGCGGGTCGGTGTCCAGAGCCGGGTCCAGCCGGAAGGTGTCCGAGAAGGCGCGCGTGGCATCGAGGTCCACCGGCGCCGGCCCGGACCCGTCCCCGGTTGTAACGTCGGACGGCGCGGCGGCCGCCGTCACGGGCGCGAGGCCCGCCGGCAGCAGCGCCAGCGCGAGCGCCGAGGCGCCGGCCAGCAGCCCGCGGCCCAGGCGTTGAGTGGGTATCACCGAGAGTTCGTCTCCCGCTCGTCGGATCGGCGACGCGGTCCCGCGCCGCCGAAGGGAGAGCGGACACAGCGGTGTCGTACCAGCCCAGCGACCTGTCCCCCCAGCGCTGGATCATAGAGGGTGGATACGAACGGCCTCGTCGACGCCCGGCCGCCGCAGCTCCTTCTGCCTGGTCAAGCCTGGTCAGGCCTGGTCAGGCCCCGGCCGCCTCCGTTCCGGCCGCCTCCATTCCGGCCGACCGCAGGGAGGCCGACAGGGCCCGGGCCTCGTGCTCCGTCATCCGATCGGTCTCGTACGGCACGGCGTTGACCCAGCGCTGCGTCAGCCGGGCGATCCGCTCGCCGTAGCGCCGCGCGGTGATCAGGTCACCGCGCGACCCGGCCTGCTCCGGGCCCTGGTCGGCGTGGCTCTGGCTCATCAGGCCCAGCCACGAGCCCAGCCGGTTCACGTCGTCGCGCGAGCCACCGCTCCAGTTGTTGCCCGGCATGTCCCCCACGCCGATCCACTGCATCCCCAACTGCGCTGCGAAAACCGCCAGTTGCTCCAGCACCGCCAGCTTGTCGCCACTCTGCGAGGCGGACATGGTGAACCCGCCGGCCAGCTTGTCCTTCCACGCCTGCGTGACGAACGGCGTGAACGCCGCCTCCATGAACGCCTTGAACACCGCCGACACACTGCCCATCAGCGTCGGACACCCCAGCACGATCGCATCGGAGCGCTCCAGCAGCGCCAACACCTCCGCATCGTGCCAACGCCCCGCGACCACATCCTCGGCCCGCACCTCCACCAGGTGCACCCGGGCCCCCGGCACCAGCCGCGCCCCCTCGGCTAGGTGCTCGGCCAACACCCGGGTGTGTCCGTGCACCGAGTGGTAGACCACCGCCACCGTGACCGCCGGCGCCTCCTCATTGTCCACGCCGACGCCAACATCCTTGACTGCCATGCCTGTTCACTACTTCCATTGCTCGGGAACTCGCTGCTGCCCACCCATCACACCCCACGCACCCCACCGCATCAACGCCGAACTCCGACCCGCAGCGATCGGCCCCACCGATCGATCGCGCTAACCTGTTCCGGTGGACCGGATCGAGCTGGAAGCATTCGTCGTCGTCGCCGAGGAACTGCACTTCGGCCGGGCCGCCGCGCGGCTGCACCGGGGGCAGCCCACCGTCAGCGACGCCGTCAGGCGGCTCGAGAACGCCCTGGGCGGGCGGCTGTTCCACCGCACCAGCCGCCGGGTGGAACTGACCGAGCTCGGCGAGGCGCTGCTGCCCGACGCCCACGCCGCCCTCGCCCAGCTGCGCCGGTTCCAGCAGCGCGGACGCGCGCTCGCCGCCGGCGGCCGGGCGGCCACCACCCTGGTCGTCGCCCACGCCGAATACACCGGCCACCAGCTGCTGTTGCGCTGCCTGCCGCAACTGCGCGAGCGCTTCCCCGACGTGGCGATCGTGCCCGAGACCATGCCGACCACCGCCCAACTCACCGCCCTGCGCGCGGAGTCGATCGGGCTGGGCATCGGCTGGGCGACCGACGGCATCACCGGCGTCCGCGCGACCGTCCTGTCCACCGAGCGGTTCATGGCGCTCGTCCCGGACGCCCACCCCCTCGCCGGCCGCAGCGAGCTGAGCGCCGCCGAACTCTCCACCACCGGCCTGCTCACCTGGCCCCACCAGATCAACAGCGGCCTCTGCGACCGCCTCCTGTCCGCCTTCCACATCGGCGGGGCCGACCTGCGCATCATCAGGACCGCCGACAGTGTGCACGACATCGCTGCCCACGTCGCCGCCGGTACGGGCATCGGCATCACCGTCGAATCCGCCCTCGACCACCGGCCCTCCGGACTGCGCGTCATCCCCCTCACCGGCCCCTCGACCACCGCCGACCAGGTCGTCCTCACCCCCGCCGAACCGTCGGAGGCCGCCACCGCCCTACGCGACCTGCTCCTGCAGGCCGCGGGTCAGACGGCCGCCGCGAGGCGCTGAGCGGGTGGTGTTCCGCGGGCTGGGCTCATGCCCGCCGAGCACGCCTGCGCGAAGGGTCCGCATCGGGGCGGGCCGCCGGCCGGCGAAAGTCGGGTGACCCTGCCGAGGGCATCGGCGACACTGACGCCATGACTGGTTCTGCACGGCCACGACTGCCGCAACTGCCCAGACTGCCCCAACAGCCCCAACAGCCCCAACAGCCCCAACAGCCCCAACAGTCTCGACTGCCTCAACTGCTTCGACCGCGTGCCCTGGTGCCCGGGGATCTCGTCGTCATCGCCTCGCTCTCCGGTCCGTTGGAGGCCGCTCACGAGCCCAACGTCGAGCAGACGGTGGCCGTGTTCGAACGGATGGGGTTCCGGGTGCGCCGGGCGCCGCTGCTCGAAGCAGGACGCCGCCAGTGGTGGAGCGCGGCCACGCCGGCGGAGATCGCCGGGGAGCTCAACGGTCTGCTGCGTGATCCCGAGGTGCGCGCGATCGTCGCGAGTGACGGCGGACAGACGGCGCTCGGCTATCTGGACCTGATCGACGTCGAGGCGATCAGGGCCGACCCCAAGCCGATCCTCGGCTACAGCGACATCTCGCTGCTGCACCTGGTGCTCCATGCGCGCACGGGTTTGGTCGGGTTCCATGCCGACATGGCCGTCCCGGGCTTCGGCGGGCACTGGCAGTCCGCGCCCGTGGCGCGCCGAGCGGAACTCGTCGAGCTCTACGCCAGGTTGCTGACCGGGACCGAGGCGATCGGTGCGCTGCCTGCGAGCCCGACGTGGGAGTGCTGGCGTCCTGGCCGTGTCGAGGGCCCGCTGATCGGCGGGGTGATCAATCGCATCGTGCTGGCGCAGGCGACGCG
Organism: Streptomyces sp. 1114.5; assembly: GCF_003635085.1. Lineage (NCBI taxonomy): Bacteria > Bacillati > Actinomycetota > Actinomycetes > Kitasatosporales > Streptomycetaceae > Streptomyces > Streptomyces sp. 1114.5. The sequence goes on from NZ_RBXE01000003.1 coordinate 499,443, forward strand.
TTTCGCGCTGCCGCTCGAACGGTTCGACGGTGCGGTGCTGTTCTGGGAGGAGATGGGCGGGCTGGCCTCGTACGTGTGGAGCTACCTGCAGGTGCTGCGGCACAGCGGCATCCTCGATCGGATCTCCGGCATGGTCGTGGGTGTGCCGCGCGGGATCGGCGGACTGGAGCCCGGCGCCTCCCCCACTCTGCCCGAGCTCGTCCTCGACGTCCTCGGCGACCGTGACATCCCGGTCCTGGGCAACGTCGACTTCGGGCACGCCGGCCCGAACCTGCCGATGCCGGTCGGCATCCGTGCCGGCCTCGATGCGCAGCAACGGACCTTGTCGCTGCTCGAACCGGCGGTACGGCCCTGACGGCGGCCCCGACGGCTCCGACCCGTGCAGGAGGGGCCGTGAGCACGCCGGCGGCGCGGCGGTCCTCTTGCGATCGCGGAGAAGGGTGAAGTCGTTGCGGCTCACGAAGCCGGTCACAGCAGCGGTATCGGCGGCGATCTTCGGTGCTCTCGCACTGGGCGGCCTGGCCCGGCCCGCCCAGGCCGCTGTCCGCGTCCCGTCCGCTCCGTCTGTCCCGTCCGCTCCGGATGCTGTCGTCGAGCCCAGCCCGGCGGCCGGGAGCGTGCCGTGCTGGACTTCCTTCAAGCCGTCGAATCCCCACGGCGCACCGCTGGACCAGTACGACAACAACTGTGCCAACCACGGGGACTGGGTATGCCCGCGGTGGTACGACGGCAGCGGCGGGTACCAGGACTGGGTGGGCGCGTCCAGGGTCTGGGCGCCTGCCTACTACACCGTGACGTGGCACTACAACTCCACTTACACGTACGGCTGGTACACGACGATCTTCTGCTGAGTCCCTGCCGCCAGGAGCGCCTTCCGGCGCCGGGAGGTGCCCGTTCCGCCCGCGCGCACCGAGGCCCGGCCCCACCCCGCTCCGACCGGGGTGGGGCCCGAGCGACGACACCGCCGGGAACGACGTTGACCGGCCGTTCCCCTGACACTTCGCCGCTCGACGTGGCGCTGCCACCGGCCTCCCGCTACGGTCGCCAACTGCGGTGGCGGGGAAGCTCGTTACCGGACTTCGAGCGGGAGGCAGAGGCAATGGGCAGGTTGGGCAGGTTGGGTGGACTGGGTAGGTTCAGGAAGGCTGCGGCTGTGGCGGCACTGTCGGCTGCGCTGGCCGGGGGGATGGTGACAGCCGGCGCAGCGCCCGCGTCGGCGAGCGGCTTCAACTGGGACGACCAGTTCGGTCCGACCGGCAGCGGGTGCTACTTCTGGACGACGTGGAGCGCCAACATGGTGACGCCCCACGGCTACCAGCAGACGGGCGACGCCCCGTCGAATTGGTGCATGCTGTCGGTGAGTCACATCGGGTACAACGCCGACGGGACCATCGGCTACAGCAACACCCGGGGGCCGGGCACCACCACCGGGCCCGGCAGCGAGATGGACGGCCCGAGCTGGTACTACGGCCCCTGGGGCAATGGCGGTTACATGTGCGTCATCATCGGGGTCCGGGACTACCGGCTCGACGTCGGCAGCAGGGGCCCCAGCGTGGTGTACTGCCCGTGACGTACTGCCCGTGACGTACTGCCCGTGACCTACTGCGCGTGACGTCCTGCCCGTGAGCCGAGGTCCGTGGTCGCGGTTCGTAGCGGGCGCGGTCCGCGGTGGTGCCGGCCGGACATGACGGTCGGGGCGGGCGGTCTTACCGTGGATCCATGGGCACGATCCGTGCGGGAGCCATCCCCGGCGGTGCCCGGCAGCGCCGGTTCGTCGACGCGGTCGAGACATCCGAGGCAGTCGAGACGGCGGCCGGACCGCGAGTCCTGGACGTGGCGCCGCTGGACCTGGTCGCCCTCGGCGGCCTGATGGCGCGCACCCGTGGACGGCCGGAGACGGTCGTGGGGCTCGTGGACGGCCCGGTCGCCGTCGGGCACCCCGGGCTGCGGACCGCGCGCCTGCGTGAACTGCCCGGCGACGTACCGACGCGGTGCGCCGAGCCGGGCAGCGAGCAGTGCCGGCACGGCACCTTCGTCGCCGGGATCCTGACCGGGCGGCGGGGTACGGGCGCTCCGGCGATCTGCCCCGACTGCACGGTGCTGCTGAGGTCGGTGTTCGCGGAGGGGGCGGGGTCGGCCGAGGGCGCGGGGCAGGCCGGCCTCCCGTTACGGAGCGGCCTCCCGCTGCCGACGGGCCCCGAACAGCTTGCCGCGGCCATCGTCGACACCGTCGACGCCGGTGCCAGGGTCGTCAACGTCAGTGCGGACCTGAGCTGGTCGGCGGTGCGCGAGGGCCGGTCCCTGACCGAGGCCCTGGACCACGCGGCGCGACGCGGCGTGATCGTCGTCGTCGCCGCGGGCAACCAGGGGGTGGTCGGCGGCTCGGTCCTCACCCGGCATCCGGCGGTGATCCCGGTCGCGGCCTGTGACCGCCGCGGCCGCCCGGCGCCGTACTCCAACCTGGCCGGGTCGATCGCGAGGGCGGGCCTGAGCGCACCCGGCGAGGGGATCACCAGCCTGGCCACGGCCGCCCGCCAGCCGCCGATCCGCGGCACCAGCGTCGCCGCACCCCTGGTGACCGGGGCCATCGCCCTGCTGTACTCCGAGTTCCCGCACGCCGGCGCGGCCGAGATCCGCCGGGCGCTGTGCGGCACCACCCACCCGCGCCGGGCGCTCTGGCCCGACCTGCTGGACGCCGCGCGGGCCCGGGAGCGGCTGGCCCGGTGGACCGGCGGCACACGGACGGCAAGGAGGACGGGATGAGGGACAGGACGGCCGGCGACAGGCTCCACGGCGGCTCCGGACCGCCGACCGGCGAACCGGCACGGCCGCGACCACGGGTGCGGCTGCCCGGCTTCGTCAACGAGGAGGACATCGGCCTGGGCGACGTGATCAAGCGCGCGACCGGGGCCGTGGGCATCCGCCCCTGCGGTTGCTGCGGCCGGCGCGCCGAACGGCTCAACCGGTGGGTGGGCTTCCGTGGCCGGTCGTCGCGGTGAGTTGCCCCCGACGGGATGACAGCAGTGGCGGCGGGCAGGAGAAGGGAGCGGAGCAGTGGAGGAGTCCAACACCGAGCGCACGGACGCGGGCCTCACCGTGGAATCCACTGGGCCTGTGGGGCCCGTGGAGCCTGTGGAACTCGCTGAACCCGGCGGGCCGGTCGGGCCGGTCGGGCCGTTGGGTCAGACGGTCCAGATGTCCGCCGAGGACCTGTCTCCGGCCGGCGGCTGCGGGTGCGGCTGTGGCCACGGCGACGGCTCGGCCCGGGCGCAACCCGCGTACCTCTACGCCGTGGGCCGCGTCGAGCCGCGCTTCCCGACCCTCGGGGTGGAGAAGGAGTTCGCCCAGGTCCTCGGCCGCGCGGACGTCGCGGGGCTGACCGACCGGGAAGCGCTCCAGGCTGTGCTCTCCGAACAGGAAAACCGTTACCTGGCACGGCAGTTGTGCTGGATCCTGACCATCGAGGGCCTGGAGACCTACCTCCTGCGGCCCCGCGATCCGGCGGACCTGTCACTGCTGGTCGAAGCCGTGCGGCCGCGATCCGACGGCGGCGACGTGGACGTGGTGATCGGTACGGTCGGCCCGATCGCCCCGCCCGAGGTCTGCAACGGGCTGATGGTGCCGACGGCGGTGGTCGACCAGATCTACTCCTTCGACCGTGACACGCTGCTCGCCAGCCTCCCCGTACCGAAGGGAGCCGACGCCGACCGGTTCCGCTCCGCGGCGGCCGAGGTGTTCGACCGGGTCGTCCAACTCTCGGACAACGCCGGTGCGACGGACGAGCACCGGGCGCTGAACTACCTGGCCGTCCGCTACCCGGCAATCTACGCGAGGGCGGCGGAGGCCTTCGACCGCAACCAGTCCATCACCGCCGTCGAGGTCCGCCCGTCACGGCTCGGCGGGGCCAGGACGGTCGTCGACGTGGTCTTCTCCTACACCGGCCGCGACACGGACGTCACGGAGAAGGCGTTCGCCCGGGTCGACGTGACGGAGCGGCACCCGTTCCTGGTCACCCGGCTCCAGCCCTACTACGACAGATGACACACCGGACACACGGGACACACGAAGAACAGAGGACAGAGAACAGAGGACAGAGGACACGGAGGAGGAGGCACCCGAGATGAGGACCCCAGGCTTCACCGCAGAGCAGTCCCTGGACGCCGCCGCGCCCCGCTACCGGGCGGCGGCGGCCGGTGGGGTGCGCGAACCGGGCGGCGTGGAACCGAGCCGCGTACGGCCCGCGGGCCTGAACATCCGCTGCGGGACCCGGCGCCGGGCGGGGGCGGTCCGCAGGGACTTCGCGGAGGTGATGACGGTGACCTGCGAGCCGGGTTCGTCCTCGGTCTGCGAGGACTACTGCGCACACGCCGGCGGAGGCATGTCCAGCAACCCCGACGGCTCGACCACCTGCACGGTCATGTGACGTCCGCTCCCCGGCCTCAGGGCCGGGGATTCCCACCACGGTCGGGTGACCGTCTCGGCGGGTTATCGCTTCACCACCGGGCTGAAGCCCGGTGCACTGCGATTAGTGCCGGTAGCCGGAAGCGGCGGGCTCCGGCGGGCTCCGGAGCCCGCCGCCGCGTACGGGGGTCAGGTCTCCAGGAGTTCGCGCTTCACGTCCTCGTAGTCCGCCAGCGCCCGCGGGTCGCCGCGGTGGTAGTCGGTCCAGAACCCGGGCCGCTGCCAACGGGAGTCCGCGAGGCGGGTGCGGCCGTCGGCGATCACCAGGGTCCAGCCGGGTGGCATCCGGGTGTCCACCGTCTCGAAGTCGGCGGTGTCCCAGAGCAGTCCGGGGTCGGGCGTGCCGGGGCCGAGCACGCGGATCTGGCAATCGATGTCGTGGGCGACCAGCTCCAGCACCGGGTAGACACCGCCCACCCGGATCCCGTCGTACTCCGGGACCGGGAGACCGGCCGAGGGGTGGATGATCCGCAGGCATCTGACTCTCATGGCACCGTTCCCAAGAAGGCTTCCCAGGGGGTTGAACCTACCGGGTGGCACTACTGCCCGACGGTGGAGAGGATGCGGTCGACCACCAGGTCCGGTTGGTCGGTCGGCAGTGCGTGGCCGGCGCCGGGCACGATCTCCACCCGGGCCGAGGGCACGAGCCTGCCGAGGCGGTCGGCGACCTTGCGCGAGTCGTGCATGGCGCTGCGTGCCCCGAGCAGGAACAGCGCGGGGACACGCAGACGGTGCAGCTCCTCGTCGGAGAGGATCGGAGGAACCGGGAGTGCGCGGCGAAACCCCATCGATGCGCGCATCAGGTTCATGAGTTCGGTCTCCAGGATGGCGCTGTTGCCGACCAGGCGGGCCAGCGGGGGGCGGAGCGGGCGCGGCGCTGTTGCGGCGAGGGCGCCGGCGATCAGCCAGGTGTAGAACCGGGGGCCGAAGTCGGCGAAGCCGGCGGGATCCACGAGGGTGAGGGTGGCGGTGCGGCCGGGGTGGTGGATCTGGTGGTTGAGTGCCAGCCAGCCGCCGTAGGAGCAGCCGACGAGATGGGCGTCCGTCACGTCCAGTGCGGCCAGGAGTTCGTCCAGCCAGGCAGCGCCGTCCCGGCCGGTGCAGATCGGCGCGGTTTGCACGCTCGCGCCCGGCTCGCCGACCGTGTCGACGGCGATGACCGGGTGGTGCCGGGCCAGCGTGTCGATGTACCGGTGCCACATCAGTGCGTTTCCGCCCGAGCCGGGTAGCAGCACGATCGGCTCGCCGGTCTGTGGCCCGGTTCGGTAGGCGCGGGTGGTCCCGAATGTGGTCGGAAGGTCCAGCGCCGTCCGTGGCCCCGGCCACAGTTCCGCGAGAGTGCGCTCGTAGGCGGTGCGGAATCGGTCCCCGGCCTGGTGGGTCTTGAACTGGCTGATTCGCATGATACATGTGTATCACGCAATGATACGGGTGTACCAGGGAGGTGGGGCCATGAACGCACGGGTCGATCACGAGGAACGCCGACGGCAGATCGCCGAGGCGCTGCTGCGGATCGCCGACACCCAGGGGCTGCAGTCGGCCAGCATGCGGGCGGTCGCCGCCGAAGCCGGCGTCTCCCTGCGACTGGTGCAGTACTACTTCGAGACCAAGCAAGGGCTCCTGCTGGATGCGCTGGCCAGGCTCTCCGTCCAACTCCAGGCCCGCATGGAGAACTGGATCAGGGCGGCGGGCACCCCACCGACACCGCGCGGCACCGTGACCGCGATCCTGTCGTGCATCCTGCCGACCGATCCGGAGAGCCGCCGGATCACCAGGACCTATGCGGCCTACTACGCCCTGGTGCTCAACGACCCCGAGGTGTTGGAGAAGCACGGAGCGCGGCAGCCCGAGCTGCTGGAGGGCTTCCTCGCGAAGCAGATCCGCACAGCCCAGCAGGCCGGGGAGATCGACCCCGGGAAGGACCCCGAGATCGCCGCCGCCGGACTGCTGGCCATGGTCAACGGTCTGGGCTCAAGCGTGCTGGGCGGCCAGCGCACCGGCGACGCCGCGCTGGCGATCCTTGCCCGCCATCTGGACGAACTGTTCCTGACTCCGTGAGAGACGGCGAGGGGCCCTTCCGGGATCCCGCCCAAGGGGGGAGCGGCGGCGCGGCGGGAGCCCGGGGGCGTGGGGTCAGGGGGTGTAGCTGACCCAGCCCTTGGTGACGGTGGTGTTCGGCGGGCAGTACAGCATGACGTTCAGGAAGGTGGTGTGCGGGCCGTCGGTCCGGAAGGAGCCGTCCGAGCAGTTGACGTTCACCCACCACTTGGTGGTGCCCCATGCGTCGCACGAAATGCCGTAGTACCACTGTCCGTTGAGGAATCCGATGGTCGGGGTGGAGCAGTTGAGGCCCTCGACCCGGGCCGGTGATGCCGACTGCGCCTCGGCGGCGGGCGCCGCGACGACGCCGGCCGCCGCGAACCCGGCCAGCAGACAGGCGGCGATTCCGAGCCTCTTGCTCCTGGTGTTCCTGCGCACGATGGTTCCGCCCTCGTTGTCGGTGGTGACACATGCCGCTGCGACCCGCGGCCGGGACGTGCCTCGCAGACGTACTCCGGCGAATGGTAGGGAGGGATGGTGAACCTCCGCATATGACAACGGAAAAGTCGCCACGCAGCCGCACGCTGCCGCGTCCCCCGCGCCGGGCGACGCGGCGCGCCACCCGAGGCGTACCGGGCCGCCCGCGTCACGCGAACCGCAGCCGACCCGCCCGCTCATCGGCCGAAAGCCGCTCTCCTCCGGACGGCGGAGCGGCGCGCCGCCAACCTCGCCCGCACCCTGCACGCCATCGGCCGCGCAACCGAAGCCGCCGCCCTCCGCGCCCACGCCCTTGACGGCCTCACCCACCACCTGGGCCCCGACCACCCCGACACCTGGGCCGCCCGCGCCGGCCAAGCCCTCGACCGCGACCTGGAACTCCAGTCGGTGTAGGCGGTGCGGACGGGTGCTCGGATCGGTGCGGACGGGTGCTCAGATCGTGCCGGTGATGAAGACGTCGAGGGCCTGGGTGACGGTGTCGATCTGGTTCGAGAACGACCGGCTCAGGTTGTTGGTGCCGGCGAAGTGCAGGCCGATCGGATTGCGGTTCTCGTCGTCGGTCCAGACGATCGCGCCGGAGTCCCCGGGCCCGGTGAAGGGAAGGCCGAGGCTGGAGCTCCCGGTGATGGCGATGGAGCCGGAGAAGAACGCGGAGTTCCCGCCCGGGTAGCCGACCCAGTGCGAGGCGCCGACCTCCTGGACGGTGCCCGCGGTGACCTCCGTCGTCCGGCCGCTCTTGCCGACGGCCGCGCCGACCGTCGCCGCCGCGGTGGTGGAGCTGATCGCCAGCTCGAAGGTTCCGCCCGGCCCGCGGGCCAGCACGTTGGGGCTGACATTGGCCGCGTCCGCCCAGGCCGTCGCGCAGTCGACGCTGTTGATGGGGCCGCCGAAGGTCACGGGGACGAAGCGCTCCAGGACCGCGATGAGATCGTCCGGGCAGACCCCCGCGTCACCGGTGGCGGGCTGGTCGACGCAGTCGCCGAGCCGGCCCAGGTTGCTGTTGGCGAGGATGTGGTTGCAGCTGAGGATGAGCGTCCGCTGGTCCCGCGGGGGAGTCCGGCCGGTGGTCAGACAGCCCAGCGTGCCGAAGCCGAGGGCGTTGGGGTCGCTGAGCACCGAGATCCCGCCCGGCGCGGGCCGCTGCTGGAAGTCGAACAGCTGCGCCTCGATCGGGCCGGTCACCACCGGCACCACGACCACCCTCGGTGACGCGGCGGCGCCGACCCCCATGCGGTCGACGAGCACCGCCTTGACGTCCTCGGCGGATCGGGGCTGGGCCAGGTAGACGGTCAGCGTCGGCTGCCCCGGCTCCACCGCATCGGCCTGCGGCCCGAGCTGCGACAGGGTGGCCCTGCCGATGCCGATCCCCTGGATGTTGGTCAGTTCCGTGACGTCGTCCGCGGACCGGATCCCGCTGCGCTCGTCCCCCTGGCCGCTCAGCACTTCCTCGATCGCGGCCCGCGCCTCCAGCAGCTCCGGCGGGAACTCGGCGGGGTCGAAGCCGAGGTCTTCGGGCAGGTCCCGCGGGGGCGGCAGCACGACGTCCTCACCGGACCGTGCGAAGCCTTCGGGCGGCGGCTGGCTGGGCCCTGGCATGGCAATGCTCCTCACAGATGTGCACTGAAGGCGCTACGACCATGCTCCCACCCCGGCAAGTCGTCCGCCTCCCAACGGGTGAGCCGGAGCCCGGGCGACGCGCCGGGGTGCAGCGGGACGGTCAGCCGGACGGTCATCGAGGCGGCCGACGAGGCGGTCAGCGGGGCGGGATGATCCCCGTCAGCCACTTGAAGGTCGGCACGACCAGCGGCTTCCACGTCGACGTCAGGTGCGCCCCGGTGGTCTCGGCCGGCGTGACGACGGTCGGGCTCTTCGCCGCCTGCTGCAGGGCGGTGGCGTCCTCCAGCCCGTCGCCCCGCTTGCCGGTCACGTAGAGTGCGACGTTCGGCGGGGTCGGGGCGTGGGTGAGGATGTAGAGCGGGTTGGAGGTCTCGCGCAGCTTCGGGTCCTTGGCGGTCAGCGAGCTCGGTTCGCCGGCCGGGTTGTTGTAGCCGGACATGCTGATCGCGGCGCGGTACCGGTTCGGGTGGGCGAGCGCCAGGCGCAGGGCGCAGTGGGCTCCGGCCGAGTAGCCGGACAGGGCCCAGCGGTCCGGGGTGGTGTCGGCCCGGAAGTTGTCCACGATCATCTGCGGGACGTCCCGGGAGAGCCAGGTTTCGGCGTTGACCTTGCCGGGGACGTCGGCGCAGCCGGTGTCGGTGTTGCCGAGCAGGGTGACGCGCGGTGACACCAGGATGAACGGCGTCACCTGCCCGGACTTCATCAGCGGTTCGAGCTGCTTGGTCGCGTCCATGGTGTCGCCGAACCAGGCGCTGGAGGAGCCGGGGAAGCCGACGAGCAGTTCGACCACCGGGAAGGTCTTGTCCTTGTAGGCGGGGTCGTCGTACTGCGGAGGCGTCCAGACCAGCACCTCGCCGTCGACCCCGGAGAGCCGTCCCTTGAGGTCGGCCTGCTTCACCGTCCTGGGCACGGAGTCGGAGTCGGGCGCGTGGAAGGCCTGCGGCACCTTGGGCACCGGCGCCGCGGACGGCTCACCGGGCGCGGCCGTCCGGTCCCCCGCCAGCCCCTCGTCCTTCGGCGGCACGGGTACGGCCCGCACGTGGCTGGCGGTGCCCAGCAGGTCGCCCCAGCTGTCGTACAGCTGGTTCTCGTCGTTGACGACCACGAAGACCAGCGCCACGGCGGTGAACTGGCAGAGCAGCACCGTCCCCAGGTACGAGAGCGCACGCAGCGGCCTGCGCCGCTGCTCCGCCGTCCGCTCCCGCACCCGTCCGAAGTAGGCTCCGCGGCCCAGCCATTGGGCCATGGCCAGGGCGATCGAGGCCGCGAACAGCACTGTCGCGAGGACGAGCAGGGGAGTGCCAGTCAGGTTCATCGTTGTTCGACGCCGGTTTCTGTCCCGCCGGGCCCGCTTGCCCGGTCACATGGGGGACTCCGGGGAACACCCGTTCAGTTGCCTCTCCCTGGGAATTTCCTGGGAGCATCTTTTGGGCCCTGCCGACCGACCTGCCGACCGGCGGGCGCGGCTGCCTGATGCACCATTGGGAAACTTTCCTAACGAAAGCCATTGACCCCGGGGCCCGGGTGCCCCGATTCTGTGAGACACCCGCTGTGGGGCGTCGCGCTCCGTTCCGGGATTGCTCCGCCGCCCTGAACTGCCGTCACCGTTCTGCTGGTTCGCCCGGATCAACCGGAATCAACCGGATCAACCGGTTCGCCTGGATCAACCGGTTCGCCTGGATCGACTGGATCGACGAAAGTGAGTTGGCATGCGCAAGACCATCGGAGTCCGTCTCACCGCCCCGCTGCTGGCTGCCGCGCTCGGCCCGGCCGCGCTGCTGCTGGCCCCCGCGGCCACCGCCTCCGCTTCGGCGGCGGCCGTGCCCGGTATGGCCGCCGCGCCGTACGAGTACCTGGGCTGGGGAAGCCCGCAGAAGCCGACCGATGTGATGAAGGCGGCCGGGGTCAGGTGGTTCACCCTGGCGTTCGTCCTCTCCGACGGCGGGTGCAACCCGAAGTGGGACGGCAGCCGGGCGCTCACCGGGGGCTCCGACGAGGCGGCGATCAAGTCGATCCGGGCGGCCGGCGGTGACGTCGTGGTCTCGGTCGGCGGGTGGAGCGGCAACAAGCTCGGCGAGAAGTGTTCCAGTGCCGGCGCGCTGGCCGGCGCGTACCAGAAGGTGATCGACGCCTACGGGCTGAAGGCGCTCGACATCGACATCGAGAACACCGAGTTCGGCAACGCGACGGTCCGTCAGCGGGTCGTCGACGCACTGAAGATCGTCAAGACCAAGAACCCCGGCATCGTCACCTACGTCACCATGGGCACCACCCCGACCGGCCCGGACGCCACCGGCAAGGACCTGATCAAGCGCGGCGCGGCCGCCGGCCTGGCCAACGACGGCTGGGTGGTGATGCCGTTCGACTTCGGCGGCCACAGCGGCAGCATGGGGCAGGCGACGGTCGGGGCGCTGGAGGGCCTGAAGGCGGCGGTCAAGAGCGCGTACGGCTACGGCGACGACGCGGCGTACCGGCACATCGGCGTCTCCTCGATGAACGGCAGGACCGACGAGGCCGGGGAGACCGTCACCACCGGCGACTTCCGCACCATCCTCGGGTACGCGCAGCAGCACCACCTCGCCCGCTTCGCCTACTGGGCCGTCAACCGGGACCGCGCCTGCGGCTCCGGCACGGACGCCGACGCCTGCAGCGGAGTCGCCCAGTCCCCGTACGAGTTCACCAGGATCGTCGTCCAGTACCAGGGCTGAGGTCGCCGTGGCTGAACCCCTCAGAGGGCGTCGATCAGGCCGCCGTCGATGACGAAGTCCGCGCCGGTGATGTTGCCGGAGCGGGGGCCGGCGAGGAACAGCACGAGGTCGGCGACCTCGGCCGGCGTGGTGAAGCGGCCCGTCACGGCCTGGGCCTGCGCCATCCTGGCGACCTCGGCCGGGTCGACGCCGAGGCTCTGGCCGACGGTCGCGGCCACGCCCTCCGCGCCCTTCCACAGCGCGGTCTCCACCGGGCCGGGGCTCACACAGTTGACGCGGACGCCCTGCGGTCCGACCTGCTTGGACAGGGCCTTGCAGAAGTTGCTGAGGGCCCCCTTCGCTGCGCTGTAGTCGAGGACCAGCGGGTCGGGCAGCCGCGCGTTGACGGAGGAGACGGTGACGATCCTGCCGTCGCCGCCGGCGGTCAGGTGCGGCAGCGCGGCACGGGTGGCCCGTACCGCCGCCAGGAAGTTGATGGTGAGCGTCCACTCCCAGTCCGCGTCGGTGATGGCGGCGAAGCCGTCGAGGCGGGGCCGCACCGCGCCCACGTTGTTCACCAGGACGTCGACGCCGCCGTGCGCGGCGACCGCGGCGGCGACCAGTTCGGCGGGGCCCCCGGGCGTGGCGAGGTCGACCTCCACGACGGTGAGATCGGCGCCCCGCCGGACCAGCCCGTCCAGCGCCTCGCTGCGCCGCCGGCTTCCGGCGACCACTCGGGCTCCGGCGGCGAGGAACCCTTCGGTGACGGCGAGTCCGATGCCGCGGCCGGCACCGGTGACCACGACGCGCTGTCCCGCGAGTCCCAGGTCGAAGGGGGTCGCGCTCGGAACGGACATGACGGTGCCTCCCGGTCGAGGGGGTGGAGTTGCCCACATCCTCCGGTCGGCCGACCGCCCGCCGCCCCCGAACCGGGGACGACACCCGGGCGCCAGGGCGGATTCGCCTGTCCGGTCCATCGGAGCGGACTCGCAGCGCTGGAATCCCGGTCGCCGACCCGCGGGTAGACCACTGGTGATCCACACGATGCGGCTGCTGCCGGCCTGGGTGGTCAACCAGTCGCGGGCGCGCACCGGAGCGCGGTTCAATCGACCCGGCCTCAAGGCTCACGGTTCTCCGGCGCCGGCCGGACCTCGCGCTTCTCCCCACGTGACACGTGTGACACCTGTGACACCTGTGACACGTGGACGGATGCGCCCGAGCCGGCCGGGCCCGCTACCGCTCGGCCGCTACTGCGCGGCGCGCAGCGTGAGGACGTACGCCGCGGTGAGGGCGACGGCGCGGTCCTCGTCGTGGGAGAGGTCCGTGAGGGCGCGGGAGGCCGTGGCTCCGGGGATGTCGGCGAGCGCTTGGGCGAGCCAGCGGCGTGCGGACGGGCCGGCGGTGCCGTGGGCGAGGCAGTCGGCGAGCAGGGTGGCGATCGGCTCCGCCCGTGCGGGGTCGGCCGCCAGTGCGGCCAGCGCGTCGGCCGCGTCGGCGTCCTTGCGTTCCTCGACGATCATCTCGATGAGCGTCGGGACGGCGTCGGCCACCCCGCGCGCCGCGAGCGCCAGGGCCGCGTACTCGCGGACCACGACGTCCGGGTGCGCGAGGGAGTCCTGCAGCAGTGCGGTCGCCGCGTCGTCCTCGAACTCGGCGATCGACTGCACGGCGCGCTTGCGGACCTCGGCCTCGGGGGAGTCGAGGGCCTGTGCCAGCAGCGCCGCCGCGTCGCCTCCGGACTGGGCGAGCGCCCAGCGCAGGGCCCCGGAGACGACCGGGTCCGACTCGCCCAGGACGGCCTCGGCCAGTGCCTCCACCGGCACCGCGGCCCCGTCGGCCGCCCCGTCGGCGGCGGACAGGGCCGCGCGCTGCCGGGCCCCCGGGCTCTTCGACTCCAGGGCCTGGAGGAGCGCGACGATCCGCAGCACGTCCTCCCAGCCGGCCGGCCCGGCGGCGCCGATCCGGCGCAGCCGGGTGAGCAGTTCGGTCTCCGCGGCGATGCGCTCCAGCGTCCGGTCGATGAGCTCGTCCACGAGCCCCGAGGGCGTGAAGCCGGGGTCGTCCAGCGCCCGCCCGACGTCGCCCAGCGACAGGCCCAGCGACCGCAGGCTCTCGATGTGGAAGATCCGCCGGATGTTCTCCTCGGAGTACTCCCGGTAGCCGGTGCCGGTCCGGCCCGAGGGCCGCACCAGCCCGAGCGATTCGTAGTGCCTGAGCATGCGGGCACTGACCCCGGACCGCTGCGCCACCTCGCCGATCAACACTGCCTACCGCCCCTCCTGGTCGTCCGGGCCGAGGACCGCGATGCGCTTCGCCTCCTCGACTGCGAACTCGAATCCGGCATCCGGGTCGCGCCACAGCCGTTCGGTGGCGATCGCGTGCGCGCGCACCCGCAGGTCGGGGTCCGCCGTCGCGGTGCCCAGCACCGGCACCACCGCCTCCCCGAGCGAGATCAGTGCCCGGCTGAGGCTCAACTGCGTCTCGCGACCGCCGCGTCCGAGCTGCGTCGCCAACAGTACGGCCAAGCCGTGCACCGCCCCGTCGGGGACGAGCACGACCGCCGCCCGCCAGGCGCTGCGGGCCACCTCCTCGTCGGCGTCGGCCAGCAGGGCCGGCGTGACCGCGGGCCACGCCCGCCGGTCGCCGATCTTGGAGAGCGTGTGCAGCGCCTGGCTCCGGGCCTGCGCACGCTCCGCGCGGACCTCGTCGAGCAGCGGCGGCACCGTCAGCGCCGCCGGGTGGCGGGTGAGCGCCCAGGTGAGCATCTCGCGGACGTGGAAGTCGGGTTCGACCGCGCACCGCCCGACGAGCGGGCGCACCGACGCGGGGTCCGGGTTCGTGCCGACTGCCAGCGCCGCCTTCAGCCGCACCGACGGGTCGTCGTGCCCCAGCGCCCGAATCGCCCCCGTCGTGCCCGTCCTGGCGTCCGTGCTTGCGGTCGCGTCCGTGCCTGTGCTCGTGCCATCTGCCGACCTGGTCATGGGGACCACCTCCTCGGCCACAGTGAAGGGCTTGTCACCGTGTCAAGGTCAAACGGATCCGGGTCGGGCGCCGGGAGTGCTACGCCTCGCGGCGGTCGATCTGGTCCTCCCGGACCAGCCAGAGCGCGAGGCCCGCGCCGACCAGGCTGACCAACCCGCCGAGCAGCAGCACGATGTTGAGCCCGTCGAGGAAGCCCGCCCGGGCTGCAGCCTCGGCTGCCTCGCGGGCCGGTGCGGGGAGTGCCTGCAGGGCCTGCGGGAGGCTGCCGGAGGAGGCGGCCTCGATCAGTTCGCGCGGGTGGGGGCCCTCCGCGATCGGGGTGCCGGCGGCCAGTTCGCGCACCTTGTGGGAGCCCCGGCCGACGAAGATCGCGCCCCAGACGGCGATGCCCACCGCGATGCCGACCTGCCGGAAGGTGTCGTTGATGCCGGCCGCCATGCCGCTCTTCTCCTTGGGCACCACGCTCACCGCGACGTCGGCGATCACCGGGTTGATCAGGCCGACGCCCGCGCCGCCGACCAGGAAGCCGGCCAGCAGCCCGGTCCAGGTGTCCTCGGGCTGGATGTCGCCCATCAACAGCAGGCCCGCGCCGACCGCGACCAGGCCGACGCAGAGCATCAGCCGGGCCGGCACCCGGGAGAGCAGCGCCCCGGCCACCGGCGCCACGACGAAGCTGAGCACGGTGATCGGCAGGTAGCGCACGCCGGCCGCGAACGGGGACAGCCCGAGGTAGTTCTGCAGGTACAGCGTCAGGTAGAGGAAGAGGGCGAACAGCGAGCTGGAGACGGCGAACGCGGCCAGCTGCACCCCGGTGAAGGCGTGCCGGCGGAACAGCCCGAGCGGCAGCATCGGCTCGGGGACGCGCCGTTCGACCAGCACGAAGACGACGAGCAGGGCGCCCGCGGCGACGAACAGACCCACGATCAGCGCGCTGCCCCAGCCCTCGGTGTTGCCCCGCACCAGCGCGAGGACGAGCAGGAAGAGGCCGCTGCTGAAGGCTGCGACCCCGGCCCAGTCGATCCGGGTGGCGTTCGGGTCGCGGCTCTCCGCCAGCTTGAGGAGGGTGACGGCCAGGGCCGCGGCGCCGATCGGCACGTTGAGGTAGAAGATCCACTCCCAGCCGAGCGAACTGGTCAGCGCCCCGCCCACCAGCGGCCCGACCGCGACGGCCACCCCGATCGTCGCCCCGTAGACGCCCATCGCCGTGCCGCGCTCGCGGCCGGGCGGGAACTCCTGGGCGACCAGGGCCAGCGAGACGGCGAACATCACCGCGCCGCCGACGCCCTGCACCGCGCGGGACACGTTGAGGAACACCGGGTTCGGCGCCAGCGCGCAGAGCAGCGAGGCACCGGAGAAGATCACCAGCCCGGCGGCGAAGGTCCGGCGCCTCCCGAGCCGGTCGGCCAGCGAACCGGCCGTCAGCACCAGGGTGGCGAGCGAGAGGGCGTAGGCGTCGAACACCCACTGCAGGTCGGTGAAGCTCGCCCCCAGGTCCTTGCGGATGGAGGGCAGGGCGACGTTGACCACCGTGATGTCGAGCAGCAGCATGAACGTCGCGACCGAGACGGCGAGGAGCGTCCACCACTTGCGTTGCACGGCTGCCGGTCTCCTTCGACGGAGGGGTGGTTCCGCCGACCGCTGTTCGGGTGGCGATGGCGCCGACCGTACGCACAGCCCCCGCCCGAACGCGGGCCGACGCGGCCGGACGCGCCCGGGGGTAGCCCCGTCCGGGCTCTGCCCGTGGCGAATCTGCGGCGGGCAGAGATACCGCATCGGCGGGCCCCGCCGGGTCGAGAGTGGAGGGCGAGGGCACACCCGCCTCCCGGCCTCGACAAGGAGACCCGATGACTCCGTTCACCACGCTCGCGCCCCGCGCGGAGGAGGGCGACACGGCGCCCAGCCGCTTCGACGACCACCTCGCCGCGCAGCTGCTCGCCCGGCGGATCGTCCTGCTCGGCACGCAGGTCGACGACGTGTCGGCCAACCGCGTGTGCGCGCAGCTGCTGCTGCTGTCCGTGGAGGACCCGCGCAGCGACATCAGCCTGTACATCAACAGCCCCGGCGGGTCGGTCACCGCGGGCCTCGCCATCTACGACACCATGCGGCTCATCCCGAACGACGTCTCGACCCTGGCGATGGGCTTCGCCGCCAGCATGGGCCAGTTCCTGCTCACGGTCGGGGCGCCCGGCAAGCGGTTCGCGCTGCCGAACGCGCGGATCATGATGCACCAGCCCTCGGCGGGCATCGGCGGCTCCGCCGCGGACATCGAGATCCAGGCGGAGAACCTGCAGTTCACCAAGAAGTCCATCGAGCGGATCACCGCCGAGCACACCGGGCAGAGCGAGGAGACCATCGCGCGCGACGGCGACCGGGACCGCTGGTTCACGGCCGAACAGGCCAGGGAGTACGGCATCGTGGACCGCGTCGTGGAGTCGCTCACCGACATCCGCCCGGCCGCCTCGCACCGACGGATGGGGCTCTGACATGGCGTCGTACCCGATTCCCTACGTCGTGGAGCGGACCGCGCAGGGCGAGCGCTCCTTCGACGTCTTCAGCCGGCTGCTGAACGAGCGGATCATCTTCCTCGGCACCGAGATCGACGACGGGGTCGCCAACGTGGTCATCGCGCAACTCCTGCACCTGGAGTCGGCGAGCCCGGAGCAGGAGATCGCGATCTACCTCAACTCGCCCGGCGGATCGTTCACTTCACTGATGGCGATCTACGACACGATGACCTTCGTGCAGGCGCCGATCTCCACGTTCTGCGTCGGCCAGGCGGCGTCCACGGCGGCCGTGCTGCTGGCCGGGGGAGACCCCGGGCGGCGCTTCGTCCTCCAGCACGCCCGGGTGCTGCTCGGCCAGCCCGCCAGCGGCGGCCGGCAGGGGACGGTCTCCGATCTCAGCCTCGCCGCCAAGGAGATGGTCCGCATCCGCTCGCAGGTGGAGGACGTGCTGGCCCGGCACACCGGCCACGACACGGCGACGCTGCGCGCGGACATGGACCGGGACAAGGTGTTCACCGCCGAGGAGGCCGTCGCCTACGGGCTCGCCGACGAGGTGCTGAGCCGCCGGCTCCCGTTCGGGTAACCGCCGCTCGCCGGGCGGTCGGAACGGCTGTGGGCACGGCGGTGCACCACGGCCGTTCCGACCATCGGCCCGCTCGGTTCGCTCGTTCGCTCAGGCGACGAGGCAGAGGCCGTCGTTCTGCGCCGTGGAGGACGGCCGGCCCCGGACGGCGGTGCTCACGCTGCTCGCACGAGCGACCCGCCTGCGGGCGGTGTGTCGGGCCAGGTCGTCCTGGGCGAGCGAGAGTAGGTCCCCGAGGCCGAGCCCGAGGGCCCGGGCGGCGGCCGCGAGCACCTCGGAGGAGGCCTCCTTGCGCCCGCGCTCCAGCTCCGACAGGTACGGCATCGAGATCCGCGCCGCCTCCGCGACGTCCTTCAACGTCCGTTCCTGCGCGAGCCGTTCGCGCCGCAGCACCCCGCCGACGAGGTCGCGCCACAGCGGCTCCCTGGCCGGCTCGGGCGCCGGTGCCGGCGGGGCGCCCGCCGGTCGCAGCGGTGGCCGGGCCGGGCCGCCGGATGCCGGGCCACCGGAAGCAGGGACGCCGGAAGCAGGGCCGCCGGACGCGGGCGGCGAGGCCTGCGGGCGCAGGGGAATGACGCGGGCTTCGTTCGGCGCTTGAGTGCTCACCCCTTCAGCCTAGGGATTCAGGGCGTTGGGGGAAGGCATCGGCGTTCTGCCCTGGGTGAAGCCGCGCGTCGGCAGTGCGTCAGCAGCCGTTCCCCAGGAGCCGTTCCCCGAGCTCAGTCCGCCTCCGCCGCCTCCGCTGCTGCCAGCGCCGCCAGCCAGGGATGGCCGGGGTGCACGAGCTCCAGCCACCCGCCGAGGGCGTCCCGCCGGGCCCGGTTCAGCAGCGGCAGCACACCTTCGAAGTCCGCCACGTCCTTGGGCCGGGTCGCCTTCGCCTTGAACAACAGCACCAACTCCGGTCGCAGGTACGGGATTCCGTCCGCGGTGTGCTCGATGATCTCCTCGTACGGCAGCCGCACGCGCTCGTCCCGCCGGCAGATCCACGTCCCGCCCTCGTGCGGCTCACGGAAGACGTCGAACAGGAACCGGTCGCTCGCCGGATCACGAGCCCAGGTCTGGTGCACGGCCGCCAGCGCCTCGGCTTCCGCCGCGGGCCAGACCTGCCCCCAGCCCACCGCGTCGAAGACGTACTCGGGGAAGTGCTCCCGGACCTCCGGGAACCGCGCCGCCGGCACCGCGATCTCCAGGTCCTCGTGCGGCCGCGACTGCCTCCCCCGGAACAGGTCCAGCGCCCATCCCCCTGCGACGCACCAGGTCACCCCGACCCCGACCAGCCGCTCGGCCACCTGCTCAGGCCGCCAGGCCTGCGCCCACCGGGCGTCCAGTTCGTCCTCGTCGAACACCACACCGCCGGGTGGGAGGGATTCCGTCATGGCCCCAACGTAATGCCGAAGCGCGCCCGTTGTGGGATCCCGGGGATGCTTCGCCGACACGCAGCAACCAACCCGTCCTCCGGGAAGGCCGCCGGACGGCTCAGTGCGGGGCGGCCCGGTCCGCTCGCCGGTGGCGGAGGGCATCCTGGGCGTCGACGTACTTGAGCAGGAGGCGGGCGAAGTCCAGTCGTTCGCGCTCGGTCCAGTCGGCGGTGACGAACTCGAAGGCCGAGCGCTGGTGGCGGCGGAAGCGGGCCATCAGTTCGCGGCCCTCGGGGCTGAGGTGCAGGACCGTGCGGCGGCCGTCCTGCTGGGAGGCCGCGCGGATCAGGTAGCCGGCCGAGATGCAGTCGGAGACCGTGCGGCTGGCCACCGACGGGTCCACACCGAGGTGTTGACGGTCCTGGCCGCCAACGCCGATGGCGCTGCCCTGGCCGACGCCATCGGGACGGTCGTCGCCGACGGCTGGGTCGCCCGCCCGGAGCCGGGCCGCCTCGCCCTGACCGGCGTCGGCCACGCCCGTCTCGCCGAAGTCGCCGAAGGGGTCGGCACCTTCCGCGAGCTGTCGACGGCGGGCATCTCGCCCGAGGAGTACCGGACTGCCGTCACCGTCCTGGAGCGGATGACCCACAACCTGGAGGGCCGAGCGGGACGGTGACCCACCGGGGGTCGCCCGGCCCTGACCGAGGGCGTCGGGGCGTGAGCGTGGGCCCGGCGGGGCGCGGTCACAGCTGGTCGTAGACGGCGGCCAGTTGCCGGAGTACGTCGGTCGCGATGTCCAGGCGGGCGGCGTCGTGGTGGGCGAGGGCGGCGTCGAGGGCCTGGGTCAGGACGGCGTGGCGTTCGTGGTGGCGGCGCCGGCCCGCGTCGGTGAGGGTGACCAGGACCGACCGCTTGTCGCCCGTGGGGCGTTCGCGGGTGACGTAGCCGGCGGCGACGAGGCCGTTGACCAGTTGGGTGGTGGCGGCGCCGGTGGTCTCGGTGGCGGCGGCCAGTTGGCCGATCGACAGCGGGCCCGTCTCGACCAGGACGCGCAGTGCGCGCGCGTGGGTGAGGGAGAGTGCGCCGGGGGTGCGGGTGGCGCGGCCGCGCAGGCGGGAGTCGGCGGCGCTGAGGCTGTAGGCGGCGCGGGTGAGGTCGTCGAGGGCGTGGTCGCGGGTGCGGGCGGGCTGCGGCTCGGGCACGGGGCGGTCTCCGTGGGGTGGGCGGATCGGCGGTGGGTTGACAGCAGCTTAGCCTAAGTACTTAATGAATAAGTACTTAGGCAATTGCGTGGCGGACGCCGTGCGGCCGAGCACCCATCGAGAGAGGACTTCCGTCATGACCGTTCGTTCGACCGGCCAGAGCTGGGCCCTGGACATCGCCCTCGCCCAGGGCGGCTTCGACGCCCTGCACCCCCAGGCCAAGGGCACCCTGGAGCAACTCGGCCACGACCACACCGACTTCGACAAGGTCTTCGAGCTGGTGAGGAGCGGCGCGATGCTCCCCAAGGCCTGGGCCACCGTGGCCGGGCAGGCCGAGGAGCGCGCCGCCCACCACGAGCGGGGCGGCTTCGCCCAGACCGCCGCCGACCTGTACCTGCGCGCCGCGGTGATGTGGGGCCGCGCCCAGTACTCCGTCTTCGACGCCGCCGACCCGCGCAAGCGCGCCTTCCGCGAGCACGCCGACCACTGCGTGGAGCGCCTGGGCGCGCTGCGCGACAACCGGGTCCGCCGGGTCGTCCTGGACTTCGAGGGCCACCGGATCTTCGGCCTGCTGCACCTGCCGGCCGGCGAGGTGCGGAACGCCCCCGCGGTGATCCTCGGACCGGGGATGGACATGATCAAGGAGGACTACATCTGGGCGGCCGAGCGCTACTACACCTCGCGCGGGATCGTCGCCCTCTCCATCGAGGGCCCCGGCCAGGGCGAGAGCCGGGCCGGCGGGCTCACCGTCGACCTCACCAACTACGAGCGGGCGATCGGCCGTTACATCGACCACCTGGCCTCGCTGCCGGAGGTCGACCCGGCCCGGATCGGCATGTTCGGCATCTCGATGAGCGGCTACTGGGGCTCGCGCGCCGCGGCCACCGACCGCCGGCTCGCCGCGCTGGCCGCCTTCGAGGCGGTCACCGGCGACTTCCGGACGATCTTCGAACGGGCCCAGCCGACCTTCAAGAACAACTACATGTTCATGGCCGGCTACACCGACGAGGACGCCTTCGACCGCGAGCTGGCCGACCACATGCCGCTCGGCGACCTCGTCCGGGAGATCACCTGCCCGGTTCTCTACGGCATCGGCGAGTTCGACGAACTCACGCAGCTGGAGCAGGCCCTGGCCAACTACGAGCTGATCCGCGCGCCCAAGGAGATCCGCGTCTACGAGAACGAGTTCCACCCGCTGGGCGGGGCCGCCGCCGAGGTGTTCCGCTTCGGTGCCGAGTGGATCGAGCGCGCCCTGAGCGGCGCGTTCCGCGAGCCCGGCCGCGACGTGCGCCACTACGTGCACCGCGACGGCCGCACCACCGACGGCACCGCCGACCCCGCCTGGTGGCTCGGCACCGTCCCCGCCGGGGTCGCGGAGGCCCGGATCGCCGGGGCCCGTCAGGCCTGACGCCGGCCTGACGCCGGCCTGACGCCGGCCTGACGTCGGACAGGCGTCGGACCGGCGTCGAATGCCGGTCCGTCGTCAGGCCGGCCGGGCGGTGATCGTGCACAGGCGCTTGGTGGCCCTGGTCAGGGCCACGTACAGGTCCCTCTCCCCGCCGGGGCGGGCCCTGATGATCTCCTCGGGGTTCAGGACGACGACCCCGTCGAACTCCAGGCCGCGGGCTTCCGACGCCGGCACGATGCGCGCGTGCTCGGCGATGCCCCGGGCCGTCAGCTCGCCCACCCTGCCGTCCGCGCAGACCACTCCCAGGAGCTCGCCCGGGTGCGCGCTGCGCTGGGCGCGGAGTTCCTCGACGACGGCGGCGACCAGCCCCTCCGGAGGCGGGGTCACGGTGCGCGGGCTCTCGCCGCTGCGCAGTGACCGGGTGGGCTTCTGGTCCGGAGCGATCCGCGCGAGCAGGCCCCGGACGTTCTCCAGGATCTCCTGCGTGGTGCGGTAGCTGACCGTCAGGTCGTGCAGGTGGAACCGCGGTCCGACGTGGGGGCCCAGCGCCTCCTTCCAGTCGCGTGCGGTCGCCACCGGACCCGCCTGGGCGAAGTCGCCCACCAGCGTCATCGCCCGCGCCGGGCAGCGGCGGACGATCATCCGCCACTGCATGGCGGTCAGTTCCTGGGCCTCGTCGACGACGACGTGCCCGTACGTCCGCTCCGGCGGGCCGTCGACCAGGCTCGCCGCCTCGTCCAGCAACGGCACGTCGGCATCGGTCCACGGGTCGTCCGGACCGCGCAGCAGCAGGGAGCGCTCCTGCGCGGTCAGGCCGGGCAGGTGCTCGGCGAGCGCATCGGCGTCCGTCAGGAGCGCGTTCACGAGGTCACCGGGTGCCAGCCGCGGCCACAGCACCTCGACGGCCCGGTCGACGCCGGCGTCGTCCAGGAGCTCGGACCGGACGGCGTCCAGGTCCAGCTCGTGGGCCGGACCGGGGTCGGCCGCGCCCTCGGTACGGCGCTGGGCGGCTCCCGTGAACCGGTCGAGGTCCAGGCCCGTCATCCTGGCGGTGTCGGCGTCGATCTGCTCCAGGACGTCGCCCACGTCCCGTTGCATCGCGTCGGCGACGGCATCGACCAGGAGCTCCCGGAACACCTGGCGCGCGGGGTTGTGCCCCGGTACGGCTGCCACGGCGGCGTCGCGTGCGGTGGCGACCTCCTCGCCGGACAGGTGGACCAGGTCCCGTCCGACCCGCACGGTGAAGTCGCCGACGGGGGCCTGGTGGACGCGCAGCAGGCCGGCCAGGGCGTCGGCGAGGGCGGAGCTGCCCTTGAGCCGCGCCGTGTCGAACGGGGCCACCGTGTCCGGCGCTTCCAGCGTGTCCGTGGACACTCCGGCCAGTTCCCGGCAGGTCGCCAGCACGACGTCGTTCTCCCCGAGGGAGGGAAGGACCTGCGAGATGTAGTCGAGGAACCGGGCGTTCGGGCCCACCACCAGGACGCCCTCCTCCGCGGCGCGCGGGAACGCGTACAGGACGTAGGCCGCCCGGTGCAGGGCGACCACCGTCTTTCCGGTGCCGGGCCCGCCCTGCACCACGGTCACCCCGCGGTGGGCGGAGCGGACGATCTCGTCCTGTTCGGCCTGCAGCGTCGCGACGGCCGCGTGCATCCTGCCCGTGCGCCGGGCCGACAGGGCCTCGGCCAACGGGCCGTCCCCCACGACGTCCTCGTCGGTCGGGGCGGTCCCGTCCAGCAGTTCGTCGCTCACCGAGACGACCGTGCGCTCCTCCAGGCGCAGGTGCCGGCGCCGCCGCAGGCCCATCGGGTGGACGGGCGTCGCCTCGTAGAAGGGCCGCGCCGCGTTCGCGCGCCAGTCCACGAGCAGCGGCAGGTCATCCTCCTCCGTGTGCAGCCCGATCCGCCCGATGCGCAGGGCCGTGCCGTCCGTCCAGTCGATGCGCCCGAATACCAGCCCCTTTTCCGCGCCCTCCAGCCGGCCGATTTCCTTGGCCAGCCGGTCGGCGGCGATTTCCCGCTCGTGTGCCTCTCCGGCGCTGTCCGCCGGGGCCTTCAACAAACTCGCCCGGTGTGCCCGCGCCTCGGAAAGCCGCTCGGTGAGCACCTCATAAAGGGAGGACACATAATCCCGCTCCGAGTCAACTGCGCGCACGGCGGAATCATTCGTTTTCGACAACAGGGGCTCCTTCGATTCGACCGATACCATACGGTCGAATTCCCCGGAAGATAAGTCTTGACTTGCTTGTCGAAGATATGGCCCTGTGGCCGAATAAACGTGGCGGGCGCGGGGTGGTCAGGGGACCTGCCGATGGCAAGCTTTGCCAAACGGTCGACCACCTCGTGCTCCCGGTCGGGTAGCTTCCGAGGCATCCAGTGATCGTGATGCGCGGGCCCGGTCGGCAGGACCGATCGGGTCCGTGGGGGAGGGGTGTGCCGTGAGTGTGGTCGATCTGGTGGCGACGGCGGCTGGTCTGCCGCAGGCGTGGAGCTCTCGTCGGCTGGGCCGGGTGGGGACGGCCTGCGTGAAGGTGCTGCGCATGGACGAACTGCCGGTGGAGGAGGAGAGCCACCGCGCCGACGAGGCACTGCTCGTGCTCGACGGCCGGCTGGAACTGGAGGTCGACGGCACGCCGGTGACGGTGCGGGCGGGCGAGCTGTACCTGGTGGCGGCGGGAACCGTGCACGCGGTCCGCCCCGGAAGCCGTGGCACGCTGGTGATCGTGGAGCTGACCGACGATTGACGGTCCGTCAGGCGGCAGGGAGCCGGCGGGTCGGCCACGCGGCCCGGGTGCGGATCCTCGGGTCAGCGCCCGTCGGGGCCGGCCGGCTGTGCGTCCACCAGGACCTGTCCGGCGGCGGTGCGGTAGTAGAGGACGGAGCGGCCCGCGCGCCGGCGCTGGGCCAGACCGGCTTCGTGCAGGATCCGCAGGTGCCGCCCGACCGCGCCCAGGGGTCGGCCGGTGAGGGCGACCAGCTGGGTGGTGCTCTTCGGCGCGGCGAGCAGGGTGAGCAGTTCGGCGCGGGCGGAGCCGAGCAGCGCGCCCAGCGGCGACGGCCCCGGGCGGCGTTCGCCGTCCGCCAGGACTCCCGCGCACGGGTAGACGACCGCGTACCGCCTGGTGCTCCGGGCGGGGCCCGGGTGCGGGCCGTCGAACGCCGGAACGTCCCAGCAGAGCCAGCTCTGGGCCGGGGTCACCGGGACGAACAGCAGCTGGGCGTCGGAGAGTTCCAGCGGCGGGCTGTCGCAGCCGGTGATCTGCAGGCGGTCCTGCCCCAGCCAGCGCATCCCGGGGCGCATCCCGTCCAGCGTGGCGGCCCAGCCGTGCCGGCCGAGCCGGGCCGTCCGGGCGACGATGTCGGCCTCGATGATCCGCCGCCGGCGCGGCCAGGAGGGCCGGACGGTCCGCGTCCACACCCACTGCAGCAGGTCCGCAGCGCGATCGGCCAGGTCGTCGCGGTGCAGCAGCGGCGGCAGCGGGCCGTCCAGGGCCTGCGCGAGGTCGGCCCGGACGACGGCGGGCGGGGTGGCCCGGACCTGTGCCAACTCCTGCGCGAACGTACGATCGCCGAACACGGGATCGTCATCGCCGACTCCCGTCGCAGCCGCCGGAGCCGGAGCCGGAGCCGGCGTGAGGAAGGTCGCGTTCCAGCGGGGCCTCAGCGCGGCCCCGACCAGCGCCGCCGTGACCGGGTCGCCGGCCAGGCGGTCGCGGTAGTCGGCGAGGTGGGCGGCGAGCCACCGGTGTTCGCCGGGGTGGGCCGCGCCGGCGCGGTGCAGCGTCTTCAGGGCGGCCAGCGCCTCGGCCAGCGGGGAGACCACGAACCGGCTCCCCGCGAGGGTGTCCGCGTCGATCCGCCACCAGCTGATTGGTTTCGCCTCCCCGCGAAACTCTAACGGTCCGCCGCCCGCTCCGGGGAGGGTCTGCCGCATGCGGACGTATCAGGAGCTGTTCCACACCCGGGAGTTCACCCCGCTGTTCCTCGCCTCGGCCGGGCAGAACGCGGCCCAGACGGTGGGCGGGCTCGCCCTCGGGATCCTCGTGTTCGAGCGGACGGACTCGGCACTGCTGTCCTCCCTCGCCATGTTCGGCCCCGCGCTGGCGCAGCTGCTCGGCGCCGTCACCGTGCTGTCCGCGGCCGACCGGCTGCCCCCGCGGGCCGCCATGACGGGCCTCGCCCTGCTGTTCGGCGCGGGCACCGCCCTGCAGGCGGTTCCCGGGCTGCCCCTGGGGGTGCTGTTCGCGGTGCTGCTGGGCCTCGGCCTCGCCGGGTCGGTCGGCGGCGGGGTGCGGTACGGGCTGCTCAACGAGGTGCTGGCAGGCGGCGGTTACCTGCTCGGGCGCTCCGTCCTCAACGTGTCGGTCGGCGTCCTCCAGATCTGCGGTTTCGCGGCCGGCGGGGCGCTGGTGGCGGCGCTCTCGGCGCGCGGCACGCTGCTGCTCGCCGCCGGCCTGCACCTGCTGGCCGCCCTGGTGGCGCGGTACGGGCTCTCCGCCCGTCCGCCCCGCGGCGCCGGACGGGCGTCGGTCGCCGAGACCTGGCGCACCAACGCCCGGCTCTGGTCCAGCGCACCGCGCCGGTACGTCTACCTCGCCCTGTGGGTGCCGAACGGCCTGATCGTCGGCGTCGAATCGCTCTACGTCCCGTACGCGCCCGGCGACGCGGGCCTGCTGTTCGCCGCCGGGGCGCTCGGCATGCTGGCCGGCGACGTCGTCGCGGGCCGCTTCCTGCCCGCCCACCGGCGGCACCGGCCGGCCGTCCCGCTGTGCGTCCTGCTCGCCGCCCCCTACCTGCTCTTCGCGTTCCGCCCGGCACTGCCGCTCGCCCTGGCACTGGTCGCGCTCGCCACCTTCGGGTACGCGTCCGGACTGCTGCTGCAGGACCGGCTGATCGCCCTCACACCCGACGGCCTGAGCGGGCAGGCGCTCGGCCTGCACAGTTGCGGGATGCTCGCCATGCAGGGGATCGGCGCGGCGGCGGCCGGCGCGGTCGCCGAACTGACCTCCCCCGCCACCGGTATGGCGGCGACCGCCGGCGCCTCCCTGGCCGCCACCCTGCTGCTGGCCCCGGGGCTGCGCGGGGCGGGTGCGGCGGTCGGCCGTACCGGGACGGACGGCGTTGACGGGTGACGGCGGGCAGAAAAACCGGGTGCACCGGCCGTACCGGGTGAGCTACCCTCGCCGGCATGAACGTCATGGGCCGAAGCACCACCGCAGCCGCGCGAGCGACCAGCTCGCCGGTTGCCGCCGCCTGACGTACTCCCCTCCCCGGCGACCGGACACGGTCTGCCGGGTGATCCCACGGCGCTCCTGCGCCCGTCCCTGACGATCCGGCGGACCAGTCGTCCGGTGCCTCCCCGCCCCACGCGAAGGAGCACCCCGTGAGCACCCCCGTGAACACCGACCTGACCACCGACCGGATCGTCCGCACGTTCATCGAGTACTTCGAGGACCGCGGCCACCACCGGATCACCGGCTCGACCCTCCTGCCGCCGCCCGGAGACCCGGTGCTGTTCACCACCTCCGGCATGCACCCGCTCACCCCGTACCTCGAAGGACGTCCGCACCCGCTCGGCAAGCGCCTCGTCAACGTACAGCGCTGCCTGCGCACCACCGACCTGGACGAGGTCGGCGACACCACCCACCTGACGGTCTTCGAGATGCTCGGCACCTGGTCGCTCGGCGACTACGAGGGCCCGCAGAGCCTCGACTGGGGCTACGGACTGCTCACCGACGGCTTCGGCATCGACCCCCGGCTGCTCCACGTCACCGTCTTCGGCGGCGACGACCGGACCGGTCCCGACACCGCCTCCCTGGAGCTGTGGCAGGACCGCGGCGTGCCGGTCGAGCTCACCGTCGAGGACAACTGGTGGTCCAACGGCCCCACCGGCCCGTGCGGCCCCGACTCCGAGATCTTCCTGTGGACCGGCGACACCCCGCCCGAGTCCACGCCCACCGGTGACGACCGCTGGGTGGAGGTGTGGAACCACGTGATGATGCGCCACCGGCGACTGGACGACGGCTCACTCGTCCCCCTGCCCCAGCGCAACGTCGACACCGGACTCGGCCTGGAACGCCTCGCCTCGCTCCTGCAGGGCCGGCGCTCGGTGTTCGAGTGCGACGTCTTCGACCCGTGGCGCCGGATCGTGCCGATCCTGTGGCACCTGGACGACCCGTCCCTGCGCGTGGTCTGCGACCACCTGCGCTCGGCCGTCGTGGTCATCGGCGACGGCGTACGCCCGTCCAACACCGGCCGCGGCTACGTCCTGCGCCGACTCGTCCGACGGGTGCTCACCGTCCTGCGCCGCGACGACCCGCGAGTCGGCCTCGGCGACCTGCCGCGCGAACTGATCGAGCACACCCTCGACCGCTTCCGCCAGGCCGGCGACCCGGACACCGTACGGCGGATCCTGCTCGACGAGGAACACCGCTTCGACCGCCTCCTCGAACGCGGCCGCCGGATCCTGACCCGCCCCCGCTTCCACGGCCCGCTGACCGAGGACGACCTCCACTACCTCCACGACACCCACGGCCTGCCCCGCGACCTCATCCTCGACCTGCGCCGCCAGTGAGGGCCCTCGACCCCGACGGCGGCCCGGTGGCCGAACGCCCTTGGAAAATCCGGGACTCGGCGGGCCCGCTGCTGGGATGCTGGTGGCCGCGGAGCTCGCTGCCGTGCCGTCCGACGTCGAGGGGGAACCCCGTGCAGTGTCCGAACTGCGGGTCGCTCATGCAGGATCAGGGTAGGCAGCTGGCCTGCGGGCAGTGCGGCGCCGTCATCGGCCGCGCGGTGCCGTCGGGTCCGCAGGCCGCTTCCGTCGTCCCTGTCGTCCCCGTCGTTCCGTCCCCGTGAGGCTGAGGTAGGCATGAACTCTCCCCGTTGCGGCAAGTGCAGGCAGCCCGTCAGCCACGGGCCGCAGGGAGGGTACGTCTGCGGGTCGTGCTGGTACGTGGTGCCGCCGCCGGCGAACGTCGCCTCGCGGGAGGTCACCACGCGGGAGGTCGGCGTGTCGGGGATGAACTGCGCGCAGTGCGGGGCGGAGATCAACTACGGGCCGGAGGGCGGCTACGTGTGCGGCAACTGCAACTTCGTCGTGGAGCCGCCCAGTGCGGCGCAGGCGCGCAAGGACGCGGCGAAGGACCGGGCCAACCGGCAGCGCCGTGCGGCGGAGGACCGGGCGATGCAACGGCGCTGACAGGGGAATCGGGCGAGGAGAGGGGGGCATATGACGGAGCGTGAGCGGGTCGCGGTGCGGGGCGGGGTCGTGGCGCTGGCGGTCTGGTGGCTGTGGATGCCGCTGGTCGCGCTGCTGGTGTGGGCGGTCAAGCACTTCGCGTTCGGCGGGTTCGGGCAGCAGGACCAGAGCTACGTGCTGCTGCTGCGGCAGGAGTTCTTCCCGCACGGCGGGATCCTGGACGCGACGCCGCTGTTCTGGGTCTGGGTCGCGGTGGGGCTGTGCGGCACGGTGGGCGTGGTCGTGTACGTCGCGCAGGAGTCCGGGGCGGGCTTCCGCGGGTGGCGGGCGCGGCTGACGCTGGCGGCGGTGCTGCTGGCGGTGGCCGGCTCGCTCGTGCGGGTGGGCACCGGGCTGTGGGACGACGACAAGGACGCGGGCCGCTTCTACGCGGCGGCGACGGTGCTCGACGTCCCGGCCGGCGGCGCGGGCACGCCGCGTTCGGTGCTGCCGGTGACCGAGCACACCCGCGCGGGCGACGGCGGCCGCTGCGACCTGGTGGGCACCGCGGACGTACCGGCCTGCGTGAAGACCGCGCCGATGCCGGACTTCGACTTCGAGGCGCGCACCGCCTCCTACGCGGCGGCGACCAAGGCGCTCACCGACAGCGCCGGCCTGACCTCCGGGGTCCACCTGATGGGCCACAGCCTGCACTACCTGCCCGACGCCTCGCAGGGCGGCGGGGTGTGGACGGCCGTCCTGGACGGCTCCGGCGAGCAGCCGATGGAGGGCGTCGCCGTCTGGGACGGCCGCTCCAACTCCGTGGCCACCTGCGCGTTCCGCGGCGACCACGCGTTCGGCCGCGCCTTCGCCGGCACGGGAGCCGTCAGCCTGCGCAACCTGCTCGCCGAGCGCTTCCCGGACCTGGTCTACAGCGACCAGGACATCTGGGGCTACTGCGACGGCCCCGACCCGCGCACCGCCCGGCCGGTGGTGGTGGTCTCGGTGGCGCGGCAGGCCGGCTGGCGCCAGCGCACCGTGCTGGAGCCGGCCGGGGTGCTGGTCCTGCGCGGCTCCCCGGACGGCCGCCCCGACACGACGTACCGGGCGAGCGTGGCGCCGGGCGACCTGCCCGGGGCGGTGTACCCCGCCTCGGTGGTGCGGGCGCAGATCCACGAGGTGCAGTGGCTCGGCGGGCGCGGCGCGAAGGACGACCGCGGCTTCGGCTACGCGCACACCTCGGCGGCGACCAACGCCGTCAACCCGGGGGAGTTCCTGCTGCGCTCGAAGGCGGACGGCCACCTCTACTACGTGACCCCGCTGGTGCCCCGGGAGAGCTCCTCGCAGCTGGTGGTGGCGTTCGCCGTCCTGCAGGCCGACCGGGCCGGCGGCGGCCTCAACGACCTGCACGTGTACGTGCGCGGCGACGACGCCCCGTCGGTGAACCTGGACGTGCTGGCCAGCCGGATGGTGTCGTACATGGCCCAGCAGACCTCGATCACCATCAGTGCCGGCCAGGGCGGCGCGCTGCAGGAGATCGTTCCGTTCGGCCGGGACATGTGGCGCGGGTTCGTGGACTTCAACGGGCAGACCCAGGACTACATCGACCTGTCCGGCGATGCCACGGTGACGCCCAACCTGGTGTCGCTGAACGGCCCCATCACCCCGCCGGGCGGCGGTCAGCCGGCCCCGGCGCCCGGTACGCCTGCGCCCGGTACACCTGCGCCGGGTGCGCCCACGCCGTCCGGTGCGCCGCCGGTCGTACCGGCGGGCGGCTGCGGCGGCGATCCGGGGCAGCTGTCCACCGGGCAGCTCGCGGCCTGTGTCGCGGAGCTGTCCCGGCAGCTGCAGGGGCGCGTCCAGGATCCGGCGCCGGCCCGGCCCTGACGGGGCCGAAAAAAAATTCCGGTCCGATGTCGCCCACCCTGTCGATCCGGGGCTGCGCCGTTCGACCTGGGACTGAGAGGGTCGAGGAACGGCCCTCCGAACCACCCGAACAACCCGAACGACCTGGACAAGGAGAACGACCATGGCGAAGTACATGCTGATCATGCGGGGCACCGACGAGTCCGTCGAGAAGATGATGGGGACGCCCTTCGAGGAGATGCTCGAAATGGTCGGCCGCTTCAACGAGGAGCTGATCCGGGCCGGCGTGCTCGTCGCCGCCGAGGGACTGGACGACCCGTCCCAGGGCGTGGTGGTCGACTTCAGCGGGGAGACCCCCGTGGTCACCGACGGCCCGTACGGTGAGACGAAGGAGCTCTTCGGCGGCTTCTACCTCATCGACGTCGCCTCCAAGGAGGAGGCGGTGGCGTGGGCCAAGCGGCTCCCGGCCGTCCCCGGCTCGAAGTGCGAGGTGCGCCGGGTGCCCAGCATCGAGGAGTTCCCGCAGGACAACGAGTGGATCGTCAAGGAGCGGGCGTGGCGCGAGCGGACCGGCCAGCTGTGACACACCCCGCGGACGGCCCGCCGGCCACCGACGGGCCGCCCGCCACCGACGGCCCGCCGGTCGCCGAGGCGGCGCGGCGGGCCGTCGAGGCCGTCTGGCGGATCGAGTCCCCGCGGATCGTCGGCGCGCTGGCCCGCTACACCGGGGACTTCGCGCTCGCCGAGGACGTCGCGCAGGAGGCGCTGGCGGAGGCGCTCGTCGCCTGGTCGCGGGACGGGGAGCCGGCCAGCCCGGTGGGCTGGCTGCTGTCCACCGCCCGGCGGCGGGCCATCGACGCCTTCCGCCGCCGGTCCGCGCTGGACGAGCGGTACGCGGCGCTCGCGGGCCCGCTCGCCGAGGGCGAGTTCAGCGCGGGCGCGGGCGGGACCGCCGCCTCCGAGCGGCCGGACGACCTGCCCTGGGACGCCGACCGGGTGGACGACGACGTGCTCGCGCTGATGTTCACCGCCTGCCACCCCGTCCTCTCGCCCGAGGCGCGGGTGGCGCTGACCCTGCGCGTGGTGGGCGGACTGTCCAGCGAGGAGATCGCCCGCGCCTTCCTGGTGCCCACGGCGACCGTCCAGGCCCGGATCACCCGGGCGAAGAAGACGATCGCCGCCGCCCGCGTGCCCTTCGAGCTGCCGCCGCAGCAGGAGCGGCGCGGGCGGCTCGGCGCCGTGCTGAGCGTCCTGTACGTGATCTTCACCGAGGGCTCGACGGCGACGGCCGGCGACGACCTGCTGCGCCCCGACCTCGCCTACGAGGCCGTACGGCTGGCCCGGACGCTGGCCGCCCTGCTGCCCGCCGAGCCGGAGGTGCACGGCCAGCTCGCGCTGTTCGAGCTCACCGCCGCACGCTTCCCGGCCCGCACCGGGCCCGACGGCGAGACGGTCCTCCTGGAGGACCAGGACCGCCGCCGGTGGGACCGCTCCGCGATCCGCCGCGGCCTCGCCGCCCTCGGCCGGGCCTCCACCCTCGGGCGGGGCCTCGGCCGGGGTCTGGGACCGTACGGTCTTCAGGCCGCGATAGCCGCCTGCCACGCGACGGCGCCCTCGGTGGAGGAGACGGACTGGGAGCGCATCGTGCTCCTCTACGAGGCGCTGGGCCGGGTGGCGCCGTCACCCGTGGTCGACCTCAACCGGGCGGTGGCCGTCGCGATGGCCGGCGGGCCGCAGGAGGCGCTGGACATGGTGGACGACCTGGTGGTCTCCGGCCGCCTGTCGGGTTCGCACCTGCTCCCGACCGTGCGCGGCGAACTGCTCACCCGCCTGGGCCGCACCGCCGAGGCCAAGGCGGAACTGGAGCTCGCCGCCCGCCTGTGCCGCAACACCGGCGAACGGTCGGTGTTGCTGCGCAAGGCAGCCGCCCTGGGCTGACGGCGGCCCGGGTCAGGCGTTCGCGGCGGCGCGGTCGGACTCGGCGTCGGCGGTGCGGTCGGAGTCGCTGCGCAGGACGCAGAACTCGTTGCCCTCGGGGTCGGCGAGCACCGCCCAGCCCGAGCCGTCGGGGTTGCGGTGGTCGCCGACCCAGGTGGCGCCGAGGGCCAGCAGCCGCTCCACCTCCTGGTCGCGCGAGGTCTCGGGGCGCAGGCACAGGTGGACCCGGTTCTTGACGGTCTTGGGCTCGGGCACCTGGTTGAAGTACAGCACCAGGCCCTCCGTCAGCTGGACCGCCGTCTCCCGCGAGCCCGGCCCGTCCTCCGGATCCAGCGGCCGGCCCGTCACTTTGCTCCAGAACAGGGCCAGTTCATAGGCGTCCGCACAGTCGACCGCGACGTTCTGCACTACCGAGACCATGCGCGCGAGTCTTCCCGATCGCTGCGCCGAACGCCACCGAGTCGTGTTCCCGGGGTGCGGGTGCAGCTCACATCGGCATGGCCGGCGGCATGGACAGCCCTGGCAGCAGGCCCGGGTTCCAGGGCACGAAGCAGGCGTAGCCGATCAGGGCGACGCCCAGGACGAGGCTGAACGCCTTGCCGTGGCGCCAGGTCTTCTCCAGGAACACGGCCACGGCCAGACCGGCCATCCAGGCGAGGTTCATCACGCCGACCACGATCAGGACGACCATCAGGCCCCAGCAGCAGCCGACGCAGTAACCGCCGTGGTAGAGGCCGACGCGCAGGTCACGCAGCCGTCCGGTGTAGCCGCCGAAGTGCAGGAGGAAGCCGACGGGGGAGCGGCAGTGGCTCAGACAGCGGTCCTTGAGCGGGGTCAGCTGGTACAGGCCGGCCCCCGCCAGCAGGAGGGCGCCGATCCAGGGCGCGGCGCCGGGCGCCCTGGCGGCGAGTTCGCCGCCCGCCCAGGCCGCGCCGTACGCGCCCAGCCCGAAGGCCTCCCAGGCGAAGAGGTAGCCGACGACCAGACCGGTGCTGCGCCCTGCCCGGGTCCAACCCGTCGCGTGGGCGCGCAGGGTCCGCAGGTACAGCGAGACGACGGGCGTGACGGAGGGGAGCATCATCGCGGCCATCATCAGCCCCCACAGGACCAGGAAGCCCCACAGGTCGCGCCCCATCGTGCCCGGCCCGGGCGCCATGCCGGAGGAGCTGCGGACCGTCAGCACCCAGGCCAGCACTGCCGCAGCCAGGAGTGCTGCGGAGCTCGCCGGCAGGACGGCCCGTCGGGTCCGTCGGGCAAGCGGTGGCGACATCGGCGACATTCAGGCCGCCCAGGAGAACGGCGCCGAGAAGGCGTTCTTCCCTTCGTTTCCGAACTCAAGGCCGAAGGCGTTGACCCGCGACCTCGTCGCGACTCCGGCCGCGAGGGTGTCCGCAGGGAATCCGACCCCGCTGACCCTGACGCCCTTTCCGGTCGCGTCGAGCGGGGAGACGAAGTCCTCGACTTCGATGTCGATCGCGTCACCGATCGTCACGCGGTGGTTGCGGCCGTCGTCGGCGTAGTCGATCCGGGCGGTCTCCAGTCCGAGCATCTCGCCGACCAGCGGTCCGAGGGCCTCCATGGGGCCGCCGCGCTGACCGGAGAAGACGGCCCCCAGGGCTTCGGCCTGCTCCGGCGAGGCGGCCTCGTCCATGATCACGCCCATCCGCCAGTTGCCTTCGCTCATGAGCGGCGGGGCATCGCCCACGACTGCGACCGTCAGTCCGCTGACGTCGACGTCGTCGACCCGGCCGGAGTCGACGTGGAAGGCCAGGACGACCCGGCAACGGTCGTAATCCGCCGGTGCCGTGAGGCCGGAGGTGGAGCAGGGGCACACCATGTCGCAATTGCAGTTCTCGAAATACGTCCCCTCGATACGCCATGCCATCGGAAGCTCCCTTCCTGAGGCCGAGGAACACGTTCGGTCATTCCATTCTCCGTCCGTGACGATCACCCGGCAATGCACGGGCGGGGCCCTGCTAGGATCCGCGGGCCGAGAAGCGGATCACGGGGGACACGGGGTTGACGATGGACGAGCAGGGCGGGCCGGACGAGCAGGGCGGGCCGGACGAGCGCGTGGAACTCGCGTACACGCTCACGGTCGAGGACTTCCGCGAGGCGCTGGCCGCGCGCACCCGCGCCACCCCGGCGGGGCGGCGCGGGCGGGTGCTGCTGTACGTCGTCCTGGCCTGCTGCCTGGCCAGCGCTGCCTTCGGCCTCGCGGGCGACGGGAGCGTGGACACGCCGCTGGTCGTCATGGGTATCGCCTGCGTCCTCGCGATGTTCGGCCTGCCCCGGCTGCAGGCGCGCCAGTTCCAGCGGCTGAGCGCCGAGAAGGGCGAGTTCGGCGCCGTGGTCGACCGCGCCGGGGTCACCGTCACCAACCGGCACGCCACCAGCACCCTCAGCTGGCAGGCGGCGCCCCGGTACGTGGAGACCCCGCAGCTGTTCGTGCTGCTCAGCGGTGACAAGAACGCGTCCTGCCTGACCATCCTGCCCAAGCGCGGCACCGCCGAGCCGGACCGCCTCGGGGCCCTGCTCGCCCGGCAACTGCCCGCCTCCGCACAGCAACTGGCCGCCTCCGCATAGTTGCGGCCAGTGGACCGTCAGTTGACGGTCAGGACGATCTTGCCGGTGGTACGACCCTGCTCGCCGAGCTCGTGCGCCTGCGCGGCCCGCGACAGCGGCAGGACCATCTCCACCACGGGCCGCAGCGCGCCCCGCTCGACCAGGGCGGTGATCTCGCGCAGGCCCTGGTGGTCCGGTTCGACCAGCACCCACAGGGCGCGCACCCCGTCCGGGGCGGCGGGCACGTCGTCCGGCCCGGGCAGGGTGATCAGCCGGCCGCCGGGCCGCAGCACCTTCAGCGAGCGCTCCGCCGTCTCGCCGCCGAGCCCGTCCAGCACGACGTCGACATCGGACACGGCGTCCTCGAAGCGCACGGCCCGGTAGTCGACCACCTCGTCCGCGCCCAGCTCCCGCAGCAGCCCGTGCTTGCCGGCGCTCGCGGTGCCGATCACGTAGGCGCCGCGGGCCTTGGCGATCTGCACCGCGAGGTGGCCGACCCCGCCGGCGGCCGCGTGCACGAGTACCCGCTCGCCGGGGCGCACGTCCGCCGTGTCCACCAGCGCCTGCCAGGCGGTCAGCGCGGCCAGCGGCAGCGCCGCGGCCTGCACGTGGGTCAGGCCGGCCGGCTTGGGAGCGAGGTGGCGGGTCGGCGCCACCACG
Source organism: Streptomyces sp. 1114.5 (assembly GCF_003635085.1). Taxonomy (NCBI): domain Bacteria; kingdom Bacillati; phylum Actinomycetota; class Actinomycetes; order Kitasatosporales; family Streptomycetaceae; genus Streptomyces; species Streptomyces sp. 1114.5. The sequence continues at coordinate 534,988 of NZ_RBXE01000003.1, forward strand.
TACTCGGCGTACGCGCCGGCCTGGCGCGGGAACAGCGGCATCCCGAAGACCTCGTCGCCGGGGCGGAACAGGCCCACGCCCGGTCCGACGGCCTCGACCGTGCCGGACACGTCCCAGCCGACCGCCGGGACCTCGCCCCACTCGATCAGGGCGCCGCCGGCCCGGGTCTTCCAGTCCACCGGGTTCACGCCGGCCGCGTGCACCCGCACCAGGACCTCGTTCATCCCCGGCTCGGGGCGCTCGACCTCGCGCTCGACCAGGTTCTCGGGTCCGCCCCACCGCTCCACGACCACTGCTCGCATGCCGTCCTGCCTCGTCCTTCGTTGCGTTCCGTAGCTCTCCGTGCGTCGCCGGATCCCCGGCGGCGCAGTCCACGATCCGGCATCGCGGGCCTCGGCGGCGTTGGCCGTCCGGCCACTATGTGACAGGATCTGGCCATGGTCAGCAGGACAGGCGTGTGTACGGATGCGGCGCGGACGACAGGGCGGTCACGGCGTCACCGGATCGCCGTGCTCGCCCTGCCCGGCGTCCCGCCCTTCGAGCTCGGGATCCCCTCCCGGGTCTTCGGCAGCGCGCAGGACGCCGACGGCCGCCCGCTCTACGACGTCGTGGTCTGCACCGCCGACGGCGCCCCGGTCCTCAGCGACGCCGGCTTCACCGTGCAGCCGGCCGCCGGGCCGGAGGCGCTGGCCGGGGCGGACACCGTGATCGTCCCGCCCACCCACGCCATGCCCGAGCTGGGCCACGGCGGCCCGCTGCCGCCCGAGGTCGGCGCGGCCATCGCCGGCATCCGGCCCGGCACCCGGCTGGTGTCCATCTGCTCCGGCTCCTACGTGCTCGCCGCGGCCGGGCTGCTCGACGGCCGGCCCGCCACCACGCACTGGAACCTGGCCCCGGAGTTCCGCCGGGCGTACCCGAAGGTCAGGGTCGACGAGGAGGTCCTGTTCGTCGACGACGGCGACGTGCTGACCTCCGCCGGTGTGGCCGCCGGCGTCGACCTGTGCCTGCACGTGATCCGGCGCGACCACGGAGCCGCGGTCGCCAACCGGGCCGCCCGGATGTGCGTGGTGCCGCCCTGGCGGGACGGCGGGCAGGCCCAGTACATCGACCGCCCGGTCCCCGAGCCCACCGTCGCCACCACCACGGCCACCCGCGCCTGGGCGCTGGAACACCTCGGCGAACCGCTGTCCCTCGCCCGGCTCGCCGAGCACGCCCGGATGAGCCTGCGCTCCTTCACCCGGCGCTTCCGCGACGAGGTCGGCATGACGCCGGTGCAGTGGCTCACCGCCCAACGCCTGGAAATGGCCAAGCAGTTGCTGGAGACCACCGACCTGTCGATCGACCTGGTCGCCCACCGGGCCGGCTTCGGCTCCGGGAACTCGCTGCGCGCGCACATGCGGACGGCCTTCGGGGTCTCCCCGGCCGCCTACCGGCGCACCTTCAGCCCGCACGAGCCGGGCACGCCGGCCGCACCGGCCGCCGCCGTCGGCTGACCAGCCGTTCGGCTCAGTCGCGCCGCCCGGCAGGGGGCGCAGCGGCGGCGTGGCCGGAGACGGCCACCACCAGCACGCGGGTGCCGGGGCTGGTGCTGCGCCAGCGGTGGCGGACCCCGCCGGCCAGGTAGAGGGTGTCGCCGCGGTCCAGCCGGTAGAGCCGGCCGTCCGCCTCGACCTCGGCGGCGCCGTCCGCGACGTACATCAACTCGTCGTCCGGGTGCAGGAATTCGCGGTCGGCCTGCTGGTCGCCGGTGAACTCCAGTGCGTGCAGCCGGCGTTGCCCGCGCACCAGCGGGCGGACCCCGGAGCCCGGCGACAGGCCCGCGTCGTCCAGCGCGAGGACGATGTCCACCGGGTGGCCGACGGGGTCGGCGGAGGCCAGCAGTTCGACGGCCGTGGTCTCCAGCCCGTCCGCGATGCGCTGGAGCGACCGCATGCTGGGCCGGGCCCGGTCGTTCTCGATCTGGCTGAGGAAGGGCACGGACAGGCCGGTGCGCCGGGCCACCTGGGCCAGGGTCAGGTCGAGGGCCCGGCGGCGCTGCCGGATCGGGCCCCCGAGCCGCGGCTGCGCCGCTTCGCCGCCGCCGGTCCCGCGCCCGCCCCCGCTGCCGGTCCCGGATCCCGGCTCCGCGTCACTCATGATCAGCTCCTTCTTCCCGCGGCCACCTTACGCACCGGCGCGATGCGCCCGCCGCCACGTTTCGCACGGCTGCAACAGAGCCGTCACATGACGCTCCTATCGTCGAAGCAGTTTGACAGCATCAAAAAAACTTTGATCGGAGTGGATCCATCATGCCGCCCCAGCCCCGCATCGACCAGAACCAGCGCCGCCGCCGCGGCACCGGGCTCATCGCCCTCGACCCGGAGGCTGCCTTCCCCGGCTTCACCCTGTTCGCCCCGCTGACCGGCGGCGGAGATGTGTACCTGGTGGACCTGCACGGCACGACCGTGCACCGCTGGAGCCTGCCGTACCGGCCCGGCCGGCACGCCCGGCTGCTGGCCGGCGGGCAACTCGCCTACAACGGCGTGCTGCCCGGGCAGCAGGCGCTGTTCCCGATGTGGCACAAGTACCGGGGCGGGGTGATGCTCCGCGCCGCACCCGACGGCACCGTGCTGTGGGAGCACCGCGACCCGCGCCAGCACCACGACGCCCACCACCTCGACGACGGCGGCGTCCTCTACACCGGGATCGAACCCCTGCGCGGCGCGGAGGCGAAGGCCGTCCTCGGCGGAGTCCCCGGCTCCGAGGCCGGCGGGGAAACGGTGTGGGCCGACACCATCACCGAGGTCGGCGCGGACGGCGCCACCCGCTGGTCCTGGCGGGCCGCCGAGCACCTCGACCGCGCCGACTACCCGCTCCACCCCGACTACGCGCGCGAGCACTGGCCGCTGATCAACAGCGTCACCCCGCTCGCCGACGGCAACATCCTGGCCAGCCTGCGCAGCGTCTCGGCGGTCGTGGTGATCAGCCGCGCCACCGGGAAGATCCTGTGGCGCAGCCGGCCCGGCACGGTCTCCCAGCAGCACAACCCCACCGAACTCGCCGACGGCCGGCTGCTGGTCTTCGACAACGGCGTCTTCCGCCCCGGCCACGACGTGCCGTACTCCCGCGTCATCGAGATCGACCGGGCCCGGGACGAGGTGGTGTGGGAGTACCACGACCCCGCCCGCGAGTCCTTCTTCGCCCCGTTCATGGGCTCCGCCCAGCGGCTGGCCAACGGCAACACCCTGGTCACCGACTCGCCGGCGGGCCGCCTCTTCGAGGTGACCGCGGACGGCTACCTCTGCTGGGAGTACGTGGTGCCGCACTTCGGCGCCTACACCGAGAGCGAGGTCCGCACCCTCTTCCCGGCCGAGCCCAACGCCGTCTTCCGCGCCTACCGCTACGCCCCCGAGGAGATCCCGTGGCTGGAGACCCGGCCGTGACCACCCCAGCGACCCCCGCCGACGGGACCGCCGCCGACGGGACCGCCGCCGTACCGCCCGCCGACGAGCGCCTGCCGCTGCGGCGACTGCTCCCGCTCGCCCTCCAGCACGTGCTCGCCATGGCAGCCACCCCGGTGTCCACCGTGTTCCTGATCGCGGCGCCGCTGCGGCTGACCCCCGCCCAGACCTCCTCCCTGCTGGGCGCGGCGCTCGTGCTGTCCGGGGCGGGCTCGGTGCTGCAGTCCCTCGGCGTCTGGGGCTTCGGTGCCCGGCTGCCGTTCGTGATGCTGCCGGGCGGGGCCGCCACCGCGCTGTTCGTCCAGATCGCCCACGACCACGGGCCCGCCGTCGCCTCCGGCTCGGTGCTGCTCGCGGCGGCGCTGCTGCTCGCCGTCACCCCGCTGTACGGCCGGGTGGTGCGGCTCTTCCCGCCGGTGGTCACGGGCGTGACGGTGCTGCTGGTCGGGATCTCCATGGTGCGGGTCAGCACCCAGCTGCTGTCCGGCCCGGGCGGCCGGGCGGCACCGGGCGCCCTGGCCGCCGCCGGGCTCACCGTCGCGGTCACGCTCGTCGCCCACCTGCTGCTGCGCGGCGCCTGGCGCCAGTCCGCCGTCCTGATCGGGCTCGCCGGCGGCGCCCTGCTCACCGTCGCCACCGGCCTGGGCGCGCTCGCCCCGGCCACCGGGGCCGAGGTCCTGCTCCCGCACCTCCTGCCGTACGGCACCCCGCGGCTGGACCTGCTGGCGGCCCTGCCGCTGCTGCTCTTCAGCCTCACCTCGCTCGCCGAGGCCACCGGCCAGACCGTCCTCAACAGCGACGTGCCGGACCCTGGCCGGGACGTCCCGCGGGTGGCCCGCGCCGACGCGCTGATCTCGCTGCTCGGCTCGGTCCTCGGCACGCCCACGATGGTGACCAGCTCCGAGAACATCGGCATCAACCGGCTCACCGGGGTGCGCAGCCGCTTCGTCACGGCAGCGGCCGGGGGCCTGCTGATCGCGGCGGGCCTGCTCTCCCCGCTGTCCCGGCTGGTCGCCGCCCTGCCCCCGGCGGTCGTCGCGGGCTCCGCGCTGGTCGTGTACGCGGTGATCACCGTCATGGGCGTGGAGATGCTCGGCCGGGTGCGGGTGGGTGACTCCCCGGACACCCTGGTCGTCGGCCTGGCGCTGACGGCGGGCCTGCTCCCGGTGGTCGCCCCCGCGCTGTACACGGGGTTCCCCGCCGCGGTCCGTACGGTCCTCGGGAACGGGGTGGTCGCCGGCACGCTGGCGGCGGTCCTGCTGCACGCCCTGCTCATCGCCGTCCGCAGCGGTACCCGCGACGGCAGCCGTAGCCGCAGCCGCAGCCGCAGCCGACGGCCCTGGCGCGCGGGCGCCCTCGGCGACGGCCAGGCGCCCTGACGCGCCCCGACCGTACGGCCGGGAACCCGGCGCGTGCCCGGCCCGCCGGGCGGAGGATCATGGCCGGTGCGATTCGCGTCGAAAGGGAGCAGATGAGCCTCATCCCGGTGGAGATCGACACCCCGGACATCATGGTCGAGCTGGGCGTGCTCGAACGGAACATCGAGCGCATGGCGGCCGCCCTGCGGGCCAAGGGCCTGCGGCTGCGGCCGCACGCCAAGACCCACAAGATGCCCGAGATCGCCGCACGGCAGCTCGCGGCCGGGGCCGTCGGGCTGACGGTGGCGACCATCGGGGAGGCCGAGGTCTTCGCCGAGCACGGCGCCACCGACCTCTTCATCGCCTACCCGCTGTGGATCGGGCCCCGGCAGGCCGAGCGGCTGCGCCGCCTCGCCGGCCCGGTGCGGATCGCGATCGGCGTGGACTCCGTCGAAGCGGCCGAGGCGGCGGGCCGGCACCTCGGCTCCGCGGCCGGTGACATCGAGGCCGTGGTGGAGATCGACAGCGGGCACCACCGCAGCGGCGTCCGCCCGGAGCAGGCCGTGGCGGTGGCCCGGGCGGCGGCCGGTGCGGGGCTGCGCGTCGGCGGGCTGTTCACCTTCCCGGGCCACGGCTACGCACCGGGCATGCCCGCGAAGGCGGCCGAGGAGGAGCAGCAGGCCCTCGGCCGGGCCGCCGAACTGCTCGCCGCGGCAGGCTTCGAGCTCACCCGGGTGAGCGGCGGCTCCACCCCGACCGCCGAGCTCACCGGCACCGCCGAACTCACCGGCGCCGCCGAGCAGGCCGGGCCGTCGGCGCTCACCGAGGTCCGCCCCGGCGTCTACGTGTTCGGCGACGCCCAGCAGCTCGAACTCGGCCGGTGCACCGCAGCGGACATCGCGCTCACCGTCGCAGCGACCGTCGTCAGCCGGCACGAGGGGAACGACGCCACACCCCGACGGCTCGTCCTGGACGCGGGCAGCAAGGTCCTCGGCGGCGACCGCCCCGCCTGGGCGACGGGCTACGGCCGCCTCATGGACCACCCCGAAGCCCGTATCACCGCGCTCTCCGAGCACCACGCCACCGTGGTCTGGCCCGAGGGCGTCGACCTCCCCGCCCTGGGCGAGCGGCTGCGCGTGATCCCCAACCACGTCTGCGTCGCCGTCAACCTCGTCGACGACGTCGCCGTGGTCAGCGAGGGCAGGCTCGTGGACCGCTGGCGCGTCGCCGCCCGCGGCAGGAACAGCTGACCCCGGGCGGCCACCACGCAGGTGCCATCGGTCGCTGACCTGTACCGCTTCGGGCAGGGCCCGGCGTACGGCCTCGCCGTAGGATCCGGAGCCGTCCCGGCAGGCGACCTCCGCGCCGGGGTGCTCGCGCAGCCACGTCTCCGAGGCGTTGGCGCCTCGGCCGGGGAGTACGTCGATCCGCTCGCCGGTCTCGGCGTCGATCAGGACGGTGGCGTACCGGTGGCGGCGCTTGAGGGCGGAGTCGTCCACACCGAGAACCCGTGGCGCCTGCCGCGTGGGCAGCGGCAGGCGCATCAGTGCCCGCAGTGCTGTCGAGCGGGACGCCGGGACCGCCAGGGCGTGCAGCAGCCGGGAGCCGGCGCGGCCCGCTGACTCTCTGACGACCGCCCCGAGCTGTGCGGCCAGCCGGGCCGTACGTCACGCCGCCGGCCAGCGGCCCGGGAGGGCCCTTGAACGTCCCCCGCCCCGGGGCGCGCAGGCGTGCGACGCGCCCCGGGGACGGGCCGGGTCGGCGGCAGGGTCAGATGCCGGGGGCGTCGAGGTAGGTGTAGGTGTCGCCGGTGCTGCCGCCGAGGGTGGTGACGGTGATGGTGATGGCGCCGGCGGAGTGGGGCGGGGCGACGGCGGCGATCATCTGGTCGGAGGTGACGGAGAACGGTGCGGGCGCGCCGTCGAAGGTGACCTCCTGGGTGGTGGCCAGGTGGTTGCCGGTGAGGGTGACGTCGGTACCGCCGCCGGCGGGTCCGGAGTCGGGGCTGACGCCGTTCACGGTGGGCACGTCGAGGTAGGTGAAGGTCTGGCCGCCGGCGCTGCCGCCGGGGGTGATGACGGTGACGGGCACCGGGCCGGGGGACGGGACGGCCGGGATGGTGACGGTGACGGCGGTGTCGGTGACGGACTCGATGGTGGCGAGTCGGGAGCCGAAGCGCACCGAGGTGGCTCCGGCCAGGTCGGCCCCGGTGATGACCGCGGTGCCGCCGCCGGTGTAGGGGCCCATGGCGGGGCCTGCACTGGTGATGATTCCGGTCAGCAGCGGGGGCGGGAGGTAGGAGAAGGTGCCGAAGACGGCGGTGCCGCCGGGGGTGGTGACGGTGACGGGGACCGTTCCCGATCCGGCGGGGGTGCTGACGGTGATCGAGGTCGCGGTGTTCGCCAGGATCGTGGCGGGGGCGCCGCCGAAGCGGACCGAGGTGGCTCCGGCCAGGTCGTGGCCCCGGAGGGTCACGATGGTGCCGCCGGCGGTGCTGCCGCGGTCGGGCTCGACGGTGAGGGCGATCACGCTCACGGCGTTGTCGGCGTTGTCCGTCACGTACAGCCGGTTCCCGGCGGGGGCGACCGCGACGCAGACGGGGCCGTTGCCCACGGGGATGCTGCCGGTGGCGGTGTCGGTCGTGGTGTCGATCACGCTGACGGTGTTGTCGGCGTAGTCGGTGGTGTAGGCGGCGGTCCCGTCCGGATTCACGGCCACGAAACGGGGCAGACTGCCGACGCCGATGGTGGCGATGACGGTCGTGGTGGCGGTGTCGACCACGCTGACGCTGTCGCTGCCCGCGTTGCAGACGTAGCCGCGGGTGCCGTCCGGGCTGAAGGCGATGATCACCGGGACGTCGCCGGCGGTGAAGCTGCCGATGACAGTGTTGGTCGCGGTGTCGATCACGCTGACGGAGCTGTCGCCGACGCAGCCGACGTAGGCGCGGGTGCCGTCGGGGGTGACGGCGACGCCGACCGGCATCGGGCCGGTGGTCACGGTGGCGGTGACCGTAGTGGTCGCGGTGTCGACCACGCTGAGGGTGTTGGCGCTCTGGCTGGTGACGTAGGCGAGGGCGCCGTCCGGGGAGAGCGCCACCGCGACGGCTGCGGCACCGACCGCGACGGTGGCCGTGAGGGTGTTGGTGGCGGTGTCGATCACCCCGAGGGTGCCGTCGTCGAACAGGGTCACGTAGACGCGGGTGCCGTCCGGCGAGACCGCCGTGAGGAACGGGCCGCCGCCGGTGGTGATGATCGCGGTGACGGTGTCGGTGGCGGTGTCGATCGCGCTGATGGTGTTCGACGCCCGGTTCGCGACGTAGGCGCGTCCCCCGTCCGGGGACAGTGCCACCCCCAGCGGGGAGAGGCCGACGGGGATCGTGGCGTCGGCCGATGACATCACGGTGAAGCCCTGCCGGGGCAGCGCGACGGCGGACAGCAGCGCATCGGGTCGGATCGAGTCGGTCACGGCGCAGCCTCTCTGAGCACGGTTCGGAGCCTCGCAGCGCACTGCCCCGGACGTGGAAGGCGTTCATGGGACAAGTGGCTGCGGCTGATGCCGCCGCGGGGGCTTTGCCCGCGGCGCTGCGGCCCGTGCTGCAGGCGGTCGACGGCCCTCACTGGTCCTCATGACCGGAGGAGCACACGGGAGAACCGCTGCGACCGCCTCAGGCACGGCCCCCGGCAAGGGATGGGCAGCCCACCGGTTCTACTGCTCAAAGTGACCCATACCATCAAATGGGTGACAAGAGCCGGTCGTGCGGGATCACCCGAACAGCCCAGCATGCGACGCCGGCCTCTCTCGGGTCCCGCCTCGCGTACAGACCGGGCGGTAATCGGCGGGAATCCGCGTGGCGATCCGTGCGGCAGCGGCCTGCGCAGCGGCCGCGCCTCGGCACGGCGTCAGGTGGCGGAGTGGTCACGGTACCTGTGCAGGTGCCGACCGCAGCGGTGGCGGGGATCGTGATCACCGCGGCGGGATTCCGGCTTGTGGAGCCGTTCCCGCTGCCGGTGGAGGTGAAGGCCGGCCCCGGGCTGTCGAAGGCCTGTCGGCCGAGGCGTCGCGCTCGCCCGGAGGGTCGTCACGGTGGCGTTGCGCGACCAGCGCCGGCTTGTCCGGATCGGTGAGGCCCGGCCGGCGTGCGGCATGGGATGGCGTCAGTCGCCGGACATCCTGCAGTCGCGGCAGGCTCTTGGTGAGTCCGGCCCCGTCACCGAACGCGCGGGCGGGGCCGGCTCGCCGCCGGGTGGGTCGACAACCGCTAGAGCAGCCAGCCGAGGAAGGCCACGATGTTACCGAGCAGAGCGAGGAGCATGAGTCTCGTTCCTTTCAATTCCGTCGGAGCATGGTTACCGGCCGTATGAGTTCAGCGCCCGGGTGCGGCTACGGTCTGCAGCTCGTCGCACGCACTCCGTAGCTACCCGCGCCAAACGTGAGGTCACCCGAAAGATGGAGGATTCACCCCATTGGGCCAACCTGATGTGACCCGCCTCGTCATGGGAGCCGCTCGGTGCGGCACGCCCGATCGGTTGCCCCGGGCACGGGCGGGGAGGGAAGAGGGCGCAGCGATCGTCACCGACCGCGGGGTCCCGCGTGGCAGCGGATCGGCGGCCGGTCGATGCGGGAGCGCGCTCCGTGGCCCCGGCGTGTGACGCGTGGTCGCGGTCTTCGGGCTGCCTCACGGACGGGCGGGGAATGCGGGCGCCGTGTTGTCCGGGTGCTACCGGGATGCCCGGTGTGAGGGTTTCTGCCGACGGTCCTCCTGGGACTCCTGTCGGGCGACGAGCAGTTGGCGCACCATCTGCTGCAAGGACACCACAGCCGTCACCGGCGGAAGGCCCGCGACGACGGCCTCGGGCATCGTGCAGGGTGTGCTGACGATGCACAGGAGGCTGGCGATACCCGCGAACACCAGGATGACCGACCAGGAGTTCGCCACCCTGCGCCCTCCCAGAGCGGCACGCAGAACGGAGAGGGACGCGACCATCCACGGTCCGTAGACGACGACCGGCCAGTACTGGGACAGACCCCTCGGCAGCTGCGAGAGGGCCACGTCCCGCAGCGGATGGTAGGAGATCATCCAACCGAGGATGCAGACCGCGGTGACGATCGTCAGCGTCAGGAATCCGATGACGGATCCGAGGACGTCGGGCCGGCGGCGTGCCGGGCGGGCGCGGTGCTCCCGGTGGTCGGCGACAAACTGGGGGTGGAAGCCCATGGCCGGCAGGCCGGCCTCCTCCTCGACCGCTTCCGCGTTCGAAGGATGCGGAAGCATCCCCGGGTCTACCCAGCCGTTGCCGACCGGGTCGACCCAGCCGTTGACGACCGGATAGGACAGGTCGGCGGACAGCTGCCCGGTGGACGGCCAGAGGGAGCGGTTGTGTATGACCCCGTTGTCGGGGGTGAACCCGGCTGTGCGGTAGGGGCTGGAATCGATGTCCGTCGACTCGTACACAGCAGTCCTCCTGTTTTGCGTCATCGTGGATCGTGGCCGGCGCTCTCGATCAGCCCGTTTATTCCTCTGATCGTTGCAGCCGCGTCGAGAACTCGAACTCGAGCCGGCGCAGGATGCGGAAGAGTTCGGCCAGCTGGCGTGAGCAATGCGTCAGCACCACGCGTTCGCCATTCTTCACGAGATAACCACTTTCCAGGTCGCCCGCGGGATTCGTCCGGTCCGGAACGAATAGCCAGTTGTCACCGGCACTGCACATCCGGTCCCGCTCCAGCGGCAATGGAAGAGGCGGCTTGACTGCTGTTGGACTCATGCCCCGACAACGATGGGCTAATCTCCGGGAAATGTACGGCATCCGGGTGTCCTGAAATATGCTCAGGCTGCCGGCGCTCGGAGCTTTTACCCGGGCCGCCGAGCTCCTTACCGGGCGTGCGGCGTTCTTGCGGCTGGCTTCGGATGGGGACGGTCGAAGCGGGCGCGACCCCGTCCGCTCGCTCGGCTTCCCCTCTTCCGTAGCGGGACGGCCTCGAACGGTGCCGGATGCTCTGCAATTCTCCCCAGCGGGGCTCGCTCGCGCGGGAGCCGCACGGCCACTGTTGCGCCCCTTTCCCGTTCGGTCATCCGATTAACGGACGCTCGGATTGCGTGCGTGAAATGGCCGGTTGCACGTTTCCCGTTTCGGGTGACTGGTGATAGGACCGCTGGATGCCGCATCATGGTCGGCGTCCTGCCGCCGCCGTCACGAGGAACGCTCCGGGCGGACGACCGAACCCCACTGCCAGGCGTTCGAGCCGTCCGTTCCTGCCGACCGGAACGAACCACTGCCCGTGGCCGGATCCAGTGGGCCCCGACAATGAGTCGTACACGAGAGGTATTCACACCCTGTGATGGGAGGAGTACTCTTGGTCGAGACTTGGTTCAGTCGTGGATCAGCCGTCCGGACTCGGGTGAGTCCGGACGGCTGTGGGGGTGCAGTCGGTGCGACATCGCTGTTCCAGATCACCCTCGGGCGCCTGAATTCGAAACCGCGTCAGGCAGAAGCGACCACTCGTGATCGCTTCTCTTCGTTCGTTCGACCCTCTTCAATCACTGTGCCCCCTGTGGGGAGGTTTTGACGTGACCTAGCAGTATGGAGACGGACTTGGTCCGCACCACCGGACCTCCACCGTCTGTGCACCAATCACATGCCTGGGTGTCTGAACGCCCTGTATCCGTCGCCGCCGGCCACATACCTGAGTCGACGACGGAATCTCACCGCTGCCTCGGCCCGTCCGCACACTCGGATCAGGCGAGAACCTGTGTCCTGACGGGCTGTTGCCTCCTCACACGTCCGTAAGTAGGCACTGCCATTTTGCATCACCGAATCAGAATCTGCCAGCCGCTCCCCACCCATGTCGTGATCCGCCGTTCCGTCCTTCCCCGGGAAGGACGCAGGGCTCTGAATGAGCGAAACCTCAAAGGACCTTCCCAAACGGGCTGTCGAGCGCGCGTGACCACCGCTCGAACGGAGCGGGTCGGGGAAAGGGCCGCCCCGGCGACTTCGGGCCGGCCGGCGTATCGCCCGTCGACCGGTCCTGGCGTCGACGGGCGGCCGGGCGGGCCGGGCAAGGAGACGGGCGGGCGTCGGGCGTTCGGCGGTGCTCCGTGAGCCCGGGGTACTCGGAGACCGTGGGCACGGAGCAGGCCCAAGGCCCCGGGCCTGCTCGCGGGCAGGCCCGTGCGACCGGGCGGGCCGGCCTGCCCGCCACCCGGTTCCCGGCGGCGTGGCTCAGTGACAGGGACTTGACCGGCGACCTGCTCCGGGTCGTGACGCTGGTACAGGACTACGGCTGGAAGTCGGGATTCTGCTTCGCCGCCGACGAGACCATCGGGCGGCAGCTGGGGCTGTCACGGGGCGGTGTCAACCGTCTGATCGCCAGGGCGAAGGCCAAGGACCTGGTTCGGGCGTCGCGGAATCCCGCCACCGGAACCATGAACCGTCGTGTCCGTCCGCCTGCCGACGACGAGCTCACCGTGTGCGTCGGCTCCTACGCCCGGGCGAGTCTGGCCGGTACCCGGTTCAAGGTCTATGCCCTGCTCTCCCTGCGGCAGCACTTCCCCGAACCGACTCCCGTCGCGCGGATCGCGCGCGAGTGCGGGATGAAGGAGGCGACGGCCCGTGAAGCGGTGGCCGAACTCCTGGCCCAGGGGTGGGTGAGCCGAGGAGCCGTCGAGAGGAGGGCGTACAGGTACGTCGTCCATCCCGTGCCCGTCCGCGTACCGGACGGGCAGCCGCAGTCCCTCCCGAGCGGGCCCGTCCCCGCGCCGCGGTCCGCGGACGGGCCCGCGGGCGACGGTGTCGGGGTCCTCGACACCGGACCGGATTCCCGTGACGGCGACCTGCTCGACCCGGGCCGGGAGGCCGCCGGTTCGGTGACAGCCGATGCCCCCGTTCCGGTGACACCGGCCACCCCCGATTCGGTGGCAGAAACACGATCCTTCCAACATGACCTGCTGAACACGTCCGCGGTCGTGGACGGTCGTCCGTCCCGCGGACCGGGAACCGTGCGCACCCGCGCGCGAGGCCACGCGGCGGGAGCCGACGGGGACGCAGCAGGCCCGAGGGGGCGCGAGGGACGGCAGACCGACCGCAGGACGATCCGGTCGATGACCGACGAGCAGAAGCGGTGGGGCCGGCAAACCGCGTCGTCGGCCCTGAGCCGCCTGCCGAGGCAACTGGCGGACCGGCTGACCGAGCGACAGCTCGACTTCCTCGCCCGGTACATCGTCGCGACCTTCGCCGACTACGGCACATCCCCCGAGGTCCACGGCGCGGTGGTCCTCGAAGCCCTGGAGTCGGCGTGGGAGTTCGCGCGCCGCAGGGAGCCGGTCGGCGCCGTGCCGTGGTCCTCGGTGGTCTCCCCGCTGCCCTGGCTGGTCAAGGTCGTCGACCGGGCGAGCGAGACGGTCACCGGGAGCAGGCCGGTCCGGAGCCCCGAGTGCGCGCTCTGCCGCGGGCCGCTGGTCGTCCGCGACGCCGACGATCCGGAAACCTGCCGTTCCTGCGGTCCCGCCGCCGCCGCTGCCGCCTGCCGCCGGCTCCGGGCGCAGTGGGAGCCGTCCGACCGGGCGCCGCACGCGCCACCCCCGGCGGACCCGTTCACGGCGCGGGTCGAGCCCGGTGCGGGCGAACCCGCCGACCGGTCGGCGGCAGGGGACGACGAGTCGGAAGGAGCAGTCCTTCGCCGGCGGATCGCCGCTCGCCGGATCGAGCGGGAACGGACCTGTGCCCGTGGTGGCGGGGCTCTGCCGACGGCCCGCCCCGCCGACGCCGCTCGGCACCGGCGGGGCGCCACCGAGGCCTCCGGTCGGGAGGCTGCCGGTCGGGAGGCTGCCGGTCGGGGAGGCGTCGGCCGGGAGCCCGGACACGGGACCGGGCCCCGTGACGTGCCCCCGGGAGCCGTAGCGGCGTCCGATCCCGCTCCGCGGCGGGACGGCCGACCCGATGCGGGGAAGGCCGGCACGGCCGCCGCAGCGCGGCCGGGGCCTGCGGGACGCCACCGCGGAACCTCCCGCCGGGTCCGCCTCTCCGGTGGTCCGCCGGTTGCCGCCGGCGCCCGAGGCCGACGCGGGTGCGGGGACAGCCGGCCGGGATCCCCACCCCGGGTCCGGCTCCTGTCGTTCCGATCGAGCCTGCGGTCGGTGTGCGGTGATCGCCGCCGTCGGGTCCCGACCGGTTCCCGCACGCGGTATTCCGCGATCGACGGGCAGTCTCCTCCGGATATGGTGTCCAATTTCCCGAGCGGACGGACCGGGATATGAAAATTTCCTGACGGAAGGGCTTCCGGTCCGATCGCACAAGCGGTTTGCATTTCTGGCGCGCTCGGCCGTACGAGTGAATCGACCGGTCTGGGGATTGCGGCTATTTCGGTCCGATGAGTAACTGGGTGCATCCGAATCGGGTGGGTCACCCATCCTCCCCGGGGGTAAGTAGCTGCGGTGTCTGCCGGCGCTTCCGGATTGCGCCCAATCGCTGAAGTGGCGCGTTGCCGCACCCCCGGTCGAGGAAATTGGATCAGCGGGCCGGTGCGACTCCATCGCACCGGCCCGCGTCGGCTCACGGGGTCGTCTCCGCAAGAGCCGGCAGAAGCACTCCTCCCGGGCGTGCACGGGCCTTCGGGGTCACACCGTCGATCAGAGGCCCCACGACAGGATCGTTCCCGGCGCAGCTTCTCGCGGCGCAGCTCCTCGTCGACGGTGCCTCCCACTCCGGTGCGACGTCCGGCCGAGGCCGGCCGGCCCGGCTGCGCATCCCCACCAGGACGCCTTCCCGGCCGCGACGCGCACAGGCGAAACGGCTGATTTCGGCCAGGTCGGTGCGGAATTCCGTGAGCGAGCCTCCGCCCTTGTGCGCCCGGAGGAAGTCCGCCCCAAAAGGCTCCACTGATTGCCGGGACCAATGACCCCGGATGTCTGCCATTCGCTGTCGGATCCGGACCCGGGTGGACGATACAAGCCGTTTCATTCCACCGGATCGTCGACGGCGTGAACTATTCCTACCTTCACACTAGGCGCTGCATTGCATAAATGCGCCCCCCTTTTCTTGCGGCGGATAGCTCCCCGCGAATAATCTATTTCTGATTTACTTCCACCAGTCCGGCGCCCGCTCGGCCGGCTGCGCGCCGAAGGGAATGGTCCGCAGGCGCCGGGCGTGGACCGGGACGCGAAAGCCACGAGCAGTCGCATGCGGCCCGTGAGCCGGGAAGCGGTCCCGCCGTTCACCGAGGAGGAGATTCCACTGACCACCGCAGAGATCGATGGACGGCCGACAGGAGCTCTCGCCGAAGATGTCCTGCGCCACTGGGTCAGGGGCCGTCCGCTGTCCTTCCGGCTGCCGTCCCTGGTCCGCGCGGTACCGGTCTCCCGGCGGCTGGCAGGGCTGTGGCTGGACGCCGAGGGCGTTCGGGCCGGCCATACCCGGGAGGCCGTCCTGCTGGTGATCTCCGAACTGGTCACCAACGCCGTCGAGCACTCCAACAGCGCGTACATCACCGCCTGGTTGCGCCGGACGGCGGACCGGCTCCTGGTGGAGGTCCGTGACCAGGGAAGGACCTCCGTGGTGCCGCGGCTGCACCGCGCCACGCCGGAGGAGGACCACGGTAGGGGTCTGGCGCTCGTCGCGGACTACTCGCAGGACTGGGGGGTGCGGCTCGGTACGGACGGCAGCTGCTCGGTGTGGGCCGCCGTCCCGCTGTCCGGTCGGAGCGCCGCGGCGTGCTGACCGTTGCGGGACGGCCGCGATCCAGCCGGGCCGGGCGGCGCATCGAGCGTCAGCCCCCGTCTTCCACCGCGCACATCGTAAGGAGAACCCATGTCCAGCTCAGGCATCGAGAGCCGTGAGATCGTCAACAGCGTCATCAACTCGGTGGCCCGGCTCGACCGCGACGGCCTGCGTCGCCTCGATTCCGAAGGGCTCAGCGCGCAGTTCAACGCGCGTCTGGAGCTGGAGGACTACTTCCACGCGCTCTGGGAGCACCTGAACGAGTGCGGTGAGCACCCGGCCATCCGCACGGAATACCAGCCGCTGGCCGCCGTCCTCGACCTGCTCGCGGGCTTGAGTGAGAACGCCATGTTCGCGGACGGCGTCACCCGACAGGACCTGTTCCGCCAGCCCCAGCAGTGACAGGCCCCTCCGGAGGCAATGCCTCGGCGGGTCACGCATCAGCCCGTCCACCGAGTGCGCGGTTCCACGACCGCGCACTCGGGGATGGGCTGATCGGGTTTCATCGCGGTACGCCTCACGCCCGCACGGCGTCATGACGCCGTCCGGCGAGGTGGAGACGGTAGCCACCTCGCCGGACGCCGCCCGGCCTTCGCGGACCACGCGGGTACGTGACCTTCACCAGGTGGGCCCCGCTGTCCGGCGCATCGAGGACCGAGGCCTTGTCGACCGGTGCCGTCGTGCCGCGCTTGTGAAGCGGACGGCTCCACGGCGCGGCCCGACCGCCGGGGCCCCGCACCCGAGCGGGTGGACGACGGGCACCCTTGTGCCGCGAGAGCTCACACCGCGGAGTACCAGACGATCTCCAGGGCCTCCGTCAACTCGGCCGCCACGGCGTCCTCGCTGTCCAGCGCGGCGGCGGAGTCGCCGACCGAGTTGGACAGCGCCGCGCGGACGCTGTCGGCCGCCGCGGCGGCGATGTCCGCGCGGACCTGGCCGTGCTGGCAGGAGCAGTCGTGCCTCGCCCCGGCCAGGACGGCGAGGGTGTGGAGGTTGTCGGCACGGGCGGTGGCGGTGTCGTCGGCGGTGTCGGCCTCGATGGCCGCCGCGTTGCTGTCGAGCGCGGCCGCGAGATCGGCGGCACACGTGGACCCCTGGAGCACGGGGGCTTCCGCGGCCCGGGCCGCGGGGGCGATGGCGAGGGCAGCGCCGGTTGCGATCGCGACGGCGACGACGCCGGCGGCGAGACGAGAACGGATCATCCGAATCCCCTCCGAAAAGAAGCGTTGTTGCCGGCGGGGCGCCGGCATGGACGGAACGTAATGCACCGCCGAGCACGGATGGCAGGGCGCGCGGACGGGCAGGGTGGTGCGAAGAATTGATGTTCCGGCAATCGAAGGCGAATTCAGTAGTCTTCATACAAAATCTGCGCTACTCCATCCGAGTTGCTGTCGGGAAGGCCGGTGTTCGGGGTCCGGAAGGGCGGGGTGGGGAATTCGGTTAGCAATTCCCGGCGTTTTGCCTGCCGCTGGTCGGTGAAATTACCCGGACCCGGCCGGCCGTGCGCAGGACGGGGGCGCGACCCCGCGCGTCCTCGGGCGCGGTCTGCCGGACCCTGCGCCGGGCGTGATCACGCCCGGCGCAGGGTCCGGCAGACCGCGGGGCCGTCGTACGCGCTATCTCCCCTCGGAGGGCTCCTGCCGCATTCGTGTCGTCCGGTTCGGGTGCCACGCCGAGCCGGTGTGGCTTCGCCGGTACGGCGTCGGGTCGTGCTGCCGATGCGCGGCGAGGTGGATCACGGCTTCGGACCGGACGTGCTCCTCGTCCTCGGCCGGGTCCTTCCGGATCCGGCCGAGGACGTCCGTCCACCGCCAGGACCGGCCGGAGCGCGCCGACGAAGCGCCGGCCTGTCGACCGGGCTCTAATCCGTCCTCCTGGCGGGTGTCCTGTCGGAGCGCCTCGGCCGCCGCGAGCGCTTCGGCGGACGGCGGACTGTACATCTTGCTGTTGCAAGCCGGCCTGGGCACAGGGAGCGGACGATCGAGACCGATCCCGTGCCGGTGGCCGATGACCGACAGGCCGGCACCGTCGGGCGCCAGTGAGTGCTGGGCGATCACCCGTCCACGAGGGGTCGCGATCGCCAGGAGCGGGTCACCGAGCCTCTGGCGCACTTCCACGGTGTGGCCGTGCAGGTGCCGCGGAACCGCGTAGAGGTTGCCCCGGTACGACACCATGCTGTTGGCCGAGACCGCGCGGGTCACGCTGATCCTGGCGGGGTACGGGTCGTGGGGGAGGTCGAGCAGGACCGGCGCGGGCGGCACGGTGCTCCCGTCGTGGCCGCCCCGTGTCGGGGCCTGGCGGGTGTGGATGAGCCTGGCCAGCCTGTCGAGGCTCTCCTGCGCCTCCAGCGGGCCGGTGTCCGCACCGCCGGTCCGCCACCACAGGGCGAGCGTCTGCCCGATCGCCTCGTCGTCGGCGCCCTGCCGCGCCGGACCGAGGTCCGCGACGACACCGTAGTGCTTCGCGACCTTGCCCAGCGCCGTGGTCAGCTTGCCGCCTCCCGGGCAGTGGACCGCCGGCGTCCGGTCGAAGCGCCAGCGCCAGCCGGTCCCGCCGAGCTGGCGCAGGATCCGGTCGACGGAGCCGACCAGGTGGCCGAAGTCGATCTGCTCCGCGAGCGCCGCGCTCCAGCGCTGGGAGCGGGTCAGGCGTCCCACCAGGACGCAGGCGTGGGTGCAGCCCCAGTCCGCAGGGGGGTCGCAGAAGACGAACCAGCGGAAGTGCACTTCCTCCGCGTCGTCCTGCCGAGCGGGGCGGGTGCGGGGCGGACGCTGGCACAGCGGGCACCTGGGACGCAGCTGATGGGTCCGCAGAGCGCGGGTGAAGGTCGAGTAGCCGCCGTTGTAGCCGAGATCGACGAGTTCGGCGAACAGCGCCGACGCCTCGAAGTGGGCATCGTCCTGCAGTCGCTGGCGGCAGTAGGGGATGAACCGCTCGAACTCGCCCCCGCCGGAGCTGCGGACCCCGACCGTGCGCTTCCCGCTCAGATAGGAGCTCACCGTCTTGCGGTCACGGCCGAGGAGACGGGCGATTGCGGCGATGGACAATCCTCGGGATCGCAGGGCACAGATGTTGATGTATTCCTCTCCGGTCAGCAATTTTGCTCCTGTAAGGATCCGATAGGGATTACGGATCCCTCATGGGACCCATTGGAAGCCAGGAAATATACACGAAATCCGGAGGCGGGAGCAGAAAGGATTCTTCAAGACCTCGCCGATTGCTGTGCAATTTGAGTGAGCGAATCGAGCTGCAATCAATTGGCGAAGACCCCGTGCATCTCGTGTCAAGTCGCACGCGGAGATCGGCCAAAGAGTGGCCGGATCCCGACTGCCGGATGCTTGACAACTTTCGCAAGCACGCAATGAGGGTCGACTGGAATAGACCTCTGTGGGCGCGGCGGCGCTCCCGGTCCTCCCAGGAATTCCGGGCCGTTCACGCATCCGGCGGCCCGTCGCGCCACCGTGCCCGGCGTACCGTGGCGCACGGCCGTGATCCTGGCCGGTCGCACGGTCGGCACCGCCGCTCGGAGAAACGGTCGGTGGCATATGCCGGTGTACATGCGCACCCGCGCGCCCCCCGTCCGCTCCCGTGCCCGGACGTCGGCCGGGTCGGACGTCAACGGAAGTTGACGCGTCGTGGGCTCGCCGCCGCACGCCGGAAGCGCACGCGGCCGCCAGGGGACCGACCCGCGGACGGTCCCGCCGGTGCGACCGGAAGGTCCACGCGTCCGGCGCGGCCGGGCGTTCGCGCGGGGCGGGCCGCGCTCCAGGCCGCAACGTGCCGCCAATCGGGTGATGCGACGTCAAGTGCCTTGCCTGCTTGTCACCTCAATGGGTTACTGGAAGCTCCAAGCCGGTGGGTCGCCCATCCTCTCCGGGGGAGTGGGGCGTCGGCCTGCCGTACGGCCGGTCACTACCGTGGCGCCATGGGCTCCCCTGGGTGGGGCGTGAACGATCCGCCCGTCACCGCGACCGGCGACATCCATCCAGGACGGTCTTGTCCTCACGCCCGGAAAGCGGCCCGGCCACACCCGTGGACCGGCCCGCCGGCGCCCGGTCCACCGCCTCGGCCGTCCGTTTCGTCCCGGCCGGGGCCTGGTCCGGCCCGCACCGTGCGTAACCGCGCTTCCTCCTGGGCCCGCCGTCGCGGCATTCACCCACCTCGTCCAAGGAGACAGTCGTGCCCATCTCCCCCAACCAGGGATCGTCCGGCGGCGGAACCACCGTCACCATCACCGGCGTCAACCTCGCCGGAGCCACGGCCGTGCACTTCGGCTCCAAGCTGGCCACCATCACCGCCAACACCGCCACCTCGGTCACCGTCATCGCGCCGTCGGGCAGCGGGACGGTCCAGGTGACCGTGACCACCGCGGGGGGCACCAGCAACCCGCTGAACTTCTACTACGTCGGCGCGCCGTTCAAGGCCTCGCTCAGCGACACCTCCGGGCCGCTGGCCGGCGGCAACACCGTCACCATCACCGGTACCGGGCTGTCGACCGCCACCGCCGTGAACTTCGGGGCCAACAGCGCCACGCCGACCGTCGTCAGCGACGGCGTCATCACCGTCACCGTGCCCGCGGGCACGGCGGCCGGATCGGTCGGGGTGAGCGTGACCACTGCGGGCGGAACCAACAACGGATTCAGCTACACCTACGTGGACGCGCCGACCGTGGCCACTGTCGTTCCTGCCGTGGGCCCGACCTCCGGCGGCACCCCGGTGACCATCACCGGCACCGCCCTGAGCACCACCCAGTCGGTCACCTTCGGCGGCACGCCGGCCCCGTTCGTCGTCGTCAGCGACACGCTCGTCACGGCCGTCACGCCGCCCGGCACCGCCGGGGCCGTCGACGTCGCCGTCACCACCGAGGGCGGCAGCGCGACCGCCGTGGGCGCGTTCACCTACCTCGCCGGCCCGGGGATCTGAGCCGGGAGTCAGGCCACTGGCGACCGGACCCCACGGCCGACGAGGCCGTCTGCCCGGGCGGGACCGTCATCGGTCCCGCCCGGGCAGTCTCGTCCCGCCGTACCCGCCGCCCGGCCCCCGTCGCTCCGGGGAACGGAGCCGGCTGCCCGACCGCGCAAGGGCCGGCGGCCGTGGGCGCCGCGATCGGGCGCAGGCCGAGCACGGCGCCCACGGCCGCCGCGCGCCGGACGGAGCCATCCGCGTCGAGGCGGCCCCGTTCCGAGGGGTTGATCGCGATTCGGTGAGTGGCGTCCGCGCGCAGCGGCCACTGGTTGATCCTTTCGGGATGGCTGCAGTCGCGAAGAGGAGATCAACACGATGACCGCACCCAACGGCACGAGGTTGCCCGGACGTCCGGTCGGCGCTCCGGTCCCGGAGCATCCCGGTCCGTCCCGCCGCCCCGGCGGTCCCGCGGTCGGCGCGCTGCTGCGCGCGTGCCCCGGACACGCGCCGTGTGTACGACATCTTGATCCCCGTCTCCTTCTTCAGCCCCGAACAGCTGGCGAAGGTGAACGAGGACCGGGCCGACCGCGGGCTGGGACCGCTGACGGCCGAGGATCGGCCGCCGCTCGCTCCCGCACCGCCGCGCAAGCCCCGGGTCGACAAGGGGACGAAGCGGTCCGCGCGACCGGACGTCCCGGGAGGGGCTTCGAGCACCCCCAGTGCTTCGAGCACCCCAACCTCAACATTCCGGTGGTCGTGGCCGCTCAGCTCAACCGGTGCGTCGAGCAGCGCGCGGGCAAGAAACCAGCCATGGCCGACCTGCGGGAATCCGGTGGCATCGAGGCCAATGCCAACGCAATCATCCTGCTCCACCGGGAGGACGCCTACGCGAAGGATTCTCCGCGCGCGGGCGAGGCGGACCTGATCGTGGCCAAGAACCGCATGGGCGGCACATTCACGGTGACGGTCGCGTTCCAGGGCCACTACTCGCGTTTCGTCGACATCACCCGCAACGTCACCTGACGTC
This sequence comes from Streptomyces sp. 1114.5, assembly GCF_003635085.1. Lineage (NCBI taxonomy): Bacteria > Bacillati > Actinomycetota > Actinomycetes > Kitasatosporales > Streptomycetaceae > Streptomyces > Streptomyces sp. 1114.5. Next base: position 556,427 of record NZ_RBXE01000003.1, read on the forward strand.
CCCGGGGTCCCGCACTCCGCGGCCGGATCCCAGGGCCGGATCCCACGGCGGACGACCGGCCCGCGGCCGCTGGCGGGACTTCGCAGGTCAGCGGCTCGGCCGGGGCCGGGCGTGCCGGGGATGACACGGCTGTGAGGCCGGTCGACCCGGCCCGCTGCGACAACCTCCGAGCGTCCCCGCGCAGGTCCCGCCCGGACCGATCCCACGGCGCAAACCCGGGTCGGGAAGTCGCGATCCCACCGGGTGGGGAATCAGCGTGAAAATTCCCCGAAGGGGTGTCCGTTTTCGCTGATCGGCGTCGGGTCGCGCGCTACGGAAACGGCCGTTTCGCGGATTTCGGAAGGCGGCCGGGCGCTGCGCCAAGCGGGTGAAAGCGAGTCGGAAGACTTGTCACCGATTTCACGGCTCTGGATTACTTTTCCGTATCCAACCGGCGGGCCGCCCATCCCTCCCGGGGGAAGCGCGCAGTCGGCGCCCGCTGTTGCTTCAGGCGGCGGGGTGACGTACGGCTCGCGATGGGCACCCCCGTGGAGGACGTGGATCCATCTGCCGGCACCGTCTCAGCGGTGCCGGCAGATGCGGCGGCTTACATACGCCCAGGAGGCGTCATGCAAGCGATCCGAAGGCTCCGAGGCGTGCTGGCCCGTGCGGCGGACAGGTGGTCTGCCAGCTCCCCTCCCTCGGACCGTCGACGGACGACTTCAGCGGTGTGGTGCTGGGGGCACCTGCTGGGGTGGTACGTGCCGACCGTGCTGGTGGGCCGTCAACCTCCGAGCAGACCGTCGACGACGGAGAGCGCGACCGCAGCCGTCGACGGCCACGCTTTCGAACGGAACTCCTCCGTGATGCGCTCGGCCGAGTCCGTCCGCGGCAAGCACAGGCGGCGCCGGGGGCGGATCGGCCGAGGACGGCGTCCCGACCGCCCCGGGGAGGCTCCCGGCGACGGCGACCGGGCGGACGACGGCAGTCTCCTCCGCTGGGAAGAGCCGGTCTGTTCCGCCTGACCCGCCCGGCGACACACCCCTGACGAGCCCCGGTCGATGTTCCCTCCATCGACCGGGGCTCCCCGCCTCGGCGCCCGCGGTCGCGCATCTCCGGGTGGACAACCGGCTCTCCGGCCGCTTGCGCACGCACGACATTCGTCAACTCGAAGACTGCACAAGCCTTTGGGAGTAAACCATGCTTGACCACAACATACCGGTGATCGTTTCGGTCAGTCCGGCGTCGGGGGCAGCGGGGTCGGTGGTGACCCTGACGGGCACGGGGTTCACGGGGGCGACGGCGGTGCGGTTCGGTGCCGTCAACGCCTCGTCGTTCACGGTGGTGTCGGACACGCAGATCACTGCGACGGTGCCGGCGGGTTCGGGCACGGTGCAGGTGACCGTGGTGGCGTGGTGGTGGGGGGCGACCAGCAACGGTGTTGCGTTCACGTATGCGGTCGCCGCTCCGGTGATCGTTTCGGTCAGTCCGGCGTCGGGGGCGGCGGGGTCGGTGGTGACCCTGACGGGCACGGGGTTCACGGGGGCGACGGCGGTGCGGTTCGGTGCCGTCAACGCCTCGTCGTTCACGGTGGTGTCGGCGACGCAGATCACTGCGACGGTGCCGGCGGGTTCGGGCACGGTGCAGGTCACGGTGACGACGCCCGGTGGCACCAGCAATGGTGTCGCGTTCACCTACGTTCCCGTTCCCCAGTTGGTGAGCGTGGTTCCCGCGGCGGGGCCGACCTCGGGCGGGAACACGGTCACGCTGACGGGCAGCGCGCTGGGCGCTGCCACCGCGGTCGCCTTCGGGTCCGCGCCGGCTGCCTTCACCGCCGTGTCGGACACTCAGATCACCGCGACCGCGCCGGCGGGCTCGGGCACCGTGCAGGTGACCGTGACCACCCCCGGCGGCACCAGCAACGGCCTCGCCTACACCTACACCGCGGCACCGGTGGTGGCCACGGTCGTCCCGGCCCAGGGGCCGGCGTCCGGTGGCAACACGGTCACGCTGACGGGCACGGGGTTCACGGGGGCGACGGCGGTGCGGTTCGGTGCCGTCAACGCCTCGTCGTTCACGGTGGTGTCGGCGACGCAGATCACCGCGACCGTGCCGGCCGGGGGGCCGGGGCCGTCCGGCGTCACCGTCACCACGGCCGCCGGCACCAGCCTTCCGGTGCCCTACTTCTACCTGAGCAGCCCCCAGCTCACCGCTGTGGTCCCCGGCCAAGGGCCTGTCCTCGGCGGAACCACCGTCACCGTCACCGGAAGCAATCTGCTGGGGGCGGCGGCGGTGCGGTTCGGTGCCGTCAACGCCTCGTCGTTCACGGTGGTGTCGGCGACGCAGATCACCGCGACGGTGCCGGCGGGTTCGGGCACGGTGCAGGTCACGGTGACGACCCCCGGTGGCACCAGCAATGGTGTCGCGTTCACCTACGTTCCCGTTCCCCAGTTGGTGAGCGTGGTTCCCGCGGCGGGGCCGACCTCGGGCGGGAACACGGTCACGCTGACGGGCAGCGCGCTGGGCGCCGCCACCGCGGTCGCCTTCGGGTCCGCGCCGGCTGCCTTCACCGCCGTGTCGGACACTCAGATCACCGCGACCGCGCCGGCGGGCTCGGGCACCGTGCAGGTGACCGTGACCACCCCCGGCGGCACCAGCAACGGCCTCGCCTACACCTACACCGCGGCACCGGCGATCTAGGGCCTGTCCGGCGGATCTTGCCGGGCGCACGACGCCGGATCATCCCGCCTGGACGCACGCCCGAATCGTCCAAGTACACCCAGTACGAGGGCGATTCGGGCGCACCCAGACGGGCGCGAAGTGGGGGTACCTCCCGGCCGAAGGCTGGGGGAGCCACTCGCTGATCCAACGCGAATCGTCAGACACACCCTAGGGCCGCCGCCGCTTCCGGGAGCGGCGCGGAGGTCGGAGTCCCGTCCATGACGGGGTGTCCGACGAACAGTGAGCTCCGACAGCGAATGCTGTCGGAGCTCACTGTTCTCGTGCCGCCGGGTCATCTCGCGCTCGGACCGGCGGTTCGGCCGCCGTCCTACAGGTAGGTGTAGGTGGCGCCGTTGCTGGTGCCGGCCGGCGTGGTCACCGTGACCGGGACGGTCCCGGATCCGGCCGGCGAGACGGCCAGGATGGCGCCGTCGCCCAGCACGGTGAAGTTCGAGGCCGGGGTGGCGCCGAACAGGACCGACGTCGCGGCGGACAGGCCGTGGCCCACGATGAGGACGGGCAGGCCGCCCGTGGCCAGGCCGACCGGCGGCACGAGCGCGAGGATGGTCGGCGGGGTCGGCGGCTGGTAGGTGTAGCTGAGGTTGTTGCTGGTGCCGCTGGGCGTGACCACCGTGACCGGGACGGTCCCGGTCCCGGGCGGGGCGACGGCCGTGATGGCGCCGTCGAACTGGACGGTGTAGCTGAGCGCGGGGGTGGCGCCGAACAGGACCGCCGTGGCCCCGGTCAGCCCGGTGCCGACGAGCAGCACGGGGCTACCCCCGGTCGCCGGACCCTGCGAGGGGACGAGTGCGAGGAGAATCGGGGACATAGGATTCCTCTTTTCCGTCTTCCGAACGCCTGACAAGGCCGTTGCGGCCGAGTCGGGGAGGCGTTTTCCTCACGGTAGGTTCGGGTTCCGGTGCATGGCAATAGGGAATTCGATAAGGGTGGTAGCGCGAGGCCGGATCGGGAGCGCACAACTTTTTCGACGCCTCGCCGAGTGGGGTCGGAAGCGACCCAAGGCTTGCCACTGGGTATTTTAGGTGAGCATGGGCGGGTGCCTTCCCGGGTGCTCGTCGAAGAATTCTCAAGAATTCGGTGGGGAATTATGGCGGGAGCGCCCGTGAACTGGGGAGATCGTATCCGGAAGTCAGCCGATACTCCCCCTCTGACCTGCGACTATGTCAATGACTCGGCGCGCCTCGGGAGCATGGCGCAGTTTTCGTACTTATCCTTGGCGGCGCTTCGGAATCGGGGCTTTGTTCGGATGGAATAGCGGCTTCTGAGGCATCCCTGTGATCTGCTGGCTGCGGTGCGAGTGCGCCCCTGGCTTGCGTCGTGCGCTGTTGGTTTTCCTGGGTTGAACGGCTTTCCGTTGGGGTACTCCGTGTGTACGCCGTCAACCGGCCGGATGATCGTCTCGAAGAATTCTTCTGCGTTTCCGAATGGGAAGGTGAGTGTCGTGCCAAACTCTCTGCTCGTCTTCCTCAGGGGCGGCCCGATCGACATTCCTGAGATTCGGGAAGTGAAATCCGGGAACGCCGAGAGCAGGTTGAGGATCCCCCGCGGGAACGGCTACGAGCACTTCGAGATCACGCAGGACTTCAAGGACGTCGGGGGCGTACTGATGCCCGTCTACCAGTGGTCGTACCGGACCGCCATCGCCGAGTAGGTGCGCGCGTCACCGTCTCCCCGGCATCCGGCGCCGGCGCCGGGCCCCGCGAGCCGCACACCGACGCGGCGCCGCCCCGCATCACCCCACCCCACACTCCGAGGTGAGCAATGACCAGCGACCGTCCCGTACGAGTACGGACAGAGCATCAGCCCCGCACCCGTGGGGGCGCGTCGTGAGCGGGCCCTCCAGCCCGCGCCCGCGAAGCGGCACCGGCGAGCGGGACACCGTGGTCACCGGCATGGGGTTCTGCCTGCCGGGCGAGGAGCAGCCGCTGTTCACCGCGGGCGAGGTCTGGGACGTGGCCTCCAACGGCCGCTCGTGCCTCAAACACCACGGTGTCTACTACGGCTCGGTCGATCTGCCGGACGCGGCGTTCGCGGAGCGCCTGCCCGGGCTGCCGGGCATCTTCTCCCAGCACTACACCAACGCGCACCGCTACGGGCTGGTGTCCCTCGTGGAAGCCTGCTCGGACGCCCAACTGAGCATCAGGGACGGCGACCTCACCGAGGCCGCCGTCCTGGTCGGGCGCGGGGGCATCGACGCCAACGTCTCCAGCTACCTAGAGGTCCTGCACGCCGACGCGTGCACCATCACGCCGCACCAGGCGATGGAGCTGTTCGTCAGGGCCCAGCAGGGACTCACCCCTTCCGATGTGGCGCTGGTCCAAGGGGCGCTGATGCGCACCACCGGCCCCTGCTTCACGGTGTCGTGCGGCTGCGCGTCCTCCGCCGTCCAGATCGGCAACGCCCGCCGCATGATCGCGGACGGCGAGACCGACCTCGTCGTCGTCACCGGCGTGGACGTGTTCGGTGTGGACGTGATCCAGAACGTCCAGCGTCTGCTGCACGGTGCCCAGCGCGCCTACGACACCATCCGCGTCGACGGCATGCCCGAACTCCTCCCGGCCTTCGACCGGGTCATGAGGCCCTACGACCGGCGGGCCGACTGCGTGAACCACGGGGAGGGGTCGGTGACCCTGGTGCTGGAGAGCCGCGACCACGCCCAGCGGCGCGGGGCGTACACCTACGGCCAGGTCCTGTCGCACGGCATGACCCGCGACGGCCTGTCCAACCCGCTCGCGAGCGACGAGAACGGCGCCTCGCTGGTCGCCGCCATCCGCAAGTGCCTCGGCGACCGGTGGGACATCGGCCAGATCCCCTACATCCACGGCGGAAGCGACGGCGACGTCGTGGTGACCGCCTTCGAGGCGAACGCCGCCCGACAGCTCTACGGCGACGCCGTCGAAGACCTCCTGATGACCTCCCAGGAAGCCTGCTTCGGCCACAACGGCGCCCCGGCGGGAGCCCTGGGCGTCGCCCTGACCCTCCTGATGCTGGAGCAGGGGGAGGTGTGCCCCACTGCGAACTGCGAGGAGCCGGCCGACAACATCTGCTTCGATCCCGTCCCCGGGCTGCGCACCCGGCACCTGGAGTTCGACTACGCGCTCACCTGCAACTACCAGATCGGTGGCGTCAAGAGCGCGATCCTGCTGGGCAGTTCGGACGTCGACTGAACCCCGGCATCCGCCGACCGCACCGCCGGACGGCGAGCGCTCCCCACCCCCGTCCGCGCAAGCGCGTAGGAGAGCATGTGATGGGCCACGCAGAGAACCTGAAAGCCGCTGACGCGCACATCGCCGTCGTCGGCATGGGATGCCGGCTTCCCCGCGACATCGACTCGCCCGCCGCGTTGTGGCGGTTGCTCGAAGCCGCCCGGGACGCGGTCGGCCAACCGCCGATCGGCCGCGCGGGGCACGTGGCCGCGGCCCCGGCCCACGCCGCCGGGACGATGCCGCCGTGGGGCGGATACCTCAGCGACGTCGCCGGCTTCGACGCCGACTTCTTCGGGGTCTCGGGCAAGGAGGCCGACGTCCTGGACCCCCAGCACCGGCTGCTCCTGGAAGTGACGTGGGAGGCACTCGAACACGCCGGATTCCCCCCGGAGCGGCTGGCGGGGTCCTCCACGGGGCTGTTCTCGGGCCTGAGCTACACCGACTACATGGAGTCCCTCGCCGGCCAGCCCCGGGAACTCGAGGGCGCGGTCCTGACCAACGGGCACTGCGTCGCCCCGGGGCGCATCTCCTACCTGCTGGGCCTGCAGGGCCCGTGCGTGGCACTGGACACCGCGTGCTCGTCCTCGCTCGTGGCGGTCCACCTGGCCTGCCAGGCCCTGCGCGACGGCGAGTGCGACCTCGCGCTGGCCGGCGGCGTCACCCTCATGCTCGGCGCCAGGACGACGATGTCCTTCGCCCGCATGGGGATGCTCTCGCCCACCGGCCGGTGCCGGACCTTCGACGCGGCCGCGGACGGCTTCGTCCGCGGCGAGGGCTGCGGCGTCGTCGTCCTCAAGCGCCTTGAGGACGCACTACGGGACGACGACCGCGTCCTGGCCCTGGTGCGCGGCTCGGCCGTCAACCAGGACGGCCGCTCCGACGTCCTGGCCTCGCCCTCCGCCGAGGCCCAGCAGGCCCTCTACCGCCAGGCCCTCGCCCGAGCCGGAACCGACCCGCGCGACGTGGGCCTGGTGGAGACGCACGGCACCGGCACACCCGTCGGCGACCCCGTCGAGTTCTCCAGCCTGGCCGCGGTCTACGGCACCGGGCAGGGGCGCTGCGCGCTGGGTTCGGTGAAGACGAACGTCGGGCACCTGGAACCGGCGGCCGGCGTCATCGGCCTGATCAAGGCGGTGCTCTGCCTCCGGCGCGGGCTCGTCCCGCCCAACCTGCACTTCACCCGGTGGAACCCGGCCATCAGCGCCGAGGGCACCCGCCTGTTCGTCCCCACCGGCCTGTCCGCCTGGCCCACCCGGACGTCCTCGCGACTGGCCGCGGTGTCCTCCTTCGGCTTCTCCGGGACCAACGCCCACGTGGTCCTCGAACAGGCCCCGGCCCGCCGCCGCACCGTCGTCCTCCCCGGCGCTCCCACCGCGGGCACCGCCGTACACGCGGCCGTGCCCGCCGGCGACCCGCCGTCGCGGTCGCAGGCCGCCCCGCCCCACGTCTTCCTCCTCGCCGCCGGCTCCCCGGACGCACTGCCCGCCGCCGCCGCGCGCCTGGCCCACTGGCTGGAGACCGAGGCAGGCGCCACCCCCCTGCGCGACATCGCCCACACCCTCGCACTGCGCCGCTCCCCCGGGCGCGGCCGGCTCGGCGTGGTGGCCGACTCCCACCGCGGCCTGGCGCACGCGCTGCGCTCCTTCGAAGCCGGCCGGGCCCACCCCGGCGTCGTCCGCGGCCACGTGGGCGCGGGCGTCACCCGCCGTCCCGTCTGGGTGTTCTCCGGCCAGGGCTCGCAGTGGCAGGGCATGGGGCACGGCCTGCTCCACCACGAGCCGGCCTTCGCCGAGGCCCTGGCCGAAGCCGATGCGCTGATCGGCGACGAGACCGGGTTCTCCGTCCTGCGGGCCGTCCGCGACCGCGAACACGTCAGCGGCTGCGGCCGCGTGCAACCCGCGCTGTTCGCCCTGCAGGTCGCCCTGGCCGCCGTCTGGCGCGACCACGGGGTCGAACCGGCCGCCGTCATCGGCCATTCCATGGGCGAGGTCGCGGCCGCCGTCACCGCCGGAGCGCTCACCCTGGCCGACGGCGTCCGCGTCATCTGCCGGCGCTCCGCCCTCCTCACCCGCATCGCCGGAGCCGGGGCCATGGCGAGCGTCGGCCTCGACAGCGCGACCGTCGAGAACGACCTCGCCGCCGTCGGCGACGGCACGGTGTCCGTGGCCGTCGTCGCCGCCCCCGACTCGACCGTCGTCGCCGGCACCGCGGCCGCCGTCCGGCGCCTGACCACCGCCTGGCAGGCCCGCGGACTCGTGGCACGTCTGATCGACGTCGACGTCGCCTCGCACTGCCCCCAGGTCGACCCGCTGCTCGCGGACCTCGCCGCCGAGCTCGCCGAGCTCACCCCCAGCCGGCCGGCCGTCCCCTTCTACACCACCGTCCTGGACGACCCCCGCGACACCCCGGTCTTCGACGCCGCCTACTGGTGCGCCAACCTGCGCCGACCCGTACGCTTCGGCGCCGCCGTGGCCGCGGCCGCCGCCGACCGCCACCAGGTGTACCTCGAAGTCTCGCCGCACGCCGTCGTCACCCGCCCCCTCGCCCAGAGCCTGACCGGCCTGCTCCACGAGCCCGTGATCCTGCCGACGCTGCGCAAGGGGGAGGACGACCGCACCACCTTCCGCACCCAGCTCGCCGCCCTGCACTGCGCCGGAGCCGGCGTCGACTGGTCCCGCCTCTACGCGGGCGGCCGCCTGGCCGACCTACCCGCGCTGACCTTCGACCGCCGACCCCACTGGACCGACACCACCCCACCCGCAGCGGCGGCCTCCCCGCACACCGGGAGCGCCCCCGCCGCCCTGCCGGGAGCGCACACGGAGGTGCCCGGCGACCAGCCCCGCCACACCTGGCACGGCGACGCCGGCACCGACGTCCTGCCCTGGATGGCCGACCACCGCGTCCACGGCCGGCCGGTCCTGCCCGGCGCCGCCTACTGCGCCCTGGCGCTGTCCGCGGCCGGCGAGGTCTTCCGCGGCGCCGCGCACGATGTCGAAGCGACCGACATCCGCTTCCGCGAGCTGCTGCACCTCGACGCCCGCACGCCCGTCGGCACGACCGTCACCCTGACCGGCGCCGACCGCGCCGACTGCGAAGTCTTCGGCCAGGACGAGGACGGGACCTGGGTACGGCAGGCCACCGCGGTCCTGCGCCGCACCGACGCCTCCCCCCGGACACCGGCGCTCCCCGCGGCCGCACTGGCCGCCGACCACCCCGTCGTCCTGGACCCGCACGCCCTCTACGCGAGCCTGCGCGCACGGGGCCTGGAGCACGGACCCGCCTTCAGCGGCATCACCGAGCTGCGCGCCGGCGCCCAGGGCGACAGCTTCTGGGCCCGCGTGACGCTGCCGGACCCGGCACGCACCGCCCGCCACGGCCTGCGGATCCACCCGGTCCTCCTGGACCTGTGCGCCCAGCTCGTCGTCGCCGGCCTGATCGACGAACCGGGCCACGGCCTGGTCCTGCCCGTCGGAGTGCGCGCCGTGCGGATCCTCGCGGCCCCCGAGGACGCCTGCTACGCGCACGCCCGGCTCACCCGCACCGACGCGGACGGCATCGTCGGGGACGTGCGGCTGCTGGACGAGGAGGGAAACCCCCTCGTCGAGATCGACGCGCTGCGCTTCGTACGCCGCGGCGCGGCGGCCGAGGAAAGCGTCGACCGGTGGTTCATCGAGACCGGCTGGCAGCCGGTGCCGCGCCGGGAGAGCCCCGAACCGCCCGCCCCGGGCCCCTGGCTCGTCATCGGCGAGGAGGACGGATCCGCCCGGGCACTGGCGGACGCCCTGGAGCTCGCCGGAGCCCGTACCGACGTCCTCGACGTCCCCGTCGACAGCGCCGCCCTCCAGCCGCTCAAGCAGAGCATCGCCCGGCACTGGGACCGCGCACCCGCACCGTGCGCCGTGGTTCTGCTGTGCGCGCCGTCCGCGCCCGAGGACGACGCCGCCGCGATCGCACTGCGCCGCACCCGCCGCCTGCTCGCCGCCGCACAGAGCGCGATCGCGCGCGACACTCCCGCACGCCTGTTCGCCGTCACCCGGTCCGCCCACGCTCCGGAGCCGGGGCAGCCCGCCGACCCCGCCCAGAGCGCCCTGCGCGGACTCGTGCGCGTCCTGACGCACGAACACCCGGAGCTGCGGGCGACCCTCGTCGACGCCGACCACGCCGACACCGGCCTGCACCGGCTCGCGGCCGAACTCCTCGCCGACCCTCCCGAGGACGAGATCGCCCTGCGCGGTGACACCCGGCACATCGCCCGGCTGTCCTACACCCCCCTGTCGGAGACCGAACGCGCCACCGCCGTCACCCGCACCGTGCGCTACGGCGCCGACCGCTTCCAGCTCCACGCGGGGCGGCTCGGCGACCTCGACGCCCTGCGCCTGACCACCTCGCCACGGCGTGCCCCCGGTCCCGGGGAGGTCGAACTGCGCCTCCACGCCGCGGGCGTGAACTTCCGCGACGTGCTCACCGCCATGGGCATGCTGGCGACCGACGACGAGGCGGGCTACCGCATCGGCTTCGAAGCCACCGGTGTGGTCACCGCCGTCGGACCGGGCGTCAGGCACGTGTGCGTCGGCGACAGCGTCATCGCCGCCGACGTGCGAGGCGGACTCTTCACGACCTTCGCCACGCTGCCCGCCGCCGCCGTCGCCCCCCTCCCGGCCGGCGTGCCCGCGGAGACGGCCGCCGGGCTGCCCGTCGCCTACCTCACCGCCTGGTACGCACTGCGCCGCCTCGCCAGGCTCGCCGGCGGCGAGCGCGTCCTGATCCACAGCGCCACCGGCGGGACCGGACTGGCCGCGATCGCGGTCGCGCGGCGCCTGGGCGCCGACGTGCTCGCCACCGCCGGCAGCGAGGACAGGCGCCGGTACCTGCGCGCGATGGGCATCCGGCACGTCATGGACTCCCGCTCGCTGGACTTCGCCGAGCAGACCCGCGACGCCACCGCCGGAGAGGGCGTCGACGTGGTCCTCAACTCCCTCTCCGGGCCCGCCATCAGGGCCGGACTGGAAACGCTGCGCCCCTTCGGCAGGTTCGTCGAGCTGGGCGTGCGCGACATCCTCGCCGACACCCCGCTGGGTCTCGCACCGCTGCGGCACAACATCACCATGAGCGCGGTCGACCTCGTCGAGCTCCAGGACACCCGCCCGGACACCTTCGCCGAGCTGCTGGGCGAGGTCCTGACCGAACTCCGCCGGGGCACCCTCGCCCCGCTGCCGTGCCGGACCTATCCGCTCGCGCAGGCCTCCGACGCCTTCCGCCTCATGGCCGGCGCCGGGCACATCGGCAAACTGGTCCTGACGGTGCCCGGCGAAGGCCAGGCCACCGCCGTACTGCGCGACCCGCCCTCGCCGGTACGGGCGGACGGCGCCTACGTCGTCACCGGCGGCCTGCGCGGCGTCGGCCTCGCCACGGCGCTGTGGCTGGCGGGCCGGGGCGCCGCCCACCTCGTCCTCAACGGACGCACGTCCCCCTCGGCCGAGACCGAACGGGTCCTCGCCGCACTGGGCGACCAGGGGACCCGCGTCAGCGTCGTGCTCGGGGACATCGCGCAGCCCGGCGTTGCCGAGCAGCTGGTGGCCGAGGCCACCGCGTGCGGCGGGCACCTGCGCGGCGTGGTCCACGCCGCGATGGTCCTCGACGACGCCGCGGTGTCCAACATCACCGACGACCAGCTCGAACGCGTCTGGCATCCCAAGGTCACCGGCGCCTGGCGCCTCCACGAGGCCACCGCCGGACTGCCGCTCGACTGGTTCGTCCTGTACTCCTCCATGGCCTCCCTGCTCGGCAACCCGGGCCAGGGCGCCTACTCGGCCGCCAACGCCTGGCTCGACGCGTTCGCCACCTGGCGCACCGCCCTGGACCTGCCCGCGCTGGCCGTGAACTGGGGGCCCTGGGGCGAGACCGGGGTCGCCACCGGCTTCGCGGAGCGCGGCTACCGGACCATTCCCACCGCGGAAGGATTCGAGGCCCTGGGGGCGCTCCTGACCCACGGCCGTGTACGCACCGGCGTGATCCCGGGCCCGCCGGACACCTGGATCCCCCCGGCCGGGCGGGCGTCCTCGCTGTTCGCCCTCCTCACGCCCGAGGCGCCCGGCACCCCCGTACAGGCGCCCGGGCAGGATGCGGCGCGCGACATCCGGGACGAGCTGCGGGCCGCGGAACCCGGCCTCGCCCGCCGCACGGTCCTTGAGGACTACCTGGCCGGACACATCCGCACCGTGCTCCGGCTGGGGGCCAGCACCCTGGACCCGCAGACCCCGCTGAACGCGCTCGGGTTCGACTCTCTGCTCCGCATCGAACTGCGCACCCGCCTGGAGGCCTCCCTCGGCGTCAGGCTCGCCGGCGACTTCGTCGCGGGCCACCCCACGTTGGCAGCTCTCGCCGACGGCCTCGCGCAGCACATCGGCATCAGCCTGACCGCCGACGCCCCACCGGATCCCCCCGGCGGGGCCGCGCCCGGGGCCGCGGACCTCATCGCTCCCCGCTCGCCGCGGTCGGCCCTGCCGCCGGACGTTGCCGCCGGCACCGAACCGCAGAGGAGGAACCCATGAGCTCACTCCGGGCCGCCGGCGCCACGCCACTGCCGGACCGCGAAGCACGGGATCCCGGCCCTGCCGGGAGAGGGAACCAGGGGACGGCCATGACCTCCGCAAACTCGCCACGCTCGGACCCGCACGACACGCAGGGACGGCGCATCACCATGTTCGTCCTGCCGGAGGCCCACTGCGTGGGACCCGTGCGCCGTGCCGTGAACGCCATTCTCAGCCACTGGGACATAGCGCACCTCACCGACGATGCCGAACTCCTGACCTCCGAGCTCCTGACGAACGCAATCCGTTACACCGACAGCGAGCACCTGATCAGGGTGACCATCGCGCGCGACCAGCGGTGGCTTTCGATCGGCATCCGGGACCGCTCGGCGATTGCTCCCCGGGCGCACCGGGCGCCCGCCTCCCAGGAGGGCGGGCGCGGGCTGCTCCTGGTGGAGAGCATCGCCGGCTCGTGGGGGTACCGTTTCCACCTCGACGGAACCAAGACGGTTTCCTGCCGGCTGCCGCTGTGAGGCCGCGCGCCGCCCCGGACCCCGCCCGCCGTGCCCGCCGCACCGACGGTCCGGCACCGGTCCGCGCGGCGCGCGATTCGCGCGTCCTTCGATAGGCAATTCCCGCGCCGCTCGGCGGACCCCGAGAAGTGTGCGGGATATTGCGGAGCCGGGGTGGAATTCCCGGTCGGGACAGCGGTAAACCCGCTCCCTGAAATTGCCCACGACATATCCGTAAAGAAACGTTTCCGCTCCTTGAGCCGTTCGGTCGCATGCTGTATTTTTCGACCATGCCCGGCGGCCGCCGTTAATTCAAGGCGCTTTGCGGCGGCGAAATTCCGACAAACTTGGGGTCGTGATGCTGAGTGCAGAGGAATACCGAGAGATTTGCGCCATGCGCCACCAGGGCTGGTCCATCTCGGCGATCGCCCGGTGCATGGGCCGTGACCGCAAGACGGTCAGGGCCTACCTCACCGGGGAGCGGACCGTAGGGGTCCGGGCGGAGACCCGTGACGAGTTCCTGCAGTTCGTCTCGTACTGCCGGCAGCGCCTCGACGACGATCCGCACCTGCAGGCGAGGATGCTCCACGGCGAGATCGTCGAGCTGGGCTACGACCGCGCCTACTCGACCTTCACCCGCGCCCTGCGCAGGCATCTGATGTGGCCGCGCTGCGGACCGCGCCACCGCGGGAGGGCCAGCCCCGGCGGAGGCCCCCTGGAAGACGTGCAGTTCGACTGGGTACAGCTCCCGGCCCCACCGGTCGAATGGGACTGCGGGCAGGAGATGTACCTGCTCATGGGCTCGCTCACGCGATCCGGCCACTGGCGGGCCGCCCTGGCCGGCACCGGCGACCTCCCGCACTGCGTGGAAGCCCTGGACCAGGTGCTGCGCCGCCTCGGCGGCACCGGCGAGCGCTGGTCATTCGACCGGACCGCGCCGGTCTGCTCGACGGCCGGCAAGGTGATCGCCGTCTTCCACGAGATCGCGATCCACTACGGAGCCACCATCGCGATCCGCCCGCGGACGGAAGCGCCCGACCCCGTCGTCCGCGCCCACCGCTCCGTCGTCCGCCACTGGTGGGACACCGCGGCCGGCGAACCCGGCGTGCAGGCGGCCCAGGACAGCCTCGACCGCCTGACCGAGCGCTCGGGCAGCCGGAACCGGCCGGCGGGCTGCCGCACCCGAGCCCTGCTGCCCCTGCCCCCGAAGCCGTTCCCGGCGCGCATCTGCGTCCAGCGCAGGGTCGACCCCCGCGGACTCGTGCCGTTCGAGGGCAACTTCTACCTGCTCCCCGCGGGGCTCGTCGGCAACGAGGTGAGGATCCGCCGACGGCTGGACGAACCCCACCTGTCCGTCACCACCACCCGCGGGGCGGTCATCGCCTGCTTCCGCAGGGCACCGAGGGGGGCGGGCCGGACGGTCGCCGAGCACGACGGCCCGATCGCCCTGGAACGGCCCGGCCGGACGTCCGGCGCCGGGGCGCGAGCCCGCAGGACACCGTGTCCGTCGAATCCGCACCCGAGGACCGCTCCGTGAGCATCGGACCGAGCACCAGCGCGCTGCTCTCGACCACCGGCCGCACCCACAGGCAGGACGTCACAGCGTCCTACGCGGCCCTGGCCCAGGCCTGTGCGGCCACCGGCGACGACGCCCGGCACGCCGAGCTGGTCAGCGACCACCCCCACGACGTCTGGTCGCTGCCCGCCTCGCGCGCGATCGCCCTGGTGCACACGGGGCAGGACGAGGCATGGGCGCTGGTACGGGGCGCGGAGCTGCTGGAACAGCACCAGGTGGCCGTCGTCACCCCGTACTACGGCGGCGTGCGCACGGCCGCCGGCCGGGCCGTCACCTTCTGGCACGACCCCGGGAAACGGCGCCGGGACGCGTCGCTGAGCGCCTGGGTGACCGCCGCGGTGCACCGGATCCATCCCGGGTCCGCGCTGTGGTTGGAGGACCACGACCCGTTCGCCGGCCTGCTGGACGGCCTGGACGACACCCCGCTGAGCGAGTCCGCCCGCCGGTTCCTGTTCGAGTGCACCGCCTGGCTGCAGGCGGAGTGGGCGGGCATCGACTGGCCGACCCCGCCCACCGTCATCCTCGGCGCCCGACGACTCGCCCGCTGCCACGACGGCGGGACGCACCCGCGGCTGGCGCTGCGCAGACCGCTGTGGCGCGGCCACCGGGAGTGGGACCTGGTCGCCGCGCGCTGGAGCAACGAGCTGCTGCGCGGCCGCCGCGACGACTTGCAGGCCTACCACCGCACCTACACCGCGCACGGCCGCACCGGCGCCGCGATGCCCTGCGAGCACATCGGCGCGTGGTCGGGCTACCAGGTCGTGCGGGACGTCGTCGTGCTCACCGCCGTGATGGACACCGTGCGCCGCGCCCGCCTCGACTCCCGGACCCGCGACCTGGCGGTCCACCAGGTGGCGTGCCTGCGCGGCGCCCGGCCGGCCCCGTGGGACTGGGGGAAGCGGTGATGGCGGCAGCGGTCGGCGTCCGCCGCGGGCTGTGCGGTGATCGTGTCCCGGTCCGCCGCCGTGTGGGGCCGGTCAGTAGCCCCCGGAGTAGCCGCCGCTCTGCGACGGAGCCGGCGACTGGGCCTGGGCGGGTGTCTGTCCGGTGGTGCCCGGCGCCTTCTTTCCCTCGGGCGTGCTCGCGAACCAGGTGCCGCCGACGCCCTGGCCGTTGGTCTGTCCCGCGGCGGTGTCCCCGGCGAAGCGGTAGAGCGGCCAGCCGTTGAGGGTGACCTGCTTCGTGCCGTCCGGCCGGGTCACACTGCCGACCAGGGCGGAGTCGACCCCGCTGACCTGCACCGGGTCCTGGGTGGTGAGCGGCGGCCACTTCGCGGCGCAGGCGTCGGTGCAGGTGCTCGCGGACGGCTTGGCGGTGTCCTTGTCGAAGCGGTACAGGGTCCGGCCGGCGGCGTCGGTGACGACCGGCCCGAGCGTGGCCGACTTCACGGCCACGAGCCGGACCCCGCCGGTGCCGCCGGTGGCCGGGGCTGACGACGTGGCGGCCGCGGCCGGAGGGGTGGCGGCGGACGTGGCCGCGCTCCCGCCGGACCCGCCGGCCGTGTCCGGCCCACAGGCGGTGGCGGCGAGTGCCAGCACGGTGATCCCGGTGGCGGCGAGCATCCGGCGCGCGGCGAAGGCCGGAACGGTGAACGCGGGCATGACGAACTCCCCCTGGAGAGCGGTCGGTTGACGATCCGGGCGGTGTTCGCCCGGGCACCCTCCACACGAGTCCCGGACGGGAACGGTTCAACGCCGGCGACAAATATTTCTCGCCCGGGCCCCGCTCCGAGCCGTGCCCGCCTCCGAACAGCGGGCTTCGTATCCGTCGTGTATCGGGGAGCGCTTGATCGGGCATCGATGCCGTCGTCGCGGCGGCGGTGTCCGATCTCTGCGGTATCCTCCGTTCTCGTTCCGTCCCCGTCCCCGTCCCCGTCCCTGTTCCCTGCCGCCGCCGCAACCGATCGAACGAGGAGCGTGCCGCCCGTGTCCGAGCCCCGTCCGGTCCGCGTGCTGCTGGTCGAGGACGACGAGCTGATGCGGCACTCGTTCACCGTCGCGCTCGAACGGTACGGGTACGAGATGACGGCCGCGGCCGACGGGCTCACCGGGCTGGAGCTGTTCCGCGACGGTGGCTTCGACCTGCTGATCCTGGACGTGATGCTGCCCGGCCTCGACGGGATCGGGCTCTGCCGCAGGGTGCGGGAGTCCAGCCTGGTGCCCGTGCTGATGATGTCCGCGCGCGGTGACGGGCTGGACGTCGTCGCCGGGCTGGAGGCCGGGGCGGACGACTACGTGGTCAAACCCGTCGACACCTTCGTGCTCGTCGCGCGGATCCGCTCGCTGCTGCGGCGGGCGACGTACGCGCCGCACCCGGGGTCGGAACCAGGGCCGGAACCAGGGGCGGAAGCGGGTCCGGGACCGGCCGCCGCTCCGGCGGAGGACGTCCTCACCTTCGGGGACCTCGTCATCGACACCGCCGGCATGGAGGTCTCCGTCGCCGGCAAGCCCGTGGCGCTGACCCCGACGGAACTGAAGGTGCTCCTCGAATTCGCCGCCCGCCCGGGCGTCGTGCTGGAACGGCACACCCTGCTGCGCGACGTCTGGGACTACGGCTGGGACGGGGACAGCCGGGTCGTCGACCTGTGCGTGCAGCGGCTGCGCCGCAAGCTGGGCCGCGACCGGATCGAGACGGTCCGCGGCTTCGGCTACAAGCTCAGGCGCTGAGCCCGGTGCGAGCCCTTCGCCGCCGCACGCCCCGCAGCCGTACCTCCCTGCGCTGGAAGATCGCCGCCCTGGCCGCCCTCACCGCCTGCCTGGTCGCCGCGGCCGTCGGCGTGCTGGTGCACCTGTGGACCGCGCAGGACATCCGCAGCCGCGCCGAGGCCCAGGCGTTCAACACGGTCTACTCGGCCATGGACGTCTACCGCCGCACCGGCGCGCTCGCGGAGGGCGCCGAGCTCGACCCGCCCGGACTGCCCGCCGCCCTGCGCGCCCCGGCCGACGACGACCGGCACACGGCCTACGATCCCGCCGTCCACGGGAACCTCGGGCCGAGCGTCTGGGGCGCCCAGCGCACCGCCGGGCCGGGCAGCCCGGTGCTCGCCGTCCGGATCAACACGAACCCCGAACTGCACACCCTGAGCCGCCTCGACGTGACCGTGACGGTGGCCTCGCTGGTCGCCCTCGCGGCCGCCGTGCCCCTGGCGGTGTACGGGGCCGGCCTGCTCGGCCGCCGGCTGCGGCGCGTCTCCGAGACCGCGGGCCGGATCTCCGCCGGGGACCTCGACGCCCGCACCGGGCCGACCAAGGGCCGCGACGAGGTCGCCGACATCGCCGCCGCCGTCGACCTCATGGCCGACAGCCTCGGCCGGCGCCTGGGCATCGAGCGGCAGTTCACCGCGGACGTGGCCCACGAACTGCGCACCCCCGTCGGCGGCCTGGTCGCCGCCGTCGACCTGCTGCCGCCCGGCGAGACGGAGGACCTGCTCCGCGCCCGCGTGCGCGACCTGCGCGGCCTGGTCGAGGACCTGCTGGAGATCTCCCGCCTCGACGCCGGCGCCGAACAGCCGGTCCGCGCCCGGGTACCGCTCGGCGCGGTCGTCGCGGAGGCGGTCGCGCGCACCGGCCACGCCGCCGAGGTGACGGTCGAAGGGGAGACGACGGTCGAAGGCGAGGACACCGTCCACGTGGAGACCGACCCGCGCCGGCTGGAACGCATCGTCGGAAACCTCGTCGTCAACGCCCACCGCCACGGCGCCGCCCCGGTCAGCGTCACCGTCGGGCTCGCCGGACGGACGGTCGTCGTGCGCGACCACGGCCCCGGCTTCCCGGCCGACCTGCTGCGCCACGGCCCGCGCCGCTTCCACACGGGCGCCCGGGAGCGCGGCGCGGGCCACGGCCTCGGTCTGACCATCGCGTTCGGCCAGGCCCGGCTGCTCGGCGCCGAACTGCGCCTGGACAACGCCCCGGACGGCGGCGCCGTCGCCACCCTCTCCCTGCCGCCGGACTGACGGCCGCCGGCCGGCGGCGGACACCGCGGCGGCCCGACGGCGGACACCGCCACCGCCCGACGGGGGACACCGCGACCGCCCGGCGGCGGACACCGCGGCGGCCCGCGAACGACGCCGCGCGCGCAGAACCGATACGAACCGGAGCGCCGGCCGATACACCGCGGCCCGGGCCCCCGATACCTTCCCCCGACACCCTTCGACGTGCAGCCCCCGAGCCTCGCACCGAGAAGGAGCCCCCGTGACCCTCGACCCCCTGGCCCCGAGCGCCGCCCCCGGGATCGCCGCCGCCACCACCGACCTGACGAAGGTCTACGGCGCCCACGACACCCGCGTCACCGCCCTGGACGGGGTGAGCGTCGGCTTCCGGGAGGGCGAGTTCACCGCGATCATGGGCCCGTCCGGCTGCGGCAAGTCCACCCTGCTGCACTGCCTCGCCGGGCTGGACACGCCCACCTCCGGCTCGGTGCGCATCGGCACCACCGAGCTCGGCACGCTGGACGACCGGCAGCTCACCCGGCTGCGCCGGGACCGGATCGGCTTCGTCTTCCAGGCGTTCAACCTCCTGCCCACCCTCACCGCGCTGGAGAACGTCACCCTGCCGCTGGCCATCGCCGGGCGCGGCCCCGACCAGCGCTGGCTGGACCGCGTGCTCGCCATGGTCGGCCTCGCCGAACGCCTGCACCACCGGCCCGCCGAGCTGTCCGGCGGGCAGCAGCAGCGCGTCGCCGTCGCCCGCGCCCTGGCCGGGCGGCCCGCGGTCGTCTTCGCCGACGAGCCCACCGGCAACCTCGACTCCCGCGCGGGGACGGAGGTCCTCGGCTTCCTGCGCGACTCCGTCCGCGAACTGGGCCAGACCGTGGTCATGGTCACCCACGACCCGGTCGCCGCCGCGTACGCCGACCGCGCGGTCTTCCTCTCCGACGGCCGCCTGGTGGACGAGCTGGTGCGCCCCACCCCGGAGCGGGTGCTGGACGTGATGCGCAGCTTCGACGCGCGCGCCGCCGCCCGCTGACCCCACCGGCTCCCCAGACCGACTCCCGACTTCCCAGGAAGACGCCCATGTTGAAAACGGCCCTGCGCAACGCCCTGGCCCACAAGGCCCGTCTGGCCATGACCGTGCTCGCGGTCTGCCTCGGCGTCGCGTTCGTGTCCGGCACCCTCGTGTTCGCGGACTCCACCGCCGCGGCCCACCGCGCCGCCGCCTCACGGAACTTCGCCGACATCGCGGTCACCGTGACGGCCAGGACACCCCCGCCGGGGGCCGCGGCGGGTCTGCAGCCCGACCCGCTCGACGACTCGCTCGCCCGGAAGCTGGCCGACCTCCCCGGCGTCGCCGCTGCCCGGCCGACCGCCGACGGCTCGGCCGTCCTGAACGCGGCCGACGGCACCCCGCTGCGGGTCGGTGCGCGCTCGGCGAACCAGGCCGCCGCCTACGTCCCCGGACGGGACGGCACCGACAGCCGCTACCCGCTGGCCGAGGGCCGCGCCCCGAAGGACGGCGACGAACTCGCCGTGGACCGCGGCACCGCCGCCGCCGGCCGGCTGAGGATCGGCGACCGGGTCACGCTCGCCACCGACGGGCCGGCCATGACCAAACGGCTCGTCGGCATCGTCACCACCACCGACACCCGGGTGACGGCCGGCGGCACCCTCGTCCTGTTCGACCGGGCGACCGCCCAACAGCTGTTCGCCACCCCGGGCCACTACACCGGCATCGACCTCGCCGCCGCGCCCGGCACCGACCCGTACGAGCTCGCCCGCCGGGTCGCCGCCGTCCTGCCCGCCGACCGCGCCGAGGCCACCACCGGCGCCGCCCAGGCCGCCCAACAGGCCGTCCTGGTCGACACCCTGACCCGCGGCTACGAGAAGCTGCCACTGGTCTTCGCCGGAATCTCGCTGTTCATCGCCTCCTTCCTCATCGTCAACACCTTCACCATGCTGGTGGCCCGGCGCAGCCGGGAGATCGCCCTGCTGCGGGCGATCGGCGCCCAGCGCCGCCAGGTGGCGCGCTCCGTCCTCCTGGAAGCCCTGCTGGTCGGGCTCCTCGCATCCGCGGCCGGGTTCCTGCTCGGCCTCGCCATCGCGTCGGTGCTGCCCGACCTGCTCGGCGACGGGCTGCCCCGCGGCCCGCTGGTGATCGGCCCGGGGTCCGTCCTCGCGGCGCTCGCCGTTGGGGTCGGCGTCACCGTGCCCGCCGCGTGGCTGCCGTCCCGACGGGCGGCCCGGATCGCTCCCATCGAGGCCCTGCGGACGGCCGAACAGCCGCCGCCCGCACGCCGGTTGACGCTGCGCGCCGTGGCGGGCCTGGCCCTCGCCGTCCTCGGCGCCGTCCTCCTGGTCTCGCTGCGCGGTGCCAAGGACGCCTCGGAGGAGAACCTGCGCACCGCGATGCTCGCCCTCGCCGCCCTCGGCTGCGGCCTGATCGCGCTCGCGCCGGTGCTCGCCGCCCCGGTGATCCGCGCGTTCGGCGGGCTCACCGGCCGCCTCGGCGTCACCGGGCGCCTCGCCCGCGACAACGCGCTGCGCGACCCGCGGCGCACCGCCGCGACCGCCGCCACCCTGCTGGTCAGCACCGCGCTCGTCGCCGGGCTCGCCACCATCGGGAACTCCGCCGCGCGTGCCCTCGACCACCGGGCCGCGGCCGGGCTCCTCGCCGACTACGTGATCGGCTCCCGCTCCACCACGGACGGCATCGACCAGGCCGCCGTCCGGCGGGTGGCCGAGACCCCCGGGGTGCGGACGGCGAGCGCCGTCACGGACTCCACCATGATCACCGGCGGCACGGTCCTGCAGGTCGCGGGCATCGACCCCGGCGCGGTGGGCACCTCCGACACGGCGGGCACGGTGGTCCGGCTCCACCTGACCGGCGGCTCCCTCCAGGACCTCGGCCCGGGCCGGATCGCCGTCTCCGCCACCGTCGCCCGCGAGCACCACCTGAGCCCCGGCGACCGCCTCGACGCCCGGATCGGCCGCTCCCCGGACACCCGGCCGTACACCGTCGTGGGCGTCTACCAGGACGACCCGACCGCGCACGACGTGCTCGCCGCCCGCGCCGAGGTGGCGCCCGACAGCCACCTGCCGGGCTCCGTCCAGCGGATCCTCGTCCGCACCGAAGCCGGCACCGGTGCCGGTGCCGACGCCGCCTCGCCGGCGATGCAGCAGCGCCTGCGCACCGCCGTCGGCAACAGCCCGCTGCTGAAGGTCCAGGACCGCGCCCAGCTCGTCCGCGAGGCCGCCGGCACCATGGGCGACCTGCTGGCCGTCCTGTACGGGATGCTCGCGGTCGGCGCCGTGATCGGCGCGCTCGGCATCGTCAACACCCTGGCCGTGTCGGTCGCGGAACGCACCCGCGAGATCGGCCTGCTGCGCGCCGTCGGCCTGGACCGCGCGGACGTCCGGCGGATGATCCGTCTGGAGGCGGTCACCGTCGCCGCCTTCGGCACCCTGCTCGGCCTGGCCGCCGGCCTGGCCGGCGCCTGGGCCGTCGGCCCGCTGGCCACCGGCGCGGTCGACCACTACACCCTGGCCCTGCCCTGGGGCACCCTGCTGCTGGCCTGCGCCGCATCCCTCGCCATCGCCGTCCTCGCCGCCACCGCCCCGGCCCGCCGCGCCGCCGCCCTCGACCCCCTGACGGCCACCGCGCAGACCTGAGCCGATCGGCTCGGGGTAGTGGAGATGATCTTCGTTGAGTAGGGTGAACCGCCGGATGGCGGGGGGCCGTCCGTACGCCGCCCCCGTGGATCCGTGCTTGACCGCCGACGCCTCCATGGAGTGTGGACAGATGCAACCGACGTTCGTACTGGTTCACGGAGCCTTCGCGAACTCCTTCTCCTTCGCGCCGCTGCAGGCCGAACTCGGCCTCCTCGGGCACCGGTCGGTGGCCGTCGACCTCCCCGGGCACGGGTTCGCCGCCACCTACCCGGTGGCCTACCAGGCGCCGCAGGACCTCGCCGGACTCGCCACCACGCCCGGGGCCATCAAGGGCGTCACACTCGCCGACAACGCCGCGCACCTCATCGGGATCCTGGAGCGGGCAAAGCGCAACGGGCCCGTCATCCTCGTCTCGCACAGCCGCGGCGGCGTCACGGCCACCGCCGCGGCCAACCGGCGGCCCGACCTGATCGACCGCATCGTCTACGTCTCCTCCTGGTGCCCCGTCGACCTCGACGTCAGCGCCTACTACGCCGAGCCCGAGATGGCCACCGTCGACGCCACCGGGATGGTGGCGGCCATGGTCGCCGACCCGGCCGAACTCGGCCTGCTGCGCTCCAACTTCCGTACCGCCGACCCCGGCGTCCTCGCGGCCTTCAAGGCGGCCTTCCTCGCCGACGGCACGGACGAGGAGCTCCTGGTCTTCCTCAACACCTTCCAGCCCGACGAGAACCTGGACGCCGGCGGGCCCGACGACCGGGCGCAGCGCGACAGTTGGGGGCGGATCCCCAAGTCGTACGTCCGGCTGACCGAGGACGCGGGCGTGCCGCTCGCCATGCAGGACCGGATGATCCGCGAGGGCGACGCGCTGACGCCGGAGAACCCGTACGACGTCCGTACGCTCACCGGCAGCCACCTCAAGTGGCTGGTCGACCCGGCACCGGCGGCCCGGGTCCTGGACGAGATCGCCGCCCTCCTGCCCGCCGCTTCCTGACCGGAGCCGGCCGAACGCCGCGCCGGGCCGTGACCTTCGGGTCACGGCCCGGCGCGGCGTTTCGGTCAGATGCCGGGGACGGCGTCCTTCGCGACGGCGTGCCAGTTGGTGACGATCGGCTTGTCGACCGGGGTGGGGCCGACGGGGAGGCCGGCCGGGTTCGGGTCGGCGTTGCCGATGGCGATGATGACGTCGGTGAACTGGACCGCCTGGTTGCCCTTGGTCGTCTTCGCCTGGACGCCCGCGTACGCGGTCTTGGCGCCGCTCAGGGTGATCGGCTCGCCGGTGGTGTGCTCGGCGGCGGTGGCCTCGATGCCGCCCGAGCCGAACGCGATGGTGGGGTGGGCCGCGGGGAGCGTGCAGGTGATGCCCGGCTTGGCCTTGGCCGTGATCAGGATGTATCCGCCGGCCTGGGATTCGGTCTTCGCGCCGAAGACCAGGTCGTTGGCGCGGCAGGCCTGGCCGGACCCGCCCTTGTCGATGGCGGCGGGGGAGGAGGGGGCCGAGGACCGGGGGTCGGCGGGAGCCTTCGTCGGCGCGGCCGAGCCCGGTGCGGCCGAACCCGGCGCGGCCGAGCCCGGCGTGGCCGGGGCGGGTGCCGCGGCGGTCGCCGCGGGGCTCGCGGCGGTGGAGCCCGCGTCGGAGTCGTCCGGTCCGCAGGCCGTCGCGGTGGCGGCGAGTGCCGCGACGGCGGCGGCGGTCAGGGCGAGGCGGCGCGTGCGCATGGGGTGCTCCTGCTGTCGGTGGGCCGGTGCGGGCGACTGATGTGTGCTCACCGTACGGGGAGTTCGTTCACGGCCCGGTGCGGGAAAGTTCCCGATCCTGTCCCAGAAGCCGCCCGCCGTCACCGATTCCGGAGGTGGTTGACGGGAGCCGGCGAGGCGGGATGCCGGCCTGGCAGGAATCGTTCGTCAATCGTCAATATTGCCACTGTTGACGGTTTCTGACGCCTGCGAAGGTGAGTGAGTCGATCAAGCACCGGAGAACCCGCCGGCACCGGGGGACCGGTCCCCGTCCGAACGACACCACTCCACACGGGAGTTCACCACACACCTCGGCACGCCGAAGGCTGCCCGAAAACAGCAAGGACGACATGAAGCTCTCCCTCATAGCCCGTAGTTCGTCCGTCGCCGCTCTGGTGACGACCGCCCTCGCCTTCGGTGCGGTCGCCGCCGCCCCCGCGGCCGTCGCCGGGCCCGGTGCCGGGCCCGGTACCGCCGCGGTCGACGCGGCGAGTCCGTCCGCGGACTACCCCAGCGCCGGCCAGGGCACCCCCACCTCCCAACTCCGCAGCAACGGCCTGGCCGCGCAGCTCGCCGCCGCCAAGCCCATCACCCGCAGCGAGACCCTCAAGCGCGCCGCCACCTGGGTGGACCAGGGCCTGGAGTACAGCATGGGGGGCGAAACGTACCAGGGCTGGCGCACCGACTGCTCCGGATACGTCTCCATGGCCTGGGGCCTGCCCGGTCCCGGCGAGACCACCGACTCGTTCATCCCCGAGGGCATCGCCCACAGGATCACCAAGGACGAGCTCAAGCCCGGTGACGCCCTCGACAACCCCAACCCGGGCCGGTACGGGCACGTCGTCCTCTTCGAGAAGTGGGCCGACGCCGACAAGTCGTCCTACTGGGGCTACGAGTTCAACAGCCGCGGTGTCTTCCACCACGTCATCCCGTACCCCTACTTCAACCACCAGGACGAGTACGAGCCGATCCGGCTCAACTCCATCGTGGACGACGAGGTGACGCCCGTCGCCACCGACGACACCAGCAGGATCAAGGGTGACTTCGACGGTGACGGTCGGGACGACGTCGCGGTGCTGTACGACTACGGCAAGGACGGGGAGCGCAACCACTCGGGTCTGTGGACGTTCACCAGCAAGGGGGCGGGTTTCAACGCTCCGCGGCAGGTGTGGGACAGCGGTTCGGACAGCTGGAACTGGGCGTCCAGCAAGGTGACGGTCGGGGATTTCAACGGTGACGGCAAGGCCGACATCGGTGTCCTCTACGACCTGGGTCGTACCGACGACGGTCGCAACCGCACCAGGCTCTACACCTTCACCAGCACGGGCAGCGGCTTCACCGGCCCGCAGCTGGCCTGGGACAGCTCCACCGACCCCGTCAGCAGCTGGAACTGGGCGACCAGCAAGCCCGTGGCCGGCGACTTCAACGGCGACGGCAAGACCGACATCGGCGTCGTCTACGACTACGGCCAGTTCGACACCGGCAACCGCACCGCCGTCTGGACCTTCACCAGCACCGGCGCCGGATTCGCCGGCCCCAAGCTGGCCTGGGACAGCTCCACCGACCCGGTCAAGAGCTGGAAGTGGACCAACAGCAAGCCCGTGGTCGGCGACTTCAACGGTGACGGCAGGACCGACATCGGCGTCCTCTACGACTACGGCCAGAAGGGCGACATCAGCCGTACCGGGCTCTGGACCCTCAGCAGCAACGGCACCGGCTTCAACTCCCCGCAGCAGGTCTGGGACAGCAGCAACGACGCCGTCAAGAGCTGGAACTGGAACGCCAGCAAGCTGACCGCCGGTGACTTCAACGGTGACGGCAAGGCCGACATCGGTGTCCTCTACGACTACGGCAAGGACGGGGACGCCAGCCGCACCGCCGTCTGGACCTTCAACAGCACCGGCGCCGGCTTCACCGGCCCCAAGAAGCTCTGGGACAGCAGCAACGATGCCGTCAAGAGCTGGAACTGGAACGCCAGCAAGCTGACCGCCGGTGACTTCAACGGTGACGGCAAGGCCGACATCGGTGTCCTCTACGACTACGGCAAGGACGGGGACGCCAGCCGCACCGGTCTGTGGACCCTCAGCAGCACCGGCACCGGCCTCAGCTCCCCGCAGCTGGCCTGGGACAGCAGCAAGGACGCCGTCAAGAGCTGGAACTGGAACGCCAGCAAGCTCGGCTGATCCGCACGGCCACGGAGGGACGCCGTCCGCGCACGGCGTCCCTCCGCGTGCCGTTCCCCAAACCCGCAGCCACCCACCGGGACCCACCGGCATCCGCCGGCCCGACACGGCCCGGATGCCGGCCCGACACGGCCCAGATGGAGAGTCACCCCCCATGCAACTGCCCAAGAAACGCGGCCGAGCCCTCGCCGTCTCGACCGCCCTGCTCGCCCTGGTCGCACCAGGGCTCGCCCAGCAGGCCCAAGCCGCGCCCGCGACGCCGCACCGGGACGCCACCACGGCCGTGACCTACCACGGCCTCACCCTCGACGTGCCCTCCACATGGACGGTCGTCGACCTGGAAAAGGCCCCGGACACCTGTGTCCGCTTCGACCGGCACACCGTCTACCTGGGGCACCCCGGTGCCGAACAGGCCTGCCCGCCCCACCTCGTGGTCGACAAGACGGACGCCCTGCTCCTGGAACCGATCCCCGGGACCGTCGGCCGGCAGGCCTCCGACGTCCTGCGCGTCCCGCAGGGCGCGGCGATGCCGCGCACGCTGCCGGTGGGCTCCGATCAGGAGTCGCGGGTGGCCGTCGAAGGCGCCGGGGTGCTGGTGACCGCCGCGTACGGTGCGTCCTCCAACGCGACCGTCGCCGCCATCCTCGGCAACGCCCGGATCGACGCCACGGCTGCCAAGCCCGCCGCTCCGGCACCGGCTCCCGCTCCTGCGCCCGCTCCGGCTCCCGTGCCCAAGGCGTTCGGCGCGCTCACGGCGCAGCCCGCCGTCGTGGCCGACACCGGCTACACCGGACCGGGTTTCGACGCCTGCGCGGCCCCGTCGCCCAGCACGATGAACGCCTGGAAGGCGTCGCCGTACCGGTCCGTGGGCATCTACATCGGCGGGCGCCACCTGGGCTGTTCGAAGCAGCCCGAGCTCACCCCCGACTGGGTGCGCGAACAGACCTCGAACGGCTGGTACCCGCTGCCGATCTTCGTGGACCGTCAGGCCTACGACATCTCACCGACCGACGCCGTCAACCAGGGCCGGGAGTCCGCGGACACCGCCGTCGCCAAGGCCGACGACCTGGGGTTCGGGCCGGGCACGGTCATCTACAACGACATGGAGCACTACGACGACCGGTCCTACCGGGACCGGGTCCTGGACTACCTGTCGGGCTGGAGCAGCCGGGTGCGCGAGCGCGGCTACCGGTCCGGTGTCTACGCCGGGGTCCGGAGCGGTGTGCAGGACCTCGCCTCGGTGGCCGGCGATTCCGACTACGCCGGCCCGGACGTGGTCTGGTCCGCCAACTGGAACTACCAGGCCGACGTCTCGGACTCGTCCATGGGACTCCCCGGGCCCGGCTTCTGGTCCAACCGGCAGCGCGTCCACCAGTACCGCGGCGAGGTGGACGAGACCTACGGCGGCGTGACGCTCAACATCGACCGCAACTACATCGACGTCGGCCCGGCCGGTACGCAGCCCGTCGTCGCCGCGCAGGAGGACTCGTCCCGGGTCAAGGGTGATTTCGACGGTGACGGCCGGGACGACGTCGCGGTGTTGTACGACTACGGCAAGGACGGGGAGCGCAACCACTCGGGTCTGTGGACGTTCACCAGCAAGGGGGCGGGTTTCAACGCTCCGCGGCAGGTGTGGGACAGCGGTTCGGACAGCTGGAACTGGGCGTCCAGCAAGGTGACGGTCGGTGACTTCAACGGTGACGGCAAGGCCGACATCGGGGTGCTCTACGACCTGGGTCGTACCGACGACGGTCGCAACCGCACCAGGCTCTACACCTTCACCAGCACGGGCAGCGGCTTCACCGGCCCGCAGCCGGCCTGGGACAGCTCCACCGACGCCGTCAGCAGCTGGACTTGGGCCAACAGCAAGCCCGTGGCCGGCGACTTCAACGGTGACGGCAAGTCCGACATCGCCATCGTCTACGACTACGGCAAGACCGGGGACATCAGCCGCACCGGCCTGTGGACCTTCACCAGCACCGGCGCCGGATTCTCCAGCGCCAAGCAGGTCTGGGACAGCAGCACCGACCCCGTCAAGAGCTGGAACTGGGCCGCCAGCAAGCCCGTCAGCGGTGACTTCAACGGCGACGGCAAGGCCGACATCGCCATCGCCTACGACTACGGCAAGACCGGGGACGCCAGCCGTACCGGTCTCTGGACCCTCACCAGCACCGGCGCCGGATTCGCCGGCCCCAAGCTGGCCTGGGACAGCGCCACCGATGCGGTGAAGAGCTGGAACTGGAACGCCAGCAAGCTGGTCGCCGGCGACTTCAACGGCGACGGCAAGGCCGACATCGGCGTCCTCTACGACTACGGCAAGACCGGGGACATCAGCCGCACCGGCCTGTGGACCCTCAGCAGCAGCGGTACCGGCTTCAACTCCCCGCAGCAGGTCTGGGACAGCGCCAACGACGCCGTCAAGAGCTGGAACTGGAAGAACAGCAAGGTCGGCTGAGCGCGCCCGTCGACGGATGGAGACCTTCAGAACATGCGTTTACCGAACATCAGGAAACACCCGCTCGTCACCACCGCGGCCGTGGCACTGGCCGCAGCCGGCCTCTCCCTGACACCTTCCGCCCCGGCCCACGCCGCCTCGGTCGCCACCTGGGACAAGGTGGCGAAGTGCGAGAGCGAGGGCGACTGGAGCTACCACAGCGGAACGAACCTGGGCGGTGGCCTGCAGATCATTCCGAGCACCTGGGAGGGATTCGGCGGGACGGATTACGCGCCGTTCGCCTACCAGGCCACCAAGGAACAGCAGATCAGGATCGCGGAGAAGGTGCTCGCGGCCCAGGGCGTGAATGCCTGGCCGAACTGCTGGCAGGGCACGGGCCTGGGCGACGACAGCGAACCGCCCTTCCCCGACGTTCCCACCCCCACCCCCACCGACCCGGAGCAGAACCCGGCCACCCGGATCAAGGGTGATTTCGACGGTGACGGCCGGGACGATGTCGCGGTGCTGTACGACTACGGCAAGGACGGGGAACGCAACCACTCGGGTCTGTGGACGTTCACCAGCAAGGGGAGCGGTTTTACCTCCCCGCAACGGGTGTGGGACAGCGGTTCGGACAGCTGGAACTGGGCGTCCAGCAAGGTGACGGTCGGTGACTTCAACGGTGACGGCAAGGCCGACATCGGCGTCCTCTACGACCTGGGCCGTACCGACGACGGCCGTAACCGCACCAGGCTCTACACCTTCACCAGCACGGGCAGCGGCTTCACCGGCCCGCAGCCGGCCTGGGACAGCTCCACCGACCCCGTCAGCAGCTGGACTTGGGCCAACAGCAAGCCCGTGGTCGGTGACTTCAACGGTGACGGCAAGGCCGACATCGCCATCGTCTACGACTACGGCAAGAGCGGAGACGCCAGCCGTACCGGTCTGTGGACCTTCACCAGCACCGGCGCCGGCTTCTCCAGCGCCAAGCAGGTCTGGGACAGCAGCACCGACCCCGTCAAGAGCTGGAACTGGAACGCCAGCAAGGTGACCGCAGGCGACTTCAACGGTGACGGCAGGACCGACATCGCCATCGCCTACGACTACGGCAAGACCGGGGACGCCAGCCGTACCGGTCTGTGGACCTTCACCAGCACCGGCGCCGGCTTCTCCAGCGCCAAGCAGGTCTGGGACAGCAGCACCGACCCCGTCAAGAGCTGGAACTGGAACGCCAGCAAGGTGACCGCAGGCGACTTCAACGGTGACGGCAAGGCCGACATCGGCGTCCTCTACGACTACGGCAAGACCGGGGACATCAGCCGCACCGGTCTGTGGACCCTCACCAGCACCGGCGCCGGGTTCGCCGGCCCCAAGCAGGTCTGGGACAGCGCCACCGATGCGGTGAAGAGCTGGAACTGGAACGCCAGCAAGCTGGTCGCCGGTGATTTCAACGGTGACGGCAAGGCCGACATCGCCATCGCCTACGACTACGGCAAGACCGGGGACACCAGCCGCACCGGCCTGTGGACCCTCACCAGCACCGGCACCGGCCTCAACTCTCCGCAGTTGGCCTGGGACAGCAGCACCGACCCCGTCAAGAGCTGGAACTGGAAGAACAGCAAGCTCGGCTGAACCGGCGCCGAGCCGATCACCCTCGCAGGCCCCGCAGAGTCACTCCGTCTCCGCGGGGCCTGCGACGGTGACGTCGGGTCCGCTGTCGATCACCGCGAACCTGGCGATGCTCCGCGCAGGTTCCGTGTTCCCCGGGGAATGCCCGGCCACCGGGGTCGGTTGCAGCCGAACGACCCCGCAAGCGGACACCGCTTCCACAGCGGGCCCATGACGGACGGTTACGGAAGGGCTTGTACGTGAAGATCGGCGACATCGAGGTTCTGGCGGTCATGGACGGGGTGGGTACCGAGACCGCCGCCGAGATCCTCACCCGCCCCGGCACGGACGACCCGTGGGCCTGCCATGACCACCACCGGGAGCCGGACGGCACCCTGAACCTGCCGCTCGGTGGCTTCCTGGTGCGCAGCGGGCAGCGGACCGTCCTGGTGGACGCCGGGGTCGGCCCGTTCGACGACGGCCGCTACCGTGGGGGCGCACTGCTGGACTCGCTCGCCGCCCAGGGCGTCGCGCCCCAGGACGTGACCGATGTGGTCTTCACACACCTCCATTTCGACCACGTCGGCTGGGCCGCGGTCGACGGTCGGCCGGTCTTCCCGCGCGCCACCTACCGTGCCCACCGCGCCGACTGGCAGCACTTCGTCACCGGGCCGGCCGCGACTCCCGCGGCCGTCGCCAAACTCACCCCGCTGGAAGGCCGACTGGAGCTGTTCGACGCCGACTTCACCCTCGCCCCCGGCATCGACGCCCTCCACCTGCCCGGCCACACCCCCGGCACCACCGTGTACGTGCTCTCCTCCGGCGGACGCCGGGCGCTGCTCCTGGGCGACGTCGTCCACTCGGTGGTCCAGTTCGGCGAACGCGACTGGCAGGTGATCTGGGACGTCGACCCGGCAGCCGCGTCCGCGGTGCGCAACCGCATCGCCGACGAGGCCGCCGACACCGAGGACCTACTGGTCGCCGCGCACTTCCCCGGCATGCGCTTCGGCCGCATCCTTGCCGCCGACGGCAACCGCCGCTTCGTCGCCGTCTAGGACGCCAGCGGGGCAGCGGGACACCCTGCTGCAGGAGGTGCCGGCGGAGCCGAAGTGGGCCGACAGCCTCACCGACGCGGCCCGGCGGGCGCTGTCCCCGCTGTTCCGGACCCAGGTGAACCCCTACGGCTGGTTCGCGCCGAACAAGGCCAACCGGCTCGACCTGGCCGCGGTCACCAACCTGTCGGCCGGTGCCTGGTGGCCGGTGGGGCATGTCCGCCGTCTTCTCGTCCCTGTTCACGAAGGCGTCCTTCCTGGCCTGCGGTGTCGCCGTGTTCAACGGCGCCACCGTGGCCGGGGCAACGCCCGCCCGGGCGGAAGCCGTGCTCCGGGAGCGCAGGGTGGAGCAGCGGGCCGAGTGTCGGGGGAACGTCCGGCTTACGTCGTTCCCCGGTGTGGCGGTGGTCCGGCAGCCTGGTGTGCGCACGGACAAGGGGGGAGCTCCCCGTTCCTCAGGGGCCCGCTGTGCACCGGTTCCGGTGCCCCGGGCCCGACGATTCACGGAGGGAACCATGCGTCGTATCGGAGCAATGATCGCTGCCACCGTGCTGACCGCCATCGGCGTCGTCGGCACGTCGGGAACCGCGCACGCCAGCAACAACTGCGACGAGCCCGCCGCCTACTACTGTCAGTTCGTCCAGACCAACTGGGGCTGGGTCCAACTGGCGACAGACCTCATCGGCCACCGCGAGTGGGCCATGGCGAGGGGCGGCTCGAAGATCGGGTCGTCGTGGTACGTGTACATGGACCAGTCGAGCAACGGCGGTGTCACCTGGGACCCTTGGCTCAACACGGTCGTCAACACGACCAACTACACCGAATCCCTCCCGGACTCGGACATCGTCACCCGGGGGTGCGTCAACGTCAACGGGTACTCGTTCTGCACCGGTTGGCACTGATTCCGCAACGGCGGGTCGGATAGCCGCCCCGCCGTCCCAGGGGCCCGATCGGCCGCCTGTTCCGCACTCCGACAGCCCGTCATCGGGCGGAGCCCCCGTCGAAGGGGCCCGGCCGATGGCGGGCTGTCCCCGTCACACCGTCCGCTCACCCGGTACGCCGAGATCGAGGTGCACGACCGGCCGTTCGGTGGTCGCCCGCCCTGACCCGTTCCGGCCGGACGTCACAGCGGGGTGAGGACGTCCTGGTGCACCTCGTCCAGGACGAAGCCGTTGTCCAGCCGGACCCGGACCGTCACCCGGTTCCCCCGCTCCCGGTACGCGGCCCACTGCGGCTCCAGCGCGGTGATCTCCGCCTCCAGCCGCTCGCGGCTGGCCACCGGCATGGTGTGCCCGTAGTCCTCGAACAGTGCCCTGAGCCGCTGGTACTCGCGGACGTCGTGGCTCTCCGGGAGTTCCCCGTCCACCCGCTCGACCACGCCCTGCGTCCCGGCCCCCAGCGAGACGAAACCGACGACGGCCCCGGGCGTTCCGGCGACCGCCTCACCGATCGCCAGGTCCTCGGCCAGCTTGACGCGCCGGCCCTCCTCCAGAGTCATCCGTCCTCCGCCTCTCCCTCGCTCACCGCCGCCGACGGGCAGCGTCCGGCCCACGGCCCCGGCCATTATCCGCCGACCTCCGCCGACCTCTGCCGGTCCCGCGGCTCCCGGCCGGGCGCTCAGCTTCAGGCCGAAGCGCTGGTCAGCCCGATCCGGTCTCGGTCCACGGGCGGAGTTTCGCCGGATTGCGGATCGCCCAGATGCGCGTGATGCGGTCGCCGGTGAGGCTGAACGCCGCCACGGTCGCGGTGACGCCGGTGTGTTGGGCGACCAGGCCCGGTCGGCCGTTGACCGTCCGTTCGAGGAGGGTGAGCCCAGGGGCCTTGTCGGCGATGTGGATCAGGTACTGGGCGATGCGCTCGCTGCCCCGGACCGGGCGAAGGACGGCGCCGACCATGCCGCCCCCGTCGGCGGTCATCGTGGCATCAGGGGCGAGCAGACCGACCAGGGCCTCGATGTCCCTGGCCTCCCACGCCTGTTTGAAGTGCCTTACCACACGGGCCTGTTCGGTCGCGGGGGCTGCCGGCACCTGTGCGGCGCGCACCCGCCGGCGGGCCGAGGACGCCAGCTGCCGGCAGGCCGCCGGAGTCCGGCCGACCATCTCGGCGACCTCGGCGAAGGGGTAACGGAAGACGTCGTGCAGGATGAACGCCACGCGCTCGGCCGGCGTCATCGACTCCAGGATGACCAGGAAGGCCATGTTCACCGACTCGTCCAGGGTGACCCAGTCGGCGGGGTCGATCGGCTCGGCCCTGTTGCCGCCCGCCGGTCCGCCGATCGACTCCGTACGGTCGGGCAGCGGCTCGGGTATCCACTCCCCGACATAGTGCTCGCGCCGGACCCGCGCCGACCCGAGCAGGTCCAGGCAGACGCGGGTGGCCACCGTCGTCAGCCAGGCGCCGGGCGACGCGACGGCCTCCTGCCGGGCCGGCGACATGGCGTACCAGCGGGCGTACGTCTCCTGCACGGCGTCCTCGGCCTCGACCAGGGAACCGAGCAGCCGGTAGGCGAGATTGATCAGCTGGTGCCGCTCGCCGACGATCACACTCAGTCCCGGCTCGGATGGGGTGCTCATGAGTCGGGCCCACTCCCTGGTCTCTTCCGCTTCAGCTTCCGCTCTCGCCGCGCCCGCAGCTCCGATGACACCGCAGCGGCGTGTGAGGCCGGAAGCCCCGCCTCACATTTCGCGGGCCTGCGTCGTCGGACTGCCGAGACACTATCGATCAACTGCCGCGAGGCAGAAGAAGGGGACCACGACATGGCCATACCGACGACGGCAGACAAGCGCAGCCTCACGTTCCCGCAGGTCGCCCTCGCCCTGCAAACCCTGGCGATCTTCTTCCAGGCCGCCACCGCCGGCCTGCTGCTGGCCTCCCACGGGGAGACGCTGCACAGTGTCGGAGCACGCGTGATGTACGGCGCATCGATGCTGTACCTGCTCGCCGCGATCCTGGCCTGGCGGCCCGGCGGCGGCTCGCCCCGCCCCATCCTGTACGCGGCCGGCTTCCTGGTGCTCGCCTCGGTGCAGGTCGTGCTGGGCATCGCGCACATGCCGGCGCTCCACGTCCCCCTGGGCGTCCTGATGTTCGGCCTCAGCGCTCTGGTGCTGGGGCAGGTGTCGACTGCCGCCTCCCGGGAGCGCCCTGGCACGCGCTCATAACCGCCGCGCCACCCCGGGACGGCCGTACTCCTCACAGCGGTCAGCCCGGGCGGGCCGCAGGGCGTCGAGGTGGGAGCACCGTGGGTGCCGGCGGTCGGCCGTCGGGGTCAGGCGGGTCGGGGGTGCTGCAGTCCGTGCAGGAGCAGGTCGATCAGGCGTCGGGGGTCGTACTGCGGGTCCGCGCCGCCGATGCACAGGTTGCCGATGCCGCGCATGAGTTCGTAGGGCTGGGTGCCCGCCCCGATCTCGCCCGCTGCGGCCGCGGCGTCGAGCAGCTGCGCGCAGACCGGCAGCAGGCGGTCGAGGAAGTGGCCGTGCAGGGCGGCGAAGGCGCTGCTGTCGGACTGCATCGCGTCGGCCAGTCCGTGCTTGGTGACCAGGAAGTCGACGAAGAGGTCGATCCACCGGCGCAGTGCGGTGAACGGGGAGCCGGCGTCGGCCAGCAGCCGCGGGCCCGCCTGTGCGCACTCCTCGATCTGGTGGCGGTAGACGGCGGTGATGAGGTCGGCCCGGGTCGGGAAGTGCCGGTAGATCGTCCCCGTTCCGACGCCTGCCTCGGCCGCGATCCGGCGGATCGGCGCGTCGACGCCGGCGGTCACGAACACCTCGGCGGCCGCCGCGAGCAGTGCTTCCCGGTTGCGCGTCGCGTCGGCCCGCTTGCTCCGGGCCGACGACTTCCCGCTGGGGCTCTCGCTGGACACGGCTCTTCTCCGATGCTCGTTCGGGCCCGTTGACAAAACGGAACCTCGTTCCGGATAGTAAATGGGACGGCGTTCCGTTTCAGCTTAGCCGAGGCCGAAGGCTGCCGCCGTCTGCCACTTGCCTGCCGTCACCGCAGAAGGAGGAACGCTCGCCATGAGCGCACCCACCCGCACCGAACCTGTCTCCGTCCCCGTCCCCGTCCCCGTCCCCGTCCTGTCCTACAGCCCGGTGGTCCTGCCCGTCCCCGGACGCCCCGTGGACCTCCACGTCCGCGTCACCGCACCCGCGTCCGGCACCGGACTGCCCGTCATCCTGCTCTCCCACGGCCACGGCCCCTCGCACCACCTCTCCTCGCTGCACGGCTACGCGCCGCTCGCCGACGCCTGGGCGGCCGAAGGCTTCGCCGTCCTCCAGCCCACCCACCTCACCTCCCGAACCCTGAGCCACCTGGTCGCCGACGCCCCCGGCGCACCCGACTTCTGGCGCTCCCGCGCCGAGGACATGACCCACGTCCTCGACCGGCTCGACGTCATCGAGCGCACCGTCCCGCAGCTCGCGGGACGCCTCGACCACAGCAGGATCGCCCTCGCCGGGCATTCGTACGGCGGCTTCACCGCCGCCCTCCTGCTGGGCGCCGGACTCCACGACCCCGACACCGGGACCGTGGTGCACCTGGCCGAGCCGCGGATCACGGCGGGCGTCCTGCTCGCCCCGCCCGGCCGGGGCGGCGATGCCTACAACGGGCCCATGGCGAAGCAGTGGCCGATCATCGGAGCCGTCGACTTCTCCACCATGACCACCCCCGCCCTGGTCGTCGTCGGCGACCAGGACGACCCCCGGCACTTCACCGACCTCGGCCCGGCCTGGCACGCCGACCCCTACACCCTCGCCCCCGCCCCCAAGACCCTGCTCACCCTGTTCGGTGCGGAACACGGCCTCGGCGGAATCGCCGGATACGACGCCGCCGAGACCACCGACGAGAACCCCGAACGGGTCGCCGCTCTCACCCGGCTCGCCGCCGCCTACCTCCGCACCCGCCTCCACCCCGGCGACCCGGCCTGGCCCACCGCCTGCGAGGCCCTGGCCGCCGCCCCCGACCCGGTCGGCCGGATCGAGGCCAAGTAGCCGCCCCGGGAGGCAGGCCGCCGTCCGGCTGCCTCCCCGGTTCGAGCACCGCCGCCGGCACGGCGCTGGTCCGGTACCACTGCGCGGCGGTCATCCGGAACCCGGCCCAGACGGCGCTCATGGTACGGATGAATCACGCCTTCCGGATCGTCGGCGACCACAACGCCGGCTACCGCATCATCCTCGCTCACTCCGGACTCGCGCTCACCGCCCCCACCGCGGCCGGCGGCGCGGTCACCCAGGCCCCGGACACCGGCGCCGCCACCCAGCGCTGGGACCTCGTCCCTGCCTGAACCGCCGTCCCCGCCTGAACCGCTGTCCCCGCAACGGCCGGAGGGACCGGCGCGCCAGGAGTCGGCGCCGGCCCCTCCGGCCCGGTGTGCTGTCAGCGGTCGTCGCCGAGTCCGCGGTCGGGGGCGCTCATGTCGCCGGTGGCGGGAGTGCCGTCGGCGAGGGCGTAGCGCAGGAAGACGGTGCCCTTGCGGCCGGCCGTGGGGGGTTCGAGGAGGGTGACGTTCGTGGGCACGGCGCCGCCGTCGAAGACCTTCTTCCCGACGCCGAGCACGATCGGGTGCACCCAGAGGTCGAGGCGGTCGAAGAGCTTCTCGCGCAGGAGAGTCTGGACCAGGTTCAGGCTCCCGACGACCTTCACGTGCCGGTGCCGGTCGCGGATCTCCCGTACCGCGACGGCCAGGTCGGGGCCGAGCTGGGTGGAGCCGGCCCAGGAGAGGTCGGGCTTCCCGCGGGAGGCCACGTACTTGGGGACGCTGTTGAAGAGGGTGGCGAACTCGTTGTCCTGGCCGCCCTCCTGGTGGGGCCAGTAGGCGGCGAAGAGGTCGTAGGTGCGCCGGCCGAGCAGCAGGGCGTCCGTGCCCTCGTACGCGGCGGCGATCTGTGTGCCGGTGGCCTCGTCCAGCAACGGCGCCTGCCAGCCGCCGAACGGGAACCCGGCCGGGTCCTCGTCGGGGCCGCCGGGCGCCTGCCCGACGAGGTCGAGGGTGGTGAACAGTTCGATGTGGATGAGGCCCATGGCTTTCCTACTCCCGATTCCTCGAACGGCACTTGCCGACCGGTCGTGCAGCGCCCGGCACACACGGAGCCGAGTACACACGGTGCCCAGCACACGGTGCCCCACTCGCACCGCCCGCTCCAAGGCGCCGCGCGCGCGGATAACACGACAGAGGGTGTCGGGTTTCGAGGGGACAGTAGGGGCCCGGCCGGTGTCACGGTGGCGCAGGTCGGGACGACAGACGGTCAAACGATCAGACGGACGGACGGACAAGGACC
The DNA here is from genome assembly GCF_003635085.1 of Streptomyces sp. 1114.5. Classification (NCBI taxonomy): domain Bacteria; kingdom Bacillati; phylum Actinomycetota; class Actinomycetes; order Kitasatosporales; family Streptomycetaceae; genus Streptomyces; species Streptomyces sp. 1114.5. The sequence goes on from NZ_RBXE01000003.1 coordinate 593,861, forward strand.
CTCATGCGCGAGACACCCGAAGAACTCCAGCAGCTCCAAGCCCTCCTCGACACCTCGCTCGCCGGCTCCACGGCGCACCTGAGGTCGATCATCAGCAGCGAGCGCACGCTCACCGCCGAACAGCTCACCGGCGCGCTCACCGGCATGTGCACGCTCGCGCTGTCCACCGTGACGGCCAAGGGCGAGCCGCGGATCAGCGGAGTGGACGGCCACTTCCTGCACGGCAAGTGGCACTTCGGCACCGCGCGCAGCGCCGCCAAGGCCCGGCACCTCGCCGCCCGGCCCGCCGTCAGCGCCGCGCACCTGCGCGGGGAGGACCTGGGCGTGTTCACCCACGGCACCGCGGAGATCCTCAATCCCCTCGGCGGCGAGCCGGCCGCCGACTGGCCGGAACTGCTCGCGTACTTCCGGGACTTCTACGGCGACGACGCCTTCGACTGGGACGACGACGTGGTCTACTACCGGCTGCACCCGCACTGGATGGCCGTGTTCGCCGCCGACCCCGCCAAGCTCGGCCGGCAGGCGGACGACGCGGACACGGCGGACGAGGTAGACCCGGCGGACGAGGCGAACAAGGCGGACCAGGTGGACCAGGCATGATCAGGCCCGGACCTGGAACGGGCCACCCGACGACGGAAGACTGACGGAAGGAGAGGCCACGTGCGGGCGAGCCGGGCCATCGCCCTGCTGCTGCTCCTCCAGGCCCGGCGGACGATGACCGCCGCCGAGCTCGCGGCCGAGCTGGGGGTCTCCGAGCGCACCGTGCAGCGGGACGTCGCCGCCCTGGTCGAGGCCGGCGTGCCGGTGTACGCCGACCGCGGCCGCGCCGGCGGCTACCGGCTGGTCGACGGCTACCGCACCCGCCTCACCGGCCTCGAACGCGCCGAGGCCGAAGTCCTGCACCTGGCCGCCCTTCCGGGCCCGCTGCGCGACATGGGACTGGCCGGGCACGCCCTCGCCGCACGGCTGAAGGTCGCCGCCGTCCTGGGCGACGCCCCCGCCGGCGCCGTCCGGCGGTTCCACCTCGACGCACCGGCCTGGTTCCGCGAGACCGAACCCCCGCCGCTGCTCCCCGAGGTGTCGCGCGCCGTGTGGGAGGAACGTGTGCTGCACGGCCGGTACGCGGCGCGCGGCGGCACCCGGGAGCGGCGGCTGGAGCCGTACGGCCTGGTCCTGAAGGCCGGGCAGTGGTACCTCGTGGCGCGCGGCGCCTCCGGCCGGGTCGGCTCGTACCGCGTCGACCGCTTCGAAACGGCCGAGGCCGGCGACGAACGGTTCGAGCGCGACCCGGAGTTCGACCTCGCCGGCCACTGGGCCGCGGCGGCACGGGAGTTCACCCGCGCTCTGCTGCGCGAGCGGGCCGTCGTACGGCTGAGCCCGCTCGCCGTCGAGAACCTGGCCGTCCTGCTGGAGGCGACCGCCGCCGCCGACGCCCTCGCCACCGCGGGCCCGCCGGATGCCGAGGGCTGGGTCACCGTGACCCTGCCGGTCGAGGACTGGGACATCGGGTACCTCGAACTCCTGCGCCTGGGCCCGGAAGCCGAGGTCATCCGGCCACCCGAACTCCGGGCCCGCCTGGCCGAGGCGACCCGCCGCGCCGCCGCCCGCTACACCTGACCGCGCACGCCGCCGGGCGTGGCGCGCTGCCCTCGGCTAACTCCCTCACGGCGAACTCCCTTGTGGGGCAAGGTGATCGGAGCTGGACCCGGCCTCACCTGGACCCGGCCTCACCCGGTCGGCTAGGTTGACAGCCATGACGACCGGGACGGCCTTGCGCCACACACGGATCGGCGACCCGGTGCTCCGCTGAGCACCGTGCGGGCCGGGGCCGGCCCGCTGCCGGACCGAGGCCCGGGCGCCGCTTCCCCGCAGGCCCGGGCTCCGCCTCCCTCGTGAGTTGATCACAGCTCGACACATCAACCACGACAGGAGAGTTCATGCCCACCAAGACCCTGCAGATCCCGACCGCGGACGGCCGGGCCGACGCCTTCGCCGCCTTCCCCGACGGTGGCGGGCGGCACCCGGGGGTGCTGATGTACCCGGACGGCTTCGGCATCCGGCCCGTACTGCGCGAGATGGCCCGCGAGCTGGCCGGGCACGGCTACTACGTGCTCGTTCCCAACTTCTTCTACCGGCACGGCCCGACCCCGGTGATCGACCTCCCCGCGCACATCGGGGAGGAGGTCCGGCCCGCGATCTTCGCCGAGCTGATGCCCCTGATCCAGGAGCACACCGCCGAACGCGTCCTGCGCGACGCCGAGGCGTTCCTCGGGTTCCTCACCGCTCAGCCCGAGGTCGCCGCCGGACCGGTCGGGCTGACCGGCTACTGCATCGGCGGCCTCCTGGCGCTGCGCACCGCCGTGGCCCACCCCGGCCGGGTGGCCGCCCTCGGCGCGTTCCACGCCCCGGTGGGCGCCGACGGGCCCGACGGCCTGCGCGGCCTCACCGTGGAGGCCCACTTCGGCCACGCCGCAAGCGACGTGACGCCCGAAGCCCTCGTCGAGCTCAACCGGGACCTGGACGCCGCAGGGGTCGGCCACACCTCCGAGATCTACCCGGGCACCGAGCACGGCTTCACCATGTCCGACACCGACGCCTTCGACCCGGCCGGCCTGCAGCACCACTGGGACCGCCTGCTGCCCCTCCTCGGCCGCACGCTGGCTGACGGCTGACGGCTGACGGCTGACGGCTGACGCTCAGTCCGGCCCGCCCGGCCCGCCCGGCCCGCCCGTTCGGCCGGACGGGCGGGCCTGGCGTCAGGCCGCGAAGGCGGCGAGGAGCTTGTCGGTGAGGCGGTCGAGGTAGTCGCGGCCGGTCGGGGTGTGGACGACGGCGAGGCGCCAGTAGAGCGGGCCGGCGAGGAAGTCGAGCGCGAGTTCGCGGTCGGTGTTGGTGGGGAGTTCGCCGCGGAGGACCGCCCGTTCCAGGAGCAGGGTGGCCTTGGCGCGGCGGGTGTCGCGGACGGCGGTGAAGAGGGCCTCGGCCAGTTCGGGGTTGCGGTGGCCTTCGGCGATCAGGTCGGGGATGATCCGCGCGGGGAGCGGCTGCTGCAGCGCGTCGGCGACCTCGGTGAGGAAGGCGAGGACGTCGCCGCGCAGGGTGCCGGTGTCGATGGTCCCGGACGTGGTGACGGCGACGGCCGAGACCAGGTCGACGGTCATGTCCAGCTTGGACGTCCAGCGGCGGTAGATGGCCGCTTTGCCCGCGCCGGCGCGCTTGGCCACCGCCTCCAGGGACAGCCGCGCGTAGCCGGCCGACGCCAGTTCCTCGAAGAAGGCGAGGGCGATCGCCTCGGTGACCGAGTCCTGGAGCACGGGCCCACCGGGGAGTCGGCGCGGGTGGGCGGAGGTGGGCCCGGGGGCGGGAGTGGGCCCGGAGGCGGGCGCGGGGGAACTGGGCATGCCCCGAACCTACACGAGACGGAACGGTTGCGTCTCGACTGGGAGGGGGCTACCGTCGTTCCCGTAGACGAGACGGAACCGTTCCGTCTCGACAAAAGGGTCTGGGGTGCACCATGCGATTCCTGTACGAGGACGAGTCGTTCTCCTTCGAGACGCTGCGCACGGCCGGCTTCGCCAACGACGGCGGCGCCGACCTGGGCGAGGTCCTGACCACCGCCCGCGCCATCGGCGACGGCGACGAGGAGGCCTGGCTGCGCGAGTGGAAGCGCACCGCGCAGCGCGTCCACGCCGTCGGCACCCGCGCCCTGGCGGCCGGCCACCGGGTCAGCTCCCGCGAGGCCCTGCTGCGCGCCTCGAACTACTACCGCACCGCCGAGTTCTACCGCCGCGACGACCCCGCCCACGACCCCGAGGTCAAGACCCTCTCCGCCCTCTCCCGCGAGACCTTCGCGACCGCCGCGACCCTGATGGACACCCCCGTCGAGCCCGTACGCATCCCCTACGAGGACACCAGCCTGCCCGGCTACCTCTTCCTCGTCGACGACTCCGGCGCCCCCCGCCCGACCGTCGTCTTCACCAGCGGCTTCGACTCCACCCTGGAGGAGGCCTACTTCGTCATCGGCGCGGCCGCGCTGCGCCGCGGCTACAACGTGCTGGCCTACGACGGGCCCGGGCAGGGTGCGGCGCTGCGCGAGCAGGGCCTCGTCTTCCGCCCCGACTGGGAGGCCGTGGTCACCCCGGTGGTCGACTACGCGCTCACCCGGCCCGAGATCGCCCCCGACCGGATCGCACTGCTGGGGTACAGCCTCGGCGGCTACCTCACCGCCCGCGCCGCCGCCCACGAGCACCGCCTGGCCGCCCTGGTCCTGGACGACGGCCTCTACGACTACCACGACGCCCACACCCGGGTCATGCCGCCGTTCCTGCGGGACTGGGTCGAGTCCGGGCGCGACGACCTCGCCGACCCCGTCCTGAGCCTGCTCATGCAGGCCGGCACCCAACTCCGCTGGGCCCTGCGCAACGGCGTGTGGGCGTTCGGCGCCGACTCCGCCGCGGACTACATCCGCCGCACCGCCGACTACACCCTCGACGGAGTCGCCCACCTCATCGACTGCCCGACCCTGATCCTGGACGCCGAGGACGACCAGTTCTTCCGCGGCGAGCCCCAGCGCGTCCGGGCCGCCCTGACCTGCCCGCACACTCTGGTCACCCTCCCAGAGGCCGAAGGCGCGGGCGAGCACTGCCACATGGGAGCGATGTCCCGCTTCCAGCAGGTCACCTTCGACTGGCTCGACACCACCCTGACTCCGGCCGCCCACACCCCGCCCGCCGGGCCCACAGCCTGACGGGCAGTGGCGTACGGTCCTGACCCCACGCTGGGCCTCTACCGTTCCGGCGTGGCGGATGCGGTCGGCTCCATGACCTCAGCCGGCAGGTAGTTCCGGGCCGGTGGGCGTCAGCCGCCGGCCGCCGGCCGTCCTCGGGCGTGGGTGTACGGGACGGGCCTGCCGGTGAGGGCGTCGGTCACGGGCCGGCTGCCGAGGGGGTGGCGGAGGACGGCCGTGACCCGGGCGATGCCGCCGTCCTCGCAGCCGATGTCGGGGCCCGAGGCGTCCCGGCGCCTCAGCAGCAGGGTGACCTTGTCGGCCCACTCCCCGGCGACCAGGTCGGGCTTGTAGTCGCAGCCACTCCAGGCGACCTCCATCGTGATCGTGCGGTCGTCCGCCTCCACGACGGTGTTCTTCGTGGACGGATCGGCGAGCTGGAGCCGGACGAGGACCGACGCGTCCCGCCTCTTGAACGGGAGCGGGTAGGCGGAGTCCTCGGAGTGGTCGGCCCAGGCGTAGCACCCCGCCACCCCGACCCCGATCAACCCCACCACGGCTATCCAGCGCTTGTCGCGTCGCGTCAGTTCCACGGCCGCTTCCCCTCCCCTTGTCGCGGATCAGGGTAGACCTGCGGCAGTCGTGGCCCAGGGCCGAGGTCAGTGTCGGTGTCCGCCCCGGGGCGCGGGGATGCGGGGCAGGACGTCCCACAGGGGCCGGCTGCCGGCGGCCCAGCGGGCGAGGGCGTTCCGGTCGACCAGGAGGATGCCCTGCTCGGCGCCCCAGCGGTGGGCTTCGCGGGAGAAGCGGCCGTTGGTGACGACGACGGCGACGTGGGCGCGGTGGGCCCGCTGGTAGGTGCCGGCGAGCGCGTACAGGACGCCCACACCGACCGGCTTTCCGCCGAGCGGATCCCGCTTGTGCTTGCACTGCAGGGCCCAGCGCCGCCCCAGCGGGTCCTCGGCGAGGACGTCCACGCTCTGGTCGTTGGCCCTCCCGACCTTGTGCGCGCGGCAGCCGTCGCGCTGCAACAGGTCGCGCACCGCGTACTCGAACGCGTCCGGCGCCATGTGGTCGATCCCGCCCGGACCGCTCAGCGCCAGGCGCAACCTGGCTGCCCGCAGCTGCAGTCGGCGGGCAGCGAGGACGCGGGCGCGCAGCACGGCGGCGGCGACGGCACCGGCCGTCAGCGCGAGGACGACCAGGACCCACCAGTTCGCCGCCAGCCACCGCAGGACGGCAACCGCCGCGCCGAGCGCGAGCAGCGCCACCATCGCGTAGGCGAGCCATGTGCCGTCATCGCGCCGCGCGGGCCGGCGGCGAGGGCGCGCCCGCGCCGGAGGCCTGCGCCTAGCCATTGGCTGTTCCGAGCCTGCTCATGCTTGGCGTCCTCCCTGCGGTCCGCAGCCGTACCCGCCGAGGGGAGGGTCAGTGGGTGACCTGGACAGCGATGCCGACGAGTTGGAGGATGGCGTGGCCCCAGCTGGTGGCGGCGATCAAGACGCCGAAGACGACCGCGGTGAAGACGGTGAACGCCTCGTCGGTGCGGCTGCGGGATTCGGTACGGCGTCGAAGCCGGATGACGATGAAGATCGCGAGGAACGCCGTCGCGCTGATCGAGTACTGCACTGCACTGCCCGCCCTTGACGCTGTGTCATGCTCCGACTACTACCCGTCTGCCATTCGGGTGAGCATGTCAGAGCGGCGGACGGCCCGGGGCCGCTTCGCGGAAATCAGGCGGACGCGAACGGCCCCACACGCCGCTGCACCCCGCCGGCACGCGAAGGCCGCGCCCGGCGTACGCCCGCGCGTCCGAGGAGGTGCCACGCGCAGCGCCTCGGCCGGCCCGGTGAAGTGCCAGGGCGACCTCCGGCGAACGCGGCCACCTACGTCGGCACCCAAGCGCTCTCGCCACCCGCCGCAGGCGTCCCGCCACCTCCCGCCGCTGCCCGGTCAGGCGGTGGTCGGGACGACGACCAACTCGCCGACCGTGTCGGCGAGGGTGCTGCGGGCCGGGGCGGGGAGGGCGTCGTCGGTGATGAAGCAGTCGATGTCCGCCAGGGTGGCGAAGCTGCTGAGGCCGACGACGCCCCACTTGGTGTGGTCGGCGACCACGACGGTGCGGCGGGCGGAGGCGATCAGGGCCCGGTTGGTCTGGGCCTCGGCCAGATTGGGGGTGGTGAGTCCGGCCTGTTCGCTGACGCCGTGGACGCCGAGGATGAGCAGGTCCACGTGGAGGGTGCGGATCGTCTGGTCGGCGAGGGCTCCCACCAGGGCCGCGGAGCGGGTGGGGGTTCCGCCGGTGAGCAGCAGGGAGGGGACGTTCTCCCGCCCGTCGCTGCCCGCCGCCCACAGCAGGTCGGCCACCCGCAGGGAGTTGGTGACGACGGTGAGCTGCGGGATCTCCAGCAGCCGGGAGGCGACCGCGTAGGTGGTGGTGCCGGCGGACAGGGCGACCACGCTGCCCGGTTCCACGCGCTGGGCCGCCGCGTCCGCCAGGGCGGCCTTGGTGCTCTCCTCCAGCTCGGACTTGACGTCGAAGCCGGGTTCGTCGGTGCTCGCGGCCCCCACCGCGATGGCCCCGCCGTGCACTTTCTGGACGGCGCCCTGGCGCACCAGCGCGTCCAGGTCGCGGCGGATCGTCATGTCCGACACGCCGAACTGTTCGACCAGCTCGGCGACGCGCACCGCGCCGGCCTTGCGGATGGCCTCCAGGATCAGCGCCTGGCGCTGCGGGGCGAGCAAACTCTGATCAGCCACGGAGGCCCTTTCGGTGTCGGACGGGTTCCCGGTCGCTCCCGCTTCGTCCGGCAGGTCGACGCCGCCACGGTCGTGGATGGACGGATGGATGGACGGATGGACGGACACATGAGTATCCCAGGGCCCCGCCGTACGGCGGTCTGCGGGTCAGGCGGGGAGGCCGACCGCCCGCTCGCGGTTGCGGCGCTGCTGGATGACGACGGCGGCGACCAGCAGGGTGCCCTGGGCGACGTTCTGCCAGAAGGCGTTGATGCCCTGGACGGTGAGGCCGTTCTGCAGCGCGCCGAGGAGCGCGACGGCGAGCAGCGTGCCGCCGATGCTGCCCTTGCCGCCCTTGAGGGCGCAGCCGCCGAGGGCCGCGGCGGTGATGGACTGGAGCTCCAGGCCTTCGCTGCCGGAGACCGGCTGGCCGGAGCCGGTGCGGGCGGTGAGCAGGACGCCGGCGAGGGCGGCGACGGTGCCGGAGAGGGCGTAGGCGGCGATCAGGTACTTGTTGAGGTTGATGCCGGCCAGGCGGGCGGCGGTGTCGTTGCCGCCGATGGCGTAGATGTTGCGGCCGATGTCGGTGTAGGTGAGCAGGGCGTGCACGGCGGCGGCGGTGAGGATCAGCAGCCAGACCATGGTGGGCAGGCCGGCGATCTTGCCGCGGCTGAGGAAGACGAAGACCGGGTCGTTGAGGACGTAGCCCTGGGCGCGGCCGTCGGAGACGAGTTGGGCCACGCCCTTGTAGGCGGCCAGTCCGGCGAGGGTGGCGATGGTCGGGTTGACCCGGCCGTGGATGATGACGACGCCGTTGAACAGGCCGATGCCGGCGCCGATGGCGAGTGCGGCGCCGATGCCGAGGTAGGGGTCGGCGCCGGTGGAGGTGAAGACCATGGCGCTGGTGACGGAGGCGAGCCCGGCCTGGGAGCCGACCGAGATGTCGAGGCCGCCGCAGATGATCACGACGGTCTGGACGACGGCCAGCAGGCCGGAGATGGTGGCGGCCTCGGCGATGACCTGGACGTTGTCCCAGCCGACGAAGTTGGGGTTGAGCGTGCCGAAGAGGGCGACGACGGCGACGAGGGCGCAGATCAGGCTGAGGTTCTGCCCGCCGATCGCGGCGAGCAGGGCGCGCGGGCCACCGGGCCGGACGGGCAGGGCTCCGCCGTCCGGTAGCGGGGCGGTCGGGGGAGTGGCGGTGGTCATCGGGTCTCTCCGGTCCGGGCGGGGGCGGTCTTCGCGAGGTGGGTGGCGGCAGCGCCAGCGGGGCTGGGGGCGGCGAGATCGTCGGCCATGGCGAGGGCGAGGACGGCCTCCTCCGTCGCCTCGTCGCGGGTGAGTTCGCCGGTGGTGCGGCCGTTCTGCATGACCACGATCCGGTCGGCGAGGCCGAGGACTTCGGGCAGTTCGGAGGAGACGACCAGGACGGCGGTGCCCTCGCGGGCGAGGTCGGCGATGATCTGGTAGATCTCGGCCTTGGCGCCGATGTCGACGCCGCGGGTGGGTTCGTCGAGGATCAGCAGCTCGGGCCGGCGGGCGAGCCAGCGGGCGAGGACGACCTTCTGCTGGTTGCCGCCGGAGAGGGTGCGGACCTCCGCCTCGATGGAGGGGGCGCGCACCCGTAGCCGGTCGGCGTACTCCTGGACGAGGGCCTTCTCCTGGCGGCGCCTGACGAACCGTCGGCGGCTGAGCCGGCGCAGGCTGACCAGCGAGGTGTTGTCGCGGATGGTGCGCTGCAGGAACAGTGCCTGGGCCTTGCGTTCCTCGGGGGCGAGGCCGATGCCGGCGGCGATGGCGGCGCGGGGGTCCGTCAGCCGGAGGACCCGGCCGTTGAGCGTGACGGTGCCGGAGCGGATCGGGGTGTCGCCGGCGAGGGCGAGGGCGAGTTCGGAGCGTCCGGCGCCGATCAGGCCGGCCAGGGCGACGACCTCGCCGGCTCGGACCTGCAGGCTGATGTCGCGCACGTCGTCGGTGGTGAGGCCCTGCACGTCCAGGACGACCCGGTCGGTGGCGACCTGCCGGCGGACGAAGAGCGTGGACAGGTCGCGGCCGACCATGAGCCGTACGAGCTCGCTCTCGTCGGTGGCGCCGGCCTGGACCACCCCGGCGACCCGGCCGTCGCGCAGCACGGCGATGCGGTCGGCGAGCCGGAAGATCTCCTTCATCCGGTGGGAGACGTAGACGACCGCGATGCCCTCGTCGCGCAGCCGCCCGATCAGGGCGAACAGGGCCTCGACCTCGTGCTCGGAGAGCGAGGAGGTGGGCTCGTCGAAGGCGATCGCGCGGGCCGGGACGGTGCCGGTCAGGGCCCGCATGATCTCGACCAACTGGCGCTGGGCGGCAGTGAGTTCGGAGCCGAGCAGGTCGGGGTCGAGGACCTTGTCGAAGCCGAGGCGCGCCAGGTCGGCGGTGATCCGGCGGCGCAGTTCGGCGCGGTCCAGGCGGCGGCCGGCCCGGCGGGGCAGCGAGCCGGCGTAGACGTTCTCGGCGACCGGGACGTGCGGGATGATCTCCGGTTCCTGCGGGATGATCCGGATCCCGGCGCGGCGGGCGTCCTGCGGGGAGTGCAGGTCGAGGGGGCGGCCGTCGAGCAGGACGCGTCCGCCGGTGGGGCGGTGGTCGCCGGTGAGGATGCGCAGCAGGGTGGACTTGCCGGCACCGTTCTCGCCCATCAGGGCGGTGACCTGGCCGGGCGGGAAGGTGAGCGTGACGTCCGTGAGGGCCTGGACGGTGCCGAAGCGCTTGGACACGCCTTCGGCGCTCAGGCCTGCGGAGCCCTCCGAGGTTGGGAGGGGCGGGGGTTGGGACGGGATCAGGGGTTCAGGTTCAGGTGGGGTCATCGGGGCCTCGTTGGCAGTCAGGGTGCGGACGGTCTTCATGCAGCGTCAGCTGCGGGGCCGGTCGGCTGCAGCACAGGGCCGGCTGCAGGCCGCGGTCAGCTGCAGGACACGCCCGCGGACTGCCAGGTGGCGGCGTCGACCATCGTGGTCGGGGCGAAGGCCTCCTTCGGGAAGTCCTTGCCGTTCTTGAGCTTGTCGTACATGGTCTGCACCGACAGGGCGCCGACGTCCTTGCCGTTGATGAACAGGGCGGCCTTCATGCCGGAGGGCTTGCCGGACGCCCAGTCCTTGCACGCCAGGTAGGCGCCCAGACCGACGCCGTCGATGTCGTCGGGGCTGATCCCGGCGTTCTGCAGGGCGGTGACGGCGCCCTGCACGTTCTCGTCGTTGCAGCCCCAGGCCACCCAGTGCTTGACGCCGGGGTTGGCGGTGACGGTCGCGGCGACCTTGTCCTGCGCGCCGGTGGGGGTGTTGTCGGTCGCCACGTCGATGACCTGCACGCCCGGTACGGCCTGGTCGAAGGCCTCCTTGGCGGCCTTCACGCGGTCCCCGCAGACGGTGACGTCCTGCTTCCAGGCGGAGACGATCCGGGTGTCGGCGGCGTTCCAGCCGGCCTTCTTGAACTCCTCGGCGGCGCGCTTGCCGACCTCGCCGCCCATCTGCTGACCGGAGAAGCCGATCCGGGGCACCAGGTCGGTGGCCGCGCACTGCGCCGGGGCCGGTCCGCTCGCGCAGACCTGGTCGTCGGAGGTGAGCAGTGCGGCCTTCGCGTCCCGGGCCGTCCGGACCACCTGCGGGCCGACCGCCGGGTCCGGCACCACGATGATCAGGCCGTTGCTCTTCTGCGCGATCGCGGCCTGCACCTCGCCGACGGTCTTGTTCGCGTCGTTGCCGAGGTTGACCACCTTCAGGTCGGCGCCCAGTTCGGCTGCCTTGGCCTTGGCGCCCGCGGCCTCGTCCACGAAGTACTGCTGGTCACCCTGCTTCTGCAGGTAGGTGATCGAGACCTTGCCGGAGACCGGCGCGACCGGGGCGTCGGCGCTGTTGGAGGACGTCTGCCCGGTGGAGCAGGCGGTCAGGGCGACGGAGGTGACCAGGCCCAGGGCGGCGATCGAGGCGCGGCGGGGGAGGCGGGTGCGGCGGTGGCGGGCGCAGGGGGCGAGGCGGGAGAGGTGCACGGTAGGACTCCTGAGGGTGGAGGATTGACCGGCTGGAAGCAACAGAATCGATCAGAAAGCACCGCGATCAAACGCGGTGGATCACAAGAAAGCCCCCGATCCGGAGGCGGGTCAACCTCGCGCGTCACGCCAAGTGGCTATTGAGACCGTCTCGTTATGCCACCGCAGGGAACGTGGGCGAATGCGTTGTCTTTCGTCCGAAGTTGTTGATTGTTGTTGAAGATTGGGGCTAGTCTCCTCCCCGGCGTGACGACATGCACCCGTCAGTTACCCCGCCCCGGCCGAGGAACACCCTCCCCCCACCCCACCCCACCTCCCCACCCGGAGACCCCATGGGCCGTCAACTCCTCCCATCCATCAGGCGCACCGCCCTGAGCGCCGCACTCGCCCTCACGGGCGCGCTGGGCGGTCTGGCCGCACCACCCGCGGCCCAGGCCGCCCCACCCGCGGCCGCCGCCGTCCAGACCTCCGTCACCCTCGACGGCACCAAGCCGGGCCTCACCTTCGACGGCGTCGGTGCGATCTCCGGCGGCGGCGGCAACTCCCGCCTGCTGGCGGACTACCCCGAGCCCCAGCGCAGCCAGTTGCTCGACTACCTGTTCAAGCCCGGCTACGGCGCCTCACTGCAGGTGCTGAAACTGGAGATCGGCGGCGACACCAACTCCACCGACGGCGCGGAGCCGAGCATCGAGCACACCCGCGGCACCGTCGACTGCGACCAGGGCTACGAGTGGTGGCTGGCCGAGCAGGCCAAGGCCCGCAACCCCGCCATCAGGTTCTACGGCCTGTCCTGGGGCGCCCCCGGCTGGATCGGCAACACCGGCAACGGCGGCCACTTCTGGTCCCAGGACACCGTCGACTACCTGATGGACTGGATGGGCTGCGCCGACCGCCACCACCTCGACATCTCCTACCTCGGCGGCTGGAACGAGCGCGGCTTCGACAAGGCCTGGTACGAGAACCTCAAGAGCACCCTCGTCGCCCGCGGACACGGCGCCACCAAGGTCGTCGCCGCCGACGACACCTGGAGCGTGGCCGACGCCATGGCCACCGACCCGGCGTTCCGCAACGCCGTCGACATCGTCGGCGTCCACTACCCCTGCGGGTACCTGGGCTCCTACACCAACTGCCCCAGCACCCCCACCGCCCAGGCGCTCGGCAAACCGCTGTGGGCCAGCGAGAACGGCTCCGAGGACGCCGACGGCGGTGCCCCGGCCGTGGCCCGCGGCATCAACCGCGGCTACCTCGACGGGAAGATGACCTCGTTCCTCAACTGGCCGGTCATCGCCGCGCTCTACCCCGACCTCTTCTTCTCCACCGACGGCATGTCGATCGCCAACCAGCCCTGGTCCGGCCACTACGGCATCGGCCGGACGACCTGGGTCACCGCGCACACCACCCAGTTCGCCAAGCCCGGCTGGCGCTACATCGACGCGGCGAGCGGCTACCTCGGCGGCGCCCGCGCCAACGGCAGCTACGTCACGCTGCAGAGCACGACCTCGACCACGACCGGCCGCGACTACAGCACCGTCCTCGAAACCGTGGACGCCACCGCCGCCCAGACCGCGAACTTCACCGTCACCGGCGGCCTGTCCACCGGCAAGGTCCACGTCTGGTCCACCGACCTGCGCTCCGCGAACCCGGCCGACTGGTTCGTCCGGCAGCAGGACGTCACCCCGGCGAACGGCCGCTACGCCCTCACCCTCCAGCCCGGCCGGGTCTACACCGTGACCACCACCACCGGCCAGGGCAAGGGCACCGCCACCCCGCCGGCCGCCGCCCCGATGACGCTCCCCTACGCGGACAGCTTCGAGACCCCGGCCGCCACCACCTCGCCGAAGTACTTCACCGACATGAACGGGGCCTTCCGGACCGTCCCCTGCGGCGGCGGCCGCACCGGCACCTGCCTGCGCCAGATGGCCCCGACCACGCCGATCCGCTGGACCGACGAGCGCTACAACGCCCCGTACACCATGGCGGGCGACGGCAGTTGGTCCAACTACACCGTCACCGCCGACGTCCTCTTCGAGCAGTCGAGCACGGTCGAACTCCTCGGCCGGGTCAACCAGCAGGGCCGCAACAACAACGGCCTGAACGCGTACCACCTGCGGGTCGGCGACACCGGCGCCTGGTCCATCGACAAGAGCGACACCAGCTGGAACTTCACCACCCTGGCGAGCGGCACCACCACCGCGCCGGGCACCGGCAGCTGGCACACCGTCCGGTTCACCCTGGAGGGCCAGACCCTCACCGCGAGCATCGACGGCACCACCGTGGGCAGCGCGAACGACGCGAGCTACACCAACGGGCGGGCCGGCCTCGGCGTCACCGGCTACCAGACCGACCAGTTCGACGACTTCGCCCTCACCCCCGGCACCCCCACCACCCACACCGGCCCGGTCGCCTCGGCCCTGCCCGGCACCTGCGCCCGCCCCGCCGCCGACACCAGCGGCGCCGCCGTCCAGCTCTGGGCCTGCGACGGCAGCCCCGGGCAGGTGTGGACCTGGTCCAACGGCACCCTCACCCACAACGGCAAGTGCCTCGACGTGACCGGCCAGGCCACGGTCAACGGTTCCCCGGTCGAACTGTGGGACTGCAACGGCGGCACCAACCAGCAGTGGACGCCCCAACCGGACGGCACCCTCAAGGGCGCCCAGTCCGGCCGCTGCCTCGACGACCCCGCCGCCGCCACCGCCGACGGCACCCCGCTGGAGATCTGGGACTGCAACGCCGGCGCCAACCAGCGCTGGACCCTCCCGTAACGGCCACCACGGCAGGCCCGGCCGGTCCCGCGCGCCCCGACGCGCGGGCCCGGCCGCCTAGGGCCTGTCCGGCGGATCTTGCCGGGCGCACGACGCCGGATCATCCCGCCTGGACGCACGCCCGAATCGTCCAAGTACACCCAGTACGAGGGCGATTCGGGCGCACGCCCAGACGGGCGCGAAGTGGGGGTACCTCCCGGCCGAAGGCTGGGGGAGCCGCGCGCTGATCCGACAAGATCCGCCGGACAGGCCCTAAGTGCGTACGGTTCGCTGCCGCGATCCCCGTTCAGCTGCCGCAGGCGCAGCCGGCCGTCGCAGCGGCGGCTTCGGAGGTCTGCGCGCCACTGCGGCAGCAGGCGTCGCCCCCGGCGGCGGCGCTCCTGCCGAGCCGGTCGGCATCGGCCTTGACGACATAGACCTCCCAGGGCTCCTTGCCGGGGCCGTGCACCCAGACCTTGTCCTGGAGGGCATAGCAGCAGCTGGTGTCGTTCTCCTCGAAGGTGGCGAGGCCGGTGTCCTTGAGGCGGGTGGTTGCGGCGGCGACCTGCCCGGTGGACTCGACCTCGACGCCGAGGTGGTCCAGGCGGGTGTCCTCGCCCGGCTCGCCCTCGATGAGGACGAGCTTGAGCGGCGGCTCGGCGATGGCGAAGTTCGCGTAGCCGGGTCGGCGCTTGGCCGGCTCGGTGCCGAACAGCTTGGAGTAGAAGGCGATCGAGCCTTCGAGGTCGGCGACACGCAGGGCGAGCTGCACGCGGGACATGGCGGTCTCCCCGATCCGGATCCTTGCTCCTTGATTCGACAGTTGTCGATATGGCCGACCTTGCCACCGGATTAGATGGCTGTCAACATAGACGTATGTCGAATCTGGAACTGCCGGTGCTCGACCAGGACGCCGCGGCCGCCTGCTGCTCGCCGATGGTCCGCGAGCCGCTCGGCGAAGAGGCGGCCGTCGACCTTGCGAGGATGTTCAAGGCCCTGTCGGACCCGGTGCGGCTGCGGCTGCTGTCGCTGATCGCCTCGCACGAGGGCGGCGAGGCCTGCGTCTGCGACCTGACCGGCCCCTTCGACGTCTCCCAGCCCACCATCTCCCACCACCTGAAGGTGCTGCGCGAGGCCGGCCTGGTCGCCTCCGAGCGGCGCGGGACCTGGGTCTACTACTGGGTGCTGCCCGCAGCCCTGGCCCGTCTGTCCTCCCTGCTGCAGACCCCGGAGGGCGCGAGATGAGCCTGCCCGCCCCGCTGGGCCGCCGCGCGGCCGTCGAGTTCGTCGGGACCGGCGCGCTGGTCGCCACCGCGGTCGGCTCCGGCATCCAGGCCACCAAGCTCTCCCAGGACATCGGCGTCCAACTGCTGGCCAACTCACTCGCGACCGTGTTCGGCCTCGGCACGCTGATCCTGCTGCTCGGCCCGGTCTCCGGCGCCCACTTCAACCCGGTCGTCACCCTGGCTGCCTGGTGGACCGGCCGCCGCGACGGGGACGGGCCTGCGCTGCGGGAGATCGTGGCCTACGTCCCGGCCCAGGTCGCCGGTGCGATCGGCGGAGCCGTGCTGGCGGACGCGATGTTCGCCGAACCGCTCGCCCACTGGTCGACGCATGACCGCTGGGCGCCGCACCTGTGGCTGGGCGAGGTCGTCGCGACCGCCGGCCTGATCCTGCTGGTGCTCGGCCTGGCCCGGGCCGGCCGCGCGCACTTCGCCCCGGCCGCGGTCGCCTCCTACATCGGCGCCGCCTACTGGTTCACTTCCTCGACCAGCTTCGCCAACCCGGCGGTGACCGTCGGGCGGGCCTTCACCGACACCTTCGCCGGCATCGCCCCCGCCTCCGTGCTGCCGTTCATCGCGGCCCAACTCGTCGGCCTGGTCGTCGGCCTGGCGCTGGTCGCCGTCCTGTTCGGCCGCCCGACCCCCGCCGCCGACGACGTCGTACCCCCGCAGGCCGCCCACCTGGCCGCCGCCGACCGCTGAACCCGAAGGACCTTTCCGTGAGCACTCCCGCCGTCCCGTCCGTGCTGTTCGTCTGCGTGCACAACGCCGGCCGCTCCCAGATGGCCGCCGCCTTCCTCACCCGCCTCGGCGGTGACCGGGTCGAGGTCCGCTCCGCCGGGTCCGCCCCTGCCGAGACCGTGAACCCCGCCGTGGTCGAGGCCATGGCCGAGGTCGGCATCGACCTCTCCGCCGAGACCCCGAAGGTCCTCACCGTCGAAGCCGTCCGGGCCTCCGACGTGGTGATCACCATGGGCTGCGGCGACGCCTGCCCGTTCTTCCCCGGCAAGCAATACCTGGACTGGAAGCTGGACGACCCGGCCGGCCAGGGCGTCGACGCCGTCCGCCCGATCCGCGACGAGATCGAGACCCGCATCCGCGGCCTGCTCGCCGACCTCGGCATCCAGCCCGAGGCCCGGGCATGACCGCCGACGGGCCGGTCCGGATCGGCCGCATGCGGCCCGAACACGCCGAGCAGGTCCTGGCCGTCTACCAGCTCGGCATCGACAGCGGCGACGCGACCTTCGAGACCACCGCGCCCAGCTGGGAGGCGTTCGACGCCGCCCGGCTGCCCGACCACCGCCCGGTCGCCCTCGACCGGGCGGGCCGCGTGCTCGGCTGGGCCGCGGTCGCGCCGGTCTCGACCCGCCGCGCCTACGCCGGCGTCGTCGAACACTCCGTCTACGTCCACCCCGACGCCCGCGGCCGAGGCGTCGGCGCGGCCCTCCTGGACGCCCTGATCACCTCCACGGAGGCGGCCGGCATCTGGACCATCCAGTCCGGGATCTTCCCCGAGAACACCGCCAGCCTCGCCCTCCACGACCGCGCCGGCTTCCGCCGCATCGGCACCCGCGAACGCATCGCCCGCCACCACGGCCGCTGGCGCGACGTCATCCTGGTCGAACGCCGCAGCCCGACCGTGCTCTGACCACCGGGCCCCGTCTTGTGGGTCAGCTCTTCGGGACGAGGGTGTTCTCGCTGGTACGGCCGGCGGCGAAGTCGTCGACGTTGCGGGCGGTGGCGTCGATGATCTGGCCGACGGCGGTGCGGGTGAAGTAGGCCTGGTGGCTGGTGACCAGGACCTGGGGGAAGGTGACGAGGCGGGCGAGGGTGTCGTCGGTGATGCCGTGGATCGATCGGTCGGTGAAGAAGACGCCGGTCTCCTCCTCGTAGACGTCCAGTCCAACCCCTGACAGCCGGCCGGCGCGCAGGGTCTCGACCAGGGCGACGCTGTCCACGAGGCCGCCGCGGCTGGAGTTGACGAGGATCGCGTCGTCCTTCATCCGGGCCAGCGCGGCCGCGTCGATCAGGTGGTGGGTGGCCGGCACCAGCGGCACGTGCAGGCTCACCAGGTCGGCGCGGGTCAGGAGTTCGGGCAGGTCGGTGTAGGTCATGCCGAGGGCGAGGCAGGCGGGGTCGGGGGAGATGTCCCAGCCGAGGAGTTCGGTGCCGAAGCCGGCCGCGATGCGGGCGAAGCATTCGCCGATCTTGCCGGTGCCGATCACGCCGACCGTCATCCCGTGGACGTCCCGGCCGAGCAGGCCGTCGAGGCGGAAGTCGAACTCGCGGGTGCCGCCGGCGGCGAGGACGGCGAGGGTCTCGGCGTCGAGGACGGCGTTGACGCTGCTGCTGCTGACGGCGGGGTAGCCGGCGGCCAGTGGGGCGGTGTCGCGGTCGAGGAACACGGCCAGGGTGCGTAGTGAGTGTCGGCCGGCGAACGCCTGTTCCAGGAGCGGCTGTTCGTCTGTTTGGACGCCGTAGGCGAGAATCTCGACCCCCGTCACGCTACCCAAGGCGTTGCCGAACTGTGGGGTATGGCTCGCGAGGGCGGGCCGGCCAGGGCGTCGGGACGGACGGCAGATGAGCGAACCACGGGTCTGTGCCTCGGCTCCCGGTCGGGGAGCCGAGGCACAGACCGTCCCGCCTGACGTGCGGCGGGGCGTACCCGGGTCAGCTGCGGGTGGCCAGGAGCTGGGTCGAGCCGTCCGGGAGGCCGGCGATGGCGGCGCGCTGGGCCGGGAAGACGCTCGCGCCGTACGGGCCCTGGACGGCGGCGAAGCCGGACCAGTTGCCGCTGGTGAAGCGGGCCTCGTGGTAGACGTTGCCGTCACCGCCGACCACCGCGACCTGGGTCGAGCCGTCCGGCAGGCCGGCGATGCCGACCGTCCGCGCGGCCATGGTGGGCGTGCCGACACCCGGGAGCGGGGCGAAGCCGGACCAGTTGCCGCTGGTGAAGCGGGCCTCGTGGTAGACGTTGCCGTCGTTGCCGATCGCCAGCACCTGCGAGGATCCGTCCGGCAGGCCCGTGATGGCCACCCGCCCGGCGGCCATGCGCGCGGTGTTCACCCCGGGGAGCGGGGCGAAGCCGGACCAGTTGCCGTCCGTGAAGCGGGCCTCGTGGTAGACGTTGCCGTCGTTGCCGATCGCCAGCACCTGGGAGGACCCGTCGGGCAGGCCGGCGATGGCGACGTCCCCGGCGGCCATGCGTGGGGTGCCGACCCCGGGGAGCGGCGCGAAGCCGGACCAGGTGCCGTCGGCGAACCGCGCCTGGTGGTAGACGTTGCCGTCGTTGCCGATCGCCACCACCTGGGAGGAGCCGTCCGGCAGGCCGGCGATGGCGGCCCGGCGGGCGGCCATGGTGGGCGTGCCGACCCCCGGCAGCGCGGCGAAGCCGGACCAGCTGCCGTTCGCGGCGCGGACACCGTGGTAGAGCAGACCGTCCAGACCGATGCCCAGCTCCTGCGAGGAGCCGTCCGGCAGCCCGGCGATCGCGGCCTCCGAGCCGCGGAACACACCCGACCCGCCCGTCAGCGGCGTGAAGCCGGGCCAGTTGCCCGCGCTCTGGCGCACGCCGAGGAAGAACCCGGAGGACTGGGACGGCGGGGCGCTGGTGAGCTGGATGTCGAGGTAGTCCTGGTCGATCCCGATCGCGTAGCCGCCCCAGCTCTCCGGGTCCTGCGGCGAGGCGTACTGGTGGGCGCGCTGGTGGTTGGACCAGTAACTGGCCGGTATGGCGGGGTCGTTGGTGTCCTCCCGGCCGTTCCAGTTGGCGCTGAAGACGGCGTCGGGCATGGTGTAGGCGCTGTTGCCGGCGTTGGCGGCCAGGTCCTTCATGCCGGAGGAGGAACTGCTGTACACACCGGAGTTGTAGCCCCAGGCGTGCAGCTCGTTGGTCCAGGCGGTGAGGAAGCCGAGCACCGAGCCCGAGTACTGCGGGACGTAGGCCTCCATGTCGTAGTAGAGGATCGAACCGGGGCCGAAGCCGAGCGCCTGCGCCTGGCTCACCGCGTCGTCGGCCGCGTTGGCGCCCTCGGTGGTGGGGGCGGCGATGCTCGGGGCCTGCACACCGACGTACAGCGGCATGAAGGCCCAGCCGCCCGCCTGCCGCTGCTGGACCCAGGAGGCCGTCAGGTTCGGTTGGGCGCAGGCCCGCTTGGCACCGCCGATGTAGATGCCGACGGCCCGGTACGGGGAGGAGCTCAGCCAGGCGTTCATCGCGGCGGCGGAGGGCGCGGTGCAGGCGTCGAAGCCCTTGCCGGTGTAGTTCGTCGCCGACGCGGGCACGGCAGCCGGCGCCATGGCCGGTGCGGACTCAGCGGGTGCGGATGCGGCGGGTGCGGACGCCGTGGCGGACTTCGGTGCCACGGGCGTCGTCCGGGGCCCGCCGGGCGCGGGCGCCGGCGTCGGCTGGCGCGTCGGCTCGGGGGTGAGCCCGGCGCCGGTGATGATCCGCAGCACGAGCGGCTGGTCCGTGTCGTACGTCCCGGTCACCGCGACGACACCGTCGCTCGCCCGGATCGTGTGCGCGACGCCGTTGGAGCCCCCCGGATCCGGTACGGCCGACGCCGCGGGCTCGACCAGCAGCGCCTCCGTACGGCCCACCAACCGCGGCGGGCAGACCTGCTGTTCACCCGGGCGCCCGAGGTACACCGCGTGCCGGTCGAACCGGACACACGCCTGCGGATCCACGCCCAGATCCACCACCGGCCAGGCCGCGGGCACCCGGAAGGTACGGCCCTGGTACGTCACCGCCTTGGTCTCCGAACTCGCGGAAGGCGTGGCGGTCGTGGCGGGCGCGGCGGTCGTGACGGGCGCTGACGGCGTGGTGGTCGTGGCAGGCGTGGTGGTCGTGGCGGGCGCTGACGGCGTGGTGGTGGTGGCAGGCGTGGCGGTCGCAGAAGGCGTGGAAGGCACGGCGGTCGCTGAAGGGACGGGCGCGGCCGCGGCGGAGCCGACGGCGGGCACCGCCAGGAACACGGCCGCCGTGACGGCCACCGCGCTCCGGAGTGCTGTCATACGGGACTTCACCCAGTTCTCTCCTGACATGGCGAAAGGCCGCGCGCCGAGTAGCCGGCCGTGCGGCGTCGGCGGCCACGATATCCACGCCCGCGACCCCGACCGACAACGGCCCGCCATCCCACTCCGGCGATCCGTCAACTACCACGACGGTTCCGGACATCCCCGACGCCCCGAGCCCGCCCCGAGCCCGTCCCGAGCCCGCCCCGAGCCATCCCGAGCCCGGACGCCGGGCCGGCCCGGAAAAGCAGGTGCCCGGGCGGATGCGGGTCGGGTAGTGTGCGGAGCATGTCGAGTCCGGAATCGGACAGGGTGGGGGCTTTCGGTCACGCCGTCAGCCCCCTGAGCCGCTGAGTCCACAGTCCTGTTGCCGTCCCGCCGCGTTCCGCGGCCGGGCGGGTTCGCCCTCGGGCGCTGACTGCCGGGCGCCGACCGCCGGGTGCTGACCGCGGTGACGAGATGACCGCCTCGTGCTTCTCCTCACCTCGGAACCCCGGAACCCGGAGCCACTCGATGCCTCTCCCGCTGTACCTGCTCGCCCTGGCGGTCTTCGCCATGGGCACCTCGGAGTTCATGCTGGCCGGCCTGCTGCCGGACCTCGCCCCGGACCTCGGCGTCACCGTCGCGACCGCAGGTCTGCTCACCCCGGCCTTCGCGATCGGCATGGTCGTCGGTGCCCCGCTGGTGGCGGCGCTCGCCCGGTACTGGCCCGCCCGGTCGAGCCTGCTCGGATTCGTCCTCGTGTTCGCCACCGCCCATGCCGTGGGCGCCGTCACCCCGAACTTCCCGGTGCTGTGCGCGACCCGGGTGGTCGCGGCGCTCGCGAACGCCGGCTTCCTCGCCGTCGCCCTGACGGCCGCCGGCACGCTGGTCCCCGCCGATCGGAAGGGACGGGCGCTCGCCGTGCTGCTCTCGGGCACCACGATGGCCACCATCGTCGGCGTGCCTGCAGGAGCGGTGCTGGGCACGGCGCTCGGCTGGCGGGCCGCGTTCTGGGCCGTCGCCGCCCTCTGCCTGCCCGCGGCCGTCGGCGTCCTCACCGGACTCCCGGCGGCCCCGGCGGGCGCACGGCGGAACGTGCCTGACGGGCGGCCGCCCCTGCGGGCGGAGTTGGCGCACCTCAGGCGCCCGCGGCTGCTCCTGGTGATGCTGCTCGGCGCGCTGGTGAACGCGGCCACCTTCGCCAGCTTCACCTTCCTCGCCCCCGTCGTCACCGGCACCGCCGGGCTGGGCGAGGCGTGGGTCCCCGTCGTCCTGGTGCTCTTCGGCGCCGGGTCCTTCGTCGGCGTCACCGCCGCCGGACGGCTGTCCGACCGGCGCCCCGGCCTGGTCCTCGCAGCCGGCGGCCCGCTGCTGTTCCTCGGCTGGCCGGCCCTGGCCGTGTTCGCCGACCGGCCGCTCGCGCTGCTCCTCCTGGTGTTCGTCCAGGGCGCGCTGTCCTTCGCGCTGGGCGGCACGCTGATCTCGCGGGTCCTGTACGAGGCGGCCCCGGCCGTCACCATGGCCGGCTCCTACGCGACGGCGGCGTTCAACCTCGGCGCCGTCGCCGGCCCCCTCATCGCCGCGACCACCCTCGGAACCGGAACCGGAACCGGCACCGGCACCGGGTCCGGGGACCTCGGGCCGCTGTGGGTCGGCGCGCTGCTCGTCGCGGTCGCGCTCCTGGCCGCACTCCCCGCACGCGGTGTGCTGACGGCCGTCCCCGGTGAGCGCTCAGCCCGTACGGGCCGCGGGGTCGCGCCGGCGGTACCGCCGCTCGGTCGCGGTGCAGATGGCGAGTAGCAGCGCCGCGGCAGCCGCCCCCGTCGTGACGGCGAACGGCGCGCCCGGGCCCGCGTGATCGGCGGCCCAGCCGGCCAGGAAGGTGCTCGCCGACTGGGCCAGGATCAGCGCGCTGACCAGTGCGGCCATCGCCTCGCCGAGCCGGGCGGCGGGCACGGTGCGCTCGACCAGACCGAACATCGTGATGAACTGCGGTGCGACGGCGACGCCGAGGCAGCCGATGGCCGCGGTCAGTGCCAGGAGACTGCCGCCCGCGGGCAGCAGCAGGCAGGACGCGGCGAAGAGCAGCGCCGCGCTCGCCCTCAGCCGGGGCGCCAGACCCAGGCGGGCGGGCAGTGAGGCGGTGACCAGGCCCGCGAGGGAACTGGTGCACCCCAGGAAGCCGTACACCAGCCCGGCGGCCCCCGGC
This sequence comes from Streptomyces sp. 1114.5, assembly GCF_003635085.1. Lineage (NCBI taxonomy): Bacteria > Bacillati > Actinomycetota > Actinomycetes > Kitasatosporales > Streptomycetaceae > Streptomyces > Streptomyces sp. 1114.5. The sequence continues at coordinate 616,578 of NZ_RBXE01000003.1, forward strand.
CGGCCCAGCGCCTCGGTGGTCGCCGTGATGCCGACCTGGACGGATCCGAAGCAGGCGCCCAGCAGCGCCATCCCGGCCAGGACCAGGACGTACGGCGTGCTCAACAGCCGTTCCGCGGACCGGGCGTGGGGCAGGGACGACGCGGGGACGCCCGGTGCGGCGGTGGGGTGCAGGGCGAACAGGCTGGCGCAGACCCCGGACAGCACGGCCGCGGTGAGCAGCCCGACGGCGGGGGAGGCAGCGGAGGCGAGCAGGCCGACCAGGGCCGGTCCGGCGGTGAAGCCGACCTCGTCGACGATCCCGTCCAGGGTCAGCAGGGCCGAGGTCAACTCCGGTTCCCCACAGGCCAGTCGGGCCCAGCGGCTGCGCGAGAGCGGGCCGACCAGCGGGACCGACAGACCGGTCAGCGCTGCCGGCGCGATCTGCCAGCCGAGCGCGAGCCCGCGCTCGGAGGCGAGGACCAGCGCGACCAGGGCCACCGCGTTGGCGAGGGCGGCGGCCAGCCCCGTCGTCCGCTGTCCGCGCCGGTCGGCGAGCCGGCCGACGATCGGACCGCCGACCGCCTGCCCGGCCGCCAGCGCCCCCGCGACCAGCGAACCCGACCACACGGTGCCGGTGTTCCGGCTGACCAGCAGCAGCGTGCCGATCGGGCTCATCGCGTTCGGCAGCCGGCCCAGCAGCGACCAGAGCAGCACCCGGCCGCCCGTCAGCTGCCTCGCCAGGCGGAAGTTCACGGCCACGGACACGACGACGCCCCTCAGCGGAGCCGGCCCGGGCGCCCGCCTCCCGCAGCCGACCCGACCAGGAGACAGCCACCTGCGGGTGCCCCCCGACGGTAGGGGCGGGGGCGGGCCACCGGTAATCGTCCGATCCTCCGGTGTGCCTGCCTCGGGTGACCGGCCCACTCGGAGGAGTGGCCAACCACGGCTGCCCGTGGGCGTGCTGGGCCCGCCGAGTGCCGACGTCACCACCGTCGGTCGGCCTGGTCCCGGACATGGGGCCGCCCCGGTCGCCGGCTCGGGTTGAGTGGGCGACCGGGGCGGTCCGGAGCGTGTCGGCGCGCGTCGAAGCGCGTCGGGGTTCGCGTCGCGCGATCAGACGGTGACGGTGGCTCGCTCGGTCTGCTCGGCCTCAGGGCCGGCCGTCTGCTCGGCCTCCGCGCCGGCGGGGGTGTTCTCCCGGGGCGTCGGGAGCACGGCCATGATCACGCCGGAGATCACGATGGTCGCCGCCCAGGCGAGCCCGTACCTGCCGACGGGAGTGTCGGAGAGCGGGCCGGCGAACCAGTCGCACTTGGTGAAGGCGATCCCGGCCAGCAGCGCGAGCACCCAGGACACCATCGCCTGCCAGCAGAAGCCGCCCACGTACCAGTACCGGCTGTTCCGGCTGGTGTCCATCAGCGCGGCGGCGTCGTAGCGCACCGCACGCGAGCGGCGCCGGAACATGTCCACCGCGTAGACGCCGATCCAGGCCGAGAAGGAGACCGCGAGCAGGATCAGGAAGGTGATGAAGGAGCCCAGGAAGCTCTTCGCGACCAGCATCAGCAGCAGGCCGCCGACCAGCGAGATCACCGCGTTGATGCTGACGGCCAGGGCGCGCGGCAGCTTGACGCCCATGGTCTGCGCGGTGAAGCCGGCCGAGTACATGGAGAGGCTGTTGATCAGCAGCATGCCGACGATCGCGGTCAGCAGGTAGGGCACGGCCAGCCAGGTCGGCAGCAGGTCACCGAGGAAGGAGACCGGGTCCGCGGCGTCCGCGAGGCCGGGGGAGGCCACCGCCATCACGGCGCCCATGAGCACCATCGGCACCATCACCAGGCCGGCGCCGGAGACCGTCACGCCGACGATCTTCCGGCCGGAGGCGGCGTGCGGCAGGTAGCGGGCGAAGTCCGGGCCGGTGGGGACCCAGCTGATGCCGCCGGCGGCGATGGTCCCGACGCCGGCGATCATCATCGCGGTGGTGCCCGCCGGCTTGGAGAAGACCTCGCTCCAGTTCATGGTCGCGATCAGGTAGCCCAGCACCAGGATGCTGAAGATCCCGAAGAGGTACGTCGACCAGGTGTTGCAGACGTTCAGCGCCTTGCGGCCCATGCCGGAGACCAGGAAGGTGCAGGCGACGAAGGCGAAGAGCGTGATCACGATCAGCGCGGTGTTGCTCTTGATGCCGAAGAGCAGGTCGAGCACGGTCAGCACCGCGTAGGCGCCGGTGACGGCGTTGATCGTCTCCCAGCCGAACCGGGCGATCCACAGGATCGCGCCGGGGAAGAGGTTCCCGCGCACCCCGAAGGTGGCCCGGGAGAGCGTCGCGCCCGGGGCCCCGCCCCACTTGCCGGAGACCGACAGCACGCCGACCAGCCCGAACGAGATGATCGCGGCGCACGCGGCGACGACCAGGACCTGCCAGAAGTTCAAGTGGTTGAACACCACCAGGGCGGCGCCCATGGTGAGCAGCAGGACGCTGATGTTCGCCGCGACCCAGGTCGGGAAGAGCTCGCGGACTCTGCCCCCGCGCTCGTGGTCGGGGACGGGTTCGATACCGCGGGTCTCTATCGCGCCGGCGTCGGTGTCGGCGGTGGACGGGTTGTCCATGAGGGTGGCTCCGTGCGTGTGAAGCGGGAGATGAATCGGGCAAATGAAACATTTATGGAACTCTTCGCGCGTAGCGCGGGAGTTGAGTCATCCTACTTTGTCTCTTTCGCCTCTCTGATCACTCCGGGGTCGGAAGGTGCTGGACGGGCGGGGGCAGACGTGGGACGGACGCCGCACGGCCGCCACGACTGGCGGGATCTTGGCGACTTACGGCGCTCACGCCACTCGTCGGGCGGGCCCGGGGATCAGAGGATGGAGCCGTCGCCGACCGGGGGAACCCGGCGCGGCCGCCCACCGGAACCCCGTCCCGACCAGCAGGAACACGAGGTACCCCATGTCCGCCACCGTCACCGCCCCCGCCGCCGCCACCGTCACCGCCCCCGCCGCCGCGACCACCGGCGCCGTTCTCGGCGTGCCCGCCGCCGCTCCGGCCGAGGCCGCGGCGCACTTCGCCGCCCGTCTCGCCTTCGAGGCGGACGTCTCCGACGTCCACGCCGACCTCGCCTCCGGCGCACCCGGCATCGTGGTGGTCGACACCCGCAGCGAGGCTGCCTGGGACCAGGGCCACATCCCCGGTGCCCTCCACCTCCCCACCGCACGGATCGCCGACCTGGCACCGCAGCTGATCGACCCGGCCGTGACCGTGGTCACCTACTGCTGGGGCCCCGGCTGCAACGGCGCGACCCGCGCCGCCCTGGCCTTCGCCCGCCTCGGCTACCGGGTCAAGGAAATGCTCGGCGGCTTCGAGTACTGGGCGCGCGAGGGCTTCGCCTACGACTCCGCCACCGGCACCGAGCAGCGCCCCGTCGACGACCTGACCGCCCCGCGCTCGGGCATCTCCTGCGCATGCTGAAGGACCCCGCACAGCCGGACCGCGCGCAGCCGGACCCCGTACGGCCGGACGTCGTGATCCGTCCGGCCACCGCCGCCGACCTGCCCGCGATCGCCCGCCTGTGCGCCGCCCACGCCGCCTTCGAGCGCGCCGACCCGGTGCCCGCCGATCTCGCCGCCCGCCTGGAGCCCGTACTGTTCTCGGCCCGGCCGCGAGCCTGGTGCCTCGTCCTCGACCACGGAGACGAACTGATCGGCTACGCCACCTACTCCCGGGAGTTCTCCACCTGGCAGGCCGCCGACTACGTCCACCTGGACTGCCTCTTCGTCACCGAACCGCACCGCGGAGCAGGCTGGGGGCACGCCCTGCTCGGCGCCGTCCAGGACGCGGCGGCAGCCCTCGGCGCCGACCACCTCCAGTGGCAGACACCCGACTGGAACACCGACGCCATCCGCTTCTACCACCGCACCGGAGCCCGATCCCGCCCCAAGGTCAGGTTCTCGCTCCCCACCCGCAGCGTTCAAGGACGGCGCAACTCCAGCTGGACCAGGCCGTTGCTCGTCCCCGCGACAACGGTGCCCGGCGGGCCGGCGGCCAGGGCCCGGACGGGGGAGTCGAGGTCGATGTCGTAGAGCGGGGCCCACGGGAAGCCCAGGGCGTCGAGGGGCCAGATCCGTACGATCGTGTCGGCGGTCACGACGACGGGGGTGCCGTCCGGCAGGCCCATGCAGACCGCCTGGTGAACCCAGTCGGTGGCGACCGCCGTGGTGGCGACGATGCGGCAGGCCGCGAGGTCCCAGACCGCGACCGTCGGCGAGGTGGTGTCCTCGCTGCACGCGATCGCCACCACGCGTCCGTCGGGCAGACGGGTGCAGACGAGGGCGCTGACCTCGGCCGGGCTCGGCTGCTGCGTGCCGCGGCAGTTCATGCTCACGCCGACGCGCCGCCCGGTGAGCAGGTCCCGGACCCGGATGGTTCCGTCCGAGCTGCCGCTGACCACGACCGACCGTCCGTCCGTCAGCGTGGCGGTCGTGACCGCGGTGACCTCCGGGCGGTGCCGGCCGCGGTTCTTCCACCTGCTGCGCTCCCGGGAGCGCGTGCGCCACAGCCGTTCGCCGGTCGGCAGCCGCACCGCCTCGACGACGTTGTCCTCCCCGCCGACGACGGCCACCGCTGCGCCGTCCAGCTCGGCGGTGCAGGCCACCGTCCCGGCCGTACGGAGCTCGCGTAGCCCGCCGGCCGCCTGCCCGTCGGCCGGCCGCCAGACCCGCAGGGCGCTCGCCCCGCCTTCGTCCTCGTCCTCGTCCCCGTCTTCGGCGACGATGACGAGATCGCCGTGGTGGGCCAACACCCGGGAGGCGCCGGCCAGTTCGGCGACCACCTCACCGGAGTCGGCGTCCCAGACCCGCAGCACCCCGTCGGTGTGGCCGCTCACCGTGCGGCCCGCGGCCTGCAGCACGCTGGTGACGGCCGGCAGCACCGCCTCCTGCCGCGACCGGCCGTCGAAGGCCCGCGCCTCCCACAACCGCACGGTGTTCTCGTTGCCGCCGGTCACCAGGACCGAGCGCCCGTCGGGCAGTTCGGCCCAGGCGAGCGCGCGGACGGAGCTGTCGTGCGCGGCCAGCGGCCCCCCGCGGGGCTCGCCCGTGTCCGCGTCCCAGATGCGCACCGTGCCCCTGTCTCCACCGCTGATCAGCACGTCGGTGCCGGCCAGGCGGGTGCAGAGCAGAGCGGAGGTGTACGGGCCCTGGCCGGTGTCGAGCGGGCGCCAGGTCGCCGCCCCGGTCGAGGCGTCCCACCGCTGGACGGCGCCGGAGACCCCGGCGGTGAACAGACCGCTCGGCCCCCAGGCGAGCACCATGGTCCTGATCGGGTCGCCGGGAATCGTGGGCTCGATCGGTTCCCCGCTCTCCAGGTCCCACACCCGGACGGGGGACTCCGCGGCGGCCACGGCCACCGCCAGGTGCCCGTTCGCCAGGGTGCCGGCCGCGATGGTCCGGTGCCAGCCGTTGCCGTCGTCCGGGAGGACGATCCGTCGGTCGACCGTCCGACCGCTCTCCGCGTCCCAGGCGCGAACGGTGCCGTCCGGGCTCGCCACCACCACGACGGGGCGCCCGCCCCGGTCCGTGCAGTCGATGGCCGCGACGTGGCGGACCTCCTCCTGGCCCTCGAACGCCAGCTCCTCCCCGGACACCAGGTCCCAAACCCGCAAGCCCTCGATCCAGTCGTGCACGACGACGAGATGGCGCCCGTCCGGCAGCGCGACGCACCGGAAGGTGCGCAGGCGCCGCCCCGACCGGAGCAACGGGAGCACGACGCTCTCGTTGCTCACCAGGTCCACGACGCGAACGTCGCCGTCGAGACCGCCGCTGACGGCCCAGGTCCGGCCGTCCCGCAGGCGCGCGATCGTGACGTGGACGACGGCGCGCTCGTGCCGGGCGAGGATGGTGTGTTCCGTCCAGGGGTTCCAGCGCGCCCACGAACTGAGCCATGAGGCACACCCGCCCAGCGCGGTGGCCGCGTCGCCGAGAGCCGTGGCGCCGGCCTGCTGCGCGGCGAGCGCGAGATAGGCGGGCCGGTTGGCGGCGGGCGCATCACGCAGGTGGTGCGCGACCCGGCGGTAGACGCCGGCGGCGGCCCGCGCCTCGTCACTGCGGGCCGCGTCCAGGCAGGCCAGCAACTCCGGCTGGGCGGCGGCGAGCAGGAACCCCGCATCCAGCAGCAGGGGGTCGAGCAGTCCGGCCCCTGCGGCGTGGCCGGCCAGATGCCTACGGGTGTACGGAAGCGCCGCGGCCCAGTCCGCGGGTGGCTCGCACTGCCCGGGGGCCGCCTGCGCGCACAACGCGTGGAACATCGCGGCGTCGGCCTCGACGACCCCGCGCGGCCCGAGGGCCTGCCGCAGGTAGGCGCGCAGCACGTCGTGCAGCAGGACCGCACCGCCCGTGCCGGTGATCAGCGACAGGTCGGCGAGCTTCCTGACCAGGCGTCTGCTGCCCGCAGGATCCAGACCGCTCCCTGCCCACAGCAGACCGATGACCTCGCCGGGGACCGCCACGTCCTCGGGGAGGCACCCCAGCTGCAGGAAGCGCTGCCGACTCGGGCCGTCCAGTCGCCGCAGGCCGGCCTCGACGCTCGCCGCGACGGCCTGGTCCCTGCGGTCGGAGCTCTCCAGATCGAGGCTGTCGGGCCCGTCCTGGACGAGCTGGTCACCGATCAGCTCGGCGGCCTCGTCCGCCGTCCGCCCGTCCTCGATCTCGTGCCGGATGGCGCTGTTGGCCAGCGACAGCAGCAGCGGCCACCCGGCGGTGAGGCGCGCCAGCCGCTCGGTACGGGTCAGTTCGGGCACCCCGCTGGACAGCAGCGACCCGCTCTCCCCGGGGCTCATCCGGTCGACCTTGAGGACCTCGCAGGTCGCCGGGAGCGTGCCGCGCATCCGGCTGGTCACCACGCGCGCCAGGTTCGGGCCGACCGGGAACGGGTCGAGCCGGCTCGCCGACCAGAGGTCGTCGACGACGAGCAGGGTCGGCTCGCGCTCGCGCAGCAGCTCACCGAGCGCGTAGCCGGCCGTGGACGGGTCCGTCAGGGCCGGCCGCTGACCGCACAACAGCTCACTCAGATCGTTGATCTTGTCGGCGAGCACCGGATCCGGGACGTTCTCCCCCAAGGTCACCCACAGCACGCCGCCGGGAAACGCCGCCCGGACCCGGGAACAGGCCTGCGCGACCAGCGTCGTCTTGCCGAACCCACCGGGCCCGATCACCCCGACATCCACCCCACCGCCCCGCAGCAGCCCCGCCAACCGCCCGGAGAGCCCCGCCCGGTCAACGAGCCTGCGGGTCGGCTCCGGCGCCATCCACACGCTGCGCCGCGCATCCCGCCCGACACCGAACCCGGCACCGAGGTTGACGACGCCGGCCTGTACGGCGGGCCCGTGGTACGTCCCGCTCATCTCGTTGCGGGTCCAAGTCCCGTCACCCATCGGACCATTATCGCGGAGCACAGCCTGCCGAGCGTCCGCTGGGCACTCACCGCATGATCGAGGAGATCGCCCCACGCAGGCCCATGCGGACGTCCTCCGCGAGCTCTTCGACGGCACGACCGGCCGCTTCCCCGCCTGGCACACTGAAGCCTCCGCGCAGAAACCGAACCGAGGACCGGACGCCGCCCCATGCTGAACCCACTCGACGCTCCGGAAGCGGTGTCAGCCGCGGCAGAACTGCTGGAGGACTTGCTCGACGACGTCAACCATGTGTCGTCCATCTCCCTGTCTCCTGTGGTTCCGGTGGCTGGGACGGCACCCGGTCGTGACCGGATGAAAGGTCTTGCTCAAGCCGTGTACGACGCGGGGCGCAGCGGACACCAGGTCAGGACCTCGGTCGACCCGTTGGAGTCACCGCAAGCCTGGCGGGACATTCTCCGCCGAGAGGTGACCGACGGATTCATGCAGCCCGCCATCAGGTACGCGCGCCCCAACCCGCGTACGCCCGTTGAGCTCCGCAAGCCGGGCGAACTCGCCGCCGGCATCGCCGACCTCATCGAAGCGCATCTGGGGCCGGTCCGAAGCTGCGGCGACGTCACCGGCCCGGACACGGGCGACCTGTGGTGCCGCCGCCTGCTGTTGGTCACCGACGACTGGGCCGCCATCCTGCATTTCGGGTTCTCCGACTGAGCGATCACGTCCGCCCCCGTCAACCGGGACGTGCCGGCGCGGGCCGCGGACGGTGCAACTTGTCCGTGGCCCCACATCGACCTCTACCAACTGCACCGAGACGGCGGCCCTGCAACGCCCGTACACGCCCCGCCTGCCGACCGGATTCTGACCGGGGTTCCGCACCCCACACCGACGCTCAGGCGCCGGCCAGCCAGTCCTCCTCGATGCCGTCGAGAACGAACCCGTTCTCGAAGCGCACCCGGTACCTGATCCGGGCGCCGACTCCGCCGTCGTGACCCCCCTGCGCGACGACCTGCTGACGGAGGTTCTGGACCAGGCCGGCCGCGAAGCCCTGCAACTGCCCCGGGCGGACCTCCCTGTCGAAGGCCGCGACCCAGTTCGTGGCCGCGCCGCCGGCTTCCTGCGCCGAGCCCGAGACGATGCCCGCCAGGCCCGCGGCCAGCGACAGCGGACCGGGGAGGCCGGACCTGGCCGCCGTGTCATCCGCGGTGACCTGCACATCCCTGGTCAGCTTCACCTTCGCGCCGATCTCGTACGGCATGGGTGTACCCCCCTCGTTCGATCGTGGGCCGTGATCACGGCCAGCGTAGTCGGGATACCCACGACGAGAACGGGTGTCCGGAAAGATCGGCAGCACCACGGAGTGCCCAGCAGGGCACCCGCGTTGAGCCCCACACCCGCGTCGCACGCGGTCAGGCCCTGCGGATCCGGCAGGCCTTCGCACAGCGGCCGCAGAGCGTGAACACGCGACGGATCAGGTTACGCACGGTCGTCCTCCTCTGCGCGGCGCCGCCCGGCGTGCCGGTGCTCGGCGTCGAGCCGCAGCGCGAGCAGCCCGTGGGCCATCGCACCCCCGGCGCAGACCGCGGCCGCGACGAAGCCGATCTCGGCGATCTCCTCGCGGGTCGCCCCCGCGTCCGCCGCGCCGCGGGTGTGGGTGTCGATGCAGTACGAGCACTTCGTCGTCAACGCGACGGCCAGCGCGACCAGTTCACGCAGCTTGAGCGGGATCGTCCCGCCGTCGCGGAAGACCGTCTCGTGGAAGCGGACGAACGCGTCGAACTCGTCCGTGGCCAGGGCGCGCACCATCGGCACGGCACGCAGGTCGGAAGGTTGCTGGTAGGTGGTCATGGTTCGATCCAAGCCGCGCGGAGCAGGGCACGTCCAAGACCGTTTGAGGATGAGTGGGCATGTCCCGGCTATCGCCCCCGCCCGCCCTCGTTCGCCATCGCCCCCGCTGGCTATCGTGACCGCCATGGACCTGCGCAGACTGGGCTACTTCATCGCGGTGGCAGAGGAAGCCAACGTCGGACGCGCCGCGAGGCGTCTTCGGATGTCGCAGCCGCCGCTGAGCCAACGCATCCGGGAACTCGAAGCCGACCTGGGCTGCGCCCTGTTCGTCCGGACGTCGCGGGGCATGGAGCTGACCGAGCCGGGCCGGGTCCTCCTGGTGGAGGCCCGCGCCCTGCTGGCGAGCGCCGAACAGGCCCGCGAGCGGGTGCGAAGGGCCGCGGGCGAGCGGGTGCTGAGGGTCGGGGTGCTCGGGCCGGGCGAGTCCGCACTGTCCTTCCCGGCGGCCCGCGCCTTCGCGCTCAGGTGCCCGGACACAGCCGTCCGGCTGCACCAGGGCGACCTGCGCGACCCGCTGGTCGGACTGACCACCGGTCAGGTCGACGTGGCGATCACGTACGGGCCGTTCGGCGAGACGGGGTTGGCGACGCGGACGGTGCACGAGGACCGCTGCCACGCCGCCCTGCCCACCGACGACCCCCTGGCCCGCCGGCCCAGCCTGACCCTCCAGGACCTGGCCGACCGTACCTGCGTCCGCCTGCCGGAGAGCGCCGATCCGACCTGGCGGGCGTTCTGGCAGGCGACCTCCGCCGGCACCGACGGGCCGGCCGCCCGGTCGCTGGACGAGTGTCTGCACGCCGTCCTGTGGCAGCGCGCCGTCGCGCTCGTCCCCGGCCAGGCCCTCGCCCGCCACCGCGTGGAGGGCATCGTCTACCGCCCGGTCGACGGCCTCCCGCCGAGTCGCCTGGTCCTCGCCTGGCGCCGTGCCGACCGCTCGCCCCTCATCCCCGCCTACGCGGCCGCCTTCTGCACCGCGACCCGGTAGGACCGGGTCGGTACTGGTTCGCACGGCGCCGGTGACCACCCGACAGAGACGGTACGAAAGTGTCGGGTGCCCGGGGCCGGTGCCGCCGCACCCACGGGGGCATGGACGACACGAGCTCGGCCGGTCCCGACCCGGCGACCACGTTGACCTCGTTCGGGTCACACCAGTGCCGCGCCGCCGTCTATCGCGAGCGTGGTGCCGGTGACGTAGGCGTTGGACAACACGAAGAGGTAGGCCGCCGCGGCTTCCTCGGCAGTGCCGACGCGCCGCGTGAGCAGCTCGGACCCGGCGCCCTGGAGGAAGGCCTCCGGGTCCGGGACACTGCCGTCCCACAGCTCGGTGCGGATCACACCGGGCTGGATCACGTTGACGCGCAGCGGGGCGAGTTCGACGGCGAGTGCCCGGGACAGGGCCTCGATGCCGCCGGTGATGCCTGCCGTGAGCGCGGTTCCGGACAGGGGGCGGATCGCGAGGACGCCGGAGCTGAAGGTGATCGAGCCGCCTTCGCGCAGTCGTGGTGCAGCGTACTTGGCGGAGAGGAACGCGCCCCAGAACCGGCGCTCGAAGACGGCCCTGGCCTCCTGCGGGGTGGTGTCGGCCAACGGCTTGATCAGCAGGGATTCGCCCGCGGTGTAGACGAGGTGGTCGAACTCCCCGACCTGCTCGAAGAACGCGGCGATGGCGTTGCCGTCGGCGACGTCCAGGCGGCGGCCTTCGGCCGGCTCGCCCAACCGCTTCGTCGCGGCGTCCACGCGGTCCTGATTGCTGGAGGCGACCACGACGTCCGCGCCGGCCGCCGCGGCCTGTTGGGCCACCGCGAAGCCGATGCCGGAGGTTCCACCGATGATCACGATCTTCTTGCCGGCCAGAGACATGGGATCGGTCCGTTCCTTCGTCGATGCAGTGCCGGGGGTCGGCAACTGCCGTGACACGAACGTACGCCTCCACCATCGAGACGGTGAATGCCTGGATGTCTTGATTCCCTGTCATATCGTCTCGCCACGCAAGCACTAGAGTGGCGCTATGGACATCCTGAGCGACACCCTCGAAGTCCTGCGCACGGGACGCCCGATGGTGACTCGCACCGACGCGCACGCCCCGTGGGCCCTGAAGTTCCAACCCATCTCAGGAGCCGGATTCCACGTGGTCGTGGAAGGGCACTGCCACCTGCTGCCACCGCACGGCCAACCGCTCGCGCTCGGACCCGGCGACATCGTCTTCCTGCAGCGCGGCAGCGGACACACCCTGTGCGACGTGCCGGACCGCGATCCGGTGGACTTCGTACCGGAGCGCGTGGACCGTTCCTCGCCGATCGGCCAGGTCACCGTGGACGGACCGGGGCCGCACACGGTGCTGGTGTGCGGCGCGTACGCGATCGACGTCGAGCGCCCGCATCCGCTGTTCAGCGATCTACCGGAGGTCATCCACCTCCCCGCGGTTCCCGGCCGCCACCCGGTGCTGCGCTCGGCGGTCGATCAGCTGTGCGCCGAGTTCCACGCACCGCAGCCGGGCTCGGACGCGGTCGTCACGGCGCTCGTCGATCTCCTGCTGCTGTACATCCTCCGGTCGTGGTACGCCGAGTTGCCGAAGGAGCGGACCCGGGGTTGGGCGGCCGCACTGACCGACCCGGCCGTCGCCCCGGCCCTGAAGGCGATCCACGACGATCCCGGCCATCCCTGGACCGTGGAGTCTCTGGGCACCCGCGCCGGGCTGTCCCGCGCGGCGTTCGCCCGCCGCTTCGCCGCGGTGGTCGGCGAGCCGCCTTTGACCTACCTGACCAACTGGCGGATGGCCACCGCGGCGCGGCTGCTGCACCGATCGCCGGCCCCGCTGAGCACCATCGCGCAACACACGGGGTACACGTCGGAGTTCGCCTTCGCCAAAGCCTTCAAACGACACTTCGGATCGCCGCCGGGGGCCTACCGCAAGCAGGCCACGACGGCAGGCGACGAACCACACGGCCACGACTGACGGTGAGGGCCGGCACATCACCGCGGCGGAACGGGAAGCGAGGGCCTGCGGTCCGGCAGGCTGCGCACAACGTCGGTGACCACCCGACAGAGACGGTGCGGAAAATGTCGGGTGCCCGGGGCCGGTGCCGCCGCACCATGGGGGCATGGACGACACGACCTTGGTAACCCGTTTCCTGCGCGACGGCTTCGTGAAGCTGGAGGGCGCCGTCGCACCGCGCGTGACCGCGGACTGCGCGCGGCTGCTGTGGCGGGAGACGGGCTGCGACCCGGACGACCCGTCGACGTGGACGCAGCCCGTCCACTGGGTGCCCGGCATGGCGCAGGGGCCGTTCGCCGCCGCCCCCAACTCCCCGGCCCTGCACCACGCGTACGACCTGCTGGTCGGCGCGGGGCGCTGGGAGCCGCGCTACTCGCTGGGCACGTTCCCGCTGCGCTTCCCGCACGAGGAGGAGCCGAACGACGCGGGCTGGCACATCGAGGGCAGCTACCTGCCGCCGGGTGAGAGCTGGTACTTCACGAACCTGCGCTCCCGCGACCGGGCGCTGCTGATGCTGTTCCTGTTCAGCGAGGTCGGCGAGGAGGACGCCCCGACTCGGATCCGGGTCGGCTCACATCTCGACGTGCCGAAGGTGCTGGAGAAGTACGGCGAGGACGGCGCGAGCGGGCTGACCCTCGCGTCCGAGCTGGTGGCGGCCTCCGACCACCGCCCGGTCGCCCTGGCCACCGGTTCCCCGGGCGACGTCTTCCTGTGCCACCCCTTCCTGGTCCACGCGGCCCAACCGCACCACGGAACGCGCCCGCGCTTCCTGGCCCAGCCCCCACTGATGCCCGCCGCCCCCTACGACCTGGACCGCACCGACGGCGCGTACTCCCCGGTGGAGATCGCCATCCGCCGAGGCCTCGGCCGGCCCACCCCCGGCCCGGACGGCGACGGCAGCCCCCACACGGCCGGCAGCGGCACCCTCCACCCCGTCGGCTAGTACAGCGTCAGGAGCACCCGGGCCACTGCTTCCTGGAACCGGTCCTGCGTCGGTTCGAGTTGCCGGCCGGCCCGCTTGCACGCCTCCAGGTCCTTCGCCCACACCGACTCGCCGGCCAGGGTCTGCAGTTCCGTGGCAAGCGCTCGTACGTCGTCGTCGAAGACCCGGGCCCGTGCCGTCTGGAGACTCAGCAAGGCCTCCGACCAGCCGACGGCCGTCGGGGTCTCCCAGACCCGGGCGGCCCAGTTCCCGGTCTCCCGAAGCTCGGTGAGCAATCTGTCCATCTCGCCGTAAGCGGCCTTGATCACGTCAGCCACCGCAGCCTGCAGAGCCAGGACGCTCTCCCGCTGGAAAGCATCGCGGGCAGCCTGCTGATCACGCTCGAACTGCCGATCACGAGCAGCGGCCTCGCGAGTCCAGGTCAGCCGTTCCTTGTAGATGGTCAGCGCCGATGTCGTGACCGAGCCGAGCACGACACCGACGAAACCGAACAGAGCCTCCCCAGCCACGCCACACTCCCTACTCCCGGTCCCGAGCAGCCCGAGCGCTTCCTACCACCGATGCCGTGCCGCGACACACGGCCGGGTCGAGGAGGCGGGCTGCAGACCGGAGAGCTGCGAGAGCTCCGGTGAGGGCGGTGCCGAGGCGGCTCCTCGGCACCGCCCGTCGGGGCCAGGCGTCCGTGCTCACCCGGCCGCGGGCAGCCGCCTCATCGCCGGCCGGTCGGTCACGGCTGCCGGCCCGGCTCCGTCGCGCCCGTCCACCACTCGAATTCAGTCAGCGAGGGTGTACCGGCTCGGCAGGAAGATCGCTGGGTATAGTGCAGGCGTTTCGGGGGGCCGGCGGCGGGGAGTCTGTCGACTTCACACGCCACCTCGCGTTCGCGGACATCCGGGACGCTGCGGGAGCCCCGATGACCACATCGCGCAGGAGGCCGTCCCATGGAACCCGTCACGCTGATCACCGGTGGCTCGACCGGAATCGGCGCCGCCACCGCCCGCGCCCTGCTCAAGCAGGGCCACCACGTGGCCGTCACCGGACGTGACGCGGACAAGCTGGCCGCCTTCGCCGCTTCGGCCGGAGCGGGCGAGCGGCTGCTGACGATCACCGGCGACACCAGCGACGAGCACGACGTCGCCTCCGCCGTGCGCCGCGTGGTGGACGTGTGGGGCCGACTGGACAACGTCATCGCCAACGCCGGCTTCTCACTGCCCGGCAACCTGGAGAGCCACGCCCCCGAGGACATGCGCGCCATGGTCCTCACCAACGTCCTGGGCCCGGCCCTGCTGGTGCGGGAGACCCTGCCGCACCTCAGGGAGTCCAAGGGGCGGATCGTGATCATCGGTTCGGTCGCCGGGGTGCGCAACACGCCCGGCAACCTGTACTCGGTCACCAAGTGGGCCGCGCACGCGCTCGCCGAGAACACCCGGCTGCTGGTCGGCAAGGACGGCGTCGGCGTGACCGTCGTCGCCCCCGGGGTGGTGGACACCCCGTTCTGGAACGAACGCGGCGGCACCCCCGACGCCTCGCCGACTCTGACCCCCGAACAGATCGCGGACACGATCGCCTTCGCCATCAACCAGCCCGCGGGCGTGGACATCAACCACCTCACCGTGCGGCCGACCGGCCAGCTCGGCTGACGCCGCGCTCGGCAACGGCAGGGCCGGTGTTCCCGGCGGTGGCGGTGATCACTAAGGTGTGGGAGTTGTGAGCACGGGTGGATCCAGTCGCGACCAGTGGGTCGAGTTCGTCAGGGAGTTCGAGAAGAGCAACGCAGCACAGCAGCCGGGTGCCGCCGAGCCGGCGCGCCCGCCCGAGCGGCGGCGCTCGCGGCGTCGGCTGCTGCTTCTCGCGATGGCTGCACTGCTGGTAGCAGGGGGCGCGGCGGCGTACCTGCTCCGGCCGTCGGACCCGGCGCCGGCCGCCGCGCCTGCGCCGGCACCTGCGTCTGCCGCGCCGACCTCGGCCGCTCCCTCCCAGCCCGTGGCACCATCGCCGTCCGATGACCCGTCGGCGGCAGCGGGCGCTCCGGCCTCGGCGATCCCGCTGTCCGTCTTCCCGTCGCAGGTGCAGGGGTACACGCTGGTGGCGGCGGCGACGAACCCGACCTGCACCGGTCCGAACACCGTGGCGCCGACCCTCGCCGGGTTGATCACTCAGGGCCACGGCTGTCTCGGCGTGGACCTGGTGCTGTACAAGGACGCCGACGGCAACCAGTACAATCTGGCGCTGTTCACGATGAAGGACCAGGGCGACATCGCCCACCTGATCACCGTCCTGGGCTCGCACCCCGAGGCCTACCAGGCTGCCGTCCACATCCCGCCGAAGGACTCGGGCCTGCGCCAGCTGCCGCCCGGCAGCGGCCTGGTGCAGGACTACGCGGCCTCCGGGCACGGCATGCTCCTCGGCATGGGCCAGTGGTCCGACGGCCGGACCGCGGACCTCGACAAGCTGTCGAACCAGCTCTCGCCGCTGACCGAGGCCGTCATCAGGAACGTCCCCGCCTGACGGAGCGGCCTGGGGTTCGGGCCGAGGTCCGTTCGCGTCGACGCGAGGGCGGTGTGGTCGGGCTCAGCGCCGCCAGCGGTGGAGGGCGTCCCATTCCTCGGTGATCCAGGTGCCGTCGCCGATCAGCATCACGGTCTCGACCTCGGCCATCGGGTACTCGACCCGGCCGTGCAGGGCGCCGGTGGCGGGGTCGGCGAGCCAGTGGCTGTGCTCCCGCCAGCCGTCCCTGCCGAACATGTACACCGCGGCCTCGTCGTACGGGTTGTGGAGCGTCACCATCGCCGTCCCGTCGTCGACGAAGCCGCTCGACGAGGAGATGTACGGGGCGTTGTGCACCGAGCAGTCGCCGGTGCCGGGGGCCGGGAAGTCGTCCAGGCCGAGTGAGGCGGTGACCCGGTACGTGGGGAGGCTGTGCCAGCTGACGTCCCGTCCCGTGCGGTCGACGGTCATGCAGCGGGCGTTGCGTGAGTCCGTGCCCAGGTAGTCGCGCTCGTCCAGGCGCAGGCCGCCCCGGTCCTGTGGCACCTGCCCGCCCAGGACGACGGCTCCGGACTCCCACCGCGCCTCGTAGTGGGTGGCCGCCGAGCGCCCTCCGGAGACGCTCACGCCGGAGATCTCGTCGTTCTCGTCCCAGAGCAGGCTGACGAACCGTTCGTAGCCGCCGCACGGGAGCACGCTGCGGGCCAGCACCGTCCCCTCGGCGTCCAGGGTGAGGATCAGGGTGCTGTCGGGCAGTCCGGAGGGCAGCCGCAGCCAGATCCGGAGCTCCTGGTCGGCGGTTGTCGAGAAGTCGAGGTAACCCCAGCGGCCCACGTCCCAGGTGCCGTACGGCTGCTTCCACAGGGTCGCGCCGTCCCGGGCGACCGCGACGTAGTCCGTCGCCGTGCCGAAGACGGCGAACGACAGGTCGGGAGCCGTCCACTCCCTCAGCCACCGGTTGGGCGACGGTGCCGGGAACTCGGCCGCCGGCTCGGCCTGTTCCGCCAGCTCGTAGATGCGCAGCGACTCGGCGCTGCGGACCTCCAGCCGGGGGACGGGACCGGTGGGGTCGAGGCGGGTCCGGGCGCCGTCCCGGTCCGGGATCGGGTACGTGGCCACCAGGCTGGGTGTGATCGTCATACCGGCATCCTCTCGCGACGCGCCGACAACCCGGGGGCGTCGGTGTCCGCAACCGTTCCACGCTCACCTCGTCCCGCTGCGCCGTTCCAGACGGCGACGAATCCGCAGGTCAGGGGGCATGTCGCTGTTCCAGCGTCCCGGATCGCCAGGCGGAGCTGGCGGGCGGGACGGAGCCCGGGACAGTCTGTGGTCCGACGGCGGACGTTCCCGAACGGCCCGCCGCCCGAACGACCCGACCCCATGTCACCCGACGTCCGGAAGGAAGCCCTCTCCATGCGCACCACCCCGAACCGACGCCCGATCCGCCCGATCACCGTCCTGCTGGCCGCCGTCGGGCTGGTGGCGGCCGCGGCCGCCCCGGCCGCCGCCGTCCACGGCGGATCGGACACCACGGCCAAGGCCCACCCGTTCGTGGTGGCCCTGGAGACCGCCGCGGGCGAGCAGTGGTGCACCGGCGCGCTGATCGCGCCGACCAAGGTGCTGACCGCCGGCCACTGTGTCGCCGAGGCGGACGACCCGGGCTCGCTGCGGGTGATCGCCGGGCGGACCGACCTGACCGGCTCCAGCGGCCAGGTCCGTCGGGTGAAGGGCTACCGCATCGACCCGCGCTACACCTCCGGCCTGGCCCACGACTCCGCCGTCCTGACCCTGGACCGTCCACTGCCGCAGAAGCCGGTGCGGGTGGCACGGCAGGGGGACGAGCCGCTGTACCGGTACGGCCGCACGGCCACGCTGTTCGGGTTCGGGCGCACCGGCACGGACGGCCCCGGCACGCACCTCAAGCAGGCGCAGCTGACGCTGGCTCCGCCGGCCTCCTGCGCCCCGTACACCTTGCCCGAGGACTCGCCGCAGCTCAAGGTCTGCGGCCTGCCGCGGACCGGTACGACGGACAGCGTCTGCAAGGGGGACTCGGGTGGGCCACTGGTGGTGGGCGGTGTCGTGATCGGAGTCGTCTCCACCGGCAACAAGTACTGCGACACCCAGCACCCGGTCTCGGTGTTCACGCGGGCCACCGACGTCCCCGCGGAGCTGCTGTCCTAGACAGCCGGGACAGGGGCGAAGGCGGAACAGCCCCACGGCCCGGCCCGGGTCAGGCCCCGGCGGCGCGGCCCTCGACGAAGTGCTTGAAGCGGCGCAGGTCGCCGCGAACCTGGACGCCGAGCACGCCGAGCTTGTCGGCGGCCTTCTCGGCCAGGCCCGTGGGCTGGAAGACCATGGTCATCCGCACCCGGGTCCGGGCCGCGCCGAGCGGCTCGAAGTCGACCGTGCCGCTGTGCTTCACGCTCTCGCCGGTGGTGCGCCAGGCGACCCGCTCGTCGGGTACCCGTTCGACGACCTCGGTCTCGAACTCCCGGGACAGCCCGGCGATCCTGGTCCGCCAGTGGGCACGGCGGTCGTCCAGCTGTCTGACCTCCTCCACGCCGTCCATGAACTTCGGGAAGTCCTCGAAGGTCGCCCACTGGTCGTAGACGACGCGGACGGGCACGTCCACGTCGATCGATTCCTCCACCGTGCTCATTGCCGGACCTCTCCACCTTCCACGCGCAGGCGCTGTCGCTGTCCCTGCCAATCTGGGCCGTCTGCCGGGCAGCGGCAACCGACACACCTTCGGTGATCACGGTTCGGCAGCTTTCTGCCCAGTGAGGTTTAAATCGCTGCTCCTGACGTTCGGGCAGGCGATAGGTTTCGCCAGGCAAAAATCAACTCTTGATCGTCACGGGGGAACCACCATTTCCACTCAGTCCGCCGAGCTGCCCCACAGCGCCACGCCGGCCGAGCCCACCGCTCCCACCGAGCCCGCCGCCGACGCCACGGCGGCCCCGGGCCTGCCCGGCTACGGCGAGGGGCAGCTCACCTGCCGGCACTGCGGTTCCGTCCCGGCCGTGGACGCGACCTTCCGCGGGCACCTGGGCCTCATCGTGATCCTTAAGTACCTGAAGCGCCGGGGGCCTTTCTGCCGCAGCTGCGGCATCGCCACGCACCGCGAGATGACCTCCGACAGCCTCTGGCAGGGCTGGTGGGGCATCCCCTCGATGATCGTCAACCCGATCGTCATGCTGCTCAACATCCCGCAGCGCCTGAAGGTCAACAAGCTGTCGGAGCCGCTGCCCGGCGCGCCCCGCCCGCCGATGGACCCCGGCAAGCCGGTCTACCTGAGGCCCACGATCATCGGCGTGCTCATCCCGGTGATCCTGATCTCCCTGATCGTCCTCGTCGAGAAGGACGACCCCGAGTTCGCCAAGACCGGCGACTGCATCCACAACAGCAACCCGATCGTCCTGCCCGGTGCCGTCGACAAGAACCCCGACGTCACCGTGGTCCCCTGCTCCGACCCGAGGGCCGAGGCCCGCGTCGTGGGCCGCGAGGAGGACACCAGCGACGGCGAGAACGCGTGCCGGAGGTTCCCCGACGCCGACGGCTACTTCACCTACAAGCGGGGCAGCGACAAGTACACCCTCTGCCTGCAGGGCCTGAAGCAGAAGCCGGGCACGAGCCTCGTCCCGTAGCGGGACACCTGCCCGCGGCGGTCGACGTCACGCCGGTTCTGCGCCGACGGCTTTCGCGGTCGTTCACGACCGCAGGTCGGGCGCGGCCACCGGCGGGGCCACCGGCGTGGCCGACCCGCGCCGCCCTGGGGCGCGACGTCGCGGCGGCCGGGCCGACTCCGGTGTGCAGCGGAGATGCAGTGCGGCGAGCAGCAGGCAGGATCCGGCCATGACGGACCACAGCGCGGTCGTCCCCGCGTGGGCGAGCAGCTGGGTGCCGAGGAGGGGCGCCAGTGTCGCGGCGACGCCCCAGCTGGTGCCGAAGACGGCCAGGTAGCGGCCGCTTCCGCCCGGTGGCGCGAGGTCGGTGACGCGCGCGTAGACACGGCCCATGATCAGCAGGTCGCCGAGGCTCATCACGGCGGCCGATGCGAGCAGCGCCGGCAGGCTGCGGGTGAGGGCGTAGCCGGACAGCCCTGCGGCCAGGAGCAGGTGGGCGACGGCGAGTGCGACCGGCGTGGTGAGCCGGGTCGTCCAGGGCAGCCGGACCAGCGGCTGGGCGAGCACGGTGGTGGCTGCCGCGGCGGTGAACAGCAGGCCGGCGTCGGCGGCGGGCAGGCCCTGCCGGGCGAGGGCGAGCGGCAGGGCGATCACGGTCTGTTGGTTGATCAGGGCGTAGGCGGTTCCGGTGGCCAGAACGCCCAGCAGGGCCCGGTCGCGCAGCGGCCGTACGGCGGTGTCGCCGCCCTGGTCGTCCGCTGCGGGCGGTGCCGGGCGGTCGCGGGGCAGGGCGAGGCGGATCAGCAGCGCGCAGGCCAGGCAGGTGGCGGCGTCGGTGACGAAGAGCCAGCGCAGGTCCCAGCGGCCGAGCAGGGCGGCGAGCAGCCCGGCGCCCATGCCGCCGGCCGCGAGCGCGGCGCTGAACAGGCTGAACGCGCGCACCCGGTGCTGCTCGGGCACGGACTCGCCGATGATCGCCTGGCTCGGGGGCTCGTAGAGTTCGAAGGCCAGCCCGAGCAGCACCGCCCCGGCGACCGCCCAGGTGAGCGAGGCGGAGGCCGCGATCGCCAGCTGTGCGACGGCGCAGCCGCAGAGTCCGAGGACGATGGTCGTGCGCCGGCCGATCCGGTCGGCCAGGTGGCCGCCGGCCAGCCGCGAGGGGATCGTGGCGAGCCCGAAGGCGGCGCTGACCAGGCCGGCGGTGGTCAGGCTCGCGGCGTGGTCGGTGCTGATCAGCGCGGTGAGGAAGGGCAGCGAGAAGGCCCCGAGCCGGTTGACGACCCGGGCGAGTAACAGCAGACGGACGGTACGCGGCAGCGGTTCGGAGCGCGGCACGGCGCCTCCAGCTTCTCGTGAGTCGTGAATGGTGGATCGTCAGTGATCAGTGATCAGTGATCAGTGATCAGCAGGCGGGGCGGACGCTGTCGTCAGGCCGGGCGGTCGCTCCGGGCGAAGTGCGGCAGCACCATCGCGACCAGGGCGTCGACATCGGCGTCGACCATCGGTTCGCCGGTCATGCCCATCCGGTGGAGCAGGATGCCGACGACGGCGTCGATGAAGAACAGGACCCTGTTCTCCGGCTCGTCGAGCGCGTCCTGGAGGGCGAGGCGGTAGGGGTCCTGCAGCCGGGTGGAGAGGATCTCGCGCAGGGCCGGGTCGCTGACGGCGTCGCTGAACACGCCCGCGAACGCGTCGCCCACCCCGGGTTCGCCGATCTTCGCCGCGATCCAGCGGATGGTCGCGGTCATGAGCTCGGCCCGGTCGGCGCCCTCCCTGAGCGGTGCCGGGCCGAAGGCGTCGAGGAGGCAGTCCACGATCAGCGCGCCCTTCGACGGCCAGCGGCGGTAGATCGTCGTCTTCGCGATGCCGGCCGCGGCGGCGATGCGCTCGACCGTGGCGCGCGCGTAGCCGAGTTCCTGAACCGTCCTCAGCGTGGCGGTGAAGACCTCGGCGTCGATGCCGCTGCGCGGGCGTCCGGGCGGCCGGGCGGGTGAAGGCGTTCGAGTCATTCCCTCACCCTAGCGAGTTCCGCTACCTTAGGTATCGATACCTGAGGTAGCGAAACCTGAGGTGGCGCCACCATACGGGGAGAAGAAGGCATGCGGGGAGGAGAAGGTATGAACGAGACCAGCGGTACGCGGCAGCCGTCGGCGAGCGGAGGCGGGTTACGGCAGCAGGCACTGGGGGGCGAACGGGACTGGGAGGCGATGACGGCCGAGGAACTGGCCGCCTATCGCGAGGCGGAGAACCACAGGCGGGCGTCGCCGGCGATGCGGGCGATCACCGGGATGCCGGACCCCGGTGCCGCGGTCGACTGGCAGGAGCTGGCGCTGCCCGGCCGCCGCCTGCCGGTGCGTGTCCACCGGCCGGTCCGCGAGCGCGGCGCCGACCGCGCCGATCGCGCCGATCGCGCCGAACGAGCTGACCGGGCGGAGCCCCTGCCCCTCGTACTCCACGTCCACGGCGGCGGATTCGTGGGCACGGCGGTGCAGTGCGACTGGATCACCAGCCGTCTCGCCGCCCGGCTGCCGGCCCTCGTCGTCTCGGTCGAGCACCGCCTGCTCGCCCCCGACACGCCGCTGTCGGCCGCCGTCGACGACGGCTGGGACGCGCTCGACCACCTGGTGCGGCACGCCGCCCATCGGGGCATCGACCCGACACGCATCGCCGTCTTCGGCGAGAGCTGCGGCGCCCTGATCACCGCCCTGACCGCCGTCCGCGCCCGGCAGGCCGGCCTGCCGCTGCGGGCCCAGGTGCTGGTCAACCCCCTTGCCGACGTCACCGGGGCGATGTTCGACCACCCCTCGGTCGCCGAGTACGCCCAGAGTCCGACCCTGACCGTGCCCCAACTGCGGCTGCTGCAGCGGCTCGCCGTCCCCTCGGGGGACGACCCCCGTGCGCTGTCCCCGCTGCACGCCGACCAACTCGCCGGCCTGGCACCGGCGTTGGTGGTGGTGCCGACCCATGACCCGCTGGCCGACCACGGCCGCCGCTACGCCGAGCGCCTGCGTGCCGCCGGGACGCCCGCGCGGCTGACCGAGTTCCCGGAGACCACGCACGCCTTCCTGAGCATGCCGGCGGTGGTGCCGCAGGCCGAGGCGGCAGCGGCGGAGATCACCACGTTCCTCCGCGATGCCCTCGACCGGCCGGGCGGGCCTGGTGGGCCCGGCAGCCTCTGACCGAGCGCGCCCGACGAGCACGTACGACGAGCACGTCCGACGAGCGCGCCCGACGAGCACGTACGACGAGCACGGCCGACGGCGGAGCCACGGCATCCGCCGTCGACTGCCCATCGGACTAGATAGATCGTTCGTTCTAGTCCGTGCTAGGTTTACCCCACTAGAGCGTTCGTTCCAGTCAGGTCCAGTCCTGGGGCGAAGCGACGACCGAACCTGCCACCCGTCTGCCTTCGGCGCAGGGCGGGACCGAACACCGCAAGAGGGAACGAGGAACCGTGGACATCAAGCACATCACCGCGAACGGCATCGACTTCGCCTACGTGGAGCAGGGCGAGGGCCCGCTGGCCCTGCTGCTGCACGGATTTCCGGAGACCCCGGACATCTTCCGCGACCTGATGCCGGCTCTGGCCGCCGCCGGGTACCGGGCGGTGGCCCCGTACATGCGCGGCTTCGCGCCCTCCGCGGTCCCGTCCGACGGCAGCATGCGCCTGGCCGACCTGATCGCCGACGCCAACGCCCTGCACGAGGCCCTGGGCGGCGGCGCCGACGCCGTCCTGATCGGGCACGACTGGGGCGGGTTCACCACCTGGGGCGCGTCGGTGCACGCGCCCGAGCGCTGGTCGAAGGTCGTGGTGGCGGACGTACCGCCGCTGCGTTTCTACGAGCGCAAGGCCGCCGACCCGGTGCAGATCCACAAGAACAGCCACTTCTACTTCTTCCAGATGGGCATCGCCGACCAGATCGTGCCGGTCGACGACTTCGCCTACATCGACTGGCTGTGGCAGCACTGGAGCGGCTTCGCCAACCCGGAGCTCGACACCACCGCCTACCGCGAGGCCGGCAAGAACGCCCTGCGCGCCCCCGAGAACCTGAGCCTCGGCCTCGGCCTCTACCGCCAGAACTTCCCGGCCGCGACCTTCGGCACCGACCAGTGGGAAATGGGCCCGCTGCTCGCCGAACTCCCCGCCCAGCCGACCCTCTACCTCCACGGCAGCGAGGACCCGGTGATGGACGAGGAAGCGATGGCGGACCTGCTCCGGCTGCTGCCCGCCGGCTCGGACAGCGTCCTGCTCCCTGGCGTGGGTCACTTCCCCTTCGTCGAGGCCCCCGAGGAGGTGACCAAGCGCATCCTCGCCTTCCTCGCCTGAGGGTCCTCCTCGCCTGAGGACCCTCCGCCCCGTCGCCCCGGAGGAGCGTGACCGCGATCCGGGGCGACGGGGCGGTGCGGGGTGCGAGCCCGGCCGTCAGCGGCACGGCGGGACAGCGGGACGGACGGACCCGGACGGACCGACCCGTCCCCGGAGGTTCGCCGGACAAGCCCGGCAGGCGCGGCAGCATGCTTCTACCCTGGGACAGGCGGACACCCCCGCCGGCTGTCGCTTGGGAGTGAGCGTGCGCCAACTCGACCTTCTCGTAGTCGTCGTCTACCTGGTCGCCATCGCCGTGATCGGGCTGCGGCTGGCAGGTCGTCAGAGGACGTCGAAGGACTACTTCGTCGGCGAGGGCCACCTGCCGTGGTGGACCGTCTCGTTCTCCGTCGTGGCCACCGAGACCAGCGTGCTGACCGTCATCAGCGTGCCCGGCGGCGCCTACGGCGGGCAGGGCTTCGGCAACGTCGAACTCGCCCTGGGCTACGTCATCGGCCGCACCGTCGTGGCCTCCGCGCTGATCCCCCTGTACAAGCGTGGAGGCTTCGTCAGCGCCTACCAGTACCTGGGCAGCCGGTTCGGCCCCAGGCTCCAGGGGCTCGCCTCGGTGACCTTCGTCGTCACCCGGCTGCTGGCCGAGGGCGTGCGCCTGTTCGCCTCGGCGATCCCGATCAAACTGCTGCTCGGAGAGTTCGGCGTGCACACCGGCTACCGCGCCATCATCATCGTGCTCACGCTGATCACGGTCGTCTACACGTACCTCGGCGGGATCAAGGCCGTCATCTGGACCGACGCCATCCAGATGGGCCTGTACCTCGGCGGCGCCCTCCTCGCCGTCGCGGTGCTGTCCGGCCACGTCGGCGCCGACGGCTACGCGCGCGCCCTGGACGCCGGCCGGTTCAGGCTCTTCGACACCGACTTCGGCCTCGACCACATCCTCACCAGCCCGTTCGCCCTGCCGACCGCGATCGTCGGCGGCGCGATCTTCGCCATGGCCAGCCACGGCTCCGACCAGCTCATCGTCCAGCGCATCCTCGCGACCCGGACCCTGCGCGACGGCCAGAAGGCGATGATCGCCTCCGGCGTGTTCGTCACCCTCCAGTTCGCCGCCTTCTCCCTCGTCGGCGCCCTGCTGTGGGCCTACAACGAGGGCAAGAGCTTCAAGGCCCTCGGCTTGGGCAGTTCCGACAACCTCTACCCCGACTTCATCCTGCACGGGCTGCCCGTGGTGGTCTCCGGCCTGCTCGTCGCC
The DNA here is from genome assembly GCF_003635085.1 of Streptomyces sp. 1114.5. Taxonomy (NCBI): domain Bacteria; kingdom Bacillati; phylum Actinomycetota; class Actinomycetes; order Kitasatosporales; family Streptomycetaceae; genus Streptomyces; species Streptomyces sp. 1114.5. Next base: position 641,431 of record NZ_RBXE01000003.1, read on the forward strand.
GGCATCCTCGGCGCCGCCATGGGCTCGCTGTCCTCGGCCCTGAACTCGATGTCGAACTCGACGGTCGCCGACATCATCCACAGCTTCTTCCGCCGGACCCCCTCCGAGGAGTTCCTGCTCAGGCTCGCCCGCGTGATGACGCTGGCGTGGGCCGCACTGATGGCCGTCTTCGCCTGCGCCTTCAGCACCAGCACCGGCAACGTCTACCTCACCGGCCTGACCATCGCCGGCTACACCTACGGCGCACTGCTCGGCGCCTTCCTGCTCGGCCGCCTCGTACGGCGCGCCAACGAGGCCGACTCCGTCCTCGCCTTCCTGGCCACCGTCGCCGTGATGACCTACCTCGTGCGCGAGGTGAAGATCGACGTCACCACGGCCGCCGGGACCGTTCCCACCGCCATCGCGGCGCAGTGGCTGGTCCCGGTCGGCGTGCTGGTCACCCTCGCCGTCGGCGGCCTGCTCAGCCTCCTCCACCGCGCCCCCGACACCTCGCGCACCCCGGCGGACGACGCACGGCCCACCCCCGAGGCCGGCCTCCCCGAGGCGGCCGCCGCCCAGGAGTGACGCCGGCTCGTTCGACAGCGTGCCCGACGTTCGGAGCCGGCGGTGTCGCGAATGCGGATGAACGGGCGCGCCACGACGGCACCGTGACGCGGAGACGGCCCCGACGACGGCTAGAACTGGGGGAATGCGTCTACCCTCCCTCGCCGCGCTCCCCGCAGCGGCCCTGCTCGTCATGCTCCCCGGCACCGCCCACGGCACCGCCCCCGTCGCACCGGAGCGGGCCCGCCGGCCCGTTCCCGTCACCCAGCCCGCGCCCGTTCCCCGGCCCCTCGCCGCGCCGCTGCCGGAGTACCGGTTCACCGGGGCCGGATTCGACGCCTGCTCGGCGCCGCCGCTGGAAGCCCTGTCCGCCTGGCGCACCGCCTCGCCCTACGGGGCAGTGAACATCTACAGCAGCGGAGGCCAGCGCCACTGCTCGCAGGACCGGCTGACGCCGGAGTGGGTCGCCGAGGCCCGCTCGATGGGGTGGAAGCTGGTGCCCACCCACGTCGGACTCCAGGCACCCTGCGCCGACCGCCCGGACAAACCGCTGCGGATCGACCCGGCACGCGCCGAGGCGCAGGGCGAGGAGGAGGCGCAGGAGGCGGCGCAGGCACTGCGGACGCTGGGCCTGGGGCCGGGCAGCCCGGTGTACCTCGACATGGAGGGGTACCCGGTGGGCGACGCGGTGTGCAGCCGGGCGGTGGTCGACTTCACCGCCGGCTGGACCACGGCCCTGCACGAGGCCGGGTACCGGTCGGGCTTCTACTCCAGCATGAACTCCGGCATCGCGGACCTCGTCGCCGCCGTCCGGGCCGGGCGGTCCCCGGTGCCCGACGCGATCTGGTACGCCCGCTGGGACGGGAGGCCCACCACCACCGGCCAGGCCGGGCTGCCCGACGACCTGTGGACCGGCCACCAGCGCATCCACCAGTACCGGGGCAGCGCCGACGAGACGTACGGCGGGGTGACGCTCAACGTCGACCGCGACCAGCTGGACGGCCCGGTCGCAGGCGGTTACTGACCCCGGACGAACCGGCAGGCCGACCGGGAACGGGAACGGGGGCGGGACATGGGCCCGTACCGGGTGCACGGGAGGAGCTGGGAGGTGGCACCGCCGCGGGCACCGCACCGGGCAGGGGCTCCGGACCGGGTCCGGAGCCCCTTGCGGTGTGCTGCGGTCGCGGGTGGATCTCGCGGCCGAGGGCCGAGGGCCGAGGGCCGGCGGACGGCCGCCTCGGCGGCCGATCTCGGGCTACCTCCGCAGGTGGTCGCGCGGAGCCGGGGCGGTCAGGGCGCTTTCCGGGCCCTTGACCATCAGCCCCCCGACCAGCGCCGCGATCAGCAGGGCCGCGGCCGACAGGTACAGGGCCACGGGAGTGTGTCCGCCGGATTCCAGCCCGACCGTCCCGCCGAGCAGGGCGGCGGAGGCCGAACCGCCCAGCTCCTGGCCCGTGACGGCGAGGGCCGCCCGGCCGCCGCAGTCGTGCGCGACGATGCCTTCGGTGATCGCCGAATAGAGCAGGGTGGCGGCCGTGCCCAGTCCGACGCCGAGGCAGATCAGGCCGGACCAGGCCCCGGCGGGGGATTCCGGGCCCGTGCCGATGAGCAGGACACCGACCGCCGCGAGCCCCAACCCCGGTACCAGCAGAGCGCGGAACGCGACGCGGGGCAGCAGCGGGGCGGCGAGGAGCAGGGAGCCGGTGAGGAATGAGCCGGCCGTGACCGCGAACGCCACCAGCCCCGGTCCGGGCCCGACGGACCACAGGAACTCGGCCAGCGACGGCACCGCCGACTCCAGGGCGAACCCGCTGAGGCACAGGGCGATCAGTGCGCCGCGGCGCCCGAGGGCCCCGGTCCCGTACGCCGGCAGGATCGCGGCGCCCGGTGTCCTGCCCTGCCGCCGGAAGAAGGCCGCCATCAGGACGACACCGCCGGCCAGGCACAGGGGCGGCAGCGGAGTGTCCCAGCCGAGCGCCGGCGACCGGTCGAGGGCGAAGACGACGGAGGCGACCCCCAGCGTGCTCAGCAGCGCGCCCAGCGCGTCGAATCCGGCCGGCGTGCGGTCGGGCAGGTCACGGACCAGGGCGGCCGTGCCGGCGAGGGCGATGAGGGCCAGCAGGATGATGACGTAAAGGGACATGCGCCACGTCGTGTACTGGGCGAGCGGCACGGCGAGGAACAGGCCGAGCACGGAACCGCCCAGGGCCGCCAGCGAGTAGAGCCCGAAGGCCTTCGTACGGGCCCTCGACCCGGTGAAGTGGACGGCGACCAGCGCGAACGAGGCCGGGGTGCTCAGGGCCGCGAAGACGCCCTGGGCGGTGTAGGCCCAGAGCATGGTGTCGGGCTCGGTGGACCACACCTGGACCGCGGTGGTCAGGGTGAACCCTGTCAGGCCGATGAGCAGCGTCGTCTTGCGGCCGATGAGGTCCGCCAGGTGTCCGCCGAGGAACAGCAGCGCACCGAAGGCCAGGAAGTGGCCGGTGTCCATCCACTGCGCGGACGAGCTGTCCGCGTCCAGATCGCGCATGACGTCGTACAGCAGCACGGTCGAGGTCGACGTGGCGAGGGCCACGGCCAGCTGTGCGATCGTCGCCATCGCCAGTGCCCACCCGCGCCGCAGGTTCGGGCCCGGCGGCGGTGCCGGCGGTCCGTATCCCGGCGGGGGCCCGGCGTGCGCCGGGTCGGTGGGCGCGTACGCGGGCGGGCCGTACGCGGGCGGCGCCAGGGGGTACGAGGTCTCCTGGCCGGGAGCGGGGGCGGTGTGCCCGTGCGGAGACGGCTGCGGGCCCCGGTTCTGCGGGGTGAAGTCCAGCAGTTCCGCCGCCTTGCGCCCGATGTGGGCCAGCACCGGCCCCGGCAGCCACTCACCGACTCGGTCCGGCTGCGTGCGCTCGACCACCTGGGCGGGCGTGGGCCGCGCCGCCGGGTCCTTGGCCAGGCACGCGCGGACGAGATCGACGAGCGAGTCCGGTACGCCGGTGAGGTCCGCCTCCTCCTCGGCGATCCGGAAGAGGTGGGCGTTGAGGCCGGTGTCCGTGGCGCCGAACAGGAGGCGGCCGGTGGCGGCGTAGACGAGAACCGCGCCCAGGCAGAACACGTCGCTGGCAGCGGTGAGTTCACGGCCCCGGACCTGCTCGGGGGACATGAAGCCAGGCGATCCGATCAGCATGCCGGTGCGGGTGAGCAGGCTGTCCCCGCCTATGCTTTCGAGCGCCCGGGCGATGCCGAAGTCGATGACGCGCGGCCCGTCCACGGTGACGAGGACGTTGGACGGCTTGAGGTCGCGGTGGATCAGCCCCGCCTGGTGCACGGCCTGCAGGGCGAGGGCCAGGCGGTTGGCGAGGGTGCGCACCGAGTGCTCGGGCAGCGGCCCGTAGCCCTTGCCGACCACGGTGGTCAGGTCGGGACCGGGGATGTACTGGGTGGCGACCCAGGGCACGGCCGCCTCGGTGTCGGCGTCCAGGACGGCGGCCGTCCAGTCCCCGCCCACCAGCCTGGCGGCGGCGACCTCGCGGGTGAACCGCCTGCGGAATTCGGGGTGGTGGGCGTGTTCGGCCTGCACGGTCTTCACGGCGACCGTCCGGCCGAGGTCGGACCGGCCGAGATAGACCAGGCCCATTCCGCCCTCACCCAGGCGGGCGATCAGACGGTAGGGGCCGATGTGTGTGGGGTCCTGCCCCGTCAGCTGTTCCACGGCGGAGGGATCAGTCCTTCACGTTGGGGCTCAGATGGTGACACAGCTTCACGAAGAGGTCGAGATTGGGCAGGACGTGCGCCCGCGCGGACCTCGGAGTCGGCCGCTCGGTCCGGATGTGCTCGATCTCGTCCTTGCCCATGCGGTGATCCCCCGTAGGTGAAAGTGCCTTGATCAGAAGATAGTGCAGTTGTCCACGGTCAAACCGCGGTTCAGCACTATGGATCCGGCCGGCCGGCAGCCGACTTCATCAGTCTGTGCGGCCCCGACGTGCTCTTGGACGGGACCGACCTGCGGCCGCAACTCCCTGGATGATCAAGCGGGTTGCGGCCGTCCCCGGCGAGCCGGTGGCCGCCCCGCTCCTCGGCCGGTGCCGGGGGACCGTGGTTCCGCGCGGCTACTTCCTCGCACTCGGCGGCAACACCGCGGCCGGCATCGACTCGCGCCACCACGGATACCTGCCGCCGTCAGGAATCCGGGGGCGAGTGGTGCGGCAGGTGTGAGGCGAGGAGAGGAGAGGGTGCCGTGCTACCGGTCCGACCCCTCCAGCACCTGCGTGACCAGGGCGACGTCGGCCTTGGGAATCACGATCACGTGCTGCTCGCCGCTCGCCGACAGGTCGAAGCGGGCCATCTTCGGGTGCGGCGTCCGCTGCTCCGACGGCGACAGGTGGAACGGGCCGCGGAGGGCGACGGTCTCGCCGGTGCGCCGGTTGCGCCAGGTCACCGTCTCGGCCGCGAGGTACAGGAGGCCGGCCGCCGCGTGCGGAACGGTGCGTCCCTTGCCGACCGACAGCATCTTGACCGTGCCCAGCGTCGGGCTGGAGCAGAACACCTGCAGGGTGGTACCGGCGCGGAGATCGGCCAGGTCCTTCTCGGTGCTCAGCCGCCGGATGCCGAGCACCGAGAGCAGGGTGTCGGAGAGGGTTCTGGTTCCCGCGGAGCGGCGTGTTTCGGTCGTCATGGCGCAGATCCTCGCAGGTCAGGCCGGAAGGCCCGCGACCGGGGTGGTACCACGAGGCCTGTCTGCCCCCGGGGGCGGAGGGCGGACGCGGCGTCCGTCGTGGTGGGGCACCGGGCGGGGTCTCAGGGCGTGCTGTCCTGCGGTCGTCTGTCGAACCTCGCGCCGCGCGGGGGTGCGGGTGGGGGGTCGGTGGAGGTGAGCAGTTGCAGCCCCAGGCTGCTGCAGGTGTGGAACACCGCCTTGCCCGCCCTGCGGGAGGTGATCAGGCGTGCGTGCCGTAGTGCTCTGGCGTGTTCGGAAGCGGATGCCTTGCTGATGTCGAGCGCGCGGGCGATCTCCGTGGTGGTGCGGTGGGCGGTCAGCAGGTGCAGGACTGCGGCGCGCGTGCTGCCGAGCAGCGTCCCCAACGGGTCGTCGGGCTCGTCCTCCCCGGTGAATCGCAGGGGTGCCGCCGCCGTCGGGTAGATCAGGACGCTGGGTGCGTCAGTGTGGTGGGCGATGATCGGACGGCCCTTCCAGAGGACCGACGGCAGTACCCGCAGCCCGTGGCCGGTCAGCCGGACGTCGACGTCGCCGGGTCGGTCGTACGCCAGAGTCGAACTGCTTTCCCAGTGGCCGCCGGGTACGAGGCCGGCGAGGGCGGTGTGAAGGCCCTGATGGGCCAGGATGCGTGTGCGCCAGGCGAGCTCCGCGTCGTGAGCGGCCTCGATCCGCGGCCACTGGTGGGCGAGCAGAGCCGTCCACGTCGTGCGCAGGGCGGATTCGAGCAGGTGCAGGCCCGCACTGTCGCGGCCCACCAGGGCGCGGGTGAAGGGCGTGACCGGGCGGGATGCGGGACACACGTGGTCCAGGTCGGTTCGTATGGTGGCGGCCGGTGTGTGCAGGACCAGGTCGAGGCCGGAGCCGAAGTCGGGGCTGACCGGGTCGAGGAACATCGGCCCTGCGCCGGAGGCAGGCACCAGGTCCAGCAGGGGCCGCCCTGCCACGGGGAAGGCCCGGCGTGCGGCCTGCTGCCACCGACCCGCATCGCAGGGCCGGGGCGGTCGCTGCAACTGGGCCACCGCCAGCGCGAGTTCCATCATCGGCGCGGGAGCGGGGACGAATGCGACCCGGAGGAGGTCGTCGGCGGAGAAGTGTAATCGCAGCACTGCAGGCTCCTTCTCGGTGATGTCCGACGGCCGCGTCGTTCGGCCTGGGCCGAACGGATGGCCGGTCGCGCACGGTTCTCACGAGTATGGCAACGCCGACGACGCCGGGACACGGGCGATCAGGACAAGCACCGTGGGCGACGGGCGGCGGCAATCAGGCGGTGGTGTCCGCTCGTCACCGCCGAGGCACCTGTCCGAACACTGCGATGGAGGAACTGGCATGAGGCTGGACCGTATCGGCAAGCGCGCGGCCGTGCTGATGGTCACGGGGCTGCTGGGTGCGGGGGTGTGCGCCGGGCCGGCGCAGGCATCCCCGAGCGCGGGGTACATCGGGGACGGCTACGGCAACAACAGCCACGGCGTCTGGTGCGTGCAGCACCTGGTCAACGACGTGGCCGCCGGTCACGGCAAGGGGCGCCCGCTCGCGGAGGACGGCGTGTGGGGACCCAACACCAAGAGCTGGGTCCGGTGGTACCAGGGCATCGACGGAAGGACGCAGGACGGCATCGTCGGCAGGGACACCGGAGGCGACCTGCTGCTCGACGGCGACCAGTACTACGGCGGCTGGAACTACTGCTACACGTACGTGCCGTCGCACTTCTGAGTGAAAACGAGCGAGGCCCGGCACCCGGGTGGGTGCCGGGCCTCGCCCGGTGTGGAGCGCCAGGCCCGGGTTGCACGGACTCTTCCTACTGAAAGTAGGACGTGCTCTGGTAGCACCGCTGACGCCTGACGAGAAATCATTTCCCTCGCGACGGGATGAAGACTAGCAGGTCAGCGGCCCGCGATCGAAACCGGCCCCGGACCGGTCCCGCACCGGCCCGGACGAGGCCGCCTGCCGGGGACGCCGTGCGGGCAGAGCAGCGGACCGACAGGCCGGGTGCGCGCGGGCGTGCCACACTCGCACCATCCGGGTCCGACTACGGGCCCGGCGGCGGGGCCCAGGAGTCCCGGCCGGATGCCCCGAAGCGAGGGGAGGGACGACGGCATGTCCTTCGAGGGTGCGGTCCCCGACGTCTACGAGCGGTACCTCGTCCCGCTGCTCTTCCGCCCCTACGCCGAGGAGCTGGCCCGGCGCCTGGCGCTGCGCCGCCCCCGGGACGTGATCGAGACCGCCGCCGGCACCGGCGCGCTCACCCGCGAGCTGGCCGCCGTCCTGGCGCAGGACGCCTCGGTCACCGCGACCGACCTCAGCGGCGCGATGCTCGACCGCGCGCGGGCCGTGCCGCTCGCCCGGCCGGTGCGCTGGGTCGAGGCGGACGCCATGGCGCTGCCCTTCCCGGACGGCTCCTGCGACGCGGTGGTCTGCCAGTTCGGGTACATGTTCTTCCCCGACCGTCCGCGCGCCTTCGGCGAGGCCCTGCGGGTGCTGCGCCCCGGCGGGGTGCTGCTGCTCAGCGTGTGGGACGACATCGCGGCGAACGACTTCCCCGCGATGGCCGAGGCGGCGGTCGGCGGGCTCTTCCCCGGGGACCCGCCCGACTTCCTGAGCCGTGTTCCGTACGGCTACCACGACCCCGCCGCGATCGCGCGGGATGTGGCGGACGGCGGCTTCACGAGCGCCCCGCGGATCGAGACCCTCGCCGCGCGGAGCCGCGCCGACTCGCCCGAGGACGCGGCGACGGCCCTGTGCGGCGGCACCCCGCTGCGCGACGAGATCGAGGCCCGGGGCACGCACACCCTGGACGAGGCGATCCGGACGGCCGCGGCGGCGATCGCCACCCGCTTCGGCACCGGCCCGGTCGAGGGCGCACTCAGCGCGCTGGTGGTGACCGTCACCCGCTGACGGCCCCGGCGTCTCCGTCCGGCACCCCGCCGGCACCCCGCCGGCACTCGGCGGCCCCTTCCCCGCCCGGGCCCCTTCCCCGCCCGACGAGGTTGACCTGGCCGCAAGCGTTACATTGGGGCGGAAAGGGGCCCGATCGCCGGCGAGGTGTGGCCGATGCACTCGATCACCGACTGGTTGCGCGGCCTGTCCGGCCCGGTCGTGTACGCGGTCGTCGGCGGCATGGTCTTCACCGAGGACGCCCTGTTCTTCAGCTTCTTCATCCCCGGCGAGTCCGCCGCCGTCCTCGGGGGCTTCCTCGCCCACCAGGGCAGGGCCTCCCTCGGCTGGATGGTCCTGGTGGTGGTCTGCGCGGCCATCCTCGGCGACTCCGCCGGTTACGAGATCGGCCGGCACCTCGGTCCGGCGATCCTCCGCACCCGTCCGCTGCAGCGCCACGCCAAGCAGGTCGGCAGGGCGCAGGACCTGATCGGCCGGCGCGGGCCGGTGGCCGTCTTCGTCGGCCGGTTCATCGCCTTCCTCCGCCCGCTGGTGCCCTCGCTGGCCGGGATGTCCCGCATGCCGTACCGCCGGTTCCTGCTCTACAACGCCCTCGGCGGGATCGCCTGGGGCGTCGGCTTCACCCTGCTCGGCTACTTCGCCGGAGCCGCCTACACCAGGGTGGAGGGCACGGTCGGCCGCCTCGCCGCCATCACGATCGCCGCGATCGTCGCCGTCGCCCTGCTGGTCTGGTTCCTGCGTCGGCACCGCTCGCGCGGCCGCGAGCCGGCGGACGACGACAGTCGACGGAAGCCCTGAAAGGGGCCGCCCCGACCGGCTGCACGGACGGTGGTGCGGCCTTCGGAGGCTCAGCCCTCCTCGCGGGTCGTGCGTCGTCGGACATCGGCCATCAGCTTGTCCAGGATCGCGATGAGCGTGATGCGTTCGTCGTCCGACAGGCAACTGACGAGCGTGGCTTCCCGACCGAGCACGGTGTCGACGGAGCGCTCGATGAGCGCATGGCCTTCGGTCGTGAGTTTCACCAGGACGGTTCGACGGCCGGTGCCCGCCGATGCCCGTTCGACGAGGCCGTCGCGTTCGGCCCGGGCGACGCGTTGCGAGATCGCGCCGGCGGTGACCAGCGTCCGCCGGGCGAGCTCGCGGGTGCTGAGGGCGTAGGGCGGGCCTGAGCGGCGGATGACGGAGAGCAGGTCGAGGGTGGCCGCGTCGATCCCCGCGTCCCGCAGAGCCCGGCTGCGGTCGTCGGTGAAGAGCTTGGCCAGCCACCAGATGGGGGTGACGATCTCGATCGACTCGGTCGGAGTGCCCGGCCGCTCCCGTCGCCAGGCCGCGGCGATCTCGGTGGCGGAATGGGCGGGTGCCGGGTCCTCTGCTGCAGCGGCGTCGGCCACGATGTGATTCCTTGTCAGCCTCGGCTATGTTTAGGTCTAAACGTAGCATCGGACAGGAGGAACCATGACCCGCACCGTGGTCGTCACCGGAGGAACCAGCGGCATCGGCCGTGCCATCGCCCAAAGGTTCGCCGGCGACCGGGCACAGGTGTTCATCACCGGCCGTCACGCCGACACCGTCGAGCTGACCGCCAAGGAACTGGGGGTGCACGGGGTCGTCTGTGACGCGACCGACCCGGGGCAGGTCGCATCGCTCGCCGCCCGCCTCGGGGAGCTGGACGTCCTGGTCAACGCCGCCGGCGGCCTACCCGAGACGGCATCAGGCGACGGAGCATCCCTGGACGCGCTGCTCGCCCAGTGGCAGGCCAACCTGGCGCAGAACCTGCTCACCGCGGTGCTGACCACGGCCGCAGTCCAGAACAGGCTCACCGGCGGCAGTTCCGTCATCAGCATCGGATCGATCGGCGCCGAGCGCCGCGGCGGCTCCTACGGCGCGGCCAAGGCCGCTCTGGCCGCATGGAACGCCTCGCTGTCCGCCGAGCTCGCTCCCCAAGGTGTGACCTGCAACGTCATCTCCGCGGGTTACATCGCAGGCACCAACTTCTTCCGCGGCCAACTGAGCGACGAACGCCACCGCGCGCTGGTGGAGGAGACGCACAACAAACGACCGGGCACCGTCGACGACATCGCCGAGACCGCCTGTTTCCTCGCCTCCCCAGGTGCCCGGCACGTCACCGGCCAGACCATCCACGTCAACGGAGGCGCCTTCACCACGCGGTAGCGCCTGTTCCGGGCCGGTGCGTGGAACCAAGGGCCCGGGCCACCGAGTCGTTGCCGTAGGACGGGGAGTTCGAGCTCGACGACGACGGGGGACCGGGATGCGCCACAGGTGGCCGACCGAGCAGGAGTTGCGGCAGAGCTTCCACGCGGAACTGGAGCGAGTGGTCGCGGGCGGGGGAGTGCGTTCCTGCACCGGGCTGGACAACGACACCTCGGAGGCGCTGTGGGCGATCGCCTCGGCGGAGCCCGCGGACCGCGGGGCCCTGGTGCCGGCCGCCTACCGGGCGTTCGCCGGTCAGCTGGACGGCAGCAACGCGGCCCGCTGGCACGAGGACCTGGAGCGCCGGTTCGAGGAGCGCGAGCAGCGGCGCCAGGGCGAGGCGGACTGAGGGGCTGGATCACGCCGACGAAGAACTACCCGTCCTGCATGGCAGGTTGACCCGCCTGACGACGCTGCCGGCCGCGCACCGATCAGTTGCTGTGCCACTCCCGGGCGGGAAGCGGGCCTTCCGGGGTGTCGCCCAGGCGCTCGACCCACGCCGGGGCGGCGAGGACCCTGTACGTCCCCTCCTGGGAGAAGCGAATCTCCTCGTCCAGGCCACGGTCCTGGAGCACGGTGTGCTCCCACTGCTCACGCTCGCTCTCCGCCAGCACCGACCAGATCGAATCCGACACCCGACTTCCCCCGCTGTGCGCCACCGTGCTCGGCCAGGCGGCCGAGCACGGCCGGATGCTACCCGGCAGGACCGACACCCCCGTGAGCCCGGAGCGGCCCCGGAACCCTTCACGGGCCGGATTGCAGCGTCTCGATCCGCTCGAAGAAGAACTCGTGCTTGAGGAAGGAGACGTCGTACTCGTGGCCCGGGTACGGCGGGACGAGCTGGGCGGCCTGGATCAGCCGCCAGCCGTCCCTGAGCGCGTCGAGTCCGGTGCCGTAGGGCGGCTCCGCGCTGTCTCCCGTGGTCGGAGAGGTGCGGCCGGTGCCGTCGTACCGCGACCAGCCGACCACCTCCGAGTCCAGCGCGGAGGTGAGCAGGTACAGCACGAGCACCTGCTGGCGGAGCACGGGAGCGGGGACCGTGGCCCCGGGCGAGTCGACCGTCATGCCGTTGCCTCCTGGGGCCGGTTGGAGACCCTGGTCACCCAGTGGTCGAGGTCGAAGCCGGGGTCGCCGGTCAGTTCGCGCCACAGCAGGGCGCGGTTGTAACGCTCCAGACGCCCGGTGGCGGCTTCGTACCAGGGGAACACGACGTCCAGTTCGGAGCGCACGCGCGGATCGTGCAGGTCCGAGGTGTCCCACAGGAGTCGCTGGCGGACCGTCGGATTGAAGCGGATCTTGTACATGTAGCGGGTCGTGTCGCTGTCGTTGCGGCGACCGCCGTGCCAGAGGCCGTGGTGTACGAACACCACCGTCCCGGCCGGACAGACCAGTCGGTCCTGGCCACGAAGGTTCTGGTAACGGCCGGTGTCCGACTCGTTGATCCGGCGCAGGTGGCTGCCGGGGACGCTGAGGGTGCCGCCCATCTCCAGCGTCACCGCCTGCGGGTAGTACATCAGTTGGACGTCGAAAGCGTCCGGCCGAACGTCGATGATGGCGTCCGCGTGCAACGGCTGCGCCTCCCCGCCGCGGGGCTCGCGCACATGGACGGCGTGGTGGTCCACGAGCGGCCCGGGGCCGACCAGGCTGCGCAACGCGCCGTCGACCTGCGGGAGCGCCAGCAGCCTGGCGGTGAAGGAGTCCGGCGCGTAGGCCTGCGACAGTGGCGTCCCGTACGGGACCGGCGGCACCCCCTGCGCCAGCACCGCCAACGCCTCGGCGTTCAGGTCCGCAGGCACGACCGCGTCCAGCCGAAGAGATCCGCGGGCCACGAAGCGGGCCATCCGGACCGAGTCGAGCAGAATCCGTTTGGTGTCCATGGCGACAGACGCTAGGGCCGCGGGACCACCCCGCGAGTGGGCCCGGTTCGCCATCCACTGGTCAATTTTCACCATGTGCCGCCTCGCCGGAGGCCGCGGCCGGGACAGGGGGTACGCGGAGCCCGGGGTGGTAGAACCCGGGCATGGACACAGCACTCGCCCATCTCGACGCGCCTCCCGGCGTGGCGGCCGTCGGCATCGGGGTGCACGGCTGCGCCAGTCGTACGGACGTGTTCTCGCTGCCGAACCTGTGGCAGCTGCATCTCTACGGCTACGAGGCCGACCTGACGGTGAACGGCACCGCGCACGCGATCCGCCCGGGCCGGGTCAGCCTCATCCCGCCCGGCACCACGGTGCGCTACCGCTACCGGGGTCGCTCCGAGCACCTCTACGTGCACCTGCGCCTCGGATCGGCCGGCCCACCGATCCGGATCCCGGTGATCCAGGACGCCGGAACCGAACTCGTGCCGCTCGGCGCGCAGTTGAACAGCGCGCTGTCGGCCTGGCCGAGCTCGCCGGCGCGGGCGACGGCCGAGGTCTGGGCCGCGCTGTGGCGGGTGGCCCACCTGGCCCCGCCGCGCACGGCCGGCACCACCGCGCCCCATCCGGCGGTCGCGGCCGCCTTGGCGATGATCGAGGCGCGCTTGGCCGAGCCGCTGAGCGTGGCGGAGATCGCGAAGGCGGCGGGTGTCTCGCACAACCACCTGACCAGGCTCTTCCGTGCCGCCACCGGGAGCACCGTCGTCGGCTACCTCCGCGCCCGGCGGATGGAGCGGGCCCGCCACTTCCTGCAGGCCACCACCTTGTCCATCCCCGCCATCGCGGCGTCGGTCGGCATGCCCGACCTCCAGGCCTTCAACAAGGCGTGCCGCCGCGACCTCGGAGCCTCCCCGCGCGCCATCCGCCACGGCCTGAACCGCCACGCCGTGCCCCAGGCAACACGGTTGCCGTAGGCCTCAGGGCCTCAGAGCAACCGGGGTGGGCACTCCAGCGGCGGTCAGGAAAGGGACAGCCACACGATCCGCAGGACGTCGACGCTGGGCGGGTCGGCGTCCGGGTGGACGAAGAGCTCGCCGGTGACCCCCGGGGCCAGTACGACGTTGCGCAGGTCGCCCCACTCGTCCACCGGCTCGCCCGAGCTCCCGTCGAGCCGGGTCAGTGCGTTCGTGACCTGGGCGAAGAGCGCGGGGTCGCGCTCGCCGATCTCCTGCAAGGCCTTCGACGGCTGGTCCTGCAGGTAGGTGCGCCAGTCACTCACCTGTGGCTCCCGGCAGGGGGCGGCGGGTGTCGGCGAGCCGGGCGGAGACGGCGGCTCGGAATCCGGCTCGGTCGGGCCCGTACGCGGCCGCCATCGCCTTCGTCCACCAGGAGGTGATCGCGGCTTCCCGTTCGACCGGGTCCTCCAGGGGGCCGATCTCGCGGTAGAAGGCCATGCGGTCGGCCGGGCTGGGCAGTGCCTGCGCGATGCCGTCGATACTGACGGGCACCCGGGGCCCGCTCGACGCGTGGTGGACAGGCTGGGCGCTCATCCGTCCCCTCCCTCGCTCGGCTGCGGCCTGACCGCCGCGCTACTGACGTGACGACCGTACCGGCTGCCGCACCCGTGAGGGAACGGCTCCCATCCTCGACGCAGCATCTCGGGGGCGGGGACGGTTGCCCGCCCCCGCCGCCAGGATGCACCGCGCCGCGTGTCCGGTCAGCTGGTGGGCAGGGTGCTGCCGGACAGGGTGTCCAGCGGGGCCCACTTGGGCAGGCCGGGCTTGTAGGAGGTGTGGTTCACGGCGCCGTCGGCGCCGCCGGCGAAGACGTCCACGGTGTTGGAGGAGGTGCTGAACAGCGAGGTCGGGATCCGGCCGGCGGCGAACCTCCAGTCGCCCAGGGCCTCCCAGGCGCTCCACGGCTTGCCGTTGTTGAACCAGTACGCGTGGTACAGGAACGAGTTGCGCCCGGTGGCGAAGAGCTCGATGGCGTCGGTGGCCGGGTTGTAGAGGGCGCTGGGGGCGCCGGCGAACCGGTAGTCGCCGTTGATGGTGCTCCAGTTGCTCCAGCCGGTCATGCCAGGGGTGTAGTAGCGGTGGGCGAGCGGGCCGTCGGTGGTGGTCGCGAAGACCTCGGCGGTCTTCGTGGACGGGTTGTAGACCAGGCTCGGGCTGCCGGCGAAGGCGGCCCCGTCCAGCGGGAGCCAGTCGCTCCAGGGCTTGCCGTCGTTGAACCAGTAGGTGTGGTACATGGTGCTGTTGCGCTCGATGGCGAACAGCTCGACGGCGTCGGTGGCCGGGTTGTAGAGGGCGCTGGGGGCGCCGTTGAACTTCCGGTCGTAGATGTTCGCCCAGGGGCTCCAGTCGGTCATGCCCGGGGTGTAGTAGGCGTGGGCGACGGGGCCGTCGGTGGTGGTCGCGAAGACCTCGGCGGTCCGGGTGGACGGGTTGTAGACGGCGCTGGCGCCGCCGCTGAACTTGGTCGTGCCCGTGCCCGTCCAGGCGCGCCAGCCCTGCGCGTCGGCCAGGTAGTAGGTGTGCCACATGAGGCCGTCGCTGTCCACGGCGAACAGTTCGATGGCGGCGGTGGCCGGGTTGTACAGGGCGGTGGGCGAGCCGATGAACGGCTTCGTGCCGGCCGGGCGTTCGCTGATCGGCGTCCAGGTGCTCCAGCCCTGGCCGTTGATGTTGTACGCGCCCATGACGCGGCCCTTGTTGTCGACGGTGAACACCGTGGACGTCTGCTTGGCCGGGTCGTACACCGCACTGGCGGTCCGCGCGGTGGCGTTCGCCCGCACCTGCTGCACCCACCCCGCGAGGTCGTCCACGCGGGAGGACTGCGCGCCGGTGCGGGTCTCGGTGGCGGGGGTGCCGAGGCAGCCGCCCTGCCAGGAGCGGGAGGCGACGGCGACGAGTTCGGCCTTGCCGTTGGTCTCGCGGATCGCGGGGGCGCCGGTGTCGCCCTTGCAGATCGCGGCGCCGTTCTGGCCGGTGGTGGCGATGGTGGTGGGCTGGACGGCGTCGAGGCCGAACGCGCCCGCGTGCAGGGCGCCGGGCAGCCACTCGTCCTTGGTGCGCCCGTACCCGGGCACCCGCAGCTTCTCGCCGGCGGTCGGCGCGGTGGTGGCGAGGGCGAGCGGCGCAACGCCCTGGACGGGGGCGGCGAGGCGGGCCAGCACGAGGTCGCGGTCGGCGCGCGGCGCGAGTTCGAGGACGTCGACAGCCTTGCCGGCGATGGTGGCGGTGGTCTTCCACTTCGGCGCCCCGGCGGTCAGCGCCTGCGGCTGGGCGGGGTCGTCGGACAGGCAGCTCGCGGCGGTGATGACCCAGGACGGGTCGACGAGGGCGCCGGTGCAGGCGCGCAGGTTGTCGCCGATGGCGAGCCTGGCGGTGTAGGCGTAGGAGCCGTCCGTGACGGGGTCGCCGACGACGGCCCCGGCCGGGGAGGCGAAGGTGGTCAGCGCGCCGGCGGCTGCGGCCGCGATGAGCACGCCGGTTCGCAGCGGGCGGGACGAAGTCCTGTGAAGCACGTGGGTTCCAGTCGAATGAGGAGGATGGGGGAGCCGGGCTGAGCCGAGGTCAGCCGGGGTCAGCCGGTGACGCGCAGTTCGACGACGGTGGTCGGGGCCTGGCCCAGGCCCTCGCCGACGCCGGTGAAGCCGTCCTTGGGCACGTCGGTGCTCTGCGAGGCGCCGGCGGCGGTGAGGCCGACCCGTACGGCCCGGCCCGCGGTCTGCGCGGCGAACACGTCCGGCAGCTCCAGGGCCAGGTAGCCGGTCACGGCGGGCGCGGTGAAGCAGATCTTGTTGTCCGTGTTGCCCGGCGCGCGGGTCCACAGCTGGATCTGCGTGGGCGTGGAGCAGTCGGCCAGCATGATGCCGCCGTCGCCGCGCAGCAGCTTGACGTTGCTGATGCCGGAGGCGCCGGGGTAGGAGAAGTCCTCGACCGCGGGCGGCGCCACGGAGGCATCGGCGGGCGGTGCGGGCGGCGGGGCGGTGTCGGCGGCGGCGAGCGCGCTCAGCCCGAAGACGCCTGCGGCGGTGGCGGCGAGGGCCGCCGTCCAGCCGCGGATGCGGTGCTTCATGGGTGATCCTGTGTCGGTCGGTGATCGGTCGTTGGCGTGGTGTCCGGTCAGCCGGTGACGCGCAGCTCGACGAGCATGGTCGGCTTCTGGCCCATGGCCTGACCGACGGTGGTGTAGCTGTTCTTGGCGACGTCGACGGTCTGCGCCACGCCCTCGGAGGTGAGGTCGGCGCGGACGGCCTTGTCCCCGGTCTGGATCATGAAGGTCTGCGGAAGTTCGAGGGACAGGTACCCGGTGGTGCCGGTGACCCGGAAGCAGACGCCGGGGCCGCCGCTGGGGCTCGGGACTGCGACGCTCCACAGCTGGATCTGGGTGACGGTGTTGCAGTCCGCCAGCATGATGTGGCCGTCGCCGCGGATGAGCTTGAGCTGCGGGTTCGGGGAGTCGCCGGGGTAGGCGAAGTCCTCGACGGCCGGCGGAGCGGTGGCGGCGTCACCCGCGGGAGTGGTGTCGGCGCTGGCGAGCGCACCGGCGCCGACCGTCGTGGCGGCGGCCACCGCACCGATGGCCAGCCATCGGACTATGGCGTTCTTCATCTCGCGTTCCTTTCATCGTGATTGACAGGACCTTGACCGCACGTCGGACGGTGCGGGTGAGGACTTGAGCCATGGGAAACGGCCGACGCGACCGGACGCCCCCGCGATTTACCGTCCCCCTGAAGACTTGACGGCCCGCAGTCTAGGGCATTGCCACTATTTGAATCACCGGTCCGGGTGCCAGGGGAGCTTCGAGAGTTCGAGAGCTGCTTGCCGGCCTGCAGAGTTGATAGGTCTTTGCCCGAATTTCCCACCATTCGGTGCGTCAGGAAGCTCCTTTTCCGCGTTTCTGGCGGCACGTCATCTGCGGATATGCTCCCGAGGCCGAAGTGCGGCCAGTGGATGTGGAGAGGTGGGTCTCTGGTGGATGGATTGAATGTCCGGTCCAGGTGGCGAAGGCGGGGTGGGCATTCCATATCCGGAAAGCTCAGTCTGCGCCTTTTGCCGCTGACCTTGACAGCCGGACTGCTCGGCGTCGCGCCCTTCGCAGCCGCGGACCCGCTGCCCGAGGAAGTTGCGGTCCCGATGACCGAGCGCGGCAGGGTGGTCGCGTACTGGAAGGACGGCGGTGCGGCGGTCAAGGCCGCGGCCGAGGCAGCGCTGACCGGCTCGGACGATGACGTTCGCAAGTTCCTGGGCAGCGATCGGCTGCTCGCTCAGGTGCAGGACGACCAGGTCAGCGCCGCGCAGATCCTGACGCTCGGCGGCCCCAGCGTGCGGGAGGCTGCGCGCAAGGCACTGGCGGGCACGCCGGACGCCCTTCAGGCCTTCCTGAAGAACGGCTGGCAGGAGCCGCTGAAGGTCGATCAGCAGCTGAAGGCCGCCTCGCTGATGAACGGCGCCGGCCCCGGCGTCCAGGCAGCCGCGAAGGCGGCGCTGAACGGCACCCCCGACGACGTCCAGGTCTTCGTCAACGAGGGCCAGTACACCGCGCGCGACGCCGACGACCGGGTGAAGCTCGTCCAGATCCTCAGCGAGGGCGGCCCCAACACCCAGGCCGCGGCGCGACTGGCGATCAACGGTTCGATCGAGGACGTACGGGAGTTCCTCACCGTCGGCGTGCACGTCGCCAGGGCCCGTGACGCCGAGCGCACCAGCATCGCCCAGCTGACGCAGCAGGCCAAGGAGGCCTCCGCCCAGGCGGTGCGTGAGACGGAGGCAGCCAAGGAGGCCTCCGCCCAGGCGGTGGCGGCCTCGCAGCTGGCCAAGGAGTCGGCTGCGAAGGCTGCGGCCGAGACCGCGGCCGCCGGCAGTGACTCGAACGCGGCAGGAGCAGCAGCCGGGCGCGCGGCCGACGCCGCGGGCCGGGCGGCGGAGGCCGCCCAGACGGCGATGAAGGCCGCCCGCAGTGCCACCAACTCGGCGCGCACCGCGGCCAGCGCGGCATCCCAGGCGTCGTACGCCGCCGCGGGCGCGGCACAGGCGGCGACGGCGGCCCGCAACGCCGCCGCCGGGGCGGCGTCGGACCGCTCCAAGGCGGATGCCGCCGCGCAGGCCGCGACGGCGGCCGAGACCGCCGCGACTGCGGCTGCGGCCTCCTCCGCCTCACTCACGCAAGCCAACACGGCCGCCGCCGCCAGCCAGCAGGCCGCGGACGCCGCGCTGAGCGCGGGCGGCAACGCGCAGGCCGCCGCCGACTCGGCCGACCAGGCGGGCGGCTTCGCGTCCGCGGCCGGCGCCCAGTCGGCGCGGGCCAAGGCCGCCGCCGCCGCGACGCGTCGCCAGGCCCAGGAGGCGACGCGGGCAGCGAGCGCCGCCAAGTCGCTGGCGGGCGAGGCCGCGAAGGCCGCGACCGAAGCCAAGGCATTGGCGGACTCCGCAGCCACGCACGCCCACAACGCCGCGCTGGCCGCTCAGGAAACCGCCCAGCACGCGGGCGAGGCCGCGCAGGCCGCCGCCGTGTCCAAGGCCCACGCGGACGCCGCCGTGGCTGCCGCGCAGACCGCCAAGGACGCGGTCGACAAGGCCAACCAGGTCCACGACCTCGCCACGCGCGCCGAGGACGAGGACCTCACAGCCCGGACCGCAGCGGACGTGGAGAAGGCGCGGGCTGCCAAGGCTGCGTACGACGACAAGCAGACCGCCATCGGCGACGCCGTCCAGCAGCTGCGCCAGAGCAAGGACGAGGCGGACCGTCTGGCCGCAGCACTCACCCAGCCGAATCCCGACACCGCCATGGTCGCCACGGACGGGCGCAAGCTCGCCGTCCTGTCCATGAAGATCGCCGGGCCGTGGGAAAGCGCCGCCGCGCGGACCGCAGTCGCCGGGGACGACACGACGGTGCTGGAGTACGTCCGTTCGGGACGGCGCCAGGCGATCGACCTCGACAACCGGGAGCGGGTCTCGAACCTCGCGGCCGGCTCGGAGCTGCCCGCCGTCCGCGCCGCGGCCACCACCGCCCTCAAGGGCGACGCCAACGCGGTGGCCGCATTCCTGAGTACCGGTCAGTACCAGGCAGCGGCCCCCGACTTCCAGCTCAGTGTCGCCAAGATCGTCAACGACGGCGGTCCCAGCGTCCAGGCAGCTGGGCGCGCCGCACTCAACGGCAGCGTCGACGCCCTGCGCGACTTCCTGAACAACGGCCGCTACCTCGCCCAGCTCTCCGACGACCAGGTCAAGGCCGCAGGGCTGCGCGCGTCCGGCGGGGCCGAGGTCAAGGCCGCCGCGCAGGTCGCGCTCGAAGGTCCGCCCGACGTCCTGCGCACCTTCATCGAGACCGGCCAGTACACCGCTGCGCGCAAGGACGCGCTGGCGGCGACCCACAAGGCCGAGATCGAGCGGATGATCGCCGAGGCGTCGGCCGTCACGGCCTACGCCCAGCAGAGCGCCGCCCAGGCCGTCCAGGCCGCTGCCGTCGCCCGCAACGCCGCCGACGAGGCGAAGGCCGCCTCCGACCAGGCCAAGGCGGCAGCAGACCAGGCCGCCGGTTACGCGGCCGACGCTCGCGCCAAGGCGGACGCGGCCGCCACGAGCGCGCAGAAGGCCGCCGAATCGGCCAAGACCGCCACGGCTGCCGAGGCCTCGGCGCGGAAGTCCGCCGCGTCCGCGGCGTACTCGGCGCAGAAGGCCCAGGCCTCCGCGAACTCCGCGCAGGTCTCCGCCGCCAGTGCCTACCAGTCGGCCGCCCAGGCGCGGGCCGACGCGGAGGCGGCAGGGCAGGACAAGCTGGTCGCGGCACAGGCGGCGACCAACGCCTTCCAGGCCTACACGACGAAGCACGAAGCGGAGCAGGAAGCCGCGCGGCAGGCCGCCGAGGAAGCCCAGACCGACGCGAAGCTGAAGGCCGAGGCCGAGGCCGCGCAGAAGGCGACCGAAGCGAACCTGGAGGCCGAACTCCGCAAGCAGATCGGGGAGAGCGGCGGCTCCAGCTGGATGGACACCGCCCTCGGCGTCGTCCACGGCCTGCTGGACATCGTCTCGCTGGTCCCCGGCATCGGTACCAGCGCAGCCCTCATCAACTGCGGCATCTACGCGCTGCAGAAGGACGTCGCGAACGCGACCATGGCCTGCCTCAGCGCCATCCCGCTGGCCGGAGACGCCGCCGCAGTCGCCAAGCTCGCCAAGTGGGCCGAGAAGATCCCCGGCGGCGCGAAGGTCCTGGGCTTCCTGGAGAAGCTGTTCTCCAAGGTCCCCGGGACCTGCCTGATCAGGCCGAACAGCTTCCCCGCCGGCACCCGCGTCCTGATGGCCGACGGCACCGCCCGGCCCATCGAGCAGATACGCGTCGGGGACCGCGTCCTCGCCACGGATCCCCAGACCGGGGAGACCGGCCCCAGGCCGGTCGACGCCACCATCTACACCCCGGACGACCGCGAGTTCGTCGACCTGGTCGTCGCGGACGGCAAGGGCAACTCCGGCAGCATCACGGCGACGGCCCACCACCCGTTCTGGTCGCAGAACCGTGCGGCCTGGGTCGACGCCGGCGAGATCACCGGCGGAGAGAAGCTGACCGCCCCGGCAGGCACCGCGACGGTGTCGTCCGCCAGGACGTGGAGCACTGTCCAGCCCGCCTACAACCTCACGGTCCGCGGCATCCACACCTACTACGTGATCGCCGGGAACACCCCGGTGCTCGTGCACAACACGGCGCCGGCCTGCGGCATCACGACGGAGGTTCTGGAGGACGCGTGGAAGACGTGGAACACGGAGGACAACCTCGTGCACGTCATCGACGTGGCGAAGCACGGGTTCGGTGACATCATCGCCAAGGCCGGAGGCCGCGAACAGGCCCTTCGCATGGTCATGGACAGCCTGCACAGCGCCACGGACCTGCCCGCCAGCGGACTCTACGAGGTCACCCGCGTGATCGAGGGCGAGGTGGTGACGATCCGAGGAGCGGTGGTCAACGGAGTACCGCGGCTCGGCACGGCATTCATCCGGGCGAAGTTCCCCGGAACCCCGTAGCCTTGCGCGAGGGCGCCGCAAGCAACCTCGAACGTGACAGTGAATTTGCTACTTCCCGCCCCCGCGGGCGATGTTCCGGAGGCCCCCACCATGACGGTTGCCATCACACCCCGACCCCTGAACTCCAGGGAGAGGGGCGTGCTCCAACTGGTACTCTCGCAGGAATTTCCCGGGGCAGCCGAGCTGCTGGCCCAGATCGACCTCGTCGAGGTGTACGCGCAGTGGGGTCCGGAATCGGCGAGCGTCGACGTACGGGTACGGGAAGGCGCACCGCCCTCGGTGGTGTCCGGCCTCGTTCCGGTGCGATCGATCGTCGTGGACGAAGCCGGCTCCCTGTTCGGGGAGATTCTCCTCTGGGTGGCCGACGGGTACCTCGCGGCCATTGAATTCGCGTGGTACGGCGACGAGCCGCCGCGGACCCTCCCCGAAGCGCGCATGATCTCCACCGAGGTCCAGGCCGACCAGTAGACCGGTTCGGTTCGCACCGGACCCGCACGGCCAAGAGCCCCGCCGGAATCCCTTCCGGCGGGGCTCTTCGGACATCCGGGCGCCCCGGATCCGATGCGCCGGTCGACCGGGCCGTCGAACGTCCGTCCTGGGTCGTCCTCCTCGGCGTCGGCCGGCTCGTACCGGTCGATCTACTGGGTGGTCGCCTGGACGTCGGTGGCCTTGAGGAACGCCAGGCGGTGGTTGAAGCGGATCGGGTAGTAGGTGTCGTGGCCGACGACCAGGGTGCGGTCGTCGGGCGCGTCGCCGTTGATGTTCTGGTCGTAGAAGTAGTCGGCCTGCTCGGGGGTGGCGGCGACGGCGAGGTACGCCTGTCCGGCCGGGACGGTCGCGCGCAGGGCCACCACCGGCAGCGGTTTGATGGCCGGGTAGGGCGTGTAGGCGGCGGCCTCGGGGTAGGCCCGGCCGTAGACCGGGATGGTGGCGGCGCCCGGGTGCGGGGCCAGCACGGTGGTGGGCCCGGCGGCCCCGGTGCGCCGGTCGGTGTGCGCGGCCCGACCGTTCGGGTTGGCGAACCAGCACCTCTGGCCGTCGTACCAGATCGCCGTCCAGTCGCCCTGCTGGTCGGCGACGACGTAGCGGGCGCCGGTGGAGGCCTTGTCGCTCCAGTCGTCGGCCCTGGTGGTGGCGCTGTTGATCAGCGGGGCGTCCGGGGCGGGCCGGGTACGCAGGTAGACGAAGTTCTCGGGGCGGGCGGAGACCCCACTGACGGGGGGCTCGTTGGCGGTGTCGAAGGGCGGGGCGATGGTGACGGTGTCGCCGGGGCGGGGCGGTGTGTCGGAGCCGGCGTCCAGCGGGGCGTGCAGCAGGTCGAAGTAGTGGGCCCAGTCCCAGAAGGTGCCGGGATCCCAGTGCATGTCGGCGATGGCGTCCTGAGTGGGGCCGGGGACGTCGTCGTGGCCGATGACGTGCTGGCGGTCCAGCGGGACGCCGAAGCGGTCGGCGAGGTAGCGCACCAGGGCCGCCGAGGACTGGTACAGCTGTTCGGAGTACCAGGTGGGGCGGTCGGTGGGCAGGGCGAAGCCCTCGTGTTCGATGCCGACACTGTGCATGTTGACGGTCTTGTTGCCGGCGTGCCAGGCGATGTCGCTGGTGTGCACCAGCTGGGTGACGTGGCCGTCGCCGGCGCGCACCAGGTAGTGCGCGGTGGCCTGTTCGCGGGGGTCCTGGAAGGCGGCGAGCGCGCCGGCGTAGTCGCTCTCGGTGTCGTGGATGACGAGGTAGCGGATCTGCTGGCCGTCGTCGGGGCGGTGCGCGGGGTTGTAGTTGCCGTAGGAGGTGGGGTCGTCGGGGTCGGTCAGCGCGTAGGCGGCGGGGATGAAGTCGCAACCCAGGCCGGGCGGGCACTCGGGGGTCTGGGACGCCTGCAACGGAGCCGGGGACGACGGCGAGGGAGCCGGGAGCGAGGGGAGCGGAGGCGGTTCGGGCAGGGCGAGATCCGGTACGCCGGGCAGGGTGAGCCACTGGCCCTCGGAGGTGGTGCGGGAAAGGCCCTGGCGCCAGGTGGCGTAGACACGGTCGGCGAAGGCGCGGCCGGCTGCCTCGCCGTCCGCTCCCGCCCGCCCGGCCTGGCCGAACCGAACGACGGCGGGGGTACCAGTGGGCGGGGTCGGCAGTGCCCGCGGTACCGCTCTGCTGCCGGTAGCGCGCCAGCAGGGCGGCGCCGCCGCGAAGGTTCTGCGCGCTGTCGGTGCGCAGCTGGGCCGCCGGGCGGTGGATCAGGTCGGCGGCGGCCTGGAGGGTGTGCAGGGCCGGGGAGTCGACGACCCGGGGCCGGGTGGGCCGAGCGGGCCGTGCGGGGTGGGGTCGGTCCTCGCCGCGTTGTCCGGTGGCCCTCTCACCGGGGGCGGCGGCGTTCTCGGCGGCGACGTCGACCTCGGTCAGCCCGAGGACGCCGTAGTTGCCGGTGGTACTGGGCGCACCCCGGTGGGACTCCCACCGGCTCTCCTGGTAGGCCAGGGCCAGCAGCAGGCCGGGTGGGACGCCGAACTCGTCGGCCGCCGCGGTGAACTGGCGCTGCAGGACCAGCGCGCCGGCCGGGACGACGCTCGCGGTGGTGCCGTCGTCGGGTCGGGCGTGGGCAGCGGGTGCGGCCGGCGCGCTCGTACCCGGGGCGGCGCCGACGGCGGCCAGGGCGAGCAGGCCGGCCACCAGGGGCCGTGCCCGGCGGGCCGGGCGGGAGGGGGTGGGGGCGGGGGCGGGGGCGGGGGTGGGGGCGGGGAATCGGGCCATTCCACGGTTGTAACGTCTCTGACGGCGGATCACCCGCCGTGACATTCGCCCGGCCGGGGCACGCGTGGGCAGCCGTGGCCCCGGCGTGCGGCAGACCATGACGTCGATCGGCTGACATGAACCGGAGGAAGTGCGCACCGGCGTGTAGACGGCGGTCGGCGCAATGATCGATCCGGACGGGCCATCGGGCTGACGGTCCACCGTGCGTGCTAGAACCTTCGACGGCAGTGATCGCTCACCCGCGAGCCATCGCCGTCAGCACCGTGCATCCATCGGCAGCAACTCCTCCACCGAAGGAGAACCATGTCCGTCGCACGAACCGCACGCACCGTCCGATCCGCCCTGTTAGCGGCACTCGCCGCGCTGGCGCTGCTGCTCTCCGGCGCGGCCGCCACCACGCCCGCCTCCGCCGCGACGACCGCCGCGACCACCGTCACCGGTCTGGACGGGGTGTGGGCCTGTGACGTCCCAGCCGGCTACGTCTACGACCAGGTGTCCATGAACCGCAGCTGCAGCGGCGGCGGCAGCTGGAACTCGCCGCAGTTCCACCTGCGTACGCCCGTCGACGGGCTGACCGCGTGTATCAGCACGCCGGCCTTCGTCTACGACTCCATCTCCTGGGGCTACGCGTGCAGCCAGCAGTCCGGCGTGATCTCCAACGCCTACCACCTGCGCACCCCGTACGACGGCCTGACCGCCTGCGTCGGCACCCCCGCCTTCACCTATGACTTCGTCGGCCGCAGCACCGCCTGCAGCCTGTCGTACGGAAGCGGCATCCCCTCCACCACCTTCCACCTGCGCAAGCCGGTCAACGGCATGTGGGCGTGCGACGTCCCCCGCGGCTGGACCTACAGCGCCACCACCTCGAACCTGGACTGCGCCAGCATCCAGGGTGTGCCGACCACCAAGTTCCTCCTGGTCGGCTGAGTCCGAGCAACACCCGTGGAACGGGCGGGCGACCCGGCGGCGGCCAGGCCGCCCGCCCCGGCCCACGGTGGGCGGCGGTGCCGACGTGCCGTCACATCCGGAGCAGGTTGCGCACCAGGCCTGTCATCTTCGGCGAGGGAGCGACGTTGAGCTCCCGCTGGAGGAACGAACGGTACCGCTGGTAGGAGTGCAGTGCGCTGGCGATGTTGCCCTCGGCAAGGTGCACCTCGACCACGATCCGATGCGCCGTCTCGCGCACGGGGTCGATCGCGATCGCCGCGAGCGCGGTCTGGAGCGCAGCCAAGTACCGCTCGGCGGCGCATAGTTGGCGGGCCAGGCTCTCCAGCGCGTACAGCCGCAGCTGGTCCCAGCGCTCGCGCTCCAGGCTGAGCCACTCCTCCTCCCAGCCGGGCAGCAGCTCGGCGGCGAGGTCGTCCACCAGGTCGTCGCAGCTGGCGGGCAACTGACTGAGCCCGGCCACCACTTGCCGTGCACTGCGTCGCGCGTCGCGCAGGTCCACCCGGACGGCGGGCGAGAGGCGCAGCCACCGCCCGGTGGTCTCGATCGGGATCGCCGAGCCCTCGTGCCGCGCATGGTACAGCGCGGCACGCAGGTTCGCCGCGGCGCGGCATTGCGTCGAATCAGGCCAGAGCCGCTCGGCCACGGCGACGCGCTGGACGCCGTCGTCATGCAGGGCCAGGAACGCCAGCAGGTGCTGAGCACTCACCGGAAGGAGGACACGGCCTCCGGCGTCGGTGGCCTCGAAGCCCCGCAGCAGTTCGATGCCCGGACCATCCCAGAACACAACCCCCACTCTGCCCCGACGGACCGTTCCGCGCACCCCCTCGGAGCCGCTGCGGACCCGAGCGCGCCGCGTGACCAGCGCGTTCGTTCGCCATCGCACGCTGCGTCGTGCGAGTGCTTCGCCACCGTCGCAGGGACGTTGCGCAAGCGTCCCGCGTGCGTCGTCCGGGCGTGCCGGAGGCTCGTCGCCGAGCGTCACGAGGCCGCCGGTGGACGGCCCGGGACCGCCCAGCAGCCCAGCGTCGCACGGGTGTTGACGGGGCGAGACGGCTCGACTCCGACGGGTGGCGCCACCACGACGGGTCACAGACCGTCACGGCGAGGCCGGATGGGTGGCCGCTCGGGCGACGGGCACACCTCCTCGCCGTGCCGATCGCAACGCCGGCGGGACGGAGCCGTGACGGTGCTCGGCCCGCCACCGTGACGCTCCGGAGCACGCCCGCCGCACGCCCGGGCTCGTTGACTTTCAGCAGTTGCTGCGGGCTCCGCAGCAGGCCGGCCCGACCGCCGGGAAGGGCCCCGCCCCCTGGAAAGGACCCCGACGCCCGGGAAGGTCCCCGACCCCCGAGAAGGGCGATGCCACATGGAGGCCAGAGCGGTGCTGTACGGCAGCCGAGCCCCGGAGGACGATCTCCTGGGCGACCCGGCCGTGTGCATCGCGGTCCTGGACGGCCCCGTCGACCTGTCACACCCGTGCTTCGACGGGGCGGACCTCACCCGGCTCGACACGCTCGTCACCGAGCCGGCCGGCGGCGGCCGGATGTCCCTGCACGGCACCCATGTCGCGAGCCTGCTCTTCGGCCAGCCCGGCAGCCCGGTGACCGGCCTCGCACCGCGGTGCCGCGGCCTGATCCTCCCGGTGTTCACCGACGCGGGGGAGGGCCGGGTGCCCCAGCTCGACCTGGCGCGGGCCGTCGAGCGCGCCGTCCAGGAGGGCGCGCACATCGTCAACATCAGCGGCGGCGAGCCCAGTCGGGACGCCCAGGCGGACGCCATGCTGGAGCGGGCGCTGCGACTGTGCGACGAGAGCGGCGTCCTGGTGGTCGCGGCCGTCGGCAACGACGGCTGCGACTGCGAACAGGTGCCGGCCGCCGTCCCGACGGTGCTCGCCGTCGGCGCGGCCGGGCCCGGCGGCGAACCGCTGGAGTCGAGCAACTGGGGCTCCGCGTACGCGACCAACGGCGTCCTGGCGCCCGGGCAGGGCATCGAGGGCGCCGCGCCGGGCGGGGGGCGCACGGCCCTCACCGGAAGCAGCTTCGCCACACCACTGGTCTCCGGGGTTGCCGCCCTGCTGGTCGGCGCGCAGGTGCGCGCGGGACACCGCGCCGACCCGTTGGCCGCCGGTCGGGCCATTCTGCAGGGCGCGGCCGGCGCGCCCTGTGCGCCCGCCGAGGCGCCCGAGTGCCGGCGCCTGCTGGTCGGGCACCTGAATGCAGCCCGGGCGTACGAGCTGATCACCCGCGAAGACCTGACGGCCCGTCGGTCGGCCGCCGAGACCACCGCGGACGGCGTCCGCACCACCCCCTCCCCCGAGGCCGGGGCCGCCGCGATCGGCGCACCCTCGTCGCTCGGGACCTTCCCTTCCGACTCGCACGAGGGAGCCAGCACCATGGACACCGAGAGTGTTCCCGCCGTCACCGCCCAGGCGGCGCCGATCGCGCAGAGCGCACCGTACGAAGCCTTCGCGCCGGCCGCTGTCCCGGCGGCTGCCGCGGCTGTTGCCCCGGCTGCTGCTCCGGCCGTCGCACCGGCCGGCGCCGGCGCCGGAGTGAGCGCCGGCGTGGCGGCTGCCGCCGCTCCGGGCACGCCGCCCGTCAGCCCCGTCCCCGTCCCGCCTTCCGCGCCGGCCCCGGCTCAGGCCGCGGTCGCCGGTGCCACCGCATCCGGCTTCGCCCCGGCGGCGCCCGTACTCGCGGCGCCCGTACCTGCCGCGCCCGTACCCACCGCTGCCAGCTCGCCGCCCGCGCCGGCGGCCGCCGTACCCACCGCACCGGCCACCCTTCCGCCCGACTCGGGCCGGCTGTCCCAGGCCCCCTGCGCCTGTCAGGGCGGGGTCCGGCCGTCCTGCGCCTCCACCAACGACCGGCCGCTGGTGTTCGCGATCGGCCAGGTCGGCGTGGACTTCCAGACCGAGGCCCGTCGGGACAGCTTCCGCCAGCTGATGGACCCCGTCCAGGGCAAGGAGGCCGGGGGCTCGGTGCCCGAATCGCCGGCCAACCCGTACGACGCCCAGCAGCTGCACGACTACCTGACGGTCAACCCGTGGGCCTCCGACAAGGTCACCTGGACGCTGAACCTGGAGAGCACCCCGGTCTACGCGATGGAGGCCGAACTCCCGGTCGGCATGGACTGGCCCAACACACCCCTGGACACCCTGCTCAGGACCGGCCGCACGCCGGAGCAGTTGCAGGAGCTCGACGATCCCGTCAGGTACCGGGCCCAGGCGCAGGCGCTCGTGGCCGATCCCGCCAAGCTCACGGACCTGCTGATGTCGCTCGACGGACCTGCGCCCCCGGTGTCGATGATCTACCGGTCGTTCCGCGACGCGTACCTCGGCCAGCACCTGCTGGCCACCGAGGACGGCTACATCTCCCGGATCTCGGTCCCCGGCCGGCTGACCGACCGGACGGTCCGGCTGTTCTCCGGGCAGGTCGTGCCCGTCATCGAGATCAAGAGCCGTGGCGTCTACATCTGGTACGAGAAGCAGCTGGTGGACGCCGTGGTGCAGGCCGTCAAGAAGGAGGCCGAGCAGCAGAAGGTGACGATCAACGAGCTGTACATCCAGAAGACCATGATCGCGTTCCTCGACAAGGTCTACTACCAGTTCCGCAACCTCGGGCAGACCTCTGCCGACCGGGCACTGAACGCCGCCGGGACGAACGCGTTCTCGGTCGCCAAGACCATCAGCCGGGCCATGCTCCTCGGTCAGGACATCCCCAGCACCGAGGACCAGGACAAGCCCAGCCTGTACTGCATCGACAGCGTTTCCGTCACGAAGAGCCCGTACTGCCGCATGGGCTCGGACTGCCAGGACGTGAGGGTGAGCTTCTTCGACCCGGAGAACGAGCGGCGCGCGCGGGTGAACATGCTGTTCACGATCGACGTCAGCGACGAGTTCCCCGTCACCCTGGCGCCGGCCCACCAGTTCATCGAGTCCTGAGCCCGCGGCGCCACCAGGAGGAGGCGGATCATGAAGACCCTCGAAACACAGCGCAAGCCCGACCGCTACCTGCCGGCGCTGGCCCCGCCGGTCCGGCGCGACGACCAGGCCGGGGCCGGTCGCCGAGCCGGTGGTCCGGGCGTCGAGGCGTCCCGGTCGGCGTGCGCCGGGCTGACCGGCCCGGCCCGGAGCATGTGCTACGCGGCCCTGTGACGGCCCGGCCCCTGACCCGGCGAACACCGAACAGAACCGGAACACGAGTAGGCACACAGCCAGGCACAACAGGCAAGCAAAAGAAGAAGGGATGACCGGAAATGATCAACGAAGAAGTCCGCGAGGAGCGCCACGCATGGTCCCCCGCCCCGCAGCTCCCGAAGCTGGCTCCGCCGGTCGACCGCACCGGCACCACCGGCGGCGCCCAGGACGGCGCGCAGGGCGTTGAAGCCAACTTCGACTGGGGGAACATCCTGGGCACCGTGCTGAACACCGCTTCCAAGTTCCTCTGACGAGGCGCCCACGCCGACGGCAGAACCCGAGCCCTCTGCCGTCGGCACCCGTCCGGTGACGCGTCCACCGGGGACCGGCCACCGGAACGCCGAGCAGGAGAGGAAGAACCATGGACCAGCAGCCGCCCCAGGTACGACCGATCGACCGCAGTCAGGGCTACGACGCCTACCTGAAGGTGATCAAGGTGGTCCCCAGCGTGGACGACAGCCTGAACCCGGCCATGCCGCCCACCAACGTGATCCGCGGCTTCGTCGGCCGTGTGATGCCGCCCGGCCCCGCAGGCGCCATCGCCGTCGCCGAAGCCGAGGCGGGCGCGGGCGCGGGCCCGGCCACCGGGACGACCGGCGCACCTTCCACCACCGAACCGTCCACGGCAATCATGGACGGCCCCGGCGGCATGTACGGCCCGAGCTTCTCGGACCCGGCCCCCTGGGCCTGCGGCGGCGCCCCCACTCCCGGCTGCCTGCCGCCACCGTCCCCTGCCATCGGCGGCCGGCGCTGACACCGCACCGAAAGGGATGAGCGGAAATGATCCACGAAGAAGCCCGCGAGGAGCGCCGGACGCGGTCCCCCGCCCCGCAGCTCCCGAAGCTCGCTCCGCCGGTCCACCGCGCCGGCACCCCCGCAGGTTCGCCCGGCTCCGCGGCCGGCGTCGAGGCCGACTCCATCTGGGACGACGTGAACCTGAACCCCCCGATGGTCATGGACGGCTTCGCCCTCTGACCAGTACCGCCCCGCGCCACCCACACCCGAGAAAGGATGAGCGGAAATGATCAACGAAGATGTCCGCGAGGAACACCCGACGTGGTCCCCCGCCCCGCAGCTCCCGAAGCTGGCTCCGCCGGTCTACCGCGCCGGCACCCCCGCAGGTTCGCTCGGCTCCGCCGCCGGCGTCGAGGCCGACTCCTTCTGGGACGACGCCCTCGGCGTCATCTCGAAGGTCGCCCCGCTCGCACTCGCGGCGATCTGACGACCCCCGCACCGTGCCGACCGCCCGCCCCACCCGCCGGCGGCCGGCACCGCCCGTGCCCCCACCCCACCCACCGGCCGACCCCCGACACCGACCGCCACCGCTCTGAGTGAGTCATCGATCGCATCGGGCCGTCGTCCAGGTGAAGCGGCGGCAGCGCTTCCGCGCAGATGCCGGGCGCATCGTCGACGGCACGTCGGTGTCCGCCTGTGTCCCCGATGCGGGAAACGGGGTTGTCGCGGAGCTCCTCCGGCCGGACCCGGCCGCGCTGGGCCGGGTCCGGCCGGAGGAGCGAGCAACGAACGCAAGCGTGTTCTCGTGGCCGGCGGGCCGTCCAGGAGCCGCCATGACACTGACGCTGGCACGCGGTTCAAGCTATGAGCAGGCGGAGGCCGAGATCTGTCGCGTCGAGGTCGGCGAGGTGGCTGTTGCGCTCGGCCCACCGGCCGGATTCGAGGTCGTCGCCAAGGCTTCGTACCGCCCGCTGCTCGGCCTCCGGCCCGACTCTCGTCCACACCGACGTCGCACGGCGCACGGGATCCTCCAGATACGCCTCCGGGCGGCGCCAATAAGCCTCGAACAGGCCGTCAGCGCAGTCCCACGGGATGGGCACCGGCTCAGCGCGGGCGCCGATCGCGTCGGCCATCCCGGCAAGCGAGGGAAATCCTGTGAGAACGGCGGCGAACTCGGGCAGGTAGTCGCGGGTGAGCCAGAACCGGTCCTGCCACCCGGGCTCGTCAGTGTCGAACGTGAGCACCAGCACACGGCGGGCCACGCGCCGCATCTCGCGCAGCCCCGCTATCGGGTCCCCCCAGTGGTGAACGGTGGAGACGGCCATCGCGACGTCGAAAGAGTGGTCCTCGAACGGCAGGCTCTCCGCGGCGGCGGCCACGCACGGCGCCGAGCCGGCAGGCCGCTGCCCTCGCATGACCGCCGATGGCTCCACCGCCGTCACGTCGCGATCAACGGGCTCGTAGGAGCCGGTGCCGGCCCCGACGTTCAGCACCGTCTGCGCGTCCCCGAGCGCGTCCCAGATCTGCGCGGCGATGCGCGGATCGGTACGCCGTGTCGCGAGGTAGGCGCCGCCGATCGCGTCGTACAGCCGTGCACCGAGCATCTCCAGTTGCTCCTCCGGTGTCACCTTCAGTCCCTTCGCTCGTGCCTCAAGTTCCCTGTCGATGGCCGCCACCATGGCGTCAGCACGATCACGCCGCTCCAGCTGCAGGCCACGCAGTCGGCGCAGGTGCGCGACCGCGTCGGTGGACGGGTCGTCGACCAGTTCCGCTACTTCCCGCAGCCCGAAACCCAACCGCCGATAGGCCAACACCTCCCGCAGCCGCTCCACATCGCCCGCCGAGTAGGCCCGGTACCCGGCCACGGTCCGCGCAGACGGTCGGACGAGCCCGATCTCGTCATAGTGATGCAGCGTGCGGACGCTCACGTCGGCGAGCTCGGCCACGCGTCCCACGGTCCAGTGATCATCCACGGCACCGACTATGCAGCCTGACGCCACGTGAGGGTCAAGAGCCTCACTCCGGACCAAACGGTTGTGGAAGCTTCGTTGAGGACCGGCGACCCTCCACGCACTCCGCAGGAACCGCATCGCCTCGACACCGCCGAGCACCGGCAGCACCGGCAGCACCGGCAGTGCTGGCAGGACCGGTTGCCGCGCTCAGTGCCGGTAGGCGGCTGTCGCGATCTCGATGAAGGACCGGATCAGCGGGTTGGCGTCGCCTTCGTTCCACACCGCCACCACGCGGCTGGGCGCCATGTCGGTCAGCGGTACGACCGCCAACTCCGGGGGCAGCTCGTGCCCGAGCGGGGCGAGGCCGACCGTGCCGTTCCACAACACGGCGTGCAGGCACTCCTGGACAGCGCGCACCACCGGGCCCTCGCGCGGCGTGCCGCCGTTCCAGTACGCCTGCCAGAGGGGGTCGGTGCCCGGCGGGAACCGGAACCACCGGCGGTCGCCCAGCTCGGCCAGCCGCAGCCGGTCACGGCGGGCCAGCGGATCGTCGGCACGCAGGACCACGCCGACCGGATCGGTTCGCAGCACACGCACCGTCAGGGCGGTCTCGTCGAACGGCGCCCGGGTCAGGGCGACGTCGACCAGTCCGGCGCGCAGCCCGCAGGTCGGGTCGGTCAGATCGGTGTCGCGGATGCGGATGTCGATGCCGGGGTGGGCCCGGCGGTAGGCGGCGGCCAGCCTGGACACTCCCGGGTCGGTGCCGTCGCCCAGGATGCCGACGGTGATGGTCGCGGCGCCGGCCGCCGAGCTCATGCGTGCACGGACGCGGTCGGCGTGGTCGAGCAGGGCCCGCGCCTCGTCGAGCAGCACCGCGCCCACCGGGGTGAGCGTGACGCCGGTGGGCGAGCGGGCGAACAGCAGGGCCCCGACATCGGCCTCCAAGCGCTTGATCGCCCGGCTCAGCGGCGGCTGGCTGATGTGCAGTCGGGTGGCGGCGCGGCCGAAGTGGAGTTCCTCGGCGACAGCCACGAAGTAGCGCAGGGTCCGTAGCTCCACGCTGCAACGATACCCACCGGGTATCGGCGCCGCGGGACGGGTCTTGGACACCGGTGGACCCTCGGGGGTGCACTGGTGACCATGACCGAAGAAGCAGCAGCCGACGCGCCGCAGGCCCGCCCCGCCGTCTCGGTGGTGCGCCCCGGCGAGGGCGAGACGATCGTCCTGGGCACCACGCGCATGCGCGTCCTGGAGGACGGCAGCCGCACCGGACACCGCCTCGCGATCGCCGAGTCCGTCCTCGCCCCGCACACCCAGGGACCGCCGCAGCACCGCCACACCCAGCACGACGAGGGCTTCTACATCCTCTCCGGGACCGTGCGGTTCACCGTCGGGGACGAGGACCACGACGCCCCCGCGGGCACACTCGTGATGGTTCCGCCCGGCACCCCGCACACCTTCGCCAACCCGACCGACCAACCCGCCGTCATGCTCAGCACCTTCACCCCAGACCTGTACGTGCAGTACTTCCGGGACCTCCAGGAAACCCTCGCCGGCGGCCGGCCGCTCACGCCCCAGGCCAACATCGACGCGATGAGCCGCTACGCCACCGTGCCCGCCACCGACCTCGCCTGAAGCAGTCGACGGTTGGTGTGAACCGCTGACCCATGAACGGGAACCATGAACCTCGCCTACTGGATCGTCGCGGGGCCGCTCGCCCTCTTCTACCTCTACGCGGGCACGCTGAAGCTGACCCGCAGCCGCGACCGACTGCGACCGATGATGGGCTGGGTCGACCGCATACCCCTGCCCGCCCTCAGAGCCCTGGGCACGGTCGAACTGCTCGGCGCGGCCGGTCTGATCCTGCCGCCGCTGACCGGCATCGCGCCCCCGCTGGCGGCGGCCGCGGCCGCCGGCTTCGTCCTCCTCCAGGCCGGCGCGATCGCCGTCCACCTGACCGGCGAAGACCGCCGGATCGCACTCAACCTCGGGCTCACCGCCACCGCGGCGGCAGCCGTCTTTCTGGCCACCAGGCTGTGACCGAGCACAGCCCTCGACCGACGGATACCACGCTGTGAGGGGCCGACAGATCACTCTCGCACGAGGCGAGTTGGCGGGATCGTGGCGATCTCCCGGTCGACCAGGCCGATCGGCCCGTGTCGGTGCGAGGCCCTAGGGTGGGCGCCGTGGACGAGTTCGAGTACGCGGTACCGATCCTGCCGAGCCGGGATCTGGACGAGACCTTGGAGTTCTACTCCCCTCTGGGCTTCGAGCCGCGCGGGCGGTGGGACGGAGAGGACGGCTACCTGATCGTCGTCCGGGGCACGATCGAACTGCACTTCCGTCACGACCCCGGAGTGGACCCGCTGGCCACGGCCGGCAGCTGCTACCTGCAAGTCCGCGACGCGGACGCGCTGTACGGCGACTGGGCGCGGCTCGGCGTGCCCAGCGACCTGGCCACCGGCAGCCGGCTGACGCCGCCCACCGATACCGCCTACGGGATGCGGGAGTTCGGGCTGGTCGACCGCAGCGGCAACCTGCTGCGGATCGGCAGCCCGTACCGATCGCGCTGAGAAGCGATCCCGACCCGCCGACCGCCACCTTCGTGGTGCGGGCGGCTGACGCCCACCGACCACTGGCCGAGGTGGCCTGCGGGGACCGGCCGCCTCGGCCACCCTGAGCTCGATCGGTGGTGTCAGCAGGGGCTGCCGCCCGGACCGCCGAAAAACAGGTAGGTGCCCCAGTCGAACGACGACGAGTTGTTGGTGATCTGGACCGAGTAGCACGATCCGGTGACCGATCCCGCCTCCGCCAGAGTCGCGGACACGGCGCCGCCGCCCAGCGGATTGACCGCCGCCGCCCGCTGGTACGCGGCTTGGCCGAAGCCTGCCGAGGCGTGTTGTCCTGAACCCATTGAGGGCCAGAAGGTGAGGCTCGATCCGACCTCGCCGCCGAATTTGGCCCGGGTGGCTCCGGTGGTCAGCGGCCCGTTGTTGAACCATGACAGCGGAAAACAGCCGATCGGATTGTCGTCGAAACCCACCACCAGGCCGTCCTCGGCCCTACTGGCTACCGGGCTTCACCCGCAGGGGGGCCAGGGAGTCCAGCACGCGCTTCGTCAGGGCATCCGGCAGCGGGCCGTACATGAGGTTCTCGCCGGCCGCCTGGCCCGGCGCACTCAGCCCGTGGGCCAGGAAGTTGGTCAGGACGGCGGTGCCGGCGAAGGCGCGGTCGGCCCCGCCGTGGTCGCAGAAGCCGATGTAGCCGACGTCGACGATGGGGTAGCTGCCCGAGGCGGGCCTCGCGTAGTCGATCGTGACCGTCAGGTTGGTGCCCGTGCCCTGCACCGAGCCCCCGGCGGCCATCATGCTTGCGGAGTGGGGGGTGAGTTCCACCGCCTCGGAGCCGCCGGTCCTCACCTTGGCCTTCTGGAGGGCGCCGGCGTCCGGGAGCGGCACGAAGGACATGGACCACTGGGCCCCGGCGACGTACGCGGGGAGGTCGGACGCGTTCGTGCCGGACGCGGGCCGCGACTTGTCGGGCCACGCCCGGCCCGGCTGGTACGGGAAGTCGGCGGGCGCCGCCTTGGCGAGGTACTGGGTGAAGATGGCGGTGGACGCCGACTCGTTGCTCGGGATCCGCACGTCGATCGGCGTGTCCGGCAGGTTCCAGATCGAGTTGAGCGCCTTGATCGCCGGGTCGTTCCACTTGGTGATCTTGCCGGTGAAGATCTTGGCGAGCGTGGGGGCGTCGAACTCCAGCCCCTTGAGCCCGGGCGCGTTGTAGACCACGGCGATCGGCAGCACGGTGACCGGGATCTGGGAGGCGTAGCCGGTGGGGCAGTGGCGGCCGACGACGGACCGCTGATCGGCCGTCATGGGGGAGTCCAGGGCGACGCCGTCGGACTTGAAGGTCGCGTACTGGTCCATCACGGTGCCGCTCGCGGGGCCGTTGAAAGTGATCCCGGCGCCCGGGCACTCCTTGGCGTAATCCGCCTGCCACTGCTTGACGAGGGCCACCTGCAGCCCGTCCGCGCCGACCGCCTGCTTGCCGTCGGGGCCGCAGGCGGAGGCGGCGGTCGTCGCCGTCACCGAGGAGGACGGGCCGGGGTTCTGGCCGTGCGCCGGCTTGTCCGGGGCGCGGTCCTGCCAGGCGAGGAAACCCAGGGTGCCCGCCGTCGCGACGACCACCGTGGACAGTGCTGAGCCGATCAGCACACCCTTGCGCCTGCGAGGGCGCGTGTTGGCGTCGGCGAGGGACGGGCGGGTGGAGGGGGCCGCCATGTACGAGGGGACGACCGGTGGGACCGGGCCCGTCGGCGCTGCGGCCTCGGCGGGCGCAGTGGCCGGCGTCGCGGTCGGCGCCACGGTCGGCGTCGCGATCACCGGAGCCGGAGGAGCCACCGCCGCGAGCAGAGCCGCCGGGGCCGTAGGCGTGGGCGCCACCGGACCGGCCGCCGCCGGACCGGCCACCGCCGGGGCCGCCGCCGTCGGCGTCACCGGCCCCGTCCGAAACCGAACCGTCCGATGCCGCTCACCCTGCGCAGCAAGCCCCAACAATCGCTCCACCGTGGGCCGTTGCTCCGGATCCTTGGCCAGGCAGGCGGCCACCAGCGGACGCAGCTCCGCCGCGAGCCCGGTCAGGTCCGGCTCCTCGTACACCACCCGGAACCCCACCGCATGCGAGGAGTCCGCGCCGAACGGCCCGTGCCCGGTGGCCGCGAAGGCGAGCACCGAGCCCAGCGCGAACACGTCCGTGGCCGCCGTCGCCGTACCACTGCGGAACTGCTCGGGCGCCATGAACGGCGGGGTGCCGACGGCCACTCCGGTGCTGGTCAGCTGGGTCTCGCCGGCGGCCTTGGCGATGCCGAAGTCGATGACGCGCGGGCCGTCCTCGGCGAGCAGCACGTTGCCGGGCTTGAGGTCGCGGTGCACGAGCCCGGCGCGATGGATCTCCCGCAGCGCCTCGGCCAGCCCGGCGGCCAGCCTGCGAACCTCGGGCGGGGTCAACGGGCCCTGGCCGGAGACCCGTTCTCCCAGCGAGGGACCGGCGATGAAGAGCGTCACCAGCCAGGGAGCCGGCGCGTCGGCGTCCGCGTCGAGCACGGGCGCGGTGAACGCCCCGCTGACCTTGCGCGCGGCCGCGACCTCCTGCCGGAACCGGGCCCGGAACTCGGCGTCCGCGGCCAGCTCGGGCCGGATCACCTTCACCGCCACCTGACGCCCGGACACCGACCGGGCGCGGTACACCACACCCATCCCGCCCGCGCCGAGCCTGCCCTCCAGGAGGTACCCGCCGATCTCTCGCGGATCGTTCTCCAGCAAGGTCACGTCCCGACCCCTCCCCCCGGCATGATCGGCCACCTGGCCGACCGGCCCAGCTTAGTGGGGCACCCGTTCACGAACCGACGGCAGCCCTCGATAACCGCAGGTCCACCCGCTGCTCGACCGTGCCGAGGCCGAACCTGCGGGTGGGACGGGTACCCGGCGGATGTCGTGTGAGGGTGGCCCGGCGGCCGTCCGATCCGACGGGCATATCGTCCGCTCCATAGGCCGGCCGACACTGCACGGCCATCCTGCCGAACACCCCGAACGTCAACTTCACCACCGGCACCCACGCAGCCGACACGGTCGACACGGCCAACGCGGCGCTCAACTGCCGCCCCGACGGCAGAGGTTGGCCGCTCGCCCCCTGGACCCGGCCCACCACCCGTTGGGCAGCCGAGTCGGGAGGGTGCACGGGGCCGTGATCCGCGGGGCCGTGACGGGGGCCGACCCGTCGCGGCCCCGCCGCACGTGCCGAGGCCGGACGTGCCGGCCTGGCGGGCCGCCGCGCGCTGGCTCCCGGCCCTGTCAGGCCGGCCGGTTGTCCGGCGGTGTGGCCCGGGAGCTGCCCGGATCGGGGGCGGGCAGCGGCCAGGTGGGCCGGGTGAGCTGGTGGCGAAGGGCGTCGAGCCGGGCGAGGTGGGTGCCGAGGGCGGCGTTGACGGTGCTCGTGGTGGCGGCGACTCGGGCTTCGAGGTCGTGGATCCGGTCCAGGAGGTCCTGCCAGCGCTTCTCGGCGGCGGCGACGGGGTCAGGCGCGGCGTCGGTTGCTGTCATCGCGGAGCTGGGCGGTGTGATGGGTGAGGGCGTCGAGGCGGGTGGCGAGGTCGCCGTGGCCGGTGCCGAGGTGGGGGCGGATGGCGGCCAGGGGCGCTATGAGGTCGGCGGGGTCGGTGGCCCCGAGGGCGGCGGTCAGGGCGGCCTGGGCGGAGCGGGCGCCGGGGGCGAGCGTGGTCGTGGTGATCCGGGCGGCGAGGATCCGCAGCTCGGCGGCGTTGTCGCGGGCCCAGGCGGAGACCGTTCGGTCGGCGGCCCGGCGGTCGCGGACGGCCTTGACACGTTCGGCGCCGGTGCCGGCCTGCCGTGTGCTGCCGGCGGCGGGCTTGAGGCGCAGGTAGCGGTTCTCGGCGGCCTGGCGACTGGCGACGCCCATGGGGTGGGCGAGGTCGGCCCAGGTGGCGCCGGCTTCCCGCGCGGTCTCCACCAGGCCGGCTTCCCAGCCGGCGAGCTCGGTGCGCAGCTCGCGGAGCAGCACCAGGGCGGCCAGGGCCTGCTCGGGGCCTTCCTGCGCGTCGGGGCCTTCCTGCGCATCGGGGGCGGTCGAGGGCTGGGACGCGGGGTT
This sequence comes from Streptomyces sp. 1114.5, assembly GCF_003635085.1. Lineage (NCBI taxonomy): Bacteria > Bacillati > Actinomycetota > Actinomycetes > Kitasatosporales > Streptomycetaceae > Streptomyces > Streptomyces sp. 1114.5. The sequence continues at coordinate 679,896 of NZ_RBXE01000003.1, forward strand.
CCGGGCGGTGCGGACGGCGTCGTCGATGGCGGCCAGCGCCGCCGCGGCCGCCAGGAACGAGGCGGGCCAGGCCGGCCGGGGACCGTCAGCGGCTCTGCGGGGCTTCTCACTCATGCAGTCACTCTATAGGCGACACGCGGACTTGTCATCGGATGGATGACGCGCTAGAAAGGTGTCAGGTGAAGCGCACTGGCACCCATTCGATCCATGGAGGTGTTTCGCGATGCTGCTGCGCACTGACCCGTTCCGCGAGCTGGACCGTCTGACCCAGCAGTTCCTGGGCAACACGGGGACCTGGTCGCGTCCGGCTCCGATGCCGCTGGACGCCTACCGCGCCGGCGAGGAGTACGTGATCTGCTTCGACCTGCCGGGGGTGGACCCGGAGGCGATCGACATCGACGTCGAGCGGAACATGGTGACGGTCAAGGCCGAGCGCAGGCCGCGCCACCAGGGCGAGGACGTGAAGTGGGAGCTGTCCGAGCGCCCGCTCGGCGTGTTCTCGCGCCAGGTCATGCTCTCCGACACCCTCGACCCCGCCGGGATCACCGCCGACTACGACGCCGGCGTGCTGACCCTGAAGATCCCGGTCGCCGAGAAGGCCAAGCCCCGCAAGGTCGCGATCAGCCACAGTGGCGACCGCAAGCAGATCCAGGCCTGACCCGCTCCCCGATGCCGTTGCGGCCGCCCCGATCTCTCCCCCCTCGATCGAAGGGGCGGCCGCAACACCCCCGACTGCCGGCCCCCGGCCGCCTGCGCCCGGGCCGGCCATGGCGACCGGGAAACGCCATGAACGGCCGGAACCTTCATCGTGCACCGGCGCGCGCCTGGTCCTGCACGGGCCGCCCACCCCGTCGCCAGGCTCCTCCGCCTCCCCGGCCTTACGAGCCTCACGGGCCTTGGCGGCTGCCTGGCCCCGGCCCGGCCCTCTGACCGCACCGCTCAGGCGACGCCCGGGCCCGGTCCGCTCCTCACCCACAAGGAGGACCCGCAGTGACTCTTCGATGGGAGGCGTTCCTGGAGGAGGTCCGGGAACGCGGTGAGTACGACACCCCGCAGGAGGCCGAACGCGCGGCCCGGGTCGTCCTGGCCCTGCTCGGCGCCCACCTGGTCGGCGACGTGCGCGCCGAACTGGCCGCCCGCCTGCCGGAGACCATGGCCCTGATCCTGCTCAACCCCCTGCAGGCAGCCGAACCGCTCGATCCCGAACGGTTCGTGCGCGCCACCGCGGCCTGGATAGAGGGCGCCACCGAGACCACCGCCGTGTGGGACATCGGCGCCGTCCTGTCCACGGTGGCCGACGCCGCCGGCGACGACCTCACCGGGCGCATCCTGCTCCAACTGCCGCCCGGCTACGACCTGCTGTTCGGACGCCCGACCGCAGGGACACGACCCTGACCACCCCGTACGCCGCCGCTGACCCGCCGGCGGCCAGCCCCTGGAAGGCCCCACGGTCATGACCCGCTACCGCCACCTCCTCCAGCAGGTCCGCAGCAGCGGCCGCTACCCCAGCGACGAGGAAGCCGAACGCGTCCTGGAGGCCGTCCTGGCCCTCCTCGGCTCCCAGCTCACCGGCGACGAACGCTGCGACCTCGCCGCAGTCCTGCCCGAACGGGCCCGGGCCGTCTTCGCCGCCCAGATCCCCCTGCCCCACCCCGTCACCGCCCCCGCCTTCGTCGAAGGCCTCGCCCACACCCTGGGCACCAGCCTCACCGCCGCCCGCTGGGACGCCTCCTCCGTCCTGGCCGCCCTCACCACCCTCACCGACGACCACCTCACCGACCGCCTCCTCGCCCACCTGCCCCGCGGCTACGCCCTGCTGTTCGGCCGCGCGGACCTGGCCGCCGTCGCCTGAAGCGGGATCCGGCCCGCGTACGCGGGACCAACGCCGGGCCGGGCCTTCGCCTTCGGCCGCGCCGCCTGGTGAACGGAGGCCACCGGCCTCTTGGCAGACCCGTCTACAAACACCCTTACCCCGGCCGGAAGGGAGCCCCCATGTCCCCCCCGTCACGGCACACGCTTCAAGGACACCGGTGTCCCCGCGCCACTGCTGCGGATCACCACGCCGCCCTGGCCGGCACCGAACCACGCACCGGATGAGGTGAGGCGACCGATGGACAGACCCCGGCGCTACGCCGTCACCCTGCCCGGAACCCCCGGCCGGCACGGGCCACCCGAGGTCCTCGTCGTCCACCCCACCGGCGAGTTCACCGCTGCCGGGGTGCCGGTGTACGCGGATGAGACGGGCACCTTCCGGGTGGCGATCGAAGGGGAGGCGGCGAGGCCGCTCACCGCGCTCCCGGGGCCCGGCCACCACCCCTGCCTTCACGCCGTGCCACTGCCCGGGTAGAACGCGTACCAGGCACCCATCGAGAAAGGCTCATGTCTTCCCAGCCGTCTGCGGTCTGTTCGGGCAGGTTCCCGTCCGCTGTTGAGAAGAGGCGGGAAGGCCGGTCAGGGAATCAGCACTGCGTCGCCGGCTCTTCGCCTTGCGTCTCTTCCGCGGCACGTCCGGTGAGAGCCTGGTCCGCTCGTGCTGCCCCCGCCTGCCTCCCTTCAGCCGGCACGAGCGCCGGGCAGCACCGCATGTGCTGTGGGCCGTTCAATGCCAGAGTTGATCGAAGGTGTGGATGGCCTGCTGGGCCGCCGGGGCGAGGGTGTTGGTGGTGGCGGGCGAGCCGGCCGGCTGGAGGAGGTGGGTGACGTCGGGGAGGGTGACCAGGCCGGGGCCGCCGGTGCCGGCCGACGTGAGGGCGTTGACGAGGGGGTCGGTGGTCGAGCAGGGCACCTGGGTGTCGGCGGTGCCGCAGGTCACCATGACCTTGGTGCCGGACGGCACCTTGGCCGCGACGTCCGGCGGGTACACCGCATCGTCGGTGCGGGCGAAGGCCAGGTTGGCGTTGAGGCTCTGGAACACCGTCGCGATCGGCCCGGGCAGGTCCGTGGTGTCGGCGGGGCTGCCGGCGCGGATGCTCGTCACCCCGTTGGTGACGGCGGTCTTGACGGTGGAGGCCTCGGCGGGGCCGAGCTGCCCGGTGGAGACGGCGGCGTCCACCTGCTGGTCCACCTGAAGGGTGACGAGGTCGAGCAGGCGCTCGTCCTGGGGCTCCAGGAGCGCCAGACCGGCGGGGGCGGGCTTGGCGTTCCGGTCGACCTCCAGGGCGATCAGGGCGCCCTCGCTGTGGCCGGCGATGAGGAGCTTCTGCGGGTCGGCACCGGGCTGGCCCGCGAGGAACTGGTAGGCGGCAGTGGCCTGTTGGACGAAGGAATTCAGGTCGAGGCTGCCCGGGTCGCTCGCGTGGACGCCGAGACCGGTCTGTCCGGTGCCGTACTTGTCGTACCGCAGGGTCATGATGCCGTCGTCGCCCATGAGCTGGGCGATGTCGGCGAGGGTGTCGGGCATCAGCTGCGGGGGCTGGTTGCCGTCGCGGTCCGTGGGCCCGCTGCCAGGCAGCAGCAGTGCGGCCGGCACCTTGGTGCTGCCGGAGCTCTGCGGGATGTGCAGGGTGCCGTAGGTGGTGGTGCCGTTGACGACGAAGGACACCTGGTGGTCACCCGGGACCGTGGGCGATCCGGAGGAGGACGGGGACGCCGAGGCGGTCGCCGGGGCCGACTCGACCAGCAAGGCGGCGGTGACGGCGGCGTGGCCGGCGGCCGGGGCGGACTCGGCCTTGTCGCCGGAACCGCAGGCGGTGGTCAGGCCCAGCGCGGCGAGCAGGGCGAGCGCGGAGGCCATCCGGACGGTCGGGCGGTTCGAGGGTGTGGACGGGCACATGGCTTCACTCCTGAGATCGGTTCAGTCCTGAGATCGAGAGCCTGCGGTCGACAGCGGGAGCCCGCGCTCACAGCGCCGCAGCCGCCCGGACCTGCGCGGCCACGGCCTCCGGGTCCGGCACGGCCACCAGGAGCACGTCGAATTCGGCCTCGCCCTCGGCAAGTTCGATGCGTACGGCCCGCAGACCCCGCTTCGCCAGGACGAACTGTCGTCCCTCGGCGGAACTCCGCCAGGTCCCGGCCTTCACGACGCCCGGAACGCTGGTCCCCGGCGCGCGCATGCCGTGCGCCGCGGTCAGCGGCTGGTCCTCCACCGACACCGAGCGGACGGCGGCCAGCGGCACGGCGATGTCGCCGTGCAGCGCCTCGACCCGCTCCCACGTCGTCAGGCGCACCGTCAGTCGGCCCGCCTCGGTCACGATCTCCGCCACGTTCGAACCTCCGCCGCAGTGCCAGGGGATCCACGGATTACCACCCGGTCGGCCGGGTGTGCGGCCTCGACACCACGCGACCACCCCTGCGGCCCATCGAGTGGAAGGGCCCACCCGCTCGCCACCGCTGCTGGATCGTCCTGCCGGGCCGCCGAGTCCGCTGATCCACGGAAGCCGAGCTGCCCCTGGCCACTCGGCCGGCGTTCAGGATCGGCTGGGTCCGCGGAGCGCCGGCCGACCAGGGCTAGGGGGGCTGCGGGGCTGTCCATCGGGTTCGAGCGCCGTGAAGCGGCGATCTGCGAGCAATCTTCGAGCGACCTCGGCCGTTGCTCGCAGCCCCGCCTCCGCCGGGGCATGCGCAGGGTGCTAGAAATCCTTGGTGGACGTTCCCCCCGAACCTTCGACCCTCCGTGTCTTCGTGGCCCTGGCTCCGCCCGACGACGCCAAGGACGAGTTGGCCCGCTTCCTGCAGCCCGCTTACGCCAGGTACCCGCGGCTGCGGTGGAACCGGATCGAGGACTGGCACATCACCCTGGCCTTCCTCGGCGAACTGCCCTCCACGGCAGTGCCGTTGCTCCGGTCGGTGCTGGCCGGCCGGGCGGCGTCGCACCCCGCCCTGCAGCTGCGCCTGCGCGGGGGCGGCCACTTCGACGAGCGACTGCTGTGGAGCGGGATCGACGGAGACCTGGAGGGACTGCACCTGCTCGCCGCCGATGTCCGGGAGCAGGTCAGGTCCTGCGGGATCGAGTTCGGCGACCGCCTGCTGCGGCCCCATCTGACTCTCGCGCGATCCCGTCGCGACGATTCCACCAGCGTGCCGCAGGCTGCGGCCGGGCTCACCGGGTTCGTGGGCCGCCCGTGGCGGACCGAGCGTCTCCACCTGGTCGGCAGCAACTTCGGTCGCGGCCCCGGGCCGATCCGCTACCGCGACATCGAGGCGTGGCGATTCGCCACGACCTGATCGGCGCGAGTCTCGCTCTCCGCTGCCAGGGCGTCTTCTGGAACAAGCTCTGTCCCTGTATGCGCGCGGGATGTCGGTTCGGGACAACCGCTCCCACCTGGCCGGGATCCCCGGGATCGAGGTCAGTCCGGACCTGATCAATCCGGTCGGGTGGGGAAAACCGGTCGACAGGCCGGCCCGCGACGCACTGTGATGGCCTCACCTGCTCGCCGCACGGGGCGGGCCGACTCCAGGAGTTGCTCTTGGTGACCGAGACGATCGCGGACACCCGCCCTGCGATTGATGCCGCACTGGTCAGGCGCCTGGTCGATGCGCAGTTCCCGCACTGGGCCGCACTGCCTCTGGAACTGCTCGATCCGGCCGGCTCGGACCATGTGATCTACCGGTTGGGCGAGGAGTTGTCCGTCCGCCTGCCCCGTCACCTCGGCGCCGTCGGGCAGGCCCGCAAGGAGTCCGAGTGGCTGCCGCGACTCGCCCCGCACCTGCCGCTGGCAGTCCCGGTGCCGGTGGGGGTGGGGGAGCCCGACTTCGGCTATCCGTGGCCGTGGTCGGTGTCCCGCTGGCTGGACGGCGAGGTGGCGAGCGTCGAGGCGCTGGCCGATTCGTCCGAGGCCGCCGTCGAACTGGCCGGCTTCCTGGATGTTCTTCAGCGGTTCGAGCCCGACCGGATCCAGGCTCGGGGGGCGCGCGAGGATCTCGCGGCCCGGCCGCTGGTCGCACGGGATCGGGCGACGCGGGCCGCCATCGCGGCGGTCGACGGCGTGTTCGACGGCGCGGCCATGACCGAGTTGTGGGACGCGGCGATCGGCGCCCCCGGATGGGATGGTCCTCCGGTCTGGTTCCACGGCGACTTCCACACCGGCAACCTGCTGACCGTCGACGGCCGCCTCAGCGCGGTCATCGACTTCGGCGGGCTCGGCATCGGGGATCCGGCCTGCGACATGATGATCGCCTTCACCCTGATGTCGGCCGGCAGCCGGGCCGCTTTCCGCGCCGCGCTCGGCGTGGACGACGCTACCTGGATCCGAGGCCGCGGCTGGGCCCTGGCCACGGCCCTCAATGCCTACACCTGCTACGCCGCCGTCAACCCTGGGGTCGCCGCGCAGACCACCCGTCAGATCACGGAGGCCCTCATCGGGTAGGCACCCGGGGAGGGGTACACCGGTTCACGGGGTGTGCGTGTCGTGTTCGGCTTCCGAGGCGGCGACTGTGCTGCTGTGGCGGAGGCTTGTCCCGGCGCCGATCGACGGCCACGGCCAGGCCGACACCGACCGTGCAGCAGCTCGGCGGTGCGGTGCCACCACCACGACCCGTCCCGCACACACGCCCCATGCACGAACACGACCCACATCGCTGCCTCCACCTCGGCCTTGGCTGCCTTTCGACCGACGGCAGGACACCCCCTGCTGGTGGCCCGGCCGCCATGCCTGAATGCCGGGAGACCGGTTCATCGTCCGGGTCCGTCCCACACTCAGGACCTACCGGGGTCGGGTGTGCCGCCGGGCGCCGGTTTGTGGGCGCCTGGCGGCGCTGCGGTGGCGGGTGGTGTTCAGGGCAGGAAGGGTGAGAGCGCGGCGGCGGTCGTGGTGCGGAAGCGTTGTTCGCCCAGCGGGGCCGGGAAGTGGCCGCCGCGTTCGAGGCTGATCACTCCATGGGCTGCCGCCCACAGGACGTCGGTGACCTCGTCGATGTCGGCGTCCGCCCGCAGCGCGCCGGCCCGGACGCAGTCGCGGGCCGCTTCGCGCAGCACGTCCAGGCTGGCTGCCGCGCCCGCGCGGGCTTCTTCGTCCGGTGTGAAGCCGGGTACGGCCTCGCCGAACATGATGCTGTAGAAGTTGGGCTCGGCCAGGGCGCCCGCGCGGTAGGCGCGTCCGAGGGCGGCCAGGTAGTCGGCGGGGGCGCCGCCCTTGGGCACGGCGTCCAGGCGGCGGCGCAGCCGCGCGAAGCCCTCGTTGTAGAGGGCCGCCGTGATGCCGTCCTTGGAACCGAAAAGCCGGTAGAGGACGGTGGTCGAGCAGTCGGCGGCGGCGGCCAGGCGGCGCATGCTGAGCGCGGCCGGGCCCTCGGCGGCCAGAAGCGCGGCGGCGGTGTCGAGCACGGCGGTGCGCAGGGCGGCCTCGCCCTGGGCCTGCGCCCGGGCGAAGACGCCGGTGGGGGAGCTGGCGGGCATGGGCATGGATCCTCCGGCGGCGGTGGCGGTTGTCGTCGTTCGTCTTCTGCGGCGCGCGTCTCTACTGCCGGTCCGGCAGCGGCCGGTAGATCGGTATGCCGGCTTCCTCCAGGGCGGTGCGCCGGGCGAAGTACTCCTCGCCCATCGGGTCCACGCCCAGCAGCGGCATCGCGCTGCGCCAGGTCGTCACGTCTTCGGGGGCCAGCTGCGCGGCTGCCGCGAAGTGCCGCTGCGCCGCCTCGTGGTGGCTGTGGCGCAGCAGCCACAGGGCCAGCGCGGCGTGGGTGCGGGCGAGCTGCTGGCGGGGGTCGGCAGGGCGGGTCAACTCGGCGACGGCGTCCGGGTGCAGGCCGGTGTCGTCGGTGGTCACCCAGCGCCGCAGCGCGTGGAGCGTCTTCGCGGAGTCGAGTCCGCTCATGGAGCGGAAGAGGTCGGTGGCGAACTGGGTGTCGTTCGGCCGTACGATCCGTCCCTGCTCGTCGATCCACACCACGGTCGGGACGTTGAGCAGCTGGTACAGGTCGGCGACCCGTCCGTCGACGTCGACCAGTGCCGGGTGCGTCGGCGCGGCCTCGGCGATCCACGGTGCCGCGTCCTCGATCCGCCGGTCCACGGCGACGCTGACCACCGAGAACCCCTCGGCGGCCAGCGCCGCGTGCTGGCGCTGCCACTCGGGCAGGTCGTAGCGGCAGCCGCACCAGGATGCCCAGAACACCAACGCGACCTTTCGCCCGCGCAGTTCGCTCAGCGAGTGCCCCACCCCGTGGACGTCCGGCAGCGTGAAGCCGGGCGCCTGACCGGCCGCCAGCGCCGCCGACCGCTCGGCCGCCGACACCCCCACCGCCATCACGCGGGCCTGCGGCTCCACCACGACCGGCCGCCCCAACAGCCGGGCGAATCCCGTGACTTCGAGCACCTGCCCGCCGTCCTTCGCCAGCCCGGCCACCGCCGCCTGCGGAACGCACACGTCCCCCCGGCACCACCCCTGCGGCTTGCGCACGAACCCGAGCGCCTTCTCGACCTGCGCCGCTGCCAGCCACACCTGTGCCCCGGCTCCCGGCTCCTGCGTCAGCTCGCCCGTCACGACGGCCTCGCCGTGGTCGTCCACAACGGTCAGCTCGGTGGTGCTCACGATGTCCCCCCGTGGTCGCGGGTGCGCCTGCGGGCGCGCCCCGTGGAATAACGCTGTGACTGGAAAATAACAGCGTTTTCCGCAGTGCGGCAACCCTCATCCATGCGGCCGCCGCCGCGCCGCGAGCCGCCGAGAGGCTTGCTCCGGCAGCTGACGAAAGGGATCCCGCAGCTCGTGCCCGCGCAGGAGAGGACGGGCGACCGCGGTGACGGGAAGCCCGATCCGGCCCGGGGCCGGATCGGGCACCCTCTCGCGGGCGGGCGGGCGGGTGTGTCCCTCGCGCCGTGGACCGGGGCTTCGGGCGGCGGGTGCTGCGCGGTCCGCGGGTAGCCGGATCTGGTCCTGGCAGGATGCGTGAGTGAAAAGATTCAGAATGCTGGCCTGCATCGGCCTGCTGGTTGCGCTCGCGGGGTGCGGCAGTAACGCGGCGGGTTACGCGGGGGCCTCATCCGACAATGAGACTGTGCAGGCGCCGGCTCCTGTGGGCACGAACTCGATCACTGTCCTGGTGATCTTCGTCGGTGGGCCCGCCGACGGTCGGACCGAGCGTCTGCCGCTGTCCCAGCTGGCAGGAGTCGCGATCTCCGGTGTGACCTATCGGAGCCGGCCCGGGCCGCCCCCGGAGGTGAAGAGCACTCCGCAGGGCCTGGCCCAGGTGATGCGGCCCGTCTGATCCGAACAGGCATCGCGGCGGTCGGACGAACGGCATTTCGGCCGGAGTTCACCGAGTGCCGTGCTCGGCCTCGGTGGCCTGGAGGCGGGAAGGACCCGGTGCCGGTCCCGATCGGCGTGAAGTGGAAGGTCAGCCGATCGGCGATGGCCGCGCCGGACTCCTCCCAGCCCTGGCCGTGCCACCCCTTGACCGGCCGGCTCCCCAGCCGGCTGCCGATCTTTTCGGAGGGGTGTGCCTTAGAACTCGTAACACGATCTTGGTGAGCGTTGCTGGTGGGGCATGACCGATGTGACGATTCGTCCGTTCGTGATGGAGTGAGCAACAAGCCGTGGATCGTGGACGACGAGCTGTGGGCCCGGGTCGAGCCGCTGCTGCCGGCCTGGCCGGAGCGGTCGCCGGGCCCTCGCCCGGTAGATGACCGGCGTTGCCTGCAGGGCACCCTGTTCGTGCTCTGCACCGGCAGCCCGCGCCGCGCGCGTCGGGCGTCCCCGACCGGGCCTCAGCGCAGCGGCAGGCTCTCGATGGTGAAGGCCGGGCTGGTCAGCGGTTCGCCGTAGAGGTAGGTGTCCATCTGGGAGTTGGTCACCAGCAGCCGGCCCCCGCTCACGGCGACGCCGGTGGTGGTGTCGGCGCCTGGGAAGGTGCGTTCGGAGACGACGACTGCCCGGGTGCTCCCGGCGGACAGTCGCAGTTCGGTGACCTCGTTGTTCACCGAACGCGCGACGTACAGGGTGTTTCCTTGCCGGACGATGCCGTCGGCGCTGGGCAGCGGCGGTGCGTCGATCATGCGAACACCGCCGGTGGTGAGGTCGAGCCGGTAGAGGGCGCCGCTGTACCAGTAGCCGATGATCAGCGACGTGCCGTCGGGGGCGGTGGTGATGCCGTTACCGTTGGACTGGCCGGCCACGTAGTCCGGCAGGTGGTAGGCCACCCGCAGGGTCCGGTGGGCGCCGGTGGCGGGGCCATCCACCTCGGCGGCCGGAATCCGGTAGACCACGGCGCGCAGCGAGTCGGTGATGTAGACGTCCCCGTTGGGAGCCACGGCCGCGTCGTTGACGAGGGTCTGTTCGCCGGTCTCAGGAACGGTGTAGGCCGCGACGAGCCTCCCGGAAGTGCTGTAGACGAAGAAGCGCCCGCTGAACGCGCCGGCGACCAGCAGGCGGTTTCCGGTGATCTTGATGCCGGCGGCCTGGGTGCGGCCGTCCTGGCCGGCCGGCAGGAAGGGTTCGAGCGTGGTCGCCCCGGGGCGTCCCCGGTAGACGGTGCCGTCGCCGATGCTGCTGGCGTAGACGAAGTGGCGGTCGGCCGCCACGCTTTCGGGGAACGCGCGGCTGCCGTCGAGGGTGATCGCCTGGTCGCCGTTCCCGCCCTGGGAGGCGTGGGCGGGGGCGGGGCCACCGGGGGTGGCGGCGGTCGCGGGAAGCGTGAACGCGGTCAGGGCCGCAGAGGTGGCGGTAAGGGTGACGAGCGCGCGCCGCCCCATGACGCGGACGGTCGTACGGGCGGACGCGGCGCGGGTGGACGCGGTGTGCGGGGGAACTGTGCGGGAGGACATGGTCGGCAACTTTCCGGGTGATGGCAGGGTCGTACACGGTCATGGAACGAGGGGTGAGCGCCCCCGCGGCGGTCCGGGCGCGACGGCCGCGGGGGCGAGCGGACGGTCAGCGCAGCGCGGCGGCGATAGCGTCGGACAGGGCAGTGGCCGGCCGGCCGATCAGGCGGCTGAGGTCGCCGGATCCCGTGTACAGCTCGCCGCGGCTCATCCCGAGGTCGGCGTCGGCGAGGACGTGCGCCAGTTCGGCGGGCAGGCCGACCCCGGTCAGCGCCTCGCTGAGCCGGTCCGCGGGCAGATCGGTGTAGGCGATCGGCTCCCCGGTGGCCGCCGAGACCGCCTCCGCCAGCTCGGCCAGGGTGAACGCCTCGTCCGCACCCAGCTCGTACACCGCGCCCGCGTGGCCCTCGGTGGTCAGCACGGCGGCGGCGGCCTCCGCGAAGTCGGCGCGTGAAGCGGCGCTGATCCTGCCCTTGCCCGCGGCTCCGATCACCGTCCCGCGCCGACGGAACAGGGGCAGTTGGGCGGTGTAGTTCTCCAGGTACCAGCTGTTGCGCAGCAGTGTGCTGGGGACCTCGCGTTCGCGCAGGTACTCCTCGGTGGCGCGGTGAGTGCGGGCCAGGATGCTGGTCGCCGTGTCGGCCTGCGTCATGCTCGTGTACGCCACCAGCGACACGCCGGCCGCCACTGCCGCGTCGACGGCCCGGCGGTGGTTGGCCGACCGCTCATCCACGGTGGTGGTGGACACCAGCAGCAGCCGGTCCGCTCCCTGGAACGCCGCCGCGAGGCTGTCCGGCTCCGCGAAGTCCGCCCGGCGCACCACGACGCCGCGGTGGCCGAGGTCTTCGATGCGTGCGGTGTCCCGTCCGGTCGCGACGATGTCCGCGGCCGGGACTCCGCGCCGCAGCAGCGCCTCGACGGTGAGCCTGCCCAACTGGCCTGAGGCTCCGGTGACGACGATGGACATGAGATCGCCCCTTCCTGCCGCGAACTCTCCTCGCGGCGTGACGAACCCCAGATTGACCTGATCACTCTCCATCGGTAAGTAGCCACTTGCTGGTAAGGTGACCACCTGCGGGAAAGTATCGAGGTGAGTGGAATGGCGACCGCCGAGAATGTGACGGAGCCCATGGCGTCATGGGACCCGTACACGCGCGGCTGCCCCTCGCGCGACCTGCTCGACCAGATCGGCAGCAAGTGGGCGGTGCTCGTGCTGGGAGAACTCGGCAAGCACGGAGCCTGCCGGTTCACCCGGTTGCGGCAGCGGCTGGCCGGAGTGAGCGAGAAGATGCTCACCCAGACGCTGCGCACGCTCGAACGCGACGGACTGGTCCGGCGGACCGTGTATCCCGAGGTGCCGCCCCACGTCGAGTACGACCTGACCCCCCTCGGTCAGACCCTGCGGGGACCACTGCGCGTACTCACCCAGTGGTCGGTGGAGCACGTCGGCGAAGTCCTTGCCGCACGTCAGGAGTACGACGTTCGCGCCGAGGGCACCGCCTGAGCCCCGCGCCCTACGGCCGCATCCACGCCGCGCAAGTCGCCGACATGACCTGCTCCCGGCCCGAACTCCTGGCGAGTACACGACGTGGAGCGTCCCACGACCGCTGGCTGCATCGACAACCAGGCGGGCATCCAGTGGACCGTGACCGACGCGTGGGTACCGGTGAAGACGCCCGCCGCACCGGAAGTCGTCCGCGGCAACAACATCAACTTCACCAAAGACATCGTCACCCCATACCAGTAGCACCGGCGCTGACTTCGGTGACGGCACCCAGAACTCGACGCTGTCCGGCGGCACCGTCACGCAAACCGCCGCCAACGGCGTCAATATCGGCGAGGCGGACGACTACCACCAGTCGTCGACGGCTCTGATGACCCTGAACGACACGGTCACCCAGAACAGAATCACTATGAGGGCAGCGAGATCCTGGTCAATGCCGTGAAAGTCAGGGACGGTAAACGTCTGGCGGTCACGGTCTGCGAGTCGGCTGAGCAGGCCGTCTGAGGCGCCGCCGGCAGATGGTCGCGCAGGCGAGTGATACGAGGGCTTCGTGCAGGTCGAGGCGCCATTCCCAGCGGACGGCGAGGCGCTTGAACTGGTGGAGCTGGGCGAAGGTCTGCTCGATGACGTAGCGGAGCTTGCCGAGGCCGATGATGTCGGGCTCGCCGCGGCGGGAGATGACGGGCAGGATCCGGCGTTTGCGCAGATCGCGGCGGTTGGGGTTGCTGTCGTAGCCCTTGTCGCCGGGCAGGGCGTCGGGGCGTTTGCGGGGGTGGCCGACGCGGCCGGCGACCTGTGGGATGCCGTCGACCAGGGCGAGGGTCTGGGTGACGTCGTTGACGTTGGCGGCGGTGGTGATCACGTGGAACGGGATGCCGCCGCCGTCGCTGATCAGGTGGTGTTTGCTGCCGGTCTTGCGGCGGTCGACCGGTGACGGGCCGGTGGCCTCGCCCCCTTTTTCGCGCGCACGTGGGAGGCATCCACGCACGCGCGCGTCCAGTCGATCAGCCCGGCCGCGTTCAACTCGGCCAGGAGTATGCGGTGCAGGGCCTCGAACACCCCTGCCTCCTGCCAGCGGCCGAGCCGCCGCCAGCAGGTCTGCCCGGAACCGAAGCCCAACTCCAGCGGCAACTGCCGCCAGGCGATGCCGGTGTAGAGCACGAACAGGGTGCCCTGCAGGCAACGCCGGTCATCTACCGGGCGAGGGCGCGGCGACCGCTCCGGCCAGGCCGGCAGCAGCGGCTCGACCCGGGCCCACAGCTCGTCGTCCACGATCCACGGCTTGTTGCTCACTCCATCACGAACGGACGCATCGTCACATCGGTCACGCCCCACCAGCAACGATCACCAAGATCGTGTTACGAGTTCTTATCGGCCAAGACCCGCTCGGACGTGATCCAGGACCGTCCGGAAGGCCCTCGACGAGCAGGATTACCGCCTGTACGACGAGCACCTTCCATCGGCCTCCACCAGCTTTACGACCCGCTCCCAGCCGTCGGATGTCCGTCTGTCTGCCGCCCGCCCCCGGAGCACTTCATTGTGCCCACCGGCGGGGACTGAATTCCGAATCGAATGGGCCGTCACTGCCGAATCCGGCTCACTGACGGCGCTCGGCTGGCGGAAAATCGCCTGGGTTGTCCGCAGGTTCTTCTGTAGCGTCTGGGCTTGCTGCCATGAGTGATTCGTCACCACTAATCGCAGGGCATCGATACCAAACCCACGTAAGGACCCTCATGAGACACCGAATCGCCACAGCGGCCGCGGTTACCCTGGCGGCCTCCCTGGCCGCCGTCGGCCTCCAGGGCACAGCCGCCCACGCGGCCGACACCTACTACTGCTCCACGCCGTTGAACCTCGGGCAGGGGATTTCCGTCGACGAGTGCATCCATCTCGGAGGCAACGGCTACTGGCAGCCGTACCTCCAGATCCACAACGGCTGGATCACAGTCCTGGGCCTCTCGAACGACAAGCAGTGGATCAACTCGGGTGGGGTTTACAACGCCTACAAGCCCATTCCCTACACCCAGGCACCGCCCGGCACCACGACGACGATCTGGGGAGCGTCCACCAACTGGCGGAATACCTGCTACGTCCAGGGGCAGGCTTTCGTCGATTTCCCTGGCCAGGCATACCAGTTGAATTCTCCCAGCGTAGAAGTCTGTTAGACCGCGTTCGAGATCTCGCTGAATGGCATGTAGACGTGCCGAGCCGACCTCAGGCGAAGGCGGTCTCCGCGAAGGAGAACCCACCCCGCTGGTGGTGGGGGAGAGCAAGCGGCAGCGAGTGCTGGGGTGCCTGCCGTAGGTACTGGCGGAATCCAGCAGCTCGGAACTTGAGCTCGAAGAGGTGGCTTTCGAGGTGCCAGTGCGGGTCGTCCCGGCTGTCTTCCCGGGCCGAGCGGCGTAAGCGGTCGATTTCGAGACTGAAAGGCATCCCGGTGAAGTCGAAGTCACCCTCGATGTCGCCCAGACGTCCTCGAACACGAGCGTGGACGGCGCGATCCAGAAGCTGACAGGTGAAGAGCACCGGCCCGGCGGTGGCCGACGAGGAGCCGACCGACCGCACAGGTGCACTGGTGGCGCCGGACCTGGCCCGGCCACCCCCGTGCCGGGTACCCGCCCGTCGCCCTGTCGTCACCGGGGCCGGGCCGGTGGCGCTGGGGGACGGCTACTCCATCGTGGTGGTGAGGGGCTTGTACTGCGCGGCCGTGAGCAAGTCGTTCAGTTCGTCGGTATTGGACAGGGTGATCTCGATCATCCAGCCGTCGCCGTATGGTTGTTGGTTGATCAGTTCGGGTTCGTCGTCGAGCTCGGGGTTCGCCTTGGTGATCGTTCCGGACACCGGCAGGAAGAGATCACTCACCGTCTTGACCGCCTCCACCGTGCCGAAGACGTCTTCGGCACGGAGTTTCTTTCCCACTGTGGGGATGTCGACGAAGACGACGTCGCCGAGTTGCGTCTGCGCGAAGTCGGTGATGCCCACACGGGCGGTGTTCCCCGTGACCAGGATCCACTCGTGGTTCTTGGTGTACTTGAGGTTTGTCGGGATGTCGGTCAATGGAGGTCTCCTCGCTGATGAAACGTCAGTTCGTAAGCCTGCTACAGGTCGAGTCTTTCCCCGCGATCCGCCACGGCCGCCATCCCAACGAGTGAACGCAGCAGCGGGCGGTCCGCCTGCTCGCGGCCCTCCTGGACGTGCCCCCAGAGCCGTACGCCGCCACGTCCGCGGCTCCCGCTGGCCCGCCGGCCGCAAGCTGCGCCAGGCGGTGAACCACCGCACGGAGGAGGAGTTCTGCCCCGTGCGCCTGGGTTGCGGAGCCGCTGGAGGCGGCCTGCGCGGCCAACACCGCGCTGTACCCGTGCTGGTCGTGCCGGAGTTCGATCGGTGGGGAGGAGGATTCGCTGCTGGAGCTGACCGAGCGGGCCGGCGCCGTCCGGCTGGAGGGCCCGCAGTGCGAGTGGGACCGCGCCGTCACCGGCGAGAGCACCCCAACCGGGGGAGGAACATGACCCGCCGAGTCAGGGACGAAATGCCCGGTAAGCCCGGGCCGCCCGGTCGCGGCGGGCCCGGCGCAGGGCCAGTCGCATGCGCAGGATGTAGCCGGGTGTCGGGGGAATCCAGTGCAGTTGGAGGGCCTGTCCGAGGTCGTCGCGATTGGCCCAGTGCTCGATCAGCCGCCCGTCGGCGACGCGGCACCAGTGGGTCTGCGTGACGGCAAACGTCCTCCCCGTCGCGGGGAACGCCCCGCTGGGGCGCGCGTGCTCGTCGTACGTGACGAACGTGCCGGTGTGGCGCCCCGACATGGTGGTGTGCAGGACCACGAGGTCGCCTTCGGTCACCGCCTCCTCGATCGTCCACCGCAGGTCGGAGTAGGCGGCGCGCAGCCACAGTGCGGTGGCGTGAAAGGCCTGCGGGCCGCGGCCCCGAGCTGCCGGTGGCTCGGCCCGGCTCTCGTGGTTGACGGCGTCGGGATGGACGAGCGCCTCGAACTCGGCGGGGCTGCCGTCGCCCATCAACTGCACGCAGCGGATCGCGACGTCGCGCGCGGTGAGCGGAGTACCGGTCATGAATCGTGCCCTTTCCCGGGATCGGTGACGCATTCCGCACTGTTGGGGGACGGCATTTCAACCGGCTTACATGTCACGGCTGCCCGGAGAGCGCGGCGGCCGCACCGGTGAACAGCCCGACCATCTCGTCCCAGGCCGTGTGGCCGCTCTCGGTCGGCGGCAGCACCTTCACCAGCTGCTCCATCCGCTCCGCCAGGTCCGGTCCGGCGAAGCGCAGGTAGCGGGCCGGATCGGTGCCGTTCCGCTCGGCGTGGTCGGCGACCGCCGCGTGGAGCCGTGCAGCGGCCTCGGACGCATCGAGTACGGCCAGGGCGAAGACGCCCGCGTACAGCGCCGCGAGTTCTTCGGAGCCGTTCGGTTGGCGTTCGAAGGCGGCCACCGCGCGCACCAGCAGTCCCAGTGCCTGGCGCGCGCGTGCCCGGGGCTGCTCCGGATCGGCGAGCAGGCACCAGGACAGCAGCAGATCGCTGATGCCTTCGCCCGAGGCGAAGCCGCAGTGCGCGGCGATCTCGCGCGCACTGGTCAGGGTGTCGACCACGGCCGCCGTGTCCCCGTCCCGGAAGTGGACCAGGGCGATGCCCCACAGTGCCGACGCTCGCAGGAAACCGGGCGGGTCCCGGCGGTCGCAGGCGGCCTTGAACGCCAGTGCCGCACGGCGCGACGGCTCGCCGGCGCCCGCGCCCGCGTCCGCGTCCGCGCCCGCGTCCGCCAAGGTGTTGCAGCGGCGCAGGTGCGCCTCCAGCAGCAGGCGGTCGTGCGCCGGATCGTCGTCGTCGAGCAGCCCGAGCGCGGCCTCGGCAGCACTCAGCGCGGCTTCGGCGGCACCGACGTGGTTGGAGGTCAGCGACAGCCCGATCAAGGCGGCCGCCCGGTCCTCGACCTGCGCGTCGGGACAGGCGTCGAGCGCCCGTTGCAGCAGCCGCCGCCACTCGGGCACCGGGCCGGCCGACACCCACAGGTAGCGCAGTGCGCCCGTGGTGCGCAGGGCCCGGGCCGGCGCGTGCTCCAGGTCGTGGGCGATGCCGGCCCGGAAGTTGGCGAGCTCACCGGCCAGCGCCTGCACCGCCTCGGTGTACCTGGGCCCGTCGAGCAGCGACGCCTGCTCGGCGACGAAGGACCGGACCCACTCGGCGTGCGCCCGCAGCGTGGCAGCGCGGTCGGTGTCGGCCTCGCGGCAGTACCGGCGGACGGTCTCCAGCAGGCGGTACCGCACGTGCCCCGAAGACACCTCGGCGGTGAGGACGGACCGGTCGACCAGCGCCGCCAGGCCCGCGAACACCGCACCGTCCGCGTCGACCGGGCGCACCGATTCGGCTGCCTGCCAGCTGAATCCGCCGTCGAACGGCCACAGCCGCAGCAGCAGCGCCCGGTCCGTGGCGGGTAGTTGGTCGACGCTCCAGGCGATGGCCGCCACCAGCGAGTCGTGCGGCGAGACCGAGCCGCGCGATGACGTCCCGAGGGCGTCGAACCGCTCGCTCACCTGCGCGGCGATGTCCGCCAGGCCGAACGCCCGGGCCCGCGCAGCGGCCAACTCGATCGCCAGCGGCAGCCCGTCGAGGGCGGTGCAGATGGTGGCGGCCGCAGCGGTGTCCGGTCCGGTGGGCACCCACCCCGCGCGCATCGCGCGGACCCGGTCGAACAGCAACTCGACCGCCGAGCCTTCGCCGCCGGTCGGCAGCGGCGCCAGCGCGATCACCTGCTCGCCGTCCACGCCCAGCGCCTGCCGGCCGGTCGCCAGGATCCGCAGCCGGGGACACCGCGCCAGCAGCGTCGGCACGATGCCGGCGAGCGCGTCGACCAGGTGCTCGCAATTGTCCAGCACCAGCAGCTCGGGCCGATCGCCGAGCAACCGGGCGAGCGCGGTGAACGGGTCACCGGACGTCTGCGTCACGCCGAGGGCGGCGGCGACCGTGGGCGCCACCGCCTCCGCGGAGCGGACGTCGGCCAGCCGCACCAGCCGGGCGTCGGCGCGGTCGGCGGCGTGCTCGACGGCGAGCCGGGTCTTGCCGACCCCCGCCGGTCCGGTGATCGTCACCAGTCGCGACTCGGTGACCGCCGCGTCCAGCAAGGACAGCTCCCGGCGGCGGCCGATCAGCCGCGACAGCGGCCGGGCCACCGTCGGCCGCGGTGGCGGCCGCGGACCGGCGGGCTCCGGTTCGTCCGCCCGTTCCGCTGCCGACGCGATCAGCAGCCCTGGATCGTGCGCAAGCATGCGCTTCTCCAACTCCCTTAGCGCGGCGCCCGGTTCGGCGCCGAGCTCGTCGCGCAGCAGCACTCGCACCCGCCGGAGCTCCGCCAGCGCGTGCCCTTGCCGGCCGGTGCGGTACAGGCCCAGCGCGAGCAGTTCCCAACGCCGCTCGCGGTACGGGGCCTCGACCACCGCCTGGCTCAGCGCCGCGACCGCACGAGCGGTGTCACCGCAGGCCAGCCGCGCGGCCTGTAACTCCTCGACCGCGGTCTCCCGCAACTCCGCCATCCGCGCCCGCAGGCCCGAGACCCAGAGCGACTCACCGAGCTCCGCCCACGGACGGCCCCGCCACAGCGCGAGCGCCGACTCCAACGCCCGCACCGCGGCGGACGGATCCGCCGTCGCCAATGCCTCCGTCCCCTGCGCCACCCACTGCTCGAACCGGGCGTAGTCGGTCGCCTCGGGTGCCAGCGCCAGCCGGTAGCCCTGCGGGGTCGACTGCAAGTACCCCCGTGCCCGCGGGCCCAGCGCGGTCCGCAGCCGGTGCACCGACACCCGGATCGCGTTCATCACCTCGGCGCTCGGCTCGGCGCCCCACACCACCTCGGCCAGCACCGAATGCGACACCGGCGCCCCCGCACCGGCCGCCAGCGCCGCCAGCAGCCGCCGCGGAACCGGCCCTCCGAGTTCCGCCAGGCCACCGTCGATTTCGACCTCGATCGGGCCGAGGATCCGGCAGAAGACCATTCACGCAGCGTACCGGCCGACCACCGGGCGGGAGGCGCATCGGCCGGAACTGCGGCCGGCCGCTGTAAGCCGGTTGAAATCCCGCTCGGTCACGGTACAGAACGCCCCACCCGCTCGGGGCTTCCCGGGCGGTGGTGCACCGCTGCCGTACCTTTCGAAGGAGAACGAACCCATGAGCTGGTCGCGCAAACTCACGCTGGCCGCATCGGCGTTGGCGCTCACCACCGCCCTGGCGGCGACCGTCGCCGCCCCCGCCCAGGCCGGCGCCCAGCGGGCCGCCGCCACCACGGTGGCGCAGCCCGGCATCACCTCGGTCGCCTTCAGCGGAACCGCCGGTCCCTGGGTGGCCTCGCCGACCGTCACCATCACCGGCTCCGGGTTCGGGGCCACCCCGCCCCCGGGCACCCCCAACAACGCCACCAGCTGCGGGACCTACAGCGCGAACGGCTACGCCTACGGCAGCCAGCTCTACTTCACCGACGACAACGACTTCGAAGCCGGTTACAGCAGCAGCAACGGGGCGAACTGCATCGGCATCACCGTCGTCTCCTGGTCGGCCAACCAGGTCGTGCTGCAGTTCGGCAACGCCTACGGCACCTTCGCCCACTGGTACCTCAGCAACGGCGACGGCTACGCCCTCTCGATCAACAACGGGATCTTCGGCGGCACCGTCCAGGGCCTGCACTGACCCTTCCTTTGGCCCCGGGCTTTCACGGGGCGATGGTCTGATCTACTGGCAAAAAACCCAGGAGAGTGCTTCTGACCTGGGACGATTGGGCTTGTCTAGGGTCCGGTCGCCGCAGTGGAGAAGCACTCTCCAGGTGAAGAAACGTAGTGGGTCATATCCGCGCGTGCTGGTGCGGGGCGGTGGTGTCGGTGCCGTGTCGCAGGCCGGGGGTGTGCTGCTGGTGGAGACCGTCCGACGGATCGGCCTGGATTGCGCGCTGTCGGGGGACGAACTCGTCCGCTGCCGACGTCTTGCCAGCGGACCGGACCCCTCCCTACCGTCGAATGGCGCAAGCTGACAGACCGTCTCACAACCCGTCGTGCCACCCCCACGAAGGAGCGACGATGTCCAGGACAGGTCCCCGGCGCCGACTCGGCGTCCGATCCCTCTGCACCCTCGCGGTCGCGTTAGGCCTGCTCGCCCCGGCCGCCGCCACCAGCAGTGCCGCCCCCGGAGCCACCCCGGCGCTACGGGAGGTGATGTTCGTCGGCAACAACTGGGACGGCACCGCCGACGTGATCGAATCCTCCGGCGCCCTCAGCAAGGTCGGACGGATCGACGTCATCCCCGACAAGGACCAGCGGCTCGCCGAGATCTACCTCAACCCCGTCAAGCTCGGCTACTTCCTCGGCATCAGGCTCGGCCCCGGTGAGGGCCACGACCAGTTCGTCGACGACATGTACAGCACGCCGGACGGCACCGCCGTGGTCGTCTCCCGGCCCAGCTTCGCCGACGTGGTCTCCCTCGACCTCGCCACCGGGCGGGTCAACTGGCGCTTCCCCGTTGCGGGTTACCGCGCCGACCACATGGCGCTCTCGCCCGACGGCACCCGGGTGGCGGTCTCCGCCTCCACCGCCAACACCGTGCACGTCCTGGACGTCCGCACCGGCGCCGAACTCGGCTCGTTCCACACCGGGGACAAGCCGCACGAGAACATCTTCACCGACGGCGGCCGGCAGCTGTGGAACATGTCCATCGGCAACGTCGAAACCGCCCTGGACGTGCCCTGGCTGGACTGGACGAAGGGCGACCGGCACATCACCGTCGTCGACGCGGCCACCCTCACCCCGATCCGCGAGATCGACATGCGCAAGCGCCTCGACGACGCCGGCCTCGGCGGCCTCTCCAACGCCGTGCGGCCCGCCGTCTTCTCCCCGGACGGCACCCGGCTCTACTTCCAGGTGTCCTTCTTCAACGGCTTCCTGGAGTACGACGTGGCCGCCGACCGGATCACCCGGGTGAAGACCCTCCCGGTCGACCCGGCCGCCAGTACCGACCGCACCACCTGGCCCAACGACTCCCGCCACCACGGCCTGTCGATGAGCCCGTCGGGCGACCGGATCTGCGTCGCGGGCACCGTGGACGACTACGCGACGGTGGTCGACCGCGCCACCCTCCAGGAGGGGCCGCTGGTGCCCGCGTCCAAACCGTACTGGGCGACGGTGAGCGGGGACGGCAAGTCCTGCCTGATCTCGGAGAGCGGCGCGGACCAGGTCACCGCCATCGACTTCGCGACCGGCCGCAAGACCGTCTCGGTCGCCGTCGGCCGCCACCCCCAGCGCGTCCGCCTCGGCCACGTCCCCACCGGCTGGGCCGGGTCCACGAGGCCGTAGCGCACCGAGCCCGTGGCGGAGCGTCGGCCCTCTTCGGCGTGGCCGGCGTTCGTCCCGGGCCCCGGTGAACTCGGGCAGGGGGCAGGACGTGGAGCGCGTCGGCGATCGCCTCGAAGTCGGGCGGCTCGACCGGACAACCCCCTCCGTAGCCCGAGAATCGCGCGCATCCTCTCACGCGCCGGTGCGGCCCGAACCGTCGACCCACGGAACTCAGCGGCGGGCGGCAACGGCGATCATCGGCTTCAGGACCTCGGCGGCGGGGGTGCCTGCCAGGTAGACGATCAGCTTCTCGCGGTGGCTGGGCGGGATCCCGTGGGTGAGGCCCGCCGCGAGCAGGGCGGCCACGTAGGCCTGCTCCAGGATCGGGCGCGGGAACCGCCGGCGCAGCTCGGCGCGCAGCCGGGCGGCTTCGGCGTGCCGGCCCTTGCGGTCGGCCCTGACGAGGTCGACGGCCAGCCGCACCGCGGGCAGCACCGCGGCCAGCCGGAGCTGTTGCTCCGGGCCGGTGGTGCCCGTGCTGAGGAAGTGCGTCAGATGCGGGCCGAAGCGCCCGGCCAGTTTGCGCAGTTCCCTCGGAGCTGAGGGAAGTTCCGGATCGGGGTTGCCCTGACTGCACCAGTCCAGCCGGACCGTGTCCCGCCAGAACCGCGGCGGATCCTCGAACCACGCCCACCGCACGACGGGGGAGAGTCCGGTCACCGGAAGCCCGGTGGTTCGAAAGCGCTGCGCAGGTCGGACGGCGAACTCGGTGCCGTCGTCGCCGCGGAAGGCCAGGACGAGCTTCCAGGTGCAGCAGGAACTGCGGATCCGCGCGGTGACGATGAAGCGCTGCGACTCGTCCGGGGCCAGCCGCACGTGGGTACGGTCGAGGAAGGGGCGGGCACCGACACGTCCACGAGTGAACTCGTCCACCTCCCAGAGTTCCGGACGTTCCTGGTCGAGGTCGAGTTCCAGCTCCGGTACGCCGCTGACGCCCTGCGGGACCCGGGAGACCAACGCTCCGGTGAGCGGTTCGGCGCGGTCGGTGACCTCGGCCGTCAAGCCGCGCAGGGTGAGGTGAGCGTCGGAGCGGTTGATCACGGTCACGGACAGCTCCGTGGTCGCGAAGTCCACACCCCCGTGCCCGCGTGCCCACTCGGCCACGTCCTCCTCGCCCGGGCGCTGACCCGGCAACAGCGCGGGAGGTACCTCCAACGCCGCTCGCGAGGGGACCACCAGCCACTGGCCGGGCTCGAAGTACTCGACGAGGACGTCCACCGTTCCGGGGCCCGTCGGGCGCACCGGCCGCTCCGCCGGGTGGAGGTGCACGTCTCCGTGCACGCTTCCGGCCTGCAGCACCGAGCCGTTGACGGTCGCCCCGTCGGCGAGGAGGTTCTCCACCGAGGAGGTCGAGGGCGGTTCCGGGTGATCCTGCGGCATGACTCCATGCTCGCAGCCGCGGAGGGGACGCGACGAGCGTTTGCCCGAAACTCCCGCACGGTCAGGGGAGCGGAACGACCTTAGCTGATCAGGAAGTTGGGGGCACTGCAGCGACAGAGGACGGGGCGCGGCAGCGCCGACAGTCAGGGACACGGCAGTACCCCTGCTCTGGCACTGGGGCGACCGGCAGGGCTGTCGGTCGGTGAGTCTTGGCGCTCGCGCCGGGCGGTGCTGCCCGTCGCGGCACGCGGTGGCGCTGCTGGAGGACCGCACCCGGCGTTGTTCCGGCCGTTTGACCCGTGGCTTGCGCGGCTGTTGCAATGGAGCCGTGCCTCACGAGACCTTCCTGGTGACCCGGGACCACATCGACTTCGGTCGAGTGTGGTCCGCTGCGTGTCGTCGTTCCTGACACTCGCCCACCCCCAGGAACCTCGAACCCTCGGAGTCCCGACATGCCTTTCGGCAGTCCCGGTACGTCCCGCACCACCCCCGCACCCGCCGGCATCGATCCCCGCGGCCCGCGTTTCGCCGCGACCCTGACCACCGTGGTCCTCGCTGTCGTCCTGGTGACAGGCAGCGGTGCGCTGCTGGCCGCGCAGGCCGCCGTCTTCGCGCTGGGTGCTCTTCTCGGCCTGCGCTTCTCGCCTTACGGCCTCCTCTACCGGCGGCTGGTGCGCCCGCGCTTGGGTCCGCCGACCGAGCTGGAGAACGAGCGGCCGCCCCGGTTCGCGCAGGCCGTCGGCTTCGCCTTCGCCGTGGTCGGCACCGTCGGCTACCTGTGCGGCGCGTTCTGGCTCGGCGCGGCCGCGACCGCGCTGGCGCTCGCCGCGGCCTTCCTCAACGCGGCCTTCGGCTACTGCCTGGGCTGCGAGTTCTACCTGCTGGCCGTGCGCGGACGCGCCCGGGTGAGCGGCCTTTCGGCGCAGGAGCGTTCATGAGCACGCTGACGGGACTACTGCTCCTGGCCGTGGTCCTGGTCGTGACGACGGCGTTCGGCCTCTTCCGGGCCGCGCGGGACGGCAGGATGAAGCGAGGGAGGGCGGGCGGCGCGCTGCGGCTGACCGGCCCAGACCTCGGCGAGCCGCTGGGCGAGCAGGCGACGCTGGTGCAGTTCTCCACCTCGTTCTGCGCCGCCTGCCCAGGTACGCGCAGGCTGCTCGGCAAAGTGGCGGGGGACCGTCCCGGAGTGCGGCTGGTCGAGATCGACGCCGAGGCACGGCTCGACCTGGTCCGCCGAGTGGACGTGCTGCGGACGCCGACCGTGCTGGTGCTTGACGGGTACGGCCACGTCACCCACCGCTCCGTCGGCGCGCCCAGCCGCGCCGAGGTGCTGGCGGCGCTGGAGCTGGCCACCGCGTCCTGAAGCAGGGACGCCCGCCGCGTCGTGCGAACGGGCTGACGGCGACCTGGCTGGTGCTGTCGACGTAGAAGTCGGGCGCCGTGCGCATCTCCTGGAACAGCCGCGGGATCTCCCAACCGGCGTCCGCGCAGCCGGCGACCGGTCGGACGGTGTCGTTCGGCCCACCCGCTGCCGGCGATCGGCCGAATGCCGAGCGGGCCGGTGCCTCGCCGTCACGGCATGCGCGCGCTGAGGGTGCGTGCAACCTGGCGCAGCACCTTGTCGCTCCAGTTCCGGTCCGCTTTCGGGTATTCCCCCACGCCGTCGGCCGTCGAGGTGCCGCTCACCTCGAATTCGTACGGTCCCTGGTGACAGGTCAGGTTGCCCCTGGCGAGGTCGCCGGCGAAGCAGCCTTGCGGGCCCAGCGAGGTGCCGAGGTCCTCGAACTCCTTGTGATACTTGGTCGCGTCCTCCCGGGCTTGGGCCAGGTCCTTGGTGTAGCTCTTCGCGACGAGCGCGGGATCGGCGACGGCGGTGAAGGTGAGGGTGATGCTGCTGTTGCTGTCGTTCTCGTGCTTGTCGGGCAGGCCGAAGCTGAACTTGCAGCCGGCGTCGGGCACATCGCCGGTCGTGCCGGGGTCTGCCTCGGACAGCGGGTTGAAGTCGATGATGGTGACCTTGACCGGCTTTCGCTTGATGCCGCCGGCCTGCGGCAGGATCGCCTTGATCTCGGCATCGCTCAGCACCTCGCAGCCGTGCGGCCATTGGGCCAGCGCCAGCGAGCGGCCCGTCGGCGGCTGGGCGGCGAGCCGGTTCCCCGACGGCTGCGCGGAGCCGAAGCTCAGGGCGGGCACGTCCTTGCTGCATGCGGCGAGCAGGAGTACCGCGGCCCCGGCCACGGCCGTGGCAGCGGACAGTGCGTGGGTGCGCGTCGTCATTGTTCCCCCCGGAAGTGTGCGTGCGTGTGACTGGCAGGTGCGCCGACGATCAGGACAGGGACGATTTTCCCATTGGGGTGCCCCACCGATCGAGTCGGGTCGGCTGTCGTGCGGGTCGGTCTCGGCCCGTCCCCCCGGGCGCGGGTTGTCGTTGTGAGGGCGGGTGCTGAACGGTCGGTTTCGAGCGGGCGTGCACTCGCACAGGCTTGCTCGCGGGTTTGCCCGGTACCCGGAGGGCGTAGCCCGCGGGCTTGCCCGCCGGAAGTGCGCGAGGTGATGCCTTGGCCCCAGCCGGGGGCGAGCCGCGACGAAGTCCGCCCGTCCGTCAACGACGAGGCTGCCGGCCCGCCTTGTCAGCCGGCCAGCAGACCGGCGGCGATTCGGGCGCGGTGCGGCGCCAGCTCGGTGGCGATCGAGGCGCTCTCGGCGGCGGTGACGGTGACGGCGCCGTCACCGCCGCGGGCGGCCAGGGCGATCCGTAGGTGGGTCGGCGGGTGGGAGCCGTCCACGGCGGACCGGTCACGGGCACTGAGCCGCAGCAGGCGCTCCCGCTCGATGGCGGGGACGGAGGCGAGGTGCTCGCGCACCCGCTCCCAGAGCAGGTCCGGCGCGGGCGGCGCGGGCGCGTCCTCGGTTCGGCGGCTCCGGGCGCGGAAGATCCGGGGCCGCCCGCGCTCCTCGGCCCGGATCTGGTGGATGGCGGTGTCCACCGAGTTGAACAGCAGCAGCGCCGCGAGCATGCCCCGGGCCGCCTTGCCGCCTGCCACCCGGGCGGCGAGTACGTCGGAGTGGTACTCGGCCTGCTGGCCGGCCCGGGAGGTGAGCCGGTCGAACAGCACCAGCCCCTGGTACAGCACCCAGGCGACGCCCCGCAGCACCAGCCGGCCGAACGCCGCGCCGAGCCGCACCAGCAACGAGACCTCGTCGCGGCCCACGACCGGCCCGTCGTGGCCCGGGCGGGCCATGTCGTACCAGGCCCGGAGCGCCGCGACGGCGCTGTACAGCCAGAACGAGCGCCGGCGGTCGCCGTTGACCCGGTGGCCGAACTCGTGGCCGAGCAGGGCTGTCCGCTCCCGGTCGTCCAGCACCTCCCAGAGCGGCAGGCCGAGCCGCAGCACCGACCGGCGGCGCACCCCGACCAGCCCGTACGAGGCGTTGAACTCGTCGGTGACCTGGATGACGTCCACCGGGCGGGCGCCGACCTCGGCGGCCACCCGGTCGGCCAGACCGTACAGGGCCGGCGCCCCGGCGCGGTCGAGCACGCCCGCGTCCTTCGGCAACCGGCCGAGCCGGGGCCGCAGGGTCACCGCGATCACCAGCACCACCGCGCCGACGCAGCGCTGCACGACGGTCCCGGCGATCAGCAGCCACAGTGCCAGGGCGAAGATGCCGACGGTGACGAGGTGGATCAGCCCGGCCGCGGCGGAGGCCAGCAGCCAGTCCCGGCGGGCGGTGGGGGAGTTGCCTCCGGTGGCCTGCTCCTCGTAGAGCCGGTCGGTGCGGGCGATCGCGGCCCGCTCGCGGCGGGTGGGCTCGGGAGCGGCGTCCCCGCCGGGCACGAGGTTCCAGTCGCAGGCCGGGCACCAGAGCAGGAAGCGCGGGTCGTCGGTCAGGGGGGAGACGCAGCGCGGGCACGGCGAACCGTGGACGGGCCTGTCGGCGGACGCCGCGGCGGGCGGCTCGGGGGAGGTCGACACGGTTGATCATGATGGCGGGCCTGGGCGCCGGCGGGTAGGGGGTTATTCGTATCGTGACCACCGGCCGGGGCGATGTTCGACCTGCTGGGCGGTGGGCCCTGTCGGGCTGCGGCGGCCACGTTCGGGAGTCTCGTCGTCGCCGCCTCGGCCGCAGTCCTCGCGCCGCGGATCGGTGCGGAGCCGGTCGGAACAACAACAGGGGGTACAGGATGAGCAAGTGTTCGGCCATCGTGTGGCGTGGTCTCGGGTACGGGCTGGGGGCGGCGGTCGCGCTGGTCTCGGCGGTCACCGTGCTGGTGCTGGTGATCACGCTCACCGGGCAGCCGGCGGCCGGGCCATTCGTCCTGGTGTACTGGCTGCTGTTCTCGGCGTTCGGCGCGGTGACCGCCGCCCTGCCGGGGCTGGCGGTGGGCGCCGTGCTGGCGCGCGCCCAGGAGCGTGACCCAGGGTCGGCGGGGTGTGGCCGGGCGGCCCTGACGGCCGGTGGGACGTACTTCCTGCAGGTCGAAGTGGCGCAGGTCGCCAGCAATTCGCACGGCTGGACCGCCTCGGCCACGCTGGGGAGCGCGGTCGCCGCGCTGATGGCAGCGCTCTGCGCTCGCCGGATCGTCGGCGGGCGGCGCGTGGGCCGGTGCGGCGCACCAGCGGGTGCTTCTTGATCGGCGGTGGTGCCGCGCCGTCGGCGGCGACCGGTGACCGCCCGGCTGCAGGGATCTAGCCGATTGCGATGACGGGGTGTTCGGTGGGGTTGATCCAGCGCAGTGTCCGGGTCATGAAGGCGGCGGGAACGGCGACGCAGCCGGCGGTGGCGTCGGCCCGGGAGCCGAGGTCGTGGAGGAAGATCCCGGCGCCGCGGCCTTTCACGACGGGGGTGGTGTTGAAGTCGATGACCAGGACGTTGTCGTACTGGACGGGGTGGTCGACGAGGTGTTCGCTGCCCAGGGGGCCCTGCTCGGTGAGGTGGAAGCCGCCCTGGGTGTCGGTGCGCATGTGGTTGTAGTGGGCGGAGGAGGGATCCTGGACCCACCAGTCGTGCGCGGTGAGGCGGTGGTAGGGCATCTTCGTGCCCGGGTCGGGGGCGATGCCGAAGGCCTGGGTGAGGGTGTAGGTGCCCGTGGGTGTGGTGCCGCTGCCCTGGACCCGGGTGAGGCCGTCGTGGAGTCCGCCGTACCCGATCCTCGCGTCGGCCGTGGAGACGACGGACCGCCAGACGCCGTCCTGCCTGTCCCACAGGGTCACGGCGGCGCGGGTGCCCTCGGCCCTGACCGTGATGACCTGGCGGGCCCCGCCGAGTGCCACTGGTACGGGGAACGGGTCTTCGGCGGTCTGCGTGCCGTGGGCGGGGACCGCACCGGTCATCGCGGCCGCGATGCCGAGTGCGACGGCCAGCGCCGCGCAACGGCCGGCCGAGCCACGGCGGGTGGCGGGAAGGCTGGGGGAGACGGTCATCGAGGGGCCTTTCCGGTGCGGACGATGGGGTGGGACGGTGTGCGGCGGCCGAAGCCCGCACCGCTGGGCCGACAAACCGTCAGGCCCGTATCCCGCAGCATTCCGCCACCGTGACGTGACCGTCGCCATGTGCTCGGAGGTTCACCCGGTCGCGCGCAACCCCGGGGACAGCAGCCCACCGACGTCAGTCCTGGCACCGCCGGCCACCGGCACCTCGCCGGCCACGACCCGACCACCCGACGCCGGCGCGTGGTCGCCGACTCCCCGGCCCGGGCCGCCCAGCTCCGCCTCCACCTGAGCTGCCGGTGGCCTGGTGGGGCTAAGCTGCCCTGGCGGCGCGAGGCCGGGGGGGGCTTGCGCCGGACGGCAGTTCAGGCAGCGGCGGTCAGTACTCCTCGTCCGGGTAGCCCCAGGTGATGAAGGCCTCCGCGTGCGGGGCGACCTGGGCCACGGCGGTGGCGAAGGAGGTCTCGAAGTACGGCTGCCAGCGCCCGAATCCGCTGATGATGATCGGGTACCTGGCCTCGCCGGTGACGTAGTGCACACCGTTGTCGACGACCGGGCCGTAGCTGATCTGGTCTTCGAAACCCTCGTCGCGCAGCAGGTCGCCGACGGACGCGGCGACCGCCTCGGCCTGCGCGGCGTCGCCGAGCTTGGAGACGGTGAAGTGAAGGTCGATGTTGACGGACATGCCCGCAGGCTACCGGCGCTCGCCGACAGCCCTGCGGGAGCGCCGGGGCCAAGCTGCGGGTACTCCTCGGCCTCGGAGGAGGATCGCAGCCCGATCCGGCGGGCCGCGCGCCGCCTGCCCTGCCGGACCACCGGGTGGGGGCGGCAACCGGGCCGCCATCGCGGCCCGCCGGATCCGGGCCTGGCCCGGTGCGATGTGCTCCACCCGCGCACCCGTGGCCGGTGCCAAGGGCTGCGCTGGACCAGCCCCTGCCGCCTGCCCTACGGTGCCGGATCCACCGTCAGGGCCGTGGCCGGCCCCGCCGTCAGCCCGTCACCCCACCGGCCGGACCATGGACGGTCCGGCACCGGGCTTCCCTGGCAAGTCAGCGTGTTGAGATTGTCGGCGGCCAGGTTCACGATGGAGGGCGGCACCCCGAGGCCGAGATAGCCTGCTGGGTCAACAGCCATACCAGCTCGGGCATTCACGATGTGGCAGGGGCGAGCCCATGGCGCCAGAGGAATCAGAGGGCACTGAGACAGCGGGGACGACCCGCAACGTTATCCAGGGCCACTCTCGAATCCATGGATCCCTCGTGCAGGCGGGCACGATCGAAGGAGGCGTGCACATCCACCCTCCCCAGGCACCGCCCCCCGCGCCGTCGCTTCAGGCTCGCTCCGGGGTGGTGATCCGTGTCGAACGCGACGGTGAGGCTATCGAGTTCTTCGACGCGGCGCTGGCACGCCTGTGGGTCACCGCAGCTCTCGGCCCGCCGCCGGCTCCCGCCCCGCCGGAGCCGGTGCACTGCAACGATGTCCCCGTTACTGAGTGCGCGGCCTCACCAAGACGGGCGCTGAACCTCACCGGCACGGTCTTGAGCGGGCACACTGGGAACGTCACGGCGGTGGCATTCGCACCCGAGGGACGGCTGTTGGCGACCGCCTCCGAGGACGGCACGGCGAGACTGTGGAGGGTGGCCACGGGTTCCCTCGTGGGCGCGCCGCTTGCTGGGCATCGTGACGGCGTACGGGCCGTGGCTTTCTCTCCTGACGGGCGGCTACTGGCGAGCGGAGGCCGGGACCGCACGGTGCGGTTGTGGGACTTGGCGACGGGCGAGCAGATCGGGCAACCGCTCACGGGGCACGCCGGTGCCGTGTGGGACGTCTCCTTCGCCCCCGACGGCACACTGCTGGCGAGTGCCGGGCTGGACCGCACGGTATGCCTGTGGGATCCGAGCACCCGCGCCCTTGTCGGATCTCCGCTCACGGGCCATACCAGCGGGGTCGACGCCGTGACGTTCTCCCCGGATGGACGGCTCCTGGCAACCGGCGGGGAGGATGCGGTGGTGCGTCTGTGGGATCCCTTGAGTGGCCGGCTCGTCGGCGCACCACTGACCGGCCATCGCGGTGCGGTACGTGCAGTGGCCTTCTCTCCTGATGGCGGCCTTCTCGCGACCGGCAGCTGGGACGAGACCGTGCAGGTGTGGGACACCGTCACCTTCCGGCCTGTCGGCAACCCCTTGGTGGGCCACCGCAACGCGGTCAGGGCCGTCGCCTTCTCCGGTGACGGCAGACTGCTCGCGAGCGCGAGCATGGACCGCACGGTACGCCTATGGGATCCGGCCAGCGGCCTTTCCCTCGGGTCTCCACTCGCGGGTTTCGTCAACGGCCTCAAAACGGCAGCGTTCGCTCCCAACGAGCCATTGCTGGCGAGTGCTGATGGAAGCACGGTCCGGCTCTGGCGCGCATCGACGGAGCGAGCATAGGTTCAGCGCGGCGGCGATCGGCTGACCCGGTCTCATGATCTGTCGACTCGACTCCTGATGGGCCGGACCGCGCCAGCGGTCCCGACCCGCCCAGAACACTCGCCACCCGGCACCTCTCCTGCAGCGCTCAACACACTGACGCTATAGGGAACTGTCCAGTCGCCGTCGAGGAGGTGAGCCGGTGCCCGTGCCGGGCGAACAACGAGCGGCGGCGGGGGCAAGGACGAGCTGTACTCGGACGCCAACCCGCCCTACAGCCCACTGAAGCTCGGCTCGGCGGAGGACGACGAGTCCGGGTCGGAGCTTCCGCTCGGGGCATCCATTCCCCGTTCGGATGAATGCGTAGAGCTCGGCTTCTGGTGCGGTGCCGATGGGTGATAAAAATCCTCTGCACGCTCGAATCCGACGGCTAATCAGTATCATGATCGTGCACGAATCATACGTGTTGCATCGAGAACGGATTTATTCTCATGGCATTCGCCCTGCGCAAGACGCTCGCCCTCACCGCACTGGCGCTGACCGCCTCCTTCGTCCCGGCCGGGAACGCCGCGGCCGTGCCGACGCTGCACCCGGGCGTCTACTGCCTGGCCGACGCCTGGGGCACGCCGAACGTCGGCACCAAGCCGTGCGACGCAGGAGACCAGGGCCAGCACTGGGCCGTAACGGGCGACCAGATCGCCCTGGCCAACGCCCGGGCCTACTGTCTCGCCAACCCCTGGGGCACCCAGAGCATCGGCACCAAGGCGTGTGACGGCCGTGACCCGGGCCAGTACTGGAGCGTCCAGGGCGACAGGATCTTCCTCACCAACGCCCCGGCCTACTGCCTCGCCAACGCCTACGGCACGCCGAACGTCGGCACCAAGCCGTGCGACGCGAACGACCCCGGCCAGCACTGGGTGGTCTTCGGCGACCAGATCAGCCTGGCGTACGCCGGATGATCCCTCCCGCTGCCCGGGACCGGTCCGTCCGGTCCCGGGCAACGGGCTGCTGGCTGCGGTGAGGAATTGCAGAATTGTGCGCTCGGAAGAATTCCCTGTTTCAGAACAGGGGGATCGGCTGCATTAATTCAGGTGTGCGGTTGCTGTCGCGCGTGCGAGCATGGGCGGGTAATTGACGACGAGCAACTGTGCGCCACCGATTCTCCGGACCGGCGACTGTTGAAAGTGAGCACGGCCTGGCACCCAGGCAAGGCCCTTGTCGCCGGCGATGCCACAGACAGCCTCGATTCGTCAGCGGTGAGCGGTTGCTGATCTGATCGGCGGGCTGCCCGTAATGTCCCCGCGTCGTTCGGGGCGGGCCGTCGCATGTCGCTGCGGGGACGCCGGGTTCCACCAGCCCGGACCTGCGGTTCCTTCCTGCTCGTCGGAGTCGGGGCCGGGTGTCAGGTGGCGGCTGGAAGGTGCGTGAGCCGCTGCCAGGCCAGGACGAACGCGTCGGCCCAGGGCCAGGTGTGGTCGATCCGCAGCCACCGGCGGCGGGCATGGGCCGCAAGGCGGGCGGGCAGGTGGTAGAGGCGGTAGCGCATGGTGTCCGGCTCGGCGCGCTCCAGCTGGGGCTGGTCGTGCACGGACAGCAGCCGGACCCAGCAGTCCAGGTCGTGGGCGAGGTTCGCGGTGAGCATCCAGCCGCGGTTGATGGTCCAGTCCTGGCTGGGCAGGTTGCGCAGGCCCATGGCCTTGTCGGTGCGGACCCGGTCTTCGACGGTGGCGTGGGCGCGGGCGAGTGCGTCGAGCCACTGCGCCTGGTGGGAGCCAGCGATGCCCCACATGTGGCGGATGTTGGTTGCGGTGACCGAGTAGCGCCAGCCCGTCCGCTGCTCGAACGCGGTGAGCTTTGCCAGCTGGCGCCCGGACGGGCGGACCCGGCGCACGATGAGCCGCATCCCGGCCGGCCAGCCCTCACGCGTGTTCAGGTCGGTCAACTCCGCGCAGTGGTAGCCGTCCTGGACATTGCCGTCCTGTCGCAGCGAGTCCTCCCATGCTCCCTCGGGAACGAGTGCGATCGCCTGCTCGTCGGCGTCGGTCAGCTTCCAGCCCACCGTGTAGCGCACCGTTCGCCGGGCGGTGTTCAGTGCTTCGAGGTGCTCCAGCAGGTCGTGGGTGGCCCCGGCGCCGTCGACGCGGACCAGGATCTTGGCCTGGGAGGAACCAGGGACCTGTCCGAGCGCCTCGGTCAGCACGGTGATGTGGTCGGCGACCGTGTTCGCGCCCGCGTTCCCGCTTCGCAGCAGCATGGCCAGGGACTCCTGGGTGTTCGCGCACCAGGCCGCGAGCGGGTGGAAGCCCCAGGTCTTCTTGAACGTGGCCGCCGTCCCCTGCTTCTTGGACGCCGCGGTGATGACGGTGGCGTCCAGGTCGATGACGATCCACCCGGCAAGTCGCTTGCCCGCCACGGTCAACCAGGGGAAGCCGCCCGGCCGCAGGTGCAGCAGTCCCCACACGTGCCGGCGGACCCGTGCCCGGACCCGGGCGACGCGCGCGAGCGTCGGGGCGTCCAGGGCGAACAGGGTGCGACGGGCGGTGGAGTCCGAGGCGGCGGCTCCGAAGAGCGCCGTCTGGTGGCGCTGGAGCTGTTCGGCCTCGGACAGGTTCGTCGCACCGAGCGTGATCACGCATGCCAGGCCCACCACCACCTCCGCGCGGTCCCGCCAGGTGCCCACGCCATCGGGCAACACGCGGCCCAGCCCCGTGGTCAGCCCGAGCCGGTCCGCGCACGCCCGCAGGAGCACCGCCCCCGCGTGTCCGATCAGACCTTTCCCGTCGGCGGCCACGGACAGCCGCCGGTCCCACCCTGTACGCTCTGCCACCAGAATGGTGCCCCTGATCCCCGCACGGATATGTCGTCGCAATCGCATCCTCACAGGTCACGGGCACCTTTTGCTAACCCGGCATCAGGTCACCCCAGTTGCTGATTATCCAGGGTGGGCATCAAACAGATGGCGGCTCCGGCGGAGTTCCCGCCGGAGCCGCTCGTCTGCCGCCCGGTGCCTACCGGGCGCCGGAGGGTGCGGTGATCGCGCTCGTGACGATCGTCATCGTGGCCGGCGCTCCGGTTGGGGAGTAACCGTCCACCTCGCCGCTGTGCGTACCGCGGACCGACCAGACGAAGGCGACGCCGCCCTTGTCGTCCTCGATGCGCTGCTGCAGGGCGAACTTGGCGTCCGGGAAGGCGGTGCGGATCTTGGCGATGAGCTGGCGCGTCTCGTGCGGGCCCGTGGCGCGGTACCGCCGGGGCACGTTCATCTGTCCTTCGGTTGCCATCACAGGTCTCCTGTCGGGAGTTCGGGTACCGCATCGCTGGTCAGTGATGCGGTGTGCAGGGCGCGAAGCGCCGTTGCTGTGGTGAACAGCCGCCGCCAGTCCTCGACGACCACGTCGAGACCAGCGATCGATTCCGTCCACGAGGTCTGTTTCCAGGGGTCCGCCAGCTGCGGACGGGGCACCCGCAGGATCGGTTCGACGGGCCAACTGCCGTCGGGCCGTTGGTGGTTCAGAAGCCATCGGGTGCCGCGGGCGAAGGCTGCGGCGAGGGCCACAGCGTCACCCCGGGGAGGCGCCGTGCCCAGTTCGCACAGCGCCTGGACGGCCAGCGCGGTGTCGAAGGCGCCGGATGAGCGGTTCGGTGCGCCGGCCCAGCCTCCGTCGGGGCGCTGACTGTGCAGCAGCCACGCGGTGGCCCGCGCCCGGCCCGGTGCGGCACCGGGCAGGTCGACGCGGCGGCCCAGCTCCCCGATCGCCTGCACCGCACGGCAGGTGCTGTACAGCCGGCTCGTCCACCAGTAGGCCTCCCAGTGGCCCTCCGGGCGCTGGTGGTCCAGGAGCCAGCGCGCGGCCCGCAGTGCTCCGCGCCTCTCCCGGGCGCCGTCCAGGCCGGCCAGCAGCAGCGCGGCTACCGCCGTCACGCAGGGATGCGAGGAGGTCCACCCGCGCAGGTCGCCAGCGTCCGAGCGGAACCGTACGAGCCAGGGCTCCGGGTCCACTATGGTGGCGAACCCACCGTCGGGCCGCTGCGCCGACAGCAGCCAGTCCAGCGCCGGCGCCCACCGTTGCGGCTCGGGCGCGCCGTGCCGGGTCAGGAACAGCAGGGCGTTCGCCGTGGAGTCGACGTCCACGGGCCACTGGCCGTTGTACCCCCACCCCCCACCGGGCTCCCGGTGGGCGACGAGCCAGTCGGCCGCAGCGGCCAGGGAGCCCGCGGCCGTGCCGGTGGCCGCCAGGTTCCAGCCGACGTAGCCGGTGACCCAAGAGGTGCTCTGCTGGCCCAGCAGCAGAAAGTCGCCCCAGCGGCCGGCCGGTTCCTGCTCCCGCCGAAGATAGCGGGCTGCGGCCGCCGAGGCATTGGCCAGGGCAGCCGGCGTGGCCGAGTCGGCCGGGGTGACAGGGGCAGCACCTCCCCGGGTCGGCGGGCGGCTCTGGCTCGCGGCGCCGCGCGCTCGGGCCAGCCCGTCCCGGCGGATCCGGCCGAGGTCCGTGCACAGCCCCCGCACGTCTCTGAGGAGGCCGACAAGCCGCTGCACCCACGCTCCGGGCGGCAGGTCGGTCACCGCGGCCAGGGCGCGGCACAGCTGCTCGGAGGCGGCGCCGAGGGTGTGCTCGGCGAGTCCCCCGTAGTAGAAGCGGCGGGCCGCGTCGGCGACCAGCGCGGCGCGGTCGGCACCCGTGGGCGCCGGTGGGGCGTCCAGCTCCGCGAGCAGCCGGGAGACGAGCTGCGAGGGGTGGCCTTGCAGGAAGTCCTCCTTCCAGCCGAAGCATTCCTGGTAGAAAGTCAGCCCGGCGTACAGGTGGCTCTGCGACTCCGTCACCGGTCGGACGGGCTCCGGCGACCGGGCCAGGGCGGCGAAGGCTTCGGTGGTCGTGTGGGCGAGGACCGCGCCGGCCGCGGCCGGGGCCGAGAGCTGGCGATGCCTGGTGGCCAGCGACTGCCAAAACGGCGTCCCGGCCGGCAGGTCGCCCCGCAGCTGCCGGGTGGCGAACTGCTGCAGCCACGCACAGTCACGGTCGGCCCGGTCGGGCTCGTACCGGCCCCGGCTCTGCTGGTACCGCAGGAACCGGGCCGTCCCGTCCGCGCGCGCGGCCAGCGCCACCCGCCGGGCCGCACCCATTGGCACAGTGGCGAAGTACTCGTACAGCAGGAACGGGAAGTGGTCGAACAGCGCCCCTGCGACCGGCAGCGGCTCCCGCGTCCGGCCCTCGCAGCCGGGTCGGGCCAGCCACTGCTCCGCGAACGCCTGGTCCGTGTACTGAGCCTCCATCAGCAACAGGGTCATGGTCAGCCTCGTCCTACGCCACGGAGTGGGCGCGGTAGTCGCGCAGCAGCGCGTCCATGGTGGGTGCGGCCCCCGGCGGGTACTCCTGCGCGCACTGGGCGACCAGCCGGTGGCCGAGGTACCGGCCGACCGCTGGTGGTACCCAGCCCGGCACGGTGCCGGGCGTGCCGGGGCGGTCCGGGTGCCACGGCTCGGGCGGCTCGTCGAGGCCGAGCGTGAGCAGGCCGTCAAGCCACGGGCTGTGCTGGTCAAGCCAGTCCAGCTCGGCCGCCGAGACGCCGAGGTGCTCGGTCAGGCCGTGCTGTGGAAAGGCCCGGCGCGAGGCGGCGATCGCCAGGCCCACCTGACACAGGGCTTCGCCCGTGGTCCGTGCCGGACTGGCGGCGTCGAGCGTCCGGAGCTGTTCCGCCAGGAGCGCTGGCCGGGGTGCGCGCGGCACCCGGCGGGCATCGAGCCAGGGCCGCCAGGACGGAGCCACCGGAGTCGCCAGCGTCCGCGGATCGCCCCGCCACCCAGCGGGTTCGGCCGGGGCACCGAGGGGAGCCGCCGCGGCGCCCGGCTGCCGGGCCAGCGGACCAAGGCCGAGGGCGGGGCCGTCGATCCGTTCCCGGGTGGTCCGGATGGCGGCGTGCCAGCTGCCGTCGGTGATCCGGTCGACCGCACCCGCGGCCCGGTCCAGATAGCCGAGCGCCAGGGCGCGGACTTCCTCGACCACACCCTGCCGGGCAAGCAACTCCGCCACCTCGGGCACGGACGGACGGCCGCCCGACTCGACCCGCCGCTGCCAGCCGGCCCGCAGGAACGCCAGGGTGAGGGGATATGAATAGTGCCCGCGCTCGTAGTCGATCCGCCAGTCGGCGAGGTCGTCGGCGAGCTGGAACGCCACGTAGTAGGAGTCGTGCGAGGCCTCCAGCCAGGCCAGCGGCCGCTCGTCCCTGCCGAGCACGGCGAGCGCCGCCAGACACGCCTTCGCGATCGCGGACTTGCCCGAGTAGACGAGCTCCAGCTCACCCCGAGGGTATGGATGGAGCAGGCCGCGGTGCCGGGCCTCCTCGCGCAGCACCGCCTGGCAGAAGTGCTCGAAGTAGCGGTCGAAGTGGCTCCAGAACG
Organism: Streptomyces sp. 1114.5; assembly: GCF_003635085.1. Classification (NCBI taxonomy): domain Bacteria; kingdom Bacillati; phylum Actinomycetota; class Actinomycetes; order Kitasatosporales; family Streptomycetaceae; genus Streptomyces; species Streptomyces sp. 1114.5. The sequence goes on from NZ_RBXE01000003.1 coordinate 717,085, forward strand.
GGCTTGCGGGTGGCAGCAGCGCGTACAGCCCGTGCAGGGCCTCGCGGTGCAGCACGCTGCCGAGCAGCAGGCTTCCCCCGCTGCAGGAGGACGGGCGGTCCAGGACCTCGTCCAGGGTCAGCACGTAGTCGAAGAGGTGGGAGCCGCTGACGGACAGCGCCCGCAGCTGTGCCAGCGACACGTCCGGGAAGGACGTGTAGAACAGCAGCGGGTAGGTGTAGAAGACCCGGGGGTCAACACCGGTGGCGATGCGTCGCTCGGACGGCAGGCCGGCGGTCGCCGGCAGGCCGTCCACCTGCAGCAGGCCGGCGACCCGGCGGCGCAGTGGCCGACGGGCCTCCTCCACGAGGGCGCTGTCGCCCCGCCAGCCCTGGTGCCGTTCGACCCGGGCGCCGCGGTTCATGTCGGCTACCACGAACCCGAGACGGTCACGAAGACGGAGCTTTCCTGTCCGCCTGCCGCCTCCAACCGCGACTCCAGCTCGACGAGCCCCAGCTCGTCGAACGGCAGCTCCTCAAACGGCAGCTCCTCAAACGCCAGCTCCTCGAACGGCAGGTTGCCGACGGGTCCGGTCCGCTCCGATGCCAGGTCTTCGGCCATGGTAGTGCTCCTTCGTCTCGGTGTGCACGACTTCGTGTCTCCGCGTGCACGGCTTCGTCTTCGTCACGCCTGGCAGAGCCCGGACGGCCCAGTCACCCGGTGGCGGCGGTGGCAGCCTCCTGCCGTAGCCCCAACACCGTCAGGTGCCGCTCGGTCAGATGGTGTTTCGCGGCGAAGGCGCGCCGCTGCGAGGTGTTGCGGATGATCAACTCGGGCCGGGACAGTAGTTGTCGGACCGGGTCGCGGATCTCCAGCCGGTCCCCAGGCCGGACCAGCGCGTCGGGGCTGCGGGGTACGGAAACCTCCAGGACGGCGTAGCCGCGCCCTCGGGGTGCCGTGAGGCTCACGAACAGCAGGTCAGACGCTACGTGCTCCACGTCGAGGCCGCCACCGGTGCGCAGCGAGGCGGTCAGCGCCCGGACGTCGCAGTCGAAGGCGCGGAATACCGGCCGGTCCCCGGTCGGCCGCCGCTGGAGGGTGTACCGCACCTCGGTGTACGCCATGAGGTCGCGCACGACCGGTGCGGCCGGGCCGAGGGACGCCAGGACCTCGACCTCCAGGTACCGGCACAGGTCCGGGACGAACGCGGAGAGGTAGTAGTCCGGCTGGAGCTTCTCCGGGCCGACGTGCCGGCGCTGCCAGCTCGTCCAGTCGGTCAGTACCTGCCGCAGGTCGGCACCGGACTGGCGCAGCGCGATGAACAGCGTCGGGCAGGTGTACGTGATCGCGGAGATCGCCTTGGCGAGCTCGCGGTCGAGGTGCGGCGTCGGGATGTGGTAAAAGCTCGGGAAGATGTCGCGGTGACGGGTGACCGTCGCGATCTCCTCTTCGTCCAGCAGGAAGAGGGAGATGTCGGAGCTGTGCCCGTCGAATTGCAGGTCGTCGCGGTGCGACTCGTACAGCGGGCTGCCCACCAGCGGCGCGAGCAGGTGCATCTGCGCATGGGTGTCCGGGGAGAGCTGCAGGATGTCCAGCGCGAGGTCGAGGGAGGCGACGGCGTCGTCGACGGTCTCCTCGGGGAAGCCGACGATCATGGAGCCGGTGCAGGTGATCCCCCGTTCGGTGCCGGACCGGATGACCGGCAGCACATGGTCGATGCGCAGCCTCTTGCGTACTAGCGGCTGCATCCGCTGCGACCCGGTCTCGACCCCGAAGAACATCCCTCGGCAGCCCGCGGCGGCCATGGTGGCGAGCAGGTCGTCGTCCACCCGGTCGGTACGCGCGCTGCACGCCCACTCGAACCCGTACCCGCCGTCGACCAGGGCGGCACAGAACGCCCGGACCCACCGCTGGTCGACGGTCAGCATGTCGTGCACCAGGTCGAAGCGGGTGAGTCCCCAGGTGTCCCGCAGATGCCGCATCTCGGCGATCAGCCGGGTCGGCGACTTGATCCGGTAGTCCCGGTTGAAGAACACGTTTGTCGAGCAGAACGTACACCCGTAGGGGCAGCCCCGCCCCGCCTCCACCGGCGCGAAGCCCACAGGGATCCGGTCGAAGGGGTACAGGTCGTAGGCAGGGAAGGGCAGTTCGTCCAGGTCCTGCAGCAGTGGGGCGGCGGGTTCGCGCACCAGGGCGCAATCTGCGCCCCGCCAGGTGGTGCCAGCGACGCCGGCCAGATCGCCCCCCGCCGCCCACCGGTCGAGCACCTGGACCAAGGACCGGTCCGCTTCGTTGCGCACGATCGCGTCGATCCAGCCGAATTCTCGCAGGGTCGCCACGTCCACCACCGAGGCTTGCGGTCCGCCGAGCAGGATCCGGACGGTGGGATCCAGCTCACGGCACCACCGGGCCAGCGTCAGCGTCTGCGGATAGGAGTTGCACATTGTGGTGAGGCCGACGACCTCGGGCCCGGACGCGCAGATGAGCTCCGCCACCTGCCGGTGGAAGTCGGGCCCGTCGGTCACCCGGCCCTCCGTCAGGGCGAGCGTGGGATCCATCACCACCGGATCGTGGCCGCTGCGCCGCGCGACCGCGGCCAGACCCAGTAGGTTCAACGGCACATAGGGCGAAGGGATCTTGCCGAACTGCCAGTCGGCGTTGAAACACGTCACCAGAGCCAGTCGCATTGTCGGCCCACACCCTGTTCCGGCTCGAGAGATCGTCTTTGAAGTCGCGTCGTCGACAGCACGTCGAAGACTCGTCTACGCCATCTACGGACGGCTTTCGGGGCGCCACGCCGCCCGTACCGCCGAAGGTGTCTCGCCCGTTCGGTCGAGCAACGCGGCTGTGCGGTCGGTGGAGGTCCCGAGACGACGTGAACGTGGCCTGCTTCCAAGGGCCCGGTTCATCGACCTGGCGACCGGGTTCGCCGACTCGGCTGGCGAGGGAGACGTTCGAGCTGGCCGGCTCAACGGTGCCGGGCGTGGCGACGTTCGTGGATCGCGAGCTCGCGCAGCGCTGGCACAGCTACCACAAGTCGCGCGGTGCTGGGCTGCTGTCGAGCGAGGAGAACCGCCGGCGTCCGCGTTTCTGGCTGCTGTCTGTGCGGGGCCTCACGGCCAGCTGGCCGTGAGGCGCTGGTGCCGAGGAGGGTACGCAGATGCGGGGCCAGATCGCAGTGGTCCTGCCGGGGGCTGGCCAGGGCCCGGTAGGCGGCCCAGACGGCGTGGGCGGCGGGGCCCGGTTCGGCTTCGTCGAGGTGGTGCCACCGGGCCTGATACAGGTGCCGGGAGGCGGCGAGGACGGCGCCGGCGGCGTCGCGTACGGCGGCCTGCTCATCCTCGCGCAGCAGGGGCTCGCATCGCGGGACGCGGACGGTGGGACCGATCGCGAGGTAGGCCCGCCCGCCGACGAAGAAGTGCAGATCCCGTAGCTGTTCAAGGGTCGGCAGGATGGGTGTGCTCACGAGCTGGCACGCTAACTGCCCTACCAAGACCCCTCCACCCGGGGCCCAACCACCGCTGCTCCGCTGCGGCGTACTGCCGCAGCGCCGCCCACGCAAACCTGGAACGCCGCGTAACCTCTACCGGCAGCGCTCCCACCGCCCGCCTACGGGCCTTGGGGAAGGCGGTGCGCCGGTCAGACGCCCGCAGACGGCCCGGGCGCGGTCATCCTTCTTCAGCCTCAGCCCGGGGCCTGTGCGGGGCGAAGAGGGCCTGCGGCTTCGGTGGCGGCGGCCGCGAGCCGGTCGAGGGGGCCTCGGGGCTTCCGGCCCCTGGGCTTCCCGGCCGGGGCTTTGCGCCCGCGCGCTCCGGGCTTCTGGCCTGACTGACGGCCCGGGGTTCGCGCGCTCGGCCGTCCGGCATGACACGCAATCGGCACCTGACCCGCGCCCGACCCCCACCCGCATCTGCACCCGACCCACCACACCCGAACCCGCAGTGCATCACGTCTGCGTCCGCACCTGCATCAAAGGACGGCTCCGCATATGAGCGACACCGCCAGCACCCCCCGGACACCAGCCCAGCGCCACGTCGGCCGGCCGCGGCCCGACCACATCCTGTACGCGCCGCTGCGCCGCCTGCTGCCCGGCGACGTGACCGTCCACAACGACGGCAGCGAGTCCGTCATCATCGCCAACAAGCGCCTCCCCCAAGGCGAATACCTGTACGCCACCCGCACCCTGCGCCCACCCGCCCAGGAGGCCCGCCCGCGCCCCGCCGAGTATTGGCTGGCGCAAGCTGGACGCCGGGCGGATCGCCGTGATCGCGCTGGCCCACCTGCGCAACGACGAGCGGCTGGCCGAACACGGCGTCTGGTGAGCGAGGAGGCCCTCGGCATCGGACAGGTTGGTCGCGCCCAGCACGATCGCGCAGGCCGGTGCGACGACGACCGTGCCTCGCTCCCGCCACGAGCCACCGACACCGCGCGGCAGCACCCGGTCCAGCGCAGCCGTCAGCCCAGTCCGGTCCGCGCATCGGCGCAGCAGCACCGACCCCGCGTGCCCGACAAGCCCTTGCCGTCGGCCTTCACCGACAGCCGTTCGTCCCACCCGGTAGCCTTCACCCAGAAGGTGCCCCTGCTTCTGCGCTGGATATGACTTCGACACTCACATCCTTGCAGGACATGGGGCACCTTTTGCTGCTCCAGCGTCAGATCACCTCACGCCGCTGAATATCCCGGGACAGGCCTGCCGGCCTGGGTTGGGCCCCGCCCACCGAACCTCGCTGCGCGTCGACGCCCTCGCTTCCCTCGGCCTCTCAGGGCACCGCCGGCCCGCGCAGGTGCCCACGCCCCTGGTGAAAGCCTGCCCAGGGCATCCGCCGCTCCGGCAGCCCCTGCTGGACCTGCCACCAGGAACACACCGAGCGCCTGGAGCAGGAGGCCGTAGGGAGTTACTGGACATTGCCGGCCCGTCAAGGTCGAAGGTGGTCAGCCGGGCCGGTGGGAGTTTTGGCGGACGAGGTCAGGGCGCGCCTGAGTCTCTCCGGCGTTCGGATCGACGTTCCATCGCCGGGCAGGTTGAACCTCACCTACCGCTGGCACCCGCGTCACCCTGGGCGCGTGTCAGTTCTGGTCGGACGCGTCGCCATAGACGTTGCCCGGGCTGATCACCTGGGTGATGGCCCGGCCAAGCAGGGTGCTGGGATTCTCGCCGTTCGAGGGGATGTCGGTGTTGAGCAGGATCACCATCGTCGCCTTCTGGGCGGGCAGGTAGACCGTCAGGCTCTGGTAGCCGGGCAGGGAGCCCGCGTGGCCGATCCACCCGTGGTTGATGTCGATGCCCAGCCCGTAGGCGTCACCCGGCGCGCCGGTGGGCTGCGCGTCGAGGCGCTCCGCCTGGGTCGACGGGGTCAGCAACCCGCCTGTCGCGACGTTCTCCGCCCAGGAGCGCATGTCGTCGAGGTCCGAGATCATCGCGCCGGCTGCCCAGCCCCAGCTGGGATTGAAGTCCGTGGCGTCCGCCACCGTGCCGTCCGGTGTCACGTCGGTGTAGCCGTGGGCGTGCGGCAGCGGGAACTCCGCCGCTTCCGGCAGGAAGGTGTGGTCCAGGCGGCTCGGCCGCGTGATCAGGTCCCGGATCACGTCCCTCAAGGGACGGTGGGTGACCTTCTCGACGACCAGGCCGAGCAGCACGGTGTTGGTGTTGGAGTAGTCGAACTGCGCACCAGGGGGAAACTGGTTGGGGTGCTCGAAGGCGATGCCGAGCAGCTCACTCGGCGACCACTGGCGATGCGGCTCGGTCGCCAGCAGGTGCTGGAAGCCCGCGTCCTTGCTGTAGGCGAACAGGCCGCTGCGCATGTCCGCAAGCTGACGCAGCGTGATGTGCTCTCCGTCGGGCACTCCGCCGACGTATGCGGAGATCGGGTCGTCCAGGCCGACCTCGCCGCGGTCGACGAGCTGGAGCAGCGCGGTAACGGTGAAGGTCTTGGTCTCGCTGCCGATCCGCATATTCAGGTCGGTTCGCATCGGGGCGCAGTCGCTCGTATCCGCGACACCGAAGGCCCGCACGTAGCGTGGCTGTCCGGGCATCCAGACGCCAACGATCACTCCAGGGACACCGGCGTCGGCGGCCGTCTGCTGGATCACCCGGTCGAGCTCCGACGCGGTCGCGTCCCATGGCTGAGACGCCGAAATCCTGGGAACCGGTACGGCAGCTGCGGGAGCGGCAATCGGGGGCAGGGAGGCCACCGCACTGGCAGAAAGCACCATCGCGATGCGAAGCAGGGCAGCTCGGCCCGTTCGGATGTACATACGCCCTGGGTAAGTCTCTCCAGGTCTTCGTCCGCAGTGCCACGCCGCCCTCCAGCACGCTTTCATCCGAACGCTTTTTCTTCTCGACCTCTGTCTCGGTCAGGATCCGTCCGCGCCGGAACTACGCGCCGCCCGCCGCTTCTACCGCACCCACCACCACCTGCGGGTACCCCTCGGCCACGACGAACCCACCTCCAACGGCGACTTCTTCCCCCCTGGGATGCCTCCTGTCCAGCAGAGCCTCAATACCCCGTGGTTGTCCCACCCGCCTCCTGTGACAATAACCCGGTGAAAGAAGCACCTACCTCGTCGATACCGGTCATCCTTGGCATAGACGACCTCCGCCCCCTTCCCCGGGCCACGCGGATTGCCCGCACCAGCCGCGAAGGTATCCAGCTGCTGGAAGAGCACCGTGACAGCTTCATTGACGAGCTGTGGCTTGACCACGATCTCGGCGGCGACGACACCATCATGCCGGTGGTGACCCTCATGGAAGAAGCCGCCTTCAACGGGCAGCCCTTTCAGATCGGAGCTGTTTTCGTTCACAGCGCCAACCCCATCGGTGCTGCAACCGTCGTCAGGTCACTCGCACGCTGGAGCTACCGTGTCCAGTGGGCAACGGTCTGAGGAGCCTGGCCGCCTCAGCTGGCGATATGGGCCAGGGCCACCGCCCGCCGACCCTCCGGCTACGCCACCAGCAGCATGAAAGGGCTGGACCCACGTTGTTGCTGCTTTCTTGGCGTGTCTCACATTCCTCAGCTCCCGTTGATTGGGCGTGGGGTTAGCAGTTGATGAGGGTCGAGTCGCGGGCCTACCGTCCCGCCGTGTGTTGGTGCACTACTTCTCCTCCGAGGGCTGGCAGTCCTGGGGGCTCGGCGGTCAACCGCTGATCCCAGAGCGGATGCCGGTACTCCTCGATGACGACTTCGCCTTCGAGGACGAAGCCGGCCCGCGGGCGACGCGGGCCGTGAACGCCTGGCTTCGCACGCTGCCGTCGAGCGGGGCACCCTCGCCGAACTCGTGGCGGGCGTACGCGCTGGCGGCCCGGGACTGGCTGGTCCACCTGCGCCGACACCGTGTCGAGGTGTTCGGTGCCAGGGAGGACCTGGTCGCCGCTCTCGGCACGTACGCGGACCGTCGGCTGTCGGAGCCGCTGAACGAGCGGCTGGACTCCTCGTCCTGGGAGTTGCAGATCACCGCGCTCAGCCGGTTCTACAGCTGGGCCGGCGATGAGGGGCTTGCGACGGCGGTGCCCTTCACGGTGGCCGTCGGCAAGCGGATGGTGCAGGGCCGACTGGTGGAAACCGAACGGAACCAGGCCCGGATGCGAAGGCCGAAGCCGCATGTGACGGTGCAGTACCTGGAGGCGGACTTCGCGGGCCTCTTCCGTTATGGCCTGGCCGGCCTGGGCCCGGACGGGTTGGAGGACGCGACGTTCCGGGGACGCTTCCCGGGCCGGAACGCGGCGATGGGCGGCCTGGTGCTGGGCACCGGGATGCGGAGCCGGGAGTTCACCTACCTGCTGGTCCACGAGGTCCCGCCGCTGCCCGCCGAACCGACCGAGGTGCCGATCCCTTGGGCGGTCCCGCGGCTGGGAGCCAAGGGCCGCAAGTTCCGCACGACGTGGATCGACTACCCCGCGCTGGCGGCGGTGCACTCCTACGCCGCCCTCGACCGGGAGATGTCGCGCGGCTCGTGGAGGCCGAAGAGCCCGCTGGTCGTGGAGGACGCGGACTTCTACGGCGGCCGGGTCAACGGCCGCCGCACAGCCTGGTCGGCCCTTCGGCCGGAGGAACGCCTGCGGCTGGTCGGCCCGGAAGGCGGCTCGCTGCTGCTGGCACTCAGCTACGACGGCCGGCCGTTCGTGGACTGGGGGACGCTGTTCCGGCGAACGGCCCGCCGAATCCGCGACCGCTTCGAGCCGCGGTTCCCGGACGTCGCCCCGCACCGATGCCGCCACACCTTCGCGATGGCCACCCTGGAGAGGCTGGTGGAGGGCCACTACCGGCACGCCGCCCAGCTCGCGGCGGCCACCGGTGACGCCTCGGGCCTGGCGCTCTACCTGCTGAAAGCCGATCCGCTGCTGATCCTGCGCGACCTGGTCGGGCACTCCAGCGTGGTCACCACGGAGGTCTACCTCAACCCTCGGGAGTTGCATCAGACGGGCGAGAACCTGCAGGTCGGCAAGTCACGACGAGGGCCTCAAGCACTCCAGCGCTCCTATGAGGCGACCGCCTGACCAGGCATGTTGTGGAGATAATCCCGTCTGATGCATGATCTGCCCTCCAGAAGGGATGGTCTGGAGTGGTGCATCAGCGCAAGGTGGCCCTTGCCGGGTCGGCTCACCTGGAGCTCGTCTCGGGGGTGGTTCAGCTTCGTCCCGAGGACGCCATGTTCGACGCGATGCTGCGTGGGTGGCGCGCTCAGCAGAAGTCGCGGGGTCTGAAGGACGAGACGGTCGAGGACCGGGAACGGCTCGTACGCCGGTTCATGGAGTTCGCGAACGAGTACCCGTGGCAGTGGGTACCGGCCCACGTGGACGAGTGGTCTCTCTCCCTGACGGGTGAAAGGCACCTGGCGCCGTCCACGATCCGCAGCTACCAGGGCACGGTGCGGCTGTTCAGCGAGTTCCTCATCGACGGTCGCTACGGCTGGGGGCCGGCCTGCGAGGAGGCATTCGGCACCTTCCCCGTGGCGGTCTGCCACGAGTGGAACACCATCGCCCACCTCAACGACTACGAGGGCAGCCCGGAGGCGAAACCGTTCACCCGGGAACAACTGCAGCTCTTCCTTGACTACGCCGACGACCAGGTCGAACGGGCGGTGCGAGCCAAGCGCAAGGGCGCCCTGGCTGCCTACCGCGACGCCACCCTCTTCAAGGTCATCTACGGCTGGGGTCTGCGGCGGACCGAGACCTCCAAACTCGACCTGGTCGACTTCGGACGCAACCCGCAGGCCCGCCAGTTCGGCCGGTATGGCACGCTCAACGTCCGCTAAGGCAAGGCGAAAAGGGCCAGCCGCCGCGCCGGAGGAACGTGCTGTCGGTGATGGACTGGGCGGTCGATGCGGTTGCGGACTACGTCGAGAACGTCCGCCCGCGCTTCGGATTCCCTGACCACCCGGCTCTGTGGATCACCGAGCGGGGAGGGCGTCTTCAGCCCGGCTCGATCAACGACCGGTTCGAGGCCTACCGCGACGCGCTCGGGCTGCCGAAGGAGCTGGTCCCGCACTCGCTGCGGCATTCGTACGTCACGCACCTGACCGAGGACGGGGTGGACAGGCGCTTCATCCAGCAGCAGGTCGGCCACGAGTGCGACAGCTCCCTGGCCATCTATACGCATGTCAGCGATGACTTCATGAACACTTCCCTGCACAAGGCACTGGCGCCGGCGTTTGCCGGGGCCTGACAGGAGGGATCCGGCGATGGCCGCCAAGCTCGACTACCAGTGGCACCTGCGCAAGGTCATGGCGGACCGCGGGATGTTCTCCACCACCGACCTCATCCCGCCGCTCGCCGAACGCGGCATCACCCTGTCGTCGAGCCAGGTCTACCGGCTCGTCGTCGAGCGACCGGAGCGACTGAGCCTGAAGATCCTCATGGCCCTGCTCGACATCCTGGACTGCACGATGGACGACCTCATCGAGCCCATCACCGTGGCCGGAGCAGTGAAGAAGCCGACGAAGGCCGCCGCCGGCGGCGGGGAACCCGCGGAAGCGCTCGGCGGACTGCGGCCGAAGCGGGCCAGGATCAGGGGTGTTGACCGGCCGTGACCACCGCTGACCATCACGGCCGCGCCGTCACCGACCCGATCGGCCTGATGACCGATCTGATCACCGACGTCGAGAAGGACCTCGAACCCGCCGCCATCCAGGCCGTGGTCACCGCGGTCGCGGGCGGCCGGGCGAAGTCGCGTCGCCTCGCGCAGGCCCTGGCGATGCGGCCCGCCGTCCTCACGGACGGCCGGTCCCCGGCACCGCGGGCCATCGGCGACCTGCTCATCGAACTCTGCAATGCCGGCGCATCGGCGGTCTCGCCACCGGTCTGCGCCGAGTGCGGCAAGAACCTGCGGACCCTCCAGCGCCAGGGCCAGGACTGGTACTGCTCGGTCTGCGGCCAGGAGACCGCGGAATGCGCCGCCTGCGGCAACATCCGGCGCCTGGCCTTCCGGGACCGCAAGGGCCTGCCCCGCTGTTCGATGTGTCCCGACGCTGACGACCGTGACCCGGTCGACGTCGTCCACAAAGTGATCGTCGCAATCGCCCCGGACGCCGACCGTGACGTGATCGCCGAAGCTCTCCACCGGTCAGTGCCCACCCGCCCCGCCTACCGTCGGAGGCTGGTATGGGCTCTGGAGGACAACCCCCGTCTGCTGACCGGCGAGGGCTATCTCGCGCCGCACCGGGCCATCCTGCAGTTCATCGACCTGCTGCATGAGGCGGGCGTCGCCGGGATCGTCCGGCCGACTTGTCCCCGGTGTCACCGGGTCGTCCGCATCGACAAGCCGCTGGACGGGGAGCGGGTCTGCCGCAACTGCATCGCCAAGTCCCGTGTCGAGGAATGCGCACGCTGCGGTGCCCGACGCGAACCGGCGACCCGTGACGAGCACGGGCGTCCGCTGTGTCCGAACTGCCTGGTCACCGACCCCGCGAACACCGAGGTCTGCATCAGCTGCGGAGAGCGACGGCGAGTGCAGACCCGCACAGCCGACGGTCCCCTCTGCCCCAACTGCTGTCCGCTGCCCGTGCTGGCCTGCTCGCTCTGCGGCCGCACCGCACCCTGCACGCTCTCCAAGCTGACCGGCCTGCCCCGGTGCGGCGGCTGCGACAGGCGCCAAGCCCGCTGCACCGTCTGCGGACGGCTCCGCGGCATCCACTCCGGCACCGCCGACGCCCCCATTTGCGGCCCGTGCACCACACCGGACGCGGAACTCTGGCACCCCTGTCCCACCTGCGGCGAAGCCGAGCGGCTCCGAGCTCCAGGACCGTGCCCTCGCTGCACTCTCAAGCAGCGGCTCCACGATCTCCTGGCCGATGACACGGACTCCATACCGCCGAAGCTCCAGGCCCTCCACGACGCCCTGACCGGCACCGAACGCGTCAGCACCGCGATGCGCTGGCTCTCCAAGGGCATCGTCTCCACCGTCCTGTCGGATCTCGCTTCCGGGCGCCGGCCCATGAGCCACGAGGCCCTGGACGAACTCCCGGAAGGCAAGGTCGTCGAGCACATCCGCAGCGTGCTCGTGGCCACCGAGGCCATTCCGCAGCGGGACGAGCAGATGGTTCGCCTCGAACGACTCGTGAAGGATCTCATCGCCTCCCACGCAACCGTCGAGGGGCGCAAGGTCCTGCACCGATACGCGACCTGGCATCTGCTGCGGCGCCTTCGCCGCCGCAACCGCGGCAAGGACATCACGCACACCCAGCTCACCGTCGTCCGCCAGCATCTGCGGGCCGCCGTCCACCTCCTCAACTGGCTCGACGACCAGAACCTGACCCTCGCCACCTGCCGCCAGATCGAACTCGAACGCTGGATGACCAGCGACAACGTGCGCCACCGCCGGGAAGCAGGCAACTTCGTACGCTGGGCCCTTGCCCAGAAGATCGCCCGCGACCTCAGCTTCCCAGCCGTTCGTTGGAACGGCCCCTCCCGGCCGATGGACGACGAGGCCCGCTGGACCACAGCCCGCCGTCTGCTGCACGACGACACCATCCGGACCGAAGACCGCCTGGCCGGCCTGCTGTTGCTCCTCTATGCCCAGTGGCCCGCAGCGATCTCCCGCCTGACCGTCGACCACATCGAGCAGAACGATGGAGCGGTCCGCATCCGACTCGGCGACGTCCCGGTCCAACTTCCTGAGTTTGTATCGCGGACTTGGCTATCCAGCAGGTCGAGGTTCGCCGCAGTCACGCCGTCCTCGCACGCACGGACTCGCCCTGGCTGTTCCCAGGTGGCCAGCCCGGCCGCCCGATCAGCGTCTGGGCCATGGGCGAACGCCTCCGCAAACTCGGCATCCGACTCGCCGAGACCCGCTCGACCGCCCTGTTCCAGCTCGCCACCGAGCTGCCCGCCGCGGTCCTCGCCCGGACCCTCGGAATCGACATCACCGTCGCCGTCAAATGGCAGCGAGCCGCAGCCGGCGACTGGGCCGCCTACGCCGCCCACGTCAGCCACCGCATCAACGATCCCCACCGACACGGAGACGACGACCATGCCCCGCGATGACCAGCACATCTGGGCTCTGCTGAGGAACCTCGACGATCCCGACCACATGGAGTTCCCCGCGGGCTACGACCACGTCGCGACCCGAGCCCGATTCGATCAGCTGGCAGACCGGCTGGACCAGCGGTTCCGCTGCACCTGCACCGTTGATCGGGGTGTCCAGGACGCGAACCATCACGGGACCATCGTCATCCCCGCCAGTGCGACGGTCAGCGGCGACCACGTCACCATCACCGTCAGCAACTACGGCAACCTCGTCGCCGTGACCCTAGGGAATCCCGGCAGCTACGACGAGGAAGAGGAGACCGTCCTCTTCGAGACCGCCGACCGTCGCCCCATCGACGACGAACTCGAAGTACTCGGCTACATCACCGTCTCCGAGCACCTGCTTTGGACCCGATACGACGGCGTCAGCAACCTCGGTACAAGCTTCGAGCCACGAACCTGGTGGGACCGCTTCTTCGACTACACCTGAGCCAGGCTTCCCCCAGATCTCACCACCCCGGCGACCAATCGACCATTCCACCCAAATGAGAGGCGCGACCCATGCCCGACCATCTTCCTGCCGTCTTCATGATGCTCGGGGCAGGGGGTCGACGCTTCGCCGACCCCGGGAGCTGGACACGCCTGGAATCGGAGATCGGCACTGAACTCCCGACGGAATACAAGGAGTTCGTCGATGAGTATGGCGCCGATCAAGGTCAACGGCCACCTCTACTTCAACCACCCGGCGACCACGCGGTGGAACCTCCTGGAGGAGATCCGGCAGACCGAGCAGGCCTTCCGTGACGCCGACTGGGACGGCCTTCCTCACCCCGACACCGGAGCCGACGGGGTCCTGATCCCTGCTCTGTCGACAGACTTCGGGTTCCACGTCTTCCTCCGCCGCAGTCCCCAGACACCCGATTGGAGTGTCATCGTGCACGACCGGGACGAAGGCGGGTACTGGGAACACGCCATGGGCTTCGCCGAGTGGCTCCACCGGCACCTCATCGGCGAGGAGGTCATCCATCCCAACGGGACCTACTTCTACCCCGGTCCGGTCAAGCTCGAACACCTACCCATGAGCCCGGAAGACCGGCCGAAGCCCTGGCACGGACCCGAACGCGGGATGTGACCTCAGCCGAGGCATTCGGAGAGTTCCAATACCCGACTCCACCATTAGGCCGCCCCGGAGGCGCCCAGGCCGTCTTCCACCACGAGTGGAAGAGGGCGGAGACGAAGGAAAAGCTCACCCGGACCGTCGAGTCCTTCCGCCAGTACCAGCAGGGCCAGCTACCGGCCGGCCCAGGGGCCGACGCCCTGCTGGCCACCTTCCGCTCCGTCGAGAAGCAGCTGGAGGACCACGATCCAGGCCCGGTGAAGGTGGTTACCGACCGTCAGATCGAGCTGCTGCTGAAGCGGAAGGCCTCGGCGCTGCACCTCTCCGCGGCGAACTACTGCTGGTTCGAAGATCCGGCGAAGGCGTTGTGCCTCAAGCTCGCCGGCACCAAGAGCGCAGCGGCTCCGCTGACCGGGCTGTGCGACAGCAGCCGCTGTCCGCAAGCCACCCATCACCTCATCCACCGGCCCGTCTGGCAGACCGCCGCGACCAACGGCGCTGAACTGCTGGCCAGCCCCCGAGTCCCGGCCGGGGAGAAGAGCCGGCTGCGGGCTGAGCTCGACCGCTCGAAGCGCGTCCTCGAAGAGATCGACAAGGCATCAGGAAAGGCCGAATGACATGGCGCTCAGCCAGGACCAGCGCGACCAGACCGAGCGGCGGATCCGCGCGGCAATCGACCGCCTGCTGGCCGGGCAGATCCCTGCCAGCGGGGCCTGCGACGTCAAGACGCTCGCCCGCGAAGCCGGCCTCTCCAGGGCCTCGCTCTACCGGACCTGGGGCCACCTCAAGGACGAATTCGAGCAACGCCGAGCCGCTGCCTGGGCCGCCGGGCATCAACCCGATCCCCGAGAGGCTCGAATCGCACGCCTGCGGGACCTCAACCAGCGGCTCACCAGCAAACTCGCCCGCACATACAGCGAGTTCAACCTGCTCAAGGAGCGCCACCAGGTCCTGCTGTCCGTCCTCGCGGCCAAGGACGACGAGCTCCAGCGCCTCCGCCGCGAGGTCAGTACGTTCAGCCGCGAACTCCCCACCCTGGCCCCCGAAATGGGGCAGGGGCACGGCTCCGGGAGCGTCGTCTCCCTGCCTCGCCGCTGAGCGCTTGAGGGCTTCAACCGCAGACTGAGTAGATATGGGGCTCTTCTGCTGGACCTGTGGGTGTGATTACGTGAGTTGGCGGCGGGAGGCCGCCCGCCCGGCTTCGACCGCGAGGCCTACAAACGACGTAACACCGTCGAACGCTGCATCAACAAGTGCAAGCAGTGGCGCGGGCCTGGCTACCCGCTACGACAAGACCGCCACCATCTACCTCGCCGGACTCCACCTCGCCGCCATCTTCGTCTGGTCAGCAAGATGATCCGAAGGAGCGCCCTGGAGGGACCGGCCGAGGATCCTCAGCCCAGAGGACTGCCGATCCAGGGCATCTCAGTCGACCCGGACGCCGCAAATCCGGTGGCACCCCACTCGGCGCCCCAATCTCTGCCAGCCCAGTCACGCTTGGGCGACCAGAGCGGCCGGGCCGCCTCAGGGCCCCATACCGCAGGGTCCGCACGCACCAGGAGTTCGGCCTCCGCGGCGTACCCGCCCGTCAGCACGGTCACCAGGAAGTCCGCGAAACCGCCGTCGAAATGATCGAGCCGATCCTCGAAGAACACCGTCACCGGCCACTTCTCGGGATCCGGCCCGATCGTCCGCCAGCAGCACTGGTTGTGGTTGCTGTTCCATCCCCAGGGCAGCAGGCCACCCGGGTCTGGGAAGACCGGAGTGGCACCCGGTTGCTCCCAGTAGCACTCCTCGCCTTCGACCTGATCGCGAAAGCTGATGTCGGTCTCGTTGCGCCACCCGGCCAAGCCACCCGGCTCCCCAACGGCCGATGCCATTGTCGGGGTGTACACACCCCACTCCCCGTTCAGCGCCACCCCGCCGTACAAGTCGATGAAAGCCCGGTAATCCGAGGGGAGTTGGACGCCCATTTCAACGGGTGCCAGCTCCCACGGAACCCGGGCCGGGACGTAGAGCGGCTCCCCCATGATCGCCCGAAGTCGATCCCACGCCTCAGTCATCCCCCTGCCTTCCTGCCGACCCGTCGGACACACAGATGAGCACCCTAGGCTCTGTCCCGTAATCGGTGGTGACGAAGGGTGACGATCGTCGTTGGCATGGCATGCGTGATGTCAACGAGCTTGTGAGTGTGGTGTTTTCGGGTCTGTCGGCCCTCGTCGTCGAGGGTGTGGCGGACGAGGGTGAGGTCATCCGGGTGGTGGCGCGGACCCGGGACGATCCGGTGCCGTGCCCGATGTGCGGGCAGCCGATGGGGCAGGTGCATGCCTTCCACGGGCGGGTGGTCGCGGATGTGCCGGTGGACGGGCGTCGGGTCGTGGCGTCGGTGCGGGTCCGGCGCATGGTCTGCCCGGTCCTGGGCTGCCCGCGGCAGACGTTCCGCGAGCAGGTCCCCGGCCTGATCGAACGCTACCAGCGGCGCACTCGCCGTCTCGCCGACCAACTCGGCGAGGTCGTCCAAGAGTTAGCGGGCCGGGCGGGCGCCCGCCTCTCCCGAATCCTGGCCTGCGCGATCTCCCGCTCGACCGCCCTGCGCCTGCTCATGCGCCAGGCGGTGCCACCGCTGCGCGTCCCGCGCGTGCTCGGTGTCGACGACTTCGCCGTGCGCCGGCGCCAGCGCTACGCCACCGTGCTCATCGACGCTGAGACCGGCGAGCGGATCGACGTCCTGCCCGACCGCACCACCCGGACCCTGGTCGCGTGGCTGCGCGAGCACCCCGGGGCCGAGTATGTCTGCCGCGACGGCTCCGGCTCCTACGGCGAGGCGATCCGCCAGGCCCTCCCCGAAGCGGTGCAGGTCAGCGACCGATGGCACCTGTGGAGCAACCTGTGCGGCAAGGTCCTGACCGAGGTCCGCTCCCACGCCGCCTGCTGGGCCACCACCTTGAACCCCGCCCGACCCGGAGGAGTTCGCGAACAGACCACGCGCGAGCGCTGGCGCAAGGTCCACGATCTGCTTGCCCAGGGCGTGGGCCTGCTCGAATGCGCCTGCCGCCTCGATGTCGCCCTGAACACCATCAAACGGTACGCCCGCATGAAGGAGCCCACCGGCGACCGCCGCGCACCCCGCTACAAGCCCACCCTCGTCGACCCCTACCGCGACCACCTGCGCACCCGCCGGGCCGCCGACCCGGCCGTCCCCGTCAAGCAACTGTTCCGGGAGATCCAGGAACTGGGATACACCGGCAGCCTGAACCTGCTCTACCGCTACATCACCCAGGGCCGCGCCGAGGGCAACAAGCCCGTCACCACACCGCAGCGCTTCGCACGCCTCCTGCTCACCCGCCCCGAGAACCTGCGCGACAAGGACACCGCTCTCCTGCGTGAACTCACCAGAGCCTGCCCCGAGACAACCGAACTCGCCCGACTCACCGGCGAATTCGCAAAGCTGCTGACCCCAGTGGAAGGAAACGACGCCAAGCTCACCGACTGGATCACGGCGGTCCGCGCCGCCGCCCTGCCTCACCTGCACTCCTTCGCCAACGGTCTCGAACTCGACCGCGCCGCCGTGGATGCCGGCCTCACTCTGCCCTTCCACAATGGCCGCACCGAGGGCGTCAATACGCGAACCAAGCGGATCATGCGGCAGATGCACGGGCGGGCCGGATTCGACCTCCTGCGCCACCGCATCCTCCTCCCACAATGAGGACGCAGCGTCACCACCGACTACGGAACAGAGCCGTTCATTGGACAGACCCGACGGCTCAGGTTGCGACTCCCTGGGATCGGACAGACTGTGGTGGCATCCGCTTGAGTCTGTCGGTGACGTTGATGGTGCAAACGTCGGCGATGGTGTGGCTGTTCACGGCGAGGGTTATGCGCTGGCGCCACAGAGATCCGGGGCATGACTGTCTGCTTCTCGACTTTGCATTAAGACGGGACTTCTAATGCAAAAGGTTTTTGATTGGATAGACGGATCAGGCATGATCACGATCACCGTGTTCCTCGATCGGTCGCCTGATGTGTCGGGTCACCACAACGACGTCCCTTGCGCTGTTCCCGGTGACATGGTGGCGGTCGGTGGTGGAGCGACTGGAACGGATACTCCATCGGGGGCGCTACTGACGGCCTCTTACCCAAACGCTGACGCGTCGGCATGGCTGGCCTCCTCGGCGGACCACATCGCCTCCAATCCCCACACCTTGGAGGTCTACGCGATCGGCATGAAGATCAAGGGGATGAGCCGCGCCGATCTGCTGCACAGGATGAACTACTCGCAGGTGGAAAGCTCCAGCGCGTCGCGCCCAAACGCAACACTTGGGCCGCCCCCACCGGGGTACACCCTGATCAGTGGGGGCTTCCGCGTAAACGGTCCAGCGAATTTGGCGACCGCTTCCTTCCCTAGCCAAGGCGTCCTCTGGAAGGTCGCATCTAAGGATCACATCGTTCCCAGTCCTTGCAGCATCACGGCGTTTGCTATTTCTGTGCAGACTAACCTTCCCATCGGCAATGTTGAGTGCTTCATTCGAAGTCAGACCAGCTCCGAGGAAGCGCACCCCTCAGCCACAGTTGAAATACCCCAAGACTGCGCTCTGACCGGGATCGGTGCGGAAACATTAGTCGCCTCCACCGATCCAGGGCAACTTCTATGGCACCTTAGGCCGATCGAAAATGGAGCGCGGGTGGCCTCCCAGGACCACACAGAGCCCTCGCCAGGTAAAATCACAGCATCCGCTCTCGGAATCAGAATCGTGGCGCCGAGCTAGGCGACGGCTCAGACAGGCATCTCACGAAGGCAGTGGCTCCCGCCGCCCGGTGATCCAAAAGGGAGGACCTAGTCCACTGCGACGGTGGGAGCGAAATGAGCCGACAGGTCATAATTGGTCCAGCTATCGTCCAGAGATGGCACAGAGCAGGAAGCGAACCAAACCGCAGCGAAAGCGCCAGGGCGCGCAGGGTTCAGGCGATCCGCAGGTGCGACATGCGCCTTCGCCAAAGACCGCACTGAGGCCGCTGTTGGCGGTACTCCGGGACGTGGTCGCGGTGGCCGAGAGTTCACTGAGGTCGACGCCGAATTCTTCGCAACAGCTTGTACGCTTCGACATTCAGATTTTGACCCGTGGCGCAAACAGCCTTAAAGCCGTTCGAATTCTACTTGAGCAGGGGCATTGGGAATACGCGGTTGGTGTGACGCGTCAACTATTTGAACTGCTGGTTAATATGGAGCACCTTGGTGAACGCGAAAATCGAGATGAGGCCACTCTTCAGTTTGCGCGCTTCGGCCTGCTCCAATTCTTGCTGGCTGAACAACGCAGGCTGTCTTATGACAAGGAGAAGGGTCGCCCCTTCAATCCGCTGCACCTGGCGGAGGTCGAGCACCACTTGCAGGGCAACTTCACCGACTTTCGGGCGAATACCAAGGACGGTTCCGTGAAGTGGGTCAGTAGCTGGTGCCGGAAGACCACGGCCGACTTGGCAAACGGCTCCTCGGACCCGATGCGCCCGCATCAGTACCAGCTCCTCTACAAGGTGTGGTCCGAGCAGGCGCATGCGGCCCCAGGCGCCTTGATCAAGGAAATCTTCCGCGACGACGCCGAGGATTGGGCGGAACAGGCCGTCGCGGAGAACGATAGCTGGAGCAAGGACACCATCTGTTTCGCAATTATGTTTTTCCTGCGACTGTGGATGGAACTGCCGAATGTCAAAAACTCGCCCGATCGAATCCGGGGGTGGCTAGCGGAACTCAATCGCCACTATTACGCCCCCGAGATTTCCCCTTCGGCGACGGCTGCAGGCGGGAACTGATGTCACGCCTGCGGAATCACAAACGGGTGATCAGGAGCGCGGAGACGAGCAAGGCCAAGGCATGCAGAGCCTGGTCAGTTGACTGCACTAACTCGGGCCCCAGCTCGACGGGGCGGCGGTAGTCCAAGAGCATGCGGACGTGCATGACACTCCTTCACTTCATCGAGATCTGATTGACGGACGAGCACGGCTGCCTCGGGTGGGGGCTGTGGTTGCGGGCCCCGCGCCGTCGCTTCCGTGGCTGGTGGTGGATGCGGCCGATCGGGAGGTCGCCCCTGTCAGCAGCTACCTGCGAGACCGGATGCTGGGCGATGTCAGCCCGCTGACCTGCCGCAGCTACGGCTTCGACCTGCTGCGGTGGTACCGGGTGCTGTGGGCCCTGGACGTGGGCTGGGAACAGGCGACAGAAGCGGAGGCCGCCGCGTTGGTGGGTTGGCTCCGCTCGGCCCGCAACCCGCAGCGGCAACGCAAGCAGGGCGGCTTCCGACCTGGTTCGGTGAATCCGACGACCGGCAAGCCGCTGCTTCGGGCTGGGTACGCGCCGGCGACCATCGCCCACAACCTCTCGGCCGTGCACGGCTTCTACGCCTTCCACATGCACTTCGGCCGCGGCCCGCTGCTCAACCCGGTCCCGGAGAACCGGGCCCGCCGCGCAGCTCTGGCCCACCGCTCCCCGATCGAGGCCCGCGTCCAGCACAGGCGGGGCCGGCTCCGGCCGAAGGTGTCGGTACGGCAGCCGCGGGCGATGCCGGACCAGCAGTGGGACGCGCTCTTCGCGCAGATGGGCTGCGCAAGGGATCAGGCCCTGCTGTCCTGCTACGTCTCCTCCGGGGCCCGTGCCTCGGAACTGCTGGGCATTGGCCTGGGCGACGTCGACTGGACCAAGGGCCAGTTGTGGGTGATCTCCAAGGGCACCCGGGCCCGCCAGCCGGTTCCGGCCTCCCCGCAGGCTCTGGCCTACCTCGCGGCCTACCTGGAAGAAGCCGGACTGCCGCCGGACGGGATGCCGGTCTGGCGCACTCGCCGGGGCGAGAGCCGGCCGCTCACCTACTGGGCGGCTCGCCGCATCATCCAGCGCGCGGACGAGGCGATCGGCGCGAACTGGACCCTGCACGACCTGCGGCACACTGCCGCGACCCGCCTGGCCCGGGACCCGGAGCTGACGCTGGTGGAGGTGCAGACCATCTTGCGGCACGCGCATATCACCACCACCGCCCTCTACACCGTGGTCGGGCTGGACGACCTGGTGGACAAGCTCGCCGAGCACTACGCCCGACCGGTGCAGCCGACGTCCTGGCCGACGCAGTACGCGGCGGATGACATCGAGGCGGTGTTCGGTGCCGGGCAGTAAGGTCGGCGACAGCGCGCGCGTGAAGGGCCCCACGACCAACCGGGTCCGACGTCATGAGGCCGGCGCCGAAGCGCCCGTCGGCAACTTTGCGCCGACCGCCATCGTCCCGGCGCCGCCGCCGGCCCCGACGCGGCCGCCCCGTTCTCTCGGCGATTTCAGCCGTGCCCCTCTTGAGGAAGTGGCTGCGGCCGTCGGGCGCCACTTTGCGACCTCCCCGAACGAGGAGTGGCGACGGGGCCGGGATGTCCGGGAGTTCCTTCAGCGCATCGCGCCGTTCCCGGGCGCGACTTGGCAGGAGCGTTGGGAGGCGTCTGGCCTGAACGAACTGAACAGGCCGGTCGGTGACCTCGCGGGCGACGACACGAAGCTGCGCTACCGACTGTTCAGCGGGGCAGGCCATGCCTTCGCCATCAGGCTCATCCGCCCTACCCTGCACTCCTTCCACGCCAACCGGTTCTCCGTCTACACCCGCTGGTTTCGAAGCGTCGCGAGCGATCCGCTGCTTGAGGACTTCTGCCTGCGCGTCGGGCAGTTGCCCGTCTCGGAGCCGCGTCGGACACGGACGATGCGGGACATCTGCTGCGCGTTGACGGTGTTCGGTATCGATTTGGACGGTCTGACGCCGGAGGCCCTGCTGCACTACGCCGTCGAATGCCGCAAGCACGGGCTGTCCGGAGAGACCCTGCGTTCGGGCACCTTCGCTGGCACGCTGGCCTGGCCCGTTCTCCACGACATGGGGCAGTTCCCGGCCTCGGCCCCGCGCACCCTGCGGGCCGCTGTGACCCGCGGCCAGCTGCCCGTCGAAGAAGCCGTCGACCGCCACAAGCTGGACAACCCCGCCGTCCGCGACCTGCTGGTCGACTACATCACCCGGCGCTCGGCCAGCCTTGACTACTCCACCCAGCGCCAGCTCACGCACCTGCTGGCCAAGGTGTTCTGGAAGACCATCGAGGAGATCAACCCGGAACAGAAGGACCTTCGCCTGTCCGAAGAGCTCTTCACCAAGTGGAAGGAACGCCTGGTCACGCTCCCGAGCGGGAAGCCGAGGCTGGACGTTGACGGACCGCTGATGGCGGTCCGCGCCCTCTACCTCGACCTGCACACCTGGGCGGTCGCCGAGCCGGAGCACTGGGCAACATGGGTCGCACCCTGCCCGGTGAGCGACGCCGATCTGCGCTGGTTCCACCTGCGCAGACGCAGGCTGCAAGAGCGGATGGCCAACCGGACACGCGAACGCCAGCCCCTGCTGCCGATCCTGTCCAAGCACGTCAACGACACGTGGAGCCGGCTGCGCGCGCTGCTGGATGCCGCCGAGAGCGTCGCCCCGGGCGAGGAGTTCCAGTTCGACGGCGCCACATGGCTGCGAACGTCGAGCCGGGACGACATCAACCACAACCGCCCGCCGGTCCGCGTGATCAACCGCGGGAGCGGCGAGCTGGTGCGACTGTCGTTCGAGGAGAACCAGGCGTTCTGGCAGTGGGCAGTCGTCGAGACCCTGCGCCTGGCGGGCCTGCGGGCCGAGGAACTGGTGGAACTTAGCCACCTGAGCGTCCGGCAATACCAGCGACCCAACGGAGAGGTCGTCGCCCTCCTGGTCATCACCCCGTCCAAGAGCGACCGGGAACGGGTGATCCCGATGTCCGCCGAGCTGTTCCACGTCATCGCCCAGATCATCCGGCGCCACCGCAAGCTGCACGGCACGGTCCCGGTCTGCGCGCGCTATGACCTGCACGAGAAGGTCTGGAGCGACGAACTGCCCTACCTGTTCCAGACCCTGCACGGCGGCACCCAGCGATGCATGTCCAGCACCACGGCCTGGCGCATGATCCGCCGCGCCTGCCAGGAGCTGGAGGCCACCCACCCGGAGTTCGTCGGCGTGAAGTTCGCCCCGCACGATTTCCGCAGGTTGTTTGCCACCGAGCTGATCAACAACGGCCTGCCCATCCACATCGGCGCGGCCCTGCTCGGCCACCTCGATATCCGCACCACCCGCGGCTACGTCGCGGTCTTCGACGAGGACGTCATCAGCCACTACCAACAGTTCCTGGCCCGGCGCCGCGCCGAGCGACCCGAGGAGGAATACCGCCGGCCCAGCCCCGAGGAATGGACCGAATTCGAGGAGCACTTCGACAAGCGGCGGGTCGAACTCGGATCCTGCGGCCGACCCTACGGAACGCCCTGCGCGCACGAGCACGCCTGCATCCGCTGCCCGATGCTCTCGATCAACCCGAAGATGATCCCGCGGCTCGATGAACTGGAGCAAGATCTCCTCGCACGCCGCGATCGGGCTACCGCCGAGGGCTGGCAGGGTGAGATCGAAGGACTCGACCTCACCCTCACCTTCCTGCGAAGCAAGCGCGAGCAGGCACGGCGCTTCCAACGTCAGGGCCCCGTCTCGCTCGGCCTCCCGATGATTCCTCATCAAGAACCCCAGGTCACAGACGTGTGATCAGCAGCGCCGAGACGAGCAGTGCTCCGGAATGCAGGGCCTGATCTGCCAAATACATTCCATTGAGCCCGGCCGTCCGCAGCTCGGCGAAGGCCGGCGAGCCGGTGCGCTGCAGCAGCCAGCGCACCGGCCACCGCCGGTCCAACAGGGCATGAGTGGCCGCCGACCAGGCGAACCCGGCGGCCAAGCCGGTCATCGACAGCGGCAGCGGGATGAACAGCCGCACCAGGGCGAGAAGCGCGGCGAGGACCAGGTGGTACTGGCTGACGTGGGCCAGGCACGCGGCCCATCCCCGGCGAGGGTTCACCCCGGCGGCCACGTCCTCGGCCGTCGGCGCCCCCTTGTTTGCGGCCTGGTGGTCACTCTGGCCGAAGACGTGGTCGGCCACGTTGTGACCGACTGCCAGCACGGCCCAGGTCGAGCCGAACGTCGCCAGTGTGGTCAGCTCTTCGATGCTGGTCACCGCGCACCCCCGACCGCCGCGGGCGCGAGGCTGCGGTGTCCGATCCGGCGCATACGCTGTCGCGACGGAACGGAGATCTTGGAGCTGGAGGCGGCATGTCCTTGACGTGGTTGGAGACGGAGGGCGGCCCGTTCATCGTGGTTCCTCGCGATGCTCTGTCGCATTGGTCGGGAACGGAGGGCGACTACGACCGGGCCTGCGAGGTGGTGGAACTGGTGGGTGTCCTCGCTCTCCCTGGCGACGCCGATGCGCTTGTCCTCGGGGATGAACCGCTCTCCACCGCCTACCTTCCCGAGCACCGCGTCCTCGTCCGCTGGTGCTACGCAGAAAGCGAGGAAGGCGTCGCTGACATCGTCCTGGCCGGACTTCCCACCGCCGAGTGGGAAGAAGGACCCGTACTGAAAACCACGGGCGAGCTCGTCATGTTCGACGCCGCCTACTTCGGCACCGAGGTCGGGACACTCACTGACAGCACTGTTCTTGAACTCGGCGCCGGCAGCTACCGAGTGGACTCGGCAAGCATCGAGCCCGACCGCCTCACGTCCTTTCGCGTCCACCGATTCGTTGAGCTGACCTGACGCGGCGTTGGTGCAGAGAAGATCGGCCAAGTACAGCCCGTTGAGGCCAGCCGTCCGCAGCTCGGCGAAGTCCGGCGAGCCGGTGTGCTGGAGCAGCCACCGCACTGGCCAACGACGGTCCAGTAGAGCGTGGGTGACAGCAGACCACGCGAATCCGGCGGCCAACCCGGTCGCCGACAGCTGCAGCGGGATGAACAGCCACACCAGGGCGAGGAGCGCGGCCATGACGAGGTGGTACTGGCCGACGTGGGCCAGGCACGCGGCCCAGCCTCGCCGCGGGCTCGCCCCGGCCGCCACGTCCTGCGCGGTCGGAGCTCCCTTCTTCGCGGCCTGGTTGTCGCTTTGGCCGAAGACGTGGTCCGCGACGTTGTGGCCCACGGCCAGCACGGCCCAAGTCGATCCGAACGTCGCCAAGGTGGCGATCTGGTCGAGCGAGGGCGTCATGCCGTCACCCCCTGGAGTGCATTCCGAGGCGCAACATCGACGCTCGCCAACCGAGACACCAGTACCGAACCTCGGGCAGAACGTGGCCGTCGGATCCCCCTTGGATGCGAGACACCGAGGAAGGTGGACACGGCCTTCGCCGTGTTAACCCACTGGTCCAGCCCTTGGTGAGTCAGAGGCGCGAGCCCCTGGCCGCGACTTGTCAGGGAGGCGACCCGGCCCGCACCGAAAAGCTACCGACACCCTGTCCCGGCTCCCTCGGACACTCCGCCCGGGCCCGCCAGGTCACCCGGTCCATACCGTCGTTCGTGGGCTGAAGATGGCCGACGGCAGTCCCGTCACCCGGGCCGTCGACCTGAACGCCGGCGGGGCTTCGTTGTGGATTGCGCTGCTGGTCAGCCACGGTCAGAGGCTGCTCTACATCCCCGGCCGGACCGTCCACCACGCCTCACGCGGGGCCTGGTCCGGGGCGGTGCTGTGCCGGCGGGGCGGCTCTGCGATGTTCTGCACAGACAGAGCCCCGAAGCCGGTCGACCAAGACGCAACTCCTTCGCGTTAAGCTGTATGCATGAGTGCCCGAGCGACCACACGACCCGGCGGGCGCAGCGCCCGCGTCCAGCAGTCCGTGCACCAGGCCGTCCGCGATCTGGAGGCGGAGGTGGGGCGGGATGCGCTCACGGTGCCGCTGATCGCGGCCCGGGCCGGGGTGACGCCGTCCACCGTGTACCGGCGGTGGGGGGACCTGCGGGAACTGCTGTCCGACGTTGCCGTCGAGCGGCTGCGCCCCGACACCCCGCCGGCCGACCACGGCAGCCTGCGGGCGGACCTGGAGGCCTGGACCGTGCAGTTCGCCGAGGAGATGTCCTCGACGGCGGGCCGCACGTACATCCGCGACGCCCTGCTGGGTGACCCTGAGCAGGGCAACGCCGTTCGGTGTTCAGACTACGCGGCCGAGCAGTTGAAGGTCATCGGCGTGCGCGCGGCCGGGCGCGGGGAGGCCGTGCCCGGCGTGGAGACCCTGCTGGATGTCGTCGTCGCGCCTGTGATGTATCGGATCCTGTTCCGCCCCTCGGACCTGTCCGACGCCTACACCGCCAGCCTGGTGGCGGCGGCGCTCGGCGGTGTCGCGTCTTCGCACGCCCTCGACACGTAAAAGCTAAGTATTTGCGTTTTCGAAGCCCATGAGCCTAGAGTGCTAAACGCAAAGCATTCGCCTTAAGGCTCGGAGGTGCTTCCATGTCCAGCGTCACAGCCCTGCTGTCCCGCCCCCGCCGCCCGCCCATGCTGGGCCGCCGTGGTGCCTTCCGGCTGCACGCCTCGGTGCTGGTCGTCCTACTGGCCGCCTCCAGCGCGCCGACCCCGCTGTATGCGCTCTACCAGGCCGCGTGGCACTTCTCGGCCATGACGCTGACCGTTGTGTTCAGCGCCTACGCGCTGGCGCTGCTGGTGGCACTGCTGACCGCGGGCACGCTCTCGGACCACCTGGGCCGGCGCCCGGTCCTCGCCGCGGCGCTGCTGGCACAGGCCCTCGCGATGGCCGTCTTCGCCACCGCCCAGGGGGTGCCGGCGCTGATCGCCGCCCGGATCCTCCAGGGCCTGGCCACCGGCGCGGCCACCAGCGCCGCCGGAGCCGCCCTGCTCGACTTCGAGGACCCCGACCGCCCCGGCCGGGCCACGGCCGCCAACGGCATCACTCCCGTGGCCGGCATGGCGGCCGGCGTGCTGGCCGCCACCGCCCTCGTGCAGTACGCCCCCGCCCCCACCCGCACCGTCTACCTGCCGCTGCTCCTGCTCTTCACCGCGCAGGCCGCCGCCGTCCTGCTCGCCCCCGAGACCGCCCGACCCCACTCCGGCGCCTTGCGCTCACTGCGCCCCGCCGTCGCCGTCGCCCCGGCCTCCCGGCCGGCCATGGCGCTCGTCGCGCCCGGCATCATCGCCGCCTGGGCGCTGGGCGGCTTCTATTCCTCCCTCGGCCCCTCGCTCGCCCGGCTCATCGCCCCGCACGCCGCGAGCGCCACCGGCGGCCTGGTCTTCTTCACCCTGACGGCCGCGGCAGGGCTCGCCGCCCACGCCGCCCGGACGATGCCCGCCCGCCCCGTCAGCCTCGCCGGCACCGCGCTCCTGATCCCCGGAGCCCTCCTGACCCTCAGCGGCCCCCACCTGCACAGCCTGGCCGCGCTGTTCGCCGGCACCGCCCTGGCGGGCGCGGGCTTCGGCGCCGTCACCCAAGGCGCCCTGCGCCTGCTGCTGCCCCCGGCCGCCCCGGGCGAACGCGCCGGGACGCTCGCCGCCTACTACGTCCTCAGCTACCTCGCCATGAGCGTCCCCGCCGTCCTCGCCGGCCTGCTGACCAACCTGTACGGCCTGGCGACCGCCGTCTCGCTCTACGCCGTGACGGTCATCCTGCTGACCCTGACCGGCCTCGTCCGTGCCCTGCGCCAGGCCCGTACCGCCTGACCGAGCCCTGCCGTCCCGCAGAGCCCCGCTTCCCGCAGAGCCCCGCTTTCCGCAGAGCCCCGCTTCCCGCAGAGCCCCGCTTTCCGCAGAGCCCCGCCCGCCCGAAAGGACCCACCGATGAGCACCGCCACGCCCCGTCAGGCCGCCCCCTTCGCGAGCACGGGATGGAGCCTCGGCGACATCGCCGTACGCCGCATCGACGAGATCGAACTGCCGCGGCAGACCGGACCCTGGCTGCTGCCGGCCGCCACCAAGGAGGTACTGGACGAGGCGTCCTGGCTGCGCCCCGACTTCGCCGACGCCGAGGTCCCGCGGCTGGCGAGCCACAGCTTCGCGGTGGAGGCGGGTGGGCTGCGGATCGTCGTCGACACCGGCATCGGCAATGCCAAGCCACGCGCCAACCCGGCCTGGAACGGTCTCGACACCGACTTCCTGGAGCGGCTGACGGCGGCCGGCTTCCCGCCCGAGTCCGTCGACCTGGTGATCACCACGCACCTGCACACCGACCACGTCGGCTGGAACACCCGCCTCGCCGGCGAGGAATGGATCCCCACCTTCCCCAACGCCCGCTACCTCACCAGCCGCACCGAATGGGACCACTGGGCCGCCACCGACCTGGACGAAGCCCGCACCCAGATGTTCCGCGACTCCGTCCACCCCGTCCGCGACGCCGGACAGTACGACCCCGTGGACGTGCCCGACCAGGGACGCGAGGTGGCGCCGGGCGTCCTCCTGGTCCCCGCCCCGGGCCACACCCCGGGGCAGGTCGCCGTCGAACTGCGCGGCAGCGACCGCCGGGCGCTGATCAGCGGCGACAGCATCCACCACCCCGTGCAGCTGTCCCACCCCCACATCCACAGCTGCGTCGACACCGACCCCGCCCAGGCCGTCCGCACCCGCGCCCGGCTCCTCGACACCCTGGCGGACACCGACGCGCTGCTGCTGGGCACCCACTTCCCGCAGCCCACGGCCGGCACCGTCCGCCGGGAGAACGGCCGCTACCGGCTGCTCGCCGAGCCGGGCGTCGAAATCGCGGCCACCGTGGCCTGACCACGCGACCTGCCAACGAATCCCCAAGCCTCGAAGGGTGGCGGTTACTCCGCCACTCCAACCTCCACCGAAAGGGAGTGCATCCGTGTCCGCCGTCGAACTCACGCCACCGGAGGCCGCCCGCTGGGCGGCCCGCGCCGGCCTGGTGCTGCCCGCCGAACGCCATGCCGCGGTCGCCGCGGTCGCCAACCACATCCACAGCGTCGTCGCGGTCCTGCGCGAGCTGGACTTCGCGGACGTCCCGCCCGCCGCCGCCTACCGGGCCGCAGAGGAGCACCACGATGCAGCCGTATGAGCTCTCCCTCGCCGCCGCCGCAGACGCGATCCGTGCCCGGCGACTGTCCCCCGTCGAACTGGTCGACTCCGTCCTCGATCGCATCGAGAAAGTGGAGCCGCACCTCGGCGCCTACGTCACGGTCGCCGCGGAGCAGGCGCGGCGGGCGGCGAGCGAGGCCGAACACGAAGCCGCGCAAGGGCGTTACCGGGGGCCGCTGCACGGTATCCCGATGGCGCTCAAGGACCTGATCGATGTCGGCGGGATGGCCACCACCGCCAGCTCCCGCGTACGTGCCGGCCACCATGCAGCGGCGGACAGCACGGTCGCCGCGCGCCTGAGCGCAGACGGCGCGATCCTGCTCGGGAAGACCCACACCCACGAGTTCGCGTTCGGGCTGACCACCCCGCAGACCCGCAACGCCTGGGACCGAGGCCGGGTCGCCGGCGGCTCCAGCGGCGGCTCCGCGGTCGCCGTCGCGGCGGGCACCGCGACCTTTGCCCTGGGCACCGACACCGGCGGGTCGATCCGGGTGCCCGCCGCGCTCAACGGGGTCGTCGGCCTCAAGCCGACCTACGGTCTCGTCCCCCGTCACGGCGTCACCTCCCTGTCCTGGTCGCTGGACCACGTCGGCCCGATCACCCGCACCGTCGAGGACGCGGCCCTGGTCCTGACCACGCTGGCCGGACACGATCCGCGCGACCCCGCCTCGCTGTCCGTGCCCGCGGCGCACTACCGGCCCGGTGCGGACCCGGACCTGACGGGGCTGCGCATAGGTGTGCCGCGCACCTACTACTTCGACCACGTCCACCCGCAGGTGGAGACCGCGGTCCGGAACGCCATCGGGCAGCTGGAGGCCCTGGGCGCCCGGCTCGTCGAGGTCGACATCCCGATGACCCGCTACATCCAGGCCACGCAGTGGGGCCTGATGGTGCCGGAGGCCGGCGCCTACCACGAAGGCAGCCTGCGCACGGTCCCCGAGCTGTACCAGGAGGACGTCCGCATCCTCCTGGAGGCAAGCGAGTTGATGAGCGCCGGCGACTACGTACGCGCTCAACGCTCCCGCACGCTCATGCGCGCCGAGTGGACACGGATGCTGGAGGAGGTCGACGTGATCGCCGCCCCGAGCGTCCCGATGCCCGCGGTCGGGGCCGACGAGGAGACGGTCACCTGGCCCGACGGCACGGCCGAGAGCGTCTCCGACGCCTACGTGCGCCTTTGCGCCCCCGCCAACATCACCGGAGTGCCCGCCCTGACCGTTCCGGTCGGCCAGGACGCGGCAGGCATGCCCGTCGGCATGCAGCTGCTCGGCCGCCCCCTCGACGAGCCCACGCTCCTGCGGGTCGGCCACGCCTACGAGCAGACCCAGCCCGCTCGGGTGACACCTCACCGCTGGTAGACCCGCACCGCTGGTAGACCCGCACCGCTGGTAGACCCGCACCGCACCGCACCGTGTGCATCCGCGCGAGAACACGCTGGTCGAGGGGTCGGACGAGGGGTGTGGTCAGGCCGCGGACAAGGGGGTGGTGTGCGTCGGCGGCGGCACCCTGGTCCGGGTGCCGGGGCCGGCCACCGCGCCGGATCCGGCCTGCTGTTGATGGAAGGCCATCTCGATGACGACCACCTCGCTCGCCGCGCCCGGCCCGGACGACGACGACCAGGCCGCCGACCGCCCGACCGACCGTTCCGCGTCAAGGTCCGCGACAACGACCCGGCCCTCGCCGACAAGGACGCGGCGGACCGGATGGTCCACTGGTGGCGCCGCGCCTACCCCGGCCACACCCGGCCCGGCTACCCCCGTCGCCCTGGTCGTCACCGACGCCGGACCCGTCGCTCCGGCGAACCGGCAGCAGAAGGTGGCGGGTGGCGGACCTGGCGCGCGACGCCTGGGACGGGGGCGGCCTCGTGGCCTCAGATGGGCAGGGTGCTCAGCGGGCGCTGCCGAGATTCCGGTCGGCGTCGGTGCGGTTCATGGGGATTCCGATGTCGTGTCCCGTCGAGCTGTTCACGTCCCCACATTAGCGTGCTCAACACACGCTTTTCCTGCTACAGTCAGAAGCGTGCTCAAGGCACGCATCTCTGATCGATCCCGGGCCGGGTCACTCCCGCGCCCAACCGAAGGCACCGTCGAAAATGAGGAGAAGCTCAATGCGCCATCGTCTTCCCGCCATCGCCCTGACCGCCGCCCTGGCCGGTGGTGTCCTGCTCGCGGCCGCCCCCGCTCAGGCCGCCCCCGTCCAGCCGGGCGCGGCCTCGGCCGCGGCCGCCACCGACCACCGCGCGGACGTCGTGAGGATGCTCCACCAGCGCGACGAGCTGCTCGACGAGGCCATGCGGCTGGACCAGCTCGGCGATCACAAGGCCGCCAACGACAAGCGCTACCTGGCCGCGTTGCTGCAGCGCATGATCGACACCATCCTCGCCTCGGAGCAGCACGGTTGATCCGGTGGGAACCCCGGGCCA
The DNA here is from genome assembly GCF_003635085.1 of Streptomyces sp. 1114.5. Classification (NCBI taxonomy): domain Bacteria; kingdom Bacillati; phylum Actinomycetota; class Actinomycetes; order Kitasatosporales; family Streptomycetaceae; genus Streptomyces; species Streptomyces sp. 1114.5. The sequence continues at coordinate 747,975 of NZ_RBXE01000003.1, forward strand.
CGCCGCCGACCGGTGCCGGGGCGGATACCGCGCCGAGTTGCAGGTGCCGGACGTGCGCGCGGACGACAGCCGCCAGCACATCGCCCTGCGCCCAGCCCAGGTCAGCGGGAACGAGCTGAACACCGCGGCGGAAACGATGTAGGCAGCGGTGGGTCTCGTACGAGGGCGGGTCGGGCACCTATGGTGTCCGACCCGCCCGGGACGCGGCCCGAGCCGGCCTCGGCGCAACGGGCGGAGCTGGGGCGGTGACGCCCTCACACTGCGGTTCTTCGCAGATAGGGCCAGGCGTGCAGCCCCGCACCTCCCACCATGGATCGCCCGTTGCGACATGGGAGGCAACACGGCCTCGCGTTGCATCCCTGACCTGGGCCTTTGCCGCTTCTGCTCAGACCTGCGCCATGCCGCCGTCGGCGAAGAGCTCGACGCCGGTGATGAAGCTGGAGGCGTCGCTGGAGAGGAACGCCACGGCCTTGCCGATCTCGCGCGGGTCGGCGATCCGCCCGGTTGGGTTGCCCTCGCCCATCGTCCGGACCGCGGCGGCAACGGCGTCGGCGCCCTGCGCCATGCCCAGGGCGCTGCGCAGGGACTCGGTGTCCACGGCACCGGGGCTGAGGACGTTCATGCGGATGCCGGTGCCCTTGATGTCCTGGATCCAGGACCGGATGAAGGCGCGCACCGCGGCCTTGGAGCCGCCGTACAGGCCCATGCCTGCCGGGGACTGGATGGACGCGGTCGACCCGATGATGACGACCGTGCCGCCGGGCGGCAGCAGCGCGATCGCCGGCTGGACGGTGAACAGGACGCCCTTGGCGTTGACGTTGAAGGTCCGGTCGAACTGCTCCTCGGTGATCGCGCCGAGCGGGGCATGCGCGCCGATGCCGGCGTTGGCCACGACCGCGTCGAGGTGTCCGTGGCGTGCGATGACCTCGTGGTACGCCGCCTCCATCTCCGCAAGCTTGGTGACGTCGGCCACGATGCCCGAGGAGTTCGGGCCGATCTTGGCGACCGCCTCGTCCAGCTGGTCCTGCTGAAGGTCGGTGATGACCACGCGGGCGCCCTGGTCCACGAATTCCTGGGTGATCCCCAGGCCGACACCGGACGCGCCACCGGTGACCACGGCGACCTTGCCTTCGAGCGGGAGGCTCATCATTTTCTCCTCTGATGTGCTTGCCCGCACCATGCGGACGAAGGCGGGTGTGCCCTAAACTACGTAAGTGGAGGCGCCGCCACTTAGCAACTCTTCGAGGAAAGAGCCCTCCGATGACCACAGAGACCGGCCGGCCGCTGCGGGCCGATGCGCGGCGCAACCGGGAGAAGATCCTCTCCACCGCGGTGCGCGTCTTCGCGGAGCAGGGACTGGACGCACACCTGGAGTACATCGCCAAGGAGGCGGGAGTCGGGACGGGCACGCTCTACCGCAACTTCCCGACCCGGGAACTCCTGATCGAGGCCGCCTACCGCAACGAACTGAACCGACTGTGCGAGGCGGCCCCCGAACTCCTGGTGGCCACGCCGCCACGGGAGGCGCTTCGCGCCTGGATGGGGCGCTTCATCGACTACGCCACCGCGAAACTGGGGATGGCCGATGCTCTCCGTGCCGTCGTCGACTCCGGCGTCAATCCCTACGCCCACAGCCGGGAGTTGATGATGACGGCCCTCACCTCGCTCCTGGACGCCGCGACCGCCACCGGCAGCATCCGATCGGACATCAGCCCAGCCGACATGTTCGCCGCCCTCACCGGCATCGCCCTCGCCTCAGGAAAGCCCGAACAGCGCGAACAGGCCGAACGCCTCCTCGACCTCACCCTCGACGGACTCAGTTACGGCACAGCGCACTGATGCCGCCCCCGGAAGTGTCGGCAAACGACCCTCTGTCGACACTTGCCCCCGTGATCGCGAACCCGCAGCTGTCCGCGTACTGATCTGAGTGCTCCAGCGCGTACGAGCTTGTGTGCACCACTGACTCAGCTCAATGAGGTGTGAACGGCGTTGGCGCGGCATAGGTCGGCTTGGGCAAGCCAAGGGGTGGTGGAGTTCATCGGTCAGATGTCTGAAGAGTGCTCCTGTGGACCGTTCCACTCGCCGTAATCTTGTGCCGTGGTCGACGAACACAGGGCACTCGACGCCTTCAAGAACCGATGCACGAATGCGGCGCGGAGGCTGGAGTCCTGCATTCGCTACTTCATCGAGCGCATCTCGTTGGACGAGTCCAACGAGGACCGCGAGGACAACAGGCTGGACGTGTGGCTGCGCGTGGGACCGTGGAAGCCCGATGTAGTGATCTCGCTGTCAGATCTCCGCTCGGTCCGCCCGTGGGGCCCCGGCCTGGACTCCACTTCCTTCGTCGACGGGATCTCCCTCGTCCATCTGCCGAAGCTGCCGTTGGCCTGGCCAGCCGAGGCGGTCGACCGACTCGACCGCTCCGAGGACCTACCCGAACTGGTCTGGCTGAGGATTACCGGACCGATCGAAATCGACGCTGTGGCCGCGATGGTGACTGTCTACCAGGCCATCAGCGATGATGAGGCATCCGTGCTCCAGTGACATCCTGGAGCCCCTTGGCAGCAGCAAAACCTCGATGAGGCGGAGCAATCGCTCAGGCGACGTCGGTGTCTCGGTCGATGGCCTGGAGGCGGTTCTTGAGGCGGTAGCTGTTGCCGTTGATCGAGATGACGTCGCAGTGGTGCAGGAGCCGGTCGAGGATGGCGGTGGCGAGGACCTCGTCGCCGAAGACCTGGCCCCATTCGCTGAAGGTCTTGTTCGAGGTCAGGATGATCGAGCCCTTCTCATACCGCTTGGAGATCACCTGGAAGACCAGGTTCGCCTCGGCGCGTTCAAGGGGCTGGTATCCCACCTCGTCGACCACGAGGACGCTCGGCCGCAGGTAGGTGCGGAGCTTGCTGGTCAGGCGCCCGGCGGCCTCGGCGGCCTTGAGGTGTCGGACCATGTCGTCGAGGCTGGTGAAGTAGATCGAGTAGCCGGCCCGGCAAGCGGCGACCGCCAGGGCGACGGCCAAGTGGGTCTTGCCGACCCCGGGCGGCCCCAGCAGGGCGGCGTTCGCCTTGGCCTCGACGAACGACAGCGTGGCCAGGTCCTTGACCTTGCGCGGGTCGAGCTCGGGCTGGAAGGAGAAGTCGTAGTCGTCCAGGGTCTTGTGGTGGGGCAGCTTCGACAGTCGCAGGCCCTGGCGGAAGCGGCGGTCGTCGCGAACGGCCAGTTCCTCGGCGAGGAGGAGGGCGAGGAAGTCGCGAGGTCCTGGCTGGTGGTGAAGCAGCAGAACGGGTCGCGCCTGTACGACAGCGTCATGTGGAACGAGGAGACCTTCGGGATGCCGACGTGCGCGAGGATTCTGCCCTCATCGCCCCAGTCCACTTGGGCCTGGGCGCCGGGAACGACCACTGTCAACCGCCTCTCTGCCGCTCGAAACCGACGACAGCAGGCTCACGGACAACAGCGGTTCACCGCATCAACTCTGGCGCACAGTCACTCGTACGAGGTGGTGCATGTTGACTCGTACGCCGACACGGGCGGCCGAACCGGGTCCGCACCTGCTCCAAGTGCCCGACGTCCCCGCGGATCGTGCCGTCCGTCAGCCCCGCCGAGGCCCGCGCCAGCACAAAGCCGGCCGGCACGTCCGTCTCGAACCGCTCCAGCTCTCCATCCGGTGCTGCTGCGAAAGCTGCGGTCCGCCCGGCAGCTCGACTGGTCCAGGGCGGTGATCGACTCCACCCATGTCCGGGCCGCTCGGCGTGGCCCAAAAGCGGACCGAGCCCGGTCGATCGCGCGCGACCGGGCAGCAAACACCACATCCTCGTCGACGGCCAGGGCATTCCGCTCGCGGTGTCGCTGACCGGCAGCAACCGCAACGACGTCACCCAGCTGCTGCCCCTGCTCGCGAAGGTCCCCGCCATGGCCGGCCTCGTCGGCCGGCCACGGCACAGACCGGACGTCCTGCTCGCCGACCGGGGCTACGACCACGACAAATACCGGCGACTGGTGTGGAAGCAGGGCATAAAACCGCTGATCGCACGACGCGGAGTACCCCACGGCTCCAACCTGGGCGCATACCGCTGGGTCGTCGAGCGCACCATCGCCTGGCTCCACGGCTTCCGCCGCCTACGCATCCGCTGGGACCGACGCGACGACATCCACGAGGCCTTCCTCGGCCTCGCCACCTGCCTGATCACCCACCGACACGTCCAACGCCTTTGTTAGGACCTTTTAAGGCATGTAGCTGGCTTTGTTCACGAGAACCGACAGCACCTGTACACGAGATTGGGAGGCGTCGGGGGCGCGTCGTGTTCGATGTTCATCAGATCGGACAGCACCCCCAGCGCGCCCCGCCGTCTCCGTGGCATCCGGCCACGGAGCCCACGTCAAAACCCGTTTGGCGAACCACGGCGACCACTGCTACGTTTCCGGAGGCCGTGCGAGAGAACGAGGAGGTGGTACCCGTGAACGCAGTATCGACATGGGTGCTCCCCTCCGGGGTCACGGTCGGACGATAGGTCGTCGTCCGGGAGCGCCATCTCTGAGCACTCCCGAAAGGCACGACCATGCACTTCACCTCTGAGCAGCGTTTCGACGACGACGTCGTCGAGCGCGAGTTCACCCTCGGCGAGATCCCCGGCATCCTGTGGACGCCCGCGTCCGCCTCCGCGTCCGCACCGGCGCCGCTGATCCTGATCTGCCCCCCGCCTCTCGGACTGAGCAAGATGTACCCCCGGCTGGCGGGGCGGGCCCGGTACTACGCGGCGGAGTACGGCTTCGCCTCAGCCACCATCGAGCTCCCCGGGAGCGGTGACCGGCCCCGTTGGGTCGCCGCCGACCAGGCCCGCGCCGACCTGCGCCGGGTAATGGAGGCCGGCGAGCCGGTCAGCGGCGAGATCATCGACGCCCTGATCCTCCCGCTGGTCGAGAAGGCCGTCCCGGAATGGCAGGCAGCACTCGACGACCTCCTTGCGCTGCCCGAGATCGGCGGCCCGGTCGGGTACGAGGGGGGAATCATCTCCATCGGCGTCCGCCTGGCGGTGGTCGAGCCGCGCATCGCGGCCGCCGGTCTGTTCGCCGGGAGTCTCGTGCCCGCTGCCATGTTCGAGGAGGCCCGGCTGGTCACCATCCCGCTGCAGGTCCTGCTGCAGTGGGACGACGAGGGGAACCCCCGGCAGGCAGCCCTGGACCTGTTTGACGCCTTCGGCTCCAAGGAGAAGACCCTGCACGCCAACATGGGCGGGCACACCGGCGTCCCTCAGTACGAGCTCGACGCCGGGGCCCGCTTCTTCGCCCGGCACCTGAAGTGAGGCCGGGCCGTCAGGCCGGCACCAGACGGTAGGCGGTGCCGGCCAGGACTCCGCTCATCGAGGACAGGCCCCTGCCCTCCTCAGCTCTCTACACCGCGGGCCCCTGCCAACTCGGCAGGGGCCCCCGTGCTACCCGAAGCCATGAAATGTTCGATTTCTGCAGAGCTTCGAGTGCTGCCCAAACTCGTGTACAAGTGCTGTCGGTTCTCGTGAACAAAGCCATGTAGCGGTTCAGCCCGGGTACCTCACGGATATCCCGGGGGTTGTTCAGGCACGTGCCGATCCTCTGCTTCATCCCCTGATGGCACGACGATCGCCCAGTCAGGTCACACGTGCGAGGGCGGCGGCGATGACCTCGGCGGTCTCCCGCGGCGCCACGTCCGGCAGGAGGAACACTGCGCCAGGGATCGTCACCACGGTGACGTGGGGAGCGGACTCAAGGGTGGCACGCTCGGCACTGGTAAGCCCGCCGTCCCCCTTCTCGGCGTGGACGATCCACACAGGGGTGTCCAGCGCGGCGAGTTCGGTGGCTGGGTCCCGGTCCGTGGCGAGGTAGTCGAGATAATCACCGGTCACACGGACCACATCGGTGGTCCTGTTCTGCTTGAAGTCCTCGATCAGCTCGTCCTTGTGCGCCTGAGGCGTCTTGGCGGACCTCGCCATGAGTGGCATGAGCCCCATCATCAGCGCCGTCGGCCAGCTGCCGACCCTCTGAGATGCCCGTACGACGGTCCGGAAGAACCTGGACTCGTCCGCAGTCGTCAGGCTGATCCCGAGCAGTACGACCGGGCCCTGGAACCGCCCTGACAGCACCATCTCCAAAGCCACCGTCGCCCCGAGCGAGAATCCCGCAACCACGTCGCAGTCGTGCTCCTGCGCCAGCTCGCCGGCGCGACGGGCCAGCGCGGGGACAGTCACGTCCTCCGACAGCGGCGCGCCGGCGTTGCCGGGAAGCGTCGTGGCCACGAGGCGGACACCGGACAGTGCCGGCTCGGCCATCACCAGGTCGAACGACCGTGCCGCGCAGGACCCGCCCGGCAGGAGCAGAACCGATCGCTCCGCATCGGCCGGCCCCGCGACCAGGGTCTCCCAAGGTGCCCGCACAGCCGCCTCCTCAACGCGCTGCGATCCGCGTCATGCGTACCCGTACGACGTCGATATGTGCATCCAATATTAGAGTCCGGAATATTTCGGGACCACCGGGCGGCATGGCTCGGCCCGGAGTCCGCCAGGTCACTGTCCCGTGCCACTGGACCTTGAGAAGCGATTCCCAAACCGGCGGGCACGGCTGCCGCTCGAACTTCCGCGCGCATCGGCCTCGCCCTGGCCAGGGCACCCCGAAGCCAGCCGCCGCAAAGGCGATCGAGACCAAGGTCCGCGCCGCCTGGCAGCCGCGCGTGAGGCAGCGGGTGCGAAGGGCAGCCGAGCAGTGCGGCTTCATGATCCACATCTCCGCCATGTTCGGGTTCAGCGCGGCCAACGGATCCACCGACGACCCCCGCCCCCGCGTGATCACCCAGAAGATGCCCGGCGACGTCGCCCGCCGCCTCTACGCCGCCCGCGACTCCGGAGCCAGCCAGGACCGGCAGGAAGCGATCCTCGCCGAGGCGCTGCGCGACGATTACTTCAAGGACGGCGGCCGCCGCGCCCGCAGCGTCGACGTCGAGCTGAGCAACATCGCCTGGATGGATATAAAAGGCTTGCAGGGGCCTACGTGGGCTCCGTGTCGCCGAAAACACCAGTCCCGGCCGCTCAGAGCAGCCGGGACTTTCTCTTTGTGTCACCTCGCATGTGAATTCCCGGATGAAATTCGGAAGGACCACAAACGGAGTGGGAGCTGCGCATGGCGCGCCGGAGGCGGGCACAGGTTGAGCAACTGTCCACGCCCAAGCGGGGTGGGCGGTGCCTGCCGTCGGTGTCTACATGGTGTTCACTAGCTCCAGCACGGCCCGTACCGACTCCAGGGCGGGAACACCGGCCGTACCGACGGCAACGGCGATGCCTGCCAGGTTGCTCAGGGCCCGGCGCACGGCGCCTTTCTCGGCGTTCTCGCTTTCGATGACGCGCAGCGACTGGTCGATGGCATCGCGGTCTTCGGACGGCACCTGCTCCCGAAGGAGCTGCACGGCTGCGATCATGTCCTGCAGCGCGGCGCCGGGATCGCGGGGGCCGTAGTTCTTCACGATCCCGGTGCTGTTGGCACCGTACTGGGTGACCTGGTCGCCGTAGTTGTAGTTGTTGGTCGTCATTCGCGCTCCGTAGCGATCTTTCCGGTGCTGCCGGCACCGTACTGAGTGATCTTGTCCCCGATGTGCACGTTCTTCACCTCGATCTGGAACTCCGCCTGGGGGTTCTCGATCGCGTTGTTGATCAGGCCGGACAGCTGGTGAACCTGGGCACCGTCCGAGCTCACGACGGCGGTGTCGGACGAGCTCGACGTCTCGATGATCAGCTGGTGCAGCACGGGCGCCCGCAGCCCCTTCACCAGCCCGATCATGAGGAGGATGAACCCGATGATGAGCACCCAGCCGCCGAAGCTGTCGCTGATGTTTGTGGTGATCAGGAAGATGATCAGCAGGGCGACGATCCCGCCGAGGAAGCTCTTGACAGGTTTGAACCGGTTTGGCTGGATCTCACGCAACTGGGTGCGGGTGATGTTCCTCAGCGGGTAGGAGTCATTGTCTACTCTGAGTACGCGATTGCTGACGCTGACGTTGACGGTGTTGCCAGCCACTTGGGCCCCCAGCTGTGAGTGGCCTCGCCAGGTGCGAGGAAGCAGCACCATAGCAACGGGTGGCCACGTCAAGCGAGTTGGTCTGCAAGAGAAGTGACGGTAGGTCACCACCATTTTCTACACGTATTTGTCTGGTGGCTTGCGCCATCCCTTGCTGCGCCATCGCGTCCCGGCGCCACCGGGTTTGCGGCGAGGCCAGCACCTGTTGCGGCGGACCGGCGGAGACCCTGAACCGTGTGTCTGGTCGGCACTCTGCGGCCCCCGCAGCATCCGCACCGCCGCAGCGAGCATGCGGTCAGAGCGATTCCCCAAACCGATGGGCACGGCTGCTGCTCGAACTTTCGCGCGCATCAGCCTCGTTCGGGTGATCGCTCCGCAGTCGGCGCATAGGAGAAGGGCCTCCTGCGCAGTTCGGTGATGTCGAGTCAACGAAGAGGCCCTAGTGTCCCACTGTGGCGTGCTTGCTCCGTCCGCGTCCAGCTCCGGCATTTCGTGCGCTTGCCTCGCACACCAGCTCCGGAATGCCGCCGACCAGCCGGACCGGACCCGCCGCTACGGCTCCGACCTGACCGACGCGGAGTGGGCGATCGTGCGGCCGCGCTGCCGGTTCCGGCCTGGCTGAACGGACGAGGGGGCCGCCCGGAGGGCTACTACCACCGCCAGCTGCTCGACGCCGTGCGCTACCTGGTCGCCGAGGGCGTGCGCTGGGCCAGCCTGCCCGCCGACTTCCCCACGTGGCGGGCCGGCTACCGGTTCTTCCGCCGCTGGCGCGACAACGACTACATCAAGGAGCTCTACGGCCGGCTGCGCACGATGCTGCGCGCCCCGGCCGGGAGAAAACCGGAGCCCACCGCCGCGATCATCGACTCGCAGTCGGTGAAGGCCGACGCCACCGTCGGCGCCGCCACCCGCGGCTACGACGCCGGAAAGAAGATCAACGGCAGGAAGCGGCACATCGCGGTGGACACCCTGGGCCTGCTGCTGACCGTGCTGGTCACCGCCGCCTCGGTCAAGGACAACGACGCCGGCCGCGACCTCCTCGAACAACTGTGCGCCGAACACCACTGCATCGCCCTGGTCTTGGCCGACGGCGGCTACACCGGCTGGCTGGTCGCCTTCGCCAACGCCATCCTGGCCCTCGCGCTGACCGTCGTCAAGCGCAGCGACGACGCCACGGGGTTCGTGGTGCTTGCGCGCAGCTGGGTCGTGGAGCGCAGTTTCTCTCACCTGATCCGGGCCCGGCGCCTGGCCCGGGACTACGAGACCCGCATCGACAGCGCCGAGGCGATGGCCTGGTGGGCCGCGAGCATCCCGGTCACGCGCCGCCTGGCCCGCTCCGGCCAACCGGCACCCCGTCGCGTCAAGCGGTCCGCTGAACAGCCCCGGCCGCCCCTCGGTCAACCAGCCCCGCTCCACCAACCGCTTCGCCCGAAACCGCGCCGCCTGCTCCCTCGCGTCACTGGCCGGCCAGCCTAGATCCTCGCGCATCCGCCGCGCCCGCACCCCGTCCCCGCCAGCGACGGCATCGTCCTGGACCAGGGCCACGATCCGCGCAGTCGAGCGGGAGCACCTCGGTCCCCAACCCTTCGCGCCACAGGGGCACTTCGACCCGCGGTCCGACGCCGACCGCGATCGGCACCACTGCCACCGACGCCTCGGACACAGCGGCATCATCGGCCACCTCGGCCAAAGCCTCGACGGTCTCCGCCACCTCCGACCACACCCCGCACCGACACGACGGTCCGAGCATGCCTACCGAGCGACGGCCACACACCTCACCTGGGAAAAACGTGACCCTACCTCCGGTTTGGGAATCGCTTCTGACCGATTGCCACCGAACGTTGACCGACGCGCGTTTCTGCCACTGAAGCTTGACCGCCCTGCTCAACAGCCATCCCACCGGGCGTGCGGCGCCAGACACAGGGCTTCACGCACCGCGCGGCCGTCGGTCAGGATGACCGCCATGAACGATGGCCTCATCCAGTTCGTGCGAGCGAAACTCGACGCGGACGAGCATAACGTCGTGATGATCACGTCGCTTGCTCCCCCCCGACACGGACGTGCACCTCGACAGCACGATCCCCATGATCGACATGGTTCGCGCGGTCACAGATCTCTACGCGCCGGTTGCACATCTCGACTCGCCGGACACGGCCGCCACCAGCAAAGACTTTGACGCCGGCCGGGCCGCCGGTCTTGGAGCGGCGGTCAGACTCCTTGCCCAGATCTACCACGACACCCCCGGCTACCGTGAGGAGTGGCGCCCTCGGACGCTGCCCTAGTACTCCAGCAGGACTTCGACGTTTTGCCTGATCAGAGGCTGCGCGTGGTGAGTGTAGTGGGCTGGTGCCCGGTCAGGGGCGGTCTTCGTCGGACCGCCCCGCGATCGTGTGCAGGCGGCGTTGGTAGTGGCAGCGGCGGGCGACGGCCTGGCGTTCCCGGCGCCATGTGGACCAGTTCAACGCGTGAGCGCCGGGCGAGCATGGCCAGTGTGATGTGCCGCATCCAGCCGGTGTAGCGGCGGACCTCGTACTGGTCCAGGCCGCACTCGTTCTTCGCGGCCTGGAAGCACTCTTCGATCGCCCAGCGCGTCCCGGCGATCCGCGCCAACTGCGCGACAGTTGTGTCGAGTTGTGTAGGCGAGGTAGTAGGCGATCTCGTCGGGCTTGCTCAGGCTGCGGCGGGCCAGCGCCCATCGCCGGCGGATCAGGGTCTCGTCCTGGCAGTCGAACTCTGCCACGGCGGGCAGTTGGATGGCCGCCCAGTCGTAGACGCGCGGTCCCATGGCGCCGTCCTCGCAGGAGATCCGTTGCCGGGCCTCGGCCGGGGCCTGGGTGAACAGCCAGTCGATGCGTGGACAGCCCACGCTGAACTGGGACTTGGGCACCGCCAGGACGTAGCCGACACCGGACTGCTCCAACAATCGGCGAAAGCGCCCCTCCTGTCCGTAGGCCGAGTCCGCGGTGACCCAGGCGATGGGCAGGTCGGAGGCAAGGGCGCGCAGGACCAGGGCCTTGGCGAGGTCGCCCTTGGTGTGGAAGTCCTGGTCCTCGGGGATCTTCGCGGCGCGGCAGCGGTCCCGGTCCTCGGTCCAGGACTTGGGCAGGTAGAGCTCGCGGTCCACCAGCGCACGGCCGCGGCCGGTCGCGTAGGCGGCAAAGACCCCGATCTGGCAATTCTCGGTGCGGCCAGCGGTGCCGGAGTACTGGCGTTGCACGCCCGCGGAGGTGCTGCCCTTCTGACGAAGCCGGTGTCGTCGATGATCGGGACTCCGTCGTCCTCGCCGAGGCGTTCGGCGACGTAGTGCTGGAGCTCCTCGCGGACCTGGTCCGCGTCCCAGCGGGAGCCGGCGAGCAGGTGCTGGAGGCTGTCAGGGGTGGCGTGGCCTGCGTATTCGGCCGGCTGCCAGCCGTTCTTGCGGCCGACCGGGCCGAGCAGACCGCGGACGTAGTCGCGCATCCGGCGGCGTGGCTCCACGCGGCTGAAACGATGGCCGACACGGAGGAAGAGGTCTTCGAGTTCGTCGTCCCAGGTCGCGGCTGCGGGCTCGTTGATCACGTCGGGAGGCTGCCCCGCCGCTGTCACTACCCACGTCGCCTGCACACGATCGAGGGGCGGTCCGACGAAGACCGCCCCTGACCGGGCACCAGCCCACTACACTCACCACGCACAGCCTCTGAGCAGGCAAAACGTCGAAGTCCTGCTGGAGTACTAGGGCCAGGCCCGGCGGTCGGCTCCGGGGCGGGCCGGCCGATTGCCCCCGGCGCCCGCCAGAGCGAGCGCGACCAGCTCCCGGCGGCTGCGGACGCCGAGCCGGTCGAAGACGGCCGTGAGGTGCTCCTGCACGGTGTTGGCCGAGATGCACAGCTCCGCCGAGATCTCGCGGGTCGAGCAGCCGCGCAGGACCAGAGTGGCGACCCTGTTCTGCGCCGGGCTCAGCCCGTACGCGCTGAGCAGGAGCGTGGAGCGCTGCTGCGGTGGCGCGGGTTCGACGATCACCGCGGTCTGGGGCCCGGGCGGCCCGGTGAGCCGGGTGGCGTGCACGCTCCACCACTCGCCGAAGCGGTCGCGTACCCGGACCGAGGGCGGCGGCACCCGGTCGACCGGCCCCTGCTCCAGTCGGGCCAGCCGCGCGGCCACCGCGCTGACGGCGATCGGCAGCAGCTCCCCGGCCGGGAAGTCGGCAGGGTCCAGCCGGGCGAGCCAGTCGCGGGCCTCCTCGCTGGCGGACAGGAGCACCGATCCGGCGTCCAACACCAGGACGCCGGGGGCGGCGGCGCGCGGAGGAGCCGAGGTGGAACCGGCAAAGCCGAGGGCGACCGAGCGCCGGATCCCCTCGGCCAGGTGCGGGGCGACGGCCCGCAGCACCGCGAGGTCCTCGTCGCCGAACCCGGAGTCCGCCTGCTCCCGGTGAAGGCACAGGACGCCCCAACAGCAGCCGCCGAGGCGCAGCGCCACCCGGAGCTCGTCGCCGAGCCCGAGCGGCGCCATGATCTCCCGGTAACGGGGACTGGCCGCGCGCTCGCCCCGGGTCGCCCGGTCGAGGGTGGCCACCGGATCGGCGGACCGCGCCAGATCGGCGAACTTGTTGACGTCGGCCCGGCCGAACTCGTTCTCCAGGAAGCGGGCGGTCTCACCGGCCAGCGGGTCCTCCGTCACGGCGGAGGTGAACAACAGGGAGGCGGGGTCGACAGTCGCGAAGAACACGGCGTCGGTGGGGACCAGCCGCCGCAGGCGCGGCAGCACCTCCGCCCGCAGCCGGGCCGGGTCCGACCCGGCGTAGCAGCGGTCGACGACTCCGGCCGTGCGGCGTTCCACCGGTGATACCGCCATGGGACCGACGTTACTCCTGAGCCAGGCCGAGCTGCCGGAGCAGTCCGAGCTCGTCGAGGCGGCCCCAACGCTCGACGATCCGTCCGTCGCGGAGCCGGAAGATGTTGATCCCGGGCAGCGTCAGCGGTCGACCACTGGGGGCCACGCCGAGCAGCTCGCCGCGGTGCGTACCGCTCGCGGTGAAGTGCTCGACCACCAGGTCGCCCTCCCCGACGACCAGGTCCTGATCGCTGTGCCAGTCGGGGCAGGCGGCCCGGAACAGCGCTCCGGCCCGGCGCATCCCCTCGCGATCGGCGCTGCCGCCGAACGGCGGGTCGTGGTTGACGAAGTCCTCGGCGAGGTACTCGTCCACGGCCCCCAGGTCACCCTTGCTGAAGAGCGCGTCGATGAACGCGGTGACCGTGCTCTTGTTCTGTTCGATGGTGTCCATACCGGCAGTCTTCGACTCTCCCGATCCGTGCGGTACCCCAGAACTCTGGGGTTCTGCGACACGGACTCCCCATCCCATAATCGAGCAGACGTTCGAATGCGGACGTATGCCGGCCGCGTGCACGTCACGAAAGACCTCACCACCAGGGGCCTCCTGTTGCTCGGTTGGATTCGACACCCACGAGCTGTGCGGGAGGCCCCACTGTCATGCCCGACCGGCCAGAAGATCACCCGACCGAGTCGGCCACTCGAACTCACGCCCACCAAGATCGATAGAGCAACGGCCACTGAGCCCACGCCATGCCACCCCTGCGGCCGCCGCCGCCTTCGTGCTGCTCACTGCCGCCCTGCGCGGCTTCATCGTCCCGCTGCGCCCTGGCGGTCGGCCTCGCGCCGTAGCCGAAGCGCAGCTCGGTTTCGGTCTGGTCGCTGATCGGGGACAGCAGGGCGACCCGGCACCGAGGTCACGTGGTGCGGTGCAGGCGAACCCGTCGCAGTGCCGGGACGCTCGACGTCTACCTTCCGGGGGCGGCGGTGTAGAGGACCTGGTCTTGGCCGTACTCGACGAGGTACTCGGTGGCCACGAGTCCCAGTTTCTGCAGCAGGTTGCGCGATCGGACGTTCGCGGCCTGGGTCACGGCGGTCAGCTGATGGTCGGGTAGGGTGCGTCGGCCCCAGCGGAGTACGGCGCCGACCGCTTCCGCCGCGAGGCCCCGGCCCGTGTACGCGGGGAGGAACTCGTACGAGACCTCGGCCCGGCCTGGTGCGCGGTGGTCCTCGTCGAGGGTCACACGGCCTACGGCCTGTTCGTCCGAGGCCAGGACCACGGTGAAGTGGCCTGGCCGGCCTGCGGCACCGGCCAGGCGCGCGCCGAGTCGGTCGGCCGGGACCGGGCCGCCCAGGAAGCGGCGGACCACGGAATCGGTCCACAGGTTCTCAAGAAGTTCGGCATCGCGTGCCTCGACGGGGCGCAGCCGCAGGCGCGGCGTGGACAGCTCGCTCGGCCAGTGCTCGCGCAGCCACGTCGGGGTACTGCTGATGGTGCTCTTCTGAGTCCGGAGCAGGAGCAGGTCCAGGACCGGGCCGTCGGGCCCAGCGGCGTACGGCCCGGCGTACTGGTACCCGAGGCGGCGGTAGAGCCGCTGGGCGTCTTCGTCGCCGGGCATGGCCAGCAGGGACACCCACTCGGTGCGGAGCGCTTCCAGGAGCGCGGCGTGCAGACTGGTCCCGATTCCTCGCCCCTGGAAGCGGGTGCGGACGGCGAGTTCGCAGATCCCGGCGAGGGATTCGGTGCCGCGGGCCTGTTCCGTGATGGTGGGCAGGAGCTGTTCGCCGAACCAGTAAGAGGGGGTGCAGGCGAAACCGTAGGCGAAACCGATGTCCTGGCCGGCCGAGGAGGCCACGATCAGGGTGAAGCCTGCGTGCTGAGTGTGGGCAGTGATCTGCCGCTGCAGGGTCTCGGGGGTAAACCCGGCCGCGGCGACGTCGTCGTTTCCTGTGTGGGCGTCGGCCCAGACGTCCGCGAGGGAATCGAGCAGGGCAACGGCGTCGTCGGCGCCGTGGCGCAGCAGGGACACCGGCGGCTTCGAGGGGTAGTCCATGGTGTCCTTCGGGTGGGAACAGCGGGCAGGTGGGAATCTGGGTACCCGCGCACGCAGGGCACTATTCGGTGGGCCTGGTGTCGTCCCGGCGCTTTGGAGGAGAAGGTGGCTTGCGAGGCGATGGCGTCGGGCGAGTGCCGTGCATGCGAAGTGGGCCAGTAGGGATGCGGGCCTCTCCGGGCCTCGTCAGAGAGTCAGGATGATGGCGCTGTTGGCGGCGTGGAGTCCGGGTTTCCGCAGTCGTGGAAGGTCCCCAGGATTGGGTGGATCAGTGTGGCGTGGTCGGCGGCGAAGGCGGTGATCGCGTCGGTCGCGCGGAGCTCTCCGTTGGCCGCCGGCTGGACCGCTGCGAAGTACGGCAGGACGGACGCGTTGCTGCTGTCCTGGGCCCGGGGCACCTACCGCTACCGCGCGCTGCGCCGCCTCGACACGTGCTCGTGGCTGCCCGCGTCGGTGTTCGTCACCGTCTTGCAGCCGGTGGAGGACGGCGGGCTGATCGTCGCGCGCCGGCCACCTCCGCGAGGGGCCATCCGCCCGGTCACCCTGGCCCTCGCCCAACAGCGAGGCCCTTCTCGACCTCACACGGCGTGGGCCGCTTGCCGCCCAGCCTCTTCCAGCCAGGCGGACTCGGCCGGCGGCTCCTCGCTCAGCCCCTTGCCCGGCCGCCGCGGTCCGTCGCAGTGTCTAGGACGGACCGTGCCAGGCGCCGGTACGCCTCCGCCGACCGCCTGACGTCCGCGGACTCGCTCTCTAAATGGATTCGTCTACATACCATCACGTGCTACCAGTCTTCATGAACGTCTCCGATTGCCCCAGGTGCGACCGAAATCACCCGTGCGACGTCTTGTGTCCGTGGCCACCGCCGTGTCCTCACTCCTTCTGACCGGAGCCCTGCCGGCGGCGGCCGCCACCCCCACCCCCCCGCACGTACGCGCGGTCATCAAGAGCGGTCCAGTTCCTGTGCGCCGGGCTACTACTGCCTCTTTGAGTTCGCCGGCTTCAACGTGAACAAACCGCAGGGTCGAGTCTGGATGTTCAAGAATTCCGTCTACGACCTGGGCGCGACTGCCCTCGACGGCAACGACTCCGCCCAGTCCGCGGTTAACCGGGTCGGGGAGGAGATCCACTTGTACGAGCACTACTTCTTCTCCAACAACGGCGGCAACAACGGCGAATGCCTCTCCTGGCGCCCTCTCGACGCACGTTTCCGCGAACGTGCAGACACCGGATCTCATCGGATTCGGTGATCACTCAGGGCACGGATTGTCGCGGCGCACCTGGTCGAGCGTTCGGTGTGGCCGGTATTCGGCGTAGTGCTGGAACAGCTGTGCCGGCGACGCCCGGTCCACCGGTGACGCCCGGCGGCCGCGCTCGCGATGGTGTTCAAGCTCGTCGAGTCCGCCGGCCCGCGTCGAGCGGGCTCGCCGAGGCGGAGAGCACGGTCTTCGTCGCGCCGGCGATCGCGCTCGCGCTCGGCGGCCTTGCGGCAGCGGGGGCTGCAGTAGTTCTGCCGGACCGCTTTGAGCGCGGTGAAGTCGCCCTGGCAGAACACGCAGGCCGAGAGCGAGATTCGGTTTCGATCCCCCTGTCCGGCGCTGCCGTCCGGGGCAACCCAAACCTTTGGCCTTCCCATTGACCCAAACGTTTGGGACCGGCATCCTGATCCCTTGCGAAAGGGGTGTCAATGACTCAAGAAGCCTTGTCTGAGCTGGAATTGCGTCCTCTGCCGTTACGGCAGACCTACCGGCGGCTGGTCGTCGCAGGTCCGGTGGCCGGCCTGATCCTGCTGCTGGCCGCGGGCCGGGTGGTCGTGCAGGCCGCCCTGGACGGCGTCGGCGCCCTGCCGGGCGTGCTCATCGTCGTGCTGGTGGCCGGGGCGGCCGTGGCGTGGCTCGGCCTGTCCAGCCGGCAGCGGTCGCGCCGCCAGCGGGTCCGTTACGCCGACGGCCGACTGACCGTCATCGATCGCCGGGGCCGAGCCGCCTCGGTCCGGCCGACCGCCGCCACCGCCCACCCGGTGCTCGGGTCCAAGGGCGGGTCGGTGCTTCTCGTGGTGTCCGGGACGGCGCAGGAGACCCCGGTGCTGCTGCGCGCCGAGCACTGGGACTGGCAGACCCTGGACGACAAGGTGTTCCGGCCGGCCGGGTTCACCATCGCCGTGGCGCCCGAGCGCGACAGCAGGCCACGCGCCCTGCGCACGGCCTACCCGGGTCTGCGGCTGCCGTTCTCCGTCGCCCGGCCGGTCCTGTTCGGGCTCCTTGCCGCCCTCGCCGTCATCGCCGTGATCGCGATAGTTGTCACCCTGGTGTCCCTGCCGTACCTGACGGCGGGCAACGGCTCGTGAACTCCTGACCGTCCCCGAGAATGGGGGAAGGACATCCGGGCGGGGAAGGGGGAGTCGGCATGGTGAGTGAAGGCCGTCCGGCGACGTTGCAGGGCATCGCCGAACAGTTGGGGCTGCACGTGTCGACGGTCTCGCGGGTCCTCAACGGCCCGGCCGGCGAGCGCGGCCGCGCCGCCTCCGGAGCGACCGCCGACCGCATCCGCACGCTCGCCCGGGAGCTCGGGTACCGGCCCAACCCGCATGCCACCAGCCTGCGCACCCGCCGCAGCAACCTGATCGGCGTGCTGTTCCCACGCCTGTCGGAGATCGTCGTCGCGACCATCTACGAGGGTGTGGAGGAGGAGGCGGCCCGGCACGGCCTGTCCACCTTCGTCACCAACACCCACGACGACCCCGGGACGCAGCGCGAGCGCCTCACCATGGTGCTCGGACGCCGGGTGGACGGCGTGATCATCGGCGACGCCCACCTGGACGGTGCCGCGCTGCGCGACCCGGCCCTGCGCGCGGTCCCCTTCGTCCTGGTCAACCGGCGAGCCGCGCACGCCCGGGACGCCACCGACCTGACCGCCGTGACCTGTGACGACCACTTGGGCGGGCGGCTGGTGGCCGAGCACCTGCTGGCCCTCGGCCACCGGGACGTCGCGGTCATCGCCGGAGAGGCCTTCGCGAGCACCGGCGCCGACCGCACCGCCGGCTTCGTCGAGCGCTATCGGGAGGCCGGGCTTCCCCTGCCCGCGTACCGCGTCCGGCAGTGCCGCTTCGACACGCGCGGCGGACGCGAGGCCGCCACCGACCTGCTGCGCGGTACCGACCGGCCCACCGCGCTCTTCGCGGTCAACGACTTCGCCGCCATCGGCGCGATGGGGGCGGCCCGGGACCTGGGCCTGCGGGTCGGCCAGGACCTCGCCCTCGCGGGCTTCAACGACACCCCGCTCGCCGCCGAGCTGCCGATCCCGCTGACCAGTGTCCGCTCCCCGATGGCCGAACAGGGCAGGCGGGCGGTCCGGCAGTTGCTGCGGCTGATCGCCGGTCAGCCGGCCGCCTCCGAGCGACTTCGGCCCGTCCTCGTTCCGCGCGCCTCCACCGGGCAGCCCATCGGACCGGGCCTGGGATGACCTGCCGGGACGGCGAGCCGGTTCGTTGACGCGGCGGGCGGTGCACGGCGGGCCACAGTGCCCAGGTGGTGGCCGCGGCGATGACCGCGAGGCCCGCGAGGGCGGCGGTCGCCGTTGTCAAGGGACAGTAGGAGTTGGCTCTGGCGCGAGTTCCGTGAACGATCTTGAACCTGGTGTAATTCCGGGGTGATGGAGCCCCGGGAGTCGGGGAGGCTCGGGCGGATGGGACGGGTGACGGATGGCGGCGGCAGAGCTTCGGGATGCTGTGGCGAGGCCGGCGCGGGCGGTCTGGGAGCTGATGCCTCTGGAAGGCGTCGGGCCGGTGTGTTTCGGCATGCGGATCGCCGAGGTCACCGCAGTGCTGCCGGGCATGACCGAGCTGCGCAGGTTCCAGGCCGAACCGTGGGAGCCGGGCACCCTGGGCGTCGAGTTCGGGACCGAGCCTGCGGCGCCTGCCGTGTAGGGCTACTTCATCGCCGACAGGCTGTACTGCGTCGCGGTCGACGCTGCCCACGGACCTCAGGTGATGCTCTGGGGAAGGGAGTTGACCGCCTGCATACGGCCGAACTGGAGCGGTTCCTCCTGCACGCTTCTGACTGCGGGGTGCTCTGTGTGTCCTACGGCCCGCGGGGCAACCCCGGAGTCGCCGGGATCGGCCTGGTCCTGAGAGTGCAGGAGGTGGCGGGCGGCGTGGTGACCCGGCCGGTGATAGTGGGCCGGGGCTGGGAAGCGTGGTGCCCTGACGGCTGGGGCAGCAAGCCGCCCTACGTTGTGGCGCTGCCCATGACCGGGGAGATCGGCAAGGACCCGTTCAAGCCGTCCCTGACCGGCCACGACAGGCCTGCCGACAAGATCGGGTGGACGAAGTACCGGTCGGTGAAAGTGCCGTTCGCCGCGATCCGGGTCTCGGGCCGGGACCTTCAGTGGCAGCTGGGGAACTCCCCCTTCTACACCATCGAATCCTGGCGGGCCCATTCGCTGGTGGCCTGCGCTGACAACGTCATCTCGCTGAACCAGAAGGTCGGCGACACCATCACCACCGGCATCTCGAAGACCAGCACCGACACCTTCAAGGCCTCCGCCACGGTGACCGTCAGCGCCGAGGCCGGCATCCAGATCCCCGGCGTCGGCGGGGCGAAGGCTTCCACCAGCGTCGCGGTGACCCTCGGATACGAGCACTCCACCGGCGTCGCGGTGACCCTCGGATACGAGCACTCCACCAGCGTCACCGTCCTCCAGCGGCAGCGCCGCGTCGCGGAGGCCATGCAGCGGCACCTGCTGCCGCACCTGCCCAACGTCCCGGGCCTCCAGATGACCGCCCGCTACCTGCCCTCCCCCGCACGCCTCGCAGGTGGGCGGTGACTGGTACGACGCGTTCACCCTGCCCGACGGCACCACCTCCCTCCAGTTGCGACGGCACGCCGCCGCCCTCGCCCAACGCACGCTGGACCCCTTCTGCCACCTGCTCCTGGAACGGGTCCGCCCCACCGACAACGAGGACGACGTTGCGCTCCTCGCCCTTCGCATCCCCTGGCCGGGGTCCAAGGGCGCCGGGCCGCGCCGGTCAGGGGATGCGGCTGCCGTAGAACGGGCTGTAGTAGAGCGCGAAGGGAGTGCGCAGGGCGGGCACGGTCTCGGGCGTACCGGGGTCGTACGGCGGGCTGTTCCTGATCTCGTCCTTGGACCGGTCGACGTACACCTTCCGCTCGCCCAGCTCGATGCGGACGACGGTGCCGGCCGGGAGCAGCACGAGCCTGCCGAAGATCCAGGGCCCGGTGTCCACGACCAGGTACTGGGCATCGACGTGCTCGGACAGCCGGTCCACCTTGCCGATGTGACCGTCGGTGGCCTCCACGTGGAAGCCGATCAAGTCGGTGCCGGCGGTGTGGCCGGCGGTGTCGCGGAACTCCCAGATGTTGATGCCCTCACTCATCCCTGTCTCCTCTCTCTCGTACGTACGCCGAACCGGTCAGGCGGCCCGGCGCTCCGACTCGACGTGGTCCTTGAAGTCCCTCAGGTCGTCGATCACCCGACGGTCGACGAAGCCCAGCGCCTCGACGAGCCGTTCCAGCAGCCCGGGCGGTTCAAGCTCCAGCTGCACCATGAGCCTGGTGGTGCCCTCGTCGATCCGGTGGAAGGTCACCACCCCGGCCTGGCGGACGTCGCCGGCCACGCTCTCCCAGGCGACCCGCTCGCGGGGAACGGCTTCGACGGTGCGGGCCTCGAACTCCCGGCGCACACCCACGGCGTCGATCACCCAGTGGGTGGCGCCGGGGCCGGTCCGTTCGACGCTCACCACCCCGCGCATGAACTCCGGGAACTCCTCGTACCTCGTCCACTGCTCGTACACCGCCGGAAGCGGCGCGTGCACCTCGACGGACTCCTCGATCCGAGCCATCGCTCCTCCTCCACAGACCGGTGCGGCCACCTCCGCGGGGCCGCCGGTCCCCTCGCCTGCCCCCGCAACGGCGGTGTATGCACCGGGTTCCGGAGCGCCCCACGACGGTCCGTCAGCCGACCACCCGTCACCCTTCGAGCAGAAAGAGGGCGCTTGAACGCGGTGGCAGCGGGCAGGCGGTCCGGGTCGGCGGCAGCAGCCCCGGCGTACGGGAGGAAGGAGCCGGTCGGTGTGGTGGAGTGCTGTCCGCCTGCTCGTGGTGGCCACGGCCGCCGCGCTCGCCGCGTACGGGCTGAACCGTGCCTCGGAGCTCGTCGCGCGGCGGCTGGCCGCCCACGGGCCCACCAGCGGCACGCCGAGACTGCTGCGCGGCTGCCGCCGGCCGATGCTGGCTGTCACCGGATGCGGGTTCCTGCTGGGTGCGCTGCCGTGGATCGGCGCCGCATCCGCGGCCGAGGACGCTCTGCGCCGCGTGCTGCTCCTCGCCACCATCTGCTCCGGCGCGTGGCTGGCCGCACGCGCCGTCAGACTGCTCGTGGACGGCGCCGTCCACCTTGCCGTCCGCCGCCGCGACCCCGCCCAGGCCGGCCGCGCCCGTACCCAGGCAGGCCTGCTCGGCCGGATCTGCCAGGCCGCCATCGCCCTGATCGCGGTGGGGGCGATGCTCATGACCTTCCCCGCCGTCCGCGGAGTTGGCACCAGCCTGCTCGCCTCCGCCGGCCTGGTCGGCGTGGTGGCCGGTGTGGCGGCGCAGAGCACCCTCGCCAACCTGTTCGCCGGTATCCAGATGGCCTTCGGCGACCTGGCCCGGATAGACGACGTCGTGGTGGTGGCCGGCGAGTGGGGCACGGTGGAGGAGATCACCCTCACCTCCGTCGTGATCGCCACCTGGGATCAGCGACGCCTGGTCATGCCGATGTCGTACTTCGCCGGCCGCCCGTTCGAGAACTGGTCCCGCCGGACCAGCCGGATCACCGGCACAGCCCTGCTCCACCTCGACCACAGCACCCCGGTCGCTGTGCTGCGGAAGGAGTTCGACGCTTTCCTCGCGATGAATCCGCTCTGGGACGGTGAGGGCAGTGCCTTGCAGGTCGTCGATACCACGCCCAGTACGATCGTGGTCCGTGCCCTGGCGACGTCGGCCAATGCCGACGATGCCTTCGAACTGCGCTGCCAGCTCCGTGAGCATCTGGTGGCCTACATCCGTGAGAACCACCCGCACGCGCTGCCCCGGGTGTCCGTCAGCCACCTGCCCGGCCCGCACGCCGAACCCGGCCCTTCGTCGCCGGACCCTCACAGGCGGCAGAGGCATCGATCCACCGACATCGGGTAACGGGACGGGGACCGGCCCGAAGAGAGGAAAGGATCGACATGGCTGCGCCCAGTGATGAACTCCTCATTCCCGCAGGCCCCTGCCCCCCGAGCAGGGCAGGCGACGAGGCTCCGGGCGGGGGCGCCGCCGGGGCGCTCCCGCCCGAGGGCCTCGCCATCGGGGATCGGCGCGAGGTCGCGCCCGCCGACGGCCGGGAGCTGACCCGGGTCCTGCTGCGCTGACTCGCCGGCCTGGAGGAGGGCTCCCGGGAGTACTCCTGCGTGCGGTCCCCCCTGATCGAGCTGAACCTCTCGCTGGTGGCGCTGCGATCCGCCGCTTCGGCTCGCAGCGCCACCTCCGCGAAGACCTGATGCAGGTCGGTGCGATCGGCCTGATCAAGGCCATCGACCGTTTCGACCCCGACCACGGCGTCGGATTCACCACCTTCGCGCTGCCGACCATTTTCGGCGAGGTCCGCCGCCATTTCCGCGACACCACCTGGGCCGTCCACGTCCCCCGCCGGCTCCGGGAACTGCGCATCGGCCTGGCCAAGGCGCAGGAACAGCTGTCCCAGCAGCTGGACCGGGCGCCGACCGCAACCGAGCTGGGCGAACACCTCTCGTTCCCCCGCGAGGAGGTCGCCGAGGGGCTCACCGCCGGCGACGGGTGCCTCGTCGGCTCCCTCGGCATAGGCGCTGGCACGGGCGAGGAGGACGGCCTCGGCCCGCTTGCTGCCGGGCTCGGCGTAGAGGACCGGTGGCTCGCCAAGGTCGTTGGCCTGATCTCGCTCGAACCCCTCATCGCCGCCCTGCCGCAACGCGAACGCCTCATCCTGTCGGTGGGCTTCACCGAAGGGCTGACCCAGTCCCGGATCGGCGACCGCCTCGGCCTGT
Organism: Streptomyces sp. 1114.5; assembly: GCF_003635085.1. Lineage (NCBI taxonomy): Bacteria > Bacillati > Actinomycetota > Actinomycetes > Kitasatosporales > Streptomycetaceae > Streptomyces > Streptomyces sp. 1114.5. The sequence continues at coordinate 770,934 of NZ_RBXE01000003.1, forward strand.
CCCAGTTCGGCGACCGCCTTGGCCTGTCTCAGATGCACGTCTCCCGGCTGTTCAGCCGTACCCTGCGGCGGCTGGGCGAGGGTCTGACCTGCGCTTGAGTGGGCGGGGCTCCGGGGAGGGGGGCGGGGCTCGGGGGGGAGGGGTTGGGTCGGGGTGCCGCAGCGTCTTGGCCGGCCGTCGTGTGCTGCGTATGGTCGAAGAGCATTCGCAGAGCACTTCGGAGGGGACCATCACGACGATGGCGGCCGAGAACGGGTCGTAGATCATCGTTCTGAGGGCCGCCCACCCGCTCACGGCCGGGTCTGCCGTGGGCGGGGTCCTTGTGGATATCTGGCGGGCGGACGCCGAGGCAGTCGTTTGCACCCGTGGTGGGAGACTTGGAGATCGACACCCTGGCACTGGCCGAGGAGGCGCTGACCTCGCTCGTCGGTGTCCGTCCGCCGGTGCTTGTGGTCGACCTTGAACGTGTCGGGTTCTGCGACTCCTGAGCCCTGAACCTGCTGCTGGGAACCCGCTTGTCGGCGCAGGCGGTGGGCGTCGAGCTCCGGCTGGCTGCCCCTGCCCCGGCGGTGAGGCGTGTGCTGGAACTGACTGGTGCGCAGGTGGTTTTCTCCGTCCACGCGTCGGTTCGTGCTGCTCTTGCGGGATGACGTCCTCTCGGGCCGGGTGCCTGGTATGGCTGTGGGTGCCGGGAGGGCGACCGATCCGGCTGGGAGGGGCGACCGATCCGGGCGGGAGAGACATAATCCGAGGACCGGTGGGAAGCCGTCCGGGTGATCCGTCACTGCAGAGAGGGAAGGGGTACCCGCAGATGACGACGAGCCGGGGCACCCTCGACGGCGGCCGGTGCGACGCTGGCACGTTGCTGCTGCCCGGTGGCCAGCGGCGGCGGCTGTATCTGGCCGGTCTGCCCCGGCCCGTCGCCCGTGCCCGTGAGTTCACCGGTCAGACGCTCGCCGACTGGTCGTGGGCTGCACCCGTGTCCGGTGTCGACCCGGATGTCGTGGACGACGTGTTGCTGCTCGTGGCCGAACTCATCGCCAACGCGATGATGCACGCCGACGGCCCGCTGGAGCTCGTCCTTCATGCCTTTGGGGCGCGGCTGCGGATCGAGGTCAGCGACGCTACCACCGTCCTGCCCGTTCCCCGCCGCCCGCACCACCCGGGGCTTCCCGGTGGTCATGGGCTGTTCATCGTCGAGCGCGTTGCCGACCGCTGGGGCGCCGAGCGGCACGGCCAGGGCAAGACCGTCTGGGCCGAGGTTGACGTCGACCGCCTGGTCCCGGGCCGCTGAGCACGCCGCACGCTGGCAGTCCCCTCGAAAGGCTCCCTCCAAGGATTCGAACAGACAGAAGAGCAGGCCGGTCGCGTGAGGCGACCGGCCTGCCGACGTGATGCGCCCCGCGGGATGGGCAGCGCCGGCGCCGCTGATGCCGGTGCGGGTGACGTGATGTCAGGTCCGGGGCTGGCTCATCCCCCTTCGGGGCTCTTGCTGGTCTGCGGGGTTGGTTTGCGTTGCTCTGCAGTGTCGGCGTAACTGGCCTCGAGTCGGACTGCCCGACGAGTTGACGTACCACGTGCCGGTACCGGCAAGCGAACACGGATGAGGTCCGGTGCCCGATTCGGGCACCGGACCTCATCCGATGGTGGAGCGCCAGGCCCGGGTCGCACGGACTCTCCCTACTGAAAGTAGGGCGTGCTCTGGTAGCACCGCTGACGCCTGACGGGAGATCACCCTCTCCCGCGATGAGAGGAATACTAGCAGGTCAGCGACGGGGCTGAGCCGGGGGAGGCGGGGCATCCCGGGCGGCCCCCGGTGTTTCGGCCCTGCCGGTGTTTCCGTGGGGCCGGGGTCGTCGAGGGGGGTTTCGACCACGTGAGCGGCGAGCGCCTCCGGGGTATCGGTGGTTCCGGCAGCGGCAGCACGCCCGGGCGGAAGGCATGAATCCGCAGATCGGGGGCACCCGGATGCACACAGCGGTCGGCTCGTCCGAGAGTCCGGCCCGACGACGATACGGAGCACGCGGTGACCGACCCTGCCCCGCCCTTCGGGGCCACACCCCGTCCGCCGGCCCCAGCCGACCCGTCCGGCCCCCCGCTGGTGCCGGATCCCCCGGCTCCGCCAGGCGTGCCCGTGCCGCCGCCGGAACCGGAGCACCCCGCTCCCGCCCTGCCCCGTCCCGAGCCGGCGGCGCCGGAACCGGGCGAGCCCCGCACACCGGAACCGCCGGACTGAGCCGGAGCGGATCCCTGCCCCGGAGCTCCGGGGCAGGAATCCGCTCCGGCGGGGGAACGCCCGCCCCCGGCGCCCGTTCCGCCGTCGGCAGTCACCCGGGGTGACCACCGGCCGCCGCCGGGCGCCCCGCCTTCGCGCGGCTGCGCACCACCGCCGGCACCAGCGCGAACGCCGTTGTCCGGACGGCGGTCACGCCCGGCCTCCGCCGCCGGGTGCTTCCCGGGGCGCGCGCGTTGGGGCCCGGCGGGTTGCGGCCCGGCGGGTGGGGGCCCGGCGCCCGGTGTGCGCCGCGGCGCCGCTGTCGCCGAAGGACCCACCCGGCCGCCACACTGCCCCACGGCCCCGGATCAGGAAGCGCACCGCCGTCCGCCTCGGCGCTCTCGTCGCCGCCACCGCCGCCGGTCTGGGCCTCAGCGTCGGGATGGCGTCGGCCAGCACCGCCTACACGGCCGACGTCCCCGGCTGTGCCGGGGGCATGGTGGTCTCGTTCTACAGCGGGCACGACCACGTGCAGGGCTACGTGACCTCCACCATGGGCGACTACTGCCGCGTGGAGCTCCGGCAATCGAACGGCGGGCACTCGGGCGCGTCGACCCGGGGTGCCACGCAGTGGACCGCAGAACTCCTGGACGCCGGAAGCACGTCGTACGTCGTCGTGTGCAACGGGAACACCGGCCGCTGCGCCACCAGTGCCTCGTACTGACAGGCCAGGCCGGTCCCGTCGTGGTCCCGCTCGGGGCCGGACCACGACGGGACCGTGCCGCTCCCTCCGGCCGGTCGGCCTTGTCGGTTGGCCTTGTCGGTTGGCTCGCTGCCCCGGGGAGCCGCCGCGTGCGGTCCACGGCCCGCGCGCACCGCCGTGCTCCCGGAAGGTCGCCACCGTGCCATCGGACAGCTTCGCCGCCCGGTTGTCGGTCCTCCGGGATGGTGCAGCCCGCCGGTGTGCAGCACCGCGTGAGCGTCGTTGGCGTGGGCGGCATCCGTGTCGTCGACGGCGTCGCCGACCGGCAGCACCCGGTGGCCCTGGCCGGTGAGGCCGTGGCGTGGAGGTGGGCGGCGAGCGGGGCGGCCTTGGTGCCGCCGGACCCGGTGCGGCCCTCGATCCGGGTGGAGAAGTGCCCGATGCCGGCCTCTCGGGCCTCGCGCACGAGCGTGTCGTGCGGGCACAGCGACAGCAGTGACTGGGTGTGGCCGGCCTCGGACAGGGCGGCCATCGGCTCGACGGCGCCCTCGCGCACGCGCACCGGCGGGGAGCGCAGGTGGGCGAGGAAGGCTCGTCGTCGTACTGGCGCCGGCCGTCGTCGTCGTTGTCCAGCGAGACGGTTTGGTGCTGTGCTGTTCTCGCCGTCGTGGCCGCGCCGTGTCACACCCGGCCGACGCGCAGCGCGGCCGCCGTTCACCCGGCCGGGCCGTGCGTCGGTACCGGGCTGCCGGGCAACGCAGCGCGATGATGAGGACGAGTGCCGCGGCGGCTGGCGCGATCTACGGCGAGGGCGGACGGGTGGCTGTCGAGGACTCCGTTCTGGGCGAGGTTCTCGCGGACGTGCTGGCCGCGGCCCACCGCATCGCTCCGTCGGAGATCGCGGGGCTGGTCCAGGAAACCGCTGTGCGGCTGGGGCTGTCCCAGGCGAGTGTCTACGTGGCGGACGTGCAGCAACACGAACTGGTCGCCCTGCCCGGCCCGGACCAGGCCGAACTCCTCGTCCAGGGGAGGCCGGTCCAGCTGGAGACCATCGCGGTCGACACCTCGCTGGCCGGCCGCGCCTACCGCACCGAGTCCGTACAGACCGCTGCGGACAGGGACACCGGGCGGGGCTGGCTGCCGCTGGTGGACGGCATTGAACGCATCGGCGTCCTGAAGGTGGCCGCCCCGGTCCTGGATGCGGCGATGCTGGTGCGGTGCAAGGCCCTGGCATCCCTGACGGCCATGATCCTCGCGACCAAGCAGTACTGCAGCGACGTCCTGATCCAGACGGTACGCACCCGGCCGATGACGCTGCAGGCGGAGCTGCTCTGGGCGTTCGTGCCGCCGCGGACGATCGGCACCACGGCGGTGACGTCCTCCGCCGTCCTGGAACCCGCGTACGAGATCGGCGGTGACGCCTTCGACCACAGCCTGGCCGGCACACTCCTGCACCTGACCCTGCTGGACGCCATGGGCCACGACCTCGCCTCCGGCGGCTGCAGCGCCGTGGCTCTCGCCGCCTGCCGCTCCACCCGCCGTGCCGGCGGCAGCCTCGTCGACATCGCCGAGCAAATCGACCGCACCCTGGCCCGGTGGATCCCCGACCGGCTGCTGACCTGCCTGATCGCCGACCTGGACACCGCCACCGGCCGGCTGGACTGGATCAACTGCGGCCACCCGGCACCGCTACTGCTGCGCGAGGGCCGCATCGTGACCGGCGCACTCGACCGGCCCCCGCACCTGCCGCTGGGACTCGACAGCGCCGCTCCCCGCCGCAGGTCCACACCGCCCGCCTGCAGCCCGGCGACCGGGTGCTGATGTTCACCGACGGCGTCACCGAGGCCCGCTCGCCCGGCGGCGAACTCTTCGGCGAGCACCGCCTGGCCGACACCGTCGTCCGCGCCATGACCGACGGGCTGCCCGCGCCGGAAGCCCTACGCCGCCTCATCCAGCAGATCCTGCGCCACCAGGACCAGCAGCTGCGCGACGACGCCACGATCCTGCTCACCGAGTGGCACCCGCAGCCGCGGCCGCCGGCAGGCAGGTGAGGACCCGAGCCGACGTCTGCCGGATTCCACAGCCGCGCGCGACGGGTCCCTCAGCGGCCACAGGACCGTCCCATCGTCCAGGAGCCCAGGCTCGCCGGGTGCGTCTGCGGGTTGGGCCTGTCTTATCAGTGGATCAAGGTCTATCATGATCCACTCGTGGCGTGTGAAGATCTGACGAGCGAGCAATGGGCCAGGCCGGAGCCGTTGTTGCCGGTGGGCAAGAAGCCGCGGCGGCCTCCAGTCCGGTCGAAGCGCCGGCTGATCAACGGCATACGCCGGCGAACGCGCACCGGCGCGCCCTGGCGGGACGATCCTGCACACCACGGCGAGTGGGAGACCGTCTACGGCCTCTTCCGGCGCGGCAGCGCGACGGCACCTGGAGCCGGAGCCTCACCCAGCTGCAGGGCCGGGGCCGACGCGAGAGGTCTGATCACCTGGGCCCTCGACCGACTCGAAGCCCTCGTCCGTCACCGGCTCGAAGCCCTCGTCCGTCACCGGCTCAAGCGCCTGCAGTTCCGACCCGACGCCCTCGACGGCTTCATGGCCGGCACAGGCCTGAATCTCGACACCTCAACCTCACCCTGACGAGCCGACGTCAGTAACGACCGTGTGCACGGCTCCAAACGAGCTCACGGCCTGTCAGCGGCCGTGATGGGGTCCGGCCAAGGTGAGGCGGCTACCAGCCCCACCTTGGCCAGACCTCTGACAGACCCACTGCTGTGGCTGCTGCTATGGCGGAATGCCGGGACGTGTGTCGCGATCAGGGCGCGGGTGTTGTCGGTCACCGGTGCGTCTTCGGGGCGGTGGGGGACTGGCACATGACGGTGATGACCTGGCGCATCGCGTCGCGTCGGTCCTGGTCAGGGATGTTGTCGTTGGGGGCGTCGATCATCGCGTAGCCGATGGCGATTCGATGCCGTCAATGTCGCGTGCATGGCACAAGGGTGTTGCCGGTGGCGTGGTCGGCGAGAAGGAATGGGTGCGGCCCACCGCAGGGCGGGCTGTCGTCCGTGGCCGTCGTGGTGGGTGTGGCGGTGCCGGCACAGGCGGTGAGAGCGGCGAGCATGGCCAGGGTGGCGGCTATGCGGGTGGTGGGTCGCAAGGTGTTCCTTCGGGCGTGGGTGTACGGCCGTGCCGACGCCCGCATGGGTTGTCGGCACGGCCGGCTGTTGATCGGTCAGCGGCCGGCGCGGATACGGCTGCCCTCGGCGGTGACGGCCGCGGGCGCGGGCCGAGACCTCGACGGCGACCAGGATCGACGCGGCGTTGTGAACGGGATGCTCTCGCAGTCCCGCCTCATCATCGAGCACCGTCCAGTGCTCCACCAGCTCGTCCACGCCCACCGGCTGCGCCCATGGCCCCGCACGGCAGGACAAACCCAGACCAACGCGCACAACAGACCAAAGACCACCCGCAGTTGGGGCTCATGACACGCTCGTTGACGGCACCCCGACCGCGGAAATCCAGTGCCCGTTGACCGGGTCTTCCCGAAGCTCCCGGTCGGCATCGAACTTCCCCCTGGACGTGGCCGCCCTGGTTCGTGGTCGGGATTTTTCTTCGGGAGATTTCATGGGCACCTGTCCTTGAGCGTGCATCGCCGACAGCCCCAGAGAGCCTTGGCGCCAAGGTAAAAGGCGTTCCTGTCTGAAGATGGCATGGCCAATCGATACTCAGCCTTAAGAATCACTGGGATCGAGGGTAAGCCTCACCATGAGCCACCGCTCCAGCCTGGAGTTGAACGCTGAAGGGAAGAGCGGTGGCCCTGGTGCAGCGAGTCACCGTAAGGGGCGGCAGGAGTTGCCGGTTACCTCCGTGGGGTTCGCTCGGAGCCGCCGCCGGGCCGAGCAGGTGGTCTGGCGGGTGGTGCCTGGTGCAGCAACTGGCCTCGGCGGCTTGGTCGTCACCAGGGACCTGCCTTGGATCGTTTCCAAGGTCTGATCCATGCCGCTGAATGCGGGAGGCCCACAGGCCTCCCTCCGCACCGCCGACCTCGTGGTCGGCGGCCGGCTGCCCGGCGGCCCCGCGGCGACACCCTGCGGGCCGTCCTGGCCGGCGCCGAAGCCGAACCGGCCGCCTGCAGTTCGTCGGCTCCGTCGGCACCGGCTTCACCGGCGCCGAACGGCGCGCCCTCGCGGCCTCGCGGCCACGCTGCGCCGTCTCGCCGTCCCGGTGTCGCCGTTCAGGCTCGACGGCCCGGGGTGCGGGCCGCTCCGGCGCCCAGCACGCGATGGCGGTGAACGAGACGATCACCGCGTTCGTTCTGGGTGGCAGCGCGCCGGGGCCGCGGGCGGGGTCGGCACGGTGCGCTCCTGGGCGACCGAGGTGGAGTTCGGGCTGCCGGGCGGCCGGCGCAAGGTG
>NZ_RBXE01000004.1:0-373408 GCF_003635085.1 Streptomyces sp. 1114.5
AAGGCGCCCACCCGCAGGCACCCGGCGGTGAGTTCGGTGAGCGCGGCCAGGTCGCTGCGGGTGGCGCCGAGGCGTTCCGGCATCGCCTCGGCGTGCGGAAGCAGGGTGCGGCCGTGTCCGGTCAGGCGCACTGCGCGGGCCAGGCAGTCGAACAGCGCGGTACCCGACTCGCCTTCCCGGGTGGCGACCTGCCGGGAGATCGCGGACCGGGGAACCGCTCCCCCGGCCGCGCCGACGGCCTCACCCGGGCCGCCCTCACCGTCACCCCCACCACCGGGGCCGCTCCCGGGGCCGCCGGGGCCGCTCTCGGGGCCGCTCTCGGGCCGGGGCGTCACCGAGGCCGCCACGCCCGGCGGTTCGCCCCGGAGCCGGCGCCGGGCACCCGTGGATCGACATGTCCTCGATCGGCCCGCGGGCCGTCGCCGGGCTGCGGGCACAACGTCCGTACGGCGTCGCCCTGGTGGATGCGCCGGTGATCGGCAGTGCGGGACCGGCGGCCACCGGCGACCTGATGGTCCCCGCGGGCGGCAAGGACGCCGACCCGGACCGCGCGCAGCCCGTCCTGGAGCAGCGGGGCAGGGTGCGGCGCTGCGGCGCTGCGGCGGACAGGGTGCGGCGCTGCGGCGGGCCGGGGGCGGGGGCGGCGTGGAAGCTGGTGGTGGTGATCGGCGCGATCGTCGCCTCGGTGACGGTGGCCGGTGAAGTGCTGGCGATGGCCGGGGAGTTGGGCGCTTTGCAGGAGCCGGCCCGCGAGGTGCGGCCGGCGGATGCGCCGATCGCCGAGCAGGACCTGCCGCGGTGGCGGGCTGCCTGCCCGGAAACCGGTAACTGCCCTGCCTGCCCGCACCGTTGGCAGCCGGACCGGTCGTCAACGCGGGCGCGGCGGACCCACCCGATCGTGGCCCGGGTTCGCGGCGGGCCGCGGGCGGGACGTAGCGTCGTCGCGGCAGGCGGTTCGCGGCCCCGGGAGGAGTGGCGCGGGTGGGGGTGGGCGGTGCGGGTGGTCGGGTGCGGGCTGCGCTGGCGGTGGTGCTGGCGGTGGTGGCGGCGGGCTGCGGGGGCTCCCCCGGCGGGGACGGGCAGGCGCAGCCGGCGGACGGCCGGCCGCTGGCGCTGGTGTACCGGGGGCCGGCAGCCTGCGAGGGCTGTCCGGAGGCGGCGCGCGCACGATGCTGGAGCACGGCGGCGGGCGCGCGCCGCGGGAGCGGCTGCGGTTCGGCCGTCCGCGCTGGCGGGCGCGTGGCGCTGTACGTGCAGCCCGGTGGCAGCAACGGGCAGGAGGTGAGCACCGCGTGGGAGCTGCTGGGGCGCGAGAGCGGCTTCTCCCCGGAGCTGTGCGGGCCTATGTGCGCGGCGGCCGGTACCTGGGGCTGTGCATGGGCGGTTACCTGGCCGGCGACCCGGGCTTCGACCTGCTGCCGGCGACTCCGGGCAGTACGTGCGCTCGCCGGGCGCGAGCGTGAGCGACGAGCGGGACCGGCTGGTCGACGTGCTGTGGCGCGGGCGCCCGCAGCGGATGTACTTCCAGGACGGGCCGTACTTCGACGTCGACGGCCCCGGCACCCAGGTCCTCGCCCGCTACCCGGGCGGGCGCCCGGCCGTGGTCGTCGCCCCGTACGGTGCCGGGCGGGTGGCGGTCAGCGGCCCGCACCCGGAGGCCCCGGGCGACTTGTACCGCGACTACGGCCTGCCCGACGAGTCCGAGGCCGGCCTCGCCCTGGGCGAGGACCTGCTGCGCACCCTGACGGGCGAGGCCGCGCCCGGCGCGGCGCCGGCCCCCTCCCCCTGAGCCCGCACGGCCGCAACGGGCGGGCCGCAACGGGCGGGCCGCAACGGGCGGGCCGAACGGGCGTGCGGGGCGTGCCGCAACGGGCGGGCGCCGGCGACCCGGCCGCCGGGGGCGTTGTCCGTCAGGAACCAGCCGTCGAGGTCGCGGGCGAGCGCGGGGTCGTGGACGGTGGACCGGTCGTGGCAGCCGCCGAACGGGCGGCAGTGGCCCTGTTCGGGCCGAACGCCGGGGCGGCGCACGGCGCAGTGCAGCCCGTCGGCGCCGACGGCCGGGGCGAAGCGGCGGGCGGGGGGGGTTTCTCGCATAGGGAGGTCCGGGCCTGAGGCACCCGGGCTTGCACACCTGACGACGAGGGACGTGCCATGCCCACCGAACAGACCTGGAAGGCCCGCTCGCGAGGCCTGCGGCCTGACCGTACGCACCCTGCACCACTGGGACCGGCCTGCTCAGCCCCTCCCGGCGCACCGCCTCCGGCCACCGCGCCTACACCGAACAGGACGTCGTGCGCCTCTACCAGGTCCTCGCCCTGCGCCGCCGCCTGGGCCTGGAGACCATCGCCACCTGCCTCGACGCCGGCATCGACCCCGTGCGGCTGGTGGGCGAGCACCTGGCCGCCACCGAGGCCTCCCTCACCGCCCTGCAGACCCTGCACGAACGCCTCGCCCACCTGCACGGCGAACTCACCGCCTCACGCACCCCCGACACCGCCGACCTGCTGCGCCTGGTCCGGGCCACCGGCGCCACCGGATCCACCGGCCCCGCCGCCCAGGAGGCCCTGCGCCGCCACCTCGACGACGACCAGCTGCACGCCCTCGCCGACCACGCCGCCGCCCTCGGCCCCGCCGCCCACTACCTGCTGGAGGTCGAATGGCCCCAGCTCTACCGGCGCGCCGAAGCCCTGCGCACCGCCGGCACCGCCCCCACCGACCCCCGGGTGCGGCGCATCGCCGAACGCCTCGACGAACTCGCCCGCCTCTTCAGCGGCGGCGACACCACCCTGTCGAGCGCCGTGCGCACCGCCTGGCGCGAGGACCCCGCCGCGATGTCCGGCGACCCCCATGCCCCCGCCGACGCCTGGGCCGCGCTGCGCACCTTCCTCGACCGGGCCCGCCAGGCCTCATGACCGCCACCGGCCCGCACACCGGCCCGCCCGAAGACCCGCCCGCCGCGATGCCCGCAGGAGCACCGATGATGCTCCGTCACCCGCACCCGCACCCGGGCGCAGGCCTGGCCACCGTCTGGCCCGTCCTCGCCCCGGCGATCCTGGCCGCGGGGGCCGGGCTCCTGCCGTGGTCGGTGCTTGCCGCCCTCACGGTGGCCCAGGTCCTGCTGGCCTGCCTGCGCACCCACCGGCCGGGCCCCTGACCACTGACCACTGACCGCGCGCCGGCTGCCCCGGCCCGGCCCCACGGGGGTGGACCGGACCGGGGCGGTGGGCGGTCAGGCCGCGTGCGGGGCTGGTTGAAGCGCAGCATGTTGCCCGCCGGGTCGCGGAAGGCGCAGTCGCGCACGCCGTAGGGCTGGTCCATGGGTTCCTGGAGGACTTCGGCGCCGGCCGCGCGCAGGCGTTCGAAGGTGGCGTCGCAGTCGTCGGTACGGAAGATGACGCCGCGCAGCAGGCCCTTGGCGAGGAGTTCGGCGGCGGCCCGGCGGTCGTCCTGGGAGGCGTTGGGGTCGGCCAGCGGCGGCTCCAGCACGATCTCGACACCGGGCTGGTCGGGCGAGCCGACGGTGACCCAGCGCATGCCCTCGAAGCCGACGTCGTTGCGCACCTCGAAGCCGAGGACGTCGCGGTTAGAAGGCGAGGGCCCGGTCGTGGTCGTCGACGGCGATGAAGCACTGCGCGAGTTCGATGCTCATGGGGCTCACGCTACGGGAGGGATCCCGCCGCTGGCTTGCGGGCGGCGCACCGGGCGGGTGCGGATCTTGGCGATGCAGGCGGGGATCGCGGCGCCGTCCTCGTGGTCGCGGGCCGGTAGGCGCTGGGGCTCTCGCCGACGAGTTCGGCGAAGCGGGTACTGAAGGAGCCCAGCGACGTGCAGCCGACCGCCAGGCAGACCTCGGTGACGCTCAGGTCCCCGCGCCGCAGCAGCGCCTTGGCCCGCTCGATCCGGCGGGTCATCAGGTAGCTGTACGGGGTCTCGCCGTAGGCGGCGCGGAAGCTGCGGGAGAAGTGGCCGGGCGACATCAGCGCGGTGCGGGCGAGCGCCGGCACGTCGAGGGGCTGCGCGTAGTCGCGGTCCATCCGGTCGCGGGCCCGGCGCAGCCGCACGAGGTCGGCGACGGGCACCCGAACCGGGCGGGGCTCGGAGGTGGGGCGGGGCTCGGAGGCCGGGCGGGGCTCGGAGGCCGGGCGGGGCTCGGAGGCCGGGCGGGGCTCGGAGGCCGGGCGGGGCTCGGAGGCCGGGCGGGGCTCGGGGGCGGACACGCCTGCCACCGTACCCACCGGCGGTGACAGACGGGCCTCCCCGTCCGGCGCGGCCCGCCTGCGCCCGCCCCACCGCGCCGACCACCCCGGGGGACGGCCCGAGGGACGGCCCGGGGGACGGCCCGGCCGGCCGGGCGCAGGGGACAGCAGGGCACCGGGCGTCCTGGCCCTGCGCAGCCCCGTGGCAACCCGCCCGCGGCCGACCAGCACCGACCGGCACCGCCCGGCCCCCGCCCGGCCCCCGGCTGCGGGCCCGACCTGGGACGATCTAGGGTGCTGGCATGATCCCCACACCGATATCCGGCCCCACGGCGGCCTCCGATCCCGATCCGATATCCGACCCCGGCGAGGCGCTGCGGGTGCTGCTGGAGGGCAACGCCCGGTTCGTCGCGGGCAACCCGGAGCATCCCAACCAGGACGCCGGGCGCCGGGCCGCGCTCGCGCCGGCGCAGCGGCCGTTCGCGGTGCTGTTCGGCTGTTCGGACTCCGCCTGGCCGCCGAGATCATCTTCGACCAGGGGCTCGGCGACCTGTTCGTGGTACGTACCGCCGGGCACGTGACGGGTGCGGAGGCGCTGGGCAGCATCGAGTACGGGGTGAGCGTGCTGGGCTGTGCGCTGGTGGTGGTGCTGGGGCACGACTCCTGTGGTGCGGTGGCGGCGGCGCTGGACTCGCTGGAGCAGGGGCGGATGCCGGGCGGCTTCGTGCGGGACGTGGTGGAGCGGGTGACGCCGAGCGTGCTGTCCGCGAAGGCGGCGGGCATCGAGGACCGGGACGCGATCGTGGACGAGCACATCCGTCAGACGGTGGACCTGCTGGTGGAGCGTTCCCAGGCGCTGGCGGCGAAGGTCGCCCAGGGCACGGTGGCGGTGGTGGGCCTGTCCTACCGCTGCGTGACGGCCAGGCCCGTCAGGTCGCCGCCCGGGGACCGGTGAGCTGACAGGCCGACCGGTCCGTCAGCGGCGGGCGGCAGGCGGCGGGCGGCGGGGCGGCGGGTGGCGGGAACTGGATGTCCGATCCCCGCCAGCGCCGCCGGGCGGGCGGGGGCAGAGTCGGTGGCCGACGACAGTCCCCTCCCCCGACCCCCAAGGACGGCAGTTCCCGTGCACAAGGTGACCGACCTCAAGGTCCTGTACTTCGGCACCCCGGTGGTGCTGATCGGCTCGCGCAACGAGGACGGCAGCGCCAACCTCGCGCCGATGTCCTCGGCGTGGTGGCTGGGGCAGTCCTGCGTGCTGGGGCTGGGCAACAGTTCCCAGACCTCGGCCAACCTGCGGCGCGAGGGCGAGTGCGTGCTGAACCTGCCCTCCTCGGCGCAGGTGGACGCCGTGGACGCCCTGGCGCTGCTGACCGCCAACCCGCGCATCGCCGAGTACCGGCTGCGCCAGGGCTACCGCCACGAGCGGGGCAAGTTCGCCGCGGCCGGGCTGACCGAGGTGGCGGGCGAGCTGGTGCGGGCACCGCGGGCGGCCGAGTGCCCGGTGCAGCTGGAGTGCCGGCTGGAGGCGGCGACGCCGATGGCGGGCAACGAGGGCTGTACGGCCTTCGAGGTCACGGTCGTGCGCGCGCACGTCGAGGAGAGCCTGATCGTGCCGGGCACCGGCCACTACGTGGACCCGCTCGGCTGGGACCCGCTGATCATGAAGTTCTGCGAGTTCTTCGGCGGCGGCCGGCGCCTGGCCCCCTCACGGCTGGCCCAGGGCTGGCGGATGCCCGGGCGGATGCCCGCGCCGGCCGGCACCCGGTGACAGCCGGCCACCGGTGACGGCCGGCACCCGGTGACGGCCGGCCACCGGCCGCCTGCGCCAAAGGGGCGGTCAGGGTGCGACGCTCTGCCCGCAGGAGTCGCACACCCGGGTGGCCGGCAGTTCCAGGAAGCAGTTCGGGCAGATCGCCGGCGGCCGCGGCGCAGCGGCCGCAGCCGAGACGGAGGCGGCGGCGTGCGCGGAGGTGCGGGTGGTGGTGGCGGCCGTCTTGCGCTGCAGTGCGGCGCGCAGGCGCGGGGCGAGGGCGGGGTGCCGCCGTCGGCGGGCAGGTCGGCGCCGAAGTGCCGGTAGCAGGCCAGGCGGGCGGCGGCGGCGTGCTGTTCGCGGTCCATCTCCTGCGCGAGCGGCGGCTGTCCGGCCACCGCCAGCACCTCCTGGTAGCCGGCGCCGACCTTGCCGTCCGCCGCGTGGACCACCAGAGCCGTCAGCGGCGGGTCGCCGCGCCGGTGGGCTTCGAGGACCACCAGGGACAGGACCTTGCCGATCCAGTGCCGCTGGTTGACCCGGGTACGCACCCCGGAGGCCTCCTGGACCGCCTCGGCCAGGTCCGCGGAAGTGATCACCGCGTGGTAGCGGCGTGCCACCTCCACCAGAGCGGGGTAGGCCGCCCTGGTCCACACGATCTGTGCCTGGGAGGCGCTGACGGCCGCACCGTCCGACACCCGCCAGTAGCTGCGCTGCTGCTCCGTCATCCGCCCGCCCTGTCCGCCTCGTCCCAAGGCCCTGCCCAGAGCGAGGCTACCCGGCACCGGGACCGCACGGACGGCCGGGGCCCTGCCGGGCAGGTGCCGGGGCCCTGCCGGGAGGTGCCGGGGCCTGCCGGGAGGTGCCGGTGGCCTGCCGGTGGCCTGCCGGGAGGTGCGGGGGCTTGACTTCAAGTCCTGTTGAAGTTGTCGAATGGCGGGCGACCGCACCCGTACGGGCACGTCCGCGGTCGATGCCCCCGCCCGTACGGAACCCGGACCCGGGGCCGGGGCCGCCGTCTTTCGATCGTGCCGTCGGCGGCCCCGGCCCCCGGCCTTGTCCGGCACCCCGGGCGCCGAAGGGACGGCCGGCGGTCGCCGGCAAAAGCGCTCGCCCAGGGATGGGCGCGGCGCGGGCATGATCGGCCGGCGGGTCTTCCCCTGCTGCCGGCCGCCGTCGAGCGCGGCGGCGACACCACGGTCTTCGAAAGTGCTGGAGGACGCGCGCGGGTTCACCGACGAGGACGGCACCGCGCTGCCGGCGCCCGCCGCGTACGCCGGGCGCCCGGAGGCCGCCCGGGAGCTCGTCGTGCGCTGGGACGTCGACCCGGCCCGCCCCTGGGCCGGCGCCGTCGACCCCGTCACCTGGGCCGCCGGGAACGGCGCCTACCGGACCCTGGACGCGCCGCTGCCCCCCGTGCGCGACCCGCCGGACGCCGACAGCCCGCACCGGCGCACGCTGCGCATGGCCCTGGCCGCCCTGGCGGCCCGGGCCGGGGCGGTGCGGGCTGTCGGCGTTGTGGGCGGTCGTCACCGCTGTGGAGGCGAGGCTCGGTATCCACCACCCGCCGGACGAGCTGATGGCCCGCGCCCTGGTCCACGCCGACCCCGGCCACGACGACTGGCACGAGTCGCTGTGCCGGATCGCCTTTGCGCAGAGCCAGGAGATGTTCGACTGGGCCCGCGCGGCCGCCGAAGACACCCTCGACGACAGCAGCGACAGCGACAGCGACGGCGACAGCGGCAGCGACGACGACGACGGCGGCAACGACGGCGACGACGGCGACAGCAGCGGCAACGACGGCAGCGGCAGCGACGGCGGCAGCGACGCGGCAGCGACGGCGACAGCGGCAGCGACGACGGCGGCAGCAGCAGCGACAGCGACGGCAGCGGCAGCGACGGCGACGGCGGCGGGGCGCTGGGCCGTAGGCGCTTCGCGCTCGACGCGATCGACTTCCTGGGGTACGGCTTCAACCCCGAGGTCGAGGGCGAACCGCCGTACGCCCGGGAGGCAGCCGCGTTCCTGCGCCCGCTGCCGGCACCGAACGCGACCCGTACGCCCTGCGAGCCGCCGTCGTCTCCCCCTTCACCGGCTACCGGGATCGTCGGCAGTGCTCCGCCGTTCACAGCGGTGGTGAAGCCGACTTTCCCGCGTCAGCGGGTCAGAAAGAGCCGCTTCGCCGTCACGGCGCAACGGCGTCAGGTACCGCCGACGGGTCAGGTACCGCTGGACGGGCGGGAACGCAACCCTCGGGTTCGAAAGACCTGTGGAGACCAGGTAAGACCAGCGCAAGCGTCGGCACAGGTCGGTGAAGCAGGATAGCCACGGTCGTGCCGCACTCTGCGGCACGGGCCGCAATCCTCGGGCCTCAGCCCGAGGAGCGCGTCCATGCACGCGCGAGGACCGGCGGCCGTCCCGGCCCACGCCGGCCACCGCGCCCCGGACGTACACGGGGCCGTCGCCCGGGCGCTGCCCGCTCTCACGGCCCAGCGCCCCCACGCCTGGCCGCCCTGCTGCGCCTGGCCGACGACCCGGTGGAGCACATCCGGACGAGCGCGCTGCACGGCCTGGCCCGCTGCGACACCGACTCCCCGGCGCTACGCGCCGTGCTGGCGGCCCGCCTCGCGGACCCTCACGTCGACGCCCGTCTGGAAGCCGCCGCCGCGCTGGCCCTGCGCGGCGACGCACGCGGCACGGCGACCCTGGAGGAGATCCGGGCCGGCCTGAGGAACCACCGCAGCCCGGGCGCCGGGCGCCGGGAAGACCTCCACTACCAACTGCGCGCCCGCACCTCCGGTGCACGAGCAGCACCGGTGCATGAGCGGATGCCGGTGCGTGAGCGGATGCCGGTGTCCGGGCGGCACCCGGGGCCCGGTCCCGGGGCCGTGTGCGGTGCCGGTGCGTGAGCGGATGCCGGTGCATGAGCAGCGCCGGTGCGTGAGCAGCGCCGGTGCGTGAGCGGATGCCGGTGTCCGGGCGGCACCTGGGCCCGGTCCCGGGGCCGTGTGCGGTTGCCGGTGCGTGAGCGGATGCCGGTGCGTGAGCAGCGCCGGTGCGTGAGCGGGTGCCGGTGTCCGGGCGGCACCTGGGCCCGGTCCCGGGGCCGTGTGCGGTGCCCCGTCCCGGGGCCGTGTGCGGTGCCGGTACGTGAGCGGATGCCGGTGTCCGGGCGGCACCCGGGCCCGGTCCCGGGGCCGTATGCGGTGCCCCGTCCCGGGGCCGTGTGCGGTGCCGGTACGTGAGCGGATGCCGGTACGTGAGCGGGCGCCGGTGCATGAGCAGCACCGGTGCATGAGCGGATGCCGGTGCGTGAGCGGGTGCCCCGGTGTCCGGGCGGCACCTGGGCCCGGGGCCGTGTGCGGTGCCCGGTCCCGGGGCCGTGTTCGGTGCCGGTGCGTGAGCGGGTGCTGGTGCGTGAGCGGATGCCGGTGCGTGAGCGGGTGCCGGTGTCCGGGCGGCACCTGGGCCCGGTCCCGGGGCCGTGTGCGGTGCCCCGTCCCGGGGCCGTGTGCGGTGGCCGGTCCCGGGTCAGCGGGTGGTGCTGCGGCGGCGCCCGTGTTGGGCGCGCCGGCCGGGGGTGGGGTGGGGTCGGCGTTCCAGGCGGCGACGGGGTTGCCGAGCCAGCGGGTGGCGCCGGGGACGTTCTCGCCGCGCATGACGAGGGAGGCGGGGCCGACGCAGGCGCCGGCGCCCAGGGTGGCGTTGAGCAGGACGATGGAGTGCGGGCCGGTGGTGGAGCCGGCGCCGAGGTGCACGGGGCCCAGGCGCATGACGCGGTCGTGGAAGAGGTGGGTCTGCAGGACGGTGCCGCGGTTGACGCTGGCGCCGGCTTCGACGGTGACCAGATCGCTCTCGGGCAGCCAGTGGGTCTCGCACCACACGCCGCGCCCGATGCGGGCGCCGAGGCTGCGCAGCCACACGTTCAGGTAGGGGGTGCCGGTGATGGTGTGGCCGCCGAAGGGCATGGCGAGTTCCTCGACGAAGGTGTCGTAGAGCTCGTTGCGCCACACGAAGGTGGACCACAGGGGGTGTTCGGCGGGGCGGAAGCGTCCGACCAGCAGCCATTTGGCGGCGGTGGTGAGGGCGCAGGCGATGACGGCGGCGCCGATGAGGACGAGGCCGGCGCCGGCCAGGGCGGTGCCCAGGCCGTAGGCGTCGCGCAGTTCCTGCAGGACGGCGAGGACGAGGTCGCCCAGGAGGGCGGCGAGGATGACGGGCAGCAGCCGGCACGCTTCGACGCCGGCACGCGCCCACATCAGGCGCCGGGGCGGGTTGTAGGTGCGGGCGTCGGCGCCGCTGTCGGCGACGCGAGGCAGCGCGAAGGCGGGACGGCCGAGCCAGGAGGAGCCTTCGGGGGCGCCCTGGGGGGCGTCGGACAGGACGCCGACAAGGCAGTTCGCGGGCAGGTGGCGGCCGGGGCCGACGATGCCGGAGTTGCCGACGAAGGAACGGCGTCCGATGTGGGCGGGGCCCAGACGCAGCCAGTTGCCGCGCAGTTCGTAGGGGGCGATGAGGGTGTCGTCGGCGAGGAAAGCGCCGTCGTCGACGTGCATGAGGCCCGGCAGGGCCAGGACGGTGGAGGCTTCGACACGCCGGCCGATGCGGGCGCCGAGCAGGCGCAGCCACACGGGGGTGAACAAGCCGGCGTAGAAGGGGAACAGGGTGCGGCGGGCGGTGTCGCTGAGGCGGCTGACAGCCCAGGCGCAGAAGGCGACACGGCCGTCGGCGCGGTGGTGGCCGGGCGTCAGGGGCAGGGAGAACAGGCGCACGAGCAGCACTATGAGCGCGGCGTGGCACAGCAGGGTGAGAGCGGCGAGGGGAATGGTGGCGGGCAGGAGCTGCAGGAGGGCGTCGGCCAGGGTGCGGTCGGTGTCGATGAGGGGGTAGACGATGGCCAGGGCCGGCAGGGCGGAGATGACCGGGACGAGGCCCAGGAAGGCGAAAGCGGCACCGTAGGCGAGGTTCCAGGGATTGCGGGTACGCGCAGCGGGGGCGGGCTCGGCGGGCCAGCAGGCGCCGGGTCGGGCGGCGGGGCGGGCCGGGGAGCCGTGCCAGTGTTCGCCGGCAGGGACGGCGGCGGTGACGCAGGAGCCCGGGGCGATCTCGGCGCGGGCGCCGATACGGGCGCCGGGCATGAGGGTGGCACGGTGGCCGATACGGGCGCCTTCACCGACGTCGATGCGGCCCAGGTGGAGAGTGTCACCATCGAGCCACCAGCCGGCAATGTCGGCTTCGGGTTCCAGACAGCTGCCGGCACCCAGGCGGGCGAGGCCGGTGACAGGAGGCAGAGTGTGCAGGCGCACGCCCTCCCCGACCCGGCAACCCAGAGCACGGGCATAGCGCACCGCCCAAGGGGTACCGGCGAGCGCCGCGGTAGCAAACAGCGCGGTGTAGCGTTCGGCAGCCCACAGACGCAGATGGACATGACCACCACGGGGATGACTGCCAGGGCGGATACCGGCCGTGAAAACGCGGGCGCCGACGGCGGCGAGCAGGGTACGGCCGGGGGCACTGTAGAAGAGAACGAGACCGGCAGCAACGGGCCACCAGGAACTGTGCGGGGCCCAGGAAAGATGGTTACCGGTGAGATTGTCCAAAGCAATGAGCGCCAGGATCCAACGCAGCCCGGCAAGAGTGAACATGACCAAGAGCAGCAAGCTCTGCCAGACCACGGCAGTACGCGGGATACCGCGCACCGGGCGCCACCGCACACCGGCAGCCGGCTCACCATGCCCAGCCCGCCCGCCAGCCGTACCGGCAGTGCCGCGGGTGCCGGCAGTGCCGGCAGTGTCGGCGGTGCCGCCGAGGCCGGGGCCGGCGGTGCCGGCAGTGTCGCGGGTGCCGGCGGGACCGGCCGTTCCCGCGGTTCCCGCGGTGTCGGGGGTGTCGGGGGTGGTGGGGGGTGCGGTGGTGGGGGTGAGGGTGTCGAGATAGGCCGCGAGGTCGGCCAGGACCGGGTGGGCATACAGATCGGCGACAGAGACGCCGCCGTGACGGGTACGCAGCTCCGAGACAAGGCGGGCAGCGGTGAGGCTGGAACCACCGAGGACGAAGAAGTCATCACGGAGACCAGGCGCGCTACCCAGCAGCCGTTCCCACTGCGCGGCGAGCAGACCGGCAGTGCCGCCGAAACCGGGACCGGCCGTTCCCGCGGTTCCCGCGGCGGTGGCGGTGCCGCCGAGGCCGGGGGGTGCGGTGGTGGGGGTGAGGGTGTCGAGATAGGCCGCGAGGTCGGCCAGGACCGGGTGGGCATACAGATCGGCGACAGAGACGCCGCCGTGACGGGTACGCAGCTCCGAGACAAGGCGGGCAGCGGTAAGGCTGGAACCACCGAGGACGAAGAAGTCATCACGGAGACCAGGCGCGCTACCCAACAGCCGCTCCCACTGCGCGGCGAGCAGACCGGCAGTACCGCCGAAACCGGGACCAGCCGTTCCCGCGGATCCCGCGGCGGTGGCGGTGCCGGCGGTGTCGGGGGGCGCGGTGGTGGGGGTGAGGGTGTCGAGATAGGCCGCGAGGTCAGCCAGGACCGGGTGGGCATACAGATCGGCAACAGAGACGCCACCGTGACGGGTACGCAGCTCCGAGACAAGACGGGCAGCGGTAAGGCTGGAACCACCGAGGACGAAGAAGTCATCACGGAGACCAGGCGCGCTACCCAACAGCCGCTCCCACTGTCCGGCGAGCAGACCGGCAGTACCGCCGAAACCGAGACCGGCCGTTCCCGCGGCTCCGGCGGCGGTGGCGGTTCCGCCGAGGCCGGGACCAGCCGTTCCCGCAGTTCCGGCGGCGGTGGCGGTGCCGCCGAGGCCGGGACCGGCCGTTCCCGCAGTTCCGGCGGTGCCGCCGAGGCCGGGGCCGGTGGCGGTTCCGGCGGTGGCGGTGGTGGTGGTGGTGGCGGGGCCGGTGGTGGTGGTCAGGGGCCAGGGCAGAGCGGCGCGGTCGACTTTGCCGGAGGTGCGGGTGGGCAGGGAGTCGACGAGGGCGAGGACCGGGACCAGCGGGGCGGGCAGCTGTTCGAGGAGGTGGCGGCGGGCGGCGGCGAGGTCGGGGGTGGTGTGGGGGCGGGCGACGAGGTAGCCGACGAGCAGGTCGGCGCCGGCGGGGGTCTTGCGCACGGCGGCGGCCGCGGCCCGGATACCGGGCAGGGCCTGCAGGGCGGCGTCGATCTCGCCGAGCTCGATACGCCGGCCGCCGAGTTTGACCTGGTCGTCGGCACGGCCGAGAAAGACCAGGCCTTCGGGGTCGTTGCGCACCAGGTCGCCACTGCGGTAGACGCGCGGTGAGGACAGGGCAGGGTGGGCGCTGAACTTCTCGGCGTCCTTGACGGGGTCGAGGTAGCGGGCGGTACCGACGCCGGTGATCAGCAGTTCACCACTGCCGTACCAGGGCACGGGGTTTCCGGCCGGGTCCACGACGGCGATCTCCCAGCCGTCCAGAGGGGCACCGATGCGCACAGGACGGCCGGGCAGCAGACGGGCGGCAGTGGCGACGACAGTGGTCTCGGTAGGACCGTAGGTATTCCAGAACTCGCGGCCGCCGATGGCCAAACGCTCGACGAGTTCGGCCGGGCAGGCTTCACCGCCGACAATGATCAGACGCACCGCCTCCAGACATTCCTGCGGCCACAAGGCGAGCAGGGTAGGAACGGTGGACACCGCCGTGATACGCCGCTCCACCAGCCAGGGGCCGAGATCGCTGCCGGCTTTGACGAGAGAGCGCGGGGCAGGCACAAGGCAGGCGCCGTGACGCCACGCCAGCCACATCTCCTCACACGAGGCATCGAAAGCCACCGACAAACCGGCCAGGACACGATCACCAGGGCCCAAGGGGCGATGGCGCAGGAAAAGACGGGCCTCGGCATCGACGAAAGCAGCAGCGGCACGGTGAGTCACCGCGACACCCTTGGGACGGCCGGTCGTACCGGAAGTGAAGATGATCCAGGCATCGTCAGCGGGCGCAGGCCACGCCGGGCGCCCACCCGGACGAGCGCACCCCGCATCCAGGACAGCGTCCGCGCCCAGGACAGCACACACACCGGCATCCCGCCAGATCATCTCCGCGCGCTCGTCGGGATCCTCGGCATCCACCGGAACGTAAGCAGCGCCGCAGCGCAACACGGCAAGGATCGCGACGTACAGGCCGGCCGTAC
The DNA here is from genome assembly GCF_003635085.1 of Streptomyces sp. 1114.5. Classification (NCBI taxonomy): domain Bacteria; kingdom Bacillati; phylum Actinomycetota; class Actinomycetes; order Kitasatosporales; family Streptomycetaceae; genus Streptomyces; species Streptomyces sp. 1114.5. The sequence continues at coordinate 14,099 of NZ_RBXE01000004.1, forward strand.
CCGAAGGGATACGCACACCCACGCGGTCACCACAACCGATACCACGGGCGGCAAGCGAAGCGGCCAGGACATCGACCCGGCGGAGCAGAGCACGATAGTCCAGCACGACCTCGCCGGTATCGAGCGCGAGCGCATCGGGATGGGCGTCAGCAGTAGCAGCAATGACATCGAACAAGCTACGCGGATGCGCGGGCCGCGACAACGGCCAGCCCGCCGCCTGACCCGGATACGGGCGGTCCAGCGTGCCCGGACCCGACAAGTCGTCACGTGCGTCCATCAGATGGGATTCCCTCGACTCCGGTCGTACCGACAGCACAAACAGACCGTGACAACAAGCGGCACACGCGTCACCGGACGGCAAACGCGCCCACCCACCATGACCCCACCGATGCCGCACCGGACGCAGCCAGCACACGATCACAGACAATTCTCATGAATCTGCACCGAACAACCCCGACAACAAAACAAACCGAACACCACCCCGGGTACCGCCGATCAACCCGCCGATGAAGCCCAAACACCCCACCACACGACACCACCCCAGCAAAACAAGGAGGGCGACGAACACCACCGCGCCCGGCACACTACCGACAACCAGGAAACGACAACCCCACCAAGGAGCTCACGGGTGTGGGCTTCACGCTCCCCGACCCCCGCGCGGACGCGGGCGCGGACACCAACACGGGGGCGGGCACGCAGGCGTGAGGCGGAACAGGCCCTGTCCCGGCGGGCAGGGGGGTGGGTGTCCGGTCGGTGGTCACCCGGTGGGGGCGGAGGGGCATCCCCGGCCGGCCCGGACGGGAGGCGAGGGCGGTCTATCCGGTACGTGGCGTACAGGCCGAACCTGCACGCCGCCCGCCTCGCCTGCCACCTGCACGGCGAGCGCCCGGCAGGCGCGGCGCGCAGCCACCCCGGCTGCCGGGCGACGGTTGTGGACGCTGTCGGAGGAGCGGCCACCCGCCGGCGGGCACGCTGTCCTTCGCCGGACGCTCACCGGTACAGGGCGGCGGCTCGGCCTTCCACAACCCGCCGGTGCAGGGGAACATGCCCTGCAACGCCCACCTGCTGACGGCCGGGCAGGTCGCCGGCATCGCCGGCCAGGAGACGCGCCCCCCGCCCGGCGCCGGACTCGGCCCGGGCCGCTGGGAGAGCCTGCTGCACATCGGCAGCCTGGACGAGCACCCACTGCTCACCTTCACCGCCCCCGGCGGCCTGGCGTGCGCCGTACCGGCCGCGCCCTGCGCCCGGGCCCGTGGCGCAGTGTCGGCCACCTCGCCGTCCGCCACGGCGCGGCCGGGTGCTGGACCCCGGCGGCGGTGGCCCTGCCGGGGTGAGCCCGGGCGGGGGCGGGCGGCGGGGGGCGGGCGGGTGGGGGCGGCCCGCCCCGCTGTCCGTGTTCTTCCGGTCAGTTGAGGAACGGTGCGGGGCCGAAGCGGCCCCAGGCCACGAAGGCGGCCAGCAGGATGTAGAGCGCGTCCACCGCCACCAGCCGGTACTCCCGGCGCCGTGCCCGTACGACGGCGGCGCCGGCCATCAGCAGCACCAGCCCGGTGGCGGCGAGCGGGACGAGCACCGGCGCGATACCGCAGACGGCGGGCAGCACCAGCCCCGCCGCCGCCGCGATCTCCACCGCCCCGATGGCCTTCACCGCGCCCGCGCTGAAGTCCTCGACCCAGCGGCCGCTGTGCCCGGCGGCGGCGATCCTCGCCCTGGGCACGGCCAGCTTGAAGACACCGCCCGCCAGGTAGGCGGCGGCCAGCGTTGCGGCGACGATCCACAGTGCGAGGTTCACGGGCACTCTCCTTGCAGGCGTACGGGCGTACGGACGTACGGGGCCGGGCGGGCAGCGGTTGCGGGTCAGAGGCTGTGGTGCTGTCCGGGCTGGTAGCCGCCGGCGCGCTGGCGGGTGATGACGTTGCCGCGGTTGAAGGCGTTGATCACCGCGATGAGGCTCACCAGCGCCGCCAGCTGCTCCTCGTCGTAGTACTTGGCGGCGTTGGCCCACACCTCGTCGCTGACCCCGCCCGCCGCGTCCGCGAGGCGGGTGCCCTCCTCGGCCAGCTCCAGGGCGGCCCGCTCGGCGTCGGTGAACACCGTCGCCTCGCGCCAGACGGCGACCAGATTCAGCCGGGTGGCGTCCTCGCCGCCGTGGACGGCGTCCTTGAAGTGCATGTCGACGCAGTAGCCACAGCCGTTGATCTGGCTGGCCCGCAGCTTCACCAGCTCCTGGGTGGCCAGGGGCAGGGTGGAGGCCAGCAGCGCCTGGTTCGCGGCGATCAGATGCTTGAAGACCTTGCCCATCACGGGGCTGGTGAACGGGTTCAGACGGGCTTCCATGACGCGCTCCTCGCTACGTTGTCCGCTGTTGCCCATGAAGACAGGACAACCAAGCGATCTGTGACACCACCCGAATGTGACGTGCGCCACCCACAGCCAGACAGCGCAGGCGGGGAAGATCCGGCGGAAGGACCAGCAGGGGCTGCGGTGGCTGCGGGGCCGGCAGGGGCGGAGGCGGCGGCCGGGTACCGGCCGCTGCTGTTCTCCATCGCTCACAAAATGACGGGCTCGGTGGGCGACACCGAGGACCCGGTACAGGACACCTTCCTCAACCTGACCCGCGCCAAGTGGATCACCCGCCGCCCCGGCGCCAACCTGCCCGACCCCCAGGAGCGCACCGCCACCGCCATCGCACTCGACATCACCGACGACGCCCTCCGAGCCCTGCACCGGCGTCCAACCCCGACAAGCCCGCCCACCTCGACCCGGCCTCGGACCCCGACCTGCGCCCGCAGCGGTAGCAGGCACGACGGGAGTGACCCGCAGTGGGAAGTCGCCCGCGCCGACTTCCCACTCCGCGGCGCAGGGCCGCCCGGTGCGCAGGCAGGCCCCGTTCGGGTGAAGCGCCACACGCACGCACAGGACGCGCAGGCCGCGCAGGGTAACCGGTGACGGGACATCACGAAGCGCCGCCCGATCCGGCACTGCGCTGCACTGCACCCCCGGCCCCCACCCCACACGACCCAGGAGACCGCCATGACCCCCACCACCCGCACCGCCCGCCGCAAGCCCGTCGTTGCAGCCGCCCTCACCGCCCTCGGGCTCCTGGCCGCAAGCACCGCGGCCGCCATCGCCGACGCCGGCCCCGCCGACCGGCCCGACGCCAAGCCCGCCGCGAAGCCGGTCGTCACCGTCCCGGGCGACCCGGCCGTCACCGACGCCTCGTTGCTGGCCGGGCACGTGCAGGTCACCGGAGACTGGGTCGTGGTAGGCCCGGGCGGCAACGCGGTGGCCACCGTCGACTGCCCCTCCGGCGACGTACCCACCGGCGGCGGCGGCCAGACCAGCGCCTTCAAAATCTTCTTCACCGACTCCTACCCGAGCGGCAGCGCCTGGGTCGTACGCGGCACCAACACCAACACCGTCAACGAATCCATCCGCGCCACCGCCGTCTGCACCACCCCCTGACACCCCGGCCACCAGACCCCCGCCCGCCCCCCCGCCGAACCGACCAACCCGCCACCCCGGCAGCGGCCTTCCTCCTCCCCCTATATCCGGCAAGGACCTCGACAACCCGGCCAGCCCGGAAGACAACCACGCGACGCGACAGGCCACCGACCGAGACGAAACAGACACCGAACAAACCACCGACACACCGCAGCAAGACAGTGACACGGGCGGTCGGAGAGACCGTGCCACCATCCACAACCAACACTTCAACAAGACAGAACCGCAGCCCACCCATCCCCCCCCACCAGCCGGCATCCCGGGCCGGTGTTACAGCTAAGACAGTGGAACCCCGGCTCTCTGAAAACCGGGCACGACCGGGAAGTGTTCGCCGTCTACCCGTTCCGTTCGGCCCGGCCCCGGGGCGGTGTGGACGCAGCTGACCCCCGAGACCCGGTCAGAGGACTTCCCCGCCCACACCACCTACCTCGGTATGCCTGAAGCAGCCCGCTCTGCCACAGACACTGCAGCGCAAGCCCGAGGACAGGTACCGCCTCCACTTCCTGTCCGTGTTCCGCTTCGACGAGCACGCCCTGGTCACCCCGCACCTGGCCCGTAGTGTCGGCCACGACTCGCCGCTGATGCACCTGCGGCGCAGCACGGAGGGCGGCCGGGGCGGGCGTTGCAGTGCGGTGACACGGAAGGCGTCATTCCGTCGACTGTTCGCACTAGGTTCGATCGTGCACGCCGCGCACTGTTCGTGCTCTCACCCGTCCTTGTGCTCAGGAGATCCCGCATGCCTCTCGTGACGACCCGTCTGGCCGGCACTGTGCTGGCCGCCGCTCTGCTCGTCCCTGCCGCGGCGGCGTGCTCCTCCTCGTCTTCCTCCGACGCGCACGGCACCGCCGCGGCGACCACGCCTGCCGCGCCGACTGCGGACACCGCGACCGCGACGTCCGCCGCGCCTTCCGCGCCTGCGACCACCGTGCCGGTCTCCCCCAAGCCGTCCTCGTCCAAGGCCACCGCCGCTGCGGCTGCCACGGGCAAGGGGACGTCCCCGGCGCGCGGTCAGACGCTGGTGGACGGCAGTACGGCCGAGGTCCAGGCGAGCGGGAACCAGAACTACAGCGCCAGGATCGTCAACAAGGGTTCGGTCCTTGCCACACTGGAGACCCACGACGGCGATGCCGGGCTGGACGGCAACGGCATGTTCGTCGTGCTGTCGATGGACGGTACGGTGCACTCGTGGATGGGCGGCGAGCAGCAGGGGCCGGGCACGTTCACGCTCGCGGGCGGTTGGCGGGCCAAGGTCACCAAGGTCGGTGAACTCCACTACCGTGCGCAGGTCCTGGGCAGCGACAACGCGGTGATGGGCGCGCTGGAGGCGGACCGGCACGACGCGGGTGCCGTCGCCAACGGCATCTATATCGTGCTGTCCGCCGGCGGCGTGATCAGCTCCCACGCGTGAGGCCCGCGAACGCCGGCCTGTCGGCCCCGGGCGGGCTCAGCCGCGGGTGAAGGTGCCCAGGCCCTCGTGGTCGAGCTGTTCGACCACCGCCTCGGTGGCCCTGCCGTCGGCGGCGACGGTGAACGTCACCCCGGACAGGCCCACCGCGTTCTCGCCGCGAGTCTGGAAGCTGAACACGTCGCCGGCGTAGTGCCGCAACGGGAACTGGAGGTTGCCCGGGCCCAGGCTCATCGTCAGCCCGCCGGCGCCGGCGGTCACGGTCAGCGGGCCGTAGTAGCCGTTGGCGTAGGTGCCGACGTAGGCGGCGTCCGGTTTGGCGGGGGCGGCGCCGGCCGGGGGCTTGGTGTAGTCGGTCGGGGATACCTGGGGTTCGGCGGCGGCGGGGACGACTTTGCCGAGGAAGGTGAGCCAGTCGACGCTCTCGTGGCCGTTCTGGGCGACGTCGAAGAACTCCTCGGCCACCGCCTCGGGCAGGCCGGTGGGCTGGGCGTTGGTGAGCACGACGATGCCGAGCTGTTCGGAGGGCAGCAGGGTGACGGTGGTGGCGGCGCCCAGGTCGAAGCCGCCGGAGTGGTTGAGGCGCAGCCGGCCGTGGGAGTCCTGGTTGACGTTCCAGCCCAGGCCGTAGAAACCGGCGACGGCGGCGGGAGCTTGGGGCGGGTTGGAGACGATGTGCGGGACCCGGGTGTGGTCGAGGCCGGCCGCGTCGATGACCTGGCGGCCCTCGAAGGCGCCGTCGGCGAGCTGCAGGCGCATCCAGCGGGCGAGGTCCTGCACGGTGGAGCTGACGCCTCCGGCCGGGGACTGCGGGTCGGGGTTCTCGGTGGTGGAGACCTGCCAGCCGGCGGCGGTGTGCACGTGCGCGGTGGCCTTGTTCGGCGCGTTGTCGTAGGCGGAGCGCAGGGAGCTCGTGGAGTTCATGCCGAGCGGTTTGTAGAGGGTGGCGGCGGCCAGGTCCTCCCAGGTGGTGCCGCTGGCCTTGGCGACGGCGACGGCGGCTTCGGTGAGGCCGTAGTTGGTGTAGGCGTAGGAGGCGCGGAAGGGGGCCAGGGGCTGGTCGCGCAGGTGCTGGAGGATGTAGTCGCGCTGGTAGCCGAGGTCGCCGAGGAGGTCGCCGGCGTGGTCGGGCAGGCCGCTGCGGTGGGAGAACAGGTCGGCGATCGTGACGTGGCCGGTGACCCAGGGGTCGGCGAGGGCGAAGCCCGGGTCGTGGGCGGAGACGGGGTCGTCCCAGGCGACGGTTTTGTGGCCGACGACGCCGGCGACGATGGTGGAGGAGATCGGCTTGGAGAGGGAGGCGAGCTGGAAGACGGTGTCGGGGGTGACGGTGTCCGGCCGGCCGAGTTCGCGCACGCCGAAGCCCTTGACGTGGATCACCTTGTCGTGGTGGACGACGGCCAGGGCCAGGCCCGGCACGCCGGTGCGGCGCATCGCGTCCTGGACGTAGCCGTCGATCCTCTCGACGGCAGAGTTCACCTGCTGGTCGGTCAGCTGGGGCGGGGGCTGGCGCGGCGGCGCGGTGGCCGGGGCGGTGGCCGCTGTGGTGGTGGGGGTGGTGGTGCTGGGCGGGGCCTCGGGGCCAGCGGTGGCGGCGGTGCACCCTGCGAGCAGCGCTGCGCTCAGCAGCAGGGCCGCCGGCAGGGGCGCGGCGGCGGGGCGGGCTGGGCCGTGGTGGCGCATGGGGGTCCTCCCTCGTCCGGGCGGAGCGGCCGTGCGCCGCCTGGGCGCGAGTATTCGACGCGCCGCCAGCGCCCCGGCGGGCGCCGCGCGCCGGGGCCGGGGGCAATCACCCGTCCGGCGGCGAGGACCGGCGGGGACCAGGGGTCGGGGACCGGCGGCAGGGGGCGGGGGCGGGGGCGGGGGCGGGCGGCAGGGACCGACGGCGGGAACCACCCGACCGGCTCGCCCGGGTGCGCGCAGGCAAGGCCGGCCAAACGACGTGGTCGAGGAGACGCTGGGCCGCGACGCTCCGGTGGCGCACCTGCCGCTGCGCTACGCCGTCCAGGACATCCACCTGCCGAGCGGGGTGACCATTCCCCGGGGCGAGGCGATCCCCGGGACCACCGGGCCGGCCAGGGCCCCTCCCCTCGCCCCAACTCCCCCGGCTTGCCCTGCCGTGCGGCCGGTAAGGCAGGGCAGGCCCCACGCGGCGCAGTGTGACGGGCCCTGGGCGGGGCGGGCGTGTTAGCAATGGCCCGAGGGCGGGGCCCGTACGCACGATGTTCAGGAGAAGCGTCTTGTCACACCATCTCAGCGGACCGAACCTGCGCTCACCCGACGGTGACGCGCGCCTGGATCTGACCGACCTGTTCGCCTTCGCCTCGCCGGTGGCGGGCCGCACCGTACTGATCATGAACGTCAACCCGGTCGCGCCGACCGGCGGACAGGCCTTCCACCCGCAGGCGGTGTACCGGATCAACATCGACACCGACGGCGACAACCGGGCCGACATCGCGTTCAGCTTCACCTTCTCCGAACCCGTGGACGGCGCGCAGACCATGACGGTGCGCCGCGCCACCGGCGAAGGCGCCCGCGGGCACGAGGCCACCGGGCAGGTACTGGCCTCGGGCGCGCCGGTGAGCTTCACCGCCGACCCGGCCGTGGTCGAGGCGGGCCCCTACCGGGTGAGCGCGGGACTGCGCAGCGACCCGTTCTTCGCCGACCTGGACGGCATCGTCCACGACTTCCAGTGGACCGGGGTGGATTGGGGCGCGGACAAGAACGTCTTCGGGATCGTGCTGGAGGCACCGGACGCGGAGTTCGGCGATGCGCCGCAGATCGGCGTGTGGGCGCGGGTGAGCGTGCGCAAGGACGGGCACCTGGTGTCGGTGGACCGCGGCGCGCATCCGTCGCTGACGGCGTACTTCAACGAAGAGGACGCCAAGGACGCCTACAACGCGGGCGAGCCCGCCCAGGACTGGCAGACCTACCGGGAACCGTGGACGGCCAAGCTCCAGCACTTCGGCGGATACACCACCCAGGCCGCCGAAGCACAGCTGCGCATCGTCCTGCCGGACATCCTGCGCTACGACCGCACCCGCCCACCCGGCTACCCCAACGGGCGCACGCTGACCGACGACGTCACCTCGACGCGGCTGTCGATGCTCACCGACGCCACCGTGGCCACCGACCACATCGGCCCGCACACCGACCTGCTGCCCCACTTCCCCTACCTGGGTCACCCCCACTGAACCCGCGGGCCCTGCAGGCCGCACGGGCCTGGCGGGCCTGCGGGCCGCACGGGCCTGCGGGCCGGAGCAGGAAGTCGGGCAGGCCGGCTTCCTGCTCCTGCCCTGCCCGGCCCCGGCCCCGGCCACCCGCACCGAAACCCCCAGGCCCCCGGCGAAGGCCTCCCCCGCCGGGTCCGGCGCGCCGGACAGGGGCGCGGCAAGCAGGCGCGCCCCTGTCAGATGTCAGGGACCGCTGCCCAGGGCCCCGTCCCTACGCTGACGGCACCGGCCGGGGCCGACCCGCCGGGCCCCGCACCAGCCAAGGGAGAACCACCCCATGCGCGCGATCACGCACACCGCAGCCGCCCTCGCCCTCGCCACCGCCGCCCTGACCGCGATGGGTACCGGCAGTGCCGGCGCCGCGGACGGCTCCTGGGCGAACTGCCCCTCGGGCGCGGTCTGCATCTACCCGCAGAACCAGAACCCGGCCCTGTCCCCCACCGACGTCTACTACAGCTACGGCGCCCACAACCTGAGCAACCAGTACGGCAACCACTGGATCCTCAACAACCAGACCGCCGGCGCCCACGCCCACCTGTGCCGCGGCTCCGGCGGCACGAACTGCGTCTACGACATCCCCGCCCGAAACGGCGTCTACTACGACCTCGGACCGATCAACTCGATCACCCTCGACCGTCCCTGACCATTCATCACATCCGCATCCGCGCACAGCACGCGGACACAAGCCCGGGGGTGCCTGCCGCACCGGGGACAGCAGACGCCCCCACCCGGATCGGCCCCTGACGGCCCTTCACCCTCGGTCACCCACGGGAAAGAGGGTGTCCGCTGCCACCGGGGAGCGGCGGACACCCTCGTCCGTATTGACGTGCCCCTGACATGCATTCGGCCTTCCAGTCAAACTCTTGAACGGCAGGCTCATCCACAAACCCCCCACCTCTCCATCACCCGAAGCCCCCTTCCGTTCCCTGCTGCGACACCCCGCTACTCCGCCCCCTCCTCGGCCCCCTGTTCCACCCCGTTCCCCCTGTGCCGACCCTCTGACCTACCCCGTTGCTCGGGCCCGGTGGTCCGCCCGGGTCGAGTGTTCATGAAGATAACGAATAGAGGCATATTCCGGTCTGAGTCGGTTTACTTGTTGACGTCATGCGCGGGTCCAGGTTTAACTCCCCCCACCCAGCCGCAGAGTCGCGGCGACGTCAGGGAGAGGCACCCCCACATGAACGCCACGATGCGTCGCGCCGTCATCGCCACCACCGGTATGGCGCTGGCCCTGTCCATGGCCGCCTGCGGGAAGGCCGGCGCCGACAAAAAGGACAGCGCCGCCGCCGCAGACACCAAGTCCATCGGCCTGCTGCTGCCCGAGAACGCCTCCTCCACCCGCTACGAGTCCTTCGACCGCCCGTTCATCGAGGCCAAGGTCAAGGCCCTGTGCGCGGACTGCAAGGTGCTCTACAGCAACGCCGAGGGCAGCGCCGCCAAGCAGAAGCAGCAGTTCGACACCCTCATCGCCCAGGGCGTCAAGGTGATCGTCCTGGACGCCTTCGACGCCAAGTCCACCCAGTCCTGGGTCCAGGAGGCCGCCGCCAAGGGCGTCAAGGTCGTCGCGTACGACCGCCTGGCCACCGGCCCGGTAGCCGCCTACGTCTCCTTCGACAACGAGAAGGTCGGCGAACTCCAGGGCCAGGCACTGCTGGACGCACTCGGCGCCAAGGCCGCCGACTCCGACATCGTCATGATCAACGGTGACGAGGCCGACCCCAACGCCGCCCAGTTCAAGTCCGGCGCCCACAAGGCCCTCGACGGCAAGATCCGCAAGGTCGTCTACGAGCAGTCCGGCGAATGGAAGCCCACCGTCGCCGGCCAGAAGATCGGCGCCGCGATCACCCAGTTCGGCAAGACCGGCTTCCAGGCCGTCTACTCCGCCAACGACGGCATGGCCGGCGCCATCATCACCCAGCTCAAGAGCGCCGGCATCACCATCCCCGTCGGCGGCCAGGACGCCGGACTCGACGCCGTCCAGCGCATCGTCGCCGGCGACCAGGCCTACACCATCTACAAGGCCTACAAGCCCCTCGCCGACAACGCCGCCGAACTGGCCGTCGACCTCCTGCAGGGCAAGGACGTCAAGACCGTCGCGTCCTCCACGGTCGACAGCGCCACCGACAAGGGCATCCCCGCCAAGCTGCTGGAGCCCAAGGTCGTCACCAAGGCGAACATCAACGACACGGTCATCGCCGACGGCCTCTACAAGGCCGCCGACATCTGCACCGCCGACTTCGCCGCCGCCTGCGCCACCGCCGGCATCAAGTAGGCCCCGCGGCACCGGCCCCGCACCCCCTCCCGTAACCCGCCCCGCCCCGCCCGCCCCCGAGCGCGGGCGGGCAGGGGTGGGCGGGGCGCGTGCGGGGCCGGCCCTCGCACCCCCCACCCCACCCCGTACAACCCCGCAGGAGATGGTTCACGTGACAGGCGCACCCGTACTGGCGCTGCGCGAGGTCTCCAAGCGCTTCGGAGCCGTCCAAGCGCTCACCGACGTCGACCTCGACGTCCACGCCGGCGAAGTCGTCGCGCTCGTCGGCGACAACGGCGCCGGCAAGTCCACCCTGGTCAAGACGATCGCAGGCGTCCACCCGATCGACGAGGGCAGCATCAGCTGGGAGGGCCGTCCGGTGCGCATCGAGCGCCCCCAGGACGCCCAGGCCCTCGGCGTCGCCACCGTCTACCAGGACCTCGCGCTGTGCGACAACCTCGACGTCGTCGCCAACCTCTTCCTCGGCCGCGAACTGCGCCGCCACGGCACGCTCGACGAGGTCGCCATGGAACGGCGCGCCAAGGAACTGCTGGACACCCTCTCGATCCGCATCCCGAGCGTCCGGATCCCCATCGCCGCCCTGTCCGGCGGCCAGCGCCAGGTCGTCGCCATCGCCCGCGCCCTGGTCGGCGACCCCAAGATCGTCATCCTGGACGAGCCCACCGCCGCCCTCGGCGTCGAGCAGACCGCCCAGGTCCTCGACCTCGTCGAGCGCCTGCGCGAGCGCGGCCTGGGCGTGATCCTGATCAGCCACAACATGGCGGACGTCAAGGCCGTCGCCGACACCGTCGCCGTCCTGCGCCTGGGCCGCAACAACGGGGTCTTCCCGGTCGCCGACACCTCGCACGAGGAGATCATCTCCGCCATCACCGGCGCCACCGACAACGCCGTCACCCGGCGCCAGGCACGCATCGCGGAGGAAGCGAAGTGAGCACCAGCCAGACCACCCCCACCCCGGCCACCACTCCCGCCGACGGAACGGCCCCCGCCGCGAGCGCCGTCGACCCCCGCCTGCTGGTGCGCCGCCAGGGCCTGGGCGGCTACGCCGAGGAGTTCCGCCGCAGGATCAAGAGCGGCGACCTCGGCTCACTGCCCGTCGTCATCGGCCTCGTCCTCATCGCCGTCATCTTCCAGAGCATCACCGGCCACTTCCTGCAGGCCGACAACCTCACCAACATCACCAAGTGGATCGCCGGCCCCGGCCTGATCGCCGTCGGCGTCGTCTTCGTCCTGCTGCTGGGCGAGATCGACCTCTCCCTGGGCTCCGTCGCCGGCGTCAGCGCCGCCCTCACCTCCGTGCTGGCCGTGCGCGAAGGCCTGAACGAGGGTCTGGCCATCCTGCTCGCCCTCGCCGCCGCCGTCGCCCTGGGCGCCCTGCACGGCTTCTTCTTCGCCAGGATCGGCGTCCCCGCGTTCGTCGTCACCCTCGCCGGCATGCTCGCCTGGAGCGGCCTGCAGGACTACACGCTGGGCAAGCTCGGCACCGTCAACAACATCAACGACGGCATCGTCGCCAACCTGGACACGTACTTCCTGGGCGACGGCGACATCCTCTACGCCTGGCTCCTCGCCGTCCTCTCCGTCGCCGCCTTCCTTGCCGCCCAGCTCCTGGACGCCCGCCGCCGCACCGCCTCCGGCCTGCCCGCGCGCGGCACCGGCGAGATCGCCCTGCGCACCGGCGCCCTCGCTGTCCTCGCCCTGACCGGCGCCTACATGCTCAACCAGGACCGCGGCCTGCCGCTGCCCCTGGTGGTGCTGCTCGGCGTCGTCGTCCTCACTGACTTCGTGCTGCGCCGCACCTCCTACGGCCGGCAGATCTTTGCGGTCGGCGGCGGTGTGGAGGCCGCCCGTCGCGCCGGCATCAACGTCGCCCGGGTGCGGATCTCCGTCTTCATGCTCTCCGCGCTGCTGGCCGCACTCGGCGGCCTCTTCATCGCCTCCCAGCAGGGCTCGGCGGACAAGCAGCTCGGCAGCGGCAACGTACTGATGAGCGCGATCGCAGCTGCCGTCATCGGCGGCACCAGCCTCTTCGGCGGGCGCGGCAAGACCTGGTCGGCGCTGCTGGGCATCCTGGTCATCCAGTCCATCACCACCGGCCTGGACATGGTCCACGCCGCCCAGGCCATCCAGTACATGATCACCGGCGCCGTCCTGCTCGCCGCCGTCGTCCTCGACTCCCTCACCCGCCGCACCCGCACCGCCGGGCGCAGCTAGCCGGCGGGAACCCGCAGGTCCTGTGCCCCGCCGTCTCCCAGAGACGGCGGGGCACAGTCGTCGGCAGACCCCGGGGTACCGGCCCCGGAACGGCTGCCGGGGTGCCTCGGTCGGCAGCGGCAGCGCCATGGGAGTCAGGGTCAGCGCGCCGGAGTGAGGACGTGCCGCCGTCGCGCGGCCTTGCGCGGTGGCGGCGGACCGTGGCGGACGTCCCCCGTGGAGCGCTCGATCGGCGAACCGGAAGCGGGGCGACGGGCGGCGGCAGCTGACGAACCGGCGGGACCGACTGCCGGCTACAGCTTGGCGGCGGAGAAGGTGTCGCACTGCGCGAGGTCGCCGCCGCGGTAGCCGGTGGTGAACCAGGCCTTGCGCTGGTCAGCGGAACCGTGCGTCCACGCCTCCGGGTTGATCCGCCCGGTGGCCTGCTGCTGGATCCGGTCATCACCCACGGCCGCGGCCGCATCCAGGCCCTGAGCGATGTCCTGGTCGGTGAGGGAAGCGATCAACGGGCGCCCGGTAGAGGGCTGCGGGGTGGTGGTGGCGTGGTGGGCCCACACCCCGGCGTAGCAGTCGGCCTGCAGTTCCAGGCGTACGGCGGCGCTGTTGGCGCCCTGGCGGTCGCCGCCGACCTTCTGCATCGCGCCGGTGAGGGTCTGGATGTGGTGGCCGTACTCGTGCGCGACGACGTAGGACTCGGCGAAGGGGCCGCCCTTGGCGCCGAAGCGGGCGGAGAGTTCGTTGAAGAAGCCGAGGTCGAAGTAGGCCTTCTTGTCGCCGGGGCAGTAGAACGGCCCCACCGCGGAGGTCGCCGCCCCGCAGGCGGTCGAGACCTGGCCGGTGAACAGCACGGTCTCGGCGTTCCTGTACGGGATGCCTGTGCGGCGCGGCAGTTCGGTGCGCCAGAAGTCCTGCAGGCTGTTGGTGACCGCCACGATCCGGCAGTCCTGGCGCTTGTTGGCGTCCGCGCCGGTCTTGCAGGCCTGCTGGGCCTCGCCGGCGGTGCGCACACCGGTGGAGGAGGTGGAGGCGCTGCCGGAGGACAGGCCCAGCAGCTGCGGGTCGACGCCGAGGACGATCGCGAACAGGACCGCGATCAGGCCCACGGCCCCGCCGCCGATGGCGACCTTTCCGCCGGGGATGCCGCGCCGGTCGTCCACCTGCGAGGTGTCGAGGTCGCCCTGGTCGTCGAACTGCATCGGCTCTGCCTGCCCGCTTGTGTCGTGTTCCGCCCTGCTGGTGACGGTCCGTACCGTCGGCGGCCCCGCCCAGCCTACGGGCAGCGGCCGGCGGTACGGCGCAGCAGGGCCCGGACGCCGGGCGGGGGCCTGAGGCCCGGGGAATCAGGCCGGGGCGCCGACGACGCGCAGCAGTTCCAGGCGGGAGGCGGACTCGCTGCCGGGTGCGGCGGTGTGCACGAGCAGCAGCTGGTTCTCGCCGCCGGCGGCCAGGACCTCGCACTCCAGCTCCAGCGGCCCCACCACCGGGTGCAGCAGCCGTTTGCGGCCGCTGCGGCGCTGGGCGACCTCGTGGCGCTCCCAGTGGGCGGCGAACTCCCCACCACTGGCGAGGAGTTGCCGCAGCAGTTCGGCGGCGCGCGGGTCGGCGGGACGGGTGGAGTGGGCGGCGCGCAGGCCTGCCACGTGCGCGCGGGCGAGGTCCTCGTGGTCCTCGGGCGGGAACAGGTCCCGGGCCCCGGGTTCGGTGAACCAGCGCAGCAGCAGGTTGCGCCGCGGCGGCGGCAGTGCGCCGAGGTCGCCGAAGACGGCGGCGGCCATCGGGTTCTGTGCGAGGACGTCGCCGAGGTCGGAGACGACCTGGGCGGGTGTGTCGTGCAAGCGGTCCAGGATGAGCAGCAGTCCGGGGCGTACGTGGCCCAGCGGGCCGTGCCGGCGCGGCGGCTCGTGACCGGCGAGGCGGAAGAGGTGGTCGCGTTCGTCCTCGCTCAGGCGCAGGGCCCGGGCCAGGGCGGCGAGCAGGTGCGGTGAGGGCTGTGGGCCGCGCCGCTGTTCCAGGCGCGCGTAGTAGTCGACCGACAGTCCCGCCACCTGGGCCACCTCTTCGCGCCGCAGCCCGGGGGTGCGTCGGCGCGTGCCGGGTGGCAGGCCCAGGTCGGCGGGGGTGAGCCGGGCCCGGGTGCGGGTGAGGAAGTCGGCCAGCGCCGCGCGGTCGATCATGCTCCCCAGCATGGCCTGCGGGGGTGGGCGGTATCCAGGGATCGGCGGTCCCTGGTTCGGGAGGTCTCTGCCGGGCCGGGTGCGGGGCGGGCAGGGTGGTGGGTGTCGGAGGACATCGACTTCCCTGGAGGGGACGGACCATGGCGAGGATTCTGGTGACGGGCGGGACCGGTTCGGTGGGGAGCCGGCTGGTGCCGCGGCTGGTGCGCTGGGCGGGCGAGCAGGGCTCCTCGGTGCGGGTGCTGGTGCGGGACGAGGCGAAGGCGGCCGCGGCGGCCCGGCTGGGGGTGGAGGTGGTGGTCGGCGACCTGTGCGAGGAGGCGGACCGGGCGCGGGCGCTGCACGGGGCCGACGTGGTGGTGAACGTGGCGGCGGCACTGCGCGGGGTGCCGGACGAGACGGCGTGGGCCGTCAACCGGGACGCTGCGGTGGCACTGGGCCGGGAAGCCGCGAAGGCCGGGGTGGCCCGGTTCGTCCACACCAGCACCAACCTGGTGTACGGGCGGGGGCTGGGCCGCCCCGCCGTGGAGGGCGACCGGCCGGCGCCGGACCCGGCGTGGGGGGCGTACGCGGCGTCCAAGGCGGCGGCGGAGACCGGACTGCGCGCACTGGAGGCGGAGGCCGCCCTGCCGCTGGTGGTGGTGCGGTTGGCGTTCGTGTACGGGCAGGGCGACCCTCACCTGGCGCAGTCGCTGCAGTGGGCCGCGCACTGGCCCCCGCACCAGCGCCTGGCGGTGGTGCACCACGCGGACGTGGCGCAGGCACTGTGGCGGGCGGCGACGGCGCCCGGGATCGAGGGGCGCACGTACAACGTCGCCGACGATGCGCCGCTGACGGCCTGGGACCTGCACGTCCTCAACGACCGTACGCACCCGGGTGGTTCGTCGCAGACGACGTTCGACCCGTGGGAGGGGCAGGTGTCCACGGCGGCGGCACGCCGGGACCTGGGCTGGCGGCCGCTGTACCCGTCGGCGTGGACGGCGGCCGAGGCCGGGGCCCTGTGAACCGTGGGAGGCCGAGGCCTCCGTGGCGCCCGGCCCCGCCGTGGAGTGCGGGGCCGGGCGGCGGGCTCAGCCGGCGCTCGCGGGGCGGGGGCGTAGCCGGCCGGGCGGGTGGTGAAGGTGCCGCGGCCCTGGGTGCGTCCGCGCAGGCGGCCCGCGTAGCCGAACAGTTCGGCCAGCGGTACCACCGCGCTCACCTGGGCACTGGTGCCGCGCCCGGGGGTGGTGGCCCGGACGTGGCCGCGGCGGGCGGCGAGGTCACCGAGGACGGTACCGAGCGCGTCCTCGGGGACGGTGACCGTCACCTCCGCGACAGGTTCCAGCAGCCGCATCCGCGAGATCCGTAGCGCCTCGCGCACGCCCAGGCGGGCGGCGGTGCGGAAGGCGAGCTCGGAGGAGTCCTTGGGGTGGGTGGCCCCGTCGGTGAGGGTGACGGCGACGCCGGTGACCGGGTGGCCGCCCAGCGGCCCCTCGGCCAGGGCCTCGCGGCAGCCGGCCTCGACGGCCTGCACGTACTCGCGCGGCACCCGCCCGCCGGTGACGGTCGAGGAGAACACGAACTCCGCCTCGCTGCCGTCCGCCAGGGGCCGGACGTCCAGGACGAGGTGGGCGAACTGGCCCGCGCCGCCGTCCTGTTTGGCGTGGCGGTACACGAAGCCGGTGACGCCCTCGACCAGGGCCTCGCGCAGCGCGACCCTCGGTGCCCCGGTGACCGCCTCGATGCCGCTGTCGCGGCGCACCTTCTCCACCGCCACCTCCAGGTGCAGCTCGCCCAGGCCCGACAGGGTGCGCTGGCCGGTCTCGGGATCGGTGGCCAGGCGCAGCGAGGGGTCCTCCTCGGCCAGGCGGGCCAGGGCGGTGGCGAGTTTGTCGGTGTCGGCGCTGCGGCGGGCCTCGATGGCGACGGTGACGACGGGTTCGGCGCTCACGGGTGCCTCCAGGAGGATCGGGTGGTCGGGGTCGCACAGGGTGGCGCCGACGCGGGCGGCCTTGGGGCCGATGACGGCGACGATGTCACCGGCGCAGGCGTGGTCGGTCTCGGTGTGGCGGTCGGCCATCACGCGCAGGATGCGGGCGATGCGTTCGGTGCGGCCGGTGGCGGCGTCGAGCACGGTTGCTCCCTTGTGCAGGGTGCCGGCGTACAGGCGCAGGTAGGTCAGGCGGCCGGTGGGGGCTGCGACGACCTTGAACGCCAGTGCGGTCAGGGGCTGTTCGGGGTCGGCGGTGCGCTGCTGCGTCGCGTCGACGGTCGTGCCGGTGGTTGCCCCGGTGGCGTGGACGGGTGGGACGTCGAGTGGGGAGGGCAGGTAGGCGACGGCGGCGTCCAGGAGGGGTTCGATGCCGCGGTTGCGGTAGGCGGAGCCGCACAGCACCACCACGGCCTCGCCGGTGCGGGTCAGTTCGCGCAGGGCGGCGGCCAGGGTGGCGGCGGTGACGGTGCCGTGGGTGCAGAACTCCTCCAGGGCTTCGGGGTTCAGTTCGGCGACGGCCTCCTCCAGGGCGCGCCGACGCTCGGCGGCCTGGTCGGTGAGGTGGACGGGGACCGGGCCGTCCACCGGGGTGCCGTCGTCGTGCCAGGTCAGCGCGCGCAGACGCAGCAGGTCGACGACGCCGGTGAACGACTCCTCGGTGCCGATGGGCAGTTGGACGGCGAGCGGGCGCGGGTGCAGGCGCTCGCGGATGGAGGCCACGGCGGCGTCCAGGTCGGCGCCGGCGCGGTCGAGCTTGTTGACGAACGCGATCCGGGGCACGCCGTGGCGTTCGGCCTGGCGCCACACGGACTCGCTCTGCGGCTCGACACCGGCGACCGCGTCGAACACCGCGATCGCGCCGTCCAGGACGCGCAGCGAGCGTTCGACCTCGTCGGCGAAGTCGACGTGGCCGGGGGTGTCGATGAGGTTGATCCGGTGCCCGGCCCAGGCGCAGCTGACGGCGGCGGCGAAGATGGTGATGCCGCGGTCGCGTTCCTGGGGGTCGAAGTCGGTGACGGTGGTGCCGTCGTGGACTTCGCCGCGCTTGTGGGTGGTGCCGGTGAGGTAGAGGATCCGTTCGGTGACGGTGGTCTTGCCGGCGTCGACATGGGCGAGGATGCCGAGGTTGCGGACGGCGGAAATGGCGGTGGTGGCTGTGGTGGTGTCGGTGCGCATGGCCCGGGTGCCTTTCGAGGCGGTTCCTACGGGTGGGCGCGCGATTGCCAGTGCCGAGCCGACTCCGATCATCCGTCAACGGCGTTGACCGGCGGAGCCCGTGCGGGCTCGGAGGACCAGGGTTCAGATGGCGGCGGCACTGCTCCGGTGCCGGCCGCGCAGCGGGCACCGGAAGGACGGGGACACCAGGATCACCTCGTACCGCGACGCGGGAGAGGGAGCGGCAGCACGCTGCTTCGGCACGGCCGCTCGCCCCCTCTCTCGTCTCGTTCGTCGTCTCGTTCGCCGGTACGGTCGCCGGTACGGTCGCCGCGCACAGTGGGGCGCGGCTGCGTGGCGAGTCTAGGGACGACGGGCGCGGCGGGGCGAAGGGTTTTTCACGGTGTCCCGAACTGCAGGACCGGCCGCGACCAGCCGTCGTCGTCCACCCCGGCGTCGAGGGCAGCGGCCAGGGCCCGTTCCTCGTAGCCGAAGTGGGACTCCATGATGGCGGCCAGGCCGTCGAGTTCGCGTGCGATGGCCTCCCGGTCGGCATCGGGCGAACCGGCGGCGGACTGTTGGGTGAGGTCGCGCACGCGGGTGAGGATGGCGGAGATGAAGCCGTGGTCCTCGACGAGTTTCGCTATCGTCGGCGCCAAGTCCGGGCGCTCGCGCAGGAGTTGGGCGAACAGGCCGTCGTCCTCGCCCTGGTGGTGGTTGGTCAGGGCGGTGCAGAAGGCCAGGCAGTGGGTGAGGAGGTGGTCGTCGCCCGCGGGGCGGGGGCGGCCGAGGTTGGCGCGGACCTCGGCGAGGCGACGACGCAGTTCCCGGTGTGCAAGGGTGAGTTGAAGGCTGAGGGCGGCCGTACGGCCGTTGTCGGGGGAGGCCACGGGTGGCGGATCCCTTTCGGTCGGGCACCTCCATGCCTGACGCGGTCCGTCACCGGCACGCGATGCCGCCGCCATCGGATCACGTCGCCCGGCCTCGGGGGGCAAGCGCCCGTCCGGCACCCGAGAAGGCCCCGCAGGCGCGTCAGGCGCGTCAGGGGCATCAGGGGCGTCAGGGGCGGGATGCAAGGCGTCGGGCTGCGCGGCTTCGGGCCTGGCGCCGTCCGGCCGGGCGCCGCCGCGGCGCGGCAGGCCCAGGAGGATCCCGGTCGTCACCAGCGCCAGGCCCGCCCCCTGGCGCACTCCGAAGGCGTCCCCGTCCAGCACGGTGCCCAACAGCACCCCGGTCAGCGGGTTGAGCAGGCCGAGCAGGCCCACCGTCCCGGCCGGCAGTTGGCGCAGCCCGGCGAACCAGCAGGCGAAGGCGAGTGCGGTCGCGATCAGGGTGCTGTAGCCGAAGGCGAGCAGAGTGGAGGTGTCCATCGGCG
The DNA here is from genome assembly GCF_003635085.1 of Streptomyces sp. 1114.5. Taxonomy (NCBI): domain Bacteria; kingdom Bacillati; phylum Actinomycetota; class Actinomycetes; order Kitasatosporales; family Streptomycetaceae; genus Streptomyces; species Streptomyces sp. 1114.5. The sequence continues at coordinate 33,403 of NZ_RBXE01000004.1, forward strand.
GGGGTGCGCCCTCGACGGCAACGGCCGACGGCAGCAGCATCAGGCCCCCGGCGGTCAGCTGCCAGGAGGTGGCGGCGAGCGGATCGGCGCCCTCACGCCAGCGGGCGGCGAGCACGTAGCCGACGGAGGAGACCAGCATCGCGGCCGCTGATGCCGCCAGTCCGCCGAAGCCGACCGCACCGCCGGTGCCGAGCAGGGTGAGTGCCACCCCGGCCAGGCCCACCACCGCACCGACCAGGTGCGCGCGGTGCGGGCGCCGGCCGGCCAGGGCCCAAGCGGTGAGGAGCATCGCGAGCGGGGAGGCGGCCATGACGGTGGCGGCGGCACTGGTGGGCAGCAGCTGGGAGGCGAGGTAGAGCAGGACGAAGAAGACGGCGGTATTGAGCAGGCCGAGCAGTGCGCTGCGCCACCACCAGGGGCCGTGCGGGCGGCGGCGGGCCAGGGCGAGCAGCAGCAGACCGGCGGGCAGGGCGCGCAGGACCGCTCCCCACAGCGGGTGACCGGCGGGCAGGTAGGCGTGGGTCACGTAGTAGTTGGCGCCCCACGCAAGGGGGGCGAGGGCGGTCGGCAGCACCCACCGGGCATTGGCTTCCATGGAAGACAATATAACTTCCTCGGAAGCTATTGGGAGTACGATGGGCAGCATGGAACGCCCGGAGCAGCACCCCGACCACGTCGAGCAGATCCAGGCCGCGTGGCGGCGCGAACGCCCCGACCTCGACGTCTCCCCGCTGGCCGTCATCGGCCGCCTGCACCGCCTCGCCGCCCGCCTGACCGCCGAGCTCACCCTCGTCTACCAGCGGTACGGCCTCGGCGAGGGCGAGTTCGACGTGCTCGCCGCCCTGCGCCGCGCCGGCGCCCCCTACGAGCGCGCACCGGGCGAACTGGCCGCCCACACCATGGTCACCACCGGCGCGATGACCAAGCGGATCGACCGCCTGGAACGCGCCGGGCTGGTCGCCCGCCGCCCCGCCGAGGACGACCGGCGCGGGCGCGTGGTCGCCCTCACCGACGCCGGCCTGCGCCTGATCGACGAGGCCTTCACGGCCCACCTGCGCAACGAGCACCGCCTGCTCGGCCACCTCTCCCCCGAGGAGGCCGCCGCCCTGCAGCACCTGCTCACCGCCTGGCAGAGCCGCCTGGACGGCAGCACGGACACCGGCCGTAATGCTTGACCCCCACACCCGCACCGGACCCACCCCGCCGAACCGGCCCGGACCCCGGAGCGCCTACCGTGCCGGTATGCACACCGACGACACCCCGTGGGACGTCCTGCTGATCGGCGGCGCCTCGGGCCTGGGCAAGAGCCGTGCCGCCGCCCTCCTCGCCGCCCGGCACGGCGCGTTCACCGTGGAGTTCGACGACGTCGTCGCCGCCCTGCAGGCCGCCACCACCGCGGCCACCCACCCCGGCCTGCACCTCTTCGCCGCCGCTCAGGGCGCCCCGGGCGCCGCGGAGGAGACCATGAGCGCCGACCGCGTCCTGGCCCTGCAGATCGCCACCGCCCGCGCCCTGGACGACGCCCTGCTCGGCGTCGTGCGCAACCGCCTCACCGTGGACGTTCCCGCCATCGTCGAAGGCGACTACCTCACCCCGGCCGCCGCCGCCCGCGCCGGCGCCGAAGCCGCCGCCCGGGGCCGGCGGGTACGGGCCCTCTTCCTCCACGAGGACGACCCCGCACGCATCGCCGCCAACTACGCGGACCGCGAGCCCGGCCTCGGCCCGCAGCACGAACGCGCCGCCGTCAGCGCCCGTTACTCGCACTGGCTCGCCACCCAGGCCGCCGCCCACGCCCTGCCCGTGCTCGCCTGCCGCCCGTACGCCACCCTGCCCGAGCGCCTGGCCGCCGCCCTGACCTGAGGCGTGACGGGCTCAGCCCTCCCGCACCGGTCGGGGACCGTTCTCCCCTCCCGGGAGGAGGGCGCGCCGGACCGGGGTAACCCTGCGGCGGGAGTGACCGCCGGCCTGGGCGTCGCCGCGCAGTCCTACCGCGGCCGCACGGCCCCGCGCCGCTGAACTCGGGCCACTGAACTCAGGCCGCTGTACCCGGGCCCGGGCGCGCTCACTCCGACGCACCCCCGCTCCCGCCGTCATGGGCGGCCCGGGCGGCCAGCACCTGCGGCATGTGGGACTCCGCCCACGCCTTGATGGCCTGCATCAGCGGCAGCAAGCCCTGACCGAGCGCGGTGAGTTCGTAGTCGACTCGGGCCGGGACGGTGCCGGTGACGGTGCGGGTGAGCAGGCCGTCGCGCTCCAGTGCGCGCAGGGTCTGGGTGAGCATCTTCTCGCTCACCCCGGCCAGCCGCCGGCGCAGGTCGCTGTAGCGCTGTGGGCCGTCGGCGAGGGCGTTGACGACCAGGCTGGTCCACTTGTCGCCGATGCGGTCCAGGAGTTGGCGGGCCGGGCACTGGGCGAGGTAGGCGTCGTAGCCGGCGGCCTCGGTGGCGCGGCGCTGGGCGGCGGTCGTGGTGGGCACGGGCTCGCTCTCCTCTGCGTGCGGTACGCACCTTGAAGTGCGTGCTTCCTGATGGGGAGTAACTCTCCTTAGGTTGGGCCCTGTTCCCGGATCTGCTGTGTCGAGTCGACTGGAGTGTGCGTGATGCGTGCCGTGGTGGTGCGGGAGTTCGGCGGTCCCGAGGCGCTGGAGCTGGTCGAGATGGCGCTGCCGCGGCCGGGCCGCGGGCAGGTGCGGGTGCGGGTGGCGGCCGCCGGGGTCAACCCGGTGGACGCGGTCACCCGCGCCGGGACCCTGGCCGTGGCCGGGCTGATGGCGCCCCGGGCGGTGACGGGAATCGGCTGGGACGTGGCGGGCACGGTCGACGCCGTCGGGCCGGGGGTCACGGGTGTTGCGCCCGGGCAGCGGGTGGTGGGACTGCGCGACCGCCTGGACGTGGACCTGGGCACCTACGCCGACCACGTGGTCCTGGACGCCGACGTCCTCGCCCCCGCCCCCGCCGGCCTCTCCCTGGCGGCCGCCGCGACCCTGCCGCTCAACGGGCTCACCGCGCTGCAGGCCCTCGACCTGCTCGACCTGCCCGCCGGCTCCACCCTGATGGTCACCGGCGCGGCCGGCGGTGTCGGCGGCTTCGCGGTCGAACTGGCCACGCTGCGGGGCCTTCGGGTCGTCGCCCTCGCCGGAGAGGACGACGAACAGCTCGTCCGGTCCCTGGGCGCGCAGTGGTTCGTCCCCCGCGGAGTGGGCGATGTGGCAGCAGCCGTACGGGAGTTGGTCCCCGGCGGGGTCAACGGTGCGGTGGACGCGGCCCTGCTGGGCGTCCGGGCACTGGGCGCGGTGCGCGGCCGCGGGGCGTTCGTGGCGGTGGCGGGCGGCAGCGAACCGGTGGGGCTGCGCGGAATCCGGGTGGCCAACGTCTGGATCACCGCCGACGGACCCGCCCTGGGGCGTCTCGCGGCGCTCGCGGGCGACGGCCGGCTCACCCTGCGGGTGGCGGACACCCTCCCCCTGGAGCAGGCTGCGCAGGCGCACCGGCGCCTGGCCGACGGCGGGCTGCGCGGGCGCCTGGTGCTCACCCCCTGAGCCCAGCCGTCGCACCGGCCGTGGCGAAGGACGGGCAGGCGGCCTGTTCGCCCGCTTCGCCGAGCACAGGAGGAATTCCGGACCCGGGGAAGCAGCAGCCGCACTCGCCGGAGGGCCGCTCCCCCGATGAACGGCCTCTTGGCCAGTGTCCGGCTGTCCCGCCGTCCCCCCGGCTCGCGCGATGGTCAGTCGAGGCAGAACTCGTCCGGCTCGGGACTGTTGGGTGAATCCGGTGGCAGGGGCGGGCGGTGGGCGGGGAGACTGCGGGGATGGACACTCCCGTACCGGACCTGCGCGTCCGTGATGTCGTGCCCGGCTACCCGGGCATGCACCCGCTGGTCGCCGACCTGGTGCTGCCCGAGGGCGCGCCGATGTCCGTGATGAGCACGCTGGAGACCTCCCGCGAGCTCGTACGGCACTCCTACTACCGGTACGAGTTCGCGACGGTCGCCGTCACGCACGCCCTGTCCGCCCTGGAGCAGGTCCTCGCCGAGCGCCTGGGCGCCCGGGCCCCGCTGCGGGAGCTGATCACCCGGGCCGCCGGGGCAGGGCTCGTCTCGGTGTACCTGGCCGGGGAGTTGGAGCGCGCGCTGCTGCTGCGCGAGCGGCTCGCGACGGGCAGCGCGACCAGCGCCACCGTCAACCCGGTCAGGGCCGTCGACCTGCTGCGCGCCGTGTTCGACAGCGTCGCCCTGCTGCTGCCCGGGCCTGAGGCCGAGGCGCAGACGGAAGCCGGGGCGCAAGGGCCGCATGACCGGCTGGCGCGGCTGTGGGAGGAGCACCGCAGCGCCCCGTTCCCGGCGAGCTTTCGCGGCGTGGACATCGACGGCACCGACCTGGTCCTGCTGGACGCCGACGTCGCCGGCCTCGTGCGGCGGGAGCTGGACGGCGGACTCGACGGCGCGGGCGTCGCCGCCCTGTGGTCGCGCATCGCCGGCCTCGCCACGGTCGTGCCCGTGCTCGACGAGGCCTACTGCGCCGCCTACTTCACCCGGCTGCGCACGATGGCCGATCTCGCGGCGGGCCGCCACCTGCCCGACGCCACCTGACCCCGCACCCGCGCACTGGCCCACCCAGGCCGCCTGCCACCGACCCCCGGTCTGCCCTGGCGGGAGGCTACTGGTGGTCCAGGACGGGGACGGGGTCCGGGGCGGGGGCCGGCTTGGTGTGGAGGACGTCACGGGCCTGTTCGGCGGCGCGGACGATGCTTTCGCTGATGAAGTCGAGGAAGCGGGCGACGTTCTCCAGGCGGTGGGCGGCGGGGGTGTCGGCGCCCAGGACGGCGGCGCCCCGACGTGCGGTGGCGACGAGCTGGTCGTTGGCGCGGGCGCTGGCGATGGTCGCCTGGAAGAAGAGTTCGTCGTCGACGATGTAGCGGTCGCGGCGGCGTTCGTCGCGTTCGCGGCGCACCAGGCTCTGGCTCTCCAGGAACGCGATCGCCTTGGAGATGGAGGCCGGGCTGACCTGGAGGCGCTGGGCGAGCTGGGCGGCGGTCAGGCTGCCCGCGTCGGTGGTGAACAGACAGGTCAGCACCCGGGCCGTCATCTTGGACAGGCCCGAGCCCATGAGGACGGTGGTCAGCGACTCCTCGTACTCGGCCACGGCCTGGCCGTCGCGCCCGTGCGCCTGGTCGCCGGCCTGCGGTCCCCGGGCGGGGGCCGGCCTACGGCGGTGGGCGCGGCGTTCGGTGGCGCGGTGGGCCAGGTCGGCGCGGTAGGCGGTGGGGCCGCCGTTGCGCATCACCTCACGGGTGACGGTGGAGGTGGGGCGTTCCAGGCGGCGGGCGATCTCGGCGTAGGGGAGGTCGTCGGCCAGTCCCAGCGCAATCTGCCGGCGTTCCTGCTGGGTGAGCCTGCCTCCCGGCATCACGGTCTCCTCGGTAGGTCCTCGACGCTCCTGCGGTCCTTGATCCCCACCCTAGCGTTCATCTCGCATCCATTGCAATGAGTTCGACAGGTGACGTTGCGTTAGACCTCGCCTGTCGCAACGGTTTCTCGCAGCTGACCTGCCCGGACTCTGATGTGACGCAACGATATGGTTGTCAACCTTCTGAAAGCAACATAGCGTTTCCCATATCAGAAACAGACCGCTCCTCCGGTCAGCCGGCCCACTCCCTGCCGCTGCCCCGCGCCGGCGTACCCGCCCGGGCGAGCCACCCCACAGCGGGCCGCTCCACCGCCGTGTACGTCAGCGCCCCCGCCCCCAGTGTCACGGCGAAGGCCGCGAGGGTGAGCGCGGCCGCGGCCGGGGCGGCGAAGGTGCGCTCGCCCAACAGGAGAGGGCGGCCGTGGAAGAGGACGACGCCCTGGCACAGATAGAAGCCGAAGGAGACCTTGCCCAGCCACTGCCCCAACGGGTGCGCCGGGCACGGACGGTGGAGGTCCCGGTGAGCGGCGGCGCAGATGACCAGGGCCAGCGGCACGACCATCGGCAGCGTGAAGTCGAACGGCGAGGGCACCACCAGCGTGAGCGCGTACGCGGGCAGGAGCAGAAGGGCAGCCGGGGCCAGGCCAAGACGCGGCGCAACGCCCGCGGCGACAGCACGGGCCAGCAGCATCCCCAGGACGAACTCCGGCAGCCGGGCCGGCGGGAACAGATAGCCGAACCACAACTGGTCCAGCGAAACAGGAAGTTGGGGAATCCTCGGCCGCCCGGGCAACAGGACGGCATCGACCAGGGCCACCACCGCGGCCGTCAGCAGACACACGCCGGCAGCAGGCAGCACGCCCCGCTCGGGCAGACGGCGCAGCACCCGGTACAGCAGCGGGAAGAGCAGGTAGAACAGCAGCTCGCAGCAGAGCGACCAACTGGGCATGTTCATCCCAGAATTGACGTTCGCATCGGGCGAGTTCGCATGCACGAGCAGCAGATTCGGCAACCACACCCGCACCGGCCCGGCCCGAGCGAACAACAGGAGAGCCGCGACCCACAACACCAGATGCGTCGGATAGATCCGAGCCAGCCGCCGGCGCCAGAACACCCCGGGCGGCTCCGGGCCGCGCGCCGACCAGGTCAGCACGAAGCCGCTGAGAACGAAGAAGAAGGACACCCCGGCATAGCCGGCCTTGGACGTGACGCACGCGAGGACGGAAGCAGTGCGCGGGTCCGCGAAGAGGGTCAGGGGTGCCTGTGGGTACAGCGGATCGGTGGTGAGGAAGACGTGGAAGAGGAAGACGGCAAGGGCAGCGGCGAAGCGCAGCGCAGTGAGGGTGGGGAGCCGCCCCCCAGGCCGAGCCGTGTCACGGTGTGCACGCATGGCATGACTGTAGGTCACCGACCCGAAGGCGGAGGACCCTCGGACTGGCGGGCTACGGTCAGTGCGCAGCCAGCGCGTGGGGCAGGTCCGTGAGCGCGTGCAGGACACCGATGCCCTCCCCCACCACGGCGCCTCCCGCGCTGCGGTCGAGCCAGAAGGCGCGCAGGCCCGCGTCACGGGCACCGAGCGCGTCCAGGTCGTAGTTGTCCCCCACGTAGGCGACCTCGTGCGGGGCCAGGCCCAGCCGCTCGCAGCCCGCCCGGAAGATCCCGGGAGCGGGCTTGGCCTGGCCGAACTCGTCGGAGCAGACCAGCACCGCGTCCTCGAAATGACCCAGCAGCCCGACGGCGTCCAGCTTGCGGCGCTGGTGGCCGACCGAGGAGTTGGAGACGACACCCAGCCGGTAGACGGGGGCGAGCGCGGCCAGCACCGGTGCGGCATCGGGGAACGCAGCCCAGGCCGCATCCCGGTGCACCGCATAACCGGCGAACCAGGCTGCCGCCTGCCCGTCCGTCAGCTGCTCGGCGCCGCCCTCACCCAGATGGGCGAGGAACTGCCGGGTGCGCTCGCACTGCTGCCCCGCGAACGTCAACTCACCGGCCAGGAAACGCCCGTACTGCACCCGCATGATGCTGCGCCACACGTCGAGCGCCGCCGCCGGCGAGGCAAAACGCTCCAGCAGCCCCGACTCCCGCAGGTGCGCGAGGATGCCGGCCTCCTCCGACCCCGAATAGTCGAACAACGTGTCATCGACATCGAAGAGCACACCTCTGACCTGCACAGTCCGTCCTTCCCCTGCCGACTCGCCGCCCGGCTCACCCGGCCCGTCCGGGAACCGTACAGGTTCTACGCCCAACCGCCGGTGGCGGGGCGGCGGAGGAGGCCAGGAGCGCGTCGAGCAGGCCGGGGAAGCGGGTGTCGGGGTCGGTGCGGCGCATCCCGTCCGTACGGCCGACCCCGGCGCGCGGGTCGGCCGTACGGGCGGGGCGGTCAGCTTGCCAGGACCTCGCCGACCAGGGCGCGGGCCTCGTCCTGGACCCGGGCGAGGTGATCGGGGCCGTGGAAGGACTCGGCGTAGATCTTGTAGACGTCCTCGGTCCCGGACGGACGAGCGGCGAACCACGCACTGTCCGTGCAGACCTTGATGCCGCCGATCGCCGCGCCGTTGCCCGGAGCGTGGGACAGCACCGCGGTGATCTTCTCCCCGGCGAGTTCCCCGGCGCCGACCCGCTCGGGGGACAGCCGCGCCAGCCGGGCCTTCTGCTCGCGATCCGCCGGAGCGTCGACCCGGGCGTAGGCCGGATCGCCGTGGCGGTCCGTCAGTTCCCGGTAGCGGGCGTTGGGCGTCTCGCCCGTCACGGCCGTCATCTCCGATGCCAGCAGGGCGAGCAGGATGCCGTCCTTGTCCGTCGTCCACACCCCGCCGTCGCGGCGCAGGAACGACGCCCCCGCGCTCTCCTCCCCGCCGAAGCCGATCGAGCCCTCCAACAGGCCGTCGACGAACCACTTGAACCCCACCGGGACCTCCACCAAGGTGCGCCCCAGATCAGCCGCGACACGGTCCAGCATCGACGAGGACACCAGCGTCTTGCCCACCCCCGCGTCGGCCGGCCAGTCGGCCCGGTGCCGGAACAGGTAGTCCACCGCCACCGCCAGATAGTGGTTGGGGTTCATCAACCCGCCGTCCGGTGTCACGATGCCGTGCCGGTCGGCGTCCGCGTCGTTGCCCGTCGCGATCGCGAACCGGTCGCGACCACCGATCAGGGAGGCCATCGCGTACGGCGACGAACAGTCCATCCGGATCTTGCCGTCCCAGTCCAGGGTCATGAACCGCCACGTCGGATCGACCACCGGATTGACCACCGTCAGGTCCAGCCCGTGCACCTCCGCGATGCGCCCCCAGTACGCCACCGACGCCCCGCCCAGCGGATCCGCCCCGATCCGCAGCCCCGAGGCACGCACCGCCGCCACGTCCACCACCGACGGCAGATCCTCCACGTACGCACCCAGGAAGTCGTAGCGGCCCGTCGTCGCCGCGGCCGACGCCCGCGCGTACGGCACCCGCTTCACCCCCCGCAGGCCCTCGCGGATCAGCTCGTTCGCACGGTCCTGGATCCACCCCGTCGCCTGCGAACCCGCCGGCCCCCCACTCGGTGGGTTGTACTTCAGGCCGCCGTCCCGCGGCGGATTGTGCGAAGGCGTCACCAGGATCCCGTCCGCCAACGCCCGCGGACTGCGCCGGTTGTGGGCAAGGATCGCATGCGAAACGGCCGGCGTCGGCGTGTGTCCACCCCCCTCGTCCACCAGCACCTCGACGCCGTTGCCGGCCAACACCTCCAAGGCCGTCACCCGCGCCGGCTCCGACAACGCGTGGGTGTCCGCTCCCAGGAACAGCGGGCCGCCCACCCCCTGCCCCGCCCGGAACTCACAGATCGCCTGCGTCACCGCCGCGACGTGGTCCTCGTTGAACGACCCGTCCAGCGACGAACCCCGGTGCCCCGACGTCCCGAACACCACCTGCTGGCCCACCTCCAGCGGATCCGGACGCACCGCGTAGAAGGCCGTCACCAGCTCCGGCACATCCACCAGATCATCCAGCTCCACCGGCAATCCGGCCCGCGCATCCACCATTACCAGTCACTCCCACCGAAACCCCGACGACCCGACAACACACCGACACTACGCCGAACACACCCCCAACCCGCGGACCCGCGGAAATGTCACGGGCGGACGCGGCGGACCCGTCGAGCGGAGCAGTGCCGAGACCTCAAGTCACGCACACCACGCGGATTTTGACCACAAGGCGGAAGAGGCGCGGGCGGCAACGGCGGCGATGAGCCGAGCGGGCGGGACGGCAACCGGAAAACGGGACGGCTACGGTACGACAATCCCTCTTTGACGACTGATCGGAGAACCTCTGATATGTCCAGGCCAGCACCGTCACGCCGCACCCTCCTCAGCGCCGCCGGGGTCGCCGCCCTCGGGGCCGCCGCCACCGTCACCGGCTGGGACACCGCCGCCCGCGCCTGGGCCGCCGAGCCCGGCGCCGACATCGTCCGACTGCCGCCGCTGGACGGCACGGTGACGCTCCAGGGGGCCGTACCGGAGCGGTTCCGCGGCGACTTCGGGCACCTGGTGAGCGCCGCGCCCAGGGCGGTGCTGCGGCCCGGCTCGGTGCGCGACGTTCAGCAGGTGGTGGCCTTCGCCCGCCGCCACCGCATCCCGGTGGCCGTCAACGGGCAGAGCGGGGACCTGGCGCAGGTCGGCGAGGCCGGGCTGGAGTCGCACTCCAGCTACGGCCAGGCCAACCCGCGCGGCGGCATCGCGATCGACGCCCGCGGCCTGTCCGAGATCGTCTCCGTACGCCCCGGGCGCGCCGTGGTCGAGGCCGGCGTGACCTGGGCACAGGTGGTCGACGCAGGACTGGCCGCGGGCTGGGTACCGCCGTGCCTGACCGACTACCTGCACCTGTCGGTCGGCGGCACGCTCAGCGTGGGCGGGATCGGCGGCGGCGTGCAGCGCCACGGCCTGCAGACCGATCAGGTCCTGGAACTGGACGTGGTCACCGGCGCCGGCGAACTGGTGACGGCCTCCCCCACCCGCAACCGGGACCTCTTCGAGGCCGTCCTGGCCGGCGGCGGACAGGCCGGCATCATCGTTCGCGCCACCCTCGCCCTGGTCCCGGTCCGCGAACGCGCCCACGTGTTCTCCCTGTACTACGACGACCTGGACACCTACCTCACCGACCAGGAGAAGGTCATGGCCGACGGCCGCTTCGACCTGCAGGTCGGCGACGTGGAGCGCAGCACGGACGGGACGCGGTGGCGCTACAAGGCGGAGCTGGTGGCGTTCGCCGACGCAGGGCAGACGGTGGACCGCGAGGCACTGCTGGCAGGGCTGCGCCCGGCGGCCGACGGGGTGTCGGTGGTGGAGCAGAGCCGGCGCGAGTACGCCTTCCGGGTCGACGCCTTCGCCGGATACCTGCGCGCCACGGGCTTCTGGGGGCTGCCGAAGCCGTGGCTGAGCGTGTTCCTGCCCGCGTCGACCGCGCGGGTGTTCATGGCGGAGGCAGCCGAGGTGCTGACGGCCCAGGATCTGGGCGCGGGGCTGCTGCTGTTCTACCCGTACCGGCGGGAGCAGGTGAGGACACCGCTCGCGGTGCTCCCGGACTCCGACATCGGCTGGCACTTCGACCTGCTCGCCTTCCCCGGCCCCGGCGCCGACACGGCGGCGATGCTGGAACGCAACCGGCGGCTCTACGACCGGGCCGTCCGGCTCGGCGGCAAGCGCTACCTGATCGGAGCGGTCCCGGGGATGACCGGCACCGACTGGCAGCGCCACTACGGCGGGCTGTGGGAACGGGTGGTGCGGGCCAAGCACCGCTACGACCCCGCCGGGATCCTCACCCCCGGCCAGGGCATCCACACCCCCTGACCGGCCGCCGCGCACCCCGGGACGCCCGCGAGCGGCAGACGGCGGGCGGCCCGGGGTGCGCGGGTTCGGCGCCGCGCGCGGGCGGCGGGCGTCGAGAGAGGGCGGAAGCGGTCACGGCGGCGGCAGCAGGCGCGGCGGCGGGGTTCAGTGGGGGGATGTCCAGGTGGGGAGCCAGGTGTCGGGGGTGCTGGAGGTGGTGGGCACCGTGGTGGTCGCGGCGAGGTGGGTGCGGAGGGCGGGCAGGGCCGGGTGGGGGTTGTCGCGGTGCCAGAGGAGGGAGTGCGGGTAGACGGGGGTGGGGTCGGTGATCGGGATGCGGCGCAGGCCGTGGTCGGCCGGCCAGATGAGGCGGGTGTGCTCGCCCATGAAGGTGGCCAGGGCCGGGGTGTCGGCGATGGTGTCGAGGAGTGCGTCGGAGCCGAAGTTGGGGCCGGTGGCCTCGATGGTGAGGCCGAACTCGGCGACGAGGTCGTCGTAGTAGGCGCCCCACTCGGTGCCGGGGACGATGCCGGGCATCCAGATCCGGTGCCCGACCAGTTCGGCGAGGCTCACCCGGCGGGCGCCCGCCAGCACGTGGGCGGGGCCGGTGAGCAGCTGGAGCGGCTCGTCCAGGACCCGCACGGAGGCGATGTCCTCGGGCAGGGGCCGCCCGGGTGCGCCCACCGCGCGGAAGGACGCGTCGATCGCACCGGAGCGGATCGCCGCCAGGGCCGTCTCGATCTCGACCAGCATCAGTACGTCGAGGTCGACGCCCGGGTTCGCACGGTGGAAGTCGCGCATCAGGCCGGCCGCCGCGCCGCGCGAGGCGATCACGTCCACGCGCAGCGGGCGGCTGCCCGGGCGCACCGAGGCGAGCGCGCGTTCGGCGGCGCGCAGCAGTTCGCGGGCGTGGGGCAGGAACGCCCGCCCGTCGATGGTGAGTTCGGCGCCGCGGGGCGCGCGGGTGAACAGCCGTACGCCGAGGTCGCGTTCCAGGGCGGCGATGCGTTTGGAGACGGCCTGCTGGGTGAGCGACAGGTCGGTGGCGGCCTTCTGGAACTGGCCGGCGTCGACGACCGCGGCGAAGGTGCGTACGGCTTCGAGGTCCATGCCGATCCACCTTAGGGAACAACGAATGGTTGTGCAGATCGGGGAGCTCGGTTGTTTGACCGGCCGTTGTGCTGCTCGGTTAGCTCTCTCCGGTCAACCTCGGTTTGTTCGGACGGGAGTGTGGGGGCAGCATGACGGGCGAGGCGAAACCGGGCGAGCCGGCGTCGGGCCGGGCGGCGCTGGGACGGGAGTTCGGCTGGCTGTGGGCGGCGTACGCGGTGAGCGCGTACGGATCCGGGCTGGGCTTCGGGGCGCTGCCGCTGATCGCCGTGCTGGCACTGCACGCGGGCCCGGGCGAGGTGTCCGCGCTGTCCGCGGTGGGGCCGGCGGTGGGTGCGCTGGTCGCGCTGCCGCTCGCGCCGTGGATGGAGTCGCGGCGCAAGCGCCCCGTCATGATCGCGATGGACCTGGTCCGGTCCGCCGCCCTGGCCACGATCCCGGTCGCCTACGCGCTCGGCCTGCTCGGCTTCGTCCAGCTGCTCGTGGTCTCCGCCGTCGTCGCCGCGGCCAAGATCGCCTTCGGTGCGGCCACCGGCGCCTACCTCAAGGCCCTCGTACGGCCGCAGGACCTGCTCGTGGCCAACGCCCGCTTCGAGTCCACGAACTGGAGCTCCATCGCGATCGGGCCACCGCTGGGCGGGGCGGCCGTCGGCCTGTTCGGACCGGTCGCCACCGTGGTGGCCGACGCGCTCAGCTACCTGCTCTCCGCGCTGGGCATCACCGCGATCCGCCGCCGCGAGGAAGCACCCCGCACGGAGGACGGGAGCACGAACACGAACGGGGGCAGGGGCCCGGTGCCGGCGGGCGCGCTGCTGGAGGGCTGGCGCCACATCCTGGGCGACCGCACCCTGCGGGCGCTCTACCTCAACAACATGCTCGTCTCCGGCCTGATCATGGCCACCGAACCGCTGTTGGCCGTCCTCCTGCTCGGCCGACTCGGCTTCCCCGCCTGGCAGTACGCCCTGGCCTTCGCCCTCCCCTGCCTCGGCGGCCTGCTCGGCTCCCGGCTGGCCCCGCGCGTGGTGGCCCGGCACGGTCGGACCCGGGTGCTGCGCACCGCCGGCACCCTGCGCGCCGTCTGGCTGATCGGCCTGGCCTTCGTACGTCCCGGCATCGTCGGCCTGCTCACCGTGATGGCCGTCGAACTGGCGATCATCGTCCACATGAGCCTGTACACCCCGGTCCTCGCCGCCTACCGGCTCGAACAGACCCCCCAGCACCTCGTCAGCCGCACCCTGACCGCCTGGTCGATCGGCCAGCAGACGGCCATCGCCACCCTCACCGCACTCGGCGGACTGCTCGCCGACGCCACCAGCCCACGCACCGCCCTCGCGGCCGCAGGACTGCTCATCCTCACCACTCCCCTCCTGCTCCCCCGGCCCACCCGGACCGCCCGGACCGCCCGGCCCGAACCACGACCCGCCCGCACGCCCTCCTGAAACCCGCCCTGCCCCCGCCCGGCCACCGGCACGGAGACCACCCCATGAACGCCACTTCTGCCCTCGCCCCCGCCCGTACCGCGCTCCTCGTCCTGGACTGCCAGCCCGCGGTGCTGGCCGCCCTGCCCGATGACACCCGGCGCGACGCCCTCCTCGATCGCGTCGAAACAGCCCTCGCCCACGCCCGCACGGCCGGCGCCACCGTCGTGTTCGTCCGCACCGCCTTCACCGAGGCCGACTGGGACGCCGTCCCCGGGGCCAACGCCACCTTCGCCGCAGTGGCCCACCACCGCGCCCTGCACCACCAGGACCCCGCTGCCGCCCTCCACCCCCGCCTGGTCCCCCGCGGCGGCGACCTCCTGATCCGCAAGACCCGCCACAGCGCCCTGTCCGGCACCGGCCTCGACCGACGACTGCGCGAACACGGCATCACCGCCCTGGTCGTCTGCGGCCTCAGCACCAGCGGCGCCGTCCTGTCCACCGTCACCGACGCCGCCGACCGCGACTACCGCCTCCACCTCCTGTCCGACGCCATCGCGGACCCGAACCCCCACGCCCACGACCCCCTGCTGCACACCGCCCTGCCCGCACGGGCGCACCTCCTCCACAGCACCGCCCTGCCGACTCTCCTCCCGGGGACGGGCCCGGCCACGCCCTGACTCCCGCCACGATCTGACTCCCGCCACGAACCGGCCCGTACCGCCCGGGCACGCGAGCCGGGGCGTGCAACCGCCCGCCGGGCGCCCTCTGCCGGGCCGAGCCCGCCCCGGGTGACCGGCACGTGTCCGGCGGGCGTGTTGCGGAGGTGTTGCGGTGGACGCGACAGGCACGCCCGGCGTAGTAGCGTCGGAGCGTGAAGTCACGCACACCGCGCGGCTTTTGACCACACGGCAGACGGGGGTCGACGTTGGGAAGGGGTGGTGGGTGTGGGACGGGCGCGCGTGGCAGCACGGGTGATCGTGCACCCTGGCGTGGAGGACGTGAACGTCCAACAGGTACTGGAGGCACTGGCCGACCCGGCCCGCAGGTCGGTGGTGCGCACGCTCGCCCACTCGGGCGCTGACCTCAGCTGCGGCTCCTTCGACCTGCCGGTCGGACGCTCGACCTCCAGCCACCACTTCACCGTGCTCCGGGAAGCCGGCCTGCTGCGCCAGTACTACGTCGGCACCACCAAGATGAACGCCCTGCGCACCGAGGAACTCGAAGACCGCTTCCCCGGACTGCTCACGGCGGTGGTGGCCGCCGCGGACGCCGAAGCCCGCCAACTCCCCGGCCGGGCCTGACACATCACCGGCCGCACGGAGGGACCAGGCCGGGGGCGGGCGCGGGCCGGGGACGTAGGCTGTCGGTCCATGATCGGTAACGACGACGGCAGCATCGGCAGCGGCGGCACCAGTACCGAGGGCGGCGACTCCGGGGAGGGGTGGGCCGCCACCCGGCGGTGGGCCGAGGGGGCGCTCGCGCCCGGCGAGCGGATAGCGCGGGTGACGGCGCTCAAGGGCGGGTGGACCTCGCGGATGCGCCGTCTGGACATCGAAGGCCCCGGCAGCGCACCCCCGTACGCGCTGGTGCTGCGCTCCTTCGTCATGCCCTTCTACCGCCGCCACGCCCCTGCCATGCTGGCCCGCGAGGCCGACGTGCTGCGCCTGCTGGAGCACGTCGGGATCCCGGCCGCACGGCCGGTCGCCCTCGACGCGCAGGCGGCCCACTGCGACCACCCGTCGCTGATGATGACCCACCTGCCCGGCAGTGTGCGCCTGGTGCAGGACGAGGACGTCACCCGGCGCGCGCAGCTGCTCGCCGCCCAGCTGGCCGCCATCCACGCGCTGGAGGTCGGCGAGGACCGGCGCCCCCGCACCTGGCAGGCGTGGACCGCCCCCGACCTGGTCCGCATCCCCGCCGACACCAGCCGCCCCGACCTGTGGGCCCGGGCGGTGGACGCGATCCGCCGCGAACCACCCGCGCACCGCCCGCACTTCCTGCACCGCGACTTCCACCCCGGCAACGTCCTGTTCACCGGCAGCGGCGCCACCCTGGCCGTCAGCGGCGTCGTGGACTGGGTCGAAACCTCCTGGGGCCCGCGCGACCTCGACGTCGCCCACTGCTCCACCACCCTGGCCCTGCTCCACGGCCCCGCCGCCGGCCTGGCCTTCGCCGACCACTACCGCGCCACCGGCGCCCCGCTCGGCGACGACCGCGACCACCTGTACTGGCGACTGCTCGACGCCCTCGCCTTCGCCCCCGACGCGGAGAAGGTCGCCACCCCCTGGCGCGAACTGGGCCGCGCCGACCTCACCCCCGCCCTCCTCACCGCCCGCCTGGAGGACTACCTCCAGGCCCTCCTCGACCGCCACTCCTGAGGCGGGTGCCCTCCCCCGCGGCGGGGGCGACACGCCGGAGGTTCACTCGCACGAGTGATTGTGACGCTGCGCGCACTAACGGACACTCAACGTATACGGAGGGCTTGAAGGGCCCTTCCGGCGCGAGGGGAGCCGTCATGTCCGCAGCCGAACTTTCCGCCTCCGAGGTGCCGCAGATCGCGAGCAGCTCGCAGTCCACCGACCAGCACCAGGGCCTCGCGATCGGCGGCAACGTCGGCGCCGTGTGGCGGGGGTGGTGGACGTGGACCCCCGGCAACGGGACGTTCAACCTCCAGATCCCGTGGAACGTCATCGGGATCGACTCGACGGTCGTCATCACGGCCTCGGAGATCGACGCCAACGGGAACCGGTTCGTCGGTGCGGCGGCCTTCCAGGTGTCGAGCATCGCCCCCGGCAACGGCGTGGTGACGTTCAAGATCAACATCGGCTGGGGCAGCCCGCTGCCGATGCGCACCGACGTCGCGGTCTTCAACTGACCACCGACCGCCGCACACCCCGGCCGCACCGGCCGGGGACCGCACCGCTCCGGTGACGACCGGTAGCACGGCGGCCCGCTCCCGTGGTGTGGGGGCGGGCCGTTGTGGTGTCGGTGCGGGGTGGGTCAGTTGAGGGCGGCGAGGGCGGCCTGGTAGTCGGGCTCGTCGGCGATCTCGGGGACGAGTTCGGTGTGCAGGACGGTGTCGTTCTCGTCGAGGACGATGACGGCGCGGGCGGTGAGGCCGGCGAGGGGGCCGTCGTTGATGGCGACGCCGTAGGTGTCGTGGAAGTCGCGCCCGCGCAGGGTGGAGAGGGTCTTGACGTTGTCCAGGCCCTCGGCGCCGCAGAAGCGGGCCTGGGCGAAGGGCAGGTCGGCGGAGATGCACAGCACGACGGTGTTCTCCAGGGCGGCGGCCTGGGTGTTGAAGGTGCGCACGGAGGTGGCGCAGGTGGGGGTGTCGATGCTGGGGAAGATGTTGAGGACCTTGCGCTGTCCGGCGAAGTCCTTGAGCGAGGTGTCCGCGAGTCCGGCGCCGACCAGCGTGAACGCGGGGGCCTGGGCGCCGGCGGCGGGCAGCGCGCCGCCGACCTGGACCGGGTTCCCCTTCAGCGTGACCTGAGCCATGAAAAGCCTCCTACCGGCGGTGTACGGGAATGCAACGCCGCCGATCCTACTGCCCGGCCCCGCCACCCCCACCGGGTGACCACCGACCGGACACCCACCCCCCTGCCCACCGGCGCCCACGGCCCCTCGGATCAGGAGGGCAGTGGGCCGTCGGGGGCGAGGGCGAGGCGGGTGAAGCGGTCGGCGATGAGGCGGTGGGCCTCCGGGGAGGGGTGGACGCCGTCGGGGAGCGGGTGGGTGTGGTGGTCGGGCTCGCCGTAGAGGGCGAGGCCGTCCAGGTGGTGCAGGGCGTGGTCGCCGTCGGCACGGCGGTCGGCGACGATACGGGCCAGCTCCTCGCGGATCAGGGTGAGGGTGAGGCGGCCGGCCGCGCGGTCGGCCGGGTCGCCGGTGGCCCGGAAGCGGAGCGTGCCGTCGCTGAAGTCGGGGGCGAGCGGGCCGGGAGTGTCCTCCTGGATGGGGCAGAGCAGCGGGGAGACGACGAGCAGCGGTGTGGTCGGATGGCCGTCGCGGATGGTGTCCAGGAAGCCGTGGACGGCGGGGGTGAAGGCCCGCAGCCGCATCACGTCGGCATTGACGAGGTTGATGCCGAGCTTGAGGCTGATCAGGTCGGCGGGGGTGTCGCGGATCGTCCGCGCGGTGAAGGGGTCGAGCAGGGCGCTGCCGCCGAAGCCCAGGTTGACCAGGTCGAGTCCCGCGCCGAGTGCCACCAGGGCGGGCCACGTGCCGGTCGGGTGGGCGGCGTTGGAGCCGTGGCTGATCGAACTGCCGTGGTGCACCCAGCGTTTGCGCGGGCCGGCCGCTCCGGGCGGGGCAGCGTGCAGCGGCAGGGCGTACAGCGGGGCGTCGGTGCCGAGGGCGATCAGTTCGGTCGTCTCGGTGTGCGGGAGCCAGATCTCGACGGTCTTGTCCCGGTCCGGCAGACCGGTGAACTCCGCGTTGCCCGCGGGCCCTTCGGCCAGCTCGAAGCGGCCGGTGGCCAGGTCGACGGTGCGCAGGTTGCCGCCGGCGACGGTGGCCTGTGCGGTGAGCACGCCGTCCACGAGGAGGTCGTAGACCCCGTCGGGCACGTTCGGGACGCCGGGGTAGGCGCGTTTGGTGGGGACGGTGTGCAGGGTGATCGCGGTGGCGCGGGTGCGGAAGGCCAGGCGGACGCCGGAGGGCTGGGATTCGGCCATCGCGAGCTGGTCGTCTGGGATCCGGCGGCGGGCGCGGGCCGGGAGACGGTGCGGCAGCAGGCCGCGGCGGGTGTGCTCGACGTCGAGGTGGCCGTGCAGGAGGTCTTCGGTGACGGGGGTGGTGATCGTGGTCATGGCGCTTCTTCGGGTCGTCGTACGGGGCCGCGGACTCGCGGGGGCCGTACGGGAGTTCAGGTGGCGGTGCGGGCTCCGCCCGCGCGCAGCAGGGTGTCCAGGGAGTCGATGATCCAGTCCCAGGACTGCCGCGGGTCGACGGCGGTGTGGCTGAAGCCGCCGGCCGCTTCCAGGCTGATGTAGCCGTGGAAGACGCTGCCGAGCATGCGGACCGCGTGGGTCTGTTCGGGCTCGGTGAGGTCGTAGCCGCGCAGGATCGCCCTGGTCATCTGGGCGTGCCGGACGCCCGCACTGGCGGCGGCGGTCTCGGCGTCGAGGCGCAGGCGGGTGGCGTCGTAGCGGCCGGGATGGCGGGCCGCGTAGTCGCGGTAGGCGTCCGCGAAGGCGCCGAGCGCGTCGCGGCCGGCGCGTCCGGCGAGGGCGTCGGCGACGAGGTCGGCGAGTTCCTCCAGGGCGTACAGGGCGATCCGGGTCCTGAGGTCCTGCGAGCTCTTGACGTGGGAGTAGAGGCTGGCGGTCTGGATGCCGAGGCGCCGGGCCAGAGCGGCGGCGGTGACCTGCTCGAATCCGACCTCGTCGGCGAGCTCGGCGCCTGCGGCGACCACGCGTTCGACGGTCAGGCCTGCCCGTGCCATGTGCTTCCTCCCGTACCGGTGTGCTGCGGCACCGGCGCTGTCACGCCGGTGCGCTACATCCAGTATGGGATTACCTAAATGGTTTAGGCAAATGGGAAAGCACTATCGGACCACCCGGCGTTCGGCCGTCCGGCGGTGCGGTCGAACGGCCGAACGGCCTCAGCGGCACAGGGTGGCGAAGCCGTACCCGCGCGCCTTGAGGGTGGAGATGATCGCCGGCAGCGCCGCCACCGTCTGACTGCGGTCACCGCCGCCGTCGTGCAGCAGGATCACCGACCCCGGGCGGACGCCGTTCAGCACCCGCGACCGGATGGTGGCCGTCCCCGGCCGGGACCAGTCCGCCGGGTCCACCGACCAGAGCACCACCTGCTTGCCGAGCGCCGCCGCGTGCGAGCGCACCGTGCCGTTGACCGCGCCGTACGGCGGGCGCAGGCAGTTCGGGGTGCGGCCGGTGCTGGCGCGGATCGCCCGGTCCGTGTTCGCCACTTGCGCGTCCAGGGCGGCGCCGGAGAGCCTGCGCAGGTCGGGGTGCGACCAGGAGTGGTTCTGCACGCTGTGGCCCTGGCGGGCGACCTGCGCGGTGAGCAAGGGATGGGCCTCGACGTTCTGCCCGATCTCGAAGAAGGTCGCCTGCACCCCGTAACGGGCCAGCGTCGCCAGGACCTTGGGCGTGTAGGCGGGGCTCGGGCCGTCGTCGAAGGTGAGGTAGACGACCTTGCCACCCGCCCCGCCGGCCGCCTCCGCCGGTGCCGCGGGCAGCGAGACCGCCGCTCCCGCCGCCAGGGCGACGGCGAGCGCGCCGACCGCCGTCCGGAGCCCTCCAACTGCCCTGCGCCTGCCGGTTCGTACGGACATGCCTGCCCCCTCGCGGGTCGGGACTGCGGTACACCGGCCAGTCTGCTCCGACGACTTGGCCGCCGCGACCCGCCGGGCGGCGGAGGCGGGCCGATTCGGCCAGCCATCCGGCGGGTTGACCGGACACCGCGAAGGGGCTTCCGCGCCGCCCTGCGCACCGCCCCCGGCCCGACGTCGTGGTGGCCCTGACCGACGGTCAGACCCCGTGGCCGTCCGCCCCACCGCCCTGCCGCACGGTCGTCGGCCTCTTCCCCCGCCCCGGCCACCACGACGAGGGCGCCGCGGAGGACCCGGACTACCGGCCGGAATCGCCGCCGGAGTGGGCCCGGGTGGTCACCATCGGATGAGCGGGTGGCCGACCGCCCGGGGCCCTTCTCCGGGCGTTGTCAGTCCCTCCTTGTACTGTCGATCGCACACGACGGCAAGAACGGCACGTTCGACACGGGGGCACGACACATGATCAGGACCGATCCGGAGACACCCGACCTCTTCCTCACCCCGGTCGACGAGGTCTTCGTCCGCAACCACCTCGGACCGCACCCGCGGCTCGACCGCGCGACCTGGTCGCTCACCGTCGAGGGCCTGGTGGAACGGCCGCTGCGGCTGGACTTCCCAGCCGTCCAGGCCCTGCCGCAGATCCGCCTCACGGCCGTCCACGAGTGCTTCGGCAACCCGCTGCGCCCCACCGTGCCGACCCGTGCCGTCACCAACCTGGAGTGGGCCGGAGTCCCGCTCGCCGCCGTGCTGGAGCTCGCCGGCCCGCTCCCGCAGGCCCGGCACGTCTGGCTGGAGGGTGCGGACACGGGGGACTTCGCGGGCGAGAGCGGCCTGAGCTACCTCAAGGACCTGCCACTCGACCAGGCGAGCAGCGAGGTCGTCCTCGCCCACACCATGAACGGCGAGCCGCTGCGCCCCGACCACGGCTACCCGCTGCGGGCGGTGGCGCCCCGGATGTTCGGCACCAACTCGGTCAAGTGGCTGAGCCGGATCGTGCTGGCCGCCGACCGCCCCGACCACGTCTTCACCACCCGCCTCTACACCCGCGTCCTGCCCGGCGAGTACGAGGCGCGGCCGGTCCGCGAGAAGGACGTCAGCAGCAAGCTGCTCACCCCGGGCGACGGAAGCTCCGTCCCGGCCGGCAGCTGCGAACTGGCCGGCTACGCCTGGAGCTCCACCGAGGTGACGTCGGTCGAGATCGCCGTGGACGACGCCGACTGGCAGCCTGCCACCCTGGACCGGCGCGGCCCGGACCCGGCCTGGCAGCGCTTCCGCCTCCGCCACGACCTCGCCCCGGGCCCGCACCGCATCCGCTGCCGGGCGACCGACTCCGCCGGCCGCGTCCAGCCGCTCACCGGCGACCGGAACGCCGTCCACGAGATCCACCTCCTCGCCGAGCCGAGCGCGATACCGGGTGGGCACTGACCACGGGACGGGCGAGTACCCGGCCGGCAGCTGCGGCAGCCGGGCGGAGGGGTCCGGTGGACGGCGGACCCCTCCGCCCGGCGCGGGTCGGCTCGGGTCGGTTCAGCCGACCATGGCCGCCAGGACGGTGCGCCAGTCCTCGCCCGGTTCGGGGGTGAGCGGGCCGGCCAGGGTCTCGGACCGGTAGCGCCAGGGGCGGCGCAGTTCCTGTTCGGCGCCGGGGCCGACGCTCAGCGGGCTGGCGGAGCCGAGCAGCCGGACCAGTTCGGCCGTGAACTCCGCCCAGGGCACGTGTCCGCTCACCGCGTTGACGATCCGCCCGGCCGCCGGGTGGTCCGGTACGGCGCAGGCCGCGAGCGCGCGGGCCAGGGCCGCGGCGTGAACCCAGGAGGCGCCGTACCAGGCCCCCTCGGAGACCTCCGGCAGGCCGATCGGCCGGCCGGCCAGCGCGGCCTGGTAGAGGTCGCCGGTGGGGCCCCAGCGGAGCTGGTCGCGCAGCCGGTGGTGCGGGCCCCAGACGATCGGGGCGCGGACGGCGGTGACCGGCCCACGGCCGGGGCCACGGCCGGCGGCCTCGAACAGCATCCGCTCGCAGTCCAGCTTGGCCTGCCCGTACGGGGTGACCGCCGGACCGCTCGGTCCGCCCTCGGGGACCTCGGTGTCCGCCGGTCGGCCGTACGCGTCGATGCTGCTGACGAAGACGAACGGCCCGCCCCGCCAGCCGTCGAGCAGCGTGCGCATCGCGGCGAGGTCGGTGGCGTGGTCGGTGAAGGTGCAGGCGGAGTGGATGACGGCGTCCACGTCCTGCACTGCGCGCCGCAGGCTGTCCGGGTCGGCGAGGTCGCCTTCCGCCAGTTCGGCGCCGTTCAGGGCGGGCAGGTGCGCCGACTCGGGCCGGACCAGGACGCGGACCGGCCGGCCCTGGGCCATCAGTTCCTGCAGGACGGCCGCTCCAACGCCGCCGGTGGCCCCGGTGAGCAGCACGGTGCCGGTGCGGGTGCCGCCGCGGGCGTGGGTGCGCGGGTGGGCGCCGGTGCGGGAGACGGCGGCGCGGCGCTCGTCCTCGCGGGTGGCGAGCAGGGCGGCGAGGGCGCGCGGGGTGCGCCGCTCCAGGACGTCGAGGCCGGTGAGCGGCAGTCCGATCCGGGTGCGCAGGCGTTCGGCGAGCTGGACGGCGATCAGGGAGTGGCCGCCGAGGGCGAAGAAGTCGCCGTCGGCGGGCGGTGTGGTGCCCAGCAGTTCGCCGAAGGCCTCCCGGACGGTGTCCACCGGACCGCTCGGCGGATTTCCGCCCCCGTGCGCCGCGGCGCCGGGCAGCCGGCCGTGGTCGGGGGTGCCGTCGGGGTGCCGGGGGATCCGGTCCACCAGCGTGACCGCGTCCGGGAGTTCGGTGGCCGGGAGGCGACGGCGCAGGGCGGCCCGCAGCTGGGCACCGTTCGGGGCGACGGGTCCGCGCACCACCGCGTAGGCGAGCGGCGGGCCGTCGGCGGTTTCGACCACGGCTGCCTCGATCACGCCCGGCTCGGCCGACAGGCCCTCCACCACCGGGTGCCGGGCGGCGACCAGCAGGCTTCCGGGCAGCTCCGAGATCCGCTGCTCCGGGTCGGCGGCCACGGCCGTGAGCAGGGCGGCGAAGGCGTCGAGCAGCTGCCCGGCGGTGGTCACGTCCAGCGTGTCCCGGTCGTGCTGGACCAGGCAGCGCGGCTCCGGGCCGTCCTCCAGGAGCAGCGCCAGCCCGAACTTGGCGAGCCCCAGGTCGAGTTCCACGTTCTCGGAGTCGAGGCCGGGCAGCGTGAGCGGCGCGACGGGATGGACGAGGTCGCAGGTGACCGAGAGCAGCGGGGTGCCGTCCGCGCCGCGGGCAGTCGCGCCGAGCCGCTCGACCACCAGGTCGAAGGGCACCTCGTGGTGCTGCTGCGCGTCGAGCAGCCGGCCGCGCACGTCCGCCAGCAGTTCGGCGAACGATGCGTCCTCGGCCGAATCGACGCGTACCGCAAGGGTGTTGACCGCGAGGCCGACGGTGCGCCGCAGTTCGGGCCGGGCGCGGTGGCCGCTGGCGCAGCCGAGGACGAGGTCGCTCTGCCCGCAGGCCGTCCGCAGGGTGGCGAACGCGGCGGCCAGCACGACGGTGAACAGTGTGGCGCCGTGCCGGGCGCCGAGGCTGCGCAGGCCGGCCACCACGGCGGGGTCCAGCGGGGCGGCGTGCAGCGCCGCCCGGCGTTCGCGGGCGCCGGGCGGGACGGGGCGCAGCAGCGCCGGCGGGCGGGCGCCGGCCAGTCGGGCGGCGAGGGTGTCGGCGGCAGCCGTGAGTTCGGGGTCGCGGGCGCGTTCCCGGCGGGCGTACTCGGCGTACGGCGGTCCGGACGGCGCGAGTTGCGGCTCGGCGCCGTCGCGTGCGGCGGCGTAGAGCGCGGCGAGGTCGGCGGCCAGGACGGGCAGGGATCCGCCGTCGACGGCGATGTGATGGATCGTCAGCACCAGCGTGTGGTCCTCCGGGCCGCGCCGCAGCAGCAGGGCGCGCAGCACCGGCCCGGCGGCGAGGTCGAAGGGGCGGGCGGCTTCGGCGGTGAGCCGTTCGGTGGCCGCCTGGTCCGTCTCGGCGTCCAGGACCGGCAGCGGCACCGGGGCGGCCGGGACGGTCTGCTGGTACGGCTGTCCGTCGCGGCTCGGGTAGCGGGTGCGCAGCACGGCGTGCCGCTCGGTGAGCGCGGTGATCGCGGCGGCGAGCGCGGCGTGGTCGAGCGGGCCGCGCAGGCGGGTGGCGATCGGGACGTTGTAGAGGGCGCCGCCCTGGCCGAGGTGGTCCATCAGCCACATCCGCTGCTGGGCGTGGGAGAGCGGGGCCGGGCCGTCGGGCGCGGCCGGGTGCTCGGGCGGCGCGGCGACGGCGGCGCCCCGGCGGCTGCGGGCGCGGCGCAGCAGGTCGGCCTGGTCGACGGCGGTCATCGGGCGCCCTCCGGGCGGTCGTGGCCACCCGGACCCACAGGTCCGTCCGGTTCCCCGCGCCCGCCCGGGTCGTCGGCGTCACGCAGGGCCTGTTCCAGCAGTTCTGCCTGCCGGGCGACGGTGGGGTGGGCGAGGAAGTCGGCGAGCGACAGGTCGACCCCGAGGTCCTGGCACAGGTCGTCGACGACCCACATGGCGAGCAGTGAGTGCCCGCCCTCGGCGAGGAAGTCGGCGGCGGGGTCGGTGATCGGGCGTTCCAGGGCGCGGCTCCAGGCCTCGGCGACGACCTGCTGGATCGGGCTGAGCGTGCCGGCCGTGGCGGGGTGCGGGGCGATCGCGTCGGCGACTGCACCGTCGAGGGTCGCGCCGGCGGCGGCCAGTGCCCGTCGGTCCGCCTTGCCGCTGGTGGTCAGCGGCAGTGCGTCGAGGACGGTCCAGGCGGTGGGCACCAGGTGGGCGGGCAGCCGCTCGGCGAGCCGGTCGCGCAGGGTCTCGACGGCCGGGGTGGCGCCTTCGGCGAGGACGAGGCAGGCGGTGAGGACGGCGTCGGCCTGTCCGGCCCGGCGGACCACGACCACGGCCTCGGCGACCTCGGGGAGTTGCAGCAGCGCGTGCTCGATCTCGCCGGGTTCGATCCGGAAGCCGCGCACCTTGACCTGATCGTCCGTCCGGCCGTGGAACTCCAGCGTGCCGTCCGGCAGTTGGCGGACCAGGTCGCCGCTGCGGTAGGCCCGGCCGGTGCCCGGCAGCTCGCGGAAGCGTTCGGCGGTCAGTTCGGGCCGGTTGAGGTAGCCGAGGGCCAGGCGCTCCCCCGCGATCCACAGTTCGCCGACCGTGCCCGCCGGCACCGGAGCGAGCTGCTCGTCCAGGACCAGCACGCGGGCTCCGCCGAACGGCCGGCCGATCGGGATCGGGCCGGTGCAGTCGGCCTGGGTGACCCGGTGCAGGGTGGTGAAGGTGGTGGCCTCGGTCGGCCCGTAGACGTTGACCAGTTCGAGCCAGGGGAAGGCCCGCAGGACCGCGCCCGCGTGCTCGGGCGCCAGCACCTCGCCGCCGACGGCCAGGGTGCGCAGCACCCCGAAGATCCGCGACTGACGGGCGGCCAGGTGGTGGAAGAGGGCGCTGGTGAGCATCAGGGTGGTGACGCCGAACCGTTCGACGTCGCGGACGAGCTCCTCGGCGGTGGGCCGGTCGGCCGGGGAGATGGCGACGGCGGCGCCGCGGGCCAGCGGGGCCCACAGCTCGAAGGTGGAGGCGTCGAAGGTGACGGCGGAGTGGAAGAGCACCCGGTCGCGCGGGCCGACCGCGATGGCGTCCGGGGCGGTGACCAGGTCGGTCACGGCGCCGTGCGGAACGAGCACGCCCTTGGCCCGGCCGGTGGAGCCGGAGGTGTAGAAGACCAGGGCGGGCGCGGCCGGGTCGGCGGCGTCGGGTGCCACCGGCCCGGTCTCGTCGGTGCCCTGCTCGGTCAGGACGAGGGTCTGCTCCTCGGTCAGTCCGGCCTCGGCGAGCAGGGCCTTGTCGCCGAGGACGAGCCGGGCGCCGGCGTCCGAGGTCATCTCGGCGATCCGCGGTCGCGGGTAGGCCGGGTCCAGCGGGAGGACGTGGCCGCCGGCCCGCCAGATCGCGAGCTGGGCGACGACCAGGCGGGTGGAGCGGGCGCAGAGCAGGCCGACGGCGCTGCCGGGGCCGATCCCCCGGGCGGTCAGGACGGCGGCCAACCGCCCGGCGGCGTCGAGGAGTTCGCGGTAGGTGAGGACGGTGGCGCCGTCGGTCACGGCGAGCGCGTCGGGCTGCTGTTCGGCCTGCCGGGCGATCAGCGCGGGCAGGGTTGCCGGGGGCATGGCTGCGGTGGGCGCGGCTGCAGTGGGCAGGCTCGCGGTGGGCACGGCTGCAGCGGGCTGCGTCGTGCCGGGCGGGGCGGCACCGGGCTGGGTCGCGGTGAGCCGGGTCGCGGTGGTCATGGCGTTCGTTCCCTTCCGGGCGCCCCGGCGGTGTGGGCCGGGGCGCCGTGCTGAGGAGGTGCGGGCTGGGGCAGGACACGCCCCACGTCAGGCGGTCGTGGTCAGGGCGTCGACCCGCTCCTCGACCAGTCGGGCGAGGGCCCGCAGGTCCGGCTGGCGCAGTACGAGGGGCGCGCGCAGCCGGATCCCGTACTCGCTCTGCAGCGCTTCCAGCAGCCGGGCGGCGGCGAGCGAATTGCCGCCCGAGGCCAGGAAGTTGTCCGTGGGCCCGAGGTCGGCGCGGCCGATCAGCTCGCGGCAGAGCTTGAGTACGGTGCGCTCGACCGGGGTGTCGCCGTCCTCCCCCGCGGGCTGCGGCGGCGCGGCGGCGAGCAGCGCGGCGCGGTCCACCTTGCCGTTGGCGTCCAGCGGGTAGCGGTCCACCAGCCGGACGGCCGAGGGCACCGCCTGCTCGGGCAGCCAGGGCCGGACGGCGTCGAGCAGTCGCGCCGGGTCGGCGCCTGCGTCGACGCCGCCGCCCTCGCCGCCGCCCTCGCCCGAGACGCCGCCCTCGTCCGAGCCGTCGAGCTGGACGAAGGCGAGCAGCCGGACGCCGCCGGCCGGCGCCTGCTCGGCGGCGACCACCGCCCGGCGCACCCGCGGGTCGCGCTCGAACGCGGCCTCGACCTCGCCGGGTTCGATCCGTACGCCGCTGATCTTGACCTGGTCGTCCAGCCGGCCCTGGAACTCCAGCAGCCCGTCGGCGCGCATGAGGACCCGGTCGCCGGTGCGGTAGACCCGGTCGGTGCCGTCGACGCCCTCGGGCGCGCCGACGAAGCGGCGGGCGGTCAGCTCCGGGTCGAGGTACCCGGCGGCCAGGCCCCGGCCGCCGATCCGCAGCTCGCCGGGGACGCCGCGCGGCACCGGTCGGCCGTCCTGGTCGGTGACCAGCACGATCGCGCCGGGGATGGGCCGTCCGATCGGCGGGGCGCCGGCCCCGTGGTCGCCGCCGGGGGCCATGGTGTGCACGGTGGTGACGACGGTGGCCTCGGCCGGGCCGTAGGCGTTGTGGACGGTCGCGGTGACGTCGGGCCCGGGGGCGCGGCGCAGCCGGTCGCCGCCGATCATGAGGTGGCGCAGTGCCAGCCCGGTGGGCCAGGGCTTTCCGAGGACGGGCTCGGCGAGCGGGGTGGGCAGCACGGACACGGTGATGCCGGCCTCGCGCCACCAGTCGGTGAGCGCGCCGGTGTCCCAGCGGACGGCCTCGGGGGCGACGACCAGGGCGGCGCCGGCGGTGAGGGGGGCCCACAGGTCCTGCAGGTGCGGGTCGAAGGCGACCCCGATCAGCAGGCTGTGCCGCGAGCCGGGGCCGAGGCCGGTCAGTTCGCGGTACCAGTGCAGCAGGGCGCCGAGCGCGGGTTCGGTGACGGCGACGGCCTTCGGGGTGCCGGTGGAGCCGGAGGTGAGCACCGCGTAGTGGGTGCCGGCCGGGACGCGCACCTGCTCGCCGGGGGTGAGGGCGGCGACCACGCCCCCGGTGGGCAGGTCCAGCGGCAGGCGCTCGCCGCCCGGCGGCAGCAGGTCGGGTGCGCCGACCAGGCAGACCGGGCGGAGCTGCTCGGCGACGGCCCGCAGCCGGCGCTCGCCGGGGCGCGGGCCGAGTGGCAGGTGGACGGCGCCGAGCTTGGCGGCGGCCAGGGTGACGGCCACCAGTGACACCGAGTGGCCGAGGCAGACGCCGAGCAGGTCGCCGGGGCCGACCTTGCCGCGCAGGGTCCGGGCGACGCTGTCGGCGAGGCGGTCGAGTTCGGCGTAGCTGTGGACGTGCTCGCCGTCGATCAGGGCGGGGGCGTCCGGGGTGCGGTGCACCCAGGTGGTGAAGAGGTCGAGGACTGCGCCGTCCCGGTGCGGACGGCCGTACCCGATGCTGAGGGCTTCCATCGTGGTCTCCAGGGTTCGTGGTGTTCCGTCAGGTCCGCCGGTTCCCGTCACCGGGTTCACTTCCGGCCGGTGAGGGCGCGGGCCTGGTCGGCCAGGACGGCGTGCCGGAACAGGGTGCGCAGCGGCGGGCGGCTGCCGAGGTGCGGTTCCAGGTGGGCGGCGAGCTGGGCGGCGAGCAGGGAGTGGCCGCCGACCTCGAAGAAGTGGGAGTCGGCGGTGAAGCGGTCGTGGCCGAGGACCTGGCGCCAGGCGGCGGCGATCAGCTCCTGGCCGGGGTCGGCGAAGGCGCTCCGCTCCTCGGCGGTCTCCTCGCCCGCGGCCGTCTCGGCGCTCGCGTCCGCCAGCCGGGTGAGCGCGGCACGGTCGGGCTTGCCGCCGGGCAGGGTGGGCATCGCCGGGACGGCCGTCCAGCTCGCCGGGACGAGTCCGCCGGGCAGTCGGCGGGCGAGCGCGTCGTGCAGGGCGGCCTGGTCGGGGCGCTCGGCTCCTTCCAGGAAGCCGACCAGGCGGGGGCCGGTCCGCGGGTCGGTGTGCAGCACCACGGCGCAGGAGCGGCCGCCGAGTTCGGCGGAGGCCGCGGCCTCGATCTCCTCCAACTCGATCCGGTGGCCGCGGAGTTTGACCTGGTTGTCGGCGCGGCCGAGGAAGCGCAGCCGCCCGTTCAGGTCGCGGTAGCCGCGGTCGCCGGTGCGGTAGACGCGGGCGCCGCCGAGTGCGGGGACGGTGACGAAGCGGGAGGCGGTCGGGTCCGGCAGGCCCAGGTAGCCCTCGGCCACCATGGCTCCGCCGACGGCGAGTTCGCCGACGCAGCCGGCCGGCAGCGGGTGCAGCGTCTCGTCCAGGACGTACGTGCGCACGCCGTCGAGTTCGGTGCCGAGCGGGATCTCGCCGTCCTCGGCGACATCGGCGGCGGTCACCTCGTGGACGGTGGAGGTGACGGTGGCCTCGGTGACGCCGTAGGCGTTCAGCACGGTGGTGGCCCCGGTGAGCCCGGCGAGCGCCCGGGCGGGCAGGCGCTCGCCGCCGAGGACGAGCAGCCGGGGTGTCCAGCGGCCGTCGCGCAGCGCCTCGCGCAGGTCCTCGCGGACGGCGAGCAGGTAGCTGGTCGGCAGGTTGGCGACGGTGACGCCGCGGGCGGCCAGGACGGCCACCAGCTCGGGACCGGTGGGCACTTCGCGCTGCGGCACGACCAGGGCGGCCCCGGCGGCGAGCGCGGGCAGCACCTCCTCCAGCGCCACGTCGAAGGACGGCCGGGCGAACAGCAGCACCCGGTCGGCGGGGGTGAGTGCGTAGCGGGCGGCGATCGCGGCGACGTATCCGGCGAGGGCCGAGCGGCCGACCAGGACGGGCTTGGGCACGCCGGTGGAGCCGGAGGTGTGGATCAGGTAGGCGGCGCCGTCCAGGGTGGCGGCGGGCTCGGCCTGCGGGAAGGCGGGGCCGTCCAGCAGGGCCGGGGTGACGGCCCCGGCGGGCAGCGCGAGCGCGCTCTGCCGGGTGGCCAGTACCAGGGCGGGGCGCAGGCGCTCCAGCAGCAGTGCGAGCCGGGCGGCCGGGTCCTCGCCGGACAGCGGCGCGTAGACGGCGCCGTGGCGCAGGCAGGCGAGCAATGCGACCACGCTGTCCGCGCCGCGCGGCAGCACGGTGGCCACCGGCTGGCCGGGCGCGACCCCGGCGGCGCGCAGCCGTTCGACCAACTCGGTGACGCGGCGGTCGAGTTCGCCGTAGCTGATCCGTTCGGTGCCGGCCAGCAGGGCGAGCGCGGTCGGGTCGTGGGCGGCGGCCGGGTCGAGCAGGGCGGGGGCGGGCGTTTCGGTGGCGGGGGCGTCGGCGGGCGGTACGGCGTCGCCCGCGGGGGCCAGCGCGGCGATCGGCGCCTGCGGGCGGTCCAGGTAGCAGCGCAGCAGCTCCAGCAGCCGCTCGGACAGCAGCACCGCCTCGGACTCGCCGAACAGGTCGGCGTCGTAGTCCCAGACCAGGGTCATCCCGGCGGCGCCGTGCTTCCGGCCGACCACCCGGCGGTCGTCGGGCAGCAGCACCAGGTCGAGGTCGAAGCGGGTGGTGCCGGTGTTGAAGCCCTCGTACAGCGAGACCTCCAGCCCGGGCGCCTGGACGTCCGGCAGTGCCGCGTCGTGTGCGCTGAACATGACGTTGAACAGCGGGTTGTCGGCGCCGCCGGTGTGCAGGCCGAGGCGGCGGGTCAACTCCTGTACCGGCAGGTCCTGGTGGGGCAGCGCGCGAAGCAGGACGTCGGTCGCCTCGTCCACGGCCTCGGTCCCGGAGACCGCCGGGTCGAGCCGCAGGCGCAGCGGCACGGTGTTCACGAACATGCCGACGGTGCCCTCGTAGCCCTCGGGCCGGTTGCCGACGGCGGTGCCGATCACCAGCTCGCGGTGCCCGCCGTGCCGGCGCAGCAGCTCGGCGAACAGGGCGAGCAGGGTGCTGAACGGGGTGTGGCCGTCCGCGGTGCTGCGCTCGCGCAGCCGCGTGGCCAGGTCGGCGCCGATCGCCTGGCGCAGCTGCCCGCCGTGGTGGCGGCGCTCGGTGCCGGGCCGGGCCAGCCCGGGCAGCGTGACCTCGCGCGGCGCGTCGGCCAACTCCCGGGTCCAGAAGTCGAGTCCGCGGTCCCGCGGGAGGTCGGCGGCGGCGCGCGCGTGCTCCTCGTACGAAGGGGCGACGGGCAGCTCGTACGACTCGCCGAGGACCTGGGCGCGGTAGACGGTGAACAGGTCGCGCAGCAGGATCGCGAAGGAGTGGCCGTCGTGGACGAGGTGGTGCTCGACGTGGATCAGCCGGTGGTGGTCCTCGGCGATCCGGACCAGGTGCCAGCGCAGCAGTGGCGCCCGTTCGGTGTCCAGCGGCTCCGCGGCCTCGGCGGCGAGCAGTCGGCGGAAGGCGGCCTCCGGGTCGGCCTCGGCGCCGAAGTCGCTGTGGCGCAGCTCCGGTTGGCAGTTCTCGGCGACCCGCTGGCCGGGCAGGCCCTCCGCGCTGGGTACCAACTCCAGCCGCAGGCCCGGGTGGTGGGCCAGGACGGCGGCCAGTCCGGTGTGCAGCGCCTCGCGGTCGAGGGTGCCCCACAGGTCGAGGACGGCGGTGAAGTTGTAGGCGCGGCTGCCCGGCAGCATCTGTTCGTGCAGCCAGACGATCTCCTGTGACGGAGAGAGTGCGAACATGGACGGCTCCCTTGTGTGGTGGGCTTGTCGGCACCGCGGTGGCCGGTGGCGGGCGTGGGGTGGTCCCGCTCCGTCCGGTGGGGCCGGACCGGCACCCGGGGTGCGGGTGCGGCCGGGAAGGTGCTGGATCCGGAAGGGCGGATCCGGTGGGGGAGTTCTGGCCTGCGGGCTCGGGCGTGGCGGGTGAGGCATCAGGGCTCGGCTGCCGTGGCTCCCACGTCCCGTTCAGGGCAGGCCGGTTCAGGCGTCGGCCGGCAGCCGTTCCGCGCCGTGCAGGTGGTGCCGCAGCAGGACGAGGAGCTCGCCGAAGGCCGCGTGGGCGTCGTCCTCGGGGAAGCGGTCGCTGTCCCAGGCGAGCCGGATCAGCAGGTCGTCGCCGTGTTCGGCGGAGACGGCGAGCGGCGCGGCGAGCGGGCGCCCGGCCAGGTGGGTCTCCCGGCCGGGGACGCCGCCGAGCACCAGCGGCGGGCGGCGCTGCAGGTCCTCCAGGGAGAGCATGGCGTCCAGCGAACCCGTCCACGGCGCGCCCGCGGTGCGGGCGGCACGGACCACCTCGTCGAACGGCGTGCCGGCATGGTCGAGGTCGTCCCACCAGGCGTCGGCGAGGGCGTCCAGGTCGGTCGCGGTGGCCGAAACGGCCGGGTGGACCAGGGTGTTGAGGAAGCAGCCGAGTGCGGCGGGCGCCCCGGGCGGTCGGCCGCCCCACGGGTAGCCGAGCGCGAGCGCCCCTCCCCCGGCCTCTGGCGGGCGCGAGCCGGATGCCCGGTACAGCCGGTGCGCGACGGCCCCGACGGCGTCCAGCAGGGCCGGGAAGACGGCGCCGCGGGCGGCGGCCCCGACGGCGGGCAGCCGCTCGGTGAGCATTCCGGTGGACGTGGCCGCACCGCCGCCCGCACCGGCCAGTCCGGCGAGCCGGCGCCCCCAGTGGGCCTGCGCGGCGGGTCCCCCGGCGGCGTCCTCGGCGGCGAGCTGGAGTTCGACGGCCTGCCGGTAGTCGGCCAGCGCCTGCGGGTCGGGCCCGGCCGCGGGCGGTGGCGTCCCGTCCTGGCGGTACGCCTCGCTCAGTTCGGCCGTGAGCACCCCGAACGACTGCTCGTCACCGGCCGCGTGGTCCAGCGCGACGGCCAGCAACTCCTCGTCACCGTCCGGATCCTGGGCCACCAGCAGGCGCAGTGCGGGCCCGTCGAGGGGCCAGTCGAGCAGGGCCCGGCGCAGGGCCTCGCGGGCCGAGCCGCCGGGTGCGGTTCCGATCCGGGCAGCGTCGATCCGGGCGACCTCGACCGAGGGGCCGCCGACCCGTAGGACCGGTGTGCCGCGTACGGTCGCGAAGCCCCCGCACAGCGCCGGGTGGCGGGCAGCGACGGTGGCGGCGGCGCGGGCCAGCCGGTCCTGGTCGAGGGTGCCGCGCGGGTAGGCGAACAGCAGCGGAACGATGTCGGACCGGCTCTGCGGGGTGAGCCTGCGGGTGATCAGGAAGCGCCGCTGGGCGCCGGTCAGCGGCAGCAGCTCCACCGGGGAGTCGGCGGCGGCGGCGCGGTACCGGGCGAGGTAGGCGGCGGTGATGCTGGCGTGCACGGGAACGGTCTCCGGTTTCCGGTCGCGGCTCGGCAGGTCTGGGTCGGCGAGGCGGTGGCTCGCCGAGGCGGTGGCTCGGTCCCGGCCTGGGCCGGTCAGGCGGTGCTTCGGTCAGGCGGTGCTTCGGTCAGGCGGTGCTTCGGTCAGGAGGCGGTTCGGTCAGGAGGCGGTGGGACGCGCAGCAGGCTCCTCGGTGGTGGCGACGCCCTCCCCGGCAGCGGCGGCCGCGCCCCCGGCGTCCGGTGCGCCACCGCCCGGCGCCCTGCCGCCCGACCCGCCGTCGAGCGGCAGGTCGCGCATCCGGCGCAGCGGGGACAGCAGCAGCGGCACCGGTACGAGCAGGAACCCGGCCGCGCAGAGCCAGAGCGCGGCGCGCGGTCCGGCCGCGTCGGCGACGAGCCCGCCGCCCAGGGCGCCGATCGGCATGGTGCCCCACACCAGGAAGCGCATGGTGGCGTTCATCCGGCCGAGCAGCTCCGGCGGGCAGACGCTCTGCCGGAAGCTCACCTGGGCGACGTTGTAGGCCACCGCGCCGAACAGCACCACCCCGGAGGCGAGGCCGAACAGCACCACGCCCGCGCCGCCGCCGGACAGCGGCCACAGCACCGCGAACGGCGCCGTCACCACCGTGGACAGCCAGATCAGCCGGGCCTGCCCGACCCACCGCGCCAGGTGCCCGGCGCACAGCGCGCCGGCCAGCCCGCCGAGGGCGGAGGCCGAGAGCAGCACGCCGATGGTGCCCGGCTCCAGGTCGAGGACCCGGACCCAGAACACCGTCTGCACGGCCATCAGGACGGCGGCGAACAGGTTGGAGACGGCGGTGGCAGTGGCGATCGCCCGCAGCAGCGGGTGGCCCAGGACGAAGCGCACGCCCGCCGCCACCTCGGCGCGCAGCGAGCGCCCGGGCTCCGGTTCCGGCCGCGGCTCGTCAACCCGGATCCGGGCGAGCAGCAGTGCGGAGGCCAGGTACCCGCAGGCGTCGGCCACGATGGCGAGCGGCGCGCCGAGCAGCTGGACCAGCCCGCCGCCGAGGCCCGGCCCGGCGATCTGGGCGGAGGAGCGGACCGTCTCCAGCGCCCCGTTGCCGCCGACCAGTTGCTCGCGCGGCAGGACGGCGGGCAGGAAGGACTGGTGGGCGACGTCGAAGAACACCGTCGCCACTCCGGTGACCAGCGCCACCAGGTAGAGCTGCGGCATGGTCAGCACGCCGAGCGCCGCCGCCGGCGGGATCGATCCCACGGCGAGGCAGCGCACCAGGTCGGCCCGGATCAGCACCGGCAGCTTGCGCATCCGGTCCAGCCAGGCGCCGGCCGGCAGGCCGACCAGCAGGAAGGCGGCGGTCTCGGCGGCGGTCAGCAGTCCGACCTCGAACGGGGTGGCGTCCAGCACCACCACCGCCGCCAACGGCAACGCGACGAGGGTGACCTGACTGCCCGTCTGGGCGGTGGCGGCACCGGTCAGCAGGAGCCGGAAGTCGCGGTGGCCGAGCAGACGGGCCTGGCGGGGGCGAGGCAAATCGTTCATTGGTGCGACTCTCGGTCACCTCTTCTACACAGAGCAAACACCGGGTCCGTTTCCGGACGAGCCGCAGCTCGGCCGGATCCCGCCCCTTGGCCGACCGGCTCTTCTGCCTCCTTCACGGCCCCTTATGGACCACTCGCACCGCCCGCGAAGCCCATCGACCGAGGCGGCGACCCGTCGGACGGCCGTCCACGGCACCTCGGGCGCCGCCGGGGTGGTCCGTCCATCTCGCCGTCCGCTATTCGGACAGGTGCTTTCCGGCCACCGGACGACGGCGGTCAACTTGGCCGGATCGCACGAGGCGCCACGGCGCCGTCACCCCATCGTGATATCGGCACGATGGATGGCGACCGTCGAATGGAACCCCGACCGCCCGCTTCACCCCTTCAATCGCTCGCCGCCGAGCTCCCCCACCTTCAATCAGCCGACCGGCGGGTGATCGCGAGCACCGCCATATCGTCGTCCCGCGGCCCGCCGGTCCACCGCTCGACATCGGCCACCAACGCATCCAGCACCTGCTGCGGGCCGCCGAACGGCCCCTGCGGGCCCAGCCCCGGCACCGGGTCGTAGAACTCCCCCGCGGCGTCCCGGGCCTCGGTCACCCCGTCGGTCACCAGCAGCAGCGTGCACCCGGGCGGGAACGGCCGGCTCTCCGGCTCGGGCCGTGCCACTCCCAGCACGCCCATCATCAGCGGCAGCCCCGGATCCGCCGCATCCAGCCGCCGCACCTTCACTCCGGGGCCGCCCAGCAGGTACGGGCCGGGGTGCCCGCAGTCCAGCGTGCGCACCGTCTCCTCCCCCGGCGGGAACTCCACCAGCAGCGCCGTGATGAACCCCTCCAACCGCAGCTCCTCGCTCAGCCGGTCGACCTCCCGCAGCAGCGAGGCCTCCAGCCCGTCCGCGAGCGCGGCCAGGTCCGCGGCCCGGGAGGAGATCTCCCGGAAGGCCCCGAGCAGCACCGAGACCGCCCCCACCGCCTGCAGCCCCTTGCCCCGCACGTCCGCGATCAGCCCGCGCACGCCGTACGGGGTGACCTGCAGCGCGTACGCGTCACCGCCGATCAGCGCCTCGTCCTGGGCGGCCCGGTAGCAGGCCGCGACCGACAGCCGCCCCACCCGCCCCGGCGGCTCCGGGAGCACCGCGCGCTGCGCCGCCTCGGCCACCGACCGCACCCGTTCCAGGTGCCGCCCGTGCCGGGCCACCACCTGGTTCACCCCGACCCCGATCAGCGCCGTGAAGGCCGTGTTCACCAGCTCCAGGTAGCCGTCGCCGGTCCCGATCGACGCGTCCTGGGTGGACAGCAGCAGGATCCCGGTCACATTGGCCACGCCCACCGCGACGGTGTCCCGCAACCGCAGCAGCGCCCCGGCCAGCACCACGGCGGCCGCCAGCAGCGGATCACCCCAGTAGTCGGCCGGATCCAGCGCGTTCCACACCAGCCCGCCGACGATCAGCAACCACGGCGCGACCCGCACGTACGGCGGCCACTGCACGGACCTCGGGGCCATCGGCGACCTGGCTTCCGTCTCCCGACCATCCGGAAGGGCTTGTTCCGATCCCTCCGATCGTAGCCACGGGCGCCCGCGACCCGCATGGCGGCCGCCCCGGGGCCGTCGGCGGATACCGCCACACCGGAGCACCGGGCGAACCGGAGCACCGGGCACACCAGGCACACCTGCTCGCCAGGCGGGTCCCACGAATAATCCACAACCCCTCCCTAACCGATCATGTACGCTGCTCGCGCATTCGAACTATGGGGAACCTGTTCGACGTTTGACAGAAATGTGGGGGGATCGGTGCGCAATCGCCGACTTGTGATTCCTGCTGCCCTCGTGGCGGCCGGTGTTGTGCTCACGCCCGGGGTGGCCCAGGCTTCCGGCCCGGCGCCCGCGGCCCCCACCGGCCAGGGTGCGGCCGCGGGCGGCACCGTCGCCGGGACGGACGCGGCCCGGAAGCTTCCGGGCAAGACCTTCAGCAGCCCCGCCGACCGTACGGTGCTCGCGCCGAAGTCCGGCGAGCGCGCCGGGGTGGCGGCTCCGGCACCGGGTGCCAAGAGTGCCCAGGGTGTACAGGGTTCCCGGGAGGCGCAGGGCACCCAGGGTGCCCAGGGGGCGCAGAGCGCGGCCAACAGCATCACGATCGGCCTGTACGCCACGACCGTCAACGCGCACGGCGTGGATCTGCAGACCATCGTCATCCCGAGCATCAACTCCACCCTCGACGTCACCATCTCCTGGGGCGACGGCACCTCGGACACCTTCTCCGCCACCCTCAACGGCTTCGCCTCCGACCTGCGCAACACCAGGCACACCTACGCCGCGGTCGGCTCGTACGACATCAAGGTCACGGCGAAGGACGCCGCGAACGCCGTCGAGGCCGTGAACCAGGTCCAGTTCGTCACCGCGGGCGCCGAGTTCACCCCGCACACGCCCACCCGGCTGCTGGACAGCCGCGCGGGCATCGGCACCGCCCAGGGCCAGGTGGCCGCCCGCGGCACGGTGGCCCTGAAGGTCGCGGGCGCCGGCAAGGTCCCCGCCGGGGTCTCCGCGGTGGTCCTCAACGTCACCGTCACCAACACCACCGGCCCCGGCCACGTCTCGGTGCAGCCCGCGAAGGACCTCGCCGAGACCGCCGAGACCTCGAACCTCAACTACGTGGCCGGCCAGACCGTCCCGAACCTGGTGGTCGCGGCCGTCAGCGCCGACGGGTACGTGTACCTGTTCAACGCGGGCTGGCAGCCGGTCGACCTGATCGCGGACGTCACCGGCTACTTCGCGCCGTCGACCGCCAGCGGCTACCAGTCGGTGCCCCAGGTGCGCGCCGTCGACACCCGCGCGGGCATCGGGGTCTCCCAGGGCCAGCTCGACGGGCAGTCGAGCCTCGACGTCCAGATCGCCGGCACCAACCGCGTGCCGCAGGGCATCACCGCCGTGGCGCTCAACCTGACGGCCACCAACCCGCAGCAGGACGGCCACCTGACCGCCTACCCCAGCGGGCAGGCCGCGCCGACCACGTCCAACCTGAACTTCACCGCCGACCAGACGGTCGCCAACGCGGTGATCGTGCCGGTCGGCCCGGACGGCAGGATCACGGTGCGCAACGGCAGTTGGCGCCCGACGGACGTGGTGGTCGACGTCGTCGGCTACTACACCCCGGACAGCCGCTCCGCCCTCGTGTCGGCCCGGGTGCCGTTCCGGATCATCGACAGCCGCAAGGACAGCTGGGGCCGCACGGCCGGCCCGATCCCGGCCCGCGGCTTCCTCGCGCTGAGCCTCGAAGGCGACGTCACCACCCCCGAGGTCGACGGCTGGGTGCTGAACACCACCGTCACCAACACCAGCGGGCCGGGCTTCCTGTCGGTCGACCCCGACCCGAACCTCTGGTCCGCCTACAAGAACGGCACCGCGGACATTCCGCAGCGCCCGGTCTCCTCGACGCTGAACTGGACGGCCGGCGCGACCGTCCCGAACGTCGCGCAGACCTCCGGCGGCAAGGGCGGCATCGTCGACCTGTGGAACCAGGGCTGGCAGGACATCGACCTGATGGTCGACCTGCTCGGCTACTACGAGTCGAAGTGACCCACCCGGGCACGTGAAGCAGGGGCGGTGTTCCGTACGGAGCACCGCCCCATGCCGTTCCCCCGCCCGGATCCTCCCTCAGCCCCGCGTGAACCGCGCTGCGCCCGAGCCCGCCAGCAGTCCGGCTGGCACCCGGCGGCCGTAGGCGACCAGCAGCAGGTGCTCCGCCCGGCCCTCGACGAGCAGCGGCCCCTTCCCGTACGACCACTCGGTGTCGCTCGCCCGCAGGCGGACGCCGTCCAGGCGCACCCCGAAGAACCGCAGCGTGCGGGCGGAGACCTCGGCCAGCAGGGCGGCGGTCCGGGCGGTCGGCAGCCGCGGCGGCAGCCCGAGCGGGACGGTGATGTCGAGGCCGTGGACCGCGTCATGGGCGAGGGCGGCGATCCGGCCGCCCACCGGCGGGCGCCACGGGTGGTCGGCGTGCTCGGCGAGGGCCGCAGCGAGTTCACGCTCGGTGAAGACGGCGGCGTCGCGGCGGGCGAGCCGGTCGGCCATCCGGTGGACGTGGCCGCCCGAGCGGGCGAGTTCGAGCACCATGGCCGCCGTGGAACGCCGGAACCCGCTGCCCATGTGGGCCGCCACCTCCCGCACGCGCCAACCCCCGCACAGCGTCGGCGAGTTCCACTGCTCGGGGGTGAAGTCGGCGAAAACCTCTGCCAGTTCGCGGCGCTCGGCTGCGATCTGTTCGCGGATCCAGCCGATCCGCCCGGTTTCCTGGCTCCCGGTTTCCTGGCTCCCGGTGTCCTGGCTCCCGGTGTCCTGGTTCTGCGGCGCGGTTTCCTGTGCCGTGGATTCCTGTGGTG
This sequence comes from Streptomyces sp. 1114.5, assembly GCF_003635085.1. Taxonomy (NCBI): domain Bacteria; kingdom Bacillati; phylum Actinomycetota; class Actinomycetes; order Kitasatosporales; family Streptomycetaceae; genus Streptomyces; species Streptomyces sp. 1114.5. The sequence continues at coordinate 72,344 of NZ_RBXE01000004.1, forward strand.
CGGGTTCCTGTGGTGCGATTTCCATGCCTCCAGCCTGCGGCCGGAGCCGTACACCCGTCCAAGACCGGGAATTTCTGCCGTCTATAATCGACAGTTATGGAACTGCGGCAGCTCCAGTACTTCGTCACCGTCGCCCAGCACGGCAGCTTCACCCGGGCCGCGCAGCTGCTGCACCTGAGCCAACCCGGGGTGAGCGCCCAGATCCGGCAGCTGGAACGGGAGCTGGGGCACCGGCTGCTCGACCGCTCCAGCCGAACCGTACGGCTGACCCCGGCCGGAGAGGCCGTCCTGCCGCACGCGCAGGCCGCACTCGCCGCCGCCGAGGCGGCCCGCAGGACGGCCCAGGAGTTCGGCGGGCTGCAGCGCGGGCACGTACGGCTGGGCATGGTCGCCGGTGCCGCGCTCACCCCACCGTCCGAACTGGGCACCTTCCCCGGACTCGCCACCACCCTCGCCGCATTCCGGCAGGAGCACCCCGGCATCGACTTCGCGCTGACCGAGGACACCACCGCCCGGATGCTCGCCGCGCTGCGCGACGGGCACCTGGACCTCGCGGTGATCGGCCTGCCCACGGCCGCGAGCGGGCGCGAGGACGACGACGGCTGGACGACGCTGGCCGGGCTCGCCCTGCACACCGTGCTGGAAGTCCCGCTGTTCGCGGCCTGCCCCGAGCAGCACCCGCTCGCGGCCGTCGCCACCGATGCACACCCGGGTGCCGCGCTCCCGGTCGATGCCCTGCCGGTGGATGCCCTCCCGGTCGCGGCGCTGGACGGGCACGACCTGGTGAGCACCCCGCGCGGCACCGGCATGCGCACCGCACTGGAACGCGCCCTCGCCGAGGCCGGGGCGCACCCGGCCATCGGCGTCGAGGCGGCCGCGCCACCGCAGCTGGCCGAACTCGCCGCGCACGGAATGGGCGTGGCCGTCCTGCCGGACCCGGGCGCCGTCCCCGGACTCCGGATCCGCCCGCTGACGGACCCCGTTCCGACGGTACGGATCGCACTGGCCTGGCCGGACGGACGGCCCGCCTCGCCGCCGACCGCCGCCCTGCTCTCCCACCTGCGGACGGCCTACCCGGGGCCGGCAGGGCCTCAGGCCGCCGACGTGGCCAGTTCGGCCGCCGCGGCCACGCCGTCGGCGATGTGCAGCAGCGCGGCCGCGCCGTCGACGACCTCCCGGTCGAGCGGGAAGTAGCCCTGCTGCGGCGTGGTGTCGGTACGGGTGCTGGTACGACCGTCGGTCGGCAGCGCCGGAGCGGTCAACTCCCAGAGGGAGCCGAGCCGTTGCAGGGCCGCCTCGTAGGTGTCCGGCGCGGGTTCGGCCAGCCCGATCGCCGCGCTGCGCCCGAGGCTCCCTACGACGAAGGCGTACCGCTCGCCCAGCAGGGCGCCGACGATCCGACCCGCGCTGCTCCACCCGCAGTCCAACTTCCCCTGCGCCCAGGCGCTCGGAGTCAGCCGCAGGTGCTGGTTGTGCGAGAAGACCAGGGTCGGCCCGCGCCGGGCCTCGACGTCGCGGATGTCGAGCAGGTTCTGCGCCATGAGCGCGTCCCGCACGCCGAGCAGACCGCTCAACCTGGTGCTCGGATCCAGCCCCCGGATCGCCGCCTGCGCGTGGTAGCGCAGCAGGCCGATGCCGGCGGTCAGCCGGGTCCGTGCCTCCTGCCACGCGGCGAGCGAAGTCGCCTCGATCGCCTCCGCCGCGCCCGCGTGGAGTCGGAGCAGCAGGTCGTCGGCGAGGCAGCGCAGCCTCACCGCCTCCGCGGTGGCGCCGGGCGACTGTGCCGGGTCCAGCACCGCCTCCGCCCGGCTCCAGCGCTCGTCCTCGCCCGCCGGGCCCGCGACGTCGAGGTCGAGACCGAGGCCGAGGCTGAGGTCGAGACCGACGTCGAGCTGCAGGAAGTCGCGGGCGTGTTCGAGGTAGCGGCGCGGGCTCGGGGCACTGTAGGTCTCGGTCGGAATGTCGAAGCCGTGGAAGGCCAGCCGCTCCCCGGACGGGCGGCCGCGGTTGAACTCGCGCATCCAGGCGACGAGTTCGCGATTGGCCTGGTGCTCCCCGAAGCCGTGCGAGAAGCCCTCGCCCATCGCCGCCTCCAGCGTGCCCACGCCCTCCCGGACGTAGGCGTCCACGGCGAGCGCGGCCACGCGGTCCGTTTCGAGTGCGATCGACCGGAAGCCCCGGTCGACCAGCCGGGCGAACAGTCGGTTGCGCACCAGCCCGAAGGCCGGCTCCTGGTGGGTCGGCTCGCCGAGCCCCAGCAGCTCGCACGAGGGGGTGATGAAGTCATGAAGGTCCTGGCTCATGGACCTCAAGCGTATCCTTGAAAGAACGGTTGAGACTTTTCCCGGCCTTCTCCCTGCCAGCCTGGCCACCAGCGCCAGAAGCCTCAAACGGGCCCGAACGGAAGACGACCATGCGCCCCTCCGATCTCGCGCGCGAACACGGCATCTCGACCCAGGCGGTCCGCAACTACGAACGCGACGGCTGCCTCCCGCCCGCCGCACGCACCCCGACCGGCTACCGGATCTACACCGAGCTGCACGCAGCCGCGCTGCGCGCCTTCCTCGCCCTCGTCCCGGCGTACGGGCACGCGACCGCCGGCGCGGTGATGACCAGCGTCCACGCCGGACGACTCGACGAGGCACTGACCGCCCTCGACCGCGGCCACGCCCGACTGCTGCGCGACCGGGAGACCTTGGCCTCCGTCCGCGAAGCCGTCGACCACCTCACCGCCACACCGCTCTCCGGGGCCACCGCCCCGCCTGCCCTGCCCGCCCTGCCAGCCCCGCCAGCCCCGCTCAGCATCGGCGAACTCGCACACCGGCTCGACGTCACCCCCGCAACCCTGCGCGCCTGGGAGGCCGCAGGCATCCTCGACCCCGTTCGCGACGGTGCCACCGGCCACCGCGTCTACCACCCGGTCGACGTCCGCGACGCCGAACTCGCCCACCTGCTCCGGCGGGGCGGCTACCTGCTGGAGCACATCGCCACCGTCATCCGACAGATCCGCACGGCCGGCGGCACGGGCGAGCTCGCCGCCGCCCTGGACGGCTGGCACCAACGCCTCACCGACCGGGGCCTCGCCATGCTCACCGCCGCCGCCCGCCTCGGCGACTACCTCGCCCTGCGCCGACCGGAAGCCCGCTGAGCGCGAATCCGGCGCCTCCTCGAAAACAGGACGGACGGTTTCTGTCACCGTCGGCGCGAAGCGACACCGCCCCCGACTCCGACCCCGACCCCGCCCCCGGCGGCCTCCGCGTCCCGGACGGCCGCCAGCTCGGCGGCCACCCGGCTGCCCCGGTCCGCTCCGAGGTCGAGCGTGACCAGTACGCCGGGCACGGCGATGCTCGGCATCAGATGCCGGTACAGCACGGCGATTCGGCGCTCCAGGTCCGCCCGGCCGGACAACCGGTGGGACTGGACCTGCACGCCCGTCCAGGCCGCGGTCGCCAGCCAGGCCGTCTCGGCGGGCACCACCTGGGGCAGCAGTTCACCGCGTCGGCGGGCCGCGACCAGCAGGCTCTCGGCCCGCTGGATCCACCCGGACGCGGCGCCGCCGCCGAAGCCACCGAGCGCGTCCTGACCGAGGGCGAGCCGCGCGCCCGCGCTCAACAGCGGGTCACGCGGCAGGAGATGGGCGACGACCATCCCGAGGTCCACGAACTCCTGGAGCTTGCACTGCCGTTCGGGGATCTCGTCCCGGCCGAACCGTTCCGCCACGACCCCGCGGGCGAGCTCGCGCTTCGATGCGAAGTGGAAGTACACCGCGCCGCGGGTCACTCCCGCCCGGGCCACCACCTCACCGATCGTCGCGCCCTCGTACCCGCGCTCGTCGAAGACCGTCGCCGCCGCCTCCAGGATCAGCCGACGTGTCCGGACCGCCCGCTCCTGCCGCGCCACCCCCACCACCCCACCCCCGCGCCCGGCAAACAAACCAAACACCCCGTATCGTACTCGCCGCCTTTTTGCGAGGCCGTTTCCCACGGCGTCCGCGGCGTCCGCGGCTGTCGCGGCACGCCGGTGGCGACGATGCCGGACGCAGCGTCAACTGTCCTTGCGGTCCGGGCCCTTCATCCGTCCGAGCGAGCGGTCCGGCAGGGTGAGGAGGAACAGCAGCCCCGCACCGCCGAGCATGAACAGTGCGAGGTGGTGCAGCCCGATCGTGGTGGCACCGTGCGGGAAGAACGCGGCGTTCGCGGCGGAGGCCGCCATCGCGCCGAGGTACATGAACGTGCGCAACAACCCGGCCGCGGAGGCGATCGAGACCGGATCCGCCTGGTGGTACAGGGAGGTCTGGGTGCCGAGGCCGATCAGCCCCTGGGAGACTCCGGCCGGTACGGCGACCACGATCAGCAGCACCAACGGGCTGCCGGCGTCCACCAGCAGCAGCGCCGCACAGGCCGCGATCTGCACGGCGGACCCGACCAGCAGCTTGGCGCGCACGGCCGCACTGCGGCCGGTGAGGCCGGACACCGCGAGGGCGGTGAGCGAGAGCGGCAGCAGGACCAGCCCGGCGGAGACGGCCGACAGGCCGCGCCCCTCCTCCAGCCACTGGGTGTAGCCGTAGAGGAAGGCGTAGATCGCCGTGTAGCCGAGGAGTTGGCGCAGATAGGTGGCGACCAGCGGGCGGTTCCGGGTGAGCGCCCGCAGGTCGATGAAGGGGGTGGGGGCTCGCAACTCGCGGACGGCGAAGCCGATGGCAGCCGACACGGCCAGGGCCGGCAGGTACCAGAGCGTCGGACTCGGCTTCATCAGGAACAGCATCAACGCCAACAGCAGCACGGCGAACAGGGCGATCCCGACGTGGTCGAGGCGATCGGGCCGGTCGCGGTGTTCAGGGCGGTCGAGGCGGTCGGGGCGGTCGGGGTCGGGGTCGGGGTCGGCCGACCCGTCGGGGCTCGGCGCGGCGGTGGGCAGGCGGGCGGCGCCGAGCGCCAGGCAGGCCAGCGCGAGCGGAACGTTGACGGCGAAGACGGTCCGCCAACCGCCCGCGCCGATCAGCAGGCCGCCGAGGGTAGGGCCGACCACGGCGACGGTCTGGTTGGCGACGGCCAGTACGGTCAGCACCCCGGTGGGGCTGGACCTCCCGGTCCGCTCGGCCTCGCTGCGGGTCAGGTGCATCGCGGCCGGGTAGGCCGCCGAGGTGCCCAGCCCGAGCAGCACCCGGGCGGCGATCAGCAGCCCGAGCGAGGGGGCGAGCGCGCCGAGCAGGCCGGCGATGCCGACCAGGGCCGTCCCGGCGAGGTAGAGCCGGCGCGGCCCGTAGGTGTCCACCAGCCGCCCGATCACCGGCTGGCCGACGGCGGTGGCCAGGTAGAGCGCGGTGACCAGCCAGGCGGTCTCGGCGGGCGGCGCACCGAAGGCCGCGCCCACGGGCACCAGCGCCACCGCGATCATCGACGAGTTGATCGGGTTGAGCACCGAGCCGAGCACCATCGGGGCGATCAGCCGACGGTTGAACCCGTCGTCGGGGGCGGGCCGTCGGCGGGTGGCCCTCCGGCCCGACCCCAGCCGGGCCGGCCGGGCTTCCGGGCCGCTCATAGCCGGCTCAGCCGGTCCATCAGGGCCAGCCCGGCCAGCATGGTGGTGCGTTCGGACTCGGTGAAGTGTTCCGCCAGGGCCCGGGTCAGCCACTCCTCCCGCGCCTGACGGCTGTCCGCGATCCGGGCCAGCCCGACCTCGGTGAGGCTGACCAGCTGGCGGCGCCCGTCCTCGGGATCGGGTCGGCGTCCCACCAGGCCGCCCTGTTCGAGGGCGGCGAGGGTAGCGGCCATGGACTGCGGACGGACTCGCTCGGCCGCGGCCAGCGTGCTGGCGGAGGCCGGGCCGTCGTTGATCAGCCGGCTGAGCACGGCGGCCTGGGAGGGCGTGAGGTCGCTGGTCCCGCTCGCTTCCCGCAGGGTGCGGCGCAGCCGGCTGAAGACGGCGCGCAGCTCGCGGGCGGCGAGGACCGCGGAGTCGGGGGTGGTTCGGTTCTCGGTCACGATTCCACGGTAATTTCATCAGTCTGAACTGTCCAGTCTGAACTGAAGGTTTTCCCGAGGGGAGGGCGGACGAGGGCACCGCTGCGCCCCCGGAATAATGACGGCATGATCGACAAGCAGCTCCGCGTCGTCCTGGCCGAGGACTCGGTGATCCTCCGGGACGGAATGGTCGAGCTCCTCACCGCGCGCGGCTGTGCGGTGGTCGCCACCGCCGGTACGGCGCCCGAGCTCATCGCCGCCGTCACCGAGCACCGGCCCGACGTGGCCGTGGTGGACATCCGGATGCCGCCCACCCACACCGACGAGGGGATCCGGGCAGCGGTCGAGATCCGGGCCGCACAGCCCGAGACCGGGATCCTGGTGTTCTCCCAGCACGTGGAGACCGTCTGGGCCGCCCGGCTGCTGGCCGGCGGCGCCGCCGGCATCGGCTACCTGCTGAAGGAGCGGGTCGCCCGCACCTCCGTGTTCGTCGACGCCCTGCACCGGGTGGCCGCAGGCGGTACGGCGCTCGATCCGGAGATCGTCACCGGACTGCTGCAGGGCCGCCGGCGCAGCCGGGTGGACGCCCTCACCCCGCGAGAGCGCGAGGTGCTGGAGCTGATGGCGCAGGGTCATTCCAACCGCTCGATCGCCACCCTGCTCGTGGTGTCGGAGCGCGCGGTGGAGAAGCACGTGGCCGCCGTGTTCACCAAGTTCGACCTGCCCCCGACCGACGCCGACAACCGCCGGGTCAAGGCCGTACTCACCTACCTCGCCGAGAACGGCGCTTCCTGAGCAACGCTCATGAGAGTTGCTCAGGAGGCTGGCCCATGAGCGTTGCTCATGACCGGACCCATGAGCTTTCCTCATGCCCTGGCCCCATGAGTTTTCCTCATGCGCCGCTCCCATGAGCCTGCCTCATGACCCAGCGCCATGAGCTTTCTTCATGACCCAGCCCCATGAGCAACGCTCATGACCAGTCATGAACGCCCCTCACAGCCTGCTCGGCACCTCGGCGCTGACCACCGTCGGCCCGCCCGGCGGGCTGTCCACCCTCAACACCCCGTCCACGGCCGCCAGGCGTTCGGCCAGGCCCGCCAGTCCGGTGCCCGCCCCGATCGCGGCGCCGCCGCGCCCGTCGTCGCGCACCGTCAACCGGACCTTTCCGTCGCCCGCGCTCGCGGTCAGCTCCGCCGACCGCGCGTCGCTGTGCTTGGCGACATTGGTCAGCAGCTCGGCCGCGCAGAAGTAGACGGCTCGCTCGATCACCTCCTCCGGACGCTCCCTCAGGTCCAGCCGGACGGCGACCGGTACCGGCGAGGTGGCGGTGAGCCCGGGCAGCGCCTCCGCCAACCCTCCGTCCAGCGCCACCGGGTGGATGCCCCGGGTCAGCCGGCGCAGGCCCGCGATGGTGTCGTCGGTCTGTCCCCTGGCCCGGTCGACCAGGGTGCGCAGCCGCCCGAGGTCGGGAGCGCCCGGGTCGAGGAGGGCGTCGTCGGCCAGCGAAAGGGTGATGGCGAGCGCGACCAGCTGCGCCTGGGTGCCGTCGTGCAGGTCACGTTCCAGACGCCGCAGCCGGTCGGTGTTCTCGGCGAGCAGGGTGGCCCGGGCGCTCTCCAGTTCGCGCACCCGCTGCTGCGAGCGCACCGGGCCGAGCAGGGTCCGGGCGAGCGCCCGGTTCGCCCGGCTCAGCGCCCGCAGCCCGGCGGGGACGGCTGCCAGCACCAGGAGGCCGACCGGGACCGCGCCCAGGTCCAGCCAGCCGAACGGTCGCGGGCCCGGCTCCATCAGCCGCACCCAGAAGGGGAAGCCCACCAGCCAGAGCGCGCCGAGCGGCAGCCCGACCGCGGCCAGGAAGCCGACCACCCCCAGGGGCAGCCGTACGACGAGGTAGAGCAGGACCCGCCAGGCCACCGGGTCGGTCAGCACCGCCCGGCCGCGGGCGAGAACCCCGGACGGGCGGGGCAGCGGCGGCGGCGCGGGCACCGCCTCAGCGAGCAGCCGAGCGACCAGTCGGCGGTGCAGCCCGCCGATCCGCCGTGCTCCGAGCAGCGCGGCGACCAGGAACGGCAGGCCCAGCACGGTGAGCGAGAGCAGCACCCCCGCGTAGAGGACGGCCAGGGCATAGACCCCTCCGAGCACCCCCAGCGGCAATCCGAGGACGGCGAACGCCGTCTCGCCCCCGCGCACCGCCAGGAGCCGTCGCCGCCCGACCGCCGTCCATCTCACTGCTCGACCACCGTCCACTCACCGTCCACGCGCTGCGCTCCCCATCCCCCCGAGCGGCCCCAGCATCCACCAGTGGCCGCCGGAACCACCACCTCCGATCTCCGACCGCCCCCCCAGCCCGACCCGACCCGACCCAACCCGACCCGGCCCCGCCCGACCCAACCCGACCCGGCCCCGCCCGACCCAACCCGACCCGGCCCAGCCCGACCCAGCCCCGCCCGGCCCCGCCCGACGGCCCGACGCTCTCACCGCCGTCGCCTCACCCCCCGCTCGCCGCTCACCGACGCCACCGCCGAACCGCCGCTCGCCCACACCCCCGTGCCCACGATCCCCGGCACCGTCAGGAGCGCCGCCCCCAGCACCACCCAGGCACACTGCGCGCCGGGTATCACCGGCACCGCCGACCCGCGCACCGCCCAGCTGAACGCTCCCGAGGCGGCGGCCGCCACCGCAGCCCCCAGCAGCACGCCGATCGCCGTGGTCAGGGCCGCTTCCACGGAGAGCATCCGCAGCAGCTGCCGTCGCGTCGACCCGACCAGCCGCAGCAGGGCGAACTCCCGGCGGCGGTCGGCGGTCAGCGCGACCAGGGTGTTGACGGTGGAGACCGCCGCGAAGCAGACCAGCAGCCCGAGTTCCGCCTGTCGCAGCCAGATGTCGCTCGCCTTGGTCACGCTGGTCGCGGCTCCGGTCGCCCGGACCACCCGCTCGGCGGTGCTGGTCATGATGAGCATCGTGCCGGAGAGTCCGACCAGCAGCGCGACCGGCACCACGGCCGAGGAGAGCCGGGCCGCGTAGCCGCGCAGGTTGGCGTCCGCGAGCCAGCCGGCCCGCGGGACGAGCGCCCGGACCGGGGCGCCGAGGACGGCGGACAGCGCCCGGGCCGCCAAGGGCCCGAGCAGTGCGAGCGCGACCAGCAGCACCAGCGAGCCGAGCAGGGCGGCCTGGCCCGCCTTGTCGAGCTCCCCGGCTGGCCGGGTCGCGGCCAGCCGCAGCAGCAGCACGCCGCCCGCCAGCACCGCGACCCCGACCACCGACTGCAGCACGGCCGCACCCCGCAGCCCGCCCGTTCCCGTACCCGTGCCCGTACCCGCGCCCTCGGCCGTTCCCTCGGCCAGGGCGACGGCCGGGGCGGGCCGGGTGACCCGCCAGGCCGAGGCGGCGGACGCCGCCAGGCCGACCAGCAGCGCCACCCCGACCGCGACCGCCATCGGCACCGGCGTCCCGGGTATGTGCAGGCCCGGCGCGGCCATCCCGCGCCGCTGCAGGGCGGTGAGGAAGACCCGGGCGGCCAGCAGGCCTGCCGCACAGCCGGGGACGGCCGCCAGCAGGACGGTCGCCACGACCTGGGCGCGCACCACCCGCCGCACCTGACGGGGCGTCGCCGCGACGGTGCGCAGCAGGGCGAGGTCGCGGTGCTGCTGACGGAGGGTGAAGCCGAGCGCGTTGACCACCACGAACAGTGCGACCAGGACGGCGATCTCACCGAACGCCGCCGCGATCACCAGCACGCCCGGCCCGGCCACCGGCGCCCGCGCCACCGCCCCGGGTGCCGTCACCTGTGCGGCGACCAGCGAGCCGAACAGCGTCACCGTCGCCATCGCGAGGAGCAGCGCCGCGGCCAGTCCAGCGAAGGCCGCCGGGCGGCGCCGGATCTGCCCCACGGACAGGGCCAGCACAGGACTGCCCACCGGACTCACCGAACTCCTCGAACCCACCGGACTTACCGACCCCCTCGAACCCGCCGGACTCACCGCGCTCACCCGCCCATCCGACTCAGCCGGGCACCGACCTGATCGGCGGTCGGACTGACCAGCTCGTCCACCAACAGACCGTCCGCGAGCAGCAGCACCCGGTCCGCGTAGCCGGCGGCCACCGGGTCGTGGGTGACCATCACGCAGGTCTGCCCGTCGACGTCGACGCCCTCGCGCAGCAGGCCGAGGATGTCGTGCCCGGTGGCGCGATCGAGCGCGCCGGTCGGCTCGTCGGCGAACAGCACCTCCGGCCGGGCCACCAGCGCCCGGGCGATCGCCACCCGCTGCTGCTGGCCGCCCGAGAGCTGCCCGGGCCGGTGCCGCTCGCGCCCGGCCAGCCCCACCCGCGACAGCGCCTCCCGTACCCGGGCCCGGCCCGGTGGCTGCCCGGCCAGCCGGCCCGGCAGCTCGACGTTCTGTGCGACGGTCATCGCCGGCATCAGGTTGAAGGCCTGGAACACGAACCCCATCCGGGTCCGCCGCAGCTCCGCCAGCCGCCGCTCGGGCAGCCCGGACACCTCCGTGCCGCCCCACCGGACGGTGCCCCGGGTGGGCCGGTCCATCCCGGCGAGGCAGTGCAGCAGGGTGGTCTTGCCCGAACCCGAGGGCCCCATCACCGCCGTGAACGTCCCCGGCGCGAAGGCCACGGACACCCCGCGCAGTGCCCGGACCACCGCCGTGCCGCGCCCGTATTCGCGGTGCAGCCCATCCCCGCTCAGGGCCGTAGTCGACACCGCGTCCTGCGTCGCCGGGGCCCCGGGGGCCGCGGCTGTCGTCTTCCCGTTCATGCCCTCCATCCTGGGCATCCGGAGCCGCGGGATCGATTGTGCTGGCACCCGAATCGAAGGTTCGGAAAACCGAACCCCGCAGGTGGTGGTAGCACCGGGGCTACGCCCCCTCGTGCTCCTCCCGCTCTCCGCGGCGGTCCCTGCGGCGCCGCCACTGCCGCACCGGCTCCCCCCGGTTGTCGTACCGGTACTCGGGCCAGGCCAGCGGTCCCAGGCGCTCGACCCCCGCCGCCGTGCGCGGGTCGTCCCGCAGGAGGAGGCCGTACGTGCCCTCCAGGCGCACCCGCTGCTCGTCCTCGTCCAGCAGCGCTGCCAGGGCGTCGGCGACCTCGCGCGTACGGTCCGCGGAGGCGGCCAGGGCGGATCCGGCGGCGAGCCGCACGGCGGGCGCCTCGTCACGGGCCAGGGTGAGCAGCGCGGCCCTGGTGCCGGAGGTGACCGGGCAGCCCTGAAGTGCCCAGCCGACGCCGGCCCGGACCTTTTCGTCCGGGTCCAGCGCCGGCCGCCGCACGCAGGCGGTGGCAGCGGCGGACAGCGGGTCGCCGTGGTCCGCACCGAGGCAGCGCGGCACCTCGCGGCGCACCCGCGGGTCCGGATGGTCGGCATGGCGCAGCCCTATGGCCTCCCCCGCGGGATGTTCGCGATTGCCGAGGCCGACGAGCACCTCCGCCGGCACCTCGCCGTCCGGCTCGACCAGCGCCCAGGCGGCGAGCAGGCCGGCCTCCTCGTCCAGGTAGCAGGGGTACCCGTCCTGCCAGGGGACGTCGGCGATGGAGAGGTGGGAGGCGACGAAGCGGCGGTGGGCCGGGTCCGGGTGCCGGTGGTGCGCCATCAGTGCGGACCAGGTCTCCCGGCTGCGCCCGGACGCTGCCGGGCCCGGCGCACCCTAACCCGGCGCAGCCCGGGCGAGCCCGTCGTTTTTCCGCCCCCGGCCTCCCGTCCGCGGAGCTCACGAGGAATCATGATCGGGTGACCATCGACCTGTTGCCCGGCCACGGGGTCCGCCTGCCGGCCCCGCTGCCCGAACTGCGCTTCGGTCTGACCGAGGCCGCGGTGCGCGGGCTGCTGGCCCCGCACGGCGACCTGCTGCCCGGCGGCGTGCGCAACACCTTCGTCTGCGGCTGCCGTTGGGCGCTGGCCTTCCAACTGCCCGGGGTGAGCGTCACCCTCTGCGCGGACGGCCGCGACCGCTTCCGGGGCGTCGGCGTCGGCCGGAACCCGAGCGACGACCGGCCCGCCTGCCCGGTGGGCTACCACGGGGTCGACGTGCTCGGCTGGCCGGCGCACGAACTGGTCGAGGCCCTGCGCGCCGCGGGCCTGTCGGTGCCCGATCCTGCCCACGGCACCCTCCGCTACGACTCGCTCCACCTCTACCGCCACCCGGCCCCGCGCCGGCGGCCGGGCCCGGGGCGGAAGCCGCGCCACGGGGAGCCGTTCACCTTCGATGCCGCGTTCCTCTCCGCACCGGCCGCACCGGCCGACGCACCGGCCGAGCACGCCGAACCTTCGGATCCCTCCGAGGCCGCCGAACGACCCCGCCTCCTCTCCGAGGTCCGTTTCCACGGGGAAGTCCCGTAGCCTGCAGCGACCGCACGGCCGGCAGTCCCATGACCCACCCATCCACAACCCTCGTCATTTCCAAGGGAGTCACCATGACCACTGCCCAGCTGACCGTCGCCGTTCTCGGGCCGGGCGGTGTCGGCGGCCTGATCGCCGGGCTGCTCGCCCGCGACGGCCACCGCGTGATCTGTCTGGCCGGCGAGGAGACCGCCGCCGTGATCGCCCGGGACGGACTGCACGTCCGGAGTGGGCAGTTCGGCGAGTTCACCGCCCGGGTCGAGGCCGCCACCGAGCTGCGCGAGCCGGTGGACGCCGTGTTCGTGACCGTCAAGGAGACCGCGCTGGCCGCCTCGCTCGACCGGCTGCCCGCCCGGACCCTCGGCCCCGCGATCGTGGTGCCGCTGCTCAACGGCCTGGACCACATGGCGCTGCTGCGCGAGCGCTACCCGGCCGCCCGGGTCACGGCCGGCACGATCCGGGTCGAGGCCACCCGGACGGCGCCCGGGCGGATCGAGCACAGCAGCCCGTTCGCGGCCATCGAACTCGCCGGCCCGGTCGAGGAGTTCGCCGAACAGCTACGGCACACCGGACTGGACGTCGCGCTGAACGAGGACGAGACCGCAATGCTGTGGGGCAAGCTCTCCTTCCTCGCGCCGTTCGCACTGCTCACCACCCGCCACGCCAGCGAGATCGGCACCGTGCGCACCGAGCACCGGCCCGAACTCCTGGCCGCCCTGGAGGAGATCACCGCCGTCACCCGGGCGGTCGGCGCACCGGCCGACGCGCAGGACCTGCTCGCCTCCTTCGACTTCATCCCCGCAACGACGAAGTCCTCGATGCAGCGCGACGTGGAGGCCGGCCGCCCGACCGAGCTCGACGCGATCGGCGGCGCCGTCCTGCGGGCCGCCCACGCGCACGGGGTGGCCGTCCCGACCCTCACCCGTCTGGTGAGTGAGCTCTCGAACCCGGCATCGGATTCAGCCGACCACTGACGGTCGACCGCTGACGGTTCCCGGCCACGGATCCAGTCACGAATCCAGCCACGGTTCCAGCCAGGGATCCGACGGCGATTGTCGGGCGTCACCTCGGGGGTAGGACTCGCGGGGTGACGCCTTCCGACCACCGAGGCATTCCCGACCGTGACCGCATCGAGGACTTCCTCCACACCCACGGCGCCGACCGGATCCCGCACCCGGGCGGCACGCTCCTGGTCCATCTACGGCGAGTGGCAGCCCTGTTGGCCACCTGGGGCTGCGCCCCCGCGGTCCAGGCGGCCGGGCTCTGCCATGCCGCCTACGGGACCGACGGCTTCGACCGCACCCTGCTGGCGCTCGACCGGCGGTCGGACCTGGCCGAACTCGTCGGCCTGCCCGCCGAAGCACTCGTCCACCTCTACGCGAGCTGCGACCGGGCCGCCACCTACCCCCGCCTGGGCACGGACGAACGGCCGCTGTTCCGAGACCGGTTCACCGGCGACGACCACACCCCGACGGACGAGGACCTGCGCGCCTTCCTCGCCGTCACCGCCGCCAACGAGCTCGACGTCCTCGCCCACAACGCCGAACTGGCCACCCGCCACGGGCCCGCGCTGTACGGCCTGTTCGCCCGGGTCGACGACCTGCTGCCGCCCACCGCATGGCAGGCCTGCATCGATCTCCTCGGACCGGACGCCACCGATCGACCGCGCCACAACTGACGACACATCATATTCAGCCACCACCACCGAATTCGCCGGACGTTCATCCGTCCGATCGGAACCGTCGTACGCCGAAGTGGCGTTGTCGATGACGGGAGGGATAGTGACATGACAAGGAAGCCGTACCGCCTGGCCGCCACCGCACTCGCGGTGCTCATCGCAGCCCCGTTGTTCACCGCGTGCAAGAACGCCGATCAGGCCCTGGACTGCGGAAAGAAGGCGATCAGTCTCACCGGCGATGTCCAGGACCTCGCCGACTCCGCAGTCAACGTCGGTCAGATCACCGACAAGGAACGCCGCAAACACACCGTCGACGCCTTGAAGAAGATCGTCGAGGATGCCAAGAAGATCCGCCAGGAAGGTGGGAGCAAGCTCGATCCGGCCGCCGACAAGCTCGCCAAGGCCGTGAACGATGCGATCGACAAGGTCTCCAACGGCAAACAGCCCGACATCGGGGCGATCACCAGCGCCGCCGGCGGCCTCACGGCAGCCTGCGCCGACTCCTGACCCGAACCCCCACCCGTACACCCGACCACCCCCCGATCCACCCGATCCCGGCCCGGCACCGACCGGGCCGGGATGACGCCCGGCCTGTCGCCACCGCCCCGCCGCCGCCAGACGATAGGAACGGCACCGGACCGACCGAACCGCACCCCGGAGGCACCGGCGAACCACCCGATCCCGGTACCTGCGTCGGCTCGTCCGGGCCCCGCTCCGCTGCCTCCTGCGGATCGCGGACGGGCCCGCCGTCGTACTCACCGTGTGTTCTTCGGAACCATCCCATGCGCGGCGTGTTCCCGGTCCCTCCCGTTCGCACGCGCTGCCGGCAGGAGCTGCCGGGCTCGCTGCGGGGGTGCCGGTCGCCCTGGCCGGCCGGGGAGGTCCCGAAAGCCGGCGGGTTGCCCTCTGGCGCACGGTCGGCGAAGCCGTGCCGTCCGTAGCCGGTCTCGTGCAGCTCGGCGATGATCTCCGCACCCGCCGTTTTGGCGCGGGCGTGCACCGCGACGGGTCCGATGATGCCGACGGCTGCGCCGAAAGCGCCGGGGAACCGCAGTGGGTGCCTGCGGCCTCGGCGGTGGCCGCGCCCGGTGGTGTGCCCGGGCTGTCGGCGGGCACACGGACGGGTTGAAGAGCGCCCCGGTGGCGGGGCCGCCCCGAGGTTGGCGGAGGTACGGGAGATGACCGGTTTCGACGCGTTCACCGGGCTACTGGACTACCCGATGTACGTCGTGACGGCGGCCGGGCCGGAGCCGGCCGGCTGCCTGGTGGGGTTCGCCGGGCAGTGCTCGATCGATCCGGCGCGGTTCACGGTGTGGCTGTCGAAAGCGAACCGCACCCACGCCGTCGCCCTGGGAGCGCGGGCGCTCGGCGTCCACCTGCTGCCGCCCGACCACCGGCTGGCGGAGTTGTTCGGCGGCCGGACCGGCGACGACTGCGACAAGTTCGCCGAGACGGCCTGGCACCGCGGGCCGGAGGGTGTCCCGGTCCTGGACCGGGCACCGGCCTGGTTCGTCGGCGCGGTGCTGGACCGGGCCGACTGGGGCGACCACACCGGCTTCCTCCTGGAGCCGCGCCACGTCCACGCGCCGGGACCGGCCACGCCCGTGCTCTCGTTCCGCGAGGTGGCGGACATCGAGGCCGGCCACCCGGCCTGACCCGAGTGCCACGAGCCGTGGCGGGCGCCGGCTGACGCCCACCGGCACCCGGCGCCACGCGCCGACGCCCGCCCGGCGGCAAGCACCGGGCGGGCGTCAGTGGTCAGGCGTCAGTGGTCAGGGCGTAAGTGGTCAGGGCGACAGTGGCCCGGCAGTCAGTGGTTCCGCCGGGGAGCAGTCGCAGTCCTCGGCCCGTCGCTCAGCCGCGCAGGGCCCGCACGCGTCAGCCCCGGCTTTCCGCCTGGAACATCCAACTGTGCTTCTCCAACGCAGCCGTGAGTCCGATCAGCAGGTCCTGGCTGACGGGGTCCGCCTTCTCCGTCTCGTCGATCCGCGTCCGCATCCGCTCGATCACGGCCCCGAACGCCTTCACCAGGTGCTCGATCACCACCTCGTCGGCGATCCAGCCCTCGGGGAACCCGGGCAGGCCGCTGGAGGCGGCGATCGTCACGGCCCGTCCGTCGGGGCTGACCCCGATCGCCGCGGCGCGCTCGGCCACCTCGTCGGCGAAGTTGCGTGCGGTGGTGACCACTTCGTCGAGTTGCAGGTGGACGGAACGGAACCGGGGCCCGTAGAGGTTCCAGTGCGCCTGCTTGGCCACCAGGGAGAGGTCCACCAGGTCGACCAGGGCGCCCTGCAGCGCTTCCCCGGTCGTCTTGCGTTCGTCGTCCGGCAGGGGGCTGCTGATGACGATGCCCATCGCTGAATTCCTTCCAAGGTCGGGGAGCCGTCGTCCGGCCTCCGTACGGTGATGGCGGTTCGCCGCCCGGTGCTCCGGTCTCGGTGGAAGCCACCGTGCCCGCACGCGAAGGGGAAGCCCCCGAGGCGTCCGGGACGGGCGCCGACGACCGGCCGGACAGCGGCTGTTCCAGCGGCTTCCCCCGCTGGGGGCACGGAAACCACCCGTCCCGCCGGTGCCCGGCTGCGGCCCGGCGGGTGCATGCGCCCGGCCGGGCGGGGTAGACGGGCGAAGCGGCGGGGCCGGCAGAGCCGGCGCCACTGCCGTCAGGACGTACTGCTCGGATTCGGGAGGCCGCAGGGCTCCCGGTCACGCACCCAGGAGGCGGGACGCCTCGAACTCGGCCCAGATGGTCTTGCCCTGGGCGTGTGGCTCGGCGCCCCAGCGGTCGGCGATCCGCTGCACGATGAACAGGCCGTGGCCGCCGGGCTGTGCGGGGTGGTGCGGTTCCCGGGGGGCGGGCATGTCGGTGCTGCGGTCGCTGATCTCGATCCGCAGCCGGTCCGGGGTGAGGTCGAGGACCAGTTCCAGCGGGCCGTCGCCGTGCAGCATGGCGTTGCCGACGAGCTCGGCGACCACCAGGACGACGTCCTCGACGGTCTCCCCGCCGGCCCCGGGGCCGGGGACGGACGCGAACCAGTCGCTCAGCGCACGGACGGTGTGGGCCCTGGCGCGGGCGACCGGCTTGGGGAGGCCGGCGAGGGGCAACCGTCTGCGCTGCCCGCCGGAGGGCAGCACGAGCCCGCCCGCGAGCGGGTCACCGTCCAGGGTTCCCCGGCTCATCGACATCTAAGGGCACCCTTCCGGATCGACGACTCTCGCAGCTCGGTTTCCCGGCAGCTCCGGGATTATGCCTCTCCCCGTGCGCCGCCCGGTAGCCGGGCGCGCCGGCCCGGCACTCGGACAGCCCGCCGCTCGGACAGCCCGGCGCTCGGGCGGTCAGGCGACCGGACGCTCGCGCGGGCCCGCGCTCGGGCAGGCCCGCGCTCACCCGGTCACACGCGCTCACCCGGTCACACGCTCACCCGGTCGGCACGCAGGGCCTCCTCGACCGTCTCGTGGATCGTGAACACCGTTCGCGCGCCGGTCAGTTCCAGCACCCGCAGCACCGTCGGCGCCACCGCCGCGAGCCGCAGGTGCAACCCCTCCTTCTCGGCCGCGATGCGCGTCCGGAGCAGCAGGTTCAGCCCGGAGGAGTCGCAGAAGGCGACCTCCCTCAGGTCGATGACCAGTGCGGACGGGCGCCGCGCGACCAGCTCGGCGAGCTCCTCGGCGGCCGAGGCCAGCGTCTCGATATCGAGGTCGCCCGCGAGCGCGCACACCGCCGCCCCGGTCTCCGTGGTGCGGCTGCGCAGGACCAGGCCGGGCCTGGGTGCGGCCGCCAGGGCCGCTTCGCCCTGGCCGTTGTCGGATGGCATCATCGTCGTCCCCTCCATGTCCGTGCCTTCCGACCATACGTAGGCCGGGCCACTGCGCCAAACACGGCCCTCGGCGACCGTCAGTCGCCGACCAGCCCTTCCCGCAGCTTCCGCAGGGTGCGGCTCAGCAGCCGGGAGACGTGCATCTGGGAGAGCCCGAGGCGGGCCCCGATCTGGGTCTGCGTCAGGTCCTCGCAGAAGCGCATGGAGAGGATGAGCCGCTCCCGCTCCGGCAGTGCGGCCACCAGCGGCTTGAGCGCCACCAGGTCCTCGACCCGGGACAGGCGCCGGTCCTCCTCGCCGAGGCGTTCGCCCAGCGCGCCGGGGCCGTCCTCGTCCTCCGCGCCGCCGAGGTCCAGCGAGCCCGCGGTGTGGCCGTTGGCCGCGGTCAGCCCCTCGACGACCTCCTCGACCGGGAGCGACAGGTGCTCGGCGAGTTCGGCGGGCGTGGGGGCGCGGTCGAGTTCCTGCGACAGCTTCTCCTGGGCCCTGGCAAGGACGATGCGCAGTTCCTGGAGCCGCCGGGGCACGTGCACGGCCCAGGTGGTGTCGCGGAAGTGGCGCCGCAGCTCACCGAGGACGGTCGGCATCGCGAACGTGGTGAACTCCACACCGAGGTCCGGGTCGAACCGGTCGATGGCCTTCACCAGGCCGACTGCGCCCACCTGGAGGAGGTCCTCCCTGGGCTCGCGGTGTGAGGTGAAGCGGCGGATCGCGAACTTCACCAGGGAGAGGTTCATCTCCACCAGGGTGTTGCGGACGTACGAGTACTCCCTCGTCCCCTCCTCCAGCGTGGCGAGGCGGCGCAGCAGGACGCGGGTGAGTTCCCGCGCGTCGGCCGGCGCCATCTCGCGCAGGTCCTCCCCCTGGGGCAGGTCGGCCGGGAGCAGCTCCCGTGTCCTCCCGGCCGGGACGGTTGTGGGGGCGAGCAGTTCACCGGTGGGCGTGAGCATCCGAGTCCTTTCCCGCGACGGTACGACGGGGCCCTGCTACCCCGGAGCGCGAGATCGATGCAGCCGCGCGTCGTGAAGGTTTCATGAAGACCGCGTCGCACCGGATCCGCCGTCCGGAGCACCTCCCTCCCTGGTCGCAGACGTTTCCGGCGGCGTCGGCGCTGGGGTAGCCTCCGTGACGGTACGCACCGCACCCGACCCACGACCGGATCCATCCGCCCGGGTTCGGCTATGCCCACGACCGGATGCGGGCCACGGCCCGGCGTTCTACGGAGGCGACCTTCGATGGCTGGCCCGACCACGATCAACGGCTCGCAGCACCGCCCGGCGCACGGGCCGGAGGCCGCGCTGGGCAACGAGCCCGAACTGCGGCAACTGCTGGCCGGCCTGACGGCCGTCCGGGACGGCGACTTCAGCACCAAGCTCCCCGACGACGCGCACGGGCTGCTGGGCGAGATCGCCTCGGTGTTCAACGGCATGGTCGACCAGCTGTCGCACTTCACCTCCGAGGTGACGCGCGTCGCGCGGGAGGTCGGCACCGAGGGCCGCCTCGGCGGCCAGGCGCAGGTTCCCGGGGTTTCCGGCACCTGGGCGGACCTCACCGACTCGGTCAACGCGATGGCCGGCAACCTGACCTGGCAGGTGCGCGGAATCGCCCAGGTCACCACGGCGGTGGCGCGCGGCGACCTCACCCAGAAGATCGAAGTCGACGCCCGGGGCGAGATCCTGGAGCTCAAGAACACCGTCAACACGATGGTCGACCAGCTCTCCTCGTTCGCCGGGGAGGTCACCCGGGTCGCCCGGGAGGTCGGCACCGAGGGCATCCTCGGCGGCCAGGCCCGGGTCGTCGGCGTCTCGGGGACCTGGCGCGACCTGACCGACTCGGTGAACTCCATGGCGGGAAACCTCACGGGCCAGGTCCGGGCGATCGCCCAGGTGGCCACCGCGGTCGCCGAGGGCGACCTGTCGCAGAAGATCACCGTCACCGCCCGGGGCGAGATCCTGGAGCTGAAGGAGACCATCAACACGATGGTCGACCAGCTCTCCTCGTTCGCCGACGAGGTCACCCGGGTCGCCCGCGAGGTCGGCACGGAGGGGCGGCTCGGCGGCCAGGCCAAGGTCGAGGGCGTCTCCGGCACCTGGAAGCGGCTGACCGAGAACGTCAACGAGCTGGCCGGCAACCTGACCCGGCAGGTCCGGGCGATCGCCGAGGTCACCAGCGCCGTCGCGGCCGGAGACCTCACCCGCTCGATCACCGTGGACGCCTCCGGGGAGGTCGCCGACCTCAAGGACAACGTCAACTTCATGGTGGAGTCCCTGCGCGAGACCACCCGCGCCAACGAGGAACAGGACTGGCTGAAGACCAACCTCGCCCGCTTCTCCGCCCTGATGCAGGGCCGGCGCGACCTCGGCGTCGTCGCCGAGTCCGTGATGGACGAACTCGCCCCGCTGGTGGGCGCGCAGTGCGGTGCCTTCTACCTCGCCGAGGACAGCCCGGACGGGACGATCCTCCAGCTGGTCGGCTCCTACGCGTTCCCCGACGGCGAGCGCCCCACCCGCTTCCGCCTCGGCGAGTCCTTCGTCGGCCAGGCCGCCCGCAGCCGGCGCACCATCAGCGTCGACGCGCTGCCGGCCGGTTACCTCCCCGCCTCCTCCGGCCTCGGCCGCACCGACTTGCTGTCCCTGATGGTGCTGCCGATCGTGGTCGAGGACCAGGTCCTCGGCGTCATCGAGCTGGCCTCCGTCAAGCCGTTCACCCAGGTCCACCGGGACTTCCTGGAACAGCTGATGGAGACCATCGGCGTCAACGTCAACACCATCATCGCCAACGCCCGTACCGACGAGCTGCTCGGCGAATCCCAGCGACTCACCGCCGAACTCCAGGCCCGTTCCGAGGAACTCCAGGCCCGACAGGAGGAACTCCAGTTCTCCAACGCCGAGTTGGAGGACAAGGCGGAACTCCTCGCCGCCCAGAACCGCGATATCGAGACGAAGAACCTGGAGATCGAGCAGGCCCGCCAGGAGCTGGAGGACCGCGCGCACCAGCTCTCCCTGGCCTCCAAGTACAAGTCGGAGTTCCTGGCCAACATGAGCCACGAACTGCGCACGCCGCTCAACAGCCTGCTCATCCTGGCCCAGTTGCTCGCCCAGAACCCCACCAGGAACCTGACCGCCAAGCAGGTCGAGTACGCCGGCATCATCCACTCCGCCGGCTCCGATCTGCTCCAGCTCATCAACGACATCCTCGACCTGTCCAAGGTCGAGGCCGGCAAGATGGATCTGAACGTCGACGCGGTGCCGCTGCGCGCGCTGCTGGACTACGTCGAGGCCACCTTCCGCCCGATGACCGGGCAGAAGAACCTCGCCTTCGCCGTCCACACGGCGTCCGGCGTCCCCGGCGAGCTCCTCACCGACGACTACCGGCTGCGCCAGGTGCTGCGCAACCTGCTGTCCAACGCCGTCAAGTTCACCGAGCACGGCAAGGTCGAGCTGCGCATCGAACCCGCCCTCGAAGCCGAACTCCCGGACGGTGTCCGGCGCGGCGGCCCGGTGCTCGCCTTCCGGGTGACCGACACCGGCATCGGGATCGCGCCCCAGCACCTGGAGACCGTCTTCGGCGCCTTCCAACAGGCCGACGGCACCACCAGCCGCAAGTACGGCGGCACTGGCCTCGGACTGTCCATCAGCCGCGAGATCGCCTTCCTGCTCGGCGGCGCCATCACCGTCGAGAGCACCCTCGGCCAGGGCACCGTCTTCACCCTCTACCTCCCCGCCGAGCACTCCGAGGTCACCGCCGGCGAACCGGCGTCGCCCCCCGGAACGCCGGGTGGCACCGCCGCGGGGCCCTCCCCGGACCAGCCCGTCGATCCCGCCGACGACGCCTCCTCCGAACGGCCGCGGCGACTCCTCGTCGTGGAGGGTCGGCCCAGCGGCCTGCTGACCCTCGTCGCGGAGAACGCCGTGGCCGACCTCGCCCGCTACTCCGCCGGGCACCGGCAGGTCGAGGTCGTCACCGCCGTCGGCGCCCAGGAGGCCGCCACCGCACTGGCCACCGCGCCGTGCCATTGCGTCGTCCTGGAACTCGACCTGCCGGACGGCGCGGCCGCCGCGCTGCTGGCCGACATAGAGGGCGACCCGGCCCTGCACACCGTGCCGGTGCTGGCGCACAACAACCGCGGCGTCACCGGCGAGCGCGCGGACTCCGTCTCCCGGCCGAGCGGACAGCCACTCGAACTGATCGCCAGCCTCGACGAGTTGCGTGAGCGGATCGCCCTCCACATGAGCGCCGACCGCCCCGGCGGCGCGCTCCCGCCCGGACGCGGCACGGACCGGATGCCCTCCTGGAGCCCCGGCGCCGAACCGGCGCTGGCCGGACGCACGGCCCTGGTGGTCGACGACGACGACCGCAACCTCTACGCGATCACCAGCATCCTGGAGCTGCACGGCATGCACGTCCTCCAGGCCGAGAACGGGCGCGCCGCGCTGGAGTCGCTCACCGCCCACCCCGGCATCGACGTGATCCTGATGGACGTGATGATGCCGGAGATGGACGGGTACACGGCCACTGCGGCGATCCGCGCCATGCCCGAGCACGAGGGCCTGCCGATCATCGCCGTGACCGCCAAGGCGATGATCGGCGACCGGGAGAAGAGCCTGGCCGCGGGCGCGAGCGACTACATCACCAAACCGGTCGACGCCGACGAGGTGATCAGCCGGATCACGCACCACCTCACGCGGTAGGGCCCGTCCGGCGGATCTTGCCGGACAGGCCCCGGCCGCCGACCGGAGCAGCAGCCCAGACCCCAGGAGCCACCACCGTGCAGCACCCCGACGAGCAGCTCGCGAAGGGCCGCCCCGCGATGGAACCGGCCGTCGGTACCCCCAGGGTCGGGGCCCAGCGCGGTTCGACCGGCCCGGAGGCGCCCGCCACCCGGGAGCCGGAGCCTGACCGCACGGCCACGGCGGTGGGCCGGCTCGCCGGCACGGTGGAGCGCCTGCGCCGGGAGCTGGACCAGGCGCAGGCCGACTCGGCGGGGCGGGCCGTGCTGGAGATGGCGGTCGGCGTGCTGGTGGAGCGCCTGCACTGCGGCCCCACCGAAGCCGCCCGGCAGTTGGAGGGCCTCGCCGAGCAGGCAGGGGTGACGACGCTGGCGCTGGCCGCCGACCTGCTCAACCAGGCCGCGTCGGACCAGATCTCGGCGCTCGCCCGCGAGTTCGTGGCCGGCGCCGTGACCCGCTCCGACGGGGCGGCCCGAACGGACGAGGCCGCCCGAACGGACGGGGCGGCCGGGACCGGCGGCGCGGTCCGGCCGGTCCGGGCCGGGGTGGGCGCCGGTGCGGCGGCCAGGAGCGCGGATCCGGTCGCGTTGCGTCTGCGCAGCACCGAGGCGGACACGATCGCGGGCGGCGACGCCGCGACGGCGGCCCGCTCCATGCTGGAGCACGCCCTGCGCCCGCTGGGCGTGGCCGCGGTGGCGATCTGGGCCGCCCACCCCGACCTCTCGCTGTCCCTCGCGGGCAGCGCCGGCTTCCAGCCGGAGGAGGCCCGGCGCTGGCGCCACGTCCCGCCCGGCGTCCCGACGCCGGCCCGCCGGGCCCTGGACGAACGCACGGCCATCGGCTACCACATGCTCGCCGACGCCTCGCTGCCCTCCATCGGCCAGCACGATGTCCGCGGTGGGCGGCTGGCCGTGCCGGCCGGCGTCGGCGGCCGGCTGATCGGCGTCCTGGAGATCTGCTGGCGCGAGGGCCTGCCCGAGCAGTCCCAGCCGCTGCAACGGCAGTTCGAGGCCCTCGCCGAGGTGGCGGCCGCCACGCTGGAGTCCTGGGAGCCCCGGGAGTTCCCCGCGGCCGACCTGGCCGACGCCCGGTTCGACGAGTTGCGGCAGCTCACGGACGGCCTCTTCGACCCCTGTCTGGTCCTCCGGGTGGCACCGGAGGACGGCGAGGTGCCGCCGCGGTTCCTGGTGCGGCACGTCAACCCGTCCTTCGTGGACTTCGCCGGCCGGCCCACGAGCGCGATCGTGGGCACCCGGCTGCTGGAGGCGTACCCGCTCGCAGCGGAACCGGGGGGCCTCGCCGAGAAGGTCGAGCACGTCTTCGCCACCGGAGAGCCGTTCCGGACCCCGGACATGCGGCTGGCCGCCCTGGTCGACGGGGTGCCGCTGACCACCCGGGCGCAGGTGAGCATCAGCCGGCACGGCCCCCATCTGGTGGTCGTCTGGCGGCTGGACGACGGCACGCCACGGGTCGCCCGGCTGCTCCAGCACGCGCAGCGCCTGGGCCGGATCGGCGGCTTCGAGGAGAACCTGCGCACGCGTCAGATCGTCTGGAACGACAGCCTGTACGAGCTGCACGGGCTGCCGCCCACCGCGCAGCCGATCTCCATCGACCAACTGGCCGAGCACGCCCACCCGGACGACCGGCACACCATCGGCCGGTTCCTGCGCACCCTGCTGCACCACCGCCGGCCGGCCTCCACCGCCTTCCGGCTCCAGCGCCCCGACGGCGTCACCCGGCACATCCGGGTCGTGGCGGAGCCGGTGCGCGATCCGCAGAGCCGGCTGCGCCTGGTACGCGGCGCCTACCAGGACATCTCCGCCCAGCACTGGACGGAGGTCGCGCTCGCCGCCACCCGAGACCAGCTGGCCCAGAGCGAGCAGCAGGCCGCCGAGCGCAGCCGCCTCGCCCTCCAGCTCCAGCACGCCATCATGCCGCCCGCCCGGGGCCCGCTCGACCTGCACGACCTGCACGTGGCCGTCCGCTACCGCCCCGCCGAGAAGGACCACCTCGTCGGCGGCGACTGGTACGACGCGCTCGCGCTGCCGACCGGCGACGTCCTGCTGTGCGTCGGCGACGTCGCCGGGCACGGCATCGAGGCCGCCACCGGCATGGTCGCCCTGCGCAACGCCCTGCGCGGCCTGGCCGCCACCGGCGCCGGGCCGGGCCAGCTGCTCAGCTGGCTGAACAGCGTCACCCACCACCTCACCGACAACGTCACGGCCACCGCCGTCTGCGGGCTGTACGAGCCGGCGACCCGCCGGCTGCGCTGGGCCCGGGCCGGCCACCCGCCGCCGGTGCTGCTGCGCGACGGCCGGGCGAGGACCCTTCCGCAGGTGGGCGGCATCCTGCTGGGCGCCCTGGACCAGGCGGACTACGAGGAGGACGAGTTCGTCCTGGAGACCGGCGATACCCTGGTGATGTACACCGACGGGTTGATCGAACGCCGTGACGAGTCCCTCCAGGCGTCACTGACCAACCTGACGGCGCTCACCGAACGGGCCCACCGCGACGCGGGCGTCGGCGCCAACGGCCTCGAAGGGCACCTGGACCACCTGCTGCAGTACAGCAGCGCCGACACCGACGACGACACCTGCCTGGTCGGCGTGGCGGTGCGCCGACCGGACAGCTGAGTCCGGCGGCGGTCCCGTAGCCCAGGCCCGCCCGCGGGGGAGCCTCCCCTGGCATCACGAGGAGTGGGGAGTCGGCCGAGCCGACTTCCCACTCCTCACCGTCAGCCCGGCTGCGGCAGCCTATTCGTAGTAGCGGCGCTCCTCGACCACTTCGTCGGCGTCCACTCTCCGACCCATGCGCCGGCGCCGGAACACGTTGACGTAAGTGATCATTCCCAGCAGGCCGGCGGCCATGAGGATCCAGCCGACCATGTGGACGTTGATGCCCTTCAGATGCCAGTCCGTGGCGAAGGCCATGACGGCGCCGAGGGCGAACAACCCGATGCAGCCACCGATACCCATGCTGTCTCACTCCTCGTCAGTCGGCTTGTCCCTCGACTGCCCCGAATCCGGGATCGGATGCCGGCGGCGACGAACCTTCCCGGAAGACGGCGGGTCCGGCCTCCTGCGACCAGCGGTCAGCGGCGAACGTGCAGGGCGCAGATGTCATCGCGGCGGTCGGCCGGCTTGACCAGTGCCCGGACGAGCCCCTCCAGGAACGGTTTGTCACCGTTGCGCTCCACTACCGTGCGAGCCAGTCGTGACAGGGCTTCGTCGAGTGGCTCACCCGGGTTCTCGATCAGGCCGTCGGTGTAGAGGAGGAGTTCGTCGCCGGGCGACAGGTCGAGCGTCGAAGCCTCGTAGCGAGGAGTGTCGGTGGCTCCGAGCAGGATGCCCGCCGGGGTCGGCAGGTAGCGGGCCTCACCCTGGCGCAGGAGCAGCGGCGGGAGGTGTCCGGCCTGGACCCAGGTGAGCCGGGAGGTCTCCGGCTGGTAGCAGGCCATGATCATGGTGGCGGTGCTGTACGGCCGGTCCGCGGCGTGCAGCAGCAGGGTGTTGAGGCGGTGGAGGATCTCCGGCAGAGGCGTGCCGGTGATGGCCATGCCCTTCGCCGTGAAGCGCAGGAGGGCCATCGTGGCCACCGCGTCGAGACCGTGGCCCGCGACGTCTCCGACCACCAGCAGGGCGCTGCCGTCCGGCAGTTCGACGGCGCTGTACCAGTCACCGCCGAGATTCAGCCCTTCCTGAACGGGTTGGTAGGCGACGTCGACGACGAGGCCGGCCAGGTCGAGCACCTGTTGCGACACGGGGAGCAGCGTGTTCTGGAGCCGGGCGGCGAGGTCCCGCTCGGCCGCCAGCAGGCCCTGGTGCGCGAGCACCGCCTGCTGGTGCTCCAGCAGCTGCTGCTCGGAGCGCTTGACGGCCGTGAGGTCCTGGAACAACCCGTGGAGCTCGATCGGGTCGCCGTGCGCGTCCGTTTCGGCTTCGGCGACGATCCGGACGTGTCGCACCTCTCCTGCGGACAGGAGGATGCGGACGGTGCGGTCGATCCGCTCGCCGCTCGTCATCAACCGCCGGACCTCGTCCTCCAGGGCCTCGCGGTCGGTCCCCGCCGCTTGGGCGGCGAGGTCCCGCAGTGCCACCGGTCCCGGTGACCCGCTCCTGCCGAAGATCGAATAGACCTCGGGGGACCAGGTGATCTCGTCGCGGAGCAGATCGTGGTCCATCCAGCCGGTCCTGGCCAGGCGCTGCATCAGTGCCTGCCTGCGTTGCCTCCGTTCGTGGGTGTCGAGGCGGGACCACGAGACGATCAGCCCGCGTCCGCAGGGCACCGCCCTCACCGTGTAGCGGGACAACCTCGGGATGCCGGCCGCGACTTCCTCGTAGTCCAGCTCACCTTCGTAGCGGACGCCGGTCATGTACGCGCTGCGGTATCCCTGCCAGAGATCGCTTCCGGCCACCCCGGGATACGTCTCCAGGATGCTTCGCCCCAGCAGCTCCCGGCCTCGGCGCCCGGCGATGTCGACCGCCTCCGGCGACGTCGCGGCGAAACGGAAGTCCACCACCTCCTCGTGCGCGTCGAAGACCGGCTCCAGCAGGACCATCGACCCGAAGGAGGCATCCAGAACGTCCTGGAGCGCGGGCTCCCGTGCTGTGCCGCCCGTCGTGGAACTGGTCTCAGCGCTCGTCCCGGGCGCCGGTCGGTCGTGGTCGGTCATGTGAGGAGCATGCCACGTCGTGAGCGGGCCGCTGTTCGTCGGGGCTCGGTGCCCGCGGTCCGACGACCGGTAGGGCCGGGGCCCGGCCAACTCCCCCTCCACGGGCCGCAGACGCGGACCGCTCACCCCTCAACGTCTCAATGCGCGCACCGCCAGGACGGCGACCAGGATCAGGACGACGACGCTGCGCCCCGAGCGGGTGACGCCGTCCGCCGGGGCCGTCGACCGGCAACCACCCGTACGGGGGAGCGCCGGCCCCGAGGTGCCGGCCACGGCGAAGCTTCGTTCGTCCGAGGTTTCGCTCCGGCTCGTCGAACGCACCGGTGCCGCAGGCCTGTTGGCCCCGGGGCGCTCCCGTCGCCGCAGGTCCGGGCCCACGGCGGAAGCACGTCGGCGCGGGATCCCGCGACTGTCAGGCATGCTCCACGCTGCCCGGGGCATGCGGCCGGGGGACGCCCGACCGGACGTCGCAGCTGTCGGTCGCAGGAGGATCGGGTGACTGTCGAGGGACGGACGCGGACGGGCGACCGGCAGGCCGCAGCGGCCGCGGAGGTACCGGAACGCATCGGCTACCGCATCAAGCGGCTGCTGCTGGGGCCGCCCCTGGTCACGGCGCGCCTACGGGACGAGAAGCTCTCCAAACCGGTCGCGCTCGGCGTGCTCGCACCGGACTGCATCAGCTCCAGCGCGTACGGCACGGAGCAGATGCTCACCCAGCTGGTTCCGGTCGTGGGAGTGGCGGGGTTCACCCTCGTCATGCCGGTGACGGGCGTCATCCTCGCGCTGCTGGTCCTGCTCACGTTGTCCTACCGCGACGTGGTCATGACCTACACCCGTGCCGGTGGCTCGTACGTGGTGGCGCGGGAGAACTTCGGCCCCCGCACCGCACAGGTCGCCGCGGTCGCCCTGTTGATCGACTACATCGTCACGGTGGCCGTGCAGACGGCCGCCGGCACCGACGCGCTCTCCTCCATGCTGCGGTTGCTCTTCCGCATCGACATCGGCGCGGACAAGCTGTGGATCACCGTAGGAGTCCTCTGCCTGCTCTGCTACGGGAACCTGCGGGGCGTCCGGGAGGCGGGCAGGGCCTTCTCGGTACCGACCTATCTGTTCGTCCTCACTGCCGGCCTGACCGTCCTGGTGGGCCTGGGACGGCTGGCCGCCGGCGACCTGCCGAGGCTGGGTGAGGGCGACCTGCACGCCGACGGAGCCGTACCCCTGGGCACACCGGGCGGCGGTCTGCTGATGGGCGCTTCGTTGTTCGTGCTGCTCCGCGCCTTCGCCAACGGCGGGTCGTCGCTCACCGGCCTGGAGGCGATCTCCAACGGAGTCGGCGCCTTCCGCGAGCCGCAGGGAGACAACGCCCGCCGAACGCTGGTGATCATGAGCGTGATCCTCGGTGGGCTCGTCCTGGGCGTGTCGGCACTCGCCTGGCAGACGCACGCGATCCCGTACGTCTCCGGGAGCCCGACCGTCCTGGCCCAGGAAGCGCACCTGGTGTTCGGTCGAAGCGTCCTGGGCCAGGCGATGTTCGCCGCGGTCCAGGTGGCCACCGCGCTCGTCCTCTACACCGGGGCGAACACCTCCTTCAACGGGTTCCCCTTCCTGGCCAGTTTCGTCGCGGACGACTCCTTCCTTCCCCGGAGCCTGACCCGCAGGGGCCACAGGCTCGCGTTCTCCAACGGGATCCTGGTGCTCACGGCCGTCTCGCTCGCCCTGCTGCTCGTGACCCGCGGCAACGTCACCGAACTCGTCTCGCTGTACGCGATCGGCGTCTTCACCGGTTTCGTCATGGCGACCGCCGGTCTGGCCAAGCACCACTGGCAGCGCCGGGAGGAGCACCGTCTCCTGAAGACCGCCGTGAACGCGGCTGCCGCGACCGCCTCCGCCGCCGTGGTCGTCGTCTTCGCCGTCACGAAGTTCACCGAGGGCGCCTGGGTCGTCGTGATTCTCTTCCCCCTCGGCGTGTGGGGCCTGATCCGCACCAACGAGCGCTACCGCACCGAGCGAACCGCTCTGGAAGCGGCACCCGCCACCGCGACCACCGCGACCCGCTCACGCCACGTGGTGATGCTCCTGGTCGACCGGCTCGACCTCGCGGTCCTCGCCGCTCTGAGCTACGCCCACACCTTGCGTCCCGCGCGACTGCGCGCCGTGCACGTGGCCCTGGACACGGCCGGGGCCAAGCAGCTCCGGCGGGCCTGGGCGTCCAACCAGGCCGCGGACGTGCCGCTGGACCTGGTGGAGTGTCCGGACCGCCGGCTGCACCACGCCATCGCCCGGCACGCCGTCGAGGCCAC
The DNA here is from genome assembly GCF_003635085.1 of Streptomyces sp. 1114.5. Classification (NCBI taxonomy): domain Bacteria; kingdom Bacillati; phylum Actinomycetota; class Actinomycetes; order Kitasatosporales; family Streptomycetaceae; genus Streptomyces; species Streptomyces sp. 1114.5. Next base: position 101,848 of record NZ_RBXE01000004.1, read on the forward strand.
CACCGACGGGCGCACCCAGGTCACACTGCTCATCCCGCGCCGCTCCTACGGTCCCGTCGTGGGACGGCTGCTGCACGCCCGCAGCGGGGACTCCATCGCCCACGCCGTGAGTCGCCTTCCCCACGTCGTTGCCACGATCGTGCCCTTCGACGCCTCCGCGGCCATCGCGGAACACCGGCGACGGAGCCGTCCGCGCGACCGCGGCATAGCGGAGGAGGCGGCTCCTGCACGTCGCAGCCCGGTGGCGCGGTGACGAGGGACCGGGCCCGCTGCACGGCGGTCCGCGCTGGTCGGCGCCTCCGGCCTCGGGCGCGGACCGCCTGATCATGACCCGGCCGAGCAGCGCGCTGTCTTGACCCCGCCCGTGGCGGCCGGTCGTGCCCTGGCCCGGAGGCGAACAGCCGCGTGCCCCGGGGCGAAGGGCCGCCCCGGGGGCCGACCGTCAGCCGTCGTGGCTGCGCAGCGTCTCCTTGACCTTGGCGATCGCGAAGCCCCACCCCTGCTCGACGGTCGGCTTGCCCGGAACCGCGAGTTCCCGGGGGTTGGTCAGGACGTCGAGCACCACCGGGCCCGGCGTCTCGAACGCCCGTCGCACGCCGTCGAGCACTTCGGAGGGGCGGGTGACCCGGATGCCGGTCAGGCCGAGCGCGGTGGCGACCGCGGCGAAGTCCGGGTTGTCCAACTCCGTGCCGAACTCCGGGAGCCCGGCCTGCTCCTGCTCCAGCTTGACCATGCCGAGGCGGCGGTTGTCGAACACCACGAGCTTCACCGGGAGCCGGTGGGTCCTGATCGTCATCAGGTCGCCGAGGAGCATGCTCAGGCCGCCGTCACCGCAGAACGCCACGACCTGCCGGTCGGGGGCCCAGAGCTGCGCGCCGATGGCTTGGGGCATGGCGTTGGCCATCGAGCCGAGGTTGTACGACCCCAGCAGCCGCCGGCGGCCGCGCATGGTCACGAACCGGGACAGCCAGACGGTCGCCATGCCGGTGTCGGAGGTGAAGACGGCGTCGTCGCTCGCACGGTCATTCACGGCGGCGGCCAGGGCCTCCGGGCGCACGTCGTGGCCCCGGTTGTCCAGCGCGCTGCGCAGGCGGCCGAGCAGGTGGTGGTCGTGCTCGGGGTCCGCCAGGCGCCGCTGGCCGGCGGTCCACTCCTCGAAGCGCTCCCGGGCCGCTTCGAGGTGGACGCGGTCCGTGCTGGGCCTGAGGTGCGGCAGGAGCGCCCGGAGGGTGGCCGCGGTGTCGCCTGCCAGTCCCACGTCCACGGGTACCCGGCGGCCCAGGTTGCGTTCGAGGAGGTCGATCTGGACGACCTTGCGGCCGGTGGGATACCAGTCGCGGTAGGGGAAGTCCGTGCCGAGCATGATCAGGGTGTCGCAGGCGTCCAGCGCTCCGGCGGCGGCGGGGTTGCCGATCAGGCCGGTCTGTCCGACCTGGTAGGGGTTGTCCGCTTCGAAGCCCTCCTTGGCCTTCAGGGTGAGGACCATCGGTGCGGACAGGCGCTCGGCGAGTGCCAGCACCTCTGCGCGGGCGTCCCGGGCGCCCCGGCCGACCAGGAGGGTCACCCGGTCGGCGGCGTTGACGAGGTCGGCGGCATCCCGGATGCCGGCGTCGTCTGCGCGGGTGACCGGGCGGACCCGCGGGAAGCGGGCAGGGCGGTCCTCCGTCAGCTCCCGGTCGCCGAGGTCGCCGGGGACCGTCAGCACTGCCACGCCGCGCTCGCTGATCGCGCAGCGGACGGCGGTCTCCAGCATCCTCGGCAGTTGGTCCGGCGAGGTCACGGTCGCCCGGAAGACCGCGACGTCCCGGAACAGCAGGTCGTTGTCGACTTCCTGGAAGTAGTCGCTGCCCAGCTCCGCGGAAGGGACCTGTCCGGCGATGGCGAGCAGCGGGGTCCGGCTCTTGGCCGCGTCGTACAGTCCGTTGAGCAGGTGCACCGATCCGGGGCCGACGGTACCCATGCACACGCCCAGGGTGCCGGACAGCTGGGACTGGGCGCCGGCCGCGAAGGCCGCGGCCTCCTCGTGGCGGCAGCCGATCCAGTCCAGGTCCTCGGTCGTGCGGATGGCCTCGGTCAGCGGGTTCAGGGCGTCGCCGACGACGCCGAACACATGGCGCACCCCCAGCTCCTGCAGGGCGTCGACGATCACGCGGGCGACGGTACGTGCCACGGGGCTTCCCTTCGAAGTGTCAGACGGTGAACCGGTCGGGGTGGGCGGCCTCCCAGTCGCGCGCCCAGGGAGCGGGAGGGTCATGGAGCAGCTGCCCCGGTTCCAGCCAGGGATGGAGGTCCGCGTAGGAGCGGATGGTCTGCGGGTCGATGCGGCGCTGGAGCATGTGCGGGCGCAGCTGCGAGGGGTCGTCGACCCCCATCGCGGCCATGATCTGCAGGGCGCTCCTGACGGTGGCCTCCTGGTAGCGCCGCACCCGCTGGGACTTGTCCCCCACGTGCAGGGCGCGGGCCCGGCGCGGGTCCTGGGTGGCCACGCCGACCGGGCAGGTGTTGGTGTGGCAGCGCTGGGCCTGGATGCAGCCGACGGCGAACATCATGGCCCGGGCGGCGTTGGTGTAGTCGGCTCCCTGGATCAACCGCTTCACCAGGTCGCTCCCGGTGGCCACCTTGCCGCTGGCGCCGATCCGGATCCGGTCCCGCAGACCGGTGCCGACCAGTGCGTTGTGCACCGTCATCAGCCCCTCGGTGAGCGGCATTCCGACGTGGTCGGCGAACTCCAGCGGGGCGGCGCCAGTCCCGCCCTCCGCTCCGTCGACGATGACGAAGTCCGGTGTCACCCCCTCCTCCAGCATGGCCTTGCAGACCGCGAGGAACTGGCGGCGCGACCCGACGCAGAGCTTGAACCCGGTCGGCTTGCCGCTCGCCAGCCCTCGCATCCGGCCGATGAAGCGGACCAGTTCGCGCGGGGTGGAGAAGACCCGGTGGTGGGGCGGGGAGACCACGGTCCTCCCCTGCGGGACACCGCGCACCCGCGCGATCCGGGCGTCGACCTTGGAACCGGGCAGCACGCCGCCGATGCCGGGTTTGGCGCCCTGGCTGAGCTTCAGGGAGACGCACTTGACCTGCGGGTGCGCCGCCTTCTCGGCGAACTGGCCGGGGTCGAAGTCCCCGTCCTCGGTGCGGCAGCCGAAGTAGCCGGTGCCGATCTCCCACACCAGGTCCCCGCCGGGCCGCAGGTGGTACTCGGACAGCCCGCCCTCACCGGTGTCGTGGGCGAAACCGCCCAGCGCCGCACCGGTGTTCAGAGCCAGCACCGCGTTGGCCGACAGCGAGCCGAAGCTCATCGCGGACACGTTGAGCAGCGCCATCGCGTACGGCTGGGAGCAGTCGGGACCGCCCACCCGCACCCTGGGCAGGCGGTGCGGCACCGCGACGGGGGCCATCGACGGCACCAGGAACTCGCGCCCGCTCCCGTACAGGTCCAGCTCCGTGCCGAAGGGCTCTTCCGCGTCCGTCCCCTTGGCCCGCTCGTAGACGATGCTGCGGGTGTCGCGGTCGAAGGGGCGCCCGTCCACGTTGCGTTCGACGAAGTACTGCTGGACCTCGGGCCGGATGCCCTCCAGCGCGAACCGCAGACGGCCGATGACCGGGTAGTTCCGCAGGATCGCATGCCGGGTCTGCAGCAGGTCCTTCGACGCCAGCACCGTCACCACCAGCAAGGGCACGGCCGCGCACCACCACCACGGGGACCCGAACAAGGCCGCGGCCGTGGCGGCGGCCGCTCCACCGACCGGCCCGGCAATCCACAGGAATCTCAGCACAGCGGCCGTCTAACCCCGAACGCCGCCGGCAATCAGGCGAGTTGCGTGCACGGGGCGTCGAGGATTCCGCTGAATACGTCGGACGCGACGGGGCAGTCGGTGTGCTGACACTGACTACGGAGGTCGAGATGGTTCCCCTTTTCCTCGTTTTTCTGCTGGCTCTGCTTCTCTTCGGTGCCGGCTTCGCACTGAAGGCCCTGTGGTGGGTGGCGGTCGTGGTCCTGGTGGTCTGGCTGCTCGGATTCCTGCTCCGCAGCACCGGCGCTTCCGGCAGCCGGGGCCGCTGGTACCGCTGGTGAACGACCCTGCCGTGCAGGCAGGGCGGACCGGACGGGGGCGGGCACACACCGTGGTGTGTGCCCGCCCCCGTCCGGCCGTGTTCACGGACTGCCGGGCCGGCCGATCCAGCCGCCTGAACCTCGACCGCGGGCAGCACCCGTGCTCGGCGGCCTCACCGCCCTCAACGCACACACACAACCTCCCGGCTGAGGTGAACACTTCACCACGCTGAGCGATCGTGTTAGCGTCCGTCGGATGTCGAGGATTCTGGTCACCGATCTGGACGGCACCTTGCTCGGCGGCGCCCCGGAGGACCGGCGCCGACTGCGGGACGCGCTGAACCGTCATCCCGAGGTGACCGTGGTGTTCGCCACCGGCCGCGGACTGACGTCGATCCGCAAGGTCCTGCGGGACCCGCTCGTCCCGAGGCCCCGGTGGATCATCGCGGACGTCGGCGCCACCGTCCTCGACGGCACCGACTTCTCCACCGTCGAGCCGCTGCAGGAACAGTTGCGTGCCGGCTGGCCCGGTCCGGAGCGCGTCCGGGCCGCATTACGCCGCTTCCCCGGGCTCACCTACCAGCACGGCGTCATCCAGGACGGCCGCTGCTCGTTCCACCTGGCCCCCGAACACCTCACCGGTGAGCTCACCGCGGCGGTGGAGGCGCTCGGCTGCGGCTGGACCTACTCCGCGGACCGCTTCTTCGACGTCCTGCCGCCGACCGCCTCCAAGGGCGGCGCACTGCGGGCCCTGGCCGACAAACTGGACTGGTCGGCCAAGGCGATCCTGGTCGCCGGGGACTCCCTCAACGACCTGTCACTGTTCCGCCTCGGCACCCACGGGGTGGTCGTCGCAGGGGGCGAGCCCGCGCTGCTCGCGGCGGTGGCCGACGATCCCCTGATCCACCGCCCGCACCAGCAGGGCGCAGCCGGCATCCTCGCGGCTCTCCGAACACTGGGCTGGGTCGCCACGGTCCGTCCCGAGCCCGAGCCCCGCCCCTCACTCGTGGTCGGATACCACCGCCCGCCGCTGCGCTGGGCCGGCGACAGCTGGCAGCCGCCCACCAGCCCCAACGGCATCCTGCCCACCCTGACCAGTGCCTTCACCGGCGGCCTGCCGGGCGGCATCTGGGTCACCGCCCGGCCCGGCGGTCATCCCGAGGCCGCCCGCGAGCAGTCCGCTGGCCCGCCGCTGTCCCTCGTACCGCTCACCACCGCCGAGTGGAGCGGCTACTTCCACCACGCTTGCAAGGAAATCCTCTGGCCGGTCCTGATGTCCGAACCGGGCCGCTCGGTGTTCGACGACCGCGCCTGGGCCGAGTACCGCACCGTCAACGCACGGTTCGCCGACCACATCGGCACCTTGGCCGCCCCGGGAGCAACCGTCTGGCTGCACGACTACAACCTCTGGCTGGTCCCCGGCCTCCTGCGCACGGCCCGTCCCGACCTGCGCACCGGACTGTTCCACCACACCCCCTTCCCTCCCGCGGACGTCTTCGCCACCCTGCCGGTCGCCGCCGAACTGCGCGCATCCCTGGCCTGTCTGGACTGGGCCGGCTTCCACACCACCGCCTTCGCCGACCACTTCCGCCACGCCCTCACCGGCCTGCCCCACCCGCCACGGATCGAGGTCTGCCCACTCGGCGTCGACCGCCCCGCCATCGAAGCCCTCGCACGCACCCGCACACCGCCACCCCGATCCGGCACCGGACGCCTGGTGCTGTCCGTCGAACGCCTCGACTACGCCAAAGCCCCGGTGCAGAAGGTCGACGCCATCGCCCGACTCCTGGCACAGCGGCCCGACCTGCGCGAACGGCTGACCTTCCGGCTCGTCTGCCCGCCGCCCGAGCCCGGTCTCACCGCCTACGACACCACCCGCGCTCTGCTCGAACAGCGCATCGACGAGGTCAACGACGCGTGGCAGACGCCGGATTGGCGCCCGGTGGACTATCTCCCCCGAAGTCTCTCCTTCGCCGAGGTCGTCGACGAGTACCTGGCCGCCGACGTGCTCTGGGTGACCTCGCTGCAGGACGGTATGAACCTGACGGCCAAGGAGTTCGTCGCCGCCCAAGCCGCCCTCCCCTCCCGCCACGCAGCCGGCCCGGGCGTGCTGGTGCTCTCCCGCCACGCCGGCGCCGCCGCCGAGCTCGGCGACGCCGCGCTCCTCACCGACCCCCGCTCCCCGGACGACCTCACCGCCGTCCTCGCCAAGGCCCTCGCCCTCACCCCGACCGAACGCCGCACCCGCATGCACCGCCTCGCCACCCTCCTCGGCCACGAACGCCCCGCCGACTGGGCAACCCGGATCATCCACGCGATCCGCCGCCCCGATCCCGCGTCCTGACCGACCCCGACCGGACGGACGACGGCCTCCGCAACCTCCCGCTCGGGTGCAGGTGAAGCTGCGCGGCCGGATCGGAGCTTTTCCAGCCTGCGGCAGGCTGCCGTCAGGGAGCGGCCGCGGCGCTGCGCCGGACAGGCCCTAGGGGTCCTCGCCGTCCAGGCGCGCGACTCAGGCGTGGGCCGGAACGCCCGCCCATCGGCCGCCGGGCCGGGCCGGCGGATTCTCGGGCTCCGGGACCGCCCCGGGGACGTCCTCATCGAGCCCTCCTGCCGCGAGGACGGTCCGGCTCACCGCCGTGTGCAGGTCGGCCACCGTTCGCGGCGCCTCGGTCGCGTGGACTGCGATGCGCGCGAACGGAGAAGGCCGGCGCAGGTCGATGCTCACCACGACGTCCGTGAACGGGTGCAGGGCCACGAAGTCCCGGCCGCCGGGATGCCGCCACACCCCCAGGCACAGCCTGCCGGGGATCAGCAGGCCGCTCTCGCGTACTCCGCGGACAACCCTCCACGGCTGCCTGGTGGTCGTGACCTTCTCCACCGCCGTCAGCGGCACCCGCAGCGGCCCCGACCGCGTCACGAGCCGTTCCCACCAGCGCAGCCGGACCACCAGGTCCGCACCTTCGACCGTCACCCTCGCCATCGCCTCACACCCCCTCTCCCGCGTCGGCGTCGACCTTCCCCCAGTCGCCGTCCGCATCGGGTGCTTCGAGCTGCGCGGGCTGGGTGTGGGCCCGTGCGTCGAGCGGCGGCGCACCGTGCCGCTCCGGCCGGTGACCCGTAGCGTCGGCAATCGGTTGACGCGGTGTGCCGACCGGGCCCGGCGGCGTCGGAATCGGCCGGCGGGCGAGAATGCGTCCCACCCAGCGGCGCCCGCACCCGGGGCAGGGCGGCGCTCCCTGGGGGGTGTAGGGCGAGTCCACGGCTGTGCCGTCGCGGGAGAAGTACTCCCAGTCCCGTCCGTCGTCATCGCGGTAGTGCTGGACGTCGTAGTCCATGCTCCACTGGTGCCAGCAGTGGCCGCAGGTGAACTCCACGCGCTCCAGTGCCAGTTCCGTGATCACTGTCGACACCTCCTTCGTCGACGCGCTTCCTCGATCGACTCGGGCAACCGCTGCGGCGGCACGGCATCCGGTCGGCCGCCGAACGGCACCCCATCAGTCCGTATACCTCCACATGGGTCGTCGACACAACCGCAGAACGACTGCGTCGAGGCGGGCGTGACAGCGCCTACCGACCGGTACGCCCGTCCTGCATCGCACTGGGCACCAGGGCCGGTCCGCCCTGCGGCGGTGGGTGGGAGACCCTTCGGCGGCTACAGCGTCGCGCACTGGCGGGTGCGCGGACCGGTGACGGTGTTGGGGGTGCCCGCGTTGGTGGGCGGTGGAGTGTCGCCGACGCAGTGGAGCGCGCCGGTGATGGTGTTGCCCGCGATCTCCGTGCCGCCCAGGTTGCCGGTCAGCACCGTCGGGCCGCCGATCCGGTTGGCGGTGCAGCCCTGCTCGGGCGCGCCGACCAGGACCGGGCCGGTGGTGCCGGCGATCCGCAGGCCGCCGTCGACCGTGTTCCCGCACAGCTCGACGCCGGACGCGTCCTGCGCGTTCAGGCCGCCGTCGATCGTCGAGTCGGCGGCGAACAGGGCTGCGCCGGGTGCTACCTGGACCACTCCGGTTCGGGCGCCGACCAGGCAGGTGCTCGGGCCGGCGGCGAGGACGGGGCCGGTGGCGCCGGTGATCGTCCGTTCGCAGGTCACCCGGTGCTCCAGTGTCTCCAGCGGGCCGGGCAGGTAGCTGCCGTCGCCGGAGTAGCGGGCGGTGACGGTGTGCGTGCCGGGCCGCGGCCGGTTCCAGCCCAGCCGCGCCTGCGCACAGCCGGAGCCGCCGCCGGGGGCGAGGGCGGCGGTGCCCAGCTCCCGGTCGCCGTCGGCGAAGCTGACGGTGCCGGTGGGCACCGGCCCGGCGGTGGCCGGGCAGACGGTGTCGGTCAGGGCGACCGGGCTGCCGTACGCCGAGGGGTTCGGCGTGGCGGCGAGGGTGGTGGTGACCAGGGCTCGATGCGTGTTCAGCAGGACCGACACGGTGTCGTCCAGGCCGTGGCTGACGGCCACGTCGAGCCGGCCGCTGCCGGTGAACCGGCCGACCGCGACCGCGTCCGGGCTGGAGAAGTGGCCGTTGCCGGTGGGGTAGAAGTCCGGGGGCTGGAAGGTGCCGTCGCCGTTGCCGCGCAGCAGCGCGAGGGCGTTGGCGCCGTTGGCCACGACCAGGTCGAGCCGGCCGCTGCCGGTGAAGTCGCCGACGGCGACCGATCCGGGAAGCCGGCCCGCCGGGTAGAAGACGTTCGGCTGGAAGGTGCCGTCCCCGTTGCCGAGCAGGACCCGGACCCCGTCCTCGTCGTCGGTGGCCACCAGGTCGGGCCGGCCGTCGCCGTTGAAGTCGCCGACGGCGAGCGCGTACGGCACGCCGCCGACTCGGACGTCGGTGCGCGGGCCGAGGGTGCCGTCCCCGTTGCCGAGGAACACCGAGACCGAGCTGATGCCGTCGTCGGCGACGGCCAGGTCGAGCCGCCCGTCGCCGTCGAAGTCGGACAGGACGATCGAGGCCGGGTTGGAGTCGGTGCCCGTCGGATAGCCGGCCGGGGGCTGGAAGGTGCCGTCGCCGTTGCCGAGCAGCAGGTCGACCCGCTGCTCGCCGAGGACGCCGACGGCCAGGTCGGGCCGGCCGTCGCCGTTGAAGTCGCCGACGGCGACAGCGTCCGGATGGGTTCCGGTGGGGAAGCCGCGCGGGGCCTGGAAGGTGCCGTCGCCGTTGCCGCGGAGCACGGAGACGCCGCTGGTGCCCTGGTTGGTGGTCACCAGGTCCGCCCGGCCGTCGCCGTCGAGGTCGGCCACCGTGATCGCCGTCGGGCCCGGACCGGTCGGGAAGGTGGCCTGCGGGGCGAAGGTGCCGTCGCCGTTGCCGAGCAGGACCGAGACGGTGTCCGCCTCGCCGTTGGGCACCGCCAGGCCGAGCCGGCCGCTGCCGGTGAAGTCGCCCACCGCGACGTCGCGCGGGCTGTGCCCGACCGGGTAGACCACCTGCGGCGCGAAGACGTCACCGGCCGCCGCCGCGCTGCCCGGCAGGGCCACCACCGTGCTCAAAGCCACCAGCCCGGCCGCCAGGACCATCCGTGCCACGCTCAGCCCGCGCATCCGCATCACTCCTGTTCCCCGGGGCGCCGCCGCCCGTCGCCGCTCGCCGGGCCGATGGTCACCCGGCCTCCGACGGCGCCCGGGCAGCGACACTCCGGGGTCGCCGGATCGGGTGGCCGACGCTGGTCGGGGCCCGACCGGTCCCCGGGCAGTCCGACGAGGATCTGATCCGGGACGCCCTGGGCGCTCTCGACGCCTGAGCCCGTCCGGCACCCGGCACCCGGCACCCGGCACCCGTCAGCGCAGCACCGCCGTCCGGCGCTCGAACACCTCGGGGCGGGCGGTCTCCAGCGCCGTGGAGACCGCGCCGAGGAGTACGGCGTCCTCCCCCAGGAGGCTCGGCGCGAGCGTCGGACGCATCGGGGCGAGCCGGTGCAGGGCCTGCTCCAGCGGCTCCAGGAGCAGGTCCGCACTGCCGCCGATCCCGCCGCCCAGCACCACCAGGTCCGGGTCCAGCACGGCGGACAGCACGGCGACGGCGTAGGCGAGTTGCCCGGCCTCCCGCTCCACCGCCCGGACCGCCGCGGGCTCCCCGGCGCGGGCCCGTGCGAAGACCTGTTTCGCCGTCAGCTGCCGGGCGGCGCCCTCCGAGCCGAGCCCGAAGTCCCGGGCGGAGCGCACCACGGCGTCCGCGGCGGCCTCCTCCTCGATCGTCCCGGTCGGCTCACCGGCGCGGGCGGGCAGCGGCACCAGGCCGATCTCGCCCAGCGCGCCGTGCGCACCGAGCAGCAGCTCGCCGTCCTTCACCACCCCCAGCCCGAGGCCGGTGCCGACCAGCAGGTAGGCGAACATCCGGCTGCCCCGCCCGGCCCCCAGGGTGTACTCGCCGAGCGCGGCCAGGTTGGCGTCGTTGGCCACCGACACGGCCGTCCCCAGCCCCTCCCCGATCCGGTCGAACAGCCCAGGCCGGCCCCAGCCGGGCAGGCTGTCGGCGTAGCGCACCCCGCGCCGCTCCTCGTCCCACACGCCCGGGGTGCCGATCACCGCGTGCACGACGTCGCCGGCGGCCAGGCCCGCTTCGGCCGTCGCCTCGTGCGCGGCGGCGACCACGGCGTCCGCGACGGCGTTCGCCGAGCGCCCGCGGTTGGCCACGTCCCGGCGGGCGAGGACCGTCCCGGCGAGGTCCGCGACGGCCACCCGCAGCCTGGCCCGGCCGATGTCCACGCCGAGCACGTGCCCGGCGGTCGGGTCGACCTCGTACAGCACGGCGGTACGGCCGCGCTCGGGTGCCAGCCGTCCGGCCTCGCGGACCAGCCCGGCCTGTTCCAGGGCGGCCAGCGCGGCCGAGACGGTCGGCTTGGACAGGCCGGTGTCCCGGGCCAGCTGGGCGCGTGAGGAGCCGCCGCCGGTGCGCAGCAGCTCCAGCAGCAGCCACTCGTTGTTGCTCCGCAGCCGCTGCCGGTTCCAGGGCACCGCGGGGGCCCCGGCCGCCGGGCGACTGGTCGGCTGGTTGGGGCTCATCGGTCTTCCTCCGGTCTGGCTGCTCACGGACGTCTCCGGCTCGGGCCGGACTCGGGGCGGACGTGGGTCCGGCACGGGGCCGCGCGGGGCCGGCACGGCCTGCGGCGTCCGGTGTCGGGCGCCGCCGCCCAAGTATGACCGGTGATCATCCGCCGTCCGCCCGCCGGTTCCGGACCGCTTCGCAGTGCGTCGTCCGGACGCCCGCCGCACCCCGCACGGGCCTTCGCCGCCCACCGCGCACCGACCGCCGTGCGGCTCCCCGCCCGGCGGGCACCGGCTCCGCTACAGCACCGTCTCCGGCCGGTCAAGGTTTCACCCACTTGTGGGCGTGCCGCGCCCCGGCGCGTGATCATGGGCGTATGCACTTCCGGCACGGCAACCGAGCAGAGGGCTCACCGCCCGGCACACCGGTCACCCGGTCCCTGGCGGCGACGGCGGCTTCCCTCGCGGCCAGGCTCGGCGCGATCACCGGCAGTGACGACAGCAACCGCCGGGACGGCGGGAACGGCGGGACGGACGGGGACGACGACGACCCCGACCTGCTTCGCGCGGCCCTCGCCGCCGCCCCGGTCGGCGTCGCCGTGCTCGACGCGCGGCTGCGCTGGCAGTACCTGAACCCCGCCTTCCTCACCGCCACCGGCCTGCGCCGCGCCGACCTGCTCGGCCGCGCCGCCGAGGCCACCGCCTTCGCCGGCGCCGCCGCCACCCTGCGCCGGGTGCTCGCCGACGGGCGCGACCGCGAGCACGCCACCGGCGGGCCCGAGGGTCCTGGCCACCCCGTCCCGCCCGGCCTGCGGGTGCGCTACCGGCCGCTGCGGCACGCCGACCGGACCACCGGCGTGATCGTCGTCGTCCTGGACGGCCCCGACCCGGCCCGCGCGCAGCTCCGCGAGCTCGACCAGGCCCGCGCCCGGCTCGCGCTGCTCGACGCCGCCGCCGAGCGGATCGGCACCACCCTCGACATCGCCACCACCTGCGCCGAACTCGCCGCCTTCGCCGTACCCGACCTCGCCGACCTCGCGACCGTCGACGTGCTGCCGCCCGAGGCCGAAGCCCCGCGGCCCGGCCAGGGCACGCCCGTGCGGCTGCACCGCACCGCGGCACGGTCCGTCCCCGCGCTGGCCGCCGCCCTCGCCGAACTCCCCCGGCCCGGCGAATCGGTCCGCCACCGTGAGGGCTCGGCCGCCGCCCGGAGCCTCGCCGACGGCATCGCCGTACTCGCCGAGACCGGCCCCGCGGACTCCTGCCCCGCCGACACCTCCTCGCTGCTCGTGCTGCCGCTCGCCGCCCGCGGCCGCCTGGTCGGGCTGCTCACCCTCGGCCGTACCGCCGCCGGCGTCCCCTTCGACGCCGACGAGGCCGCCCTGTTCGGCGACCTCGCCGCCCGCGCCGCCGTCGGCATCGACAACGCCCGCCGCTACAGCCGCTCCCAGGGCATCGCCCTGGAGCTCCAGCGGGCGCTGCTCAGCGAGCCGGGCAGCCCGCACCAGAACCTTGCCCTCGCTTCCCGCTACCTGCCCTCCGGCAGCAGCACGGTGGTCGGCGGCGACTGGTACGAGACGGTCCGGCTGCCGTTCGGCCGCACCCTGCTCGCCATGGGCGACGTCATGGGGCACGGCGTCGAGGCGGCCGTCGACATGAGCCACTACCGCTCCGCGCTGCGCGACATCGCCGGGATGGACCTGCCCCCGCACCGGATCCTGCGCCAGCTGGACAACGTCATCTCCGCCGACGACTCCGCCCGCCCGGCGACCTGCCTGCTGGCCCTCGCCGACCCGGGCCGCGGCCGCTGGACGCTCTCCAGCGCGGGCCACCTGCCGCCCGCCCTGATCGCGCCCGACCGTCCCACCGAGCTGCTCCGTGTCCCCACCGGCCCGCCGCTCGGCACCGGGCTCGGCGGCTACGAGCAGACCGCCCATCCGCTCACCCCCGGCCAGACCCTGCTGCTCTACACGGACGGCCTGGTGGAGCGCCGCGACGAGGACATCGACACCTCCCTGGAACGGCTGGCCGCGCTGCGCCTGCCCGCCACCGGCGACCTCGACGACCTGCTGGACGCCGTCCTGCACGCCCTCGCCCCGCCCCCGGCGCCCACCGCCGAGGACGACATCGCCATCCTCGCCGCCCGGGCCAAGCCCCGCTGACGACGGCCGCCCGGATCGAGCCGTTGCAGTCACCCGCCCCCGGGCGTTCAGATCTGAGCCAACGCCTGCTCCACGTCCGCCCACAGGTCCTCCGGGTGCTCGATGCCCACCGACATCCGCACCAGCCCCGCACCGATCCCGGCCACCGCCAACTCCTCGTCCGACAGCTGCCGGTGCGAAGTGCTCGCCGGGTGCAGGACCAGGCTGTGCACCCCGCCCAAGGAGGGTGCGAGCGAGGCCAGGCGCACGGACTCGGTGAAGGCCCGGGCCGCCTCGCGGCCGCCAGCGAGGTCGAAGGACAGGACGCCGCCGTGGCCGTCGGGGAGGAGGCGGCGGGCCAGCTCGTGGTCGGGGTGGGCGGGCAGGCCCGGGTAGTGGACGGCAGTGACCGCGGGGTGGGTGGAGAGGCGGCCGGCCAGGTCGAGGGCGCTCTCGCAGTGGCGGCGGACCCGCAGGGCGAGGGTCTGCAGGCCGCGCACGGTCAGCCAGGCGGCGAACGGGTCGATGGCGGCGCCGAGTTCGAGGGAGTGCTGCCACACCGCGCGGTGCGCTTCGGCCTCGGCGAAGACGGCGATCCCGGCGAGGACGTCCGAGTGCCCGCCCAAGTACTTGGTGGCGGAGTGGACCACGATGTCGGCGCCGTGCTCGATCGGGCGGCAGAGCAGCGGGGTCGCGAAGGTGTTGTCGACCACGCTCACCACGCCCACCCGCTTGGCGACGGCGATCAGCCCGGGCAGGTCGGTGACCCTGGTGGTCGGGTTGGAGACCGTCTCCAGGTACAGCAGCCGGGTCTGCGGCCGCAGGGCGGCCCGGACCTCCTCCGGGTCGTCGCCTCCGACGTGGGTGACCTCGACGCCCCGGCGTTCGGCGAGGTCGACGAGCAGGGCGTGGGTGCCGCCGTACAGGCTCCGCTGGGCGATCACGTGGTCGCCGGCGCGCAGCAGGGCGAGCAGCACGGTGGAGATCGCGCCCATGCCGGAGGCGGTGGCGAGGGCGCCGACGCCGCCTTCGAGGTCGGCGACGGCCTGCTCCAGCGAGCGGACGGTCGGGTTGCCGTGCCGGTTGTAGACGAACGCACCGTCCGGTCCGGCGAAGGACCGTGAGAGCGCGTCACTGGAGTCGAAGGCGAACAGGTGGCCCTGGTGCAGCGGCACGCCCATCGGCCGGCTGCCCAGTGCCTCGGCGAGGGGCGGGTGGACGACCCGGCTCTCGGGGCGAAGTCGGTCCTGGCCCTGGTCCTGGTGGCGGTGGGAGTCGTTCATGCCGCCCATCCTCGGGCGCCCGCACCGCCCGGACCAGGGCCAATCGCAGCCGAGTGGTCTGCTCCGGGCGGGAGTTCCGGCCCCACCGCCCGGGAAAGCCGCCCGGCGCCCCTCGCCGGCCCGGCTACTTGCGGCGGCCGAAGATCCGCTTCGCGGCGTAGACGATCCCGACGATCAGCAGCACGAAGAGCAGGATGATCAGGATGACCACGACCAGCAGGAACTTGCCCAGCTTGGCGAAGAAGCCCTTTTTCTTCTTCTTCTCGTCCTTGGCCGCGAGGTGCGCGACATCGGCGGTCGAAGCGGTCGACGTGATCGAGGCGGTCGAGGCGGTCGAGGCGGTCGAGGCGGTCGACGACGCGGCCGACAGGGTGCGCGGCGCGGCGGCCGCGACGGTCCGGGGTGCGGCCACCGCCGTCGCGCTCGACGCCGCGGCGGTGAGGCCGACGGCGGCCAGCAGGGCCACCAGGGCGCCGGCTATCGAACGTGCGATCCGGTGAGTCATCGTGCTCCTCGTACGGGTCCGGGATGGCGTGGCCGTGTTCGGCCAATCAAGCAATTTCTCATGGTCTGACCAGCAGGTTTTCTGGTCCGCGCCTAGTATGCTCCACTGAAGTTCTACAGCGGTGTAAAAGTTTAGCGACGGGCCTCGCCCGGATCGGCTCCGGCCCCGGGCCGCGCAAGCCCACCGCTTCGACGGGGGCACCGTGGCAACTGTGGAGGATGACGACATGTCTGGCCGCAAGGGTTCCCCCGAATCCGGGATTTCGCCGCACCGGGCGGGCGGACGGCGGGCGGCGGGCGGGAAGGGCACTCCGGAACGGGGTGCCACGGCCGGCCAGGACGCCAAGAAGATACCGGACGCCCGCTCCACCGGGCGGGCCAAGAAGAAGCCCACGAAGAAGCCCACGAAGAAGCCCAAGCGCAGCACCAAGGAGAAGGTGCTCTGGACGACCGCCGGCTGCACCGCGCTCGTGGTCCTCGCCGGCGGCGCCCTCTACTACCGGCTCAACGGCAACATCAGCACCTTCGACCGCGACGCCGTCAGCAAGGACCGCCCGGAGGCCGCAGCCCCGGACGCCCAGGGCCGCACCCCGGTGAACGTCCTGCTGATCGGCTCGGACAGCCGCGGCAACGGCAACAGCGACCTGGGCGGCGGCGGGGACGGCGGCGCCCGCTCGGACACCGCGATCCTGTTGCACGTCTACGCCGACCACAAGCACGCCGTCGGCATCTCCATCCCCCGCGACTCCCTGGTCACCATCCCGCCGTGCAAGCTCCCCAACGGCAAGTGGACCAAGGAGCAGAGCAATGTGATGTTCAACAGCGCCTTCTCCGTGGGCGACACCGAACAGGGCAACCCGGCCTGCACCCAGAACGCCGTCGAGAAGCTCACCAACCTGCGGGTCGACCACACCATGGTGGTGGACTTCAACGGCTTCGCCGCGATGACCAAGGCGGTCGGCGGCGTCGAGGTCTGCCTGCCCAACGACATCCACGAGGGGGACCTCAACCCCAACCTGGGCCACAAGGGCAAGCTGGTCTTCGCCAAGGGCAAGCAGCGGGTCGAGGGCCAGTCCGCGCTCGACTACGTCCGGATCCGCCACGGCATCGGCGACGGCTCCGACATCGGCCGCACCAAGCGCCAGCAGGCCTTCCTCTCCTCCCTCATCAAGGAGGTCAAGTCCCGCGGCATGGACCCGACCACCCTGCTGCCGCTGGCCGACGCGGCCACCAAGTCGCTGACCGTCGACCCCGACCTCGGCTCGGCGGCCAAGCTGCTCGACTTCGCCATGTCCGTCAAGGACGTGGACCTGCACGACGTCAAGTTCCTCACCGCGCCCTGGCGTTACGAGGGCCCGCGGGTCGCCCTGGTGCACCCGGACATCGATCAGCTCTGGGCCGCGCTCAAGGCCGACCGCACCATCGACGGCCAGGACGCGAGCGCCCCGGCCGCCGCCGGCTCCGCCGCCCCCACCGCTCCCGCCGCCGAAGCCCCGCCCACCCCGACCGCCGCCCCGAACGCCAAGGCCGCCGACATCAGGGTCTCGGTGCTCAACGGCACCGGCGAGGCCGGGCTCGGCGGCAAGGCCGCGGAGGCCGTCAAGGGCGCCGGCTACACCGTCACCACCGTCGGCAACGCGGCCGGAAAGCCCCGCAGCACCACCGTCGTCGAGTACGGCGCGGGCGAGCGCACCTCCGCCGAGGCGGTCGCCAAGTTGTTCCCGGGCGCGACCGTCCAGGCCGGCGGCAAGGGCATCAGCGTCGTCCTCGGCCACGACTTCGCGGCCGCGAGCGGCGCCAACCCGGCCACCGGCGGCACCCCCGCCGCCCCGGCCCCGCTGCCCACCAGCGTCAGCGGCGCCGCCCGCTCGGCGGACGACGACCCCTGCGCCAACGTCTCGTACGGCTGAGCCCGCTCCGGCGCAGGGCCGAGCGGCGGCAGGCCGACGCGAAACCGCGGGGCGCTCCCGGACCAGCGGTCCCGGGAGCGCCCCTCCACCGATCACCCCGGGGCGGTGTCAGACCGGTTGTCCCCAGCCGTAGCCCCGTCAGCGCCCCGTCAGCGCCGCGTCCCGCAGGACGGGCAGAACGCGGCGCCGTCCGGGACGTCCTGGTGGCAGCTCGTGCACTGGACGGACTGCGCCAGCCGGTACCCGCAGCCCGGGCAGAACGGCGTGCCGTGCGTCTCGGTGTGGCACTGCGGGCAGACCAGCTGGCGCGGCGTGTTCACGTCGAACTCGGCGCCGGACTGCTGCCCGGCCCTGTACGCCCGCTCGCCGGCCGCGTCGTTGAGGCCCCGGTGCTGCGCCGCCATCGCCTCGGCCGCGGTGTCCGGGGCGCAGTTGTGGCACAGGCCCTGGGCGGGGTTGAAGCAGCGGCCGCAGACGTAGTGGGTGCACCGGGCGCAACGGTTGAAGTGCGTCTGGGCGTTGGAGATCGCGCGCTGGAAGGCGGCGTCCCGCGTGCTCCCCCAGGTCTGGCCGGCCAGGCCGTCGGCGGCATTGCTGATGGTGTTGGCGCTGCCGCCGATGAGGTTCCAGGCCGCGCTGACGCCCTTGCCTATCCAGCCGGCCATCTGACCGGTCCGGAACGCCTCGAACGGCGAGCGCCAGGTGTCCGAGCAGCGGTAGCAGTAGAACTCGAACTGGAAGCCCGCACCGGTACCGTGCTGCTCGCACAGGTCACGGTAGTTGCTGCTGAAGTAGATCTCCGAAGTCACGTCGTCCCCGGTTGCTGAAAGTGGCATGTCGGCGGTCGCTCCCAGGGACGATAGGGCTCGCCGAACGGTTCCGCCAAGGAGTTGCGACGCGGCTGCTCAGAGGCCCGACACCGGCAGCAGCAGCACCCGCGTCGGGTCGAAGCGCTCCCAGTACGCCGGCTGCCCGCTGCGGCCGACCCGCAGTCGGCACCACCGCCGCCCGGCCGCGTCCTGCCACCAGCCGCTGATCCGGCCGAGCGCCCAGGTGCCGTCACCCAGGTCCACCTCGACCGGCTGGTAGACCCACCGGACGTCCGGGCCCGCCACACCTGCCGGGCCCACCGGATCCGCCGCACCCTCCGCGCTTGACGCGGCTGTCCGGTCCACCGCGCCTGCCGGGTCCGCCGTCTCCCCGTCGCTCCGGGGACCGCACTGACTCTCCATCACGGCTCCGCCTCCCGGTCCGGCCCCGGCCGCCGCCGCCCGGTCAGGGGCGGCCGCACGGCCGGGTGCAGCTCGTCCCCGAGACTCTACAGGCGTGTAGAGAACGGCGGGAGGTGTTCGCCCGAAGCCGGGAAACCGGGCCGGTTCAACGGCTCTTTCGCCCCGACGCCCAACGGGCCGAGGCCCAGCGCCCCTTGGCCCCGGCCGCCGAGCGCCGGCGCCGCCACAGCGCGACCGGCAGGACCCCGGCCAGCGCGAGCGCATCCGGCACCGGCGGCGCCTCGAACGGGGCGCCGGCGGCCCCGGCCGCCCCGGCCGGCACCTTGTCGAAGGTGTCCGGGACCGGCAGGGTGGACCAGTCCGACAGCGGCCAGGCGACCACGAAGGCCCGGCCGACCACGTTGTCCACCGGCACGAAGCCGTCACCGGTCTCGTTGTGGTGCCAGCGGGAGTCCCGCGAGTTGTTGCGGTGGTCGCCCATCACCCAGAGCTTGCCCTTGGGGACGGTGATGCTGCCGACCGGGTCGTTGTCGCAGGGCGTCGAACCGGGGAAGAGGTACGGCTCGTCCAGCGCGACGCCGTTCACCTTCACCGGGCCACCCGCCACGCACTCGACGGTGTCCCCGCCGACCGCGATCACACGCTTGATCAGGTCCTTCTCGTCCGCCGAGGGCATCAGGCCGACGGTGCTCAGCGCCTTCTGCAGGGTGCCCGTGAAGGAGTTGCCGGGGCTCGTCGGCACGCTCTCCAGCCAGCCGCCCGGGTCGCGGAAGACCACCACCTCCCCGCGCTCGGGCTTCGCACCGAACCACGGGGTGAACTTGTCGACCAGCACCCGGTCACCGATCGCCAGCGTCTGCTCCATCGAACCGGAGGGGATGGAGAAGGCCTGCACGAAGAAGGTCTTGATGCCGAGCGACAGCAGCAGTGCGATCACCAGCAGGATCGGCAGCTCCTGCCAGAACGGCCGCTTCTTGCGCGGGTTCTTCACCTCCGCACCCGCACCGGCGCCCGCACGAGTACCGGCGTCCGGGGCCGGGGCCGCCCCCTCCTCCGCCCCCGAACCGGCCCGGCCGTCCCCGGCCCGATCGCGTTCCCCGGCTCCGTCACTCTCACCGGACTCCGCGCTCTGCTGCACACTCATCTTCTCGGCCCCTCCCGACGGCCCGACGGGAGTCGTGGAGAAGACCCCCTGTCAGGAACGAACCTACCGAACAGAGGTTCCCGGTCGCGCCCGGACGTGCATTCGCTCGCCCTGCGGACCGAACAGGCTGAGGAACTCCACCGGGTGCGGGCCGGCGTTGCCGAAGGCGTGCGGGGTGCGGGTGTCGAACTCGGCGGCCTCGCCGGCGGTCAGTACCAGGTCGCGCGCGCCGAGCACCAGCCGCAGCCGGCCGGACAGCACGTACAGCCACTCGTAGCCCTCGTGCACCTTCAACTCCGGCTCGGGCTCGGTGTTCCGGCCCGGCGGCACGATGTGCTTGAACGCGTGCATCCCGCCCAGGTGACGGGTGAGCGGGATGATCGTCTGACCGTTCCTGGTCACCGGGCGCGGGTGGATCCGCGGGTCACCGGTGGCCGGTGCACCGACGAGTTCGTCCAACGGCACCCGGTACTCCCGGGCCAGCGGCAGCAGCAGTTCCAGGGTCGGCTTGCGCTGCCCGGACTCCAGCCGGGACAGGGTGCTGAGCGAGATCCCGGTCGCGGCGGCCAGTTTGGCGAGCGTGGTGCCGCGCTCCCGCCGCAGGGCGCGCAGCCGGGGGCCCACCGTGGTGAGGACGCTCTCGAACTCTTCGTCGACCATGCCTGCCATTTGCCGCCATGGCAACGGCCCTTGTCAATCCGGCACACGGGTGAGGCCCTGCGTTCCGGGGCCCTATCCTCGCGTCATGCGCATCCACCTCACCCGGGACTCCGTCGCGGCCGGCGACGACGTCGACGCCCCGCACCACGCGACGGTCGACCTGCCCGACGGCCTCGACACCCCGGACGCCCTCGCCGCCCTCGACCTCCCCCGCGCATGGCTGCCGCAGATCGGCGGCGGCCGGGCCACCTGGGTGGTGCGCGGCGCCGACGGCACCCCGCTGGCCGTCCTCGCCCAGCAGTGGCCGCAAGCGCGCCCGCTCCCGGCCGGCCTGGGCCCGCTCGCCGCTCTGGCCGGGCCGGACGGCACCGTCCGCCTGCACGTCGAGTACCGGCGCCAGCTCGACCCGGACGCCGAGTACGAACGGCTCGGCTGAGTCCTTGACGCCGCCGGGCGCGCCGTTCCTGACGCTTCCTCAGCGCCCTCCCGGCGGAGCCCGCCTGCGGTCAGAACCGGGTTGCGGTCAGATCCGGTTGCGGTCAGAGCCAGTTGCGGCGCTTGAAGACCAGGTACAGCCCGGTGCAGACCAGCGCCATCAGCCCGATCGCGAAGGGGTAGCCGAAGGCCCACTTGAGCTCCGGCATGTCCGCGAAGTTCATCCCGTACACCGTCCCGATCAGGGTCGGCGCGAACAGGATGGCGGCCCAGGAGGAGATCTTCTTGATCTCGTCGTTCTGGGCGTGCCCCGCCTCGGCGAGCTGCTTCATCTCCTCGTTCTGCCGCTGCGAGACCAGCGTCGCGTTCACGGTCAGGATGTTCTGCAGCATCTGCCGGAAGCCGTCCACCCGCTCGGCGGCGTAGGTGGCGTGGTCGGCCACGTCGCGCAGGTAGCGCTGGAGCTCGTCGTCGGTGCCGTACTTGCCGAAGCCCGCCTCCAGGCTCTTCATGATCTCCAGCAGCGGCCGGGTGGCCCGCTGCAGCTCGATCACCTCGCGGGACAACTCGTAGATGCGGCGGGAGACCTGCGGGTCGCCGCCGAACACCTCGGTCTCGATCTCGTCGATGTCGTGCTGGAGCCCGGCGATCACCGGCGCGTAGCCGTCCACCACGGCGTCCAGCACCGCGTACAGCACCGCCTCCGGGCCCAGCGCCAGCAGCTCCGGGTCGGCCTCCAGCCGGCGGCGCACCGCGGACAGGTCCGGGGCCTGGGAGTGGCGGACGGTGAGCACGAAGTCGGGGCCGACGAAGAGGTGGATCTCGCCGAAGTCGACCTCCTCCGCCTCGTCCAGGTAGCGGGCGGCACGCAGCACCACGAACAGGGTGTCGCCGTAGCGCTCCAGCTTCGGCCGCTGGTGGGCGACGATGGCGTCCTCGACGGCCAGTTCGTGCAGGTTGAACCGGTCCGCGGCCTCCAGCAGCTGCGCCGCGGCGGGGCGGAAGAGGCCGATCCAGGCCATCGCCCCCGGCTGATCGGGCAGCGCGCGGTAGATGTCGGCCAGGTCGCTGGGCGTGTCCGTCCGGCGACCGTCCCGGTAGACCGCCGCGTCCACCAGGGAACGCTCCAGCGCCACCGGGTCGACCGGCTGGTCGGAGCGCGGGTCCATCGAGTGCTCGGGCGCCGGCTGGGTATCCGCGGGCCGGGTCGCGGGACGGGAGAACGGACGCTTGCTCGCGCGCACGGCGCGCACACGCCAGTCGGACATGGCGGGGAACCTCCACGGTGGATGCCCGGCCGTCGTGCCCCGGCAGGGGCGGGCCGGAGGCGCCCGGCCGGCCGCCACGCGCACGGCGCGACCGGCGGCACCCGAGCCGGGAGGCCGGGGTCAGCGCCGCACGGGAGCCGTACGGGAGGAGGAATGCCGGGTGCCGCGAGTGGTGCGGGACAACCGGGGGCGGGGCCTACTTCGGCCCGTACTACTGCACTCCACGGCTCCCACCTCCTCGTCTCCGCGCGCCCGCGCAACCGGACGGGCGCCGACACGACCCCGTCGAGTCTAGTACCCGCCCGACCCGCTCACCCACCGGGCCGCCGCACACGGCTGCCCCGCCGGGCTGCGCGCCGCCCCGGCTACCCCTGGATCCGGCCCCGGGTCCGGCCCTCGGCCCACGGTCCGGGTCCGGGTCCGGTTCCGCGTCAACAGCCTTCCCGTGCAGCGGCGTTCGTCCAGGTGAAGCCGGTACGGAGGGGCGTGCGCGCCACTACGCTACGTGTCATGACTTCTTCGGAGAGGGCCCCGGGGCGGGGCACTGCGGTGGTGATCGGCGGCGGGCTGGCCGGGTTGGCGGCGGCCTGGGCGCTGCGCGGCTTCGCGGAGCGGATCGTCGTCGTGGAGCGGGACCGGTACCCGGCGGAGGCGGCGTTCCGGGCCGGAGTGCCGCAGGGGCGCCACGCGCACCTGGTGCTGGAGGCCGGGCACCGGGCGCTGGAGGAGATGATGCCCGGGATCAAACAGGAGCTGACGGCCGCGGGCGCGCTCCGGGTGGCCGCCTCGGAGGTCAAGTGGCTCAGCTCCGCCGGGTGGATGGCCGACTACCCGGCGCGGATGGCCTTCCTCTCCTGCACCCGGCCGGTGCTGGACAAGCTGGTGCTGGACCGGGTCCGCACCGAGGCCTCGATCGAGTTCCTGGAGGGCACCGACGTGGTCGGCCTGCTCGGGTCCGCCGGGGCGGTGACCGGGGTGAAGGTGCGCGAACGCGGCCCGCAGCGCGACTCGGAGCAGGGCTCGCAGCAGGGCTCGCAGGGCTCGGAGCCGGGCTCGCCGCGCGACTCGGTGCGCGACTCGGTGCGCGGCGAAGTCCGTGACATCGCAGCCGAGTTGGTGATCGACGCGGCGGGCCGCTCGACCGCGGTGCCGAAGTGGCTGGCGGAGCTCGGCTGCCGTCCGGTGCCCGAGGAGCGGGTGGACGCGGGCGTCGCGTACTCCTCCCGGCTGTTCCACCGGCCGGCCGGGGTCGACCTCGGCGGCCAGGCGGTCTACCTCCAGACCAAGGCCCCGGACGCACCGCGGATGGGCGTCCTGCTACCGGTCGAGGACGACCGCTGGATCGTCAGCCTCGCCGGGATGCGCGGCGCCGAACCCGAGCCCGGCGAGGAGGGGTTCGCCAAGCACCTGGCCGGACTGCGTGACCCGCTCCTGCGCGAGGCCCTGCGGGAGGCCGAACCGGCGGGCGAGGTCCGCGGCTTCCTCCCCGGCCCGGGCGTGCGCCGTCACTACGAACGCGCCTGCCCGGAAGGCCTGGTGGCGGTCGGCGACGCCGCGAGCACCTTCAACCCGGTGTACGGCCAGGGCGTCACCGTCGCCCTGTTCTGCGCCCGGGAACTGCGCCGCACCGCGCTTCGGCACGGCGGCATCGGGCACGTCACGGCCCGGGAGTCGCGGCGCGCCATCGCGACGGCCTCCAAGAACCCGTGGGTGATGTCCTGCGCCGAGGACGCCCGCTTCGACACCACCACGGGCGCGCCGTCCGGCGCCCTGCTCAGGCTCCAGCACCGCTTCCTGGACAAGGTGCTGGCCGGCGCCACCCGCGACCCGGTGGTCACCGAGGCGTTCCACGAGGTGCTGTCCCTGGTGGCGCCGCCGTCGCTGCTGTTCCGCCCGTCGGTGCTCGGCGCCGTCCTGCGGGGCTGACCGGGCCGCCGGGAGCCGTACCAGAGCGGCGGTTACGGCTCCCGGCGGCGGTCGCGCCCGCTACCCGTCGAGGTGCGCCGCGACGTACGGCAGCGCCACCTGTTCCAGCGCGCCCCGGCCGAACGCCGGGTGGACGTTGACCTCGAAGACCACGCCGCCGCTCTCCGCAGCGAGGTCCACGCCCGCGAGGTCGAGCCCCAGGGAGGCGGCTGCGGAGATCGCCAACTCGGCTAGCCCGTCCGGCAGTTCATGCTCATCCAGCAGGGTGGACACGGCGCCGCGGCACTCGTTGCAGGGCGCGTCCGGGTCCGCCTGGACGTGCTCGACCGCACGCACCACCCGGCCGTGCAGCACCACCACCCGGTACTGGTGGCGACGGCCGTCCGGGAGGAAGTTCCGGGCGTCGCGGGCGATCAGCCAGTCCGCCCCCGCCCGCGCGTAGTGGCCCGCGGCGGCCGCGAGTTGGGCGTGGGTGGTGACGTGGAAGACGTCCTCGCCGCCCATCCCGACGCAGGGCCTGGCCCAGACGTCTCCGCCCAGCCGCTCGAAGGCCCCGGCGGCCGCCTGCAGGCTCGGCCGGGACAGTGCGACGCTGGGCATCTGCGGGACGCCGTCCCGGTGGAACCGGGCGACGGTGGCGTCCTTCTCGGTGGCCGCCCGCCAGGCCTCCGCGTCCGTCCCGAGCGAGCGGGCGCCGCACTTGCGCAGCATCAGCTGGGAGTCCTCGAACGCGCGGCGCCGGTGCGGCGGGATCTCGTAGACCACCACGGCGTCGGCGGTCACGGCCCGGCCGTCCGCCAGCAGCCGGACCCGGCCCCCGTCGTCGGCCTCGATCCGGCCGCTGCCGCCGGTCATGAAGTGCCGGGCGTCCAGCTGTACGGGTTCCCGGCCGGTCAGCGTCCGGGCGGCGGCGGCGAGCACCGTCCGGCTTCCTTCGGTCGAGCTGTGATCGGTCAGGAGTACGAGATCGCGTCGGCCCATGCGGCCATGGAAGCGGCCGTCGCGCGACCGCGACAAGACGGCCCGGTGCGCCACCGGCGGGCCGCCGTGGCCGAAACCGCGCCGTACCGTGCCGCGCCGTACCTTTCCGCGCCGGCCGCACCGATTGCAGCCCCTGAATTCGGATGCGACCGCTCCCGGCGCCCGCTACCGTGGCCCGCATGTCGACGCCCCGAATTTCCTAGCTGACGGACCCGCCTCCACGCCACCCGTGTGTCCATCAGCTGTTTCGGAGCGTTATCCCATGATCACCACCCGTGGTGTCGACGTGCGCGTCGGCGCCCGTCTGCTGCTGTCCGATGTCACCCTGCACGTCGCCCCCGGCGACCGGATCGGCCTGGTCGGCCGCAACGGCGCCGGCAAGACGACCCTGCTCGCCACCCTCGCCGGGCAGTTGGCGCCCGCCGCCGGAACGGTCTCCCGGACCGGAGCCGTCGGCTACCTCCCGCAGGACTCCCGCACCGCCGACCCGGCCGCCACCGTCAGCGACCGCATCCTGTCCGCCCGCGGCCTGGACACCGCTGTCCGCGCGCTGCGCGCCGCCGAGGAGGCGATGGCCTCGGCCGGCTCCCCGGCCCAGGAGCGCCGGGCGATGGACGGGTACGCCCGCGCCGAGGCCACCTTCCAGGCCCGCGGCGGCTACGCGGCCGAGGCCGAGGCCGCCCGGGTCGCGGCCGGACTCGGGCTGCCCGCCCGGGTGATGGACTCCCCGGTCGGCACCCTCTCCGGCGGTCAGCGCCGCCGGGTCGAACTGGCCCGGATCCTGTTCGCCGACCACGACACCCTGCTGCTGGACGAGCCGACCAACCACCTGGACGCCGACGCCGTCGCCTGGCTGCGCGGCTTCCTCACCACCCGCCGGGGCGGGGTGGTGCTGATCAGCCACGACCTCGGCCTGCTGGAGGCGACCGTCAACCGGGTCTTCCACCTGGACCCGCAGCGCGCCGCGATCGACATCCACAACACCGGCTGGCAGGCCCACCTCACCCAGCGCGCCGCCGACGCGCGCCGGCGCACCCGGGAGCGGGCCAACGCCGAACGCAAGGCCGCCGCACTGCACACCCAGGCGGACCGGATGCGGGCCAACGTCGCCACCGCGACCACCGCCCGCAGCATGGCCCGGCGCGCCGACCGGATGCTCGCCGAGCTCGAACCCGTCCGGCAGGCCGAGCGCACCGCCCGGATCCGGCTGCCCGAGCCCGCACCCTGCGGCCGGATGCCGCTCGGTGCGATCAGCCTCGCCAAGTCCTACGCCGGCCGACCGGTCCTGACCGGCCTCGACCTGGCCGTGGACCGGGGCAGCCGACTGGTCGTGCTCGGCCGCAACGGCGCCGGCAAGACCACCCTGTTGCGGATCCTGGCCGGGCAGGAGAGCCCCGACGCGGGCCGGGTCGTGCCCGGACCAGGGCTGCGGCTCGGCTACTTCGCCCAGGAGCACGACACCCTGGACCCGGCCCGCAGCGTCCGGGACAACCTCGCCCAGGCCGCACCCGACCTCGACGACGGCCGGCTCCGGCACGTGCTCGGCGCGTTCCTCTTCCGCGGCGACGACGCCGACAAGCCCGCCGGCGTGCTCTCCGGCGGCGAGAAGACCCGCCTCGCCCTGGCAGGCCTGGTCCACTCCGGGGCCAACGTCCTGCTCCTGGACGAGCCCACCAACAACCTGGACCCGGCCTCCCGCACCGAAGTCCTCGGCGCGGTCGGCACCTACCCGGGCGCCCTCGTGATGGTCACCCACGACCCGGGCGCCATCGAGGCCCTGCGCCCCGACCGCGTCCTGCTCCTGCCGGACGGCGACGAGGACCTCTGGCACGACTCCTACCTGCACCTGGTCGTCCAGGCCTAGGCCCACCCGCTACGGGCCCGCGCGCAACAACAGGCGCTCGGACTACGGCTTCCGGGCCTCGATCAGGAACCGCGCCGAGTGGGCGACGAACGGCCCCTCGGCGCGGATCCTCGCGTCCAGCTCACGCAGCCGGTCGAGGTGGGCGGCCACGGTGAAACCCGGGACCATCCAGATCACCTTGCGCAGGAAGTAGACCACCGCGCCGATGTCGCGGAACTCCATCCGCAGCCGCTCGGAGCGCAGGTCCACCACCTCCAGCCCGGCCTCCCGGGCCTCGGCGCTCTCGGCCTCGGGGCGACGGCCCTCGCGCGCCTGCGGCTGCGGCCCGAGGAAGTACTCGACCAGCTCGAAGACGGACGCCGGGCCGACGTGCTGCGCGAAGTAGCTGCCGCCGGGCCGCAGTACCCGGGCGATCTCCGCCCACCAGGCCCGCACCGGGTGGCGGCTGCTGACCAGCTCGAAGGCCTCGTCCGCGAAGGGCAGCGGCGGCTCGTCCGGGTCCGCGACGACCACCGCGCCCAGCGGGTTCAGCAGGCGCGTGGCGCGGGCCAGGTTCGGCGGCCAGGACTCGGTCGCCGCCAGGACGGTCGGGCGGCGCCCCTGCGCGCCCTCGGCGTGACCGTGGGCACCCCCGGCCTGCCCGCGCGCCTCGGCGAGCCGCAGGGCGCCGGCAAGGACCTCGCCGCCGCCGGTCTGGATGTCCAGGGCCGACGTCGCCGCGCCCAGCCGCTCGGCCAGCAGCCGCTGGTAGCCCCAGGATGGGCGCTCCTCGGTGGCCCGGCCGTCCAACCAGGAGAAGTCCCAGCCGTCCACGGACACGGCCTCGGCCTCGGCGATCAGCTCTTCGAAGGTGCGCATGCCCGCATCATCCCGGCGACGGCTCCGCCGGGCCACCGGATTCCGCTCGCCCCGGCCTGTTCACTGCGGCCCGCTCACTGCGGCCCGCGACCTGCGCCCCGCTC
This sequence comes from Streptomyces sp. 1114.5, assembly GCF_003635085.1. Lineage (NCBI taxonomy): Bacteria > Bacillati > Actinomycetota > Actinomycetes > Kitasatosporales > Streptomycetaceae > Streptomyces > Streptomyces sp. 1114.5. Next base: position 129,179 of record NZ_RBXE01000004.1, read on the forward strand.
ACTCCGGCCACCGTGGCCGACCGTCCGCCACCTCCGCGATGCGCAGGTGACGGACGGCCTCCAGCTCGTCGTCGGCGAGCAGGTCGGCGATCAGCGCGCGCGGGCCGAACACCTCGGTGGCGCTGAGGTCGCAGTTGGTGAGGACGAACCAGGAGCGGTCCGCGGGCCACCAGTGCGCGGGGAACCGGAACCCCGAAGGATCGGCGTCGTGGTGGGCCACCGCCTCGTCCAGACGCCCGCGGTGGGCCTCGACCGGTGCCATCAGGTCCTCGATCGCCGCCGAGGCGAAGCAGCAGGCCGTCCCCCGCCCGTCGGCGCTGTGCCGGGCGAGCACGTCCACCAGCCGGGCCAGGCAGTCCCGGTCCGGCGCCCCGAGCTGCGGGTACTCGACCTCGCCCGCCGGCTTGACCCGGTCGTCGAACACCAGGTACGACAGGGTGCCCGGCCAGTCCGCGAGCCGCCGCCCGGCGCCCGCCAGCGCCTCGGACCAGCGCACTCGCCGCCCGTCCACCCGCAGGGTGTGCAGCACCCAGCAGCGGTCCGCGAAGCCGTGCTCGGGGGCGTTCGGCTCGTAGCCCAGCACGGCGTCCGGCTCCTCCAGCAGCGGGCGCAGCCCGTCCAGACCGTCCGCGTCCGGCACCCGTTCCATCGCAACCGCCCCTTTCCCGGCGCCGAAACCGGTGCTCCGCGCCGGTGCGCCCGGGCGAGGATAGCGCCCTGCTCCTCCTCCCCCCGCTGATGGAGGCTCCGACGCCATGCCCGCACCGCCTCCGCCTCCGCCCCCACCGTGCGGCCTGACCTGGAGTCAGGGTCAGCATCCACTCGTCGTGATAAATCGGTTGCGAACCAGCCCGTGCGCGTGAAAGCGTACGAACACCCGTGCAGGACCAGCGTGTTCAGGAAGGAGGCCCGCCATGACCAGTGGCATACGATTCGCCGCCGTACCGGGCCTCGTGCTCGGTGACACCCAGGCTCGCGCTTCGACGCGTGAGCCGCACCCGGCCTGACGTCCGCGCCCGCCACCACGGCGGCGCCCTCGCTCGGCGCACTGCCGCTCACCTCCTCGTCGAAGTGCTCTTCGTGCCCCCTTGCACGTTCGACCACGAGGAGCCCCGGTGTCCGACATCTACCGGCCCACCACCGTTGCCCTGCTCACCCTCTCCGCTCTGTCCGCCCGCTGGCGCAGCGAGAACGGCACACCCCCGCCGCGCCGCCTGATCATCGCCGACGACAGCCTGCGCGCCGATGCCGCCCACCGGCTCGCCTGCGAGGGCACCTCCCTGCTCTGGAAAGGCGACTATCCCGGCGCGCTCCGACTCCTGAACGCCATGCGCCGCCGCGCCGAGCGGCGCCGACCCCGATCCGCACCCGACTCCCCGGCCGATGCCTTCCGGCGGCACCGCCAGGAGCGCGCCCGCCTCGCGCGCATCCTCGGCATGCTGCTGGTGCCGCTCGACGCGGACCACCGTGTCCCGCTGCACCGGGCACCCGATGTCCGCGAGGCCTGCCTGGCGGCCTACGGACCGCTCCTTGAGAACAGCATCGTGTCGCTGCGCGAGCTCCTCGGCGTGATCGGCGCCCAGCAGTGGCGCCTCCGGGGTGTCGAGGTCCCCGCACTCGGCGCCCGTATCCACCCGCACTACGGGGTGTTCCCGCCGACCCGGGGCGAGTACGTCGACCTCGTCGCCCGGGCCCCGCTGCCGCCCGCCGCTCTCCGCCCCACCGCCGCGGGCCACCCCCTCGCCCTCGACCTCGGCACCGGGACGGGCGTGTTGGCCGCCGTCCTCGCCAAGCGCGGCCTGCGCCGGGTGCTGGTCACCGACGCCAACCCGCGCGCACTCGCCTGTGCCCAGGACAACGCCCACCGCCTCGGGCTCGCCGACCGCATCGAGGCCGCCGGCACCGCCCTCTACCCGCCGGGCGACGACCGGGCTGCCCTGGTCGTCTGCAATCCCCCGTGGCTGCCGGGCCGGGCGGCCTCCGCCCTCGACCAGGGTGTCTACGACCCGGACAGCCGGATGCTCCACGGCTTCCTCGACGGCCTGGCCCGCCGTCTGCTGCCCGGCGGGGAGGGCTGGCTCGTCCTCTCCGACCTGGCCGAACTCCTCGGCCTGCGCTCCCGCGCCGACCTGCTCGGTGCGATCAGCGGGGCCGGTCTGCGCGTCACCGGCCGCCTCGACACCGTGCCCCGTCACCCCCGGGCCACTGCGCTCGCCCCGGCCGACGCCCCGACCGAGGCCACGGCCGACCTGCTCCAGGCTGCCCGCACCGCCGAGGTCACCTCGCTCTGGCGGCTGGCGCCCTCGTGACTCCCAGCCATGCCCCGAGCACGCCGCGGACCGGCGGTCCGCTGCGCTGTGCACCCTGACCCCGACCTACCTAACCTGGAGAGGAGGAGGCGAATCACCATGCTGGGAGACGCACCGGTGCTGGCCATGATTCCCGCCGCCGATCTGGCGCGGGCCAAGGCCTTCTACACCGACACCCTGGGCCTGAAGCTCGTCGAGGAGACTGCGGAGGATCTCACCTTCGAGAGCGGCGGCATCCTGTTCGGCATGTACGAGACACCGAGCGGTGGCCAGGCCGCGCACACCCTGGCCAGCTTCAAGGTCGCTGACCTCGACGGCGAGATGTCGGCGCTCCGCTCACGCGGCATCACCTTCGAGGACTACGACTTCCCCGGTCTGAAGACCGTCGACGGTGTCGCCGAGGGCAGCGACGGCCTGCGTGCGGCCTGGTTCAAGGACAGCGAAGGAAACATCCTCTGCGTGGCCGAGAAGCCCAAGAAGTAGACGTCGCGGCGCGCCGCCGGTCGGCGGCGCGCACCCGCCCCGGTCAACCGCCCTGCTTTGCACGGTCGTTCAGCCGGGCGACGAAGACTCCATCCCCGTCGGTGCCCGGTCCGCTCGGCGCGAGCAGCCAGGCACCGACGGGGCGGGCCGGCGACGGGGGGGGCGGGCCGGCGACGGACCGGGGCCCCGGGCGGTCAGCGCCGCCCGCGCACCCGGCGCCACCCCGCCCGGGCGAAGGCGACCGGGTCGAACGAGCCCGGGCGGTCCCGGGTCAATGGGTAGCAGGCGAACCCGATCAGCGCCGCGCTGAAGTGGCCGACGCTGGTGTAGTCCCGGCTCTGCTGGACGCCGAGGCCGTAGACGACCAGCACCCCGAGCGCGTACAGCCCGCGCCAGGGCCGCACGATCAGGTAGGTGAGCACCGCGACCACCCCGGCGAGCGCGTAGCTGACCCCGTAGTCGAGGGTGTAGACGGCCTTCGGCGGGGCGAGGCCGCGGTGGATCGCCCAGCCGAGCACGCCCTCACTGAGGTAGGTCGCGCCGACGTGGGCGAGCATCGCGACCGAGATCCAGCGCAGCGTGCCCAGCCAGCGCTCGGCGGGTACGTGGAAGAGGTTGTAGAGCAGGAAGTAGACCGCCCACCCGCCGCCCGCTATCCACAGCGCGCTGGTCACCAGCACCCGGACCGGCGAGACCTGCAGGTGGTGCAGATTGGTCGACCGCCGCTCCAGGATGCGGTCCGCGGTCACCGGGTCGACGTGCCGGATGACCTGCGTGGTGACGAGCAGGATCGCCAGCCAGGTGTACGTCCCCGGCGCGCGCCGGACGTAGGCGCACACCGCGTGCGCGGCCCGCGACCACCGGGGCCGCCGGTGCGCCCCGGAGTCCCGGGAGGTACTGCCGGCCATCGACGCCTCCTCCCCCGCACTCTGCCGCCCGTCCCCCTCCCCGCCCGTCCCCCACGCCTCCCCACCCCTTCCCCCACCCTGGCCCGGCCCCACTGCCACCCGCCGCCGCGGCGGCCCGTACGGGTGATCCGGCCCCTCCCGCCGCTTGACGGCGGGCCCGACCCGACAGGTCCCGGCACGCTCCGCTGACGTACGCTGGCGATCCGATCCTCCCGGCCGGCCTCCCCGGCCACGCACCGGGCGTGCCGGTACCGGGAACCGCAGAACAAGGGCAGCAGGCACGATGAGCGAGCGCCTCGGGACGAGGACACCGACCGGCCCCACCGTCGCCCGACGCCCGGGCCTGAGAACCGCCGCCCGACGCCCGGGCCTGAGAACCGCCGCCCGACGCCCGGCCCTGAGAACCGCCGCCCGCCTGTGGCTCACCACGGCGTACGTCCTGCTGCTGACCGCGACGGCCTCCTGGCTCGCCAGTCAGAGCCACGCCGAGCGCGCCAGGTTCGTCCGCCACAACAGCAGCAACGTCCACCACATGGAAGTGGGCAAATGGTGGACCGTATTCACCAGCGGGCTGGTGGTCGACGGGGTGCCCGCCTGGGCGGGCATCGCGGCGGTCGCCGCCGTCCTGGGCCTGGCCGAGTGGCGCTGGGGCCCGGCCCGAGCCGCCGCTGTGTTCGTCTTCGGGCACCTGGGGGCCACCCTGCTCACCGAGGGCGCGATGTGGGTGATGCTGACCACCCACATCCCCGGCGCGCTCTCCCGAGCCCGGGACGTGGGCATCAGCTACGGCCTGGTCGCCACCGGCGCCTGCCTGCTCGCCTTGGGCCCGGTGCCGCTACGCCGCTACGGCCTGTCGGCGCTCGCCCTCGGCCTGGCCGCCGCCTGGGCGCTGGACCAGGAGCTGGCGGACGCCGGGCACCTGGTCGCCCTCGCCCTCGGTGTGCTCGCCTCCCGGACGGCCTGGCTGCGGGCCCGCGCTCCCCTGCCGCGCTGACACCGCAGCAGCGGCCGAGCCGGACTCCGCACGAGTCCGGCCCGGCCCTCCTGCCTCCCCACCCCTCCCTGCATGCTTTCCCGGCCCTGACCGGCCCTGACCGGCCCCGCCGCACCGCGTCCCCAGCCCGAGCCAAAGCCCACTCCAGCGCATGCTCTTGCATTACTCTGCAAATCTATGCCAGAGTTCGGGCATCGGATCGAATACGCCGAATCCCGTCACACATCGCTGAATCAGGGGCCCGCAGTGCGGGTCATAGGGTGCATCCATGTCGAAGGTCTTGAGCAAGCTGCCGGTCGGTGAACGGATCGGCATCGCATTCTCCGGTGGGTTGGACACCTCCGTCGCCGTCGCGTGGATGCGCGAGCACGGTGCCGTCCCGTACGCCTACACGGCCGACATCGGCCAGTACGACGAGCCCAACCTCGCCGACGTCCCGGCCCGGGGCCGCGCGTACGGCGCCGAGCAGGCGCGCCTGGTCGACTGCCGGGAGGCGCTGGTCGAGGAGGGCCTGGCCGCCCTCGCCTGCGGCGCCTTCCACATCCGCTCCGCCGGACAGACGTACTTCAATACCACCCCGCTCGGCCGCGCCGTGACGGGCACCCTGCTGGTCCGCGCCATGCAGGAGGACGGGGTGTCCATCTGGGGCGACGGCTCCACCTACAAGGGCAACGACATCGAGCGGTTCTACCGCTACGGCCTGCTCGCCAACCCCAACCTGCGGATCTACAAGCCGTGGCTGGACCAGGCCTTCGTCGACCAGCTCGGCGGCCGCAAGGAGATGTCCGAGTGGCTCGCCGAGCGCGACCTCCCCTACCGGGACTCCACCGAGAAGGCCTACTCCACCGACGCCAACATCTGGGGCGCCACCCACGAGGCCAAGCGGCTTGAGTACCTCGACACCTCGATGGAGATCGTCAGCCCGATCATGGGCGTGGCCTTCTGGGACCCGGCGGTCGAGATCCAGACCGAGGACATCACCGTCGAGTTCGAGTTCGGCCGCCCGGTCCGGATCAACGGGCAGGAGTTCGCCGGCGCCGTCGACCTGGTCCACGAGGCCAACCGGATCGGCGGGCGCCACGGTCTCGGGATGTCGGACCAGATCGAGAACCGGATCATCGAGGCCAAGAGCCGCGGCATCTACGAGGCCCCCGGCATGGCGCTGCTGCACATCGCCTACGAGCGGCTGCTCAACGCCATCCACAACGAGGACACCATCGCCACGTACCACACCCAGGGCCGCCGGCTGGGCCGGCTGCTCTACGAGGGCCGCTGGTTCGACCCGCAGTCGCTGATGCTCCGGGACAGCATCCAGCGCTGGATCGGCCACCCGGTCACCGGCAGCGTCACCCTGCGGCTGCGGCGCGGCCAGGACTACTCGGTCATCGACACCCAGGGCCCCAACTTCAGCTACCACCCGGAGAAGCTGTCGATGGAGCGCAGCGTGGACGCCGCGTTCGTCCCGGACGACCGCATCGGCCAGCTGACCATGCGCAACCTCGACATCGCCGACTCGCGCAGCAAGCTGGAGCAGTACGCGGTGCACGGCCAGCTGGCGCCGTGGAGCGGCCTGATCGGCGAGCTCGCCCCGGGCGGGGCCGCGCCGATCGCCGCGGGCACCGGCGACGAGGCGGAGTCCACCGCCCTCGACCACGCGGCAATCGAGTCCGGCACCGACTGACGGACACCGACGGGCCCGACAGACCCACCGCCCCCACGGAGGCCGCCGCACCACCCCGGTGCGGCGGCCTCGCCCGTCCCGCACCGTCGACCTCACCGCACCGCCGTCCTCACCGCACCGCCGTCCTCACCGCAGCCCTGGCCACCGCCGTTGCGCCCCTCCCACGGGCCTGCTCCCCCTCACCCGGACGGCCGAGTCGACCGTGCGCGCCGGGCCTCGCCGTAGCTGAATGGCGGACGTGCGCCCGGAGACGGGAAGGCGGGCACCGGGATGGGTGAAGCGGTCGGTTCGATGCTGGCCTCGGCGGTGGCGATCGCGTTCAGCCCGCTGCCGCTGATCACCGTGGTCCTGATCCTGGCCACCCCGCGCGGCCGGACCAACGGGCTCGCCTTCGCGGCCGGCTGGGCGCTCGGCCTCGCCGCTCCGGTGGCCGCCGTCCTGGCGGCCGGTACGGCCTTGAACCGGACCGAGCCTCTTGCCACCTGGTCGTCCTGGGTCAAGCTCGGCCTGGGCGTGCTGCTCGTCCTCTCCGCCGCGCAACAGTGGCACGACCGGCCACGGGCGGGGCACATCACGGCTCCGCCGAGCTGGTTACGGGCCGTCGACCGCTACACCGCCGCCAGGTCCGCCGGCCTCGGCCTCACGCTGGTCGGGCGCAGCCCGAAGACGCTGCTGCCGGCTCTCGGCGGGGCCGTCTCGATCGTCGCCACCGGGACCGGAGCCGGAACCGCCACCGCCACCGCCGCCACCACCGGCGTCGGAACCGAGGCGGTGGCAGCGGCACTCATGGTGGTGATCGCTTCGCTCTGCACGCTCCTGCCGCTCGCGGTCCGGCTGCGCGGCGGGGAGCATTCCGCCCGGCGCCTCGGCGAGTGGAGGGCCTGGACATCCGCCCACAGCTCTGCGGTCCTGATCACGGTCCCGGCCGTACTGGGCACCGGCTACGTGGGCGACGCCATCTCCGGACTCACCTGATCACCGCCGCCAGAGACCCCGTCACCGTATCCGCACCACACCACGCCCCCGCACCGCCCGGACACCCAGCCGCACCGGCTCCGCCCTCGGCCGCGCTGCCAGCGCCTCCCGGAGCGTCAGCAGGATCTCCCCGTCGTAGCGCTCCGCCAGCACCCGGGCCAGCTCGGCCGCGCCGCCCGGCCGTACGTCGGGTGCCAGGTCCGGCAGTCGGCCGGGGGCGCTGAGGTCCTGGGCCTGGGCGGCCCACCGGGCCGCGTCGTGCCGCTCGCCCTCGGCCGTGTAGTGCACGGCGAGGCAGTGCACGGCCAGCTGGTCCCCGTACTGGGCGGCGATCCGCCACCAGAACACGCCGTCCGCCGCCCGGCCCAGGCCGTAGAGCAGGCAGCCGAGGGTACGGAAGGCGGTCTTCTCGGCGAGTTCGAGGTCCAGGGCCAGCTCCCCCGCTTCCACCGCGCCCGTCACGCCCGCGCACAGGTGCCGGAGGTCCCGCCGGAGCTCCGCTCGCCCTCCGCCCCAGGGTGGCTGGCCCGAAGCCGGCCCCGAGCCGACACCCGGTCCCACGCCCGGCCCCACACCCGATCCTCCCCCCGGGCCCGACCCGGGCCCCGAGCCCCAACCGAGACCCGAGCCTGCGCCGACCGCCGTCCCGGCCCCCGGGTTCGGCCCGGCCGCCGGGGCGTGCGGCGGCCGGGCGCCCGCCGGCGGACGGGCCGGGCGCTCCCGGACGGCCGGCGTGGGACGACGGGCAGCGGCGAGCCGTTCGGCCAACCGCCGGGTGAAGGCCACCGGGTCGTGGTCGTCGAACTCCCGCTCCAGCTCGGCGGAGTGCGCGCGCAGCACCTCCACGACCCGCACGCCCCCGACCCGCACGCCCCCGCCCCGCACGCCCCCGCCCCTCACGTCTCCGCCCCGCCGTCGTCCTCCGGGTGCTCCAGCAGGTACTCCAGGTGCCGCCGCCCGAGGCTGTAGTAGGTGCGGGCGGTCGTGTGCGCGATGCCGAGCGACCGGCCGATGTCGTGGTACGACAGGCCCGCCTGGCGCAGCCGGACCACGTCGGCCTGGCCCGGCGCGGCCCGCGCGAGTTCGTCCATCGCCCAGTCCAGGGCGTCCAGTTCGGCGAGTTCGTTCAGCTCGTCCTGGCTGGTGTCGGGGCGGCGCTGGGCGATCACCCGCAGCCGTTTGCGTTCGGTGCGGCGGCGCTCGCGCAGGACGTCGACCACCGCGTCCTTCACGATCTTGAAGGCGAAGGCCTGCGGATCGGCGCTGGCCAGGGCGCGGCGCCAGTTCTTGTAGAGCGTCGCACCGGCGTTCTGGACCGCGTCCTGGGCGTCCTCGCGGTGTCGCAGGCGCTGCTGGGCGTAGCGGAGGTAGCCGGAGTTCTCTCGGGTGTAGAAGACCTCGAAGTCGGTCGGCAGGTCGCCGAGCGGGTCCGCCCGCAGGCCCCGCTCCCCGCCCGGCCCGGGAGTGTTCACGCACGCCCCCCTTTTCTGGGTCAGCTGGCCGGCCCACCGGGTGGCACGCCGACGGCCCCTGGGGGCTCGTGGTGTAACCGTCCGGGAGGCGCGGGATGTTGACCGGATCGGGCGGACAATTGGCGAACGATTCCGTTCACTTTCGAACGCTGCCGCTGACCTGCCGATTCGGGCTCACCGACGCCGCCGCAACCCACTTCACGTGACCCAGATCACACCGCACGACAGGCCGGCTTGACAAGCCCCGGAACCGCACGACACCCACCCCTACGGCGCCGGCTCCACCGCCGCCGAGTCCAGCGCGCCCGTCACCCGCTCCAGCAGCCCGCGCAGTGCGGCCAGGTCCTCGACCGGCAGCCCGGTCGCCGCGAGCAGCCGGCGCGGGACCTGTCCGGCCCGCTCGCGCAGCACCGACCCCTCGGGCGTGAGCCGGACGGTGACCGAGCGCTCGTCCTCCGGGCTGCGCTCGCGGCTCACCAGGCCGGCCGCCTCCAGCCGCTTGAGCAGCGGGGAGAGGGTGCCCGAGTCGAGCCGCAGGCGCTCGCCGATCCGCTTGACGGGCAGCTCGCCGTCCTCCCAGAGCACCAGCATGACGAGGTACTGGGGGTAGGTCAGCCCGAGGTCCTTGAGCAGCACCCGGTAGACGCCGCCGAAGGCGCGGGAGGCCGCGTTGAGCGAGAAGCAGATCTGCTGGTCGAGGCGGAGCAGTTCCTCGTCCGCCATGCCGGGGAGCGTGGTCATGGCTCCATGGTACCGATCACGCTCGCACGACTTAGTTGTGCGCAATTGAATTGCGTGCTCTACTTGTCTCACGGCAGGGCACGAGCGGACCGCCAGAACGACGACCGCGACGACCCGGGCCCTGGCCGATCCGAGCAACCGCAGCACCAGCAACCGCAGCACCACGAAGGGAACCGACCATGGACGCGCTCTACACCGCAGCCGCCACCGCCAACGGCCGGGAGGGCCGTGCCGTCAGCTCCGACGGGCAGCTGGACCTCGCGCTGGCGATGCCGGCGGCGCTCGGCGGCAACGGTCAGGGCACCAACCCCGAGCAGCTGTTCGCGGCCGGCTACGCCGCCTGCTTCGCCAGCGCCCTCGGCCTGGTCGGCCGCCAGGCGCGGGTGGACACCAGCGAGGTCTCGGTCACCGCCGAGGTGTCCATCGGCAAGGACGGCGCCGGCTTCGGCCTCGCCGTCGTGCTCCGCGTCGAGCTGCCCGAGTCCCTCGCGGGCGAGACCGGCGAGCTGCTGGTCAAGCAGGCCCACGAGGTGTGCCCGTACTCCCGCGCCACCCGGGGCAACATCCCGGTCGAGCTCGTCGTCGAGTAAGCACCCGCCCCTTCACCTCGGGCAGCCGTCCGGCCCCGGAGCCGTACCGGCTCCGACCGTCGGACCGACGACACCGGGCCCGCCGCAGGAATCCTGCGGCGGGCCCGGTGCTGTCCGAAGCACTCCGACCGAGCCGTCCCCGACCGGACGCCGCCGGCTACGAGCCGCCCGGATCAGCCGGGCCGATCGCCCGGAGCGGCGGCCTGACCACCCGGCCCGTTCGCCGAGCGCAGCGTCTCCAGCCGGTGCCGGTACTCCTCCGCGTCGATCTCGCCCCTCGCGAACCGCTCCGCGAGCAGTTGCTCCGGCGTCGGCCCCGCTGCCCACCCGCGCGCACCGCCCGGCCCGGGCCCCGCGACACCCGCAACTGTCGACCCGTGCGGGAGGGGCTGCCGCGTGCGGGAGAGGTACCGGACCAGGGCGACAGCCAGCAGTACGAGCACCGCCAGGACCAGCAGCGTCCCGATCGCCATCAGCCCGATGCCCCAGCCGCCAACGCCGTGTCCGTGCCCGAACCCATGCCAGTGCCTCATCAGGACCTCCTCCTCCGGCCCCGTCGGGGCCCGCCGAGGTGACCGGCGCTTCAGGGCGCATCCGACAGGAACGCCCTATCACCATCCTGCGCCCGGCAGCGGTGAAAGCGCCGTGAAGAAAGCCTGAGAAAAACGTTCCGGCGCCCAGGTGAACGCCCACGAGGTAGCGTGCCGCCCGTGACCCAGTACCCGCGGACGGCCCACCACCCCCCGGAGGACGGCCGCCCCCCCGAGCAGCTCGTCGCCGCCGGCGTGCTGCGTCGACACGCGGACCCCAGCCCCCACCCCACGCTCGGCCACTGCCCGATCGCCTATGTCTCCACCGCACTCTGGGCCGAACTGACCGCCCTCGCCATCGCACCGTCCGCCGCCGAGGCCACCGCCACCGCCCTGCTGCGCACGCTCGCCGCACAGGCCGTGGACGCGGCCCTCGCCCCGGGCAACGAGCGCGCCCCGCGCAACGACCTCTACGTGACGGACCCCGCCCACATCGGGCCGAACCGCCGGGCGGTCTGGTTCCAGCGCCACGGCCCGCACGGCCCGATCACCGCCGCCTTCGCTCCCTGAGTCACGAGGACCGAGCACCGAGCACCAAGCTCCGAGCCGCAAGCCCGAGGCCCGACGCCCGGGACCCACCCCGGCCTCAGCGCTCGACCTGCAGGCTATGGCAGACCCAGCTGAGCCGGTCCGGCCCGCCGATCGGCGGCCGGTCATGGTAAGTCCCGTCCGCCACCGACAGGTTGACGATCAGGTACGCGTGCCACCCGGCCCCCACCCCGTGCAGGTCCGCGTAGACCAGCTCGTCCGCCACGTACCAGTCCACCGAGTGCGCGCCGAGCACCGCCCGCAGGTCGAAGGTCGCCCCGGGGGCGATCCCGGCGCCGCCGCCGTGCCAGTAGCGGAAGCCGCCGCGGACGTGGTTGGAGATCTCCAACAGGTCGGGGTTGTCCGGGTGGTACTCGAAGACGTCGACCTCGTTGCCGCCGTCCCGCCAGGTCCAGATCGCCGGCCAGGCGCCCAGTTCGACGGGCAGCGTGACCCGCGCCGACAGCACGTCCCCGGTACGGACCTGGAAACCGTCCGGACTGCCCTCGGTGGTCAGCAGGTTGCAGTTCCACAGCCCGCCGTTGTGCCGCCGGGTCGCGGTGAACACTCCGCCGGGGCAGTACCCGCGGCTGAGGTAGTCGAGCTTGTGGTCGCTCCGGTTGGTGGGCCCCATCCTGGGGTACGCGCTGCTGCGCCCCGCGATCCACTGCCTGGTCGAAGTGAAGTCAGCGTCGAACACGACTGCCACGGCTGCCTCCCCGGTGCTCCGGCGCCCCGGCAGTCCGATCGGCCGGGCACACAGAGTGAGTTACCCGATACGCTCCGCTGTATGCGAAGCGGACCACGCGGGTCCGAGAGTCGGGTACGAGAGCCGGGGTACGAGACCGGGGTACGACCGCCGGATCAGCCGACCGCCGCCGCGCCCCCGGCGCCGAGCCGGTCGGTGACCGAGACCACGCCGTCGACCGAGCGGCACAGGTTGAGCACGATCGGCACCAGGTGCGGCTCGGGCACCGTGCCGCTGAGCACCACCCGCCCCTGGTTGACCTCCACCCCGATCTCCGCCGGGCTGACGCCCTCGATCCGGCCGAGCACCTCCTCGACGATGTCCCGGCGGATCACCATGTCCTCGCGCAGGAACACCCGCAGCAGGTCGCCCCGGCTGACCATGCCGATGACGCGGCCCTCCTCGTCGAGCACCGGCAGCCGCTTCAGCCCGTGCCGGCTCATCATCCGGGCCGCCGCGACCACACTGGTGCCGGGCGTGGTGCACACCGGCTGGGTCGTCATCAGGTCGGCGGCGGTGACGGCGCCGTCCGGGCCGGCCTTCGCCGACTCGGGCGCCGGCAGCAGGCTGCCCGGGTCCTCCTGCGCGGCCAGGGTGCGCAGCAGGTCGGCCTCCGAGACCACGCCGAGCGGACGGCCCTCCGGGTCCACCACCGGCATCCCGGTGATGTCGTACTCGCTGAGCAGCGTCACGATCTCCTGGAAGCCGGTCTCGGGCGAGACCAGGACCACGGGGCTGGTCATCACGGATTCGACGGTGGCATGCCGCACGCCGGTTCACCTCGTCCAACGGTGCTGGTCCGACCGGGCGCGGATCGTCCCGGCCGGTACCGGCAGCATGGCGCGCGGCCGGCCGAACCGCCAGGGGCCAAGGGGCCGAACGGGTGGGACCTTGGACCCCGCCCCGCAGGCACGGCCCTGACAGGGGCTCTACCAGCCGCAACCGGGGCACCGACGCCACCGAGCGCCTGAAGTTGCCGAGCGTCCTCGGCCACCAGGCCTTCACCCGCCGACCGCCGCACGCACGTCGGCTGCCTCACGCCCGCCACCCGCACGTCGGCCGCCTCACGCCCGCCGCCTCAGCTCGGTCGCCCCGGACGGCGCAACCATCACATGATCGACTCGTTGGACCGTCCACCACGACAGCACCACGGCTTCCGGGAGGTCCCCCTTGGCAGGACGGACGGTGGGCGCGGCACCGCCGGCCCGGGGCGGGGCGGCGCGGCCGGTGGCGCAGGCGGAGGCCGCCCTGGTGCGCCACTACCGCAGGCTGGTCCGACTCGCCTACCTGGCGCTGCCCGCCGACCGGGACCGGCACAGCAGGGTGCTCGCCGCCCATGCCGTCGTGCAGCGCGCCCTGCCCTTCCGCTGGACCCGCCGTACCGAACCGGCCGCCGCCGAGGCCGAGGCCGATCCGGTCTACGCCGAGCTGCGCCTGCGGGTCCTGCGCGCCGCGCTGCGGCCCCGCCCCGCCGGGCGTCTGCTGGCACCGCGGGCCTGGGGCCTGCGACTGTTCACCCCGCACGGCGGCGAGGAGGACGCGGCGCTGGACCGCGCGCTCGCGGCACTGGACGCCCCGCCCCGGGCGGCCTTCGCGCTGCGGGCGGTCGAGGGGCTGGACGCCGAGCAGGCCGCCACGGTGCTGCGGCAGGCCGGGGCGGCGCGGCCGGAGGAGGCGGTCGACGCCGCCGCCGGGGTGCCGTGCGGTCCGGACCCGGAGCCCTCCGCCTTCGACCCGTGCGCCGTCCGGGTCCAGCCCACCGATCTGCTGCGCCGCCGCCGGACGCTGACCGCCGCACTGGCGGTCGGGGTGCTCGGGTTCACCACCACGGCGGCCGTGCTGGGCGGCTCCGGCCCCGCCGCACCCGCCCCTCCGGCCTCCGCCGTTCCCCCGGGAGCCGCCGACCCGGCCCGCCTGGTCCGGGTCGCCCCGGACGCCTGGCAGCACACCGCCCGGGTCGACTTCTCCGCCTGGCCCGCCCGAGGCGACCGCCGCGAGGACGGCGCACTGCTCGGCCGCGCGCTGACCGCCTGGGCGCAGCCCGGCCCGCCCAGCCGCGCCGAGCCCGGTACGGACCCCGCCCCGCCGGTCGAGGCACCGCACCTGCTGTTCGCCGGGACGGTGGACGGCACCGGCGTGGTGGTGCTGTACGACGGGCGGCGGATCGCCCGCTACACGGATGCCCCGGACGGCGGCCCGGACGGCGGCCTGGACCTCGCCCGGGCGGACGACTCGGACGTGACCACCGCGGGCGCGCTGGCCCTGCGCCGCCAGGGCGCCACGGTCCGGTACCTGCTGGCCCCCTGGGTGGACTCCGCCGAGCTCCGCCGGATCGACCAACCCGACGCCCCCGCCCGGCCGTTGGACCACCCCGAGGCCGTCACGGGCCCGGTCCCCGGCGGCGGACCGGCCGACTGTCGGGGCGCCACGCTGCTGCAGCTGCACTCCTCCCCCGTGATCGCCGAGAAGCACGCCTTCCTGCTGGCCGACCTGGGCGGCCTCGTCCCCGCCCACCTCACCTACTCCCCGCCGCCGGACCGCAGCCCGGTCGACCGGCCCCAGGCCCCCCAGTCCGACCGCGCCACCTCCGACCGCTCCCAAGCCGCTCAGCCCGCCCTGTCCGCTCAGCCCGCCCTCGCATCCCGCGAGGCGACCGCCCAGGACGCGCTGCAGGCCTGGGCCCGTACGGGCTGCGCCGTCCCGGACGGCACGCCGGGCGTCAAACAGCTCGACCTGTGGGCCTTCGCCGTCCAGCCGCTGCCGCAGAACGCGGGCTCGGCCGCCTGGGTCTGCCTGCGCGCCGACCGCTGGAACGGCGAGGGCAGCGCCGCCACCGCGGTCGTCCTGCCGGGCGCGCGCGGTCCGCAGCGCACCGGCGGCGGTCCGGGCCGGGCGTGCAGCCGGTTCGAGCAGGACACGGTGGCCTGGACGTGGTGGCGCTCCCCGCAGGGTTCGGAGTACCTGCTCGTGGCGGGCAGCCGCCGGGTCACCCGGTTCACCGTCAAGGGCCAGGACTGGTCCGCCGACCGGCCCGCGCCGGACCACCTCCTCGCCGTCGAACGCCCCTCCCGGGCGGCCGTCCAGGTGGAGGCGCTCCTCGACAACGGCGGCCGCATCGGCCCGCCCCACTGAGCCCCGCCCGTCCGGCTGCCGCTGCACCGGGCCACTGCCCCGCTCAGCGCGTCGCTCCGGACCGGCCGGACAACTCTGCCTCGTAGTCCGGCAGTTCGACGCTGCTGACCTGCTTGCCCAGCTCCAGCATCTTGTCCAGCGCCCACCGCCGGTTCAGCAGCGCGTTGCGGAACCGCAGCCCCCTCGGCGTGCGCGGCGCCAGGAACGGCCCGGTGCGGTCGCCGCCCTTCTGGCAGCCCTGCGCGTAGCCGCGCAGCAGCTTCTCGTAGCGCGCGAAGGCGGTGCGGTGGTCGCCGCGTGCGCGGGCCAGTTCGCCCGCCAGGACGTAGGCGGCGACCACGGCCGTTCCGGTGCCCATGCCGCCGATGGTCGCGCCGCAGGCGGCGTCGCCGATCAGGGCGGTCCGGCCGGTCGACCAAGCGGGCACGTCGGCCCGGCTGATCGAGTCGAAGTACAGCTCGGGAGCGGCGTCCAGGCTCTCCAGCAGCTGCGGCACCCGCCAGCCGAGGCCGGCGAAGGCGCCACGGATCAGCGCCTTCTGCTGCGCCGGGACGTGGCGGTCGTAGCGCAGTTCGGGCGAGGCGAAGAGGCAGAAGGCGCCCGCCCTGCTCCGGTCCCGGTGGCCGGCGCCGACCGACATCAGCCGGCCGGGGACGCTGAGGCCCACCGAGCCGGTCGGCAGTCCGAGCGTGTTCGGCAGCTGCCAGGTGGCCGCGTAGTAGCCGAGGTGGCGGACGTAGTCCTCCGCCGGGCCGAAGGCCAGCCGACGGACGGTGGAGTGCAGCCCGTCGGCGCCGATCACCAGGTCGAACTCCCTCGACTCACCGCGCCGGAAGGAGACCCGGACCCCGCTCGGCGTCTCGTCCAGTGCCGTGATGGTGTCGCCGAAGACGTACTCGGCGCGGGTGCTGCTGTGCCGGTACAGCAGCTGGGCGAGTTCGCCGCGCGGGACCTCCAGGTCACCGCCCGCGAACTCGGCCGGCAGGTGCAGCAGTTGACGACCATCGGCGTCCACGAAGGTCATCGGGCTGCCACCGGTGTCGAGCGCGCGCAGCTCGTCCAGGACGCCCATCCGCTCCAGCACGGTCAGGTGGGTGCGGCCGCGGAAGTCGACGTCCTGGCCGCCGCCGCGCAGGGCGGGGGCCAGCTCGACCACGGTGACCTCGAAGCCGTACCGGCCCAGCCAGTGGGCCAGCGCGGGGCCGGCGATGCTCGCACCCGAGATCAGGACCTTGGTGCTCATGGAGATCACTCCGTCACGAAGCCAGGAACTGTGTCCGGCGGACACTGTTCATTGCTGTGTACGGTAGACGCAGTTGGAGTGGATGGGCAACCCCCGAGGCAGCACGGGGCTTGACCCCAGGACAGGAGCAGACGATGGGCGAGGCGGCGAACGACATGGTGCGGCTCCTCTGGGGCCCGCCCGCCAAACCGACCCGCGGGCCGAAGCCAGCCCTCAGCCTGGAGCGGATCGCCTCGGCGGGCGTCGAGGTCGCGGACGCGGAAGGCCTGGCCGCGGTGTCGATGCAGAAGGTGGCCGGGCTGCTCGACTTCACCAAGATGTCGCTCTACCGCTACGTCCCCGGCAAGGCCGAACTCGTCGCGCTGATGGTGGAGTCGGCCGTCGACGCGCCCCCCGCACCCACGGAAGGCGCCGACTGGCGGGAACAACTCACCGCCTGGGCCCATCACTTGAGCGAAGCATTCGACCGGCACCCGTGGCTGCTGGACGCCACCGTCGGCCCCCGGGTGCTCGGCCCCAGGGAACTCGCCTGGCTGGAACGGGCGGTGGCCGCGCTCGACGGCCACGGCCTGACCGGGCCCGAGCGGATGGACGCCGCCGTGCTGCTCGCCGGACACGTGCGCGGAATCGCCGGGCAGTCCCGCGCCGCCGGCCCGGCGGGCTCACCGGAGGCCGAACTCCTCGCCGCCCTCGGCCCCGTGGTACGCACCCACGCCGACCGCTTCCCCGCCGTCGCAGCCGCCATGGCCGACCCGAACGGGCGCGACCAGGCCCTGGACTTCGGCCTGGAGCGCATCCTCGACGGCCTGGCCGCCCTGATCGCCCGCCGCTCGCAACAGCCCTAGGATCCGTCTGGGCACGCGCCCGGAAACCCCTCGGAGTGCGGCGTGCCCGCCCACCGGCATCACGCCCCAGGGCGAGGTCCGCGCACCTGACCGCCGCGGGCGAACACACCGCGGATCCGCCGGGCCGGGCTCCGGGCCGACAGCCGCGGCCAGGCCGAACTCCTGTCCGTCCTGGACCGGTCCGGGATGCGCCGGCGCGGCCCGGTGGCCGCCTGGCCCGCCCGCCTGGCCGCCCAGCCGGCCCCTGGCGTCCGGGAGGCGCTGGTCTGGGCCCTCGGCGGCCGGGCCACGCCGGGCGTCGCCGAACTGCCGGCCGGCCTGGCGGACGATCCGCACCCGGACGTCCGCTGGACGGGCCCGAGGCCGTCGCGACGGTCCGGGACCGCTGAGGCCCCGGCCGCCGTCACTCCTCCGGCGCTGCCGTCAGGAGACGCGCTTCAGCTGCCAGGTGTTGGCGTTGAAGCTCGGCACCGCCGAGTAGTTGCAGCCGGAGCTGTAGTAGCTGCTGACGATCGTCCAGCCCGCCGGCGGCCAGGTGGAGGCGCAGGCGTTGACCACGGTGCCGACCGGGTAGCCGGTCAGCTGCATGATCTTCTTGGAGTTGGGGTTGAACCCGGAGCCGCAGCCCGCGCTGTTCCACCACTGGACGTCCACGTAGCCGTCCGGCGTCAGCGTGGAGGAGCAGACGTTGGTGGTGTCACCGGGCGCGGCCTGGGCGGTACCCATGGTCAGGGTCAGCGCGGCGGCGGTACAGCCGAGGGTCAGGGCGGCGGCACGAAGACGTATCACGGGAGCGGCTCCTCCTTCTGACGCGGCGCTTCCGCGTCACGCCCATTCCTATCCGTGCCGCGGCCGCGGCGGACAGCGGATTTCCGGCCCGTCCGGCGGCGCGATCTCGCTCTTGCCAGCCGGGTACGGACCGCCCCATACTTCCGTGACCTGCAGTGTTCCCCGCCGACATGCCCGTCCGGCCGATCCGGGTGATCATGGGACGAACCGCGTCTCGGCGATTCGGCGCACGGGTCGGCTCCGGTCGGCTGCGGTGGCGCCCGGAAGGGTGGAGCGATGTTCCAGCTCCTGTGGATTCTGCTCATCGGCTTCGTGCTCGGCGTGCTCGCAAAGCTGATCCTGCGCGGGCCGCAGTCGATCCCCTGGTGGCTGACCATGCTGCTCGGCGCCGCCGGGGCCTGGCTCGGCAATGCCGTCTCGGGCTGGATCGGCGTCCGCCACACCTCGGGCATCGACTGGATCCGCCACATCCTGCAACTCGGCTTCGCCGTCGCCCTGGTGGCCTTCGTCGCACCCGCCTGGAGCAGGTCCCACCAGAGCCGCTGACCCGACAGCCCGACTGAACCGCCGGCCCGCGGGGCCCGCCGCTTCAACCCACGTGCACCGCCGGGCGGCGCGAGCGGTCCGGTTCGGCCTCGCGCAGCACCTCGCGCGTGACCGGCGCGATCTCCCCCTGCCCGAACAGGAAGAAGCGCAGGAACTGGGCGAACGGGTTGCCCTCGGTCCACTCGAAGTAGATGTGCGGCTGCTGCCCGGTGAGGTCGCGCACCTGCAGCAGCAGCGCGGCCAGCGCGTTGGGCACGCTGGAGCTCTGCAGCGACAGCACCCGGTACCGGTCGTGCAGCACCTCGCCGCGCACGGTCAGTTCGGCCTCGAAGTCGGACGGGTCCAGCACCGTGACCTCGACGAAGACCAGGTCGTCCTCGGCCGGGATGTCGTTGTCCCGGCGGATCTGGTGGATCTTGTCGCGGTACTCGGGCAGGTCCCGGCTGTTCGGCTCGTTGGCGATCAGCCGCAGCGGGCGGTGCATGTAGTCCCGGACGAACCGCTCCGCCACGTCGTCCAGCACCACGTCGGTGACGCGCAGTTCGAAGGCGCGCTTGAGCCGGGAGAGGAAGGAGACCAACATGATCCCCGCGATGAAGCAGGCGCCGATCTTGACGCCGTCCGGCCGCTCGGCGATGTTCACCGCCGTGGTGTAGAGGAACACGGCGGCGACCACCGCGAAGCCGGCCCGCCAGCGGCGCTGCCCCGCCTTGTGGGCGGCGATGGTCACGGCGATCGCCGCGGAGCTGATCAGCACCAGGACGCCGGTCGCGTACGCGCTGCCCTGGGCGTCGACGTTGGCGTCGAAGATCCAGGTGACCAGGAAGGCGATCAGGGTGAGGACGATGACCAGCGGCCGCACGGCCCGCGCCCAGTGCGGGGCCATGCCGTAGCGCGGCAGGTAGCGGGGCATCAGGTTGAGCATCCCGGCCATCGCGGAGGCACCGGCGAACCAGAGGATCGCGATGGTGGACAGGTCGTAGACGGTCCCGAAGGTGCTGCCCAGGTACTCGTGGGCGAGGAATGCGAGGGCTCGCCCGTTGGCTTCCCCGCCGGGCTTGAAGGCCTCGGCGGGGATCAGCACGGTGGTGATGAAGCTGGTCGCGATCAGGAAGCAGCTCATGATCACGGCCGCGGTGGTGAGCAGCTTGCGGGCGCCGCGGATCCGGCCCGCCGGGTTCTCCTCGGTGTCCTCCGGGTCGCCCTTGATGTGCGGCATCACGGCGACACCGGTCTCGAAGCCGGAGAGGCCGAGCGCGAGCTTGGGGAAGACGGTCAGCGCGACGCCGATCATCGCGATCACGTTGCCGTGCTCGGCGGTCAGTGCGTCCGCCCAGTCGGTGACCAGGTACGGCGCCTTCAGGACGTGCCAGAGGCCGTTGGCCACCACGACCACGTTCAGCACGAGGTACACGGCGACCAGCACGACGGCGACCCCGATCGCCTCACCGAAGCCCCGCAGGAACACCGCGCCGAGCAGGGCCACCAGGACCAGGGTGACCAGCATCTGCTTCCCGCCGAGCGCACTGCTCACGTGCGGGTTCTCCACCAGGTGGGCGGCGCCGTCGGCGGCCGACAGGGTGATGGTGATCATGAAGTCGGTGGCGGCGAACCCGAGCAGGGTCAGGACGAAGAGCTTCCCCTGCCAGAAGGAGAGGAGCCGCTCCAGCATCGCGATCGACCCCTCGCCGTGCGGGCTCTCCCGGGCCACCCGCCGGTAGACGGGGAGGGCTCCGAGCAGGGTGACGATCACCAGCACGACGGTCGCCACCGGGGACAGCAGTCCGGCGGCCAGGGCCGCGATGCCCGGCTGGTAGCCGAGGGTCGAGAAGTAGTCCACACCGGTCAGGCACATGACCCGCCACCAGCTCTGGCCCTCGTGTTCCGGTGCCTGGGCGTGCGGGCCGGGGTGCTGCTTGGCCATGTCCGCGAGGCCTTCCAGCAGCCAGGCCCGGAACCGGCCGCCCCTGGTCCGCGGCGGCACCCCCGCTGCGGACGAACCCGACGAGACCACGTACACCCCTGTCCACGACTCGGCCGGCCGCGTGCGGTCCCGGACCCCCTGTGGCCGCCGGACGGCGGGCCTGGTCAGGCTAGGTGACCGGATCGGCTCGGCCCGGGAACCCTGCGGACCAACACGCCAGGGTGCGCCCGTACGGCCCTCCCGGCCGGCGGGCGGCGTACGGCCGGGCCCGGCGGCCCGGCGCGTTGGGCCGTGTGCGTCCCCCGTAAGAGGGGAGGATGTCGGCGCGCGTTGACGCCAGGGTTGACGCAGGGGGTTGACACACCACAGGTGCGGGCCTCGTCGGCGCGGGCCGACGGGCACAGCTGCGAACCACAGGGAGGCCACGGTGGCGGAACCGAGCCGGCGCGGGATTCTGGGCCTGGGCCTGATGGCGGCCGCCGTCACGTCCTGCGGCGCCCGTCACCCCGAGGCGGCCCCCGCCCCGCACCCCTCCGGCCCACCCGGAGCGGACGGCCCGGACGGCCCCACCCCGGCCGGCCGCAAGGCCGACCCAGCCAACGAGCAGGCCCTGCCCGGCACACCCGGCTGGGAGATCACCGACCCCGGCCCGGACTCCGCCATCGAGGGCTTCGCCGACCGGGTCAGCGTGCTACCCGGCGAGCCCTTCGGCCTGCACGTCTCCACCCCCGCCGCCGCCTTCACCGTCTCCGCCTACCGGATGGGCTGGTACGGCGGCGCCCGCGCCCGCCTGGTCTGGCGCCGCGAGCACGTCCCCGGCGGCCGGCAGGCAGCCCCGCACGTCGACCCCGCGACCCGCACCGTGCTGACCGGCTGGCCGCGCACCCTCGCCGTGGACACCACCGGCTGGCCCGAAGGCGCCTACCTGCTGCGCCTGGACGCCGAGGACGGCACCGGCCGCCGCTACGTCCCGCTCACCGTCCGCTCGGCCGCCACCGCCGGGAAGACCGTGATCATGAGCGCCCCGGCGACCTGGCAGGCCTACAACGAGTGGGGCGGCCACAGCCTCTACAACGGCCCGACCGGCGGCCTGGCCACCCGCTCGCTGAAGGTCGTCTTCGACCGGCCGTACGACTACGACCACGGCGCGGGGCTGTTCCTGGTCTACGAGGCGCCGCTGGTCGCGCTCGCCGAGCGGCTGGGCCTGCCGCTCGCCTACACCACCGGCATCGACGTGGCCCGCGAGCCGGGGCTGCTGGACGGCGCGACCACCGTGGTGTCACTCGGTCACGACGAGTACTGGTCCCCCGAACAGCGCGCCCACGTGACCGCGGCCCGCGACGCCGGGACCAACCTGGCGATCCTGGGCGCCAACTGCTGCTTCCGCCGGGTCCGCTTCGAGCCGACCGACCTCGGCCCGGAGCGCACGGTGGTCTGCTACAAGGACGCCTGGGCGCAGGACCCGGGCCATCAGGCGGGTGCCCCGGCGACCACCGACTTCCGGGCCGGCCCGGGCGCCGACCCGGAGAGCTCGATGCTCGGCGTGATCTACGACGGCTACCCGGTGGACGCCCCGTACGTGGTCACCTCACCCGGTCACTGGGCCTTCGAGGGGACGGGGGTCACGGCGGGCGCGTCCTTCCCGCACCTGGTCGGCGTCGAGTACGACCGGGTGAACAGCGACTTTCCCACCCCGCGCCCGATCGAGGTGATCGCCCACTCCCCGGTGGTCTGCGAGGGCCGCCACTCGCACGCCGACACCGCCTACTACACCGTGCCCGGCGGCGCCGGGGTCTTCGCCTCCGGCACGATGCGCTGGGTCGAGACCCTCGACGCGACCGGCCCCGGCGGCGGCAAGGCCGACCACGGCATCGACTCCCGGGCGGGGGACCTGGTCCGCAAGGTCACCGAGAACGTCCTGCGCGCCTTCGCCGCCGGCCCGGCCGCCCGTACCCACCCCGCCCAGGACAACCTCGCATCCGTCTACGGCCCGGCGTAACGCGGCCCGTCGCGCCCGAACGGATCGCCGGGCCCGGTCCACCCCACCGACCGGGCGCCCCCGGACCGGAGAAGGATCACGCCCCCGATACACTCGCACGGTCCAAGCAGCGTAGGTCGTCCAGCAGATCCGGACCGGTGTGGCACCGCGGCCGGCCGACGAGGATAACGAGGGAACAGAACATGGTCGAGGCCTCCCCCAAGGTCGTGGTGGTCGTCCCCACCTACAACGAGCGGGAGAACCTCCCGGTCCTCGCGGGGCTGCTCGCGGAACTCCCGGTGCCGAACCTGCACCTGCTGGTGGTCGACGACAACTCCCCCGACGGCACCGGCGAGCTCGCCGACAAGCTCGCCGCGGACTCCGGCGGCACCGTCGGCGTGCTGCACCGCACCGAGAAGAACGGCCTCGGCCGCGCCTACCTGGCCGGCATGGACCGGGCCCTGGCCGAGGGCGCCGAGATCGTGGTCCAGATGGACGCCGACCTCTCGCACCCGGCCGCGGTGATACCCGAGATGGTGCGCACGCTGCTCACCGGCGACACCGCCGTGGTGCTCGGCTCCCGCTACGTCCCCGGCGGCTCGACGGCCACCGAGTGGCCCTGGCACCGCAAGGCGCTGTCCGCCTGGGCCAACTTCTACGTCAACGCCATCCTCGGGTTGGGCGTCAAGGACGCCACCGCCGGGTTCAAGGCCTGGCGCGCGGAGACCCTGCGCGCCATCGACCTGCCCACCGTGCAGAGCAACGGCTACTCGTTCCAGGTCGAGATGAACTACCGGGTGGTCAAGCAGGGCATGACGATCCGCGAGGTGCCGATCCGCTTCGAGGAGCGGATCGAGGGCGCCTCGAAGATGAGCGTCGGAGTGCAGGTCGAGTCCGCGCTGGCGCCCTGGAAGCTCCGCTTCAAGCGCGGCGACTGAGGGGTCATACGGGTGCCGGGCGGGCCGCGGAGCAGTGTGAACGGCGGCTGCGGGGAAAGAAGGGCCTCATGGCCCTTCTCCCGGAGTCCCTCACGGCTCTGATCCGCCGCGGCGCCCGAGACCCCTTCGTGGTCCAGACCTTCCGGGCCACCGTCGCAGCCACCATCTCCTACGCGGTGGCGACGCAGCTCAGCAGCGAGCCCGCTCCGCTGACGGCACCGCTGACCGCGCTGCTGGTCGTCCAGGTCACCGTCTACTCCACGCTGAAGACCAGCATCCGCCGGGTCAACTCGGTGGTGGTCGGGGTGCTGATCGCGATCGGCTTCAGCGCCGTGGTCGGGCTCTCCTGGTGGAGCCTCGGGCTGATCATCCTGGCCTCGCTGGTCGTCGGCCGGTTCGTCCGGGTCGAGGAGTTCGTCCAGGAGGTCGCGATCAGCGCGATGCTGATCCTGGGCGTCACCAAACTGGCCTCGCAGGCCTGGGACCGGGTGCTGGAGACGGTCATCGGCGCCGTCGTGGGCCTGCTGTTCAACCTGCTGTTCGCACCGCCGGTCTGGGTGGACACCGCCGGGGAGTCGATCGAGGACCTCGCCCGGCGGGCCCGCCGACTGCTGCTCGGCATCGCCGAGGAGCTGGGCCGGCCCATCCCCGTGGCCAGGGCCGCCGAGCGGCTGCACGAGGCCCGCCGGCTGGACCAGGCGATCTCCGAGGTGGACGCGGCGCTGCGCCAGGCCGAGGACAGCCTGCGGTTCAACCCGCGGATCAGCGAGGGGCTGCTGTCCCGGCTGGTGCTGCGCACCGGGCTGGACACGCTGGAGATCTGCGTCGTCGTGGTCCGGGTGCTGGCCCGCTCGCTGACCGACCTGGCCAAGAGGCGCGCCCCCGGCGAACGGCTCTTCCCGCCGGACGTCGCGGTGGGCCTGGAGGAGCTGCTGGACCACGTCGGCGGGGCGGTGGTGAGTTTCGCCGTGCTGGTCACCACCCAGGTGAGCCGCGACGCCGAGGAGGCGGAGGGCCGGCTGACGGCCGAACTGGCGGCGGCCTGGGCCTGCCGGGAGAACGTCGCCCAGGTGCTGCTGCGCAAGGTCCAGGAGCATCCGGAGGCCTGGCAGCTGCACGGTTCGATACTGGCCGAGGTGGACCGGATCCTGGACGAGCTGGATCTGGAGCACCGCAGCCGGCGGCTGATGGAGGAGCTGGACCGGGCCTCGGTGTCGAACCGGGAGCGGTTCGCGCGCTTCGCCGGGCTGCGCCGCTTCCTGCGCGGCGAGCGGGGCCGGGGCCGGGGCCGGGCGAGGCGGAAGCGCCCGGCGGCGGAGGCCGGGCGCTGACCCGGCGCTCCCCTCGCCGGTGTTCTCCGTGGATCCGGTGTTCTCCGTGGATCCGGTGCTTTCACCGGCCGGGGGAACACCCGGGACTTCGGGGCCTCAGGGCATCAGCCAGGGCTGCTGCGGGAGCGGGTGGCCGGTCTCCAGGTAGGTCTTGAGGTTGGAGAGCACCGCCGACCATCCCTGCTCCGCGTCCGCCCGCTCGGCCTCGTCGGCCAGGTTCTCGTGGGTGACGGTGAGCCGGGTGAGGTCCTGCCAGCTCCGGATCTCGAAGGTGACCCGGGAGGGCCCGCCCGGGCGCTGCTCCTGCGGCCCGGCCCAGGTGGTGACCAGCCGGTGCGGGCGGTCGGCGGCCTCCACGATGCCGATGACGTCGGCGATCCCGGAGCCGTCGCTGCGCTGGTGCTCCCAGGGCGTGCCGGGCAGCCAGGTCGAGACGTTGCGGTGGCCCCAGTAGAGGCCGGACTCGTCGGCGTTGGTGAGCGCGTGCCAGACCCGCTCGGGGGTGGCCCGCAGGTAGACGATGCTGCGGTGCGTCAAGGCGGCCACGGCTCAGCCCTCGGCCGCGTCGAGCAGCGGCTGGATGTCGAGCTTCTGCATCCGCAGCATGGTCGCCATCACGCGGTCGGCCTTGGCCCGGTCCTCGCCGCCGACCAGGTCGAGCAGGACGCGCGGGGTGATCTGCCAGGACAGGCCGAAGCGGTCCTTGAGCCAGCCGCACGGGCCCTCCTGGCCGCCGTCGGCGGTGAGCGCGGCCCAGAGGCGGTCGACCTCCTCCTGGTCGTCGCACTCCACCTGCAGCGAGACGGCCTCGGTGAAGGTGAACTCCGGGCCCCCGTTGAGGGCCACGTACTCCCGGCCGGCGAGTTCGAAGTCGACGGTCATGACCGAGCCGGGCACGCCGGGGCCGGCCTCGCCGTAGCGGGTGACGCGGGTGATGCGGGAGTCGGGGAACAGCGAGGTGTAGAAGGCGGCGGCCTCTTCGGCCCGGTCGTCGTACCAGAGGAAGGTGGCGATCTTCTGCATGCGCCGACGGTAGCGGCGGGGTCGGAGCGGTGGGCCGAGCCACGGCCGGGGGTCACCGGTTCGGCGCCCCCGGCCGCGGCCGGGCCGTGGATCAGTGCACCCAGCCCGCGTAGCGCCGGGCGAAGCGCTGCCCGGTGTGCGCGGTCACGATGACGTCGTAGCGGCCCTGCGGGTCGAGCGGCCAGGCCAGTTCGGCCTGCTTGCCGGGCTTGACCCAGACGGTCTGCGCGGTGCCCGCGAAGTCGTTGGGCGCGGCGGTGAAGGCCACGTCGGTCATCCCGTCGTTGGCCAGCTGGAGGCGGAGCTTGCCGTTGTCGCGCAGGTCGGCGGTGACGATCGGCACCCCGACGTCGTTCTGGCCGTCCTGCCCGTCGCGGACCACGGTGCCGGCGAAGCGGCGCACGAAGCCGTCCGGGCCGTGGACGGTGAAGTCGTAGCGGCCGCCGGTGGCGGCGGCGTCCCAGACGTACCGGGCGGTGGCGCCGGGGGCGACGGTGGAGGGGGTGCCCGCGAAGGGGAGCACGATGTTCGGATAGACGGTGTAGGGGAAGGCCACCGAACCGTCGTTGCTCATCGTGCAGGTGACCTTGCCGGTCCTGCGGTCCACCTCGACGTCGGCCCACGGCTGGTAGGGCAGCGGGCGGTGCGGACGCTCGCCGCGCTCCTGGACCGGCATCGACTGGGCCCCGACCGCCGGCAGGGCGACACCGGGCAGCTTGGTGCCCGCGTCGGCCTTGGCCATCAGGGCCTTGGTGTCGGGCAGCTTCGGGAGCGAGTACTCGGGGGCGGCGAAGTCGAAGCAGCTGGTGAGGTCGCCGCAGACGGCGCGGCGCCAGGCCGAGATGTTGGGCTCGGCCACGCCGGTGACCTGCTCCATGAAGCGCAGCACCGAAGTGTGGTCGAAGACCTGGGAGTTGACCCAACCGCCGCGCGACCACGGGGAAACGACCCAGAGCGGGACGCGGTTGCCGAGGCCGATGGCCCGTCCGTGGGTGAACTCCTCGGGGGTGCCGGGCTCGGGGTGGGCGGGACCATGTGGTCGAAGTAGCCGTCGTTCTCGTCGTACATGACCAGGAAGACGGTGTGCCGCCAGACGTCCGGGTTGGACATCAGCGACTGCAGGGCCTGGTCGACCCAGTGCGCGCCGTAGGCGGGGCCGGCCTCCGGGTGTTCGGAGAACAGGTAGGGCGCGACCAGCCAGGAGACGGTCGGCAGGGTGCCGTCCTTGCAGTGCCGGTCGAAGTCGGCCGGGTCGAACTTGGTCATCGCGTTGATGTAACGCGGGTCGTCCTGCGGGAAGTTGTGGAACTGCTTGAAGTACGAGAGCGCGTTGTCGTCGTAGTCGCCGATGCGGTCGTCCTTGCTGGGGTTGTGGTAGACGCGCCAGCTGACGCCGGCCGCCTCCAGGCGCTCGGCGTAGGTGGTCCAGTCGGCGACGGGGTTGTCGGTGACCGGGGTGTTGTCGATCCAGGGGCCGGTGGTGCCGTCGCGGCCGGGGCCGGCGGTGCCGGTCCACAGGTAGAGGCGGTTGGGGTCGGTGGGGCCGGCGAGGGAGGTGAAGTAGGCGTCGCAGAGGGTGAACGCGTCGGCCAGGGCGTACTGGTAGGGGATGTCGTCCCGGGTGAAGTAGCCCATGGTGCGCTCGCCCTTGGCGGCGATCCACTTGTTCATCGCGCCGTTGTTGATGGCCTGGTGACCGGTCGCCCAGTCGTGGGCGAGGCCGCCGGCGTTCTGCGCGTTGTACTTGGCGGTGTCCATCCGGTACGGCAGCATCACCCCGCCGTCGCTGCGGCGGCTGTCGGGCTGGCGGAAGACGTCGGTGCCGTCGGGGAACTGCAGCGCCTGCTTGTCGCCGAAGCCGCGGACACCGGCGAGGGTGCCGAAGTAGTGGTCGAAGGAACGGTTCTCCTGCATCAGGACGACGATGTGCTTGACGTCCTTGATGGTCCCGGTGAGCCGGTCCGCCCCGGCGGGGGCGGGTGCGGCCTCGGCCGGCGCGGCCGCCAGGCCGGTCAGGGCGGTGGCGCCGACGGCCGCGGTGGCGCCGACGAAGGTGCGGCGGGAGAGCTCGGGCATCACGAACTGGCCTCTCGGAGCTGGTGGGTGTCAGAGCTGGTGGATGTCAGAGCTGGAAGGTGGCGACGGCGGCGGCGGTGTCGGAGGGCCACTCGTTGGCGGCCGCGTTCGGCTCGGGCTGCGGCCAGTCGGCGACCAGGGTGTGCGCCTCGACCAGCTTCAGCGGGCCCGCGTACTGGACGTAGTCGATGCGGTCCTGCGGCTCGGGCCGGTCGCCGCGCCGTTTGCGGGTCGGCGACCAGGTGGCGCCCGGGGCCTTCGCCGGGTCGGGGCACTCCTCGCGGAAGGCGTCGGTGAGCCCGGCGGCCTGCAGGGCCACGGTGACCGGCCAGTTCAGCGGGCCGACCCCGCCGTGGGCGGCGGCGGTGGCGGCCGTCCAGTCCAGGTGGGAGGGCGAGGAGAGCGCACCGGCCAGGACGACCGGGACGTGCCGGGCGATGTCCGCGCCCACGGCGGCGGCGAGCGCCCTGGCCTGCTTCAGCCGCAGCGAGCCGTTCTCGGCGGCCTCCACCTGGGCGGCGGTCCGGCCGTCCTGGACGGCGTACGGGCCGTAGTCCGCCTCGTCCAGGTGCGCGGCCCAGAAGCGGACGCTGCGACCGCCGGGCAGTCGGACGGTGGCCGCGGCGGCGGGCAGGTCGGCGGTCGGCGCGGTGACGTCCGCGAGCGGGTGGCGGCTGAGGATGCCGATGCTGCCCGGGCTCTGGTAGGCGTACCAGCCGAGGGCGTCGGCCAGGGTCCGGGCTCGCTCCCCTGCCGTCTCCTGGAGGGCGAGCACGTCCAGGCCCTGGGAGAGGACCACGCGCACCTGCTTCTCCAGCGCGTCGGTGTGGGTCGCGCCCGCGTCGTGCAGGTTCCAGCCGGCGACCTTGAGCCGGGGCCGGGCGGCCGGGTCGACGACCGGGACCAGGACGGTGACGGTGTCGGTGGCGCCCGCGCTGTCCTTGACGCCGACGACGACCGGCTCGGGGTTCCGGCCGGGGGTGTCGGGGGCGGTGCCGGTGAGCGTGCCGTCGGCGCTCACCGAGGCCCAGGCCGGGCCGCTGACCTTGCGGAAGACGGCGGAGCCGGGCGGGTTACCTGCCGGGCGGCACCACAGGCCGCCGAGCCCGATCCGGACGGCGGCGCCCGGCGCGGCGGGCGTGGCGGTGAGGGAGTCGACGGCGGCGTGCGGGCGGACGACGACCGGCTTGGGGCGGAAGTCGAACGGGGCGGTCCGGGCCAGGATGCCGTAACCGTCCTTGGCGAGCAGGTAGGCGGTGTACGGGCCGCCGGTCAGCGCGGAGGTGTCGAGCTGGACGTCCCCGGAGGCGCCGGGGGTGTACTTCCACAGGAGCGAGGAGCCGGTGCCGGGTTGGCGGCTGCCGTCGTAGATGCCGACCCAGTTCTTGGCGTCGGGGGCGTCGGTGCTCCAGTGGAAGGTGAGCCGGTCGCCTTCGGTGGGGTCGGTGGAGGTGGTGAGGGTCAGGGCGCTGCCTGCGGCCACGGTTGTCCTGTCCGCCGGGCCGGCCGCGGTCGGTCCGCCGGGGGACGGCTCGCCGGGGCCGGGTACGGCTGGTCACGGAGTCGGGGAGAAGGAGGGCACCCGCAGTTGGCTGTACAACTGCGGGCCGCGCTCATTCACCCGAAGGCCGGCGACCGGCGCATGAACGACGCGTGACGGAGCGTCGGGCGGTTCGGGAACTTCGGCGGGCGGGGGCGGGAAGCCCCTCCCTCAGGCCCTGCCGGGCGGGCTCGGCGGCGGGCTCAGCGGCGGGCCAGGCGGCGCTCGCCACCGGCGCCGGTCGCGTACGGGAGTTCGTAGTGCGCGAACACGGCGGGCTCGTCCTCGGCGGGCAGGATGTCGTCGGTGCCGATCGCCGGGGCGTCCTTGATCAGGTTCTTCGGGTACGCCACCCGCACGTAGTCCGGTCCGACGACCGCGCCCACCAACGGGACGAAAGCCAGCCGGCGCCGACCGGCGAAGCCCACCGCGACGGTGGCGAAGAACGGCTCGTCGCTGGCCGTCTCCACGTAGACCGACTCCAGCGTGCCGACGCGGTGGTTCTTCTCGTCGACCACGGCATGGCCGCGCCACTCGCGGATGTCTGCCATTGCGATTCCCACGGTCCGGACCTCCCGTCGCCGGCTGCTCCACCCGCCCGGCTGCGCCATCGCCCGCTTCGGTTCCGGGCTCGCCGCCCCGGGACTTCCATCCTGCGCCGGGACGGGCGGGGGCGCTCGGCGAGCCCCTGGGGGCCGGTCCGACGAGACGGAAAGGACCTCCGGCAGACGCTGGAGCTGTCGTGAGACGGCGTGGTCGGACGACCGGCCCGTTCCCGAAACGAGGTCACCCGAGAGGTCAGAGGCCGACCTGGATCTCGGCGCGGTGTCGGATGTACTCGTCGGGGTGCAGGCGGGCGATCGCGACCGCGGACTCCACCAGGGCGTGCAGTTCCCTGGGGTAGGCGCGCGGCACGAGCGGGAGGCCGGGGAGGATGCAGCGGCGGACGTCCAGGTCCTCGTTGGCGACGAACTCGCGCAGTGCGGTCTCGTACCAGGTGTCCCGGACGCTCGCGCCCTCGTCGGCGACGGCGCCGTTGCGGCCGTCGCCGACCGACAGGGCCGTCCAGTACCAGGCGCGGGCGGCGCCGGCGCGCTCCGGGTTGGTGCCGGTGCGCAGGTAACCGAGCAGGGCGAGACGGACCCGGCGCTGGCCGAAGGCGAGCAGGGCGGGCTCGACGAAGCGCCGGTTGAAGCTCGGGTTGGGGTCGTGGACCGCCGCCTCCACCAGCGCCTCGAAGTACTCCTCGGGCAGCTCGGAGCGCCCGGCGACGGCCTTGTGGACCTCCCAGCGGGCCGAGCTCTGGTAGTCGGGCCCGGGTGCGACCTCGACCCCGATCAGGCGGAGCAGACGCGCGAGCCGGAGGTCGAACGCCGGCGGTTCGCCCGCCGTGCGCCCGGGCAACGGCTGGAGAATCCGCACCTCGCCGGCCGTGTCCTTGGTTTCCACGAACATCCTCCTCATTCTGAGTCACCGGCAGACTACTCGCTGATACACCCGTTCGGAGGTCGTTTTCGGCCAGGCGCGGGGCCCGGGGGGCACATCCTGTCGTCAGGACGGACGGCCGGGTGGGACCAGGCCGGACTGGTAGGCGATCGCGACCAATTGGGCGCGGTCGCGGGCGTCGAGCTTGGCCATCGCCCGGTGCACGTGGGTGCGGACGGTGAACGGGCTGACGAACATCCGCTCGGCGATCTCCTCGTTGGTGAGGCCGGTGGCGGCCATCGACATCACCTCGCGCTCGCGGGCGGTGAGGACGGAGAGCCGTTCGCTCACCGGGCCGGCGGCCGTGGTCTCGGGCTGGGCCAGGAACCGGTCGATCACGGCCCGGGTGGCGGCGGGCGAGAGCAGGGCCTCGCCGGCCGCGACGGTGCGGACGGCGGCCAGCAGCTCCTTCGGGTCGGCTCCCTTGCCGAGGAAGCCGCCGGCGCCCGCGCGCAGTGCCTGGGCCACGTACTCGTCGATCTCGAAGGTGGTGAGGATGAGCACCCGGGTGCCGGACAGCTGCTCGTCGCCGCAGATCTCGGCGGTGGCGCCGAGGCCGTCGGCGCCGGGCATCCGGATGTCCATCAGGACGATGTCGGGCTTGGTGGCGCGGGCGAGCTCCACGGCCTCGCGGCCGTCGGCGGCCTCGCCGACCACCTCCATGTCCTCCTCCGCGTCGATCAGGAGGCGGAAGGCGCCGCGCAGCAGGGCCTGGTCGTCGGCGAGCAGTACCCGGATGGTCATGGGGTGTCCTGTCCTTCGGCGTCGTGCGGACGGGCGGCGGGGCGAACGGCCCGGGCGGCACGGGCGGCGACGTGCGCTGCGGAGCCGTCTCGAACGGCGTGATCCTGCCCCTCGGCCGCCCCGGTGGCGCCCGCCGCGAGGTGCACCGGGCCGTCGTCGCGGGCGCCGGTGCGCAACGGGAGTTCGGCGGTGACCAGGAAGCCGCCGTCGGGCCGTGCATCGGCGGCGAGCCGGCCGCCCACCGCGCCGGCCCGCTCCCGCATGCCGATGAGGCCGAACCCGCTCTCGCCGGGGGCGGGCTGGGGCAACAGCGCGGCGCGGGGGCGGCCGGTCGTGCTCGGGCGGCCGTTGGCGACGCTGACGGCGACGCGGCTCTCGCTGTAGGCGAGGGTGACCTCGGCGTCGGCGCCGTGGGCGTGCTTGGCGACGTTGGTCAGCGACTCCTGGACGATGCGGAAGGCGGTGAGGTCGACGCCGGGCGACAGTGGCCGGGCCTCGCCCCGGACGGTGAGGCGGACCGGCAGCCCGGCCCGTTCGAAGGAGCCGATCAGCTCGGGCAGCCGGTCCAGGCCCGGGGTGGGTTCGAGCGGGGCCGGCTCTTCGGCGCGGCGCAGCAGGCCGACGGTGGCGCGCAGCTCCTGCAGGGCCGAGCCGGTGGCGTCGGTGATGTGGCTGAGCACCTCGCGGGCCTGGACGGGGTGACTGTCCATGAGGTGGACGGCGATGCCGGCCTGGGCGTTGGCGAGGGCGATGTGGTGGGCGACGACGTCGTGCAGGTCCCGGGCGATCCGGATCCGTTCGTCGGCGACCCGGCGGCGGGCCTCCTCCTCCCGGGTGCGTTCGGCGCGTTCGGCGCGCTCCTCGATGGCTGCGAGGTGGGCGCGGCGGTTGCGGATGGAGTCGCCGAGGGCGCCGGGCAGCAGGGCCCAGGCGAGGACGCCGAGCCGTTCGCCGATGGATCCGCCGGTCTGGACGGTCAGCGCGATCCCGGTGAGCAGGACGGCGCTGGTGATGGAGGCGCGCAGCGCGGTGGAGCGGTCGGTGCGGACGGCGAGGAAGTAGAGGGCGCAGAGCAGCGGGGCGGCGAGGGCGATGGTCAGCCGGGGGCTGGTGAGCGCGAGCAGGACGGTGCAGGCCAGGGTGGCGGCGGTGACCGCGCGCGGGTGGCGGCGGTGGTCGAAGACGGCGAGGGCGGAGACCAGCCCGAGGAGTCCGGAGACCGGTTCCAGGCTGCTGATGTGGCCGGTCTGGTCGATCGTGGCACCGACCCCGACGATCGCGATCAGGGCGGCGCCGCCGATCACGTCCAGTCGTCGGGGGTGGTTCCGGCGCATGCGCTGCCAGGTGGTGGTCATGGTGCTGGTCTCCGGGTCGCGAGTCAGGGGCCGTCGGCGCTGGAGCCTGTCCGGACAGGCCCCAGCGGCGGCGGCCCCTGACTGCAACGGTAATCGGTGGGCGGATGGACCGGGGCCCGGCAGGATCCACCGGACGGGCCCTACACGGTGACGGACTCCCGGGCCGGGGCCGCTTCGGTGGCGGGGGTCTGCAGCTTGCTGCCCTCGACGTCCACGTCCGGTATGAGGCGGTCCAGCCAGCGCGGCAGCCACCAGGCGCGGCGGCCGAGCAGGACGAGGACGGCCGGGACGATGGCCATCCGGACCACGAAGGCGTCGAAGGCGACGGCTGCGGCGAGCCCCAGGCCCATCATCTTGATCATCGGCTCGCTCATCCCGATGAAGCCCGCGAAGACGGCGATCATGATGAAGGCGGCGGCGGTGACGACCCGGGCGTTGTGTCGGAAGCCGGTGACGATGGCCTCGCCGGGCTGCTCGCCGTGGACGTAGCCCTCGCGGATCCGGGTGACCAGGAACACCTCGTAGTCCATGGCGAGGCCGAAGACCACGCCGATCATGAAGATCGGCATCATGCTCATGACCGGGCCGGTCTGCTCCACGCCGATCAGATCGGCCAGCCAGCCCCACTGGAAGACCGCGACCACCGCACCGAGCGCGGCGACCACCGAGAGCAGGAAGCCGAGCGCCGCCTTCAGCGGGACGAGCACCGAGCGGAAGACCACCATCAGCAGCAGGACGGCCAGGCCGACGACCAGGGCCAGGTAGGGCAGCAGTGCGTCGGTCAGCTTCTGCGAGACGTCGATGTTCATCGCCGTCGTGCCGCTGACCAGGACCGTCGCCCCGGTGGCCGACTTCAGGCCGGCCGCGTCGCCGCGGATGGCGTGCACGATGTCCTTGGTCTCGGCCTCGCTCGGGCCGGTCGCCGGGATCGCGCTGAGCAGGGCGGTGTCGCCCGTCTTGTTGAACATCGGCGGCGTCACCGTCACCACGCCGGGCAGGGCGGAGACCTGCCGGGAGACCGCGTCGGCCGCCGCCTTCGGGTCGGCGACGCCCTTGGCGTCCACCAGGACGGTCAACGGGCCGTTGAAGCCGGGGCCGAAGCCCTCCGAGAGCAGGTCGTAGGCGCGGCGCTGGGTGGTGGAGGTCGGCTTGGCCTCGTCGCCGGGCAGGCCGAGCCGCAGGTCGAGCGCGGGGGCCGCGAGCACGCCGAGGCCGATCACGCCGCCGAGCAGCACCGCGAGCGGGCGGCGCAGCACGAACCGGGCCCAGCGGGCGCCGCCGTTCTCCTTCGTCGCCGCCCGGGCGGCGTCGCCGCCGGCCTTGCGGACCTTGCGCGGCAGCACCTTGCGGCCCAGGAAGCCGAGCAGCGCGGGGACCAGGGTGAGCGCGACCAGCACGGCGATGACGACCGTGCCGGCGGCGGCCATGCCCATCTTGGCCAGGAGCGGGATGCCGACCACGGAGAGCCCGGCGAGCGCGATCACCACGGTGAGCCCGGCGAAGACCACCGCCGAGCCGGCGGTGCCGACGGCCCGGCCGGCCGCCTCCCGGGGCGTGCGGCCCTCGGCGAGCTCGGCCCGGTAGCGGGAGACGATGAACACCGCGTAGTCGATGCCGACCGCGAGGCCGAGCATCATGGCGAGCGTGCCGGTGGTGCCGGACAGGCCGAGCGCGCTGCCCAGCGCGGTGATCAGCGACATGCCGAGGCCGACGCCGACGACCGCCGTGAGCAGCGGCAGGCCGGCCGCGACCAGCGATCCGAAGGTGATCACCAGGACGACGGCGGACAGCGCCATCCCGATCGCCTCGCTGCTGCCGCCCGCCTCCGCCTTGGCCATCAGCGCGTTGCCGCCGATCTCGACCTTGAGCCCGGCGTCCCGGCCGTGCTGGGCGGCCTGCTCCAGGGCGGTGGTGGCGCCCGTGGACAGCTTGCCCGCCTTGACGGAGTAGCTGACCGTCGCGTACGCGGTAGTGCCGTCCTTGGAGACGGCGCCGGCCTTGAACGGGCTGACCGCGCCGGTGACCTGCTCGGCGTGGGACAGCTCGTCGACCGTCCGCTCGACCGCCTGCTGGTTGGGCCCGGCGGTGATCTTCTGGCCGGAGGGCGCGACGAACACCAGCCGGGCCGAGGCTCCGTCGGCGTGGCCGCCGGGGAAGCGCTCGTTCATCAGGTCGAAGGCCTTCTGCGCTTCCGTGCCGGGCATCGCGAAGCCGTCGTCGGGTGCGGCGGGCGCCTTGGCCGCCAGGACTCCGCCGACGGCGAGCACGGCGACCCAGAGCAAGGTCACCAGCCGGCGCCGGACGAAGGCCCATCGGCCCAGGCGGTAAAGGAACGTGGCCACGGGGGAGCGGACTCCTTCGGATGCGGTGCTCGGAACAGGGCGCGCCGCGGCGGTCCTGGCGTCCTGGTGGACGCCGTGCGCCCCCGAGGACGCGGTCCGCCGCAGCGTTACCAATCCTTGATCGCCGACCCCTGCTCCGTCGTCGTCCCTGCGCAGGCCGTTTGCGTACTGCGGACGCAGTACGGGCGTCCCCCGCGCGCAGGAGCGCACGCCCCACGTCGGGAGTAGCCCTCCTACCTGCGGCGGAAGCAGCCGGGTCACCCGTGCGGGCGGCGACGACGGGCCGGGCCCCGGCTGGGCGAAGTAGCGTGATGTGCCTGACCCGTCCGCATTTCCTGCGGTTCGGGATGATCCGACCCGATCGGTGCTGCCGACCGCAGCCCGCCGCCGGAGGTGCCCCATGGGCGTTCCAGCCGCCCGCATCGTGTTCGACGAGAGCGACCGCGCGGCCGTCGCCGAGGCGGTGACCGAGATGCTCACCACCGGCGCCCTCACCCTCGGCCCGTGGACCGAGCGCTTCGAGCAGGCCTTCGCCGCCGAGCACGGCGCCTCGCACGCCGTCGCGGTGAGCAGCGGCACGGCGGCGCTGGAGGTGATCCTGCGCACCGTCGACGTCCGGGGCCGCGACGTGGTCGTGCCCGCCGTCACCTTCTACGCGACGGCCGGTGCGGTGGTCCATGCAGGCGGGCGCCCGGTCTTCGCCGACGTCGACCCGGCCACCCTCGCGCTCTCCCCCGAGACCCTGGCGGCGGCGCTCACCCCGGACACCGCCGCCGTCGTCCTGGTGCACATCGGCGGACTGGTCACCCCGCAGGCGGAGGCCCTGCGCGCGCTCTGCGACCGGCGCGGCATCCCGCTGATCGAGGACGCCGCGCACGCCCACGGCAGCAGCCTCGACGGTCGCGCCGCCGGGACCTTCGGCCTGGCCGGGGCCTTCTCCTTCTACCCGACCAAGGTCACCACCAGCGGCGAGGGCGGCATGATCCTCACCGAGTCGCCGGAGCTGCGCGACGAGGCCCGGATCTACCGCGACCAGGGCAAGGGCTCCTTCACCACCAACCACCACGTCCTGCTCGGCTACTCCTGGCGGATGAGCGAGCTGCACGCGGCCGTCGGCGCGGTGCACCTGCGCCGGCTCAAGGAGTTCATCGAGACCCGCCGGGCCGTCGCCCGCCGCTACGACGACGCGCTGGCCGGGCTCGACGGCCTGGACCCGGTGCTCGAACCGCCCGGCTGCCGCGGCAACTACTACAAGTACGTGGCGCTGCTGCCGCCCGGGACGGACCGCGCCGCGTTCAAGCGCGCGGTGGCCGAGGAGTACGGCGTGCGGCTGTCCGGCGAGGTGTACGACCTGCCGCTGCACCTGCAGCCGGTGTTCGCCCCGTACCGGCGCGGCCCGCTGCCGGTGGCCGAGGACGTGTGCGCCCGCCAGATCTGCCTTCCGGTGCACTCCGACATGACGGAGGACGAGACGGAGCAGGTCGTCACGGCCGTCACGGCGGTGCACCGGCGCCTGGCCGGATAGCCGGGACAGCAGCAGGAAACGACAACGCGGACCCGCCGGAAGAGAGCGAAGGGAGCAAGAACGTGCGGATAGCCGTCACCGGGGGGTGCGGATTCATCGGCTCACACGTCGTGGACCACCTGATCGCGGCCGGCCACGAGGTCCTCGCGGTGGACACCACCGACAAGTACCTCAACCCCGACGCCGAGCACGCGCGGATCGACGTCCTCGACCTGAAGGCCCTCACCTCGGCGCTGGCCGGCAGCGAAGTGGTCTACCACCTCGCCGCGATGGCCGACGTCGAGCAGGTCTCCGCCGACCCGGTCCGGGCCGTGCGCACCAACATCGACGGCACCGAGGCCGTCCTGGAGGCCGCCCGGCGCAGCGGCCTGAGCCGGACCGTCCTGGCGAGCACCGTCTGGGTCTACGGCGCCGCCCTCGCCGGCGAACAACTCGGCGGCGAGGAACAGGAGTTGGACGAGCACGTGCCGATCGAGCTGGAGCACAGCGGCCACCTCTACGTGGCCACCAAGCTCGCCGCCGAGATGCTGGTGCACAGCTACCGAGAGCTGTACGGGCAGCACTTCACCATCCTGCGCTACGGCATCCCGTACGGGCCCCGGATGCGCGACGAACTGGTCGTCGCCCGGTTCGTCCAGGCCGCGCTGGCCGGGCGGCCGATCACCATCGCCGGAGACGGCCGGCAGAGCCGCAACTTCGTCTACGTCGAGGACCTCGCCGACGCCCACGTCCGGGCCCTCTCCCCCTCCGCCGAGGACCAGACCTTCGCCCTGGAGGGCTCGACGGCCGTCTCGGTGCGCGACATCGCCGACACCGTCGACGGGCTGCTCGGGCCCGTCACCATCGAGCACATCGACGGCCGGAAGGCCGACTACACGGGACGGCGGATCTCCTCCGCCCAGGCCAAACGGCTGCTCGGCTGGTCCCCGCGGACCAACTTCGAAGAGGGCGTGCGGCGGTACGCGGACTGGTACCGGGCCGCCACCGCCGCCACCACCTGACCGGGGCCGCCCGATGCCGCACGCCCTGCTGGTCTCCGGCTCGCTCGGCCAGGGCCACGACGTCATGGCCCAGGCCTGCGCCGACACCCTGCGGGAGCTCGGCTGGACCACCAGCACCGTCGACGCGATGGCCCTGCTCGGCGAGCGCTCCGGCCCGGCCGGGGAGGCGGTCTTCCGCCGGCTGCTCGACCTGCCCGGGGTGTACGACGCCTTCCACTTCTCGGCGCTGCGCCCGGGCGCGAGGATCGCCCTGCTCGCCGACGCCGCGGCGCGCGCCCGGCTGGTCCCCGCGCTGCGCAGGCTGGTCGAGGCGCAGCGGCCGCAGCTGGTGGTCTCGGTGTTCGCCACCGCGACCTCGGCGGTCAACCACGTCCAGGAGTGGGGGCAGGGGCGGGAGTTCCGGCACTTCGTGTTCTGCACGGACGTCACCCCGCACCGGCTCTGGGTGCAGGAGGGCACGGACCTGTTCCTGGTCACCTCTGAGGTCGCGGCCTGCGCGGTGCGGCGCTACCGGCCCGACGCCGACATCGCCGTCGTGCCCGCGCCGCTGCGCCGACCGTTCTACCGGCCGCCGGGGCGGGCCGTGGCGCGCGACGAACTGGCCGTACCGCCCGACGCCCCCTGCGTGCTGCTGATGTCGGGCTCCTGGGGGCTCGGGCCGCTCGCCCGCACCGCCGCCTCGCTCGCCGCCGCCGGGCCGCACGTGCTTGCCGTGGCCGGGCGCAACCGGGAGCTGGAGCGCCGCCTGCGCGCCGCCGCGATCCGCCGGCCCAGGCTGCACCCCTTCGGCTACACCGACCGGATCCCCACCCTGATGGCCGCCGCCGACCTGGTCGTCACCAGCTCCGGCGACACCTGCAGCGAGGCCCGGGCGCTCGGCCGACGGCTGCTGCTCCTCGACGTCGTCCAGGGCCACGGGCGCGACAACCTCCAGCACGAGCTCGAACTGGGCCACGCCGACGTCTCCACCGCCCGCCCGGCCGAGGTCGTCCGCAACGCCCTCGCGGCGCTGAAGCGCCCCTCCCCCGCCCCCTCGCCCGGCGCCACGCCGGAGGGCTGGCGGACCGGGTTCGGTGCGGCGCTACGGCGGGTGGGGCTGAGCTAGGGCCTGTCCGGCGGATCTTGTCGGATCAGCGCGCGGCTCCCCCAGCCTTCGGCCGGGAGGTACCCCCACTTCGCGCCCGTCTGGGCGTGCGCCCGAATCGCCCTCGTACTGGGTGTACTTGGACGATTCGGGCGTGCGTCCAGGCGGGATGATCCGGCGTCGTGCGCCCGGCAAGATCCGCCGGACAGGCCCTAGGGCAGGCCCTGACGACCGCCGCGAATTCCCGCTCACGCCTTACCTGTTCTATACGGGTCCTTTACACTCGGCGACGCCCTGCGGCGACGCGCTCGCCGAGGGCTCCCAACCTCCCTAAGGAAGCCGCACTTGACGCACGATCCGTTCCGGTCGTCCGCAGCACGGGCCTTTCCGTCCCGGACGCCCGCCAACCGTCTGATTCGCGCCGCCGCCCTGCTGTTCGTGCCACCGATCGCCGCGATCTGGCTCTGGCGCTCCCGCCGCCTGCACGTCGCCGCCAAGGTGGTGCTGACCGTCTTCTGCGTCCTCAGCACCTTCTACTGGATCGGCATCATGGCCGGGTCGCCGGAGAAGGCCCGACCGGCCGCGGCACCCGCCCCCACCCACGCCCCGGCTCCCGCCCCTTCGCCGACGGCATCGGCCACAACAGCGGCCACGGCAACGCCGGCCGAGACCCGGCACCCGAGCGTCATGCCCGACATCACCGGACGCACGGCCGTCGAGGCACGAGCCCTGCTGGTCGCGGCGGGAGTTGCGGCCGACCGGATCCACGAGGCGAGCCGCTACCTGGACCTCCCGCTCCCCGCTGAGCACGGCAGCTGGCTGGCCTGCGCGAGCGAACTGCCGCAGGGCAGCCCGCTCGCCCCGGGAGCGGAGACGACCCTGCGCCTGGTGCAGCCCGGAGCCTCCTGCCCGGCCGACCATCAGCAGGCGCTCTACGCGGACCAGCGGAACAACCCGACCACCCCCGCCAACCCGACCACCCCGGCTGCCCCGGCTGCCCCGGCTGCCCCGAGCCAGCCGGGCGGCTCCGGTGGCAGCGCCAGCTCGGGCGGGGCCTCCGGGGGGACTTCCGGCACTTCCACCGGCGGCACCTCGGGCAGCGCGTCCGGAGGCGGCGGCGGCAGCACCGGTGGCGGCAGCGCGTACTACAAGAACTGCAGCGAAGTGAAGGCGGCGGGCAAGGCCCCCCTGCACCGGGGCGACCCGGGGTACCGGCCCGAGCTGGACCGCGACAACGACGGTGTCGCCTGCGAACGTTGATCCTCCCGACGGACGGGGACGCCCCGCTCCACCTCTGCTGGTGGAGCGGGGCGTCCCGTGTATTCGGGCAGGTCCCGGTCGGTCGGCTGCCGGACGGGCTCCGGTCAGGGCGGGACCGCGTGGTCGCGGAGGGGGCCGAGGGTGAGGTGGTGGGTGCGGCAGTGGGCGGCGATCAGGGGCAGGGCGGCGAGGGTGGCGCGCCAGGAGTCGGGGGCCGAGGTGCAGTCGGAGTCGTGGAGGAGCAGGGTGGCGCCGGC
This sequence comes from Streptomyces sp. 1114.5, assembly GCF_003635085.1. Taxonomy (NCBI): domain Bacteria; kingdom Bacillati; phylum Actinomycetota; class Actinomycetes; order Kitasatosporales; family Streptomycetaceae; genus Streptomyces; species Streptomyces sp. 1114.5. The sequence goes on from NZ_RBXE01000004.1 coordinate 169,616, forward strand.
GGTGAGGCCGGGGCGGGCGGTCGCGTAGACGGAGGCGCCGGTGGCCTCCGCCGTCCAGTCCCGGCCCCAGGCGGTCCACAGCACGCTGCGCAGGCCCAGGCGGCGGGCGGCCAGGGCCGGGCCGGCGGTCAGGACCCCGTACGGCGGGCGGTACCAGCGCGGGCGGGCGCCGCACAGCTCGGTGACCGCCTCGGTGGCGCGGCGCAGCTCGCGCAGGTCGCGGCCGGGGGCCGGGTACCACTGCGACCGGTGGTACCAGCCGTGGACGGCGACCTCGTGGCCGCGCCGGACCAGTTCACGGCCGAGCGCGGGGGCGCGTTCCAGCATCGAGCCGAGCAGGAAGAAGGTGGCGCGGGCGCCGAGTTCGTCCAGCGCGTCCAGGACGTACGGGGTGCTGCGCGGGTCGGGGCCGTCGTCGAAGGTCAGGGCGACGTGGCCCGGCGTGGTGCCGCGCCCGGCGGTCCGGCGGGCCAGGGTGCGGCGCAGCGGCGGGAGGCGGACGGCGGCCGGGGCGAGGTGCAGGAACTCCAGGGCGGCCGCGGCGGCGAGGGAACCGGCGAGGAGGGGCGTGGTGGCGCGGCCCATGCCGTGCTCAGCCGAAGCGCGAGGCCATCCGGCGGAACACGCCGGGCGCGACGCCGTGGATGCGGGCCGGGAAGCCGAGCCAGTGCGGCACGTAGAGGCGGTCGCGTTCGGTGGTGATGCTCGCGACCACGGTGTCCGCGACCCGCTCCGCCGAGACCGGGCGCGGCCGCTCGCGCTGGTACGGCGTGCCGCGGCGGTCGAAGAACGGGGTGTCCACCGCCCCCGGGAGCACCAGGCGCACCCCCACACCGGTGCCGCGCAGCTCGTACCAGAGGCTCTCCGCGAACATCGTCAGCCCGCCCTTGGTCGCCGCGTAGCCCGACTCCTCGCGCACGCCGACCTGGCCGGCCATCGAACCGATCAGCACGATCCGGCCGTGCCGGCGCTCCAGCATGCCGGGCAGCAGGAGGCGGACCAGCCGCAGCGGGGCGGCGAGGTTGACCTCGACCATCCGGTCCAGGGTGTCGCAGGGGGTCTCCGCGAACGGGCCGCGCCAGCCGAGGCCGGCGCTCGCGACCAGGGCGTCCACCCGGCCCGCCTCGGCCAGTGCGGCCTCGGCCAGGCGGCGCGGGCCGTCCGGCTTGCTCAGGTCCTCCGGCAGGGCGAGGCCTCCGGTGCGGTCGGCGGCCGCGTCGAGCCGGGCCCGGTCGGTGCCGGAGAGCAGGGTGCGCCAGCCGGCCTCGGCCAGGCGGGTGGCGGTGGCGAGACCGATGCCGGAGGAGGCGCCGGTGACCAGGGCGACGGGGCGCTCGACCGGCTCCGGCCGCCCGGATCGGGGGTGGGGATCCGATCGGGGTTCCTCCCGGGGTTCCTCCGCCATCGCGCACCTGCCGCTCTGAGGCCGACTCGCCGTCCGTTTTGTCCGGCAAGTCACCATCGCACGGCGGAACCGTCCGGGCTACCGGGGCGGGACGGCAGGCTCCGCCTCGGAGTCCGGGTGGGGGGACGACGGCTCCGCCGACTCGCCCTCCAGTTCGCCGAACCGCGAGAGCAGGAAGGTGCCGCCCACCGCCACCGCGAAGCCCGTCAGCGCGCACCACTCGAACCCGGGGCGCGCGGCGTCGCCGAGCGCCGCCACCCCGACCAGGGCCGGGCCGAAGGTCTCGGCGACCGTCCCGGCGGCGGTCGCGGCCGTCACCGTGCCGCGCTGCAGGGCCAGCGCATAGGCGAGGTAGCCGCCGAGGCCGCCGACCGCCAGGGCATAGGCGGCAGGGTCGGCGAGGATCGCCGGCAGGCTGGCGGCGTCCAGGACGCGCACGGCGAGACTGGTCACCCCGAAACCGACCCCGGCCAGCAGGCCCAGCCCGGCGGCAGCCACCGTGCCGTCCCGGCGCACCAGGACGAGGGTGGCGAGCAGCATGACGGCGGTGGTGGCCAGCAGCGACCAGTGGAACGCGGCCGGGGCGACGTTCCGGCCCTCCGTGCCGGAGCCCAGCGCGAGCAGGGTCAGGCCGACCACCACGGCGAGGATGCCCGCGATGTCCACCCGGTGCAGGCGCGCGCCCAGCAGCCAGACGGCGGCCAGGGCGGTGACGGCCAGACTGGCGTTGGTGACGGCCTGCACGAGGAAGAGTGGGAGGGTGCGCAGGGCGACGATGCTCAGCACGAAACCGAGGATGTCCACCAGCGTGCCGAGCACGAACTGCCAGGACCGTGCCAGGGCGGCCAGCAGCCCCGCCCGCACCCGGTCCGCGCGTGGGGCCGACCGCGCCCCGCGCGCCTGGAACACCGCCCCGAAGCCGAAGCAGACGGTCGCGACCAGTGCGGTGGTGAGTCCCAGCAGCATGCGTCTCCCCGCTTTACGGGACAGCATCGGTCCACCACCAGTCTCAGCCCGGGGTGGCGGGGGCGCACGGGTGGGGAGGCTGAGGGCGCGGGGGCGGAGGGGAGTGAGGGGGCGGAGGGGGGTGAGGGCCCGGGGTGGCGGGGGCGCACGGGTGGGGAGGACGGGCGTGTGGGAGCGGTCCGGGGGACGGCGGTGAGGCCGGGCCCGTGTCGCCGGGGGCGGCGACGGCCTGTGGGCCGTCGCCGTCCCTACGCCTGCGGACCGGCTCTAGCCGAGTACGGAGGCGAGCAGCGCCGCGGTCTCGGCGACGAGGGGCTCGTCCTTCGGTGCGGCCTCGTCGGGCTTGGTGGTCAGGACGGCGAGGACGACGGGCGCGCCGGACGGGGTCCAGGCGATGCCGACGTCGTTGGCCGTGCCGTACTGACCGGAGCCGGTCTTGTCCGCGAGGGCCCAGTCCTGCGGGAGGCCTTCGCGGAAGCGGTGGATGCTGGTGGTGTTGCCCCGCAGCCAGGTGGTGAGCTGGTCGCGCTTGGCGGGCGGGAGGGCGTGGCCGAGCGTGAGGCGGCGGTACGTGCGGGCGATGGCCTGCGGGCTGGTGGTGTCGGTGGTCCGGTCCGGTTCTGCCGTGTTGAGTTCGGGCTCCCAGCGGTCCAGACGGGTGACGTGGTCGCCGATCGAGCGGCAGAAATCGGTGACGGCCGTCGGTCCGCCCAGTTCGCGGAGCAGCAGGTTGCCCGCGGTGTTGTCGCTGTGGTCGATGGCCGCCTTGCAGAGTTCGGCGACGGTCATGCCGTTCGCCAGGTTCCTGGCCTCGCCGGTGACGGGGGCGCCGCCGGACCGCTTGATGTCGGCCTCGGTGTAGTGGATTCGCTTGGCGAGGAACTTGCCGTCGCGGTCGAGGTCGCGCAGGACGGCGGCGACGGCGACGGTCTTGAAGACCGAGCAGATCGGGAAGAGTTCGCCCGCGCGGTAGCGGACCGTGCGCCCGGTGGACAGGTTCCTGGCGAAGACGCCGAGGCGCGCGCCGTGTTGCTGTTCCAGGGCGGAGAGTCGGCGGTGGGTGTCGGGGCCAGTCGCCGCGTGTGCCGATCCGCCGGTCGCGGCCGTGACGGCGACGGCCGCTCCGAGGCCGAGGCCCAGGACGGCGCGGCGGCTGTGACGGGTTGCCGAAGGTCGAGTGTGCATGGTCCCCCTCTGAACGGATGTCGCGGCACGAGCCGCTTCCTGAGTCACAGGACGCAACAGGCGTACCGCTGGTTCGTCAACCATGCGAATCAGCGGGGTGATGGGCAAGGCGACTCAGGGCCGGATGGCCACCGCCGCGTACGCCGCGGCCTCTGCGGCCGCGACGGGGGGCTCGTCCGTCGAGGGGCGCCAGTGCGGGGTCGGGACGACGCCGGGGGCGAGAAGAGTCCAGCCGTCGAAGAAGCGGGTGAACTCGGGCAGGGTGCGGGCCTGGGCGGCGGTGCCGGCGGCCTCGTAGATGCGGACCAGGTCGGCGATGTCCCCGGGCGCGAAGTCGGGGGTGACGTGGCTCATCACCAGCGCGCTGCCCGGGGCGAGGACGGACTTGAGGTGGTCGACGAGCTCGTACGCGCCGTGGGCGTCGGGGACGAAGTGGAGCAGCGCGTTGAGCGAGAGCGCGACGGGGCGGCCGAGGTCGATGGTGTCGCGCAGTCCGGGGGCGTCGAGGACGCTCGCGGGGTCGGTGGCGTCGGCCTCGACGTAGGCGGTGCGGCCCTCGGTGGTGCCGGTGAGCAGGGCCTGGGCGTGCGAGAGCACGATCGGGTCGTTGTCGGCGTAGACGACGCGGGCGTGCGGCCGGATGCTCTGGGCGATCTCGTGGAGGTTGGGCGAGGTGGGGATGCCGGTGCCGATGTCGAGGAACTGGTCGAAGCCGGCCTCGGCGAGGGCGCGGGTGGAGCGGTGCATGAAGGAGCGGTTGACGCGGGCGGCGGCGCGCAGCCAGGGGGCGACGGAGAGGGCGTGTCCGGCGGCCTCGCGGTCGGCGGCGAAGTTGGTGAAGCCGCCGAGGTAGTAGTCGTACATCCGGGCCGAGTGCGGCACGTTCAGCCGCAGGTCCACCCCGTCGTAGAGGCCCATGGCGTCTTCCCCTCGGCTTGTCGCTCGCACTGGTCGCTCGCGCCCGGTCGATTGCTGCCCACGGTTGCTGCCCAGGGTTCGCGGGGGTCAATCGTGGCCTGATCGGTTCAAACAGCCGCCTCAAACAGTCACCAGATCCCATGAGATGACAATCGGTATTCACTGTGCAGCCTGGAGTGACAGGCCTGCTGGAATGAGGATGGTCACGGACAGCCCGAACCGCGGGTGGCCCGGTGTGCAGCCGACGGCCACGGAAAGCAGGCTCGATGACGATCGACAGGGGTGCCCCCGCGCGCGGGTACCGGGGCGGGGCGGCGGTGGAGTGTGCCGGCGGGGCCGGGCCCGAGCGCGTGGCCGGGGCCGACCCCGCGCTCCGCCTGGACCTCACCTACGCCGCGTTCTGCGAGACGCACGAACCGGCGTGGCACGCCCTCGCGTTGACCCGGATAGGCAACCAGGCCGACGCCGTCCTGGTGGTCGAGACGGTCAAGGCGGACCTGGCCCGCTGCTGGCCGCAGGTGCTGCGATTCGAGGAACCGGCCGCCTACGCCTGGCGGTTGGCCAACCGCCACGTGTCGGACTGGGTCGCCGCCGAGGAGCCGGTGGCGGTGGAGGCCGTCACCTTCGCGGCGGTGATCGGCGCGTTCAAACAGGTCGCGAACGGACTGCTGCACAGCGAGGCGGACGAGGTGCGGCTGTACGCCGCGATCCTCGAACTGCCGGACCGGCAACGGGACGTGGTGATCCTGCGGTACCTGCTGGGCCTGCACGTCAAGGTGATCGCCGCCTACCTGGGACGGCCGGTGGCCACGGTGCACTCCAACCTGCGGCACGCCCGCGAGCGGCTGGCCCGCCGGCTCGGGGTGGGCGAACTCCCGGACCGCGGCGGCGAACTGTGATGGACGGACCGGACCGTGGGGGCGGGGAGCGTGCGGTGCGTACCGCGCCTGCGGTGATCCACGTGCCCCGGCCGGAACGGGCCAACGCCGAGCGGATCGCGGCGGTGCGGCGGGCCCGGCTGACGGCCGCGCCGACCCATCTGTCCTCGGAGCACGAGCAGGCCGCCTTCGAACTCGGCCTGGTGGTCGCCCTGGTGCTGGGCGCGCCGGATGCCTCCCGGGGGCTGGACCTGCTGGTGAACGCGCGCCGGATCCAGCCGGAGGGCGCGGAGGTGTTCGGCGCGCTGCTGTACGCCACCGGCAAGGAGGAGGGCGCCGAGTTCTGGTGGCGCTTCGCGGCCGGCTCGGGCAGCGGGACGGCCGCGTACTGCCTGCACCTGCACCACCTGATGCTCGGCGAGACCGACGACGCCGACTACTGGCGGGCCTGGTCGGACCAGCTCGCCACGGCCGAACGCCCGCCCGGGCCAAGGACGTTGCGGATGAACCGGCCGCTGCTGCCGGAGGACGTGCGGCGCGACATCCTCTCCCGGGTGCACCACGGACTGGCCCCGCAGCTGCCGCCCGCGCTGGTCGCGGTGATCGACCGACTGCCGGTGCAGGGAGACGACGAGGCGGAGGAGGTCCCGAGCCCGTGGGGGCTCACCTCGGGGGCGACCTCCGCGTGCTCGTGGGACCTCGCGTGGGGGCTCGCCGCCGACGAGGAGCCGTCGGGGTGGGGCGGCGGGGACCATCCGTTGGGGTGAGGCGGCGGCGACCCGCCCGCGGTCATTCGTTCAGGTGAGTGCGGACAGCCGGGCGACGATCTCCGGGTCGCGTCCGCTCCCGGCCACCGTCCGTACGCCGTCCGGGGTCACCTGGCGGACGACGTACCGGTGCGGGGCCATCGCGGTGTCCCGGCCGGGGAGGGCGGCGACCACCGCGCGGTGGGCGGCGGCCGGGTCGAACTCCGGGTCCGCGGTGGTGAGGTCGGCCACCAGGCTTCCGTCGACCAGCGACAGTCGGTGCGGGCCGAGCGTGCCCTCCAGGAGCTCGTGGACGGCGGCCAGGTCGACCCGGGAACCGTCGATCAGCCGCCACTGGCCGGTCCGCCCGTCCGCATGTCCGCCGTCGGGCACGGCTTTCGCGAGGCCGAGGACGGCGGGAAGGCCGGCGAGCGGCACCGGCCCCTCGGCGGCGTCCGCGAGGAGTGCCAGCAGGGTCCGGGCGAAGTGCTCGTTCTCCTCGGGGTCGAGCACCTGCGGGCAGGCGATCAGGACGAAGCCCAGGCTGCCGGTGATCCGCAGGATGGTGAACATCAGCCGGACCGCCAGCGGCGGGGCGGGCAGCGGGGTCAGTTCCGGGTCGGCGGCCGGGGGCGGCTGGGCGTCGGCGACGGCGGGCGGGATGGTCAGGCTGAGGTCGTTGACCACCACCTGCCGGGCGAAGCGGGTGCCCCGCCGGTGGGCGACGTCCTCGATCAGCTGCCAGACGTCCCCGGCGTCCAGGGTGCTGTGCCAGTAGGCGCTCAGCGAGGCCGACTTGGCCCGGCCGATCAGCTGGTCGAAATCGGCCGTTCGCGTGTCGAGCAGGATCAGTGCGTCCTGCGCCAGGGTGCCGACGTGGTCGGCCAGGGCGGTGCGCTGGCGGTTGGCGGAGAGCGCCGAGATCACCAGCTCACCGCGGTCGGCCCGGTGCGCGACCAGTGCGGCGAAGGCGGCGAGCAGGACCACGGACGGGCCGGCGCCGGTGCGGCGGCAGACGGCGGCGAGGTGGTCGGCCGCCCCGCGCGAGCGCACCAGCAGGGCCGCGTGGTCGCGCGCCGGGCCGGTGATCCGCGAGTCGGCGAAGACGGTCTGCGGGCCGGTGTCGAGGATCTTCGCCCAGTGCCGCAGCGCGGCGGTCGCCTTGCGCCGCCCCTGCGCGCTCTGCTCGGCGGCGGCGATCAGCAGCGGGGTCGGCGCGGTGACCGGCGGCAGCTCCTTCCCGGCGGCGAGGGCGTGCCACTCCTGGATCAGCACGGCGGTGGCTGCGCCGTCGGCGCCCGCGTGGCAGACCACGGCGACCAGCCGCAGCAGCCGCTCGCCCCGGGCCACCATGGTGAACCGGATCCGTGGCGGCGCGGCCGGATCGACCGGCACGGCGACGTCGCTGCGGCCCAGCTCGGCGGCGAGCGCGTCGAGCTCGCGCTCGTCGGGCCCATCGGGACTTCCGGGCTCGCCTTCCGAGCTGACCTCGCCGGGCTCGCCGGCCTCGACCACCGTCACCGCGAACCGGCCGTCCGCGTGCACCACTTGGCGGTCCGGGAAGCCGTCCGGGCCGGGGCCGGCGGGGAAGGAAGTGCGCAGCGACTCGTGCCGCTCGACCAGCAGTCGCAGTGCGACCAGGCCGGCCGGGACCGAGGTGCCGGCCGGGACCGGCCAGGAGGCCTCCCGGTTGATCTGCTCGGGGGCTTCGCCCCGGATGCAGCGGAGCATGTTGTCCTGGCCGCGGGTGAGCGGGCCCACGCCGCTGCTCGCGGCGGCGAAGCGGACGGTGACCCGTCGGGCGGGCGGGCGCCCGGCGAGCGGGGCCTCCTCGTACGGGGCATCCTCGGGCGGGACCGTCCCGGGCGGGACCGTCCCGGGCAGGGCCGTCTCGGGCGGAATCAGGTCGTGCGCAGTCACGTCGTACGCGCCTTTCGGCTCGCCGGGGAAGGGCTCGCAGGGGTGTGTCAGAGGGGGGTGATCGGGACGCTATCAGCGGCACTGCGAGCTGGTCCAGACCAAAGTCACAACGTGCCGACTGTTCGTCAATGTGCTTGCCAGACACCGGAATTGACATGTATCGGCGAATCACCGAGGGCGGCGACGGCAGCCCGGAACGGGCCCGGCACGGGGACGTCGCAGAGCGTGGCCGATCCCCGGCCGAGACCACCGGGGTCGGCCACCGACACCGGGGGCGAGCCCGCCACGGACACCCCGAAGGCCTGGGTCAGCCGTCCGCCGTAGGCCTTCACCAAGGCCTCGCGGCGACACCACAGCGCGGTGAAGCGGGCCGCCCGTTCCGCCGGCTCGGCGGGCTCGGCGACCGAACGGGCCTCCTCGAAGGGGAACCAGCGCGCGGCCATCCGCTCGGCCGTCCGGGGTGCGTGGATCCGCTCGACGTCGACGCCGACGGGCCGGCCCCCGGCGAGGGCCAGCACCGCCAGTCCGTCCGAGGCCGACCAGCTCACCCTCAGTCCGGCGGCGCCTGCGGCCTCGGGTTTGCCATTCGGCCCGCACTCCCAGGCGACCTCGGCCGGGGACACGCCGAGCCGCGCCCCGACCACCTGCCGGACGGCGCCGTGCGCCACGGTGAAGCGGCGGCGCCGCTCGGGGCCGGCGCCGGACGTCCGGGCGCGCTCGGCCGGGTCGAGCAGCTGCCACAAACCGTCTGCCACCCCGGCGGGTTGGTCGGTGTCGATGAGCCAGAAGTCGACTTCGGTCACGGCAGGGTGAGCGTGCTGAGCACCCCGAGCCGCCGGTCGTACCCGACGATCAGGGCGGGGCGCTGCTCCTCGCGCCACCGCGGCAGGTGTTCGGCCAGCTGCGCCCACAAGCCGGTGAACGGCTGGACGGGTGAGTCCTCCGGAGCGACGCCATCACCGGAGCCCCCGAGGCCGTCGAGCAGGACCTCCGTCCCGGGCTCCCGCCGATCGGTCGCGGCCCGTACGGCCTCCTCCGGCGCCGTGGCGCCCGTGACCTGCCGGACGGCCAGGCCCGCCCCCGGAGCCTCCTCGCAGACCAGCACCACCACCGCGTGCCGCTCCGGCATCGGTACCGGCACGGGCGGTTCGTAGTGCAGCGCGGTCTGTTCCGCGAGCACCACCACGGCTCGGCGACAGCCGCCGGTGCGGTGGTGCTCGGCGGCCAGGCGCAGGGCGGTGAAGGCGGCGGCGGTGCCCTGGTCGCAGACGGCGAAGGCCAGCGGGTTGCCGGGGACGGACCGGCCGAGTGCGAGCGACGAGGGCGCGCCGGGGCGGACGTCGGGGGTGTCGAAGGCGAGGACCAGCAGGTCCACCGGCTCGTCCTCGGTGAGCACTTCGCCCAGCAGTCCGGCGGCCAGTTCCTCGTATGAGTGGCCGACGCCCTCCTTCAGCAGCTCCTCGCGCAGCGGCAGGCCGTAGGGGCGGACGAGATCCGAGACGAACACCCGCAGGTCCGGGTCGAGCGAGGTCTCCGAACGGCCGTCGAAGCGGCGGGCGAGGGCCCGGGTGATCCGCAGGCCGGAGGAGCCGGGGGGCACCCGGTCAGTCCTCGGGGATGACGTGCCCGGCGACGTAGTCGGCCAGCTTGGTGACCGATCGCAGGTCGTCCTCGGTGATCTGCTCGACGTCCACCTGGATGTCCAGCGATTCCTCCAGCTCCAGGATGAGCTCGATGGTGCCGGCGGAGGTGAGGCCGAGGTCGTCGAAGAGGCAGGCGTTCTCCGGGATTTCGGGCAGTTCGCGCTTGAGCACGCGCGGCAGGAGTGCGCCGATGCCGTGCAGGACGCGTTCGCGCAGCGCGGGGTCGGTGGTCTGGACCGCGGGTTCTGACATGGGTGTCCCGTCCCGTCGTACGTGGGAAGTGGTGATCGAGGCTGACGGATGGAAGCCGATGGGCCGTCAGCTCTGCACGGCCATCGCGGAGAAGGTGGCTCCGATGCCGGCGGCGGCGATCAGGTAGTGGTCGCCGCGGCGGAGCAGCCCCCGCGTGGTGGCGGTGTGAAGATTGATGAGGCTGTCTGCAGCGAAACTGTGCCCGACCGACCGCACGTTGTCCAGCACGACTTTCTCGATCGGGTAGCCGATGCGGCGCGCGATCATCCGCCAGGAGGCCTGGTTGACGTTGTGCGGGAGGATTGCGGCCAGGTCGGAGAGGTCCAGACCGGCCCGGTCCAGGGCGGCCTCGATCGCCTCGACCATCACGTTCGGGTACTCGCGCTGGTAGCGGGCGAGCAGGTCCGGGTCCTCGGCCAGTCGGCCGTCGAACTCCGGGCGCTGGCGCACCTCGTAGGAGAGCACCCGGTGTCGCTCGCCCGCGGCGCTGACCAGGCAGGCGGCCGCGCCCTCGGCGAAGATGCCGGTCTCGGGCACCACCTGGGCGTCCTTGGTGAAGGTCTTCTCCCCGGCCAGGACCAGTGCGAGGGCCGCCGGGTCGGGGTCGGCCGCGAGCAGCCGGCCGGCCAGGTCGATCGCCAGCAGGCCCACCGCGCAGGCGTGGTGGGTCACCGTGAAGGCACCGGCGTGGCCGAGGCCGCGCGCGGCGAGCAGGTCGTGCAGCGGGTTGAGCGGGTGGGGCACCGCCACCGGCATGCTGCGGGCGTGGATCACGAAGCGGATGTCGCGTTCGCGTCCGCGCAGCTCCGACAGGTTGTCCAGCGCGGCGTCGAGCAGGTCGGGCAGCCTCCCGGCAGGGTCCAGGCGCAGCTGGTCCAGGCCGTGGAAGCGGCGGAAGAGACGGAGTTGACGTGGGGTCAGGCCGATGCGTTCGCCCACCGCCTCGATGGGAACGGCGTGTGGGGGGAGGTGAACGGCCACTGCCTCCAGTGCGGTCACGCGGGCTAGTATTCCGACGCCCGCCGGGTCGCACAAGTGATCTCGGACCCCGCGCTGTCGCGGGCCGTGCCCCGGCATCCGTCAATTCCGCTCCGGTCCGGTCGTGTTCACCACCGTGCCGTCGAGCGGGTGGGAGATCTCTCATGCCGAATCCTGAACCTCCGGACTCCGCCCCGCCGTTGGATCCCGCGCTGGTCGCGATCGTGGTCGAGGTGGCCGGTGCGCCGCCCGGCTGGGCGCGCCATGTCACTCCGGACGCCCGGCTGGACGGCGACCTGCTGCTGGACGAGGTCGAACTCGCCGTGTTGGCCGAGCGCCTGCGCGAGCGCTTCGGTCCGGCCGTGGACCTGGCCGGGCTGCGTGCCGGTCTCGGCCTGGCCGCGCTGGAGGCGTTGACCGTCGCCGACCTGCAGCGACTGCTCCCCGAGGAGGGTGCCCGATGACCCGGTTCCTGGTGGTGGTGCCGCCGTTGACCGGACACGTCAATCCGGCCGCGGGCATCGCCGCCGAACTGGCCGCGCGCGGCCACGAGGTCGCCTGGACCGGTACGGAGTCGGTGCTGCGGCCGCTGCTCGGCCCCGGAGCGCGGGTGTTCGGCACCGGCACCCGGGCCTTTCGCGCCCAGGGCGGGCACGGGCTGGCCGCGCTGCGCTCGCTCTGGGAGGGCTTCATCGTCCCGTACGCGCGGTTCACCGCGAAGCCGCTGGACACGGCCGTGCGGGAGTACCGGCCGGAGGTGCTGCTGGTGGACCAGCACACCCCGGCGGGCGCGCTGGTCGCGCACCGGCACGGGTTGCCGTGGGCGAGCTTCGCGCCCGGTGCGATGGAACTGGGCCGGCCCTACCGGGCGTTGCCGCAGGTCGAGGCGTGGATGACCGGGCTGCTGCGCGGGCTGTGGGAGCGCGCCCGGCTGCCCGAGGCGGAGTACGTCGACCCGCGCTTCTCCCCCGCCCTGGTGCTGGCGACCACCGGGCCGGCGCTGACCGGCCCGGTGCTGACGGACGGCGGCGCACCGCCGGTGCACCATGCGATGGTCGGGCCGGTGATCGCGGCGCGGCCGCCCGATCCGGCGTTCCCGTGGGAGCGGCTGCTGCCGGGCCGGCAGCGGGTGCTGGTCACGATGGGGACGCTGGCGGGCGAGTTGGGCGCGGACTTCCTCGCCCGGGCCGTACGGGCGCCGGAGCTGTGCGGCGAGGAGGTCCAGCCGGTGTTCGCGGCACCGCGCGCACTGCTGCCCGAACTCCCACCGCACGCGGTCGCGGTGGACCGGGTGCCGGTGCTGGAGCTGATGGCGCGCGGGGAGTTGGACGCGGTGCTCTGCCACGGCGGGATGAACACCGTGGGCGAGGCGCTGGCGCACGGCCTGCCGCTGGTCACCGCGCCGATCCGGCACGATCAGCCCTTCGTGGCCGCCCAGGTGGCGGCGGCCGGGGTCGGGCTGCAGGTGCCGTTCGCCCGCGTGACGCCGGAGCGGCTGGCGGCAGGGCTGCGGACCGTACTGGAGACAACGGCGTACCGGGACAGGGCGGTTCAGGTCGGCAGGGAACTGCTGGCCGGCGGCGGTGCGGTGGCTGCGGCGGACCGATTGGAGGCACTCGGCTGAGCTCTGGACGCGCCGGGCCGGGCCGACGCCCCGGGCATCCCCTTAGCAGAGCGGGCGAGCACACGTCCATTGGTCTAGGCCATTGTCTCCGGGCCGGGGTTCGCCCTAGGGTGTCGCAGCAGCACCGCCCTCCGCAGGTGCCGAGCACCGGCTTCCCAGGTGCCGTGGCAGCCCATCCCCGTACGGGAGTTCCGGTTGATCGAGACCACGGGACTGCGCAAGTCCTACCGCAAGAAGACCTCCCGCCGCGGTGGCGGTGACCCGACCGTCGACGCCGTGCGCGGCATCGACCTGTCGGTCGCCGCCGGCGAGATCTACGGCTTCCTCGGCCCCAACGGCGCCGGGAAGACCACCACCCTGCGCATGCTGGCCACCCTGATCCGCCCGGACGGCGGACAGGCCCGCATCGCCGGGGCCGACCTGTTCACCGACCCGGCCGGGGTCCGCCGCCGGATCGGTTACGTCGCCCAGGGCGGCGGCACCACCGACAACGTCAGCGCCCGCGAGGAACTGGTGCTGCAGGCCCGGATGTACGGCGCGGGCAAGCCCCAGGCCGTCCGGGCCGCCGAGGACGCGCTCAAGGCCTTCGACCTGGGCGAGTTCGGCAACCGGCCGTGCGCCACCTATTCCGGCGGCCAGCGCCGCCGGGTGGACATCGCACTCGGGGTGATCCACCAGCCCCGGGTGCTGTTCCTGGACGAGCCGACGGTCGGGCTGGACCCGGCCAGCCGGGCGCACGTCTGGGAGGAGATCCGCCGGCTGCGCACCGAGGGGATGACCGTCGTCGTCACCACCCACTACCTGGACGAGGCCGATGCGCTCTGCGACCGGGTCGCCATCGTCGACCACGGCCAGGTCGTCGCCGAGGGCACGCCCGGGGCGCTGAAGCGCGAGATCTCCGGCGACGTCGTCCTGGTCGGCCTGGACACCGCCGACGGCGGCGGCACGGGCGCGGACGGGAGCGCCGCCGAGCGGGCGGCCGAGGTGCTGCGACCCCAGCCGTACCTGCACCGGCTGGAACCCGACGGGGACGGCGGCCTGCGGCTGTACCTGGAGGACGGCGCCGCGGCCATCCCCCGGCTGCTGCGCGCCCTGGACGCGGCCGGCCTGACACCCGGCACCGTACAGCTCCAACGGCCCAGCCTGGACGACGTGTTCCTGGCCCGCACCGGCCGCTCGCTGCGGCAGTCCTGACCCGATCCCACCCCCGCGGCCCCACCGCGTGGACCGGCACAACTCCCTGGGGAGACCGTGAAGCTCGCCCGCGACACCTGGCTGGTCTTCCAACGCCAGCTGCTGCTGATGATCCGCACCCCGGTCTGGATCGCCGTCGGCATCATCCAGCCCGTGTTCTACCTCCTGCTGTTCGCCCCGCTGCTGAAGAAGGTGCTCGCCCCGGACGGCGCGAGCAGCTACGCCGACGCCTACCAGGTGTACGTACCGGGCCTGTTGGCGGTGCTGTGCATCTTCGGCGGGCTGTTCACCGGCTTCAGCCTGCTGGGCGAGCTCAAGGCCGGGATCATCGAGCGCTCCCGGGTGACGCCGGTGAGCCGGCTGGCGCTGCTGCTCGGACGGGCGCTGCGGGAGATGGTGGCGCTGCTGGTGCAGGCCGTCCTGATCACGCTGATCGCGCTGCCGTTCGGGCTGCGGGTGAGCCCGCTCAACCTGCTGCTCGCCTACCTGCTGCTCGGACTCCTGGCGCTGATGACCTCGGCGATCTCCTACGGCATCGCACTGATGGTGCCGGCCGACGCGGCGATGGCGCCCGTGGTGAACACCCTCGCGCAGCCGATCGCGCTGCTGTCCGGGGTGCTGCTGCCGCTCACCCTGGCTCCGGACTGGCTGCAGCAGCTCGCCCGGTGGAACCCCTTCTACTGGGCGGTGGAGGGCATGCGCGCCCTGTTCTCCGGGCACGCCGGGGACAGCGCGGTCTGGCAGGGGCTGCTGGTGGTCGCGGTGATGACCGTCCTGGCGGTGTACTGGTCGGCCCGGCTGTTCTCCACCCGGGTGCGCTGACCGACGCCCGGACGCCCGGGCCAAAAAGGGGGGCCCGGCTCGTGTTTCGAGCCGGGCCCATCGGCGTCCTCGCACGGTCAGCAGGAGCCGATGAAGGCAGCCAACTTCGCCACTCCGTCGATGATCTGAGCCTGCGTCAGTGAGCTGATGGAGAGCCGCAGCCGGCGCTCCCCGCCGCCCGCCGGGTAGAACGGCGCCATCGGCGTCCACAGCACCCCGTACGCGCGGGCGCAGCGCTCCATCGCCGCCTCGTCGGCGGCGAAGGGCACCGTGAGGACGGCGAAGAAGCCGCCGTCGGGGCGGTTCCAGGAGACGCCCAGCCGACGCCGCTCGGAGGCCGGGAAGTGCTGGTCCAGCTCCCGCAGCAGGGTGTCCATGCCGGCCGCGTAGTGGGCCGTGGCGCGGGCGTTGGCGGCGCGCAGCCGGCAGTCGTGCGTCAGCAGCATGCCGCCGATGACGGCCTGACTGAGCGCGGGGGTGTTGACCGTCGTCATGCTCTTCAGCTTGGCCAGCTCGTCCGCGAGGAGGCTGCGCCGCCCGTCGGGGCCGGTCACCTCCTGGTCGGCGACGGCGTAGCCGAGCCGGGCACCGGGGAAGCAGGTCTTGGCGAAGGAGCCCAGGTGGACGACCTGGCGGCGGCGGTCCAGCGCCTTGAGGGTGGGCCGCGGCCCGGGCGTGCGGGCGAAGAAGCCGTACGGGTTGTCCTCGACGACCAGGACGCCCTCCTCCGCGGCCACGTCCAGCAGCCGGGTGCGGGCGGCGATCGGCATGCTGGTGCCGGACGGGTTGGCGAAGTCGGGGACGACGTAGAGGGCGCGCGGGCGGCGCCCCTCGGCCCGCACAGCCCGGGCCGCGGCGCGCACGGCCGCCGGGTCCGGCCCGCCGTCGGGCCCCTCGGGGACCGGCCGGGTGGTCAGGTCGAGCAGCCGGGCGGCGCCGGTGACGCCGACGTAGCAGGGCGCGCTGACCAGCAGCACGTCGTCCGGGCCCGCGCAGAGCGCGCGCAGCACGAGCAGCATGCCCTCCTGGGCGCCGACGGTGAGCACCAGGGCCTCGGGGGCGACGGTCAGTCCCTCGTCGTTGGCGAGGGTGCGGGCGACCAGGTCGGCGATGATGCCCTTGGTGGGCCCGTACTGGAACAGCGCGGTGCGCACGGCGTCCCGGTCGAGGCCGCGCTCGGCCAGGTGGGCGAGGTAGGTGTCCAGGTAGCGGGGGACGTCCTCGGGCTCGAAGAAGCCCTCGTAGGGGCGGCCGGGGGCGAAGGAGACGGCCTGCGGGTAGCGGGAGGTGACCTCGTTGAGGAAGGTCATCGCGTCCAGCAGCGGATCGGCGAGGGAGGCGTGCAGGTCCTCCAGGCGGAGGTTCACCGCGGCACCTCCCGCCCGGCCTCCCACAGTGCCTCCCGCAGCCGCCCGGCGGCGTACGCCTGGGCCTCGGCGGCGGCGTCCAGGGTGGCGGTCATGGCGAAGAAGCCGTGCGGCATTCCCTCGTACCGGCGCAGCTCCACCGGGACTCCGGCCGCGCGCAGCGCCTCGGCGTACTGTTCGCCCTCGTCCCGCAGCGGGTCGTACTCGGCGGTGAGGACGGTCGCGGGCGGCAGGCCGGCCAGGGTGGCGGCGCGCAGCGGGGAGGCGTACGGGCTGGCGGCGTCGGCCCGGTCGGCCAGGTAGTGACCCCAGTACCAGGCCACCGAGCGGCGGTTGAAGAGCAGCGGGTCGTCGTGTTCGCGCAGCGAGGGGGTGTCGGCGGCGTGGTCGGTGTTGGGGTAGACCAGCAGCTGGTGGCGCAGGGCCGGGCCGCCTTCGGCGCGCAGCAGCAGGGTCAGGGCGGCGCTGAGGTTGCCGCCGGCGCTCTCGCCGCCGACCGCGAGGCGGCCGGGGTCGATGCCGAACTCGCCGGCCCGTTCCACCAGGTGGAGGAGGGCGGCGCGGCAGTCCTGGAGGGCGGCGGGGAAGGGGTGTTCGGGGGCGAGCCGGTAGCCGACGGAGGCGGTGACGCAGCCGACGGCGTTGGTGAGTCGGCGGCAGATCGCGTCGCTGGTGTCGGGCGAGCCGAGGGTCCAGCCGCCGCCGAACAGGTAGAGCAGGGCGGGGAGTTCGGTGCTTCGCTGTTCGAGGGTGGGCGGTTCCGGGCGGTAGAGCCGCAGGGTGAGGTCGCCGCCGGGACCGGGGAAGCGGTGCTCCTCGACGGCGGCGACCGGTTCGGGGGTGCCGGCCGCCGCGCGGATGTCGGCGAGGTCGGCGGCGCGGGCCTCGGCCAGGGTGAGGGTGTAGAGCGGCGGTGCGCCGGTGCTCGCGCGCCGGGCGCGCAGGGCCTCGGCCTGGGGGTGCAGGGGCATGGGTGGTCCCGTTCTCGTGCGGCTGGGTCGGCGGTCGGGCCGCGTCATTGCCGGGCAGTCAAAGGTCGGCGCTCAGCGGTCGGCCTCGACGTAGATGGTCTCGTCGGTGCGGAACGCCGTGTCGAGGTCGGCGACGTCCGAACGGGTGCCCTGCCGGTAGGCGCAGTGGCGGACCTGCCCGGGCGTGAAGCCGGCCAGGGTGAGGACGTGCCGGAGTTCGTCCAGGTCGTAGATCCACTGGTGGCCGTAGTACCGGAAGACCTGGTTGACCAGGAAGGCCGGGCGGGCGGGCATCGGCGGGCCGAAGCCGAGGGTGGTCAGGCGGCGGCGGTGCTTGGCGAGGAAGCCGTCGCCGGTGGCGTAGCCGACCAGGTAGCGGGCGAGGTCGGGGGTGGTCAGGCGCAGGACGCCGCCGGGGCGCAGCACCCGGCGGGCTTCGCGCAGCCAGCCGACCGCGACGGGCAGGGTGACGTGCTCGATCAGGTGCTCGGCGTACACCCAGTCGATGCTGGCGTCGGCGAAGGGCAGCGGCTCGGCGATGTCCAGCTGGGTGAACCAGCGGTCGCCGTCGACCCGGTAGAGGGTGCCGGGCTCGGTGGCCGGCCCGGCGCCGCCGCGCAGGGCGGTCAGGTCGGTGCCGAGGCCGTCCGGGTGGGCGGTCCGGAAGGCGGCGAACTCGATGCCGGTGAGGCCGAGTTCGCGGAAGTCGGCGTGGTCGTGCGGGAGCCCGCCGGGGTGCGGTTCGAGCGTGTCGCAGGTGGCGACCTGTGCGCTGAACTCGTCCAGGCGGGTGGCCAGGCCGTCGGGGTCGTCCCAGTCCCAGCCGGGGAACCGGGCGCTGCGGGCGGCCCGTTCGGCCGGTTTCGTCCGTTCGGCTCGTTCGGTCCGTTCGGTCCGTTCGGTCTGTGCGGTTCGTCGGGTCTGTTCGGTTCTTCGGGTCTTTTCGGTCATCTCGGTCTCTTCCTCGGAGAACGTGGTGCGGGCCCCGCGTGGTTCAGCCGGCCGGGCAGCAGGGCCAGGGGGCGAGGGCCGTACGGTCCAGGTCGGCGAGCCGGGGGCGGCCCAACAGGGCCATGGTGTGCTCCAGTTCCTCGCGCAGCAGGTCGAGCACCCGGTGCACGCCGGACTCCCCGTCGGTGGCGAGGCCCCAGAACGCGGGGCGGCCGATCAGGACGGCGCGGGCGCCGAGGGCGAGGGCGACGGCGATGTCGGTGCCGGTGCGCACGCCGCCGTCGAGCAGCACCGGCAGCTCGTGCGGAACGGCCTGGACCACCTCGGGCAGGGCCGCCAACGCCGCTATCGAGCCCTCCAGTTGTCGGCCGCCGTGGTTGGAGACCAGGACGGCGTCGGCGCCGTGTTCGACGGCCAGCCGGGCGTCCTCTGCGGTCAGGATGCCCTTGAGGACCAGCGGCAGCCGGGTGCGGCGGCGCAGCCAGGCGAGGTCGGCCCAGCTCAGGGTGGGGTCGAACTGCTCGCGGGCGTGCTCGGCGATGCCCGAACTGCCGCCCGCTGCACGGTGGCTGGCCGACATCAGGGCCGGGTCCAGGTTGACCGCGCGGACGGCGGGCGGGATGGCGAAGCCGTTGCGCAGGTCTCGCAGGCGGCGGCCGATCCTGGGGGCGTCGACGGTCAGCACCAGGGCCCGGAAGCCGGCCGCCTCGGCGCGCTCCACCAGGGCGGCGAGGGCGGCCCGTTCGCGCAGCCAGTACAGCTGGAGCCAGAGCGGGCCGGTGGCGGCCTCGGCGATCTCCTCCAGGGTGCGACTGGCGAACATCCCTGCGACCAGCAGCGCCCCGGCCCGGCCGGCGGCGCGGGCGGTGGCGGTCTCGCCCTCCGGGTCGACCAGGCGGTGGTAGGCCATCGGGGCGATGCCGAGCGGGAGGGCGAGCGGTGCGCCGAGCAGGGTCAGGGCCGGGTCGCAGGCGGAGACGTCGACCAGGGTGCGCGGGCGCAGGGCGTAGCGCCCGAACATCTCCCGGTTCGCGGCCAGGGTGCGTTCGGTGCCGCTGCCGCCTTCGATGAAATCCCAGATTTCCGGGGGGAGTTGTTCGCGCGCTGCGCGCTCGATCCCGGCCAGCGTGAGTGCTCCCACGGGCATTCCTCGTTCCCGGACGGCCACGCGCGGGCCAGTCCCGGTTCGGCAGCGTAGGAGCAACGGACACATTGGTATAGACCTTGATTTGACCAAACGTCTGTGCCAAGGTCTGGCAACGGAATTGGCCGTTTTCTGGTCGTGAACTGCGTTCATGACAAATCCCCTGACTTGTGTGGAGCCGCGTTGACCGGCTTTTCCCCCTTTTCGCCTCCGCCGTTCGCACCGCCGCACTCCGATGCCCCGCACGACTGGGTCGACCGGCTGTTGCTGGCCGGCCCCGGCGGCGAGGAGTGCCTGCACCTCGGCGCGCCGCTCGACCGGGACGCGCTGCGCACCCTGGTCGAGGAGCAGTCCGTACGGCTCACGGCCGCCGGGCTCGGCCCCGGCGGTACGGCGGCGCTGCGGCTGCCGCCCTCGGTGGCGTTCGTCGCGGTGCTGCTGGCCTGCTGGCGGCTCGGTGCCCAAGTCGCCCTGCTCGACCACCGGTTGACCGACCACGAGATCGACGCGGCGGTGGCCCGACTGGCCCCGCAGGTGCTGGTAGGCTCCGCCCACCGACCCGCGGCGGCCCTGCGCGGCTTCTCCGACGTGGAACCGGTGGCCGTGCCGTTGCCGGACGGACAGCCGGCCCGCACCGGGCACGCCCTGATCCAGCTCAGCTCCGGATCCACCGGCCCGGCCAAGGTCATCGCCCGTACCGCCGCCGACCTGCTGCGCGAACTCGACTGCTACCGCAGGCTGGTGGCGTTCCCCGGTGAGGGCGAGCGGGTGGTGCTGCTGTCCTCGGTGGTCCACGTGCTCGGCCTGGTCGGCGGGCTGCTCAACGCCCTCTACGCCCGCGCCGCGCTCACCGTGCCGGAGCGGATGACGGCGGCCGGCATCCTCGCCGCCGTCGCCGACTCCGACCGGCCGACCACCGTCATCGGGGTGCCCTTCCACGCCGAGCTGCTGGCGGGGGCGGTCGCTCCCCCGGCGCTGCCCCGACTGCGCCGGATGATCGTCGCGGGCGAACTGGTCCGCCCGGGCCTGCCCGCGCTGTTCACCGAGCGCTACGGCGTCCCGCTCGGCACCATGTACGGCATGACCGAGACCGGGGTCATCGCCACCGACCTCGACGGCACCCTCCACCCGGCCAAGCGCCCCGTCCACGGAATGCGACTGCGCCTGGTGAAGGGCGAGTTGCAGCTCGGCGCCATCTCCTCGCCGTACCCCGGGCTGGACGACCCGACCCGCTGGTCGGACGGCTGGCTGCACACCCGGGACGCCGCCGAACTGGACGCGGACAACGGCCTGGTCACCGTGCTCGGCCGGCTCGACTCCCAGGTCTCGATCGGCGGCCTGAAGGTCGACCTCACCGAAGTCGAACAGACCCTGACCGCACTGCCCGAGGTCCGCGAGGCCGTGGTCGTCTTCGACTGCGGCGCGATCGAGGCCTACCTGGCCACCGAACCCGACGCCGACCTCGCCCTCGTCCGGGACGGGCTGGCCCGGCGCCTCGCCGCCTACAAGCGGCCGCGCCGGCTCGCCCTCCTCCCCCGCCTCCCCCGCACCGCCACCGGCAAGCTGCTGCGCGACCCGGCCGCCCTGCGCGACACCGCCTCGGCCGGCACGGCCGGCGCAGCCACCACGCACTGACCGCCGGCCGCCACGTACTCCCGCGCACTCGTGCACCGCATGCACGTCACGCGCCTCACGCACGTCACGCACGTCACGCACCCAAGCGCCAGACCCCCGACAAGGAGCCACACCATGCAGGACCGCATCCGCGCGTTCGTCCTCGCCGCCCTGACCGAGATGCAGTACGACGTCTCCGAGGTCACCGGGGACACCGACCTCGGCCCGGCCGGGCTTGACCTCGAATCGCTCGCGCTGGCCGACCTCTCGGTACAGGTCGAGGACGAGTTCGGGATCAAGTTCGACCTGGACGAGATGGAGACCACCGCGCTGATGACGCTGGACGAGTTCACCGCAGACGTCGCCCGCCGGATCGACGCCCTCGCCGCCGCCTCCGGCAGCGCCGCATGACCGGCGGTGAGCGTGCCGAGGCCCGGCCGGACGGCCGCGAGGCCCTGCCGGGACGGGACGAGGTCCTGACGATGCTGGCGGCGTTCGGGCAGCGCGCCGCCGACACCGTGCCCGAGGAGCTTGGATCGCTCGAACTCACCTGGCTCGTCGCCGAGTTCGAGCAGCGCTACGGGCTGCAGCTGGACCTGGACGACGAGCGCTTCGGCGCCGTGCGGACGGTCGACGACGCGACCGAGCTGCTGCGGGCGGCCGTCCTGGCCGAGCGCGCGGGCGGACGGCCGTGAGCGGCCTCGCCCCGGGCGCCGGCCCGCCCGGCCCCTCCGGCCCTCTTCCGCCGTCCGGCCCGGTCCGCCCGGTCCGCCCGGTCCGCCCCGTCGTCACCGGGATCGGCGTGCTCAGCGCCGCCGGGCACGGGCTCGCCGCGCTGACCGAGGCCGTCACGCACGGCAAAGCCGCATTCGGCCCGGTCACCCGCTTCGACGTGGCCGCCCGCCGGACCACTCGGGCCGCGCTGCTTCCCACCTCGCCGGCTCCGGCCGGGGCGGCGCTCGATGCGATCGACCAGGCCTGCCGGCAGGCCGGCCTGACCGCCGCCGAGGGCGCCACGCTGCCCGTCCTGCTCGCGCTGCACAGCGACGAGCACACCCGGGCCACCGCCGAGGCGGTAGCGGCCGGGGTCCGCGCGGGCTGGGGAGCCCCGGGTGTCACCCGGGTGTACACCGGCGCCTGTGTGGCCGCCTCGACCGCCGTGGCCGACGCCGCCGCCCTGGTCGCCGCCGGACGGCACGAGCGGATCCTGGTCGCCGCCGTCCACCTGGTCGGACCGGGTGTGTTCGCCGTCTTCGACGCCGGGCGCGCGCTGGCCCGCGACGGCGAGCTGCGCCCGTTCAGCGCCGGCCGCACCGGCACCCTGCTCGGCGACGCGGCCGCCGCCGTCCTGGTCGAGGCCGCCCCGGCGGCCGAGCGCCGGGCCGCGCCGGTGTTCGCCCGGCTGGCCGGCTGGGGCCGCGCCGGGGACGCCCACCACGTCTGCCGTCCCGAACCGGACGGCACCGGGGTGGCCCGGGCGATCGAGGCCGCGATCGGCCGGGCCGGCGCCGCCCCGGCCGAGGTCGGCTACGTCAACGCCAACGGCACCGGGTCCACCCTCGCCGACCGGGCCGAAGCCCGGGCCCTGCGACGGGTGTTCGGCCGGCACACCGACGAACTGCCGGTCAGCTCCAGCAAGTCGGTGCACGGCCACGCCCTGGAGGCCTCCGCCCTGCTCGAACTCGCCGTCACCGTCGGGGCGTTGGAGACCGGTCTGCTCCCGGTCAACGCGGGGTGGCTCGGCCCGGACCCGGACGTCGGCCTGGATCTCGTCCTGGACGGTCCGCGCGCCGCCCGCCCCCGCTACGCCCTCAGCCTCAACTCCGCCTTCGGCGGCGCCAACACCGCCCTGCTGCTGGCCCCCGGATGACACCCACCACCACCATGACCTCCCCTGCCGACCACGCCCACGGCCTGCGGGTCCTCGCCGAGGCCCGCCGCTCCGCACCCGGCCCGGACGGGCCGCCGCCACCGCTGCCCGGCTTCGCCGCCTCCGGCTTCAATCCGCTGGTCGCCGACGCCGCCGAGCGCTGTCTGCGCGCCGTCCACGGCGAGCCGCCCGCCCCCGGACGGACCGCCCTGCTGCTGGCCAGCGCGAGCGGCGACCTCGACACCGCGCGGGCGATCGAGCAGAGCGCCGAACCCGGTCACCGGACCGGCCCGCTGCTGTTCTTCCAGTCCAACCCCAACGCCGTCCTCGGGCACATCGCGGCGCGCTGGGGCCTGACCGGCCCCGTCGTGGCGATCTGCCCGGCCGAGGCCGAACCAGGCCGCGTACCGGCGGAGGCCTACGAGCTCGCCGCGCTGCTGCTCGCCGACGGGGACGCCGACCGGGTCCTCGTGCTGGCCGTCGAGCAGACGCCGGACGGGGACCGCGCCGCCGCCGTACTGCTCTCCTGTCCCCGGACACCCGAGGACCCGGAGTCGCCGAGCTGAACCCGCCGATCACCCCCGGCCGTAGCCACCAGCGAGGCCCATAGAGGTCAGAGGCCCGGAGGCCCACCGAGTCCCACCGAGTTCGCCGAGGCCCGGCGCCTGACGCAGCCGCACCCGGCAGACCAACCGCCGTGCGCCCCGACGCCGCCCCGCAACCCGCCGTCCGGCACCACCTCGGATCGCCCGCCGCCCGAACGCGGCCGACCGACCCCGCCACCACCTGATCAGCCGCCCGGGCCGTCCACCGGCCCCGTTGGAGGGACCCCCCGTGACCATCCGCAGTCTCCGCACCCTGCTCGCGGACGACCCCGACGTCGGCGCCGGCAACGTCCTGACCGCCCGGATCGCGCTCGGCCTGGACGTCGACGAGCCGCTGCTCACCTTCGACACCCCGGTGGACGACCACTCCGCCTGGCAGCCGTTCACGCTGCGCGAGCTCGACCGCGCCGTACGGGCCCGCGCCGCCGCCCTGCACGCGCTCGGCATCACCCCGCGCGACCCGGTCGTGGTCTACGCGAGTGACGCCGCCGACCACGTCCTCGCCTTCCTCGCACTGGCCCGGCTCGGCGCCATCCCCGCACTGCTCAACCCCAACCTGGACGGCGAGCGCGCCGCCCGCTACACCGCCCGGCTCGGCGCGGCCGGCGTCCTCGCCGACCCGGCCCACCTGGCCGCACTGGCCGGCCACGACCCGGGCGCGCCGCTGCTACCCGAGATCGCCACCCTCGGCGCGGGCGACCCGGACGCCGCACCGGCCCCGTACCGGCACTGGTCCGGCGACCCGGTGGCGATCACCCACTCCTCCGGCACCACCGGGATGCCCAAGGCCGTGGTCCACTCGCACGCGAGCCTGTACGCGGCGATCCGCCACCGGCTGCGGCTGCCCCGCCCGCAGGGCCAGGACCGGATGCTCAGCGCCCTGCCCGCCCCGCACGCCGCGACCGTGATCGCGCTCAACCTCGCCCTCAGCTCGCACACCCGACTGGCCTTCCTGTCACGGCAGTCCGGCGACGGCGTACTGGCGGCGATCGAGCAGTGGCGACCCACCGGGGTGATCGGCTTCGCCGCCACCTGGGCCGACCTCGCCCGCCACGACCTCGCCGCCCGGGACCTGACCTCCGTCGCGCTCTGGTGGAACACCGGCGACTGCGCCCACGAGGTGCACATCCGCCGGCTGATCGCCACCGGCAGCCGGGAGACCGTCACCCGCGCGGGCCGCTCCCGGGTACCCGGCTCCCAGTTCGTGGACGGCCTCGGCTCCACCGAGATGGGCCACTCGCACTTCTTCATCACCCACGGGCCCGGCACCGAACGCTACGGCCGCTGCGTCGGGCGCCCGCACGCCTTCGTCGACTGCGAGGTGGTCGGTCCGGACGGCGAACCCCTCGGCCCCGGCGAGGTCGGCGAACTCGCCACCGCCTCACCGACCTTGGCCCTCGGCTACTGGAACGACTCGGCCACCACCTTCCGCACCCGGATCCGCGGCCGCTTCCTCACCGGGGACCTGATGTACCGGGACGAGGAGGGCTACTACTACCACGTCGACCGCGCCGTCGACTCGGTCGAACTCGACGGCGGCAAGCGGCTCTTCACCGCGATGTCGGAGGAGCGGGTGCTGGCCGCCTGCCCGGAGGTGCTGGACTGCACGGTGGTGGCCGTCCGGGACGGCGAGCAGGTGGTCACCGACGTGCTGCTGCTCCTCGCCGAGGGCGCCGACCCGTCCGCGGACCACACCGAGGCGGTCGTCGCGGCCCTGGACGAGGCCGCCGCCGCGACCGTCCGGCGGGTGCTGGTGGTCTCCCCGGACGACATCCCGCTCGGCCCGACCGGAAAGGTCCGCAAGGTCCTGCTGCGCGAGCGCCACCTCGCGGCGGTGGACGCGTGAGCGCCGGCACACGTGCCCGCACCGGCGTCGTCGTCACCGGCATCGGCCTGGTCTCCCCGCTCGGCCGCAAGCCCGCCGAGGTGTTCGAGGCGCTGACCGCCAGCCGCTCCGGCCTCCGGGCCGTACCCGAGGGCCACGCCGCGCACGGCTGGCTGCCCGCCGCCGGGATCGCCCCCGCCGTGGACGGCCGGGAGGTGCTGCCGCCCACCGAGACCCGCGGCGTGGACCGCTTCGTGCTGCTCGGCCTGGCCGCCGCCGACGACGCGCTCGCCGACGCCGGCCTGGTGGTCGGCCGGGACGCCGACCCGCACCGCACCGCCGTGGTGCTGGCCACCGGCGGCGGCGGACTGGAGACCTTCGAGCAGCAGTCGCACCGCCGCCTGGAGCGCGGGCGCCCCGGCGTCAGCCCGTACCTGCTGCCCGGCATGCTCTCCAACATGGCCGCCGCCCGGGTCGCCATCAAGCACGGCATCCGGGGCTACAGCTCCGCCGTGGTGACGGCCTGCGCGGCCGGCGCCCAGGCGATCGCCGAGGGACTGCGGCTGATCCGGGCCGGCGACGCCGACGTGGTGGTGTGCGGCGGCACCGAGTCCTCGCTGCACCCCACCATCGCCGCCGCCTTCACCAACGCCCGTGCCCTGGCCCAGGGTTGGGCGGACCCGGAGCAGGCGAGCCGGCCGTTCGACAGCCGCCGCAACGGCTTCGTGCTGGGCGAGGGCAGCGCCGTCCTGGTCCTGGAACGCGCCGAGCACGCCGACGCGCGCGGCGCCGCCGGCTACGCGGACGTCCTCGGCTGGGGCGCCTCCACCGACGCCCACCACCCGACCATGCCCCGCCCCGACGGCAGCGGCGCCGCCGACGCGATGCGCACCGCGCTCGCCAACGCGGGCCTGACCCCGGGCGACATCGACTACGTGAACGCCCACGGCACCGGCACCCGGCTCGGTGACGTGGCCGAGACCGCAGCGCTGCGCGCCGTCTTCGGCGGGCAGCCGCCCGCGGTCAGCTCCACCAAGGGCGCCACCGGCCATCTCCTGGGCGCCGCAGGCGCGTTGGAGGCGGCGGTGACCGCCCTGGCGGTGGCGAGGGGGACGCTGCCGCCCACGCTCAACCTGACCGACCCCGACCCGGCCTGCGAGCTGGACCACGTCCGGGGCGCCGCCCGGAGCACCCCGGTGCGCGCCGCACTGAGCAACGCCTTCGCCTTCGGCGGCCACAACCTCAGCCTCATCCTCGGCCCGGCCTCCACCCGCACCGCCCGGTAGCTCACGACAGCCGGCCCGATCCTCGACCCGCCCATCCCTCCGGGGGGAGATCCCGTTGTCCATCCAGACCATCACCCACGCCGAGTTCCACTGCGCGGACGCGGACAAGACCGCGACCGAACTCTGCGCCGACTACGGCTTCACCGCCGACACCCCGTCGATCGGCCCGGGCGGCACCCGCAGCATCGAACTGCGCCAGGGCACGATCCGGCTGCACCTGACCTCCGCCGCCGCCCCCGAGCACCCGGTGGCCGACTTCGTCGCCCGCCACGGGGACGGCGTCGCCGTACTCGCCCTCGGCTGCACCGACCCGCAGGCCGCGCTGGAGCGGGCCGAGCGGCACGGCGCCCGGGTGCTGGACCGGGCCGGCGCCCTGATCGCCGGCTTCGGCGACACCGCACTGCGCCTCGTCCCGCTGCGCACCGCCGAACCGGGCCCGGAGCCCCGGCTGCTGGACCACCTCGACCACGTCGCGATCTGCCTCCCGGCCGGCCGGCTCGCCGAAGCCGTCCGGTTCTGCGAGGCCGCGCTCGGCTTCCACACGATCTTCGAGGAGTACATCGAGGTCGGCGAGCAGGCGATGGACTCCAAGGTCGTGCAGAGCCCGTCCGGCGCCGTCACCTTCACCCTGATCGAGCCCGACACCGGCCGCCGCCCCGGCCAGATCGACGACTTCCTCTCCGCCCACGGCGGCGCCGGCGTCCAGCACCTCGCCTTCAGCACCCGCGACATCACCACCGCCGTACGGACCGTCCGGGCCCGCGGGGTGGAGTTCCTGACCACCCCGGGGGCCTACTTCGACGTGCTGGCCGAGCGCTTCGGCGAGACGGCCATTCCGGTGGAGACCCTGCGCGACCTGCACGTCCTGGTCGACCAGGACCACGGCGGCCAGCTGTTCCAGATCTTCGCCCGCTCGACACACCCCAGGCGCACCTTCTTCCTCGAACTGATCGAGCGTCAGGGGGCGGGTACCTTCGGCACCGCGAACATCAAGGCCCTGTACGAGGCCATCAGGCGGCACAGCTCGGCCGCCTCCGCCCTCTGATCCCCCGCCCCCGCCCCCACCCCCGAAGGAGGCCCGCACGATGACCGAGACCGCCGAGTTCCGGCTCACCGAGGCCGAGCGCGCCCTGCTGCCCACCGCCGAGGAGGTGGCCCACTACCGCGAGCACGGCTGGTACCTGTCCCGCCGGCTGTTCAGCGACGAGGAGCTGGACGCCCTGCAGGCCGCCACCGAGCTGTACTACGCGGGCCACCGCGACCGCGAACTGCCCGTCCGGCCACCCAGGTTGGCCTCCTGGCAGCCCTCGGACGGGCCCGTCCAGCGGCACAACGACTACGTCCACTACGAGAGCGACGCCATCGGCGCGATCCTGCGCAAGCCGCTGGTCGGCGCGGTGGCCGCGCTGCTCGCCGGGGCGCAGGAGATCCGGATCTTCCAGGCCACCCTGATCTACAAACCGCCGGTGCCCGGCGAGCCCAGCAACCAGGTGCCGTGGCACTTCGACAAGCACTACTGGCAGACCAGCACCTCGCCCGACATGCTCACCGCCTTCATCCCGTTCCACGACTGCCGCGAGGAGAACGGCACCATCACCATGGTCGACGGCAGCCACCGCTGGCAGGAACTGCCCTCCGGCGAGGACTCCACCCGGCACTTCGCCGACCGCGATCGCGCCGAGCTGGACGGCATCCTGGCCGCCAACGCCGCTCACAACGGGCAGCAGGTACGCAAGGTCCCGATGCCGATCCCGCGCGGCCACGTCTCCTTCCACCACTGCCGCACCTACCACGGCAGCGGCCCCAACCTGGCCTCCCACCCGCGCCGGGCCGTCTCGCTGCACCTGCAGGACGGCGCCAACGAGTACCGCCGGCACGACCGGGGCGACGGCAGCCCGGTGGTGTACAACCACGACGTGCTGGTGCGCCGCACCGCCGACGGCCGGCCGGACTACGCCGACCCGGACTTCTGCCCGGCGATCTGGCGGGGACGGCCGTGACCGCTCCCCTGATGTCAACGGCCGGGCCCCGCAGTCCCGCAGCGCCGATCACTACCTCCCCGAGTGCCCCCGCCGCGAGCGACCCCGCCCCGCTCGGCACGCCCGTTGAGCGCTACCGGATGCTGCGGCTGATCCGCGGCTTCGAGGAGCTGGCGCTCACCCTGGTGAAGTCCGGCGCGATCCCCGGCGGCATCCACCCGTACATCGGGCAGGAGGCCGTCGCGGTCGGCGTCTGCTCGGCCCTGGGCCCGGCCGACCGGCTCACCAGCACCCACCGCGGGCACGGCCACGTGCTCGCCCGGGGCGCCGCGCCGCACCGGCTGCTCGCCGAACTCCTGGGCCGGGTCGACGGGTTGAACGGCGGCCGGGGCGGTTCCATGCACGCCGCCGACCTCTCGCTGGGCATCCTCGGCGCCAACGGCATCGTCGGCGCGGGCGCCCCGATCGCCGTCGGCGCCGCCTGGGCGGCCCGGCAGGCGCAGAACGAGCAGGCGCAGAACGACCACGCTCGGAACGACCACGCTCGGAACGAGTGCGAGCCGCGTGGACAACTCCCCGTCGCGGTGGCCTTCTTCGGCGACGGCGCGCTCAACCAGGGCGTCCTGCTGGAGTCGTTCAACCTCGCCGCGATGTGGCGACTGCCGGTGCTGTTCGTCTGCGAGAACAACGGCTACGCCACCACCCTGCCCGCTGCCACCGCCGTCGCGGGCAGCGCCACCGGGCGGGCGGCCGCGTTCGGCATCCCCGCCGAGGAGGTGGACGGCATGGACACCGAGGCCGTCCGCGCCGCCGCCCTGCGCGCCGTCCGGCGGGCCCGCGACGGCCACGGCCCCGGCTTCCTGGAGTGCCGCACCTACCGCTACGAGGGCCACCACACCATGGAGCGCCGGATGAAGCTGCGCTACCGCGCCCCCGAGGAGGTCGAGGCCTGGCGCGCACGCGACCCGCTCCCCCGGGCCGCCGCCCTGCTCGACCCCGGCGCGGCCGCTGCCCTGGACCGCGCGGTGGCCGAACAGCTCGCCGCCGCCGAGGAGTTCGCGCTCGGCTCCGAACACCCGGACCCGGCGGGCGCGTTGGACCACCTGTACGCCGACGGGCTGCGACCCCGGGCGGGAGCGACACCGTGACCAGGCTCTCCTACACCAAGGCGCTCAACCGGGCGCTGGCCGACGAACTCGCCGCCGACCCGGCGGTCTGCGTCTTCGGCGAGGACATCGGCGCCGGTCTGGCCGGGCCCACGCTCGGCCTGCTGGAGCGCTTCGGCCCGGGGCGGATCGTCGACACCCCGCTGTCCGAGCAGGCCTTCACCGCGATGGCGGTCGGCGCGGCGCTCGCCGGCCGGCGGCCCGTGCTGGAGTTCCAGATCCCCTCGCTGCTGTTCCTGGTCTTCGAGCAACTCGTCAACCAGGCCCACAAGTTC
Source organism: Streptomyces sp. 1114.5 (assembly GCF_003635085.1). Classification (NCBI taxonomy): domain Bacteria; kingdom Bacillati; phylum Actinomycetota; class Actinomycetes; order Kitasatosporales; family Streptomycetaceae; genus Streptomyces; species Streptomyces sp. 1114.5. Next base: position 199,200 of record NZ_RBXE01000004.1, read on the forward strand.
TCGCTGATGACCGGCGGCCAGGCGGCCGTCCCGCTGACCTGCCTGGTGCCGGGGTCGGGCTCCCGGGACGGCCGGGCGGGGCAGCACTCCGACCATCCGTACAGCCTGTTCGCGCACGCCGGCATCAAGACCGTGGTGCCCGCCACCCCGACGGACGCCTACGGGCTGCTGCGCTCGGCGATCCGGGATCCGGACCCGGTCATGGTGTTCGCCCCCGCCGCCGCCCTGCCGGTGCGCGAGACCGTCACCCGGGACCTCGCGCCCGTCCCACTCGGCCGCGCCCGGGTCCACCGGCCGGGCACCGACGTCACCGTGGTCGCGGTCGGCCACCTGGTGCACGACGCGCTCGCGGTGGCGGAGGAGGTCGCCGCGGACCTCTCCGTCGAGGTGCTCGACCCGCGCACGCTCCACCCGCTCGACCGGGCCGCGCTCGCCACCTCGCTGGAGCGCACCGGCCGACTGGTCGTGTTCGACGACTCCAACCGCAGCTGCGGCTTCGGTGCGGAGGTGCTGGCCACCGCCGCCGAGGAGCTGCGCCTGATCGCCCCGCCCCGCCGGATCACCCGCCCCGACGGCGCTGTCCTGCCCTTCGCCCCGGCCCTCGACCGGGCCGTCCAGCCGGGCCGCGAGCAACTGCGGCACGCACTGTACGGCGTCATGAAGCACCACTGACACAGGCACCACCGAATAGTCACCACCGAATCAGGCACCGCCGACCGATGCGCCACCGACCGATGCGCCACCGACCGACAAGGAGTCCGCATGTCCGCCAACCGCTACCACTGGGACCGCTCCCACCCCGGACTGACCAGCCTGCAACGGGCCATCGACCCGCTGCGCCGCGAGGTGGTCGGCCACTCCGTGTACCGCGGGCTCGACAGCATCGAGCGCGTCCGCACCTTCCTGAACAGCCACGTCTTCGCCGTCTGGGACTTCATGTCGCTGCTGAAGAGCCTGCAGCGCGACCTGACCTGCGTGGACGTCCCGTGGGTGCCGAACGGCCCGACCGCGAGCCGCCGGCTGATCAACGAGATCGTGCTGGTCGAGGAGAGCGACGAACTGGGCGAGGGCTACACCAGCCACTTCGAGCTGTACCTGGAGGGCATGCGCCAGGCCGGCGCGAACCCCCGCCCAGTGGAGGAGTTCCTGGACCTGCTGGGTGCCGGCACCGCCGTGCCGGACGCCCTCAAGACGGCCGAAGTCCCGCAGGCCGCCGTCGACTTCACCGGCACCACCTGGTCCGTCATCGAGAACGCCCCGGTGCACTGCCGGGCCGCGGCCTTCGCCTTCGGCCGCGAGGACCTGATCCCGGAGATGTTCGCCCAGGTGATCGCGATCGACGACCCGGACGGCGTGCTCACCGTCTTCAAGGACTACCTGGCCCGGCACATCGAGGTCGACGGCGAGCAGCACACGCCGATGGCGATGCAGATGCTGATCGACCTGTGCGGGGACGACCAGGCCAAGTGGGACTCCTGCGCCGAGACCGTCCGAACCGCGCTGCAGGCCAGGTCCCGGCTCTGGAGTGCGATCGAGCGCTCCTTCCCGGCCGCCTCGGCCGGGTGACGTCCGCCTCGGAGCACTCTGGGCCTCAGAGCACCTTGGGCAGGACGGCCGAGGACGTGGGCGGCTCGTCGGCCACCGACCGGTAGCGGTGCAGCGCCGCCCGGCCGTCCGCCCCGCGGACCCGGGCGGCGAGCCGGGCCGGCAGCACCACCGTGGTCAGGTACCCCTCGCCGCGGAAGCCTTCGACCGTCCAACTGACCCACGGCAGAGGGTAGTTGGCAGCGGGGCTGAAGAACACCGGGTGCTGCCCCTGGAACCGGACCCGGTAGGCGCCGAAGCGGCTCCAGTTGGAGAAGCTGAACCGGCGCGCCGCCGGGTCGAAGCCCAGCGGCACGCACGCGCGCAGCCGGGAGCGGCCGATCGCGGCCAGGAAGCCCAGGTTGGCACGGAGGTTGAGGTGCGCGGTCGGGAACTCCTCGACCGCCGCCCGCAGCGCGCCCGCGAGCGCCGCCGGGCCGTCCTGGGGCCGGTGCGGCAGATGGATCTCGCTGAGCAGGTTGCCGACCAGGGCCGGCGAGAGGCCCAGCCAGTGGCGGGCGTTGACCGGCACGGTCAGCATTCGCTCGGCGTCGTCGCCGTCCAACTCCCGCAGGGTGGTGAGGAGATGGGCGCAGAGCACGTCCCCGGAGGAGAGCCGGCGCCCGGCCGCGGCGCCGAACTGCCCGCGTATCCGGGCCACTTCCTCGTCAGTGAAGGCGATTTGGACGGTCCGGTTGGCCAGCGGACCGGCCGCCACCGTGCGGGCCAGCAGCTCCGCCTCCTCCGGTGAGGGCACCCGGAAGCCGGGCCGCCCGCAGTCCTCGGCGGGGAGCACCTGGGCGAGCAACGCATCCTGGTCGGCGACGAGTTCGGCCGCCGGCAGCGGGTCGCCCTCGACCGCCGCCGACCAGATCCGCAGCAGCAGCATGAAGCTGTGCAGGTCGCCGATCGCATGGTGCCAGGAGCAGCCGAGCACCGTCCCGCCGTCGGCGGTACGGGTGACGCGCACGGTGAGCAGCGGGGCGCCGCCGGTGCGGGCGGCCGGGGCGTCCACCGGGTCGACCAGCTCGGAACCGGGCGCCGCCACGCGGCCCATCGCCTCGGCGAGCGTGCCGTCCACGGCGTGGACCTCGAACGGCACGCCGCTGTCGTCGCAGACCGCCTCCAGTGCGCCGTCGACGGTGCGCAGGCGTCCGGCGAAGACCGGCACCCGGCCCAGCGCCCGGGCGAGGCCGGTGGCGAGCCGGTCGTCGTCCAGGGGCTGCTCGAAGCAGAGCACGACCGAGACGGCGAGGTCGGCGAGCATGGTGTCCATCAGCCCGCAGCGCAGCACCCGCCCGGTGGCGTGCCCGGCTCGAACCGTCCGGGAGCGCTGCAACCGGGGCCAGATGCTCATGGGTTCCGTTTCCGAAGCACTCGACGACACTCGGCAGGACTCGGACGTTCGGCTGCGCGCACCCGGCCGCACCCCGTGCGCGGGCACGCCGAACGATAGTGCCGCGCGCCCCAGTGGTCCAGTCCAATCCCGCAGTTCGGGAAGTCCTCCGGAAAGGCCCCGCGGACCACCGGGCGATAGAATGCCGACCATGGGAGAGCGCCCAGGCGCACTCACCGCGCCGCCCCTCGTCCTGGTCACCGACTCCGAGTCGCAGCTGATCGACCCGGCCCGGGCCTACCACCTCGGCCGCGACCCGACCAGCGAGATCGTGCTGGACGACCCCCGGGTCTCCTGGCACCACGCGATCCTGCGCGCCACCGAGGACCACTGGCTGCTGGAGGACGTCGGCAGTACGAACGGCACCTACGACCAGGGCCACCGGGTCACCCGCGAGGACGTCGGCCCCGGCACCCGGCTGCGTTTCGGCGACCCGGCCGACGGCCCCTCGGCGACCTTCGCCGGCCTGCCCGCCGCCGCCGCGCAGGAGCGCCCGTCGCTGGTCGCCCCGCAGAGCTCCGGCACCTTCCGCAGCCCCAGCGCGGTCCTCCAACTGCCGGGCCACACCGTGCGGATCGGCCGCTCGCACGACAACGACCTGGTGCTGGACGACCTGGTGGTCTCCCGGCACCACGCCGAGCTGCGCGAACTGCCCGACGGCAGCCACGAGATCGTCGACCTGGACAGCCACAACGGCACCTACCTCAACGGCCGCCCGGTCCACCAGGCCCCGGTCGGCCCGGCCGACATCGTCGGCATCGGCCACTCCGCGCTCTGCCTCTCCGACGGCCACCTGGTCGAGTACACCGACACCGGCGAGATCTCCCTGGACGTCCAGCACCTGGTGGTCCGGGTCGGCCCCGACCACCGGGTGCTGCTGGACGACGTCGGCTTCCCGCTCGCCGAGAAGGCGCTGCTCGCGGTAGCCGGCCCGAGCGGCGCGGGCAAGTCCACCCTGCTCAACGCGCTCACCGGGCTGCGCCCCGCCGACGAGGGCACGGTGCTGTACGACGGGCGCGACCTCTACCGCGACTACGCCGAACTGCGCCGCCGGATCGGCCTGGTGCCGCAGGACGACATCCTGCACACCCAGCTCACCGTCCGCCGAGCCCTGTCCTACGCCGCCGAGCTGCGCTTCCCCGGCGACACCGACCCGCACGAGCGGGAGGCCAGGGTCCGGGAGGTGATCCACGAGCTGGGCCTGGACGCCCGGTCCGACCAGGTGATCGCCAGCCTCTCCGGCGGCCAGCGCAAGCGGGTCAGCGTGGCCCTGGAACTGCTCACCAAGCCGTCCCTGCTCTTCCTCGACGAACCGACCTCCGGCCTGGACCCGGGCATGGAGCGCTCGGTGATGCACATGCTGCGCGGGCTGGCCGACGACGGCCGCACGGTGGTCGTGGTGACGCACAGCGTGCTGAGCCTGAACGTCTGCGACCGGCTGCTGGTGCTGGCCCCTGGCGGGCGGACGGCGTACTACGGGCCGCCCGGCGAGGCGCTCGACTACTTCGGCTACCAGGAGTGGCCGGAGGCCTTCGAGGCCTTCGAGAACGAGGAGCACGCCGAGTGGCAGAGCCGCTTCCGCGCCTCGCCCCAGTACCTGCGGTACGTGGCGGCGGAGGCCGTGCCCTCGGTGCCCTACGCCCCGGCGCCCGTCCCTGCTGCCGCCGGCCGCGCGCGGGCACCGGAGCAGGCACCCGGCAGGGCAGCGGCGATCGGACCGGAGATCGGCCGGGAGAAGCCGCAGGGCTGGTTCGCCCAGCTGGGCACCCTGGTGCGCCGGTACGCCTCGGTACTGGCCGCCGACCGGCTGTTCCTCACCATCATGGTGGTGCTGCCGTTCGTCATCGGCCTGATGTGCCGGGTGATGGCCGGCTCCCGCCTCACCCCGGTCAACGCCGTCAACTGCCTGCTCACGCTCTGCATCGGCGGGTTGCTGACCGGCGCCGCCAACTCGGTGCGTGAGCTGGTCAAGGAGCGCGCGATCTACCAGCGGGAACGCGTGGTGGGGCTGTCCAGATCGGCCTACCTGGTCTCGAAGGTGATGGTCCTCGGCATCGTCACGGTGGGTCAGGCCGCGGTGCTCACCGTGGTCGGCCTGGCCGGGGTGAACCTCTCCTCGGCGGTGCCGACCGGCGTCGTGATGCCCCAGCTGCCCGAACTGATCATCGCGGTCGCGCTGCTCGCGTTCTCGGCGATGATGCTCGGCCTGGTGGTCTCCGCGCTCGTGGACAAGGAGGAGGCCACCATGCCGCTGCTGGTCCTCCTGTCCGTCGTGCAGATCGTCTTCAGCGGCCTGATGCTCAAACTCCACGGTGTCCCCGGGCTGGAGCAGTTCGCCTGGCTGATCCCGTCCCGCTGGGGCATGTCGGCGATGGCCCGTACCGTCCAGCTGCACACGCTGTTCCCGAACGACATCACCGCGGACCCGATGTTCCGGCACGAGCGCTCCGGCTGGCTGTTCAGCATCGTCCTGCTGCCGCTGCTGTCGGCCGCGTACGGGGTGCTGGTCCTGGCCCTGCTGCGGCGGCACGAGCCCACGATCATGCGCAAGTAGCCTGCCCGACCTCTCCGGAGCCGGGTACCCCACCGATCGTGCACCGTCGGCGACGCCGGGTCGGCCCCGGCCTCCCCCGGTAGAGTGGGAGAGGACCTGTGGAGCGAGTCGTGCCGCGCGCGGCGGGGGTCGCGCGGCGGAGGAAATGTAGCCGCCCATGGACGAGTTCGCGTTGCGCCCGACCCACGTCGCCCCGCCGGGCGGGATGGCCTCCTGGGCCGCCCCCGACCCGGGACGCCCCTCCGCCCGGCTGGATGCCCTGCTCCCGCTGCAACTGCTCGGCCGCCAGGGCGACTGGGCGCAGGTGCTGTGCTCCAACGGCTGGACCACCTGGGTGGACGGCCGACTGCTGGTCGCCCTCCCGCAGCCGCCGCCCGCGGCCGGGGGCCCGCCGGCCCGGACCGCGGACCCGCGGCCCGCCCTCGCCGAGGCCGAGAGCACGCTGGCCCGCTACCGCACCCTGCTGGAGGACCTGGCGGCGGGCACGCTCGACCTGGAGAGCTTCCGGGAGCGCTCGCGCGGCCTGCGGATCGGCCTGGTGGTGGACGGCGAGGAGCTGTGGGTCTTCGACCCGGTGCACGACCGCTGGTGCTACTGCGACGGGCTGCAGCTCCAGACCTACGCGGCCACCGACCGGCCGCCGCCGTCCGCCGCACCGCGGCCGGCCTCCACCCCTGCGCCCGCGCCCGCGCCGACCCCCGCGCCCGGCGCCTCGCCGGCTCCGGGACCGGCTCCCGCAGCGGCCCCGGCTCCGGTGCACAGCCCGTACGCCCCCACCCGGACGAGTGAGCCGTGACCTCCGAGCGGCCGTCCGCGCCCAGCCTGCCCGCCGGCCTGGTCGGGCGGAAGGTCGCGGGCTACCGACTGGAGAGCGAGATCGGGCGCGGCGGGATGGCCGTGGTCTACCGGGCCAAGGACCTGCGGCTCGGCCGAACCGTCGCGGTCAAGCTGCTGGCCCCCGAACTGGCCCGCAACGAGGTGTTCCGGCAGCGCTTCATGCACGAGTCCGAGGCCGCCGCCGCCATCGACCACCCGCACATCATCCCGGTGTTCCAGGCGGGCGAGCACGACGGCATCCTGTTCATCGCCATGCGCTACGTCGAGGGAGGCGACCTGCGCGCCCTGCTCAGCCGCAGCGGCCCGCTGCCCGCCCCGCGGGCCACCCGACTGGCCCTGCAGATCGCCTCCGCCCTGGACGCCGCACACGACCACGACCTGGTGCACCGGGACGTCAAACCGGGCAACGTGCTGGTCGCCGCCGGGACGGACAGCGAGCACCCCGAGCACCTGTACCTGGCGGACTTCGGGCTGACCAAGAAGTCCCTCTCGCTGAGCGGGCTGACCAGCGTCGGCCAGATCGTCGGGACGCTCGACTACGCGGCGCCCGAGCAGATCTCCGGCAAGCCCCTGGACGGGCGCTGCGACCAGTACAGCCTCGGCTGCGTGGTCTTCGAGATGCTCGCGGGCACCCCGCCGTTCCGGCGGGAGAGCGACCTCGCCCTGCTCTGGGCGCACCTCAACGACCCGCCGCCCGCCCTGCGCGAGCACCGGCCCGACCTGTCGGACGCCCTGGCTGCGGTGGTCGCCCGGGCCCTCGCCAAGACGCCCGACGAGCGGTACGCGAGCTGCCTGCAGTTCGTCGCCGAGCTGCGCGCCGCGACCGCCGCCGAGGACGCCCCGGCCGGGGGACGGTGGGGCGGCGGCGGGCCGCCCACCCAGGTCGTCCCGGTGGCCTCCCCGGGCGGCCCCCGGGCGGTGCCGGAGCCGCCGGCCTGGGCCGTACCCGTCGTCCACCCGCCGTCCTGGTCACCCGTACCGTCCGCGTCGTTCGCACCGGCCGCCCCGTACCCGCCCTACGGCCCGTACGGACCCGCCGCACCCGGCGCACCGTCCGCGCCCGCCGAACCGGGCGGGAACCGCTCAGCAGGGAGCCGCCCCACATGGACGCCGTGAGCCAGGTCTTCGCCATGGTCGCCGCCGCGATCCACCTCATCGTGTGGCCGCTGGAGAGCTTCCTGTACGGACACCCCCGGGTGCGCTACCTGCTCACCGGCAACACGGCGGACGCCCCGGAGGTCCGGCTGTGGCGCTTCAACGTGGGCTTCTACAACCTGTTCCTGGCGCTCGGCCTGGTCACGGGCCTGGTCCTGCTGCACACCGGGCACAGCAGCGCGGGCCGACCGGTGATCCTCTACATCGCCGCGTTCATGGTCGCGGGCGGGACCACCCTGGTCGTCTCGGAGCCCAAGCTGTGGCGCGGCGCGCTCGGCCAGGCCGTCCCGGCGGCGGTGATCCTCCTGGCCGAGGCCTTCTGACGGCACATCACGTGTTTCACCGCCAACCGACGGGGCTACAATCCGCCTGCCCCGCGAGGGTCGCGGCGGCGCCAGGGGGTGGCGGCAGTGGGCAAGTTCCCGATCGACGACCGGTACGTCGTCAGCCTCGGTTGCCGGGTGAGCATCGAGCACGGCCCCACCGGGACCAAGGTCGAGTGGAGCGTCGCGCACCTGCCGAAGGGCGGCTCTCCCCGGCCCGCCGCCGGGGACCGGGACGTGGGCATCATCTGTCCGCGCTGCAGACGGGCGTTCTCGGTTCGGGTGGAGACCGCCACCAAGGCTCGGGTCAAGCAGCGGGTCCAACGGGTGCTCGGCTGGCTGCTGTTGCTCTCGCTGCTGGTCACCGTCCCGCTGCTGATCCAGCAGGGCGGCCAGACCGTCGAGGAGGGCCACGACCAGGCGGCCGTGGCCGACATCGGCCTGCTGCTCACCCTGGCCGCCGTCGGCGCCATCGTGGGCCCCTCGCTGTTGGCCACGGCGGGCCTGCACCACGGGGTCAAGAAGCTCCGGCACCTCGGGGACGACGGCCGCAAGAGCGTGTGGGTACAGGGCCACCGGCTGTTCTGAGCCGCCGTTCCGGCAGCCCCGTCCTGCGCCGGACGCGGCCGCTCATCTGCCCCGCGGGTCCTCCTCGGTGACCTCTCCCCGGTGCTGGACCCGGGTCGCGAGCAGCGCACCGAGCACACCGGTGAGCAGGCCCCAGCCCGCCGCGAGCGGCACGGCCGTCCACAGTGACGGGTGCAGCGTGAGGCTGCCACTGCCCAGGCTCGCCAGCGGGTTGGAGCTGCCGAGGACGGCGCCGATCAGGTCGCCGAGGCCGCCCTGGCCCAGGCCGACGCCGAGCACGGAGAGCCCGTAGTCGGCGTCCACCCGGGTCCACAGGCCCACCAGCAGCACGGTGACGGCGGTGGCGAGCGCGAACCGCACGGCGTGCTGCCAGAGCCGGACACTGCGGGGCGAGCGGCGCGCCGCGAGGAAGGCCGCCGCGAGCAGCAGGACGGCGGCCAGCGGCAGCAGCCACCAGCTGCGCGCGTCGTGCTCGGCCAGGGTGCCGAGGTCGATCGTCGCCTGCTGCCCCTGCGGTGCGCGCAGCGCCTCGGCGAGCGGCTTGGGGACGGGCAGGCCGAGACCGCCGACCAACCGTCCGTGCCACTCGGCGCCGAGCCCGACGCCGAAGGCCAGCCAGACCAGGTTGGGCAGCGCCAGCAGCACGACGGCCATGGTCTGCCGGGCGTTGCCGTGCGCGATCGCGGTCACCACCCCCGCCACCGCACCGATCAGCAGGTACCCGAGCAGCACCATCCAGAGCGCGAACGCGGCCGGGCGGACCGCCAGTTGGTAGCGCACCAGGGCGGACGGCAACGGCGCGCGCCGGGACACCGCGAAAGCGGCCGCGAGTACCAGCAGGAGCCAGGCGAAGCCGATGCCGACCGTGGTCGGGACCTCCGCGTGGAAGCCGACCTCGGGGGTGAGGCCGAGCGCGCCGCCCAGCGACTGCACCAGGTCGCCGCCGAGTCGGACCACGAAGGTGTGCCGGGCGACCACCGCCAGCAGGACGAGGGCGAGCAGCCAGACCACGGCCGTCCGGGCGATCCGACCGAGCAGTTCACCGCCGCCGGCCACCGCCCGGAAGCGCAGCTGACGCAGGAACACCTCGGCCATCGCGACCGCGCCCGCCACCGAGACGGACAGCGGCATCGCGCTGATCCCGGCGTCCAGCGCGGCGAAGCCGCCCGCACCGCCGTCGAGTTGGACGGATCCGCCGACGGCGAGCGCGAGCGTCGCGGCCAGCACGGCGGGGAAACCGCCGTCCGGAAGGGAGTCCGCGCCGGCCAGCCAGAGGCCGAGCGCGGCCACCGCCGCCATCGCGACCAGCCCGGCCAGTACGACGGCGAGCGCGTCCAACCAGCCCCGGACGGCCCCGGGCGGGCCCGCGGCGCGGGTCGTGGGCTGCTGCATGCCGCCTCCTGGTCTGGGCCTCCGGTCCGGCCGGGGCTCCGGCTCGGTCGGTTTCCAGGGTGGCCGACGGCCGGCGGGCACGCTCGGCGACGACCGCGGGACCTGCTGTTGCGGCGAACGGGACACCGGGGGAGAAATGGAACCCCACGGCAGGAGATTCCCGTGCCGGCCCCGATCGCCGGCCGCCTGCGAAACGGAGCCTCGATGACCTCCCAACCGCCTCCCTCCGGTCCCCCGTCCGGCCCCCCGTCCGGGCCCCCGTCCGGCCCGCTGGCCGGCGGCGGTGCAGCGGGGCCGCCGTCCGTACCCCCGCCACCCTCGGGCCCGCCCGGGTCCCCCGGCGGATCGAGAGGCTCCGGCGGCAGGCCGCGCACGCCGTGGTGGCGCTCCAAGAAGGGGCTGGCCGTGGCCGCGGGCGCGGTGGCGGCGGCCGTCGTGGCCACCGTGCTGATCGTCAACAACCAGGGCAGCCACAACGAGGCCGTCCCGGCCGCGAACGAGATCGCCCTGCAGGCCCCGCCGGACCCCGGACCGGACCCGTTCACCCCTTCGGTGGAAACCCAGGGGATGACCGCCCCCGCTCCCGCCCCCGTCACCTCACCGGCCCAGCCGGGCGGCGGCGCGACCTCCAAGCCCAGCTCCCCGGCCGTCCTCCACAGCGTCGAGGGCAGCTCCGCCGGGCTGTACGGCGGGGCGATGGGCAAGTCCAGCTGCGACACCGAGCGGCTGATCGGCATGGTCTCCGCCGGGGACAAGGGGCGCGCCTGGGCCTCGGGCGCCGGCGTGGCACAGGCCGACATCCCCGGGTACCTGCGCTCGCTGACCCCGGCGTACCTGCGGGTGGACACCCGGGTGACCAACCACAACTACAAGAGCGGTGCCGTGGTCGAGTACCAGTCGGCGCTGCAGGCGGGCACCGCCGTGCTGGTGGACGCCCAGGGCGTGCCCCGGGTGCGCTGCTCCTGCGGCAACCCGCTGAAGCCGCCGGTGCTGGTGAGCAACGCCAAGTACACCGGTAAGGCGTGGACGGGCTTCCAGCCGAGCACGCTGATCGTGGTGGTGCCGGCGCCGCAGCCGGTGACCCAGATCATCCTGGTGAACGTCGAGACCGGTGACTTCTTCGCCCGGCTGACCGGTCGGGCCGAGATCGTGGACAAGCACGTCGAACCGCCGAAGGGTCCGCTGGTACCCGGCATCCCGCCGCCGTCGCCGTGGAAGCCGTCCACGCCCTCGGGGCCGGCGACCACCACGACCAAGGGGTCCACGTCGGCGACGACGTCGGGTTCGACCACGTCGGGCTCCACGACTTCGGGGTCGACCACCTCCGGTTCCACGACGTCCGGTTCGACCACCTCCGGGTCCACGACGTCCGGTTCGACCACCTCCGGGTCAACCACCTCCGGTTCCACCACCTCCGGGTCAACCACCTCCGGTTCCACGACCTCGGGGTCGACCACGTCGGGCTCGACCACCACCTCGGGCGGGCCGTCCTCGACATCGGCGACCTCGACCACCACGGGGACGACCACGAGCGCCGGCAGCACCACGACCACCAGCAAGCCGACGACCACCGTCTCGGCACCGGCCACCACCACTGCCCCGAAGACGCCGACCGCGACCTGCGCGAGCACGGCACCCTCGACCCTGCCGCCCTGCCCGACCACGGCAGTCGCCACGCCGACCTGATCCGGCGTACGCCCGCACCCCGCTGCCACCGTCCGCTCCCCGGCCGGTGGCAGCGGCACGTCACCGTCTCAGGGCAGCAGCACGGTCGCGTCCTCGGGGCCGAGCACCCGGCCATCCGCCGCCCGCACCTCCATCGGCGCGATCGCCGCACCGGACCGACGGTCCACCAGCCGGGCCCGGAGCTCACCCTCCTCGAAGAACCACCGGTCACCCCACTGGCGCAACGCCGTGATCACGGGGAACAGCGCGCGGCCCTTCTCGGTCAGCACGTACTCCTGGTACGGACTGCCGTCGGTGGCCGGGGCGAGTTCGAACACGCCGTTGGCGACCAGGTTGGCCAGGCGGGCCGAGAGGATGTTCTTGGCCAGCCCGAGGCTCTTCTGGAACTGCCCGAAGCGGCGCAGGCCGTCGAAGGCGTCACGGACGATCAGCAGCGTCCAGCCGTCGCCGACGACGTCGAGCGGCCGGGCGACCGGGCAGCTCGACTCCTCGTGCGTGGTGCGTTTCGGCACTTCTCCCACCTCTCGGACGTCGGCTCCGGGTTGTCGGTGCTCGGTGCTCGGTGCTCGGTTCTCAACCCTCGCCGGTCGGCGCCCAGCCTACCGAGCAGCGGTGGTTGCTTATTAAAACCAGGATATGCCAGGGTGGACTGGTAGCACTTTGAAACCAGTCTGCTCCAGGCCGTCGACCACCGCCCGAGGGAGTCCCGTCCATGACCGCGCCCACCGGCACGCCCCCAGCCGCCGAAGCCACAGCCGCCACCGCCACCGAGGCGCCGCCGCCCGGCCTGCCACCGGCCGTCGCCTGGCTGTTCTCCGTCGCCTGCGGCCTCGCCGTGGCCAACGTCTACTACTCGCAGCCGCTGCTCGACCTGATCGCCCAGGACTTCGGCATCGCCCCGGCGACCATCGGCCTGGTCGGCACCCTCACCCAAGTCGGCTACGCGCTCGGACTGCTGCTGCTCGTCCCGCTCGGCGACCACGTCAACCGTCGCACTCTGATCACCTCCCAACTCGGCCTCTCCGTACTGGCCCTCACCGCCGTCGCCCTCGCCCCTTCCGCGCCGCTGATGTTCGTCGCGATGGCCGCCGTCGGCGTCCTCGCGGTCCTCGCCCAGGTCGTCGTCGCCTACGCCGCCTCGCTCGCCGCCCCGGGCGACCAGGGCCGCGTGGTCGGCACCGTGACCAGCGGCATCGTGGTCGGCATCCTGCTCGCACGCACCGTCGCCGGAACGATCGGCGACCTTGCCGGCTGGCGCGCCGTCTACGTCACCTCCGCCGTCGCGACCGCCGCCATGGCCCTCGCGGTCGCCGCCGCCGTCCCGCCCGAGCGGCGCCACACGGCCGGCCGGATCGGCTATCCGCGGCTGGTCGGCTCGGTGTTCACGCTCTTCGCCCGGGAGCGGGTGCTCCGGGTGCGCGCCGTCCTCGCCCTGCTCACCTTCACCTCCGTCACCGTCCTGCTCACCCCGATGGTCCTCCCGCTCGCCGCTCCTCCGTTCAGCCTCAGCCACACCGAGATCGGTCTCTTCGGCCTGGCCGGCGCCGCCGGTGCCCTCGGCGCCGGATTTGCGGGCCGCCAGGCCGACCGCGGCCGGGCCGAACGCACCGCCGGCCTCGGCCTGCTGGCCATGTCCGTCGGCTGGCTCCCGGCGGCCCTGCTGTCGTACTCGGTGTGGTGGCTGGTGCTCGCCATGGTGGTGATCGACTACGGCCTGCAGTCCGTCCACGTCGCCAACCAGCACCTCCTCTACCAAGTCCGCCCCGAGGCCCAGAGCCGGCTCACCGCCGGCTACATGCTGCTCTACTCCGCCGGTTGCGCTGCAGGCGCGATCCTGTCCACCGTCGTCTACGGCCACGGCGGCTGGACGGCCGTCTGCCTCCTGGGCGCCGCCACCAGCCTCACCGCGCTCGGCTACTGGTGGGCGGCGGCGCGTCGTTGACGGCCGTCCAGAGCTGGAACATCGGCCCGTCGACCGCCGACGGCACCGGCTCCAGGACGCCCCGCAGCGCCCGTATGCCCTGCCGCCACACCGGGCCCTGCCCCGTCTCCTCCCACAGCTCCGCGAGCTCCGACTCCTCGGCCACCACGCGGTCCAGCGCCTCCACCGCGAGCGCCCGCAACTCGGCGGCCAGGGCCGGTATCTCCTCCTCGGGGGCGTAACTGCTCACCACCGCCGCACCACCCGGGCACTGCGCCGCCAGCAGCGCAGCAGCGGCGACGGCCTCGGCGCCCTCGTCGCGGTCCAGGTAGTCACTCGCCCGTGCGGCGCCCTCCAGCGCCGCCCGGAGGATCGCCTCGCGCTCGCTTGGAGCGGCCTCGTCGAGCCCTCCCGAGAAGTCCGCCGCGGTGTCGTTGCCGAAGTGCCCAATGCCCCAGGCGCCCATGCCGACTCCTTCTGCCGATCCCTCACACGACCCTCGTGTTCGTATGCGACGGATGCTTGCACACACCACTGACAATCGGCCGGACGGACGGATATTCGCTGGTCAAAGGGCGGACGACTGTGCACAGTTCCCCCATGACCACCACGCGAGGGCTGGACGACGACGGATGCATCGCACGCGAGGGCGCCCTGGACCGCGTGCCGGCGCCGTTCGCCCCCGTGGTCGACGCCGCCCGCGCCCGGATCGCCGCGGCCTTCGGCCCCGCCCGGCTGCACAGCGCCTACCTCTACGGCAGCGTCCCGCGCGGCACCGCGGTCCCGGCCGTCTCCGACCTCGACCTGCTCCTCGCCCTGCACCACCCGCCCACCGCGGCCGACCGGGAGGAGGCCGACGCCCTGGAGGCCGCGCTCGACGCCGAGTTCGCGCAGGTGAACGAGGTCGGTGTGCTGCTCTTCGACACCGGCACCCTGCTCAGCGAGCTCGAACGGCACGACCTGGGCTGGTTCGTGGCCTGCCTCTGCACCCCGCTGCTGGGGCCCGACCTCGCCGAGCAGCTCCCCCGCTACCGCCCGACCACCCTGCTCGCCCGGGAGACCAATGGCGACCTGGCGCTCGCGCTCCCCGGCTGGCGCGAGCAAGCGGCCGCCGGCTCGGACGCCGAACTGCGCGCCCTCGCCCGCGTGGTGGCCCGTCGGATCGTCCGCACCTGATTCACCCTGGTGATGCCCCGCTGGGGCGGCTGGACCAGCGACCTCACCACCTCCACCGAGGCCTTCGCCGCCCACTACCCCGAGCGCGCCGCGCAGATGCGCCGCGCCGCCGCCACCGCCCGTACCCCCACCGCGGATCGGGCCGGCCTCGCCCTGCTGATCGACGACCTCGGGCCCTGGCTCGCCGCGGAGTACACCACCGTCCACGGCGAGAAGGCTCCGCGCCCCTGAACGCCCGGGAGTCACCGGGCCGCGCGGCTCAGTCCACGCAGGGGATCCCACCCGCCTTCACCGCGGGCCCCTGCATCGGCAGCCCCGCCACCGGGTCGGCGGACGGGTCGCCCGGCGCCGCCGTGCCCGACGGAGCCGCCGGGGTGGGGCTCGGGGTGCGGGTGACGGCAAGGGTCAGCAGGATGTGGCCCGCCGGGACGGTGCCGGAGGGCGTGGCCGTGACGCCGTAGCGGGTGGCGAGCTGCTGGGCGTCGCTCTTGGCCCCGGCGCCGTAGGCCACGGTGGTGGCCCGGGTCCTGGCCGGGGCGTCGCCGATCCGGCCCGCCTGGTAGCCGAGTTCGGCCAGCGCCTTGGACTCGTTGGACGCCGCTCCGGCGCCGGCCGCCGCATTGACGTCGACCACCGCCTTCGCCGGCCCACCCGCGGCGGTGGAGGCCGCGGCTGAGGCGGCGGGCGCGGCGGCCGGGTCGTCCGGAGCGTCGCCGGGGGTCGCGGCCGGAGCGGGCGGAGCGGGCGGAGCCGGCTCGTGGTTGAACAGCTGCTGGACGATCTTCTTGATCAGGTCCGGGTTGACGGTGTTGACCTCCTGCCCGCCGACCGACTTGAAGCCGGTGATCGGCAGGGTGTTGAACTCGACGTTGCCGCCCGTCAGGTTGGGTGCCTGCCGGGCGAAGTCGAGGATGTTCCACTCGTTGTCGATCACCACGTCCTTCTTCACCACCGCGAACAGCTTCTGCATCTGCCCGAAGTCGTTCAGGATCCCCTGCTGCTTGAGCCGGTACTCGACGGAGGAGATGAACGCCTGCTGCCGGTGGGTGCGGTCGAGGTCGCCGTTGGTGAGGTGGTGGCGCTGGCGGACGAAGGAGAGCGCCTGGGCGGCGTCGAGGGAGCTGATCCCGGCCGGGAGCTTGAGCCCGGTGCCGCCGCCCTCGTGGGTGGCGGTCCGGGCGATGATCGGATCGTCCACCGGGTGGTTGAGGCAGACCTGGATCGGCTCGACAGCCTTGGCGATGTCGTAGAAGCCGATCAGGTTCACCTCCGCGAAGTGGTCGATCGGGACGTCCAGGAAGCTCTGCACGGTCTGGATGGTGGCTGAGCGGCCGGCCTCCCGGCTCTGCCGCTCCAGCTCCGACTTGGAGAGCCCCTTGCCGGCGAGTTTCTGTTCGGCGGCCCCCTTGGCGATGCCGTACGCCTCCTTGATCTTGTGCATCTTGCCGTCGGCTCCGACGGTCTGCACGTAGTCGTCGCGCGGTACGGACAGCGCGGTGACCTTGCCGCCGTTGGCCGGGATGTGCAGCACGATCAGGGCGTTGGTGTTGTAGCCGCCGATCTCGCTGGAGCCGGCGTGCAGTTCGTCCTCCACGAACTGCTTGGGCAGGTCGTTGCCGTCCATGTCCTTCCGGCTGTCCAGGCCGATCAGCAGCAGGTTGACGGACTTGTCCAGGTGCGGCGGGGCGTTCTTCTTGGCCTCGCTCAGCGCAGTGGACTTGATCATGCCGTCGTCCAGGCTGCGGTACTCGTACCAGGTGAAGCCGCTGGCGCCGAGCACGGCGACGGAGACGGTGCAGGCCAGGGTCCGGCCGGCGACCGTCAGCGGCGCGGTGCCACGCCGCGGGGCACGGCCGCGCGCACCGCCACCACGAACGCCACCGCGAGCCCCGCCGTGGCTCCGGCTGCGCTCAGCCACGGCGCCCCCTTCCGCTCGGGGCGTCCGCACCGCCGGACCGTCGCCGCCCGCAGCCGGCCCGCCGTCGCTCGGCCCCGGCCCGTCGACGGTCGGCCACCGCCCGGCCCACGACCACCGCCAGCGCCACTCCCACCGCGGCGGCCATCACCGGGAACGCACCGACCACCCAGCGCAGCGCCCCGGTGCCGAGGTTCCTGCCCTGGTACTCCGCCGGGCGCGCCGCGTACTCGACGCCGGACGCGGCGAGCAGCACCACCACCGGAGCCGCCGTCACCACCCACCAGCGGCCCGGCCGGCTGCACAGCGCCGCCGCGACCGCCGTGCCGAGCACCGAGCCCGCCGCGAACAGGAGGCCGACGCCGGGCCCGCCCAACTCGTCCGCGACGCCGCCCAGGACGGGCAGGCCGACCGCCGCGAGCGCCGCCAGCAGCCCGCCGCGCCGGCGCACCTGCTGCCTACGGCGCACCGCCCCCGCCCGCTGCGCCCTGCCTTGCCGCGACGCGCCCGCGCGCACTCCCACGGCCTCCGCCCCGGCTCCCGCGCCTGCGCCCCCTCCCGCGCCTGCTCCACTGCCTGCCCCTCCGCCTGACCCGCCGTCGGCCACGCGGCTGCGCTGGGCGGGAAGGGGGCGGTCCTCGGTGCGCGGTCCCGCGTCCTGGTACGGCGTTCTCGCCCGCTGGCCGGCCATGCGCACTTCCCTCGATCGTTGCGGCTGCGACGGCGCGTTCGCACCGCCGTGGATGCCCGGACGTCCTCGGTCCTGGTGGCGATCCCGCCCTCTACACGCCTGTAGAAGACGGGCTGGAGCATACAAACCCGTGTCGGCAAAGTCATCCGCCTCCCTCCGGCAGCAGGCGAACCATCCGACGCGCCGTCGTTAGGATGGTCATGATCCCCGCCACGTCGACACACCATCAGGAACGCCTCAGAGGAGCAGAGCGTCACCATGTTTGAGAGTCTGAAGAACCTCGCGGACAAGGCCACCGACCTCGCCCGCGAGCACGGCGACGTGATCGGGCAGGGTCTGGAGAAGGTCGGCGACGCGATCGACGACCGCACGGACGGCAAGTACAGCGGGCAGATCGACACCGGTGTCGAGAAGGCGAAGGACTTCCTGCGCAACCTCGACGGCGACCGGAAGCCCGCCGAGTAACCTGCCGCAGGACGCGACCGCCCGTACGGCGGCCGAACGAGCGTACGGGCGAACGGGGAGGGCCGACAGCGGTGAGCGAGGGCAAGAAGGGGCCGGGCCGAGGGGGCTGGCTGGCGATCATCGTCGCGGTCGTGATCGGGCTCGGCCTCGTCCGCGGCAACGGCCACGACGGCGCGACCTCCGCCGACCCCTCCCCCTCCGCCGCCGCACCGTCGGCCGCGTCCATCCCGTCGGCCCCGTCCGACCCATCCGACCCGTCGGGGGGCGGCGCGCCGTCGAAGCCCTCGGGGCGGTACGACCCGGCCGACTACGCGGCGCCGGTCTGCCAGTACGCCGCCGAGGCGGGGGTCGACCCGCAGCTGCTGATGGCCATCCTCTACAACGAGTCGTACAAGCCGCACGACCCCGAGCTCGAACGGGCGTGGCAGCGCAGCAAGCCCGACGCCGCCTTCGGAATCGCCAACATGCACCGGGCCGCCTTCGACGACACCAAACCCGGCCGCCCCTTCGCCTCCCGCCAGTGGGAGGAACTGCCGGACGACCGCAACCTCGCCGTCCAGGCGGCCGCCTGGCACCTGCACGACCTCGCCGCGCAGCTGCCCGCCCACCCGAGCGCGCCGCTGACCCGCAACGAGCTGATGGCCCTCGGCTACAACGCGGGCGCGGGCAACATGCTGGCCTTCGCCCGGGGCGTCAAGATCGGCTCCCAGGCGCAGTCCTACCTCGACCGCCTGCGCGACAACTGGGCGAAGTCCGGCGAGGCCGTGAAGTAGTAGCAGGAGTGGACGTCGCGCCCGCCCTCGGACCGCCGGACGCCTGGCGCGCCGGCGGCCCGAAGGCAAACTCCCGGCTTGTCGTCAGACGCCCAGCTGTGCAGCCCACTTGGCGCGCCAGGCCAGTGCGTCGGCGACGCCCTCGGCGATGCCGCGCCGGGGCTGCCAGTCGAGGAGCTCGCGGGCCGTGTCGACGGCGGCGTAGCAGCCGATCACGTCGCCGGGGCGCGGGCCCGCCTCCCGGACGTCGAGCCGGGCGCCGACGGCCCGTTCGAAGGCGGCGATCAGCTCGCGGACCGTGGTGCCGTCACCGGTCCCGACGTTGATCACCCGGTAGCGTTCCGCCGCACCCGGGGCGATCACTGCGTCGAACCGGAGCAGCGCCGCGACGTGCGCCTCGGCGAGGTCCTGGACGTGGACGTAGTCGCGGATGCCGGAACCGTCGCGGGTCGCCCAGTCCACGCCGGTCACGGTGAAGGGGGCACCCGTGGTGTGCGCCTCGATCAGCTTGCCGAGGGCGTGGGTGGGGTTGAGGTCCTGCAGGCCGGTGCGCAGCTGCGGGTCGGCGCCGATCGGGTTGAAGTACCGCAGGGCGATGACGCGTTGCTGCTCGGCGCCCTCGCCGCGCGTCCAGTCCTGGAGGACCTGCTCCATCATCTGCTTGGTGCGCGCGTAGGGGCTGTTGGCGTCGACCGGGCAGCTCTCGTCGACCCGGGCGTCGGGGGTGGGCGCGTAGATGGAGGCGGAGCTGCTGAAGACGACGCGGGTGCAGCCGAGGCGCTGGAGGGAGTCCAGCAGGTCGACGGTCTTGGCGACGTTCTCCCGGTAGTAGTACAGCGGCTTGGCCACTGACTCCGGTACGACGATCTTCGCGGCGCAGTGCACGGTGGCCTCGATGTCCGGGTGCTCGGCGAAGATCCGGTCCAGCAGTGCGGCGTCGGCGATGTCGCCCCGGTAGAAGATCCGGTCCTCGACGAACTCGGCCCGGCCCTTGGAGAGGTCGTCCAGCACGACCGGGGTGATCCCCCGGTCGAGCAGGGCGGACGCCACCGTGCTACCGATGAACCCCGCTCCGCCGGTGATCAGGACCTTCTTCATACGCGGACGCTCCCTCGCGGTCGGCCGGACACCCGGTGGCGCCCGATGACCGGGAAGGACGTCGGTTCGCACCCGGCTGGTTCCCTGGGCCCGGGCAAGGCGCCCCGGCCCGGCGTCCCAGGCCCGGCGTCCCAGGCCCGGCATCCCAGGCCCGGCGTCTCAGGCCCGGCGGCGGCGGAGCCAGAGGCCGGCGCCGACCAGCAGCACGGCCGCGGCGGCGGTACCGATGGCGGCCCAGGTGGCGGAGTCGGATGTGGTCTCGGAGGCCGGGGCGGCCGCGGTCCCGCGGACCGGCCCGGCGGTGGCCGCCTGCCCGGTGGCCGGCCCCGCCCCGGTGCTCGTGTCCCTGGCCGGACCGGCGGTGGCCTCGCCCGGCAGCGGTGAGGCCGCCGTGCCCGCGGGCACCGGGTCGTTGATCACGGCCGCGTCGACGTCGAGTTCGCGCTCGGTGTGGCCCAGCGAGGGGAAGGCGCAGTCCACCGTCACCCGCCAGTGCCCGGCGGGCAGGATCTCCCGGGTGGTGTAGGTCCCCGCGTGGCCCGGGACGGTGACCAGGCGCCAGGGTCCGACCGCACGGCCGTCCGCAGCGGTGGCGGAGAGCGTGCCGGCGAAGTCCTCGGTGACCGGGTCGTGGTCGTTCTCCCAGGTGGCGACGGTGCTGACGTGGCCGTTCTGCTGGCCGGTGACATCGAGGTGGACGCTGTCGCCGTGAGCGGCGGCGGGCACGGCAGCGGGCAGGACGGCGGCGGTGGCGAGGGCGAGGACGGCGAGGAGCGGGCGGGTTCGCATGACGGGCATTCCTCGTGGCGGTGTGGTGTGCGGGCGGGGCTCGGAAGCGGTGAGGCCGGGCGCGGCCGCCTCGGGTGGATGGCGGCCGCGCCCGGCACACGGACGGAACGGCTTGCAGGCTTACGCTGCCGGCGGGCCTGCGGGCCTGCGGGCTTACGGGCCTGCGGGTGTTACGAGGTCTTCAGCAGCGACCAGCTCTGGTACGGCCGGCCGTTCGGCTGCTGCAGCTCCAGCAGCCAACCACCGTAGTACCACCGCTCGCTGAGCCCGAGCACCAGCGAACTGCCGTCCGCCGTGACGGTGAACCCGCCGTCACCGGCGGTGAGTTGCCACTTCTGCGCGGCCGCATCGGAGCAGGGCTGCTGCGCGACGTACTGGCCGGCGACCGGAGTGCCGCCGAGCTGCAGGCACTTGCCGGAGCGCACGGACTTGATCCGCACCGCGCCGTTCCCGGCGTCCTCGAACTGCCACTTCTGGTTGGCGTAGCCGGTGCGCTGGTAGGCGATGGCCACGGTGCCGTCGTTCATCGAGCTGCCCCACAGGTCGGCGGCCTGGCCGGTGAGGCCGTTGACCATGGTGTACCGCGTACCCGGCTGCGGGCGCCCGGCGTCGGCGACGGTGCGGAAGGTCACGGCGCGACCGGGCTTGCCGACCGCCCCCGCGGCGTCGCGGACGGCGACGGCCACGGTGTACGAGGTGCCCGGAGCGAGGCGGACCACGCCGACCACGGTCGAGCGGACGGTGCCGATCGTCTGACCGTTCAGCAGGACGTCGTACCCGGCGGCCGCCGGCACTGCCGGCCAGCTCAACATGGCCGAGTTCTGGGTGACCTGACTGACCGTCATGTCCGGTCCGGTGTTCCCCTGCGTCGGGGTCGGAGTCGGAGTCGGAGTCGGAGTCGTGGTTCCGGTCGGCGAAGGCGTAGCCGTGGGCGTCGGGGTGGTGGTGGGGCCGCCGGTGGGCGTCGGGGAGGGCGAGGGAGTACGGGTCGGCGTGGGCGTCGGGGTCGGCGTGGGCGTCGGGTTCGGGCCGGTGCCGCCGCCGGAGACCAGGAAGCGGTTGTTGGCGACGTTCCAGTGCGTGGCCAGGTAACTCCCGGGCGCGGGAGAGGTGTTGTAGTAGTCGTCGTGGTTGCAGTCGAGCCGGTCGTCATGGGCGCGATCCGGGCAGACGGTCCGCATCTGCGGGTAGTTGGGGGCGTCCGAGTAGCACATGATGTCCCACTCGTCGGTGCAGTGCCCGGCCTTGCTGGAGTTGGGCGCGCTGTTGTTCACCGCGCCGAGGTTGTGGCCGAGTTCGTGCGCGGCGGTGCTGCCGCTCCAGCAGCCGGAGTCGGTCCGGCCGTACGAGGGGCCGAAGTTGCTGAGGTTGTCCTGGCCGGGACGCTCGTCGCCGGCGAAGGTGCCGATGCCGCAGTACACCTTGGCATCGGTGAACATCATGTACTTGCGGTCCTTGCGGTTGAACCCCTGCGCGGCGAGGGCGCGGTTGCTCGCGTTGAAGTCCTGGATCTCGGCGTCGGAGATCTGCACGTTCAACACCGAGGCGGTGCAGTCGGATTCGGTGACGAAGCGGACGTGCCGCTCGCCGCCGGTCTCCGCGGCGCTGGCGTTGTAGATGACGTCGACGTCGGCGGCCCACTTCTTGAACGAGGCCAGGTACTGGGCGAAGCGGTCGTTGCCCGGGGTGTGCACGTACACCGCCTGGACGCGGTTGCCGCTGGTGCCGTCGCCCTCGCAGACCAGCTTCGAGGCGGCGGGCGCGGCCGGAGCCGCCGGAGCGGCGTCCGCGGCGGCGCTGCCCGACCCGCCGAGCAGAGCCTTCTGGGTGGCGTCCAGGACGGGCGCAGCACCCTTCAGCAGATCGGCGGCGGCGGGCGGCTGAGCACCCGCGGGCGGGGTGAGCGTGGGGGCCTGGCCGGCCGGGGCCGCGACCGGCGGGACGTCCTGGTGGATGTCCACGCCCTTCGGCGGCACGTCCGGCCCGTGGCTGCACTGGGCGCTGCCGGTGACCTCCAGGGTGCCGCCGCAGCGGTCGCTGCTCGGCAGGCTCAACCCCGCGTACACCAGGCCGCGTTCGGGCTGGTCCTTGGGTATGGACTTGAGCGGGGTGGCCTTCTCGTCCCGCTTCGGGGCGGGCGCCTGGGTTCCTCCCTCGGCGGTGCCGGTCTCCCCCGACCCGTCGTCGCTCACCAGCCCGGCCTGCGACCCGGAGTGGTCGGCCGCGCCCTCCGCGGCCGTGACGGCGCTGTTCACGGCCGTCGACTCCAGCGCGGTGCGGATGCCGAGCGTCCCCGCCACCAGCCCTGCCGCAACCACGGCGGCGACCAGGGCGCTCCTGCGGGTGAGCCTGCGGCGCCTGCGGCGGCGAAGCTCGCTGCTCCGGTGTCCCATCGCGTTCCTTTCCTCGTGCGACGGCCCGCGCCCTGAGGTGAGGGGCTCGGACCTTCCGACACTCCGGAGAGCGGACGGGACGGCCGGGAATAACAGAAACATCTTGCGAAATTCTTCGACCCGTTCGATCGGGGCGGTCGCGGCACGGCGAGCAACCGCCTCGCGGCAGGGCGAGCAAGCGGTTTCACGGCACGGGGCGGGCACGAGAAAGCCGGGGAGCGCACTCGGGGGGTGTGCGCTCCCCGGCAGGGGTGGTGGCGGCCACCCGTCCGGAGCCCCGAGGGCTGCGACCCCGGCGGCCGTGACGGAATGCTAGACCTGCCACGGGGCCACTGGCCAGAGCCCTGACCAGGAGATTTTCCGCCCCGGACATGCCATCGCCATCCTGCAGGTGACGAGCAGTCAGCTCGGACCGACGGTCAGGCGGCAACCGCGGCACCGACCGCGGCAGCCCCGCCACCGACCAGCAGCCGCGGCACCGCAGCCGCCGCGCTGCCGCGCTGCCGTGCTGCCGTGCTGCCGTGCTGCCGTGCTGCCGTGCTGCCGTGCTGCCGTGCCAGGGTGCCCGCGAAGGCGACGCGGTCCCCGGCGCGCCGGAGCCGCAGGGCGGCGGAGTGCGCCGCACTGGCCATGCCGGCCCTCGCGCAGCCGTGCGGCGAGGGTCCGAAGACCCTGCGCCCGGGCCCTGCGCGGGTCTTCCGGCCCAGGGCATCGGCGCAGGTCAGCCCGGTTTCGCCGGCCGGGAGCGGCGGGAACGGACCGATCGGCCGTTGGAGTGATCCACCCGCGTTCGGCGCAACGCTCCTGGACCCGGCGCGTTTCCCATGGCGTGCGCCCTCCAGCAGGGGTGCGCGCGGGTCCGCGCCGACCGGTTCCCGCCTCCCGGCCGGCCCGCCGGTGCCTCCCGGTACCACCCGCACCGGTCCCGCTGATGAGAGGAAATGTCATGACCCTGACCGAGACGCAGAAACGGATCGTCTCCCCGAGAACCGCTCCGAGAACCGCCCCGGGCCCCTCCCCCGTGGCCCGCGCCGCCGTCCCCCGCTCGCCCCCGGCGCCCTGCCCGGCCTCGGGCACACCGCCGCCCTGCTGCGCGACCCGCTCGGCTTCCTCGGCTCCCTGGCCCGCCACGGCGGCGTGGTCCGGATCCGGCTCGGACCCCGCACCGTCTGCGTGGTCACCGACGCCCGGCTGGTCCACACCCTGCTCGTCGCGCTCGCCTACGACTGCCCGCGCGGCGCCGTCCAGGACACGCTCAAGACGGCCTTCGGCGACGGCCTGCTGATGTCCGAGGGGCAGGCCCACCGCGACCGCCGCCGGATCATCCAACCCGCCTTCGCCCCGGACCGGATGGCCGAGTACCTGGCCGTGATGCACCAGGTCGCCGAGGAGCGGGCCGGCCGCTGGCGCCCGGGTCAGGTCCTCGACGTGGCCAAGGAGATGAACCACCTCGCGCTGGAGATCGTCACCCGCTCGCTCTTCGATGCCCGGCTCAGCGAGGACGCCACCGTCGCCTTCCACCGGGCGCTGCCGGACCTGGTGAAGGGCCAGATCGTCCAGTCCCTCTACCCGCACCCGGCGCTCGGCCGCCTGCCGCTGCCCGTCAACCGGCGCTTCGACGCCGCCGTACGGGTGCTCAACCGGGTGGTCGACCAGGCCGTCAACGCCCCTGCCGCGAGCGCGCGTTGGAACACCGGCCGGGGCTCCCTGCCGGCCCTGCTGCGTGCCGCGACCGACCCGGCCACCGGCCGGCCGCTCACCGAGGCCGACGTCCGCTCCGAGGCCATCACCATGTTCGGCGCGGGCACCGAGACCGTCTCCACCACGCTGACCTGGCTGCTCGACGAACTGCTGCGCCACCCCGAGGTGGAGGCCCGGGTCCTCGCCGAACTGGACGAGCACCTGCCCGCCGGTACCGCGCCCACCCCGAAGCGCTCGCCCGGCTCACGTACACCCGCGACGTCACCCAGGAGGTGGTGCGGCTGCACGCGCCCAACGCCTTCCTGATGCGCACCGCCAAGGTGCCGGTCGAGCTCGGCCCGTACCGGATCCCGGCCGGCACCGAGCTGCTGTACAGCCTCACCGCGCTGCACCGCGACCCGGTGCGCTACCCCGAACCGCTCGGCTTCCGGCCCGAGCGCTGGCAGGACGGCGGCGGCGCCGGACGACCCTCGTTCCTCCCCTTCGGAGCCGGCAAGCACAAGTGCATCGGGGAGGCCTTCGCCTGGGCGGAGCTGACCGTCGCGGCGGCTGCGATCCTGCGCCGCTGGCGACCGGTGGCCGTGCCGGGGGCGCGGGCCCGGGAGGTGGTCTGGACGACCGTCCAGGCGCAGGGGCTGCGCGTCCGGCTGGCACCGCGCGAGGACCGGGCACCGCGCGAGGACGTGGCCTCGGGCGAGGACGTGGCCTCGGGCGGGGAGCGGACGCCCGGTGGCGACCGGACGGTCCGCGCCGAGCCGACGCTCCGCGGGAGCGGCACGCCGGCGAAGCCCGGTGGGCCGGCGGCCCCGGCCCGGTGCCCGTTCACCGCCGCGGCCCCCACGGTGCCGCACACCCCGGCCCCCGCCACCACCCCCGCCCCGCTGCGCGCCGCCGAACTGCGGGCCACCGAACTGCGCGCCGCCGCGGACCGGCACGCCGACTGGACGGTCCGCCAAGGCCTGCTCGCCCCCGCCGAACTGCCCGGCTACCGGGCCTACGCCCTGCACGAGTTGATCGGCCACGCCTTCCCCCGCGCCCGGGGCGCCGAACTCGACCTGCTGGTGGACATGTTGGGCTGGTTCACCATCCTCGACGACCGCTTCGACGGCCCGCCCGGCCGCCGCCCGGCCGAGGCTCGCGCCGTGGTCGACCCGCTGATCGCGGTCCTCGACGGCGATCAACTCCCCTCGGACGACCGGCTCCTGAGCTCCTGGCAGGAGCTCTGGGAGCGCCAGACCGCCTCGATGTCCCCCGTCTGGCGTGCCCGCGCGGCCCGCGAGTGGCGGGCCTGCCTGGCCACCTTCCCCGCCGAGGCCGACCACCGCGCCCGCGGCACCGTGCCCGCCCGCGGGCTCGGCCTCGCAGACACCATGCGGCTGCGCCGCCACGGCAGCTGCCTCTACCCGTTCATGAACATACTGGAACGGGTCCACGGCTCCGACGCCCCCGCCGCCCTGCACGCGGAGCCCGCACTGCACCGCCTGCGCGCCAACACCGCCGACGCCGCCACGCTGATCAACGACCTCTACTCGCTGGAGCGGGAGGAGCGGCAGACCGCGGCCGCCTTCAACACCGTGCTCACCCTCCAACGGGCCCGCGGCTGTACCCGCAGCCGGGCCCTCCGTGCGGTGCGCGACCGGGTGGCACGGCTGCGGCGGGAGAACGAGGAGCTGCGCCGCGACCTGCGGCGCCGCCACCCGGAGGGGCGCTGGTACCTGGACGGCACCCGGGAACTGGTCGCGGGCGTACAGGCCTGGTCCAGCACCAGCGACCGCTACCTGGTGCCGGACGCCGGCCGGCGCCGCTGACCGGACGACTCCGTCGAGCGGCGCGACCCCGTCAAGCGGACGACCGGAGGAGCCGCCCGCCCCGGTTCCGCTACTTCCGGCCGCCGAGCGCGAACAGCAGCAGCACGAAGCCGGCGAACAGGTGCGTGGCGAAGATGTAGATGCCCGCACGGATCAGCATCGCCTTGCGGCGCTTCTTCTCGTCGCTCGTGCTGTCGCTCGTACTGGTGCTGTTGCTGGTGCTGGTGCTGTCGCCCGCGCTGCTGCTCATGGTGGGTGGTTCTCCTCGGATCGGGCGGTCGGGCCGGACGCCGCTCGGCACGGCCGGCTCGGCGGGACTCAGCGCGGCTGCCGGACGCCGGACGCGCGCAGCTCGGTGAGCAGCGCGCCCTGGTCGGTGATCAGTTCGGTCAGGATCCGCCGTGCCGCGCGCAGCAGCTCGGCGACGTCCGGGGTGCTGAGCGCGTACACCACCGTGTTGCCCTCCCGGGTGGCCGTGACCAGCTGGGTGCGGCGCAGCACCGCGAGCTGCTGGGAGAGGTTGGACGGCTCGACCTCGATCTCCGCCAGCAGCTCGCGCACCGGCCGGGGTCCGTCCTGGAGCAGTTCCAGGACGCGGATGCGCACGGGGTGGCCGAGGGTGCGGAAGAACTCCGCCTTGGCCTGGTACAGCGGGACCGGCATGGTCGGCGCCCCTCCTCTGGTCCGGCTCGGTGGTCGTCGGGCCGGGCGGGGTCCGTGCCGCGGCCGGTAGGCATCATCGCGGACAGATGAAGACTTCTTCAAGTCGCCGGGGTGTGGCGATGGCCGGCGAGCGCGCGGGAGTGACCGACGTCACCTGCGGCGGTCGTGTCGGGGCAGGCCGAAGCCGAGCCCGGGGAGCTGCCAACTCCCGGGCTCGGCAGCGACAGTGATGAAACGTCAGCAGACCACCGGCACATCGACCGTCACCGGGGCCGGTCCCCGCCAGTAGCTCTCGACCGAGAAGGATGCGTGCACGGTCGACCCGCACGGCACGGTCGCGGTGACGCCGTCGACCCGCACGGTGCTGACCGTGAACACGGCGCGGCCGCTCACCGCACCGAGCGAACCGCCGCCGGCCACGTCGGCCGACAGCCGGGTGAACAGCTCCTGCGGCGCCGGCGGCCACGGGGTGCCCGGGGACGGCGGGCCGGCCAGCCCGATCTGCCCGTAGAGCACGACGCTGTCACCGGTGACGTCGGCGCAGACCTTGGTGGACAGTCCGGCCTGCAGTCCGGACCACCCGCAGGTGGTGACGGTGGTGGTGGCGGCCGTCTGGGTCGCGGCGAAGGCCGGTACGGGCGCAGCGAGCAGGGCGGTGGCACCGGCGGCACCGGCCGCGATCCTGGCGATGCGGTTCATGGGCTCCTCCTTGGAGGGTGCGAGGGGAACGATCAAGGACAGGTGGCGTGGCACATATGACATTTCATAGGCCCACGACAGGAACTTTGCCATGCGATTCCCATGCCAGGCTCCCGATTTGCCCTTCGAAATAGTGCCGCGACCGAAAGCAGACCTTCGATGGCGTAATCACTCCAGGACGGCCGAACGCCCGCTCACGCCCGGGCGACACCCACGTTGACCACGGGTGAACCCGCGGCCACCGCAAGCGGCGGGGTCAGTCGAGGGAGGCGCGCAGGGCGTCGATGCGGGCGACGGCGGTGGTGAAGGCGGCGCGGTCGAGGCGGCCGGAGTCGAGGGCGGCGGCCAGGGCTTCGGTGGCGTCCTCGGCCTGCTGCGGGTCGCGGGCGGAGCAGAGCAGCAGGTCCATGCCCGCCTCGGCGGCGGCCACCGCGCGCTCACCGGTGTCACCGAAGGGGACGAGGGCGCCGGCCTCCATGGCGTCGGTGACGGTCACGCCGTCGAAGCCGAGCCGGTCGCGGAGTTCGCCCTTGATGACGGCGGGCGACAGGCCGGCCGGGCGCTCCGGGTCCAGTGCCGGGTAGACCGCCCAGGAGGCCATCACCAGCCGTACGCCCGCCGCGATGGCGGCCCGGTAGGGAGCCTCGTCGCGGTCCCGGATCCGCTCCAGCGGGAGGTCGAGGGTGACCGGGCGCTCGTCCGTGTTCTCGGCGCGGGCGGCGGCACCGAGGCCCGGGAAGTGCTTGGCGGTCGCGGCGACCCCGAGGCCCTGCTGGGCGGCGAGGAAGGCAGTGCCCAACTGGCCCACCGCGGACGGGTCCTGACTGTAGGAGCGCTCGGAGTGGTCGATGAAGTTGTCCGGGGTGTCGAAGACGTCGAGCACCGGGGCGAGGTTGAGGTTGAGCCCGGCGTCGGTGAGCGTCCGGGCGGCGCCGAGGCCGGATTCCGCCGCGGCGGCCACCGGGTTCGGGGCCTGGCCGGTGCGGCGGGCGGAGAGTTCGGGGGCACCGCGCAGCCGACGGACCTTGCCGCCCTCCTGGTCGGTCATCAGCAGCAGCGCGTGCGGGTGCGGTGCCTCGGCCGCCGCCTGCTTGAGCTCGGCGACGGCCTCGGCCAGCTGTTCGGGGCCGGTGATGTTCTGGCCGAAGAGGATCACCCCGGCCGCCCGGCCCTCCCGGATGGTCTGCAGCACTCCGGGCGGCGGGGTCGGCCCTGCGTACGAGAGGACGATCCGCCGTCCGGCGAGGGTGCGGGAGTCCTCCGGGGCCTGGGCTGCCATGGTGACGGTCCTCTCGGTGTGGGTGGGGCGCACCTCGGAGGCCGTTCCGAGCGGAACGGGCCCGAGGGAGACCCCCAGGACCGCGAGCATCACCCCGAACCGGGCGACTCGCCGGAGCGGGGCCATCACGCCTCCTGGGGCAGCAGCGGACTTCGGCCCGTCAGCGTACCCAGCGGGCGTCCTCACCAGTCCGTTCCGCACCAGATTCATCCGATAATCCGATAGGCACTTCACGGCGGCACCGTAGAGTGGCCGAATGTTCGACCGACTGGAGATCAGGATCCTGCCGCCCGGGCCACGCATCCCCGCCGAGCTGCGGTTCTGGGTCAACGGCGAGGACCTGGTCGCCCAGACCACCGGCCCGGACGGTCTGGGCCGATGGGCCGCCCTGCTGTTCCCGCACGACCGCCCGAGCCCGCTGCACGCCACCGGCAAGCCGCACCGGGTGGAACTGGGCGAGCCGGAGTGCACCGGCGGCTGCTGCGGCTACCTCTCCGCCACCGTGCAGCGCTTCGGCCCCGTCGTCCGCTGGGCCGACTGGGAGGTGCCGTACCTGCAGGCCCGTCCGCCGGAGTTCGACTTCGAAGCGGAGCAGTACGACGCCGAACTCGCCCGCGTCGAGGCCGACCTCCGGCGGCAGGAGCCCTCGTGAGGCTTGCCCCCCATCACCCCGCGAGCCGGACCAACTCCCCCAGGACGGCGATGCCTTCGGCCGTCTCCGGCGGCGAGCCCGCCGCGTAGCCGAGGACCAGACCCGGCGGGTACGGGAGGCGGGCGTGCCAGGACAGGGGCTGGACCTTGACGCCCCGGGCCAGTGCGGCGGCGGCCAACTCGGCGTCCGTGCAGCCGATGTCCTCCGGCAGGGTCAGCATCAGGTGGAGACCGGCGGCCGCGCCGTGGACCGTGGCGCCCGGGAGGTGGGTGCGGATGGCGGCGATCACGGCATCCCGGCGACGGCGGTGGCGGCGGCGCAACAGCCGTAGGTGGCGGTCGAGTTCACCGGATTCCATCAGCCGGGCCAGGACCAGCTGCGGCAGCGCCGGATTGCCGAGGTCGGCGAAGCGCTTGGCGTCGAGGACGGCGTCCCGCAGGCGGGCGGGCACCAGCAGCCAGCCGGTGCGCAGGGCGGGGGCGAGCAGCTTGGAGATGCTGCCCGCGTAGCAGACCCGGTCCGGCAGGGCGGCCCGGAGCGCGGGCACGGGCGGGCGGTCGTAGCGGTGCTCGGCGTCGTAGTCGTCCTCGATCACCAGACCGCCCTCGGCCGCCCAGCGCAGCAGTTCGCGCCGGCGGTCGCCGCCGAGGACGACCCCGGTCGGGTACTGGTGGGCGGGGGTGAGCAGGACCGCCGGGGCGCCGGTGGCGCGCAGGGCGTCGACCCGGACGCCCTCGGCGTCGACCGGGACGGACGGGGTGGCGGCGAGCCAGTGGGCGAGGTGCTGGCGCGCGCCGAGCGAGCCCGGGTCCTCGACCGCGACCTCGGTGATGCCCTCCTGTCCGAGGGCGCGGCCGAGCAGGGCCAGCGCCTGGGCCGTCCCGGCGACGATCAGCACCTCCTCGGGATCGGCGCGGATGCCCCGGTTGCGGGCGAGCCAGTGGGCGACCGCCTCGCGCAGCGCGGGGGTGCCGCGGACGTCGCCGTAACCCAGGTCGGAGGCGGCGAGGCCGTCGAGGACGGCGCGTTCGGCGCGCAGCCAGGCGGCGCGGGGGAACGCCGCGAGGTCGGGCACGCCGGGGGTGAGGTCGATCCGGGCGGGGGCGGCGCGCAGCTGGTCCCACACGGCGGGGCCGGGGTGGTCCCGGAAGAGGGCGGGGGCGTCGGAGCGCGGAGCGGGCGGCACGGCGGGAGGAGCCGGGCGCGCGACCACGACGGTGCCGCCCCGCCCGTACCCGGCGACCTGCCCCTCCTCGGCGAGGCGCCGGTAGGCGTCGGTCACCACCCCGCGGGAGACGCCGAGTTCGGCCGCCAGCACCCGGCTGGCGGGCAGTCGACTGCCGGCCGGGAGCCGCCCGTCGGCGACCGCCTCGCGCAGCCGGCGGGCGAGCCAGTCGGTGAGGCCGCCGGGCGGGGCGTCGGCGGTGTCGAGCTGGAGGAAGTCGGCACCGGTCTCTTTGGACCTGTCCGATGCGGCGGCTTTGGACCTGTTCACCGGACCATAGTGACGCGAGGGTGGGGTCCATGACCACGGAAACGGCACTGCCCGACAAGCAGGACAGGTACGAAAGCAAGAACTACGTCCACGGCTACTCGGACACCGAGGCGCAGCGCCTCGGCGACCAGGCGGACACCCTCGCCTGGCTGCTGCACACGGGCACGGCGTACCCGGCGGGCAGCCGGGTGTTGGAGGCGGGCTGCGGGGTGGGGGCGCAGACGGTGCACCTGCTGGCCGCCAGCCCCGGCGTGCTGCTGACCGCCGCGGACCTCTCGGCGGAGTCGCTGGCCCAGGCCCGCGCCCGGGTGGCGGAGCAGGTGCCCGGCGCGGACGTGGCCTGGCACCACGGCGACCTGCACCGACTGCCCTTCCCGGACGCCTCGTTCGACCACGTCTTCCTCTGCTTCGTGCTGGAGCACCTGCCCGATCCGGCGGCCGGGCTGGCGTCGCTGCGGCGGGTGCTGCGGCCGGGCGGGACGATCACGGTGATCGAGGGCGACCACGGCTCGGCGTTCTTCCACCCGGAGAGCCCGGCGGCCCGCCGGACGATCGACCACCTGGTCCGTCTCCAGGCCGGGGCGGGCGGCGACGGCCTGCTCGGCCGCCGCCTCCACCCGCTGCTGACGGCGGCCGGTTTCGCGGACGTGACGGTCCGCCCGAGGACCGTCTACGTCGACGGCTCCCGCCCGGCCCTGGTGGAGGGCTTCACCCGGCGGACCTTCGTCGCCATGGTCGAGGCCGTCCGGTCGGAGGCGCTGGCCGCCGGCCTGACCACCCCGGAGGAGTTCGACCGGGGCATCGCCGAGCTGCGCCGCGCCGCCGAGCCGGGCGGGACGTTCCACTACGCCTTCTTCAAGGCCGTCGCGGTCAACCCCTGACGACCCCCGGCAGAAGGCACGAGGCCCCGACGCGACACCCCGGCGCGGCGCCCCGACACAGGGCCCGGCTATTCGGCCGTGATCCGCAGGATGCCGGTGGTGGTCCCCTGGTAGACCACCCCGCCGGGGGCAATGGAGCCGACCATCTGGAGCGTGTCGAACAGGAAACCCGCGCCGAGGTAGCCGGTGCGGGTGACGGCGCCGGTGCGGGGGTCGATCTCGGCGTAGTAGGAGGGGTCGAGGATCGAGGTGATGTCGGTGCCGGGGATGACGGGCTTGCGCAGCACGGTGTGGATCAGCCCGTCGCCGGTGGAGAGCCGGGGGACGGCGGCGGAGCGCACGCCGGTGTCCCAGGCGAGGTCGCAGCCGGAGCCGTCCGCCCGGACGTCGGCCGAGGCTCCGGGGAGCGGAAGTCAATCCGAGTTGTCCCCGAGGGCCACCAGCAGGGCGCGCATGGCGTCGACCAGGGCGGCGGTGCGCTCGTCGTCGAGGCCTTCGAGGAGACGGAACTCGTTGGCCAGGTGGTCGGGCAGGGCGCGATCGATCAGGGCGTGGCCCTCGGGGGTGAGGGCCACCTCGCGGCTGCGGCCGTCCTGGTCGCTGCGGGTCCGGGTGACCAGTCCGCGGGCCTCCAGCCGGTCCAGGCGCTGGGTGATGGCACCGGAGGTGACCATGGCGGACTGCATCAGGCCGGTCGGGGTGAGGCGGTAGGGCGGGCCGTTGCGCTTGAGGGTGGCGAGGACGTCGAAGGAGGCGGCGTCCAGGCCGTGCTCGGCGAAGGTGCGGTTGAGCGCCACGTCCACCAGGCGGTAGAGGCGCTTCAGCCGGCCGAACACCTCCATCGGGGAGACGTCCAGGTCGGGGCGCTCGGCGGCCCACTGCGCGACTACGCGGTCCACATGATCTGCCACGGGCTCCAGGGTAGGCCCGGTAGGGGTGATTCCGGGCAGATACCTTAGCGATGAGGTAACTGTGAGCCACGTCACCCCGCAGGGCGATGAAGAGTGTCTTAGCGCTGAGATACATTGGTTTAGTGCTAAGACATCGCCTCGCCATCGTCCTGATGACGGCCCTCGCCCCCGCCGTCTGGGGGACGACGTACTTCGTCACCACCGAGTTCCTGCCGCCCCACCGCCCGCTCCTCGCCGCCGTCATCCGCTGCTTACCCGCCGGGCTGCTGCTGATCGCCCTCACCCGCCGACTTCCGCAGGGCAGCTGGTGGTGGCGTTCACTGGTCCTCGGCGCACTCAACATCGGCGCCTTCCAGGCCCTGCTCTTCATCGCCGCCTACCGCCTTCCCGGCGGCATCGCGGCCACCGTCGGCGCCGTCCAGCCGCTGATCACCGCCGGGCTCTCGGCCGCGGTCCTCGGGGACCGCCTCACCCTGCGCACCGTGCTGTCCGGCATCGCGGGCGTGGCGGGCGTGAGTCTGCTGGTCCTGCGGGCCGGCGCCCGGCTGGACGCGCTCGGGCTGGCCGCCGCGGTCGGCAGTGCAGTGGTGATGGCCGCCGGCATCGTGCTGTCCAAGCGCTGGGTCTCCCCCGCGCCGCTGCTCGCCACCACCGGGTGGCAACTCACCACCGGCGGGCTGCTGTTGGTGCCGGTGACGCTGCTCACCGAAGGCGCACCGCCGTCCCACTACAGCACCGGGAACGTGCTCGGCTACGCCTACCTCTGCCTGATCGGCGCGGCCTTCACCTACGCGCTGTGGTTCCGAGGGCTGAAGGTGCTCCCGCCGACCTCGGTCTCCTTCCTCGGGCTGCTCAGCCCGGTGGTCGCCACCGGGCTCGGCTGGCTGGCGCTCGGCCAGGACCTCAGCCCGCTGCAGGCGCTCGGCGCGCTGGTCGTGCTCGGCTCGCTCGTCGTCGCCCAGACCCGACGGCCCCGCACCGACGCCCGGTCGGCGCCGGAGGCATCGGATGCTTCGGAGGCCTCCGCGCCCGCCACACCGCCCGTGCGGCCCACGCCGCCCGTACGCGAGAACGCCTGACCCTCCTTTCCGGACCCGACCCACACCCCAGGAGAACACCCCATGCGCATCACCGTGTTCGGCGCCACCGGCAACGTCGGCAGCCGGATCGTCACCGAGGCCCTCGCCCGCGGCCACGAGGTCACCGCCGTCGTCCGGGACCCGGCCAAGCCGCACGGCCTGCC
The DNA here is from genome assembly GCF_003635085.1 of Streptomyces sp. 1114.5. Lineage (NCBI taxonomy): Bacteria > Bacillati > Actinomycetota > Actinomycetes > Kitasatosporales > Streptomycetaceae > Streptomyces > Streptomyces sp. 1114.5. The sequence continues at coordinate 233,268 of NZ_RBXE01000004.1, forward strand.
GGCCGAGGTCACCCTCACCGTCGGCGACGCCGGCAACCCCGAGGACGTGACCCGGATATCCGCCGACCAGGACGCGGTGCTCACCGCCACCCGCCCGTCGCCGGGCCGCGAGCACGAACTGTCCGTGACCACCAAGGGTCTGCTCGCGGGCATCGCCGGTACGGGCGTGCGGCTGCTGGCCGTCGGCGGCGCCGGCAGCCTCATCGTCCCCGGCGCCGACGGGGCGACCCTGGTGGAGACCCCCGGCTTCCCCGCCGAGGTCCGGCCGATCGCCCTGGCCTGCGGCGAGCAGCTGGACCTCTACCGCGCCGCCGGCGAGGACGTCGACTGGACGTACCTGAGCCCGGCCGCGCTGCTCGAACCCGGCGTGCGCACCGGCCGCTTCCGCCTCGGGCGCGACGAGCTGCTGGTCGACACCGAGGGCAACTCGGCGATCTCCATGGAGGACCTGGCCGTCGCCCTCCTCGACGAGGTCGAACGGCCCGCCCACCGCCGGGCCCGGTTCACCGTCGCCTACTGACGGCCGTCGCCCGGGGATCGGGTACGCCCCCGGGCGGGGGTGTACCCAGCACCACCCCGAAGACGGAAGCAGGGGTGATCGATCGTCAGGGCGCCGACGGACAGGATCGTTCCCGTGACGAACACCGCAACGCCCGCAACGACCGCAACGACCGCCACGGCGGCGAGCCCCGCAACGACGAACCCCGCAACGGCGGCCACCGCCTCCCGGACCCGGCGCGCCGCGCTGGCCGTGGCCGCTGCCGTGCTCGCCGGTCTCGCCCTGCCGGCCACCACCGCCACCGCCGACAGCGCCCGCGACCCGGGCGACGCCGACCCGGCCCCCGCCCGCTACACCCACCAGACCCTGGACTGGCAGCCCTGCGCCAAGCAGCCCGCCCTGGACTGCGCCACCATGACCACCCCGCGGGACTGGCACCACCCCGGCGTCGGGGCCGACCTCACCATCGCCGTCTCCCGGCACCGCGCCACCGACCCGGCCGCACGCAGGGGCACCCTGCTGCTCGCGGCCGGCGGCCCCGGCGCCTCGGGCCTGCTGCGCCCGGCCGGGCTGGCGAACTCCGCCCCGGCCGTCGGCGCCGCGTACGACATCGTGGGCTTCGACCAGCGCGGCGTCGGCGAGAGCACCAAGGCGGTCTGCCAGAGCCAGGCGGAGTTCGATGACTTCCTGGCCGGCGACTACCGCGACCAGTCCCCCGCCGCGATCGACCGCGTCATCACCAACTCCAAGAAGCTGGCTGCCAGTTGCCAGGAGCACAGCGGCGACCTGATCCCCTACCTGAACACCGAGCAGACCGCCCGCGACATCGACCTGTTCCGCGGCCTGCTCGGCGAGCGCAAGCTCAGCTACGACGGACCGTCCTACGCCTCGATGATCGGCGCCTACTACGGGGCGCTCTTCCCGCACCGGGTCGACCGGATGGTGCTGGACAGCAACATCGGCTTCGAGGGCACCTGGGAGAAGTTCCAGCTCGGCCAGCCGATGAGCTTCCAGCGCCGCTTCGACGAGGACTTCCTGCCCTGGCTCGCGGCCCAGGACGCCACCTACCACTGGGGGACGACGCCGGAGCAGGTGCGGACGCACTGGGAACAGCGGCGGGCCGCCCTGCACGACGCGCCCATCGTCGAGGGTTCGGTGACGATCGGCCCCAACCAGTGGGACAACGTGGCCATCTCGGCGATCTACGAGGCCGAGAACTTCCCCGTCCTCGCCCGGCTCCTGACCACCGTCGACAACTGGCAGAGCGCCGACCCCACCACCAGGACGGCCGCCGCCAAGGCCTTCAGCGGCTACCTCAGCCCGGACTTCCTCGCCGAGTACTTCTCGGTCACCTGCAACGACACCCCGTGGACCAGGGACCTGGACAGCTGGGTGCAACGCGGCGCCGAGAACACCGCCCGCTGGCCGCTGGTGGGCGCCCGGTCGCTCGCCTTCGGCGCGGTCTGCGCGTCCTGGCCGGTCGCCCCGGCGCCCAAGGTGAAGGTCACGGGCGCCCACCTGCCGGCCACGCTGATGCTCAACTCGGTGCACGACCCGGCGACGTACTACGAGGCGGCGCTCGGTGCCCACCGCGCGCTGCGCGGCTCGCGGCTGGTCACCGTCACCGGGAGCGGGGACCACGGCCAGTACCCCGGGTCCAACCCCTGCGTCACCGATGTCGTGGAGCGCTACCTGCTGGACGGTGAGGCACCCGCCCACGACCTCACCTGCGCCACGCCGCAGACGAGTTGACGAAGCAGGCTGCCGACTCCGGGGCTCACGGAGCGACTTCGGGGCCACGGCCCGGAGGTCGGGCCCCGGCCCGGTCAGCTCCGGGACCGCGCCTTCAGCCGGTCCCGGAGCCGGTCGAGGGCGAGAGCCAGCACGACGAAGCCGCCGACGGTGAGCTTGATCCCCGCCTTGGCGACGATCCAGCCGATCCCCGGGACGGTCCACCCCAGCCAGTGGAGCGAGGCCAGCAGCGCCGCCGAGGCGAAGAGCGCGGCCAGGACGGTGGCCGTGACGGCGGCAGCCCGCGAGAGCTCCTGCGGACCGCCCTCCGTAGCGCCGTCCTTACCGCTCTCCGTACCGCCGTCCTTGCCGACGGCCGCGTCGTCCACCATGTCGTTCGTACCCCCCTCATCCGTGGAGGGATCATACGACCTCAGCGGCAGCCGTGGTGGGTGTCCCCGAGGTGCTCGCCGGTCTCCTCGTCGGGGAAGCTGACGGCCAGGGTCACCCGGTACTCGTGGACGTCCTCCCGATGCCCGGGCACCCGGGCCCAGGCCACCGAGTGCACCTCGGCCTCGGGGGCCTGCCGGCACCAGGCGGCGGCCTCGTCCAGGGCGCGTGCCGCCGACCGGCCGGTGCACACCACGGCGGTGTAGGCGGCGACCGCGACGTCCCCGCCGCCGGAACGGCCGCTGCGCGACACCGCCCGGACGGCGGCGGCGGCCTGGGTCAGGTCTCGGGCCAGGTCGTCCACGACCCGAGGGGGTGCCGGCAGGAGGACCGCTCCCTCGGCGACGGTCTCCGGCAGGTTCGCGCTCACGGTCCGGACCTCCATCCGCATCATCACGCGGCACAGCATGCCGGGCGGTGATTCCTGGCATGCCCACTTTCACCAGAACGTCACCCGTCCAGGGGCGAGTTGGGGACGCACCCTGGCGCCGGCAGGGCCGTCCTGCTAGGGCCTGTCCGACTTCCGCTCCTCATGTTCCGGCAGGTCAGGCCGGTCGACCCCGGGCGCCGCCGGGGAGCCCGAAACGCCGCGCACGTACCACCCCTGCGCTCCGAACCGCCGGTCCGGGCCCCGGGGCGCCGGGCCGCCCACCGGCCCACTGCCGTTGGGGCGTTGGCCGACTTCCGCTGTGCTGTGGGGAGATGACGCTGGCTACGGGCGGAGACGGCGCAGGTCGCGAGCCCGAGCGGGAACCTCCGGGGCCGCGCGTACCCCCCGCTGAGGTGCACGTTGACTCCGCGGTGGGGCTCGGGCCGCCTCCCGGTCACCCTGTCCCTGTCAGATCGTCGTGATACTAATCGTCCGGTGGCGGGTGCCGTCATCAGGTGGACCGGCACGATGACGACAACTCAACCGTTCCGGGACAATCCGGGCGGCGACGGGGAGGGGACACGGATGACGGCGAGGTTCGGCAGTACCCAGGGCGGGCGCAAGCTCCGGGTCGGCAAGCGGGTCACGGGGACGGCCGCGGCCTTCGCCGCGCTGGCGGCGCTGACCGGCTCTCAGGTGACGGGCCTCGGACTCGCGCCGGTCGCGGTCGCCGACACCGGCCCGACGAACGGTGCCGCCACCCAGTCCGCCGGCTCCCCGCTCGGCAGCTCCTCGCCCGGCATACCCGGCACCTTCGGCACCGGCGTCCCGGCCGACGGCGGCGGCACCGTCCAGCTCCCGCAGCCGCCCGGCACGCTGCCCGGCGCACCCGCCGCCGGCCCGTTCGCGGCCACCGGGCCCGCGCTGCCCACCACGGTCTTCGCCGCCTACCGCCAGGCCGAGGCCTCGCTGGCGCAGCGCTCCCCCGGCTGCCACCTGCCCTGGCAGCTGCTCGCGGGGATCGGCCAGGTCGAGTCCGGCCAGGCCAACGGCGGCCAGGTGGACGCCTCGGGCACGCTCCTGCAGCCGATCCTCGGCCCGGCCCTGGACGGCAACGGCTTCGCCGCGATACCCGACACCGACGGCGGCCGCTACGACGGTGACGCCCGCTGGGACCGCGCCGTCGGCCCGATGCAGTTCATCCCGTCCACCTGGGAAGCCTGGGGCGCGGACGCCAACGGCGACGGCAAGGCCGACCCGAACAACGTCTTCGACGCCGCCGAGGCCGCCGGGCGCTACCTGTGCGCGGGCGGCCGGGACCTCGCCGACCCGGCGCAGCTCGACCGGGCGGTGCTCAGCTACAACAACTCGGGCGAGTACCTGCGGACGGTCCGCAACTGGATGGCCCACTTCGGCAGCGGCACGGTGGCCACCGTCCCGAACCGCCCGGGCTCCCCACTGCCGCCCATCTCGCTGCCCTCGCCCTTCCTCCCGGTCGCCGGCGGCACCACCACGGGCACCGGCAGCACCGGCACGACGCCCGCTCCGGCTCCCACGCCGGACCCGACCGCGCCGGTCACCCCCGCCCCGGCCCCGTCGCCGACCGCACAGCCGACGACCACCCCGAGCCCCACCACGACGCCCACGCCCACCGGTTCACCGTCGCCGAGCGCCACCCCGACCGGGACGCCGACCACGACCCCGACGCCCACCGGTACCCCGACGGCGACGCCCACGGCCTGCCCGGACCCGTCGGCCACGGCCACGCCCACCGGCACCCCGACCGGAACGCCCACCCCGACGGGCTCCCCGTCGCCCAGCGCCACGGCAACCCCCACCGGCACCCCGACGGCGACGCCCACGGCCACGCCCACCGGCATCCCCGGTTGTCCGACGCCCACCCCGACGGCGACGAGCACCCCGGGAGCCCCGAGCGCAGCGCCCAGCACCACCCCCAGCGCCTCGTTCTCGCCTGCGGCCACCCCGAAGGGCTGACCGGGCAGATCCAAAATCACCGGGGGCGCGGTTCCGTAGGAGGAACCGCGCCCCTGGTGCGTGTGTGCGTGCGTGTGGATGGACACCTGCCGCCCCGGACCGGGACCGGCGGCGCCGCCGTGACCGGGCTCAGAGGTGCTTGACCAGCTCCGGCATCAGGTCCTGGAAGGTCCGCCCGCTGGCCGGCTGGCCGATCGCGGTCATCTGCCAACCGGTGCCCATGCGCTGCACCTTGGCCATGATCTGCGCGGTGTACGGGCCGCCGCCGGTGAGCGTGTAGCGGGCCAGCTCGGCGCCGGTGGTCTCGTCCACGAGCCGGCAGAAGGCCGCCTCGACCTCCTGGAAGGTCTGGCCGGTGAAGGAGTTGACGGTGAAGAGGATCTGGTCGACCTCCGCCGACACCGTGGTCAGGTCGACCGTGATCGACTCGTCGTCGGTCGCGTCACCGGCGCCGCCGACCAGGTTGTCCCCGCTGTGCCGCACCGACCCGTCGTTGCTGGTCAGGTGCTGGAAGAAGACCACGTCCACCGGCCGTCCCTGGGCGAACAGCACGGCCGAGGCGTCCAGGTCGATCTCCCGGCCGGCGGCGAGCAGCTTGGCCAGGAAGCCCTTGCGCTCCGCCGCCCTCCAGCCGAGGCCCATCCGGACCAGGCTCAACTGTCCACCGCCCGGCTTCTCCAGGCTGATCTTCTGCCCCTTGGCCAGCGAAACGCTCATCGCGTCCTCCTCGTTCTGCCACCGTCTGCCATCGCCGCGTGCCGCGAATCTACATCACTGTAGAAAGTTTGTGATCATCCGACGACGCCCTGCGGGCACCCCCTACCCCGCGCCGCCCCGGGCCTCACCCCCGACGACGGTCCGCACCCTGAGGGAACCGGCGGTCCGGCGTCTGACGTAGAGGCCGACCGGGACCGAACGGCCGGGGCGGCGCACCGTCTAGGGTCGGCCCCGAGGCGCCGCCGGTCGCCACGGCAGGACGCCCGCGCACCGTTCGTTCCACTCACGACCGTCACCCGGTCATGCCGACTCGCAATGGGGGGACCACCATGCCCGAGCAGCACGAAGGAACCGAACAGCAGCAGGGAACCGAACAGCAGCGGGTAACCGCGCCGTTCGAGAGAAGCGAGCAGCACACCGCGCCACCACCCGTCAGCGCCGCCACCGCCTCCCGGCTCGGCCGCCGGCGCCTGCTCCGGGCCGGCCTCGGCGCGGGCGGCGCCCTGGCCGCCGTCCGTCTGCTGCCCGGCGGCCGGGCCTGGGCCACCGCCCCGTCGCCCGCGCCCTTACCGCCGACCCTGCCCGCACCCGCGGCCGTACCCGCGCCCGGACCTGCCGCCGGAACCGCCCGCGACGCCGTCGCACCGTCCTGGCCCGACTGGGCCCGCTACGCCCGGATCGCCGACGGCACCTTCAACGAGCCCGCCGACATGCAGAGCGCCGTCGACGCCCTGAAGGCGCAGGAGGTCAGCGTCATCGAGCTGGACACCCTGCTCTCCAACTGGCTCACCTACGCCGAGTTCACCGCCCACATGGCCGAGGTGAAGACCTTCACCGGCCTGGCCCACGCCGCCGGGATGAAGGTCGTCATGTACTACCCGTCGCTGGAGCTGATCTCCCCCGGCGGCGAGAAGGGCCGGTCCTTCTACAAGAACGACCAGGGCAAGAACTGGGTCCAGCGCGACCTCGCCGGAAAGCCCAACGTGTTCTACGGCAGCGTGGTGGTCTGGGTCGACCCCGGCGACGAGAGCGTCTGGCTCAGCCCCAACTCGCCCTGGCGGGACTACTACCTCAAGCGGATCAAGGGCGTGGCAGCCACCGGCGTGGACGGCATCTGGCCGGACGTGCCGATCTACTTCGACGGCGTGCTCTCCTGGTGCGACGCCTCCACCTGGGGCGCGGCCGCCTTCCGGGCCGACACCGGCCTCGCCCTGCCCAAGGCCGCGAACTTCGCCGACCCGGCCTTCCGCCGCTACGTCGAGTGGCGCCACCGCAACCTGCTCCGGTTCCAGCTCGACATCGCCGCCGCGGGCCGCTCGGTCAACCCCGACCTGGTCACCTTCGTCGAGACCGTCTCGATGGACTACCGCTACGCCACCTCGATCGGCCTGGACGGCGGCTACCTGCGCCAGGCGCCCGGCGCGGTGAGCCAGGTCTGGGAGGTGGACGTCCTCGGCAACTACGACGGCATGCGGCACGCCACCGCCTCCGACTGGGTCTGCCTGATCTCGATGTACAAGTACGCCCGCGCCGCCAGCGGCACCAAGCCCGCCTGGGCGTTCTCCTACGGCTGGCAGCCCGACGACGCCTCGCTGGTGATGTCCCAACTGATCGCGGCCGGCTGCAACCCGTACGAGGTGAAGACCCCGTTCAAGAACGACACCGTGGACGGCGCGATGCGCACCCGGATGTACCGCTTCGTCCGCACCAACCAGCAGAAGCTGTACGACGCGACCTCGATCGCCCAGGTCGGCGTCTACCACTCGGCGCCGTCCCGGGACTACGTGGCCCCCGGCGAGGGCAACGGGATGTACGTCAACGCCATCGCCCCGGCCGGGATCACCGACTGGTGGGGCGGCGACGACCCGCAGATGAGCTGCGCACAGGTCCCCTGGCTGGGCGAGTTCCGGGGCACCGTGAAGGCCCTGGTCTACGCCCACGTCCCCTTCGACACGGTGTCCAGCCCCGGCCTGACCGCCGACGACCTGGCCCGGTTCAAGGTCCTGCTGCTGCCCGACCTGCAGGCGGTCTCCGACGCCGAGGCGGCGGTGCTGCGCGCCTTCGTCGCCGGCGGCGGGACGGTCGTCATCACCGGCCCGGCGCCCACCGCACTGGACGAACTCGGCGCCCAGCGCGCCGAGTTCGCCCTCTCCGACGTGCTCGGCCTGCGCCGGGCCGACCCGCTGCCCGCCACCGGGCAGAACTCCTACGGCAGCGGCACCTGTTGGTACGTCAAGGCCCGGGCCGGGCTCAGCTACCTGACCAGGACCGACCAGGCCTCCGCCGACCAACTGCTCACCGCCGTACGGCAGTCCGCGCCACCGGCGGTGACCCTGGCCGGGGACCGGCGGATCTTCCTGGACGCCCGGCGGCTCGGCGGCGACACCGTCGTCCACCTGGTGAACTTCACCAACTTCGGCGACACCCCGGCGGACTTCCGCACCACCCCCGCCAACTGCACGCTCTCCTACGCCCTCCCGGCCGGGGCCGCCGTCACCGCCGTCACCGTCGCCAGCCCGGACGGCACCGACCCGGCGCCCAAGCCCGTCCCGTACACCGTCACCGGCGGGACGGTGAGCGTGCCGCTGACCGTCGCCCAGTACTCGGTGGTGACGATCACGGCCGGCTAGCGGATCGGCGCGGGGATCCGCCGGCGGGTGGCGGGGTCGGCCTCGCCGCCCGAGCGGGCCCGCGGGCTACAGGGGGCTGAGCAGGCAGAACTCGTTGCCCTCCGGGTCGGTCAGGATCCGCCACGAGATGGCGGACTGGTCGATGCCCGGGTCGGAGGCGCCCAGGGCGCGCAGCCTGGCCTCCTCGGCTGCCGGGTCGTCGCCGCGGTAGGGCCTGATGTCCAGGTGGACGCGGTTCCACCCGCTCTTGGTGTCGGGGGTGCGGATGAACTCCAGGTAGGGGCCGACGCCGTGGGAGGAACGCATGGTCGCGTGGTCGTCGTCGACCTCGTGCACCGTCCAGTCCATGGCCTCGCCCCAGAACCGGGCCATCGCCCGCGGGTCGGTGCAGTCGACCACCACCGCGGCGATCGGCCCGGTGTCCCGGTAGATCTCCCGGGGCTCCAGGACGCAGAACTCGTTGCCCTCCGGGTCGGCCATGACCGTCCAGGGGACGTCGCCCTGCCCCACGTCGGCGAGCGTCGCGCCGAGGTCCTTCAGGCGCGGGACCAGCTCCGCCTGATGGGCGGTCGAGGTGGTGGCCAGGTCGAGGTGCACCCGGTTCTTCGCCGTCTTGGCTTCCGGGCGGGCGACGAGATCGATGCAGACGGCCGCGGGGTCGGGGTAGGCGAAGCCGACCGGTTCGAGGTTGGTCACGCCGGGGCCCTCGCTGTCGACCCCCCAACCGAGTGCCTCGGCCCAGAACCGGCCGAGCGCGGCGTCGTCCTGGGCCTTCATGTTGATCTGTACGAGTCGTGTTGCCATGCCGCAGATCCTAGATCCGGAGTCGGCCGGGATCAGCTGTCGCCGTCCAGCAGGTGCTGCCGCACCTCCTGGAAGGACCACGCCCCGCCGGCCGGCCGGGAGAACACCCAGACCAGGTCGAACCGGTCCGGCCAGGCGGCGGGCGCGCCGCTGCCGACGGCCCCCAGCGCCTCGACGATCCGCGGGATCCGCGAGTGCTCCCAGCAGATCAGCACCGGCTGCGCCCCGGCCAGCGCGGCACCGGCCAGCGCGGACTCCTGGGACTCGGCGTACCCGGTGTCCACCGTCAGCCCGAGCGCCGCGGCCAACGGGGTGACGGTCTGGCGCATCCGGTGCGCGCCGGCCAGCGGGCCCTGGTCGGCAGCGGCGAAGATCCGGGCCGGGGTGCGCAGGCCGGGCGCGGGCGGGGAGAACAGCGAGGGCAGCGCCCTGGCGCGGGCCCAGCCGCGCTCGGTCAGGGACTTGCCGTCCTGCTTGCCGTTCTCGTCCAGGCCCGGGTGGCCGCCGTCGGGCTTCTCGCCGTGCCGGATGATCATCACGACGGCCGCACCGCCCGGATCGTTCGCCCGCGCCGCCGCCTCGGACTTCCCGGCCTTTCCCGGCTTGTCCTGCTTGCCCGAAGAGCACCCGGCCACCACCAGCGGGGCGACGCCCGCCAGCCCGGCCAGCAGCGCCCGCCGGCTGGGGTCCGTTGTCCGGCGGCCGGTCATGCGACGGCCCGTTCCAGCCGGACCAGCGCGTCCACCGCCACGCCGGAGGACCCGGCGGCGACACCCCGGTGCCCGGGCTCGCCGCCGACCGTGCGGTGCACCCGCTCGGCGCAGACGGCGTGCAGGCCGAGTCCGTCGAGGTCGGCCAGGACGTCCTCCGGGGTGAACAGCACCGCCGGATCCTGCGGCCCGCCGACGCCCTCGGTGAGGTTGCTCAGGTCGTGCCCGACGACCAGCAGGGTGCCGCCGGGGGCCAACGCCTCGGCCGCGCGGCGCAGCACGGTCCAGCGGTCGGCAGCCGGCAGCTGGAGGTAGGCCACCAGGACGAGGTCGTAGCCGGCGGCCGGCGCATCAAAGGTACGGGCGTCGCCGTGGCGCCAGGTGAGGCGGTCGGCGACCTCGTCGGGCAGTTCGGCGGTGAGGCGTTCGGCGCGTTCCAGGGCGACGGCGGAGAAGTCCAGCCCGGTGACCTCCCAACCCCGGTCGGCCAGCCAGATGGCGTTGCGGCCCTCACCGGCGGCGAGGTCCAGGGCGTGGCCGGGGGCGGCGTCGGCCAGTTCGCGGACCACCCACCGGTTCGGCGCCGCGCCCCACACCAGCTCGCTCGCGGCGTAGCGGTCGTCCCAGTCCTGGCTGTCCATCGCGCCTCCTCCGTTCCTTCGGTGCGGCTTCCTCGGGCCTGCCCGTTCCGGTCAACCTACCGGGCCGCCGCGGTCGGGGCCGGGAACGGTCCAGCGGACGGACACCCTTGACGACCCCTATTGGTCCAGTCCAATCTGTTCAGTTGTGACGTGGCCGGACCGGCCCGCCGCAGGTGTCGGCCGGTGCAACAGCGACGGCCCGCGCGGAGCTCCGCGCGGGCCGTCCGCCGACCGGGACGTCCGCCGACCGGCTCAGTCGTTGAGGTTGAGCGAGGGGAACAGGTCCACGAACGGCTGGGTGGTCACCGAGACGCTTCGCGAGAACGGGTCGTCGAAGTCCCAGATCATGAACAGCAGGAAGGCGATCAGCGCACTGAAGCACAGTGCCAACACCAACTCCCTTGGTGTGCGCCGGATCTGCAGGGCGAACAGCATGCCGACGGTCACCACCGCGCCGCCGATCAGCCCGAACCACACGATCCCGGGCATGGTCGGCCCGGCGTTCTGGCCGCGCGCGTCGCGGGCGTCCGAGGCCTGGCCGATCCGGTCCATGATCGGCTGGTAGGCCTGGGACTCCAGGTCGGAGGCCGGCGGCCGGGTGGCGACGTCGGTCTGCAGCTTCTGCAGCAGCTGGTCGCCCTTGGCGCTGATCTCGCCGTTCTCCTTCATGTAGTCCCACTCGACGTTCACCACATAGGTGACGTAGGCGTCCACGTCGGCGCGGACCTGGTCGCGGAACTCGACCGGGTAGACCACCGCCCGGTCGCTCACCTCGCGCAGTGACTGCGCCTCGCGGAACAGGTCGTCCTGGGCGGCGCCGCGCGCCTCCCAGACACCCGCGATGGCGAGACCGAGGACGATCGCGTAGACCACCCCGATCATCATCGTGATGTATTCGATGACGTCCGGGGTCTCGTCGGTGTTCACCTCGGCACCGCCCACCCGGCGGTGCCTCAGCAGCACCACCGCCACCACGACGGCACAGGCCGACGCCATGGCGATGGTCAATGCCACCCATTCGGACATGGGAACTCCCTTCTCTGGCTTGGCTCGTGACGGAACGGAAAGCTCGCGGACGGCCCGGGTTCGGGGCCGGTCCGGGGGTGGGGTCCGATCAGGACCGGCCCGAGCGGCCTCGACCGCGGCCCGGGCGCAGGGCGGCCGCCGCCAGCACGCCGGGGACCATGATCATCAGGATCGTGGTGGTCATCGGGGCGGCCTGGTGGCGCTGCGGCAGGGGCATCGGCTTCGACGCCGGAACGTGGAACACCGGCCGCGCGGACGGGGTCGGCCACAGCGGGCTCGGCGGCGCCGGGATCGACACCGTGGGGGTCGGCACCGCCGGATCGGGTCCGGGCGGGTCCGGCAACGGGGCCGCGGGCGGGGGTGGCGCGGGCACAGCCGGAGCGGGCGCCGGGGGTGGCGGAGGCGGCGTCGGTGCGGGCGACGGAGGCGGCGGCGTCGGGCTGGGCGCGGGTGGCGGCGTCGGCGACGGCGTGGGACTCGGAGTCCGGGTGGGTGTGGGCGTCGGACTGGGCGTGTGCGTCGGGGTCGGAGTCGGGGTGTGCGTCGGCGACGGAGTCGGTGTGGGCGTCGGACTCGGGCAGGGGTGCGGGTGGTGATGGTGGTGGTGCGGCCAGTGGTGCCAGCCGTCCCCGTCGTGATCGGCGTGCTCGTCGTGCTCCTCGTCCGGCCGCCCGGGTGCCGGCCTGAGCCCGGCCGAGGGCGAGGAGGAGGGCGCGAGCGGCGCCGGGGCGGCCCTGGGCGTGCGGCACGGGTGGTACCCGTGCGGGGGCTTGCGGCCGTGCTTGCTGCCGTCGGCGTTCGGGGCGACGCTGACTCCGACCTGGACGTCGACGTCGACTCCGACGTCCACGCTCCCGCCCGGCCCCACCGACACCGACACGTCGGTCTCCGTGCAGACGCAGATGTCCACCACCGGGCCGTGCGCGTGCCCGCCACCGTGCTCGGCCCCGGACGCGGTCGCGCCGGTGACCAGCGCGCATATCGCGACCACGCCGACCGCCGCGCCGATCAGCCGTACCCGCCGACCGGAGGCCGCGGTCCCACCGGCGTGCAGCGGTATCCGTCGTAACTGCCGACGCTGGGACATGGGCTCCACACACCTCTCGGGTCGCATCAGAACGGAACGGAAGGAACGGAAGGAACAGGAGGGACGGAAGAACTCGGCTCGAAGGCGCCGAGCACCGAGCGCCGGTCCACCAAGGGATCGACAGACCGACCAGGAATGGTCGCCCCCCACCCCCAAGTCGATCGCGCGCGACCAAAAGTGATCGGACATGATCAGGCGGACGGCCCGCCTCCGGGAGCGGGCCGTCCGTCATCAGGTCAAACGATCATCGAGCCGACCGGTTACGGCCCGGGCTCGGCTTTCCGCGGGTTCAGTGGCGGCGGTGCGCGATCTCCACGTTCTCCAGGACGCCGACCGCGTCCGGCACCAGGATGGCCGCCGAGTAGTAGGCGCTGACCAGGTAGGAGATGATCGCCTTCTCGTCGATCCCCATGAAGCGGACCGAGAGCGAGGGCTGGTACTCGTCCGGGATCCCGGTCTGGTGCAGGCCGATGACGCCCTGGTTGTCCTCACCGGTACGGATCACGAGGATCGAGCTCGTGTTCTCCTTGGTGATCGGGATCTTGCTGCACGGCAGGATCGGCACCCCGCGCCACGCCGGCACCTGCTGCCCGCCGAGGTCGACGTGGGTCGGGTAGAGGCCCCGGGCGTTGAACTCGCGGCCGATCGCGGCGATGGTCCGCGGGTGGGCCAGCAGGTAGTCGGGGTCGCGGCGGCGGTTGAGCAGCTCGTCCAGGTCGTCCGGGGTGGGCGGGCCGGAGTGGGTCTGGATCCGCTGGTCGAAGTCGGCGTTGTTGAGCAGCCCGAACTCCGGGTTGTTGATGAGCTCGTGCTCCTGGCGCTCGCGCAGGGCCTCGATGGTCAGCCGGAGCTGGTGCTCGGTCTGGTTCATCGGCTCGTTGTAGAGGTCCGCAACCCGGGTGTGGATCTTGAGGACGGTCTGCGCGACGCTCAGCTCGTACTCGCGGGGCTTGAGCTCGTAGTCCACGAAGGCGCCGGGCAGCTCGAACTCGCCGTGGTGGCCGGCCGACATGGCGATCTCGGCCTCGCCGCGCTCGTTCTGGGCCTGCAGCGGCAGGGCCAGGAAGGCCTGCAGGTGCTCCTGCAGGCTGGGCGCGTTGTCCCGGATGGCGGCGAAGTCCGCGCGGCTCAGGGTGAGCGCGACACCGGCGGTGGCGGTCTTGGCGGTGAAGTCCCAGACGGCGTCCGGGTTCAGCAGGGCGTCGTCGCCGAAGCGGTCGCCGTCACCGGCCACGCCGACCACGGTCTCGTCGCCGTACTTGCCGGTGCCGATCTGGTTGACCTTGCCGTGCGCGATCAGGAAGATCCGGTCGGCGGCCTCACCCTGGGTGGTGAGCACCTCGCCGGGGCCGAAGTCGCGCTGCTGGCAGCGGTCGGCCAGGGCGGTCAGCACCTCCTCGTCCTCGTAACCGCGCAGCAGGGCCAACTCGCCCAGCTCGGCCGGGATCACGCGGACCTGGGAGCCGGTCTTGATGAACTCCACCACACCGTTGCCCACGGTGTAGGTGAGCCGTCGGTTGACCCGGTACGCCGCACCGGCGGCCTGCACCCAGGGGAGCACCTTGAGCAGCCAGCGGGAGGTGATCTCCTGCATCTGCGGGGCGGACTTGGTCGTGGTCGCAAGGTTGCGGGCAGCGGCCGTCGCAAGGCTCTGCTGCTTGACCTGCTCTGTCTCCGGGGTCGTGTCCACGGGCATCGGCAGGGTCTCCATTCCTGTGGTCGGGTCACGCGGCCAGGGCCATACGGACCGCCCTGGCGCATGCCGTGACGGATCATCAGATCCGTAGACTGGTGGGGGTGTTGGCGAAGTGTCGCAAAGATGGCCACCGTCTCGCGGCGACCCACCCGGAACCCTAGATCACCAGCACCCGACCAGGCCCGTACGAAGGCCCAGTACCCCCCGATAGGGTGAATCTTGCGCGGTCCGCCCCCGTGGCGCCGCCGACCGGAGGAACATCCGTTCGCACCTGCGGCCTCCGTGGCACCGACGGTTTTCCCAGCTCGTCCGGCACCCTCCCGGTCGCATCCGAACGACCCCGCAGGCCACGCCCGGCGTCAACCCGGCACACCGGAGCGGTGGTTCGGCACGCCAGGCGCGCTTGACCGGCGCGCCTGGCGCACGCGAACCGCCCGCCAGGCACCGGTACGGGGGCAACCGGCGTCCGACGGGCGGCGGGTGGCGGCGGACCGAGCGAACCTGCCGGGCATCAGACGGACATCAGGCGGACGTCAGGCGCAGGCGACCTGGGTGCCGGGGACGCCGATGATGCCGGAGTTGTTGTTCAGACCTCCGTTGTACTCGTAGTACAGGTAGGAGTAGAAGTCGATCCGGGCGGCGTCGCCGCAGGCCGAGTCGGGGGCGATGGCGTAGGTCACCGTGAAGGTGCTGCTGGCGCCGGGGGCGAGCGGCACGTTGTACCGCGCGATGCCGCCGTGGACGTTGTCGCTGCAGCCGTTGGTCTGGGTGCCGCAGGCCGTCGCGGTGAACTTGAGGCCGGTCTGCAGGCTGGTCTGGTAGGTCTCCTGGACGCTCTGGTAGACGAACTGGATCGGGGTGTCGTACGGATTGGTCAGCGTCAGGGTGAGCGTGAACTCGCCGCCCCGGACGGTCGTCTGCTTGTCGGAGACGGCCGTGAGGGGCAGCGGGGCGTCGGCCCGCGCGGGAGCGGCGGAGAGGAGCAGACCGACGACGAGGGCCGGGCACGCGACGAGCGCGGCGCGGATCGGATGTGTTCTGCGCATGACCAAGGAGCGTAGGCCGGGGTTCCGCCGGGGTTGCCCGCCTCGGCCCGATCCCGTACCGACGCAGGAGCGGTGAGCGGACGCGGTGGACCGGCCGGTCCCGTTCCGGCCCCGGCGCGGCACCGGGAGGCCTATGCTTCGCCGCGCCTTCCGCCACCCCTTCCCGCCGTCACTCCCCCGCGACCGCCCCCGCCGTCACGCCGCGGACAGCAGGACGTCGCACAGCGCCGCGAGCGCCGCCGGGTAGGCGTGGTCGGGCGGCGTGGCGTAGCCGACCACCAGGCCGTCCACGGCGGGCATGGCCTCCGGGGCGATCGCCGGGTGCCGGTAGTCGGCGAGGCCTTCCACCGCCAGACCCCGGTAGGCGGCGGCCTTCAGCACCGAGCCCTCGGTGCCCGGCTCCAGCCGCAGCACCGCGTGCAGGCCGGCCGCGATGCCGGACACCTCGATGTGCGGGGCGCTCGCCGCGAGCGCGGCCACCAGCTGGTCGCGGCGGTCCCGGTAGCGGCGGCGCATCCGGCGCAGGTGCCGGTCGTAGCCACCGGAGTCGATGAACTCGGCCAGGGTCAGCTGGTCCAGTGCGCTGGCCCAGCCCTCGCGTTCGCCCTTGGCGGCGAGCACCCGGTCGACCAGGTGGTCCGGCAGCACCATCCAGCCGAGGCGCAGCGCGGGGGTGAGGCTCTTGCTGGTGCTGCCGAGGTAGACCACCCGCTCGGGGTCGAGGCCCTGGACGGCGCCGACCGGCTGTCGGTCGTAGCGGAACTCGCCGTCGTAGTCGTCCTCCAGGATCAGCCCGCCCCGGCCGCGCGCCCAGTCGACCACGGCGGCGCGGCGGCCCGGGTGCAGCGGGCCGCCGGTCGGGAACTGGTGGGCGGGGGTGAGGAGGACCGTACGGGCCTTCTCGTGGTGCGCCAACTCCTCGACGCGGGCGCCCTGTTCGTCGATCGGCAGTGGAACGCCGGTGACGCCCGCGGCGGCCAGCAGGGCGCGGTGGAAGCCCAGGCCGTACGCCTCGACGGCCAGCGGCCCGTGCTCCGCGGGCGGCAGGACCGGCCTGGCGCCGTCGAAGAGCAGTCGCAGCGCGTGGGCGAAGCCGGAGCAGATCACGATCCGGTCCGGGTCGGTGCGCACGCCGCGGGCGCGGGCCAGGTAGTCGGCGAGGACGGTGCGCAGTTCGCGCCGGCCCTGCGGATCGCCGGGCCCGAAGGCCTCGTTGGGCGCGGCGGTGAGGGCCCGGCGGGCGGCGGCCAGCCAGGCGGTGCGGGGGAAGGAGGCGGCGTCGGGCTGTCCCTGGCGCAGGTCGTGCCGGGGGCCGGGGCGGGGCGAGGGTCGGCGGGCCCGGGTGGGTGGGACGGGTTCGGCGCGTTCGGCGACGGTGGTGCCGGAGCCCTGGCGGGCGGTGAGCCAGCCCTCGGCGACGAGTTCGGCGTAGGCCTCGGCGGCGGTGTTGCGGGCCAGGCCGAGGTCGGCGGCGAGGGCGCGGTAGGGCGGTAGCCGGGTGCCAGGGGCGAGGCGGCCGCTGCGGATCGCCTCGCGCAGGGCTGCCATCAGCGCGGCGCGGCGGCCTCCGGTGGCGGGGAGGTCGAGGTGCAGGTCGTTGCCGGTCGGGTGGGCGGGCTCGGAGGGGTGCGTGCCCCACGTGTCCGTCATGGTCACGCACCCTACCCGTCGACCCACCGGTACCCCGCGGGCGGTCGGCCCGGGCTCGTCTCACCCTCGGGCTCCTCTTGCCAAGGACTCTCGGGCTCCTCTTGGCAAGGGACGACGGTCGCCTACGGGACGACGGTCACCGGCCAGCGGCCCGCCTTCACCAGCCGGACGGCCACCGATCCGATCACCTTGTGCCCGGCCTGCTCGGAGACGCCGACCACCACGGCGTCGGCGCGCAGCTCGTCCGCGAGCTTGGCCAGCCCGGTGTAGGGGTCGCCGCGCAGGGTCAGGAAGCGCCACTCCACCTTCCACACGTCGCGCAGCCGCTCCTCGGCCTCGCGCAGGGCGGCCAGCAGTTCCTCGGCGATCTCGTGGGTGGTCTCCTCCACGGCGGCTCCGGCGAGGGCGGTCGCGGCGCCGAGGATCGGCTGGACATAGGCCACCGCAAGGACGGCGCCCTGCCGGCGGGCCAGTCCGGCGGCGTAGGCGGTGGCGCGCCAGGAGGAGTCGGAGCCGTCCAGCCCCGCCAGGATCACCTTGGGCCCGTCGGTCCCCAGCTCGAAGCCGGCGGGCGCGACGGCGGCCTCGTGCTGCTCCCCGCCCCCGGGCGCTCCCGCGTCCGCCGGGCCTGCTGTCTCGCTCTCGTTGCTCATGGCGCCGAGGCTATGCCCGGCACCGTGAGTGAGGGCAGGGGGCACTCCGGGTGAGGCCTGTGGTGCGGGCCACCCGGAGCGGCGGCGGACGCCGCGGATCCGGCACCGGCGGCTGGCCGACCGTCACGCACTGTCGACGATGTGCGCGGGCTCACACGGCTTTCGGTGTGACCCAGGCCGCTTTCCCCAGTGATTTGATCATGGAAATGGGTGGAAATCGGGCGAAATTGCCACAATTCCTTGATCCTTACGCCCGGTAACAGTCCTCTGACGTGCCTAAACCTTCGAATGCTTGAATCGGCCACGACCGCCCCCGTAACTTCGAACCCGTTGCACCGAGCGATCGCTCCGGCCGGGCCCACAGCCCCCGAGCAGGACGGTGCCGGACCACGCGAGTGACGTGTCCCCGAAACCGACGGCCTTCCGAGGGCCTGGTTCCGCGCGCTCGCAACCCCCTCCGAAAGGAAATTCATGACCTTCCGTAACGAGACCACCGCTGCCACCACCACTGCCACCCCGAAGCGCCGCAACCGCGTCCGGATGGCTCTGATGGCCGGGGCGGTCACCGCCCTGCCGGTGGCCGGCCTCGTCACGGCCACCAGCGCCTCCGCCGCGCCGGCCTCCGTCTGGGACAAGGTCGCCTCCTGCGAGGCCACCGGCAACTGGGCGATCAACTCCGGCAACGGCTTCTACGGCGGCCTGCAGTTCACCTCCAGCACCTGGGCGGCCTTCGGCGGCACCTCCTTCGCCCCGCGCGCCGACCTGGCCACCAAGGACCAGCAGATCTCCGTCGGCGAGAAGGTCCTCGCGGCCCAGGGCCCGGGCGCCTGGCCGATCTGCTCCGTCAAGGCCGGTCTGACCAAGTAAGACTCCTCGAAGCCGCCGCACCCCCTGCCGGGTGCGGCGGCTTCGTCGTGCCCCGAACCGGCTGCTCCCGACGAACCGCCGTCCCGACGAACCGCCGTCCCGACGAACCGCCGTCCCCGACGAACCGGTCGGCCGAACAGCCGAAGGCCGCCCGTCAGGCCGGCCGGGACGGAAGCGGCAGCGGGACCGCGGGCAGCCCGTCGATGCTGGTACCGACCAGCGGCTTGCGCTCGCAGTACGCGCCGAACTCCTCCTCGTCCTTGCGGTCGAAGTACTGGGCGTGCAGGTCGCGGTCGGAGCGGTAGTCCATGAACGGCACCGCGTACCCGCAGGAGTCGCTGACCCGCTCGGCCCTGACCAGCACGATCGCCCGCAGCCCCGAGCCATCGGCCGTCGGGTCGAAGTGGCCGAGCAGGTCGGCGAACCGCGGGTCGTCACGGAAGACCGGCTCGCCCCGGCCGTGCACGCGCACCACGGTCGGCGGCCCGTCGAAGGCGCACCACATCAGGGTGATCCGGCCGTTCTCCCGCAGGTGGGCGACGGTCTCGGCCTGCGAGCCGCCGAAGTCCAGGTAGGCGAGGGTGAGTTCGTCGATCACGGCGAGCGTGCCGGAGCGCCCCTTGGGCGAGAGGTTCACGTGCCCGTCGGCGGCCAGCGGGGCCGTCGCGACGAAGTAGACCGGCTGGCTCTCGATGAACCGGCGCAGCCGGCCGTCGATGCTTTCGTACTGCTTTCCCATGAGCGCGATTCTGCCCGCATCTCGGCTGGCAAGAAAGGAAAATCCAGCCCATGAGACGGTCGGCGGGCCACCACGCGGGCGGGCCCCGTCCGGCACCTTCGAGGTGCACGGGCGGGGCCTGGGGCGTGTCTTGGCCGCGGCTCCGGTCGGCTGCCGACCGGGCCGGGTCAACGCATCATGTAGACGCCGTCCATGAAGTCGATGATCTGCTGGTCGGTCAGCCGCTGGCCGTCTCGGTGACCCATCGCCAGATCGGCCTCGCTGATCATGCCCACCAGCCGCTCCCCGTCGATCACCGGGATGCGCCGGATCTGGTGCTGCTCCATCTTGCGCAGCACCGACTCCATGCTGTCGTCGGCACGCACGCAGTGCAGGTGCCCGGCCAGATCCATGGCCGTCATCGAGGCCGGGTCCTTGCCCTCGGCCACACATCGCAGCACGATGTCGCGGTCGGTGATGATGCCCTTCAGCTTCTGGTCGTCGCCGCAGATCGGCAGCGCGCCCACGTTCTTGTCGCGCATCATCATCGCGGCCTCGGCCAGCGTCTGGTGGGCGCCGATGCACTGGGCGCCGGTGTGCATGATGTCTCGGGCAGTGGTCACGGGGACTCCTTCGTCGGTGGTTCCCCCCGGCACATCCCCCCAAGACGGTGCTCCCCCGGCGCCCGACACGGCGCGAACGGGGTGACCGCGCCCTCACCATAAGCAACACCGCGCCCGCCCGCGACCGCGCCGGGCAGCGCCCGGTACCTGCAGGAACGGTTCCGCCGGGATAGCGGGCTGACCTCGAAGTCCGCCGCCCGGGTGATGCGCTTCGACCGGCCCCGGCTCCTGCTCGCCGACTCGGCCCGTTCGGCCCGGCCGACCCAGGCCGGCGGAACTGGCCGTGCGCTGCGGCTACTTCGACCAGGCGCACCTGGCCCGCGAGTTCCGGGCGCCGGCCGGGGTGGCGCCCGGTGTCTGGCCGGCGGCGGAGGGGCCGCGGACGGCGAAGTTCCGAAACGTCCGAGGCGCGGCCGCCGGGACGGTCGCAGAGTGGGAGCCGTAGCGGAATCCCGCACCCTCCCCAGCCGCTCCCGAGGAGACAGCCATGGATGCCACCGAGACCCCCGCCCCGCAGGTCTGGCCCACCCTGCGTGCCACCGACGCCCGGGCTCTGATCCGCTTCCTGGTGGAGGCCTTCGGCTTCCGGGAGGTGGTCACCTACGGTGAGGGCGAGGTCGTCGCCCACGCCGAACTCGCCTGGCCCGAGGGCGGCGGGGTGATGCTCGGCTCCGACCGCGAGACCGCCGAGGGTGCCGAGCCCTGGCCGGGCCGCCCGGGCACCTTCACCGCGTACGTGGTCACCGCCGACCCGGACGCCGTACACGCCCGCGCGATCGCGGCCGGCGCCCGGATCACCATCGCGCTGCACGAGACGGACTACGGCTCCCGGGACTTCGCCGCCGCCGACCCGGAGGGCAACCACTGGTACTTCGGCACCTACCCGGGCGCGCCCCGGCCCGCCGCGGGCTGAGCCCGCCGCTTGGTTCGGCCGCCGGGGCGGCAGCCGCCGAACCGGGGCAGACTGGCTGCGGGGGCCACCCTGCCGGAGGCTTCGGAGGCGGACCGTGCCGCAGATGACGGTGGACGGGCGCACCCTCGCCCTCTCCCACCTCGACAAGGTGTACTACCCGCGCACCGGCACCCTCAAGGGCGAGGTACTGCGCTACTACGCCGCCGTGCACACCGCCCTGCTCCCACACCTGCGCGACCGTCCGGTCTCCTTCCTGCGCTGCCCGGACGGCGTGGAGGCGGAGGTGTTCGTCGCCAAGAACCCTCCGCCCGGCACCCCGGACTGGGTGCGCAGCGTCGAGGTGCCGAGCAACACCGGCGAGCTGCGCCAGGTGGTGCTGGAGGACGGCGCGGCGCTGCTCGCGCTCGCCAACCTGGGCTGCCTGGAGCTGCACGTCCCGCAGTGGCACGCGGCCGCGCCCGCCCTCGCCGACCGGCTGGTCCTGGACCTCGACCCCGGCGAGGGCGCGGACCTGCTCACCTGCCGGGCCGTCGCGCTGCTGCTGCGCGAACGGCTCGCGGCCGACGGCCTCGCCTCCTGGGTGAAGACCTCCGGTTCCAAAGGGCTGCACCTGCTGGTGCCGATCGAGCCCACGCCCAGCGCCCGGGTCTCCGGCTACGCGAAGGCGCTGGCCGCCGCCCTGGAGGCCGAGCACCCGGAGCTGGTGGTGCACACCATGGCCAAGGCCCGGCGCCGGGGCCGGGTGCTGGTCGACTGGTCGCAGAACAACGCCAAGAAGACCACCGCCGCGCCGTACACCCTGCGGGCCCGACCGCGGCCGACGGTCTCCACCCCGGTGTCCTGGGCCGAGCTGGAGCGGGCCGGCGGCGAGGAGGAACTGGCCTTCACCCTGGCCGAGGTGCCGGACCGACTGGCCGCCCACGGCGACCTGTTCGCCCCGCTGCTGGACCCCGGGCAGGCCCGCCCGCTGCCCGCCGCCCCGTCGGCGGCAGCCCCGCCCGTACCTCCGTCGGCGGCCTCGCCCGAACCCCCGGGCCCGCCCGCGCCTTCGCCCGGCCGGCCGCGCCGGGCGCGCCAGGTGCTGCACCCGCCCGTCGAGGTGATGCGCCCCGCCGCCGTCACCGCCGTACCGCCCGCCGACGGCCTGGGCGGCGCGGGCGTGCAGTACGAGCTGAAGCTGGACGGCTTCCGCTGCGTCGCCTTCGCCCGCGGCGACGGCCCGCCGTTCCTGCAGTCCCGCACCGGCCGCGACCTCGCCCCCGAGTTCCCGCCGATCGCCGCCGCCGTCGCCCGGCTGCCCGAGGGGCTGGTACTCGACGCCGAGCTGGTCGCCTGGCGCGGCGGCCGGTTCGCCTTCGGCGAACTGCTGCGCACCCGGCAGGCCCGGGCCGCCGCCCCGGA
The DNA here is from genome assembly GCF_003635085.1 of Streptomyces sp. 1114.5. Lineage (NCBI taxonomy): Bacteria > Bacillati > Actinomycetota > Actinomycetes > Kitasatosporales > Streptomycetaceae > Streptomyces > Streptomyces sp. 1114.5. Next base: position 255,495 of record NZ_RBXE01000004.1, read on the forward strand.
GGTCGCGCTCGGCCTGATCGCTTTCGACGTGCTGGCGCTGCCCGGCCGCGACGTCCGCCGGCTGCCGCTCACCGACCGCCGCCGCCTGCTGCTCGCCGCCCTGGCCGACGTCCCGCCGCCGATCCAGCCGGTGATGGCGACCACGGACCGGGCGGAGGCGCTGGAGTGGGTGGAACAGCTCGCGGACACCGGGGTGGAGGGCCTGGTCTGCAAGGCCGCCGGCTCCCCCTACCGCCCGCGCGGGGCCGGCCGCACCTGGGTCAAGTACCGTCGCAGCGACACCCTCGACGCCACCGTCCGCGCCCTCACCGGCCCGGCCGCCCACCCGCACGCGCTGATCCTCCAGCTCGACGACGGCCGCGTCTTCCTCACCACCCCCCGGCTCACCCCCGTGCAGTCCCGCGCGGTCGCCGAGCTCGCCGGCCCCCTGCTCGGTCCGGCCGCCACCGACCCCGACCACGGCCCGGTCCACCCCCTCACGGCCCCGCTGCGCGCCGAACTCACCCTCACCGGGCGCCCGCCCACCGCCACCTTCGTCCGTCTCCGGGGCGACTGATCCCGGCTCAACGGCTCACCACCGGCTCACCGGTGCGGCTTCCGGGCCTGCCGTCAGGCCCGCTGCCTCGCCCCCTCAGGCCCGCCGCTTCGCCGTCGCGTGGGCGAACTCCGTGACGAACGCGTCCTCGAAGAGCGGCAGGTCGCCCGGTTTGCGGCTGGTGACGAGGAAGCCGGGGCCGTCCTGGCAGACGTGGACCGCCTCGTCCACCCAGTGGGCACCGGCGTTGACCAGGTCGGTGCGCAGGCTGGGCCAGGAGGTGAGGGTGCGGCCGCGCACGGCGTCGGCCTCGATCAGGGTCCACGGGGCGTGGCAGATCGCCGCGGTCGGGCGGCCGGCGGCGCAGTGGGCGTGCACGAAGGCGACGGCGGCCCGGTCCAGGCGCAGGTGGTCGGGGTTGGCGACGCCGCCGGGCAGCACCAGGCCGTCGTAGTCGGCCGGGTCCGCCTCGGCGACCAGGGCGTCCACGGCGAAGGTGTCGGCCTGGGCGCGGTGCCGGACGGCCTGGACCCGCCCCGGCGCGGTGGACAGCAGGCGCGGGGTGCCGCCGGCCTCGGCGACCGCCTGCCAGGGGGAGGTCAGTTCGACCTGCTCGACGCCGTACGGCGCGACCAGGAAGGCGATCGTGCGGCCGGTGAGCGTGGTGGACGACCAGCCCATGGCTCAGTACCTCGGTGATTCGGTGGTTCGACGGCGAGTTTCGACGGCGCCCCGGGCCGGGCTCAGCGCGGACCGGGCGCGGCCAGGTCGACGGCGGCGGGCGGGGCTGAGCTGAGCCTGGCCCGCGGGCAGTCGAGGTGGACGGCCAGCATCAGGTGGTCGACGCGGGCGACCAGGCCGACCGGGACGAGCACCCGGGTGCCCGGCACCCAGGGCCCGGCTTCGACCAACAGATGGTCCCCGGTGTCCTGTTCGACCCGCCCGACCGGGCCGTCGGTGGCCAGCACCTCGTACCCGAACAGGCCCAAGTCGGCGGCAGGATGGGCGCCCGGGCGGTACTCCCACAGGTCGGTGCTCATGCGCTCACGCCTCCGGTCGATCCCAGGGCCGCCGTTCGCGGCGCTCGCGGCTCTCCTCGGGCCGGACGGTGTCGCTCCGGCCCTCGCGGGCGGCGCTGCGGCGGCGCAACAGCTCCGAGGCGGCGACCGCGGCCGCCACCGAGGCCGCCCAGACCACCCCGAGCGCGGTCAGTACGGCCGTGGTCGGGGTCCGTACGCCCACGCCGAGGCAGATCGCCGTCATCACGAGGGCGGTCAGCGCGACCCCCGCCGAGATCCGGCGCCCGACCGCGCGGAGCGCGCCCCGGACCCGGCCGGGCCGCTTGGCGCCCATCGTGCTCAGTTTCCGGTCGAGCCGTGTGTCCTGGCGCAGATCGGACTCGATCTCTTCGAGGAGCCGCCGCTCCCATCCGCTCAAAGCGGGTCCGTCCATCTCGGTCACCTCCGACACTTCCGGTGACGTGCTCACACCCGGGCGGTTGCCCGGTACGGACTGGCGCTAACCGCTCCCGGCGCCGCCCGCTCCCGCGCCCACGGGTCCGAAGGCCCGGGGGCGGGCGAGCAGGCTGTCGTCCAGGACGCGCAGCAGGCCGGCGGCGTCGCGGTGGACCTCGGCCGCACCCGCCGCCAGCAGCTCCGGACCGGCGTCCCCGCCGGCCTCCAGGGCGACGCACGGCACCCCGACCCGCCGCGCCGCCCGCACCTCGCGCACACTGCCGGCGACGGCCACGGCGTGCGAGGGGACGCCGTCCACCAGCTCCAGCGCGGCCCGCACCGGGTCGCCCCCGGGTTCGGCCACGGTCAGCGCCGGCACCCCGACGGGCCCGGGCCCGGTCAGCACCACGGTCCAGCCCCGGGCGGCGCACTCGCGCAGCAGCTCGGCACCGCCGGGAAGCCCGGGCCGCCAGTCGCTGCCGAAGAGTGCCGCCGAGATCACCGTCATGGCCACCGTTTCCCGTCCGTACCGGCCGAGCACCGTACGCGCCCTTCCAGGTTAGGCCGCTCCCCCGCCCCGCGCGCTGCCTGCCGACGGCGGGCGCCCGGGCAGCGACGACGCCCTACCCGGTCGGCACGCCGGTCACGCGTCGGTCGGCACCCCCGCGTTGGCCAGGACCTCGCGGGCGGGCAGCGCGACGCTCGCGGCGGCGGTCAGGCCGGTGGCGGCGAGGTGGGCGTCCGCGATCCGCAGGCCGGCCGCGTACCCGGCGGCGTGCGGCAGGCCCACCGGCTCGCAGCCCATCAGCCGCGCGGTCGGGTCGCCGTAGACGTACGGGGGCAGGTTCTGCATCCCGGAGACGTCGATCCCGGCGGTGACCTTCCGGTAGGCGTGGTCCAGCTCGGCCCCGGTCAGCGAGGTGGCCCACGGGCCCAGGGCCTGTTCCCCGGCCAGTTCCCGCACGAAGGCCTCGGCCAGTCCCTCGGCGACGACCTGCTCGCCGACGGTGACGGTCGCCGGGTTCCAGGTCACGTTGGCGTAGCGGACGTTGTGGTGGAGCTCGTGGGCGGCGGCGTGGCCGATCTTGGCCAGGGCGGTCTCGGTGGGCCACATCAGCAGTTGGATCGCGCCAGGGAAGCCGCCCATGCCGAAGTAGCCGCCGTTGCGGACGACCAGGTGCTCGTCGTCCGGGTCGCCGAGCACCAGCACGACGTGCACGGTATCGGCGTGCGCGACGCCGGGCACCGCGCCGTCGATCCGCTCCCACGCGGCTTCGAGCGACTGCTCGACCCGCTGCCAGACGGCCGCCTCCTGCATCTGCCGCACGGCGGGCAGGTACCGCTCGTCCTCGCGGTCGAGCCGGAAGCCGCTGCCCATCCGGTGCATCGCCACCAGGTCGGCCTGGCCCAGCACCGCGGACAGCACGCCCTCCAGGGGGCGGTACAACTCCCTGAGGGCGTCGGTCCGTTCGGCTACGGGGCGGCTGAGCAGGTCGAGCATTGCGCTCGCCGTGTCATGAACGATGATCTTCATGACCAGGACGCTAGGGCCTTCCGTTGCGTGAGGGTCAACCCCGGCGGGGGTCAACCCCGGTGAGGTCACCCCGGTGAGTGTCGGTGAAGGGGTCGGTGGCCAGGCGGGCGTGCAGGTGCTCGTCCGCGTACTCTCCCCCGGCGCGCCGGTAGGAGGCCCGCAGGGTGCCCTCGTACGGGAAGCCGGCGCGGACGGCGACCCGGCAGGAGGCGCCGTTGTCGACGAAGTGGTAGAGCTCGATGCGGCGGGCGCCGGCGGCTTCGACGGCCCAGCGGGTGACGGCGGTGGTGGCGCGGGTGGCGAGGCCGCGGCCGCGGGCGGCGGCGAGCAGCCAGTAGCCGACCATGACGACTCCGTTGCCCGGGTCGGTCCACTCCAGGTAGGCGTTGCCGAGCAGGGTGGCGTCGGCCGCGTCGGTGATCGCGAAGGCGGCCGAGCTGCCGTCGGCCCAGCGGGCGTCGCAGCGGTCCAGGTAGGCCTCGGCGGCGGCCGGATCGGCGGTGTGCAGCGGGTTCCAGTGGGCGATCTCGGGGTCGGCCGCCGCGGCGACGAGCGCGGGGACGGTGCCGCCGGCGAGGTCGAGGGCGCGGCCCCAGGGGCTCAGCCGGACGTCGCCGAGGTCGAGGACGGTGGGACGGAAGACGCGCCGGTCGGCGGGCGTCGCGGCGGGGTCGCTGGTGGTCACCCGGCCTTCCTATCCCCCGCCCTCCCACGGCTGCCAGCGAATAACGCGAACGATCCGGTACCCGGCCGGGCGGGCCGGGCACCGGAGGCCGCCGCCGGGGCCTGTCGTCGAGCGGCGGCGGGGGTCAGATCCGGGCCAGGTACCCGTTGTCCACCAGCCAGAGGACGTTCAGCTTGGCCGGGCCGCCGGGCACCAGGGCCGCGTCGAGCTGGTACTGCAGGCCCCAGCCGGGCTGGTTGAACCACGGCGCGATCGGGCCGGCGTGCACCGTGAACGCCTTGACCACCTTGTAGTCGTGGTAGTTGCAGCCGGCCGGCGGGTTGCCGTCCAGGCTCTGCGGCGGGATGGCGCGGCTGGCGTACGGCAGGCCCTCGGGGGCGAGGAAGGCGCCGTACTCGCTGCCGTAGCGGTCGATGTTCTGGTTCGGGTAGAGCGTGAGGTCGAACTCGATCGGGCTGCCGTCCGGCAGGGTGACGTAGCCGTCGGACGGCGGGTAGATCCAGCCGCCCTTGCCGCCGTTGGCGGCCGGATCGTAGTACTTCGCGAGGAAGTCCTGGTCGCTCGCGCCGCCGGTGCGCTGGTAGCCGAGGAGCTGACGGCCGACCGGGCCGGTGGTGGGGAGGTCCTGCGGGCCGAGGCGGGCGTCGCCGTCGTGGAAGGCTGCGGAGCACTGGTCGGACGGGGTGGCCGCCTGTGCGGCGGTGGTGGCCGGGGCGGCAGCGGCGGCCGGGAGGCTCGGGGCGAGCACGGCGGCGGCTGCCACGAGGGGTGCGGCAAGCAGGCGAAGGCGAAGGCGCACGGTGTCTCCGTCGGACGGGTCGGCGGTGGGAGGGTGGTGGAGAAGGAGCCACGGAGGCGGGTGGTGCTCACCCTCCGTGGCTGGTTCGGCACCAGGCAAGCGGATCTGCTGATCATTCGTCAACACGACGTGGCGGTGCACCGACCGGAATCCCCGGTTTCGGCCAGCCCGGGGGCGCCGGGGCCGGTCATCCGCATCATCCGCATCATCCGAGTGATCCGAGTCATCCGGATGGCTGAACGGCCCCGGCGGCCCCGTCAGCGTCCCGTCAGCGCCCCGTCAGCGCCCCGGCGCGACCCGTCCGACCAGGTGGAGCACCCGGTCGAGGGCGTCCTTGGAGTTGGGCTCGGTCAGGTTGACCATCAGCCGGAACGCCACCTTCAGCAGCGCCGGGTGGCCGAGTCCGGCGGCCCCGGCGGTGCCGAGCAGCTTGGGGCGGCCGAGCAGGCCGGCGGCGAGCCGGCCGAGCGCGAAGTAGCCGGCGTAGGCGGAGCGCAGCGCCTGCGGGTAGCCGTGCAGGGCGAGTTCGCGGCCGCGGTCGGTGCGGCGGGCGAGGGCCTGGACGATGGTCTCGGCGGCGTAGCGGCCGGATTCCATCGCGTAGGCGATGCCCTCGCCGGTGCCCGGGCTGACCGTGCCGCCGGCGTCGCCGACGAGCAACAGGCCGTCGCCGTAGTGGGGTTGGCGGTTGAGGCCCATGGGAAGGGCGGCGCCGCGGATCGGTTCGGTGACGGCGTCGGGGGTGTAGCCGTACGCGGGCGGCAGACGGTCGCACCAGCGGCGCAGCAGCTCGCGCCAGTCGACGTCGGTGTTCGCGGTGTCGAGGACGCCGAGGCCGACGTTGGCGGTGCCGTCGCCCATGCCGAACACCCAGGCGTAGCCGGGCAGGACGCGGCCGGCCGGGTCGGCGGGGTCGCGCAGGTCGAGCCAGGCCTCCAGGTAGCGGTCCGCGTGGCGCGGGGTGGTGAAGTAGGTGCGGTAGGCGACGCCCATCGCCCGGTCGGTGCGGCGGTAGCGCTTCATGGCGACGGACAGCCGGGTGGAGTTGCCGTCGGCAGCGACGACGATCGGGGCCCGGTAGGCGACCGGCCGGCGTTCCTCGCCCAGTCTGGCGGTGACCCCGGTGATCCGTCCGGTCCGCTCGTCCACCAACGGGCCCGCCACGTTGGCGCGTTCGACGAGGCGGGCGCCAAGGGAGGCGGCCTTGCGGGCGAGCAGCTGGTCGAAGTCGGCGCGGCGGCGGACGAGTCCGTACCCGGGGAAGGCGGAGAGCTCGGGCCAGTCGAACTCCAGCGAGCGCCGCCCGGCGATCAGCCGCAGGCCGCGGTTGTGCAGCCAGCCGGCCTCCTCGGAGACGTCGATGCCGAGGTCGGTCAACTGCTTGACGACGCGCGGGGTGAGGCCGTCCCCGCAGACCTTTTCGCGCGGGAAGGCGGACTTCTCCAGCAGGAGGACGTCCAGGCCGGTCCGGGCGAGGTGGGCGGCAGCGGTGGAGCCGGCCGGGCCGGCCCCGACCACGATGACGTCGGCGCTCTCCTCGGCGGTCTGCTCTGGGCCGGGCATCGCACTCTCCCACGGGTCGGATCGGTCGCATGCGCAACGGGATCGGCGGACTGGGCGGACTGGGCGGTTCCAGACGGACGATAGAGAACCCCGGTGCCCGCCCGCCGCCCCGACACGCAGGCCGCTCGCCGGGACCGGTCAATACCGGCCACCGCGGCTCCGCGGATTCACCCGCCGGACCGGGGTGCGGAGTTGACCGCGGCACCGGCCTCCGGGGGTCGGACCGTGCACAAATCCATGACAACCGGGTGATCGGATCGTTGTAACGAACTCATCGGACCAACCGTGCACAGCGATGCATTTCGGCCAAACCGCCCTTGCGTCACGTTTCCCGCTGCGGGAACTTTTGTGCCCTCCCTCGTACGGCTCCGGCCCCCGCCGGCCGTCCGACCGGGGGCTCCCTCCCGCTGCGCAGGCTCGTCCCCGGCCTGCCGTACCCGATGGAACGCCGATGCGCATCCGCTCCACCACCGCACGCACCCTGGTGGCCGTCCCGACCGCCGCCGCCCTCATGCTGCTCGCCCCCGCCGCCCACGCCGCCGCGGGCGGCGGTGGAAAGGGCGGAGCCCCCGGCAACAACGGCACCGTCAAGATCCACGACGCCGCCACCGGCCAGGAGGACGTCCGCAACGAGCCCAAGGTCTGCACCTTCTACCTGGACTCCTTCGGTTTCGACGCCAACCAGGACGTGATCTGGGCGATCACCACCGTCGGCGGCGGCCCCAAGGAGAAGCTCGTCGCGTACGGCGACCTCCCGGTGGACGGCAAGGGCCACGTCCGCACCGAGGACATCCACCTGCCGGACGGCCACTACAAGCTGTACTGGCAGTCCGTCGAGCTGGTCGGCGGCGAGCTGCCGAAGGACCCGCAGCTCAACAACCCCAAGCACAAGGTCTTCAAGGTCGACTGCGGCGGTGAGACCCCGGCCCCGACCGGCAAGCCCTCGCCGACCGTGAAGCCGACCCCGACCAAGACCCCGTCGTCCGGCCCGACCACCGTGCCGACCACGCCGTCGCACACCCCGTCGGCTCCGGCCTCGCCGAGCGCGCCCGCGACCGCCACCCCCACCACGAAGCCGTCGGAGACCCCGAGCGTCACGCCGACCACCCCGGCGCCGACCACCTCGGCTCCCGTCACCCCTGCGCCCACGGCCCCGGCCACCGACGAGCCGACCGACGCCCCGAACCCGGGCCCGTCGACCCCGCCGACCGCCACCGTGCCGGTCCACACGCCGACCACGGACACCCAGGTCAGCCCGGATGCGCCGCTGCAGCTGCCCGCCAAGGTCAGCGTCCCGACCCCGATTCCGGGCGCCACCTCGGACGGCAAGAACCTGGCCAGCACCGGTAGCGACGGCACCCTGCTGTACGCGGGCGCCGGTACGGTCCTGCTGCTCGGCGGCGCGGGCGCAGTGGTCTACACCCGCCGTCGCCGCACCTCCTCCTGAGGCACCGGCCTCTCGGCGCTGAGATACCGGCGCTGAGGCACCGGCCCTGAGCCATCGGCCCTGAGCCATCGGCCCTCCTGAGGCGCCGACCTGTCACAGGGCAGGCCCGAGCCCCTGACTCCGCGAGCAGCTGCGGGGTCAGGGGCTCCGGCTCGTCCGGAGGCGCCTGCGCCCTCGGGGCTTCACGACCGAGGGCGCTGCCGACGGCGCCGGGACGACGAGGGCCCCCGGCCACGGGGGCGGACCAGGTGCTCTCTCCCCGTTCCACGGCCGGCCGGCCCGATCGGTTCACGCTTTCCCGCCCCGGTCCGGGACGCGGGACGGTCCGGGGACGCCGGAAGCCCCTGGCCGCACGGGGGAACGGGCCAGGGGCTTCCATCCGGGACTACGGACGACCCGCCGTCACGGGTTCACCGCCAGCACCACGTACCCCGCCAGCACCGCCAGGTGCACCGCCCCCTGCAGCGGTGTCGCCCGGCGCGGGATGACGGTGAGGATGCCCAGCACGACCGTCAGGGTGAGCAGCACCATGTGGGCCGGGTCCAGGCCGAGCACGAGCGGGCCGGGCGGCCAGCTGGAGGCGATCGCGACCGCCGGGATGGTGAGGCCGATGCTGGCGAGCGCCGAGCCCAGGGCCAGGTTGAGGCTGGTCTGCACCCGGTTGCGGACGGCCGCGCGCAGCGCCGCGATGGTCTCCGGCAGGAGCACCATCATGGCGATCACCACGCCGACGACGGCGTGCGGGAGGCCGGCGTCCTCCACCGCCTTCTCGATGGTCGGCGAGACGCCCTTGGCCAGGCCGACGACCGAGACCAGTGCGACACCGAGCAGCAACAGGCTGACCCCGGCGGCCCGGAGGGTGGGCGGGGTGGCGTGCTCCTCCTCGTCCAGCACCCGGCCCTCGGTGTTGACGGCGAGGAAGTAGTCGCGGTGCCGGACGGTCTGGGTGGCCACGAACATCCCGTAGACGACGAGCGAGGCGGTGGCCGCGTAGGTCAGCTGGGTGGTCGAGAACTGCGGGCCCGGGGAGCTGGTGGTGAAGGTCGGCAGCACCAGGCTGAGGGTCGCCAGGGCGGCGATGCAGGCGAGCGCGGCGCCGGTGCCCTCGGCGTTGAAGACGGCGGTGCGGTACTTGACCGCGGCGACCAGGATGGAGAGGCCGAGGATGCCGTTGCAGGTGATCATCACGGCGGCGAAGACGGTGTCCCGGGCCAGGGTCGAGGACTTCGCCCCGCCGTCGGCCATCAGCGTCACGATCAGGGCGACCTCGATCACGGTGACCGCCACCGCGAGCACCAGTGATCCGAACGGCTCCCCCGACCAGTGCGCGATGACCTCGGCGTGGTGCACGGCGGACAGCACGGCGGCCACCAGGAAGCAGGCGACCACTCCCACCACCCAGCCGGGCAGGTCCTCGTGCCAGGTCAGGGCGAGGACGACGAACGACACCACCGGAACGACGACGGTCCATTGCGCGGCACCCGCGCGGAGCTTCGTGATCATGCGGCAGAGGATCCCAGACGGGGTCGCCGTCACCCGGGCGCCCGCGCCGTGCTCCGGGTGGATGTGGCCCGACTCGTCCCGGAAGGTGCACTCATCCGCCGTAGTCGGCGAGGTAGCGGAGCACCCGCTCGACATGCGGCCGCACCCGTTCCGGCACGCCGCCGGCCGCCGTCACGGTCTTGTCGCTGGTCCGGTAGGCGGCGGTGACCAGGGCGGGCAGGTCGCGGGTGAAGCCGTCGTGCTTGAGCTGCTGGTCGAGCCAGCAGACGTAGTTGCCCATGGCGGCGATCGCGTCCCCCGGGTCCAAGTAGGACTTCGGGCCGGCGTGAGTGGCCGCCTTGGCCCAGGCCTCGAACACCGCGGGCGTCCACATGGCGATGCCGTACTCGCCGGTCTCCGGGCGGGCGGCGTTCGGGTCGAAGCCGCTCTCGGCCTTGAGCATCGCGGCCAGCAGCGCCGGGGTGACCTCCGGTTCGGGGCAGCGCCGGGCGGCGACCTCGATCATGCCCCGGTAGGCGGGTGGGACGTCCGAGCCGGCCGGGATCGCGCCGGTCAGCGGCGGCGGGGCGCGGTGGCGCGGCGGCCCGGCAGGCTCGGGCGCCCCGGCCAGCGCGAGGACGGCGAGGGCTGCGGCGAGCAGGCCCGCCCCGGCCCGTACGACGGTGCGGCGGCTGCGGGCCGGGCGGGCGGTGGCGCGGGCGACCAGCGCGGCGAGGTCGGTACGGGCGCGCTCCTCGCGTCCGGGGGCCAGGCAGGTGGCGACCACGGCCCGCCAGCGCGGCGGCAGCGCCTCGTCCGTCCGCAGCGGGGCCGCGCCGCGGGCGTACGCCTGGGCGGCCAGCGAACGGGCCCGGGCGGTGGCGCCGAGGAAGGGGTGCAGGCCACCGGTGAGCAGCTGGTGGGCGATCACGCCGAACGCCCAGATGTCCGCGCTGGGGCGCACGGCGATGCCGCGCGCGCCGGTGCGCTGGGACCACCATTCGGGCGGGACGTGGTCGGGCGAGCCCAGCGGCGGGGCGTAGGCGTGGGTGCCCTCCAGTTCGGCGGTGAGGCCGAAGTCGGCGATCTTGGCGGTGCCGTCGGGCATCAGGAGGATGTTGGCCGGTTTCAGGTCCCCGTGTACCCAGCCGGCCCGGTGCATGTGGGTCAGCCCGGCGCACACCTCGGCGAGGATCCGCTCGGCGCCGGGCACCGCCGTACCGGGGCGGGCTTCGGCCAGGACGTCCTGCAGGCTGCGGGCGGCGCGCTCCATCACCAGGGCGACGGCGCCGTCCAGATCGGGGTGGTCCGGGTCCTCGACGGTGACCACGGCGAGGGTGCGGATCAGGTGGGGGTGGTCGGCGAGGCGGCTGAAGCGCTGCTCGCTGCGGGCCATCCGGACCACGGTCCGGCGCTGGCCGGGGCTGAACCGGGCGGCGCCGAGGATCTTGACGGCGGCCGGGGTGCCGTCCGGGCCCTCGGCGGCGTGGACGCTGCCCCAGGCGCCCGCGCCGAGGAAAGCGCCGGTGCGGTAGCCGGCGATCGGGTAGCCGGCGGGGAGGTCGAGGCCTTCGGGGGGCTCCGGGCCGGCGGGGTCGTTCGTGGGATCCGGGCGCCGGTCCGGGGGCTGCTTGCCGGGGTGCGGCGGGTCGGGCCGGGCGGGCGTCACGGCCGGGCGACCGGGCGCCGGGGCGGGAGCAGCGGCAGGTGCTCCTCCCGGACGAGGTCGAACCGCAGTGCCAGGGAGACGAGTTCCTCGCGCTTGCCGCCGCCCGGCCCCTCCTCGTACGGCTCGCGCAGCCGCAGCTTCGTCTCCACCAGGTAGTCGATGTGGTAGTTCACCGCCGAGCGGGTCAGCCCGCGGCAGGAGGGCAGGGCGCGCAGCCGGGCCAGCACCTCGGTCGCGCCGGGGACGGCGGCGGCGGAGGGGGACCGCAGCCGGGGTTCGCAGAGCGCCAGCAGCACCAGGAAGTACTTGGCGGTCGGGTCGAGGGCGAAGGGGCTGACGGTGTGTTCGCCGTCGGCCCCGCCCGGCCGGCCGTCCAGGTAGGCGTGCTGGGGGGCGAAGACCTTGAAGGAGGCGGGTTCGCCGAGGGCGGGCAGCAGCACCCGGGAGAGTTCGAACGGCACCGGCGCGCCCAGCCGGCCGGGCGCCACCTTGATGTGCTCCCCGGCGCCCTCCAGGTTCTCCACGACGTAGGTGGCGGAGGCGCTGAAGTTGGACAGCCGCCAGTAGTCCTCGGCCGCGACGACCTCGCCCGCACGGCGGGAGACGCCCTGGTCGGGCAGCGGGATGGGGAGCGGCCGGCCGGGCTCGCCGCGCCCGAACGGCGCGGCCTCGCCGGGGCCCATCCGCAGCAGGCCGGGTGCCCCACTGGGCGCCATCTCGGGCCCCGAACCGGGGAGTTGCACGATGACCGTGTCCACGCAGCCACCTCCGTGGGATCGGGTCGATGGTATCCGCCCGATTCGTCCGGGTGGCACACCGCCACCCGGACGAGTGACGGGGCACCGCCAACCCGGCCGGGCCGCACCTGAGTTGCCGTCGCGGATGGTGCTGCCGCCCGAACTGATCATCCGTCAGGCCGCGAGTTGGCCGGATGTCGAACAGTCGGCGAATGTTGCAGTATGTAGTTGAACGGTCACCATCAGTGTGACGTAACGCACACCATCGGATGTTCACATTGTGTGCAAGACTCATCTCAAGGAGTGAGATCACCTTAATTTCCAAGGAGGTTCAAATCATGCGCACTCGGATCGCAGCTGTGATGATGACGGTGGCAGGGATCACCGGCCTGACGGCCGCCCCGGCCATGGCCGCCACGGCCACATCCGAGCCCGGCACCACGGCCTGCACCACGGTCCTCAACCGCCCCTGCGTCTCGCCGCAGGTCGACGGCGAGGGCATCGTCGGCGTCGCCCAGGTCGTCGCCGACCCGGCCCAGTTGACGATCGTGCGGGTCGAGGTCCGCACCCAGGCCGCCTGGGGCAGCCCGTGGGAGACCGCCGCCTCGGCCGTCACCGTACGGCTCGGCTCGGCCAAGGCCGTCACCCCGCGCGTCACCACCACCGACCTGCGGATGATCTGCGCCACCGCCGGCCCGGCTCTGGACACGGCCAAGCAGGTCACCACGTGTACCGGCCCCTTCTGAACCCGCACCACCGGGCGCTGATCAACTGAGCCGCGCACTGAACGGACGAGCCGCGCGCTGAACGACCGAACAGTGGCGCCTCCCCCAGGGTCGGCCGCCGGGACCCCCGTTCCCGGCGGCCGACCCGACCGCTCCCCAGCCCCTCGGAGCGCCGTTGACCTGGCCCGGGTGGACCTGGGGCACCTGTTCGCGGCAAACTGGTCTAGACCTCGGAGGTCTAGACCTCAGCCTCGCCTCAGAACGGTGGACCCAGTATGGAAATCGTGATCGTCCCTGACGCCCCTGCGGCCGGCGAACTCATCGCCGCGGCGATCACCGATCTGCTGACCGACAAGCCGGACGCCCTGCTCGGCGTGGCGACCGGCTCGACCCCGCTGCCGATCTACCAGGCCCTCGCCGCGCGGGTCCGCGACGGCCGGCTGGACGCCTCCCGGGCCCGGATCTGCCAGCTGGACGAGTACGTCGGCCTGCCCGCCGGCCACCCGGAGTCCTACCGCTCGGTGGTGCTGCGCGAGGTCGTGGAACCGCTCGGCCTGACCGGGGACTCCTTCCTGGGCCCGGACGGCAACGCGACCGACATCGCCGCCGCGGCCACCGCCTACGACCGCGCACTGGCCGAGGCCGGCGGCGTCGACCTCCAGCTGCTCGGCATCGGCACGGACGGCCACATCGGCTTCAACGAGCCCTGCTCCTCGCTCGCCTCCCGGACCCGGATCAAGACCCTGACCCGGCAGACCCGCGAGGACAACGCCCGCTTCTTCGACAGCATCGACGAGGTCCCGCACCACGTCATCACCCAGGGCATCGGCACCATCCTGGAGGCCCGCCACCTGGTCCTGCTGGCCACCGGCGAGGCCAAGGCCGAGGCCGTCGCCCTCTCCGTCGAGGGCCCGCTGTCCGCCGCCGTCCCCGCCTCGGCCCTCCAGCTCCACCCGCACGCCACCGTGGTGGTCGACGAGGCCGCCGCCTCCCGCCTCAAGCTCGCCGACTACTTCCGCGACACCTACGCGGCCAAGCCGACCTGGCAGAAGCTCTGAGCGCCCACGAGCTGCCACGGCAGCCGTGACGACCGGGGCGCCGGTCCACCGAGGAGGTCGGTGGGCCGGCGCCCCGGTGTTCGGGCACCACGGTCGGCTGCGTCCACCAGCCGGCGGTCCGGCGGGTCAGCGCTTGCGGAGCCAGTCGGCGAGCGCGTCCAGGGCCGGGGCCGGGTCGCGGCGGCCGACGCCGATCCGGAAGCGGTCGGTCGGGGTGGGGGTCAGCTCGGACCGGAAGATGCTCGCGGGCAGCAGGAGGACGCCCGCCTGTTCGATCAGCGCCGTGCAGAACTCCTCCACGCCGTCCGCCCCGAGGTAGCGCGGGTAGGCGACGCAGCCGCCGTCCGGGGCGCGCCACTCGAAGAGGTCGGCGAACTCGGCGAAGAAGGCGTCGAACTGCGGCAGGTTCTCCGCGATGATGCCGCGGTTGCGCTCCAGGATCCGCTCCCGGGCGGTGATCGCGATCCGGGCCAGCACCTCGCTCGGCGCCGAGTTGCAGATCGTGGCGTAGTGCTTGGCCCGCTCCAGCCGGGAGCGCAACTCCCGGTCCCGGCAAGCGATCCAGCCGATCCGCAGGCCGGGAAGGCCGAGCGACTTGGAGGTGACGTTGAGCGAGAGGGCGCGTTCGGAGAGGTCGGCCGCCTGCGGCAGGGTGCGGGCCGGGTCGCGTTCCAGGCCGCGGTAGACCTCGTCCGAGAACAGCCGGATGCCGCGCTCGTCGCAGAGTTCGGCGAGCCGGACGAAGTCGGCGGCGTCGATCACCGCGCCGGTCGGGTTGTTGGGGAAGTTGACCGACAGCACCTTGGTGTTCGGGCGCAGCGCCGCCTCGACCGCGTCGAGGTCGAGCGCCCAGTCCCGCCGCTCGTCGAGGGCGACGCCGGTGACCTCGCACAGGGAGAGCGGGATGGTCTCGGCGGACTGGTAGTTCGGGGTCAGCACGACCGCGTGGTCGCCCGGTTCGAGCAGCACCCGCATGGCGAGGTCGATCCCCTCCTGGGCGCCGCCGAAGCAGATCACGTCGTCCGCGTCGATCCGCTCGTACATCCCGGCGATCGCCCGGCGCAGCCCGGGGTCGCCGAAGGTCTCGGTGTAGCCGAGGGCGAGGGTGTCCCAGGCCTCGCGGTCCTCGGGGCCGGCCAGGGCGAGCAGTTCGGCCATGGTCATGGTCTGCGCGTCGGAGGCGGTGAGGTGGTGGCGGGCGGTGAACTCCCAGCGCGAGAAGTGGGTTTCGAGCCGGAAGTCGGGGAGCTGGGGCATGGGGGCTATTCCTTCCTGTCCTTCCTGGGACCTGCGGAGCCTGCCGGACGTGCGGAGCCTGCGGGGCTTGCGGGGCTTGCGGGGCTTGCGGGGCCCGCGGCGAGCGCGGGGCCGGCGGGGTGCTTGACCTCGGCGAGCAGGCTGTAGGCGGTGGAGCGGGAGATCCGCAGTGCGGTGGCGACGGCGGGCACGGCGCGGCGGACGGCGAACACCCCGGCCTCGTCCAGTTCGCGCAGCACGGCGAGCCGGTCCTCGCGGGTGAAGCGCTCCAGCGGGCGGCCCTGCGCGCGGACGTGGCCGCCGATGACGTCGTTCATCCGCTCCGTCCAGTCGCGTTCGAAGAGCGGTTCGGGGCGCGGAGCGGTGGGGGCGGCGAAGCCGGCCAGCAGGGCGGCGGCCTGTTCCAACGGCCCGCGGTCGAGGTTGACGCAGAGCACCGCCGCGGGCCGGTCGGCGTCGTCGCGCAGCACGGCGCTGACCGAGGAGAGCCGGCGCCCGTCGGGCAGCAGCTTCTCGTACGGGCCGTAGACGTCGGGGGCGGAGGGGTCGATCTCGTCCAGTTCGCCGAGCAGCGACGGGTCGCCGGGGGCCCGGGGGGTCATCGGGTTCCAGATGGCCAGCACCCGGTCGGTGGTGGGGTCGTGCAGCACCACCTCGGCGTAGGGGCCGAGCAGCAGGGCCACCGCGCGGCAGACCGGGGAGAAGGTCCGCACCCGCGGGTCGGGGGCGTCCGAAGGCGGGGCGGAGGTGTCCGGAGGCATGCCTGGACTGTACGTCCGGTTCGGACGTTTCGTCCAGCACCGCCGACGGGAGAGGCCCCGCCGGAACGTCTCGGGTTCCGGCGGGGCCTCGGCGCGCCGCCCGTCCTCGGTGTGCTCATGCTCGGCGCGCTCGTCCTCGGCGCGCTCGTCCTCGGGACGGTCGGGCGGCTATGTGCAGGTGATGACCAGCCCCAGGACGGAGGAGCAGCTGCGGGTGTCCTTGCTGGTGGCCGGCGAGGGGTCGGCGGGCACCCCGGCGGTGCGGGCCACGGTGACGTCCCAGCTGCGGATCAGGGAGAGCAGACCGACGTTGATCGAGAAGTGCCGGGTGGTGCTCGCACCCTTGGCGAGCGGTGCGGCCAGCGTGCAGGTGAGCTTGCCGGCGGCGATCGAGCAGTCGGTGGAGGTGGCGGTCAGCCCGCTGGGCAGGGCCGCGGCGACGGTGGCCGAGGTCAGTTGGTCAGGGCCCTGGTTGGTGAGGGTGACCGTGTAGTCGACGCGGCTCGCGAGCAGCTGGGTGACCGGGGTCGCGGTGAGCGCGACGGCCAGGTGGGCGCTCGGCGCCGTGTAGGTGAAGCGGTCCGCGGCGACGGCCGCGCTGGTACCGCCCGGCGTGGTGACCCGGACGTCCACCGCTCCGGTCACGGTGGTGGCGGGCGCGGTGGCGGTGCAGCTGGTCCTGGTGCAGCTGAACGCGGTGGCGGGGCCGGCCGCGCCGAAGGTCACGGCGGTGGCGCCGTTGAGGTCGGTGCCGGTGACCGTCACCGTGGTGCCGCCCGCCCCGGAGCCGCCGTTCGGGCTGACCGCGGTCACGGCCGGCACCGGCAGCGGGAAGTTCAGCACCTGGACGGCGCCGCCGGTGAAGTCCGCGAGGTAGCCGTGCCGCCCGTCGGCGGTCAGCGCCAGGGTGTACGGGCTCGCGCCCACCGGGACGGTGGCGGTGACGGTCCGGCTCGCGGTGTCCACGACGCTCAGCGTGTTGTCGGCGTAGTTGGACACGTACGCGGCGGTGCCGTCCGGGGCCACCGTGACGGCGTACGGACCGGAGCCGACCGGGACGGTGCCGAGGACCGCGTTCGCGGCGGTGTCGATCACGGCGGCGGTGCTGTCGTCGGCGTCGGCCGCCCAGAGACTGCCGCCGTCCGGGCTGAGCGCGAGGCCGAAGGCGCTGTGGCCGACGGGAACGGTGGCGGCCACCGCGCCGCCCACGGTGTCGATCACGTTCACCGCCTTGTCGCCGGAGGCCGCCACGTACAGCCGCCTGCCGTCCGGCGAGACGGCCAGGCCGTGCGGCTCGGCGCCGACCGGGACGGTCGCGGTCACCGCGTTGGACGAGGTGTCCAGCACGCTCACGGTGTTGGCGGCGGCGTTGCTCACGTAGGCGCGCGAGCCGTCCGGCGAGAGGACGAGGCCCCAGGGCTGGGAGCCGACCGGGACGGTCGCGGTGACGGTGTCGGTCGCGGTGTCCACGACGCTGACCGTGTTGTCCAGGTGGTGCGTCAGGTAGGCGCGGTGCCCGTCGGGCGAGAGGGCGACCGCGTACGAGCCGGTGCCGGCGGTGAAGCTGCCGGTGACGGTGTTGCTCGCGGTGTCCACGACGCTGACGGTGCCGGTGCTCTGGCTGGTCACGTAGGCGCGGCCGCCGTCCGGCGCCAGGGCCACGCCCGCCGGGTAGGGCGCCACCGGCACCTGGGCCGTGACGGTCGGCGGCGGCGCGGCGGCCGCGGCGGTGGCCGGCTGGGACAGCAGTGCGGCCGTGGCCGCGGTTATCGCGGTCACGGCCGTCACGGTGCGACGGGGTGCTCGGCGTGTTCTCACGGATCTCTCCAGCGGGGACGTCGGTACGTCGGGGGTCGGCCGTACGGGCTCAGAGCCGGGGGAAGCGTAGAAGCCTGCCTGACCAGCCGTCAGGAGCTGACCGTTAATGTCGCCAACTGTTCAGATTCGACCGATTCGCCGTGATGGCCTTCCCCTCGCACCGAGCCGGGCCGGGCCGGGCCGGGCCGGGCCGGGCCGGGCCGGCCAGTACGGCTCCGTTCGCACCGAACTGCCCGACGGCGCCGCCCGGCGGATCCGCCCGTAGCTCAGCCCCGGCCCGGCTCCCGCGCGCCGTGGAACTTCCGCCGGTGACAGTGGAGTTCAGGAAGGCCTGAGCTCCAGGGTGCAGCACTTGGCTCCGCCGCCGCCCTTCAGCAGCTCGGAGACGTCCACCGGGATCGGCTGGTAGCCGTGCTCGACCAGCCGGCCCGCCAGGTTCTTGGCCGTCTCCGGGAGCAGCACCCGCCGGCCGTCCGAGACCGCGTTGAGCCCGAACACCTCGGCGTCGGCGCGGTCGGCGAGGATCGCGTCGGGGTAGAGCCGCCGCAGCAGGGCCCGGCTGTCGGCGTCGAAGGCCTCCGGGTAATACATGACGTGGTCGTCGGCGAGGACCGCCAGCGCAGTGTCCAGGTGGTAGAAGCGCGGGTCGACCAGGGTCAGGCTGACCACCGGAACACCGAACAGCTCGCCCGCCTCGGCGTGCGCGGCGCGGGAGGTGCGGAAGCCCGTCCCGGCGAGCACCCGGCGACCCACCACCAGGTGGTCGCCCTCGCCCTCGTTCACGTGGCCCGCACGGCGCACCTCCCGGTAGCCGCGCTCGCGGAACCAGGCCTGGTAGGCATCCGACTCGGCCGCCCGCTCCGGATAGCGGAAGGTCGCCACCAGGGCCCGGCCGTCCAGCACGGTCGCGCCGTTGGCGGCGTAGACCATGTCGGGCAGGCCGGGCACCGGGTCGATCAGCTCGACGGTGTGGCCGAGACGGCGGTAGGTGCGGTGGAGCCGCTCCCACTGGCGCAGGGCCAGGGCGGTGTCGGTGGGCTGGGCCGGGTCCATCCACGGGTTGATCGCGTAGTCCACCGTGAAGTGCGTCGGCCGGCACATCAGGTAGCGCCGCGGCGTGGCGGTGCGCTCCGGGGTCTGCGGGGGCATGGCTCGTCCGTCCTTGGATCGCGGGGAGTTCGGGGTCGTCCGGGTCATCCGGGTCGTCGTCCCGGTCTTCCGGTCGTACGGGGCTTACGGTCCTACGGGGCTTACGGGTCTTACGGGGTGCCGTCGCTGCGGCCCCCGCTCCGTCCCCCAGGCGGCTGCCCCGGCTCCACCGTTCGCACACCCGCGCGGGCGCCCCCGCTGGGCGCACGCCCCCGCGCACCCGGCGCACATGCGTTCGGCGGCTGCCTCCCTACCCGGGGTCGGCACCCGAGGCTGGGCCCGCTACCAACGGACCGCGCCGAAGTCCACCGGCCCGGGCCGCAGTTGGGCGCAGCGGGCGGCGAGGGCACGCAGTCGGCGGTCCGCCTCCTCGACGGGCATCCGGTGCCGCTCCCCGTGGCCCGGCAGCAGCCATTCGAAGCGGAGCACGCCCAGGCTGCGCGCCAGCGAGGCGGCCTGCTCCTCGATCGAGTACCAGGTGACGGCCTCCTGCACCTCGACGTCCCCGGTGGTGCGGGACCAGTACAGGCTGTCGCCGCTGAAGCAGTACCGCTCCTCGGCGACGTAGAGCACGCTGCCGAGGGTGTGGCCGGGGAAGGGGTGGGCGACCAGACCGGGGGCGATCTCCACGGGCTCGGTGCCGCGCAGCACCCGGTCGGCGTCGGGGGCGGCGTCCAGGTCGCCCTCGTGGATCCAGAGCCGGGCGCCCAGCCGGTCGGCGTAATCCCGGCCGTGCCGGGCGTGGTCACGGTGCGTCAGCAGGACGTCGGTGACCGGGCCGAGCGCCGCGTAGCGGTCGGCGAGGGCCGTGCTGTAGCGGGGCGTGTCGATCATCACCCAGCCGGTGGGGCGGCGGCAGAGGTAGGAGTTGGCGCCCGCGGTCATCCGGGAGTTGTGCCCGAGCAGCAGCACCTCCTCGGTGAGGGCGAGCGGGAACGGGTCGGTGGCCGGGTCGAGCGGGCCGCTGTCGGGGCGGATGGAGCGGGTCGGGCAGGCGTGGGCGGCGGCCCGCAGCTGCCGGCGCTCGGCCCCGTCGCGCGGCTGGCGGATCAGCGCGGAGCGGCCGTCCTGCTCGCGGATCAGGCCCGGCGCGAGCTGCCGGGCGACGTCACAGTTGGTGCAGCGGTCGTCGATGGACCAGGTCTCGGGTCCGTCGGAACGCGTGGTCGTGGCCATGGATGCCTTCCCCCGGGAGGACGGCGGCCGGGGCGGCCGCTCCCTTCGAGCATCGGCCGGGCGGACCCGAAAGCGGAAGGGGGGACGGATCTTGTGGTTTCCGGCGCAGGGCGCTCTGGGCTGCGCGGCGGGCCGACGACGGATCGAGGAGGGGTCCAAGCGGGGTCCGAGAGGGTACGTGGTCCATCTCACGTGCCGCCACGGTCACCTACGGTGGCGTAGGTCACTTGATGGGGTGAACTATCTCTTTCATGCCGAACCTCCAGGAGACCCTTGACCTCAGTTCGTACGTCGCCCTCGGGGACAGCTTCACCGAAGGCCTGAACGACCCCGGGGTCGGCGGCAGGTACGCCGGGTGGGCCGACCGCCTCGCCGGGATGCTCGCCGACGGCCGACCGCCGGGCGCCTTCCGCTACGCCAACCTGGCGGTGCGCGGCCGTCTGCTCGACCAGATCGCGGCCGAGCAGGTGCCGGAGGTCCGCCGGCTCCAGCCCGACCTGGTCACCTTCTGCGCCGGCGGCAACGACATCCTGCGGCCGGGCGCCGACCCGGACGAGGTGGCCGAGCGCTTCGAGGCGGCCGTCGCCCGACTCGCCGAATCCGCCGGGACGGTGCTGATCTGCACCGGCTTCGACACCCGCGACGTGCCGCTGCTCAAGCACCTGCGCGGCAAGATCGCCACCTACAACGGCCACATGCGGGCCGTCGCCGACCGCAACGGCTGCAAGGTCGCCGACCTGTGGTCGCTGCGCTCGGTGCAGGACCGCCGCGCGTGGAGCGAGGACCGGCTGCACCTCTCCCCCGAGGGCCACCAGCGGGTCGCCCTGCTGGCCGCCCGCTCGCTGGGCCTGGCCACCGAGCAGGACCCGGAGGCCCCCTGGCCGGACGCCCGCGTGCTCACCCCCGCCGACCAGCGGCGCGAGAACATCCAGTGGGCCCGCGAGCACCTGCTGCCCTGGGTCGGACGGCGGCTGCGCGGCGAGTCCTCGGGCGACCACGTCGAGCCCAAGCGGCCGGAGCTGCTGCCGCTCTGACGGTTCGTCAGGCAATACGCTCACGCGACCCCGGCTCGCGCCGCTCTCCGCCTCCCACGCACCCCACGCCTCCCACGCACCCCACGCCGCTCAGGAACCACCGCGCGGCCCCGTACGTCACTCCCCCCGATGAACCATCCGCGCAGGTCGCGGGCGGGTGAGGACCGGAAGGGACGGGCGGGGCGCGGTGGCGCGGAGAACCGAGGCAGTGGACGGGGCGGAGCCGAGAGCGGCGGAGGGCCGGGGCGGGACGGCGGTCGTGGCGCAGCGCGGCGCGGAGGGCGCGCCCACGCAGGCGCGGCGCGGGTTCGCGGTGGCCGGGTTCGCCTCCGCGCAGGACGGGCGGGCCCGGGAGCGGGGGAAGGAGCTGCGGGCGCGGGTGCCCCGGGAGCGGCACGCGGAGTTCGCCCCGGCCGCCGGGCGGCCGACGGCCGTGGAGGCGATCGAGGCGTCGAACGCAGGCCGGATCGCCGAGCTGGTGCCGATCCGGGTGGGCCGGATGGCCGCGAGCCCGTTCGCGTTCCTGCGCGGTTCGGCCGGGCTGATGGCCGCCGACCTGGCGTCCACCCCCGTGACCGGGGTCGAGGCGCAGCTGTGCGGCGACGCGCACGCGGCCAACTTCGGCCTGTACGGCGATGCGCGCGGCCAACTGGTCATGGACATCAACGACTTCGACGAGACCGTGCCGGGCCCCTGGGAGTGGGACCTCAAGCGGCTCGCCGCCAGCCTGGTGCTGGCCGGCCGGGAGACCGGGGCGAGTGAGAGCACCGCGCGGGAGGCCGCCGCACACGTGTCGGCCGCCTACCGCCGGACCCTGCGCACGCTGGCCAAGCTGCCCGCGCTGGACGCCTGGAACGCCGTCGCGGACGAGCAGTTGGTCTCCTTCGCCGACGCGCACGACCTCGCGGACGTGTTGCGCAAGGTCGGCGCCAAGGCGCTCGGCAACACCAGCGCGAAGTTCGCCGCCCGCAGCACCACCCGTACGGCGGACGGCGGTTGGCGTTTCACCGCGGCTCCCCCGGTGCTGACCGAGGTGACCGACGCGACCGCCCGGGCCGTCGCCCACGCGCTGGGCCCGTACGTGGAGACGGTGCCCGCCGAGGTGCGCACGCTGCTGTCCCGGTACCGGGTGCAGGACGTGGCGTTCCGGGTGGTGGGCACCGGCAGTGTGGGCACCCGCTCGTACGTGGTGCTGCTCACCGACCACCGGGACCAGCCGCTGGTGCTGCAGGTGAAGGAGGCCCGTCCGTCCGCGCTGCTGCCCCACCTCCCGCGGGGCGGGCAGGACGGGCACGAGGGCCGCCGGGTGGTCCTCGGCCAGAAGCACATGCAGGTGGTCAGCGACACCCTGCTCGGCTGGACGACGGTCGACGGACTCCCCTACCAGGTACGGCAGTTCCGCAACCGCAAGGGCAGCGTGGACCCGGCGGCGCTGCTGCCGGCGCAGTTGGACGACTACGCCCGGATCACCGGCGCGCTGCTGGCCCGGGCGCACGCGCACACCGCCGACCCGGGCCTGCTGGCCGGGTACTGCGGCAAGAGCGAGGCGCTGGACGAGGCGGTGGCGGCCTTCGCCGTCTCCTACGCGGACCGCACCGAGGCCGACCACGCCGATCTGCTGGCGGCCGTGCGCAGCGGGCGGCTGCCCGCCGAGCAGGGCGTCTGATCCTCAGCGGGACAGGATCAGAGCGCCAGGATCGGGCCAGGATCAGAGGGCCAGGAACGGCGCCACCACGGCGACGAATTCCGCGGGCCGGGCACCGTGCACCAGGTGCCCGGCCTCGACGGTGACCAGGCGGCAGTCCGGGATCCGCCGGGTGAGCTCGGCGATCCGCTCCTGGGGGACGGTACTGGCCGCTCCACCGGCGACCGCCAGGGTCGGGGCGGTGATCCGCGCCAGCCCCTCCCGCCAGGCCGGGTCGGGGCTGTCCAGCTGGGCCTTGACGGCTCGGACCATCGCCCAGTCGAAGTGGACGTCCTGGTCCGGGTCCTCCGGCACCGCGCCGGCGGGGCGCGGGTACAGCGCCGGGATCTCCTCCAGGACCAGCCGGCCGATCCGCTGCGGCGCGGCCTGGGCGAGGAGCTGGGCGACGGCGCCGCCCATCGAGTGGCCGACCAGGTCGACGCGGTCCAGCCCGAGCGCGTCCAGGAAGGCCAGCACGTCGTCCCGCATCGCCTCCAGGCTGTAGGTCCCGGCTCGGCCGCTGTCCCCGTGGCCGCGCAGGTCGAGGGCGTACACGTGGTGGCCGGGGGCGAGGTCGGGCAGCACGACGTCCCAGTCGGAGGCGCGCTCGCCGAGCGCGTGCAGCAGCACCAGCGGCGGGCCGTCGGCGCGGCCGCTCTCGCGGTAGGCGAGCGTCACCTCGGGCAGGTCCACGGTTCGTACGGTGATCATGGCGATCACCGTACGGCCTCGGGCGCTGTCATCGGACGGGCGTTCGCCCTCGGCTCAGCGCGACCGAGTCGGCCTCGTGCTGCTCCCGGGCCGCGGCGCGGCCGGCCAACACCGAGGCCAGCACCGCGAGCCCGGCCACCGCCGCGCAGACCACGCTCGCGGCGAGGAAGGCGGAGCGGTGGCCGCCGCCCGCGGCGGTCTCCCGCAGGTAGACGCCGGACAGTGCCGAGATCGCGACGGCGGCCGCGATCCGCTGGGCCATCTGCAGGATCGCCCCGCTCACCCCGGCCGCCTCGGCGGGCGCGTGGCGCAGCACGTAGGCCTGGTTGGTGGAGCCCATCAGGCCGATCGAGGCGCCGCCGAGGAGTTGGAGCACCGCCAGCAGCCAGGGCAGCACGGCGGCGGGCGTGCCGTGCGCGAGGAGTCCGCCGGTGAGGATGGTCAGGGCGGAACCCACCATGCCGACGGTGACGGTGCGCCGGCCGAAGCGCTGCACCACCCGCCAGGCCAGTGCGGAGGCGACGCCCATCGCGACGGCCGAGGGCAGGGAGACGAGCGCGGCGCCCATCGGGGAGAGCCCGAGGCCGTCCTGGAGGAACATGGTCAGGACCAGCGAGGCGGCGAGCGAGGAGCCGAACTGGGCCATCGCCGTCGCCGTGCCGAGCGCGTACGGGGCGGAGCGGGTGAGTGCGGGGTGGATCAGCGGCCTGCCGCCGCTGCGGGCGTAGCGGCGCTGCCACCAGGCGAGTGCGCCGAGCAGCAGGAGGGCGGCGGCCGCGAAGGCGAGCCAGCCGGTCCAGCCGGGCGGCCGGACGAAGGGCAGCATCAGCACGAGGGTGAGCGCGCCGACCAGCAGCAGGCCGACCAGGTCGAGGTTGGTCTGCCGGGCGCTGGGGCGGGGCCTGGGCAGGTGGCGGGCGGCCAGGACGACGGTGGCCAGGCCGAAGGGGACGTTGAGCAGGAAGGTGATCCGCCAGCCGTGCTCGGGGCCGGCCGCCGCGAGCACCGCGCCGCCGACGGGCGGGCCGAGAGCGAAGGCGAGGCCGCCGGTGACGGCGTACATCCCCAGGGCGCGGGCCCGCAGTTGGCCGTCGAAGACGTCCTGGAGGGTGCCGATCATCTGGGAGTTGACCAGGCCCGCGCCCGCTCCCTGGACCAGCCGGGCGGCGATCAGCACCCAGGGCTCGGTGGCGGTCGCGGAGACCAGGCTGACCAGGGTGAACAGGGCGAGCCCGGCGACGAAGAACCACTTGCGACCCTTGACGTCGCCGAGCCGGCCGCCGGGGATCAGGGCGAGGCCGAAGGCGAGCGAGTAGCCGGCCACGATCCACTGGAGGTCGGCGGGGGCGGCGTGCAGGGTCTCGCGCAGGGCCGGGATGGAGGTGTTGAGCACGGACTGGTCGAGCAGGGTGGTGAACCCGCCCGCGACGCAGACCAGCAGGACGCGGCGCCCGGCGGCGTCGAAGCGTTCCTTCGCTATCGGGCCGGTGGTGGCGCTCATTGGTCGACCACCACCAGCGCGTAGCGGGCCTCGCCCGGGCCGAGGCTGCGGAAGCGGGTGCTCCCGGAGACGTAGCGCAGACAGTCGCCGGGGGCGAGCAGCTGCGCCTCGCCGTCCACGGTCAGCTCCAACCGGCCCTCGAACAGCCAGAGGTGGTGCTCCCGGCCGGGCAGGCAGGCGCGGTCGTAGTCGATGTCGGCGCCGGCCGGCAGCCGGCCCTCGATGATCTCCGCCCGCAGCGAGCCGTGCGGCGGCGAGACGGACCGGCGCACGAAGCCCGTCGTCCCGTCCCGCCACACCTGCTGCTCCGCGGCCCGCACCAGCCGTGCCGGGCCCGCCTCCACCTCGGCGAGCAGCCGCGACATCGTGCGCCCGTACACGGCGCACAGCCGCCCGAGCAGCGCGGCCGTCGGGCTGACCTCCGCCCGCTCCACCCGCGACAGCGTCGAGCGGCTGACGTCCGCCAGCCGGGCCAACTCCTCCAAGGTCCACCCGCGTTCGAGTCTCAGCTCGGCGAGTCGCTGTGCCAGCCGCTCGTCGGCGGCCGCTTCGGTTCCCATATTCGCGATGCTATCCCGGATATGAGATCCACTCACCGGGTTTCCGCGGGCACCGGTCCGGACCGCTCCGGGCGGTGGGAGCGTGGCTTCACTGCCCGTCGCGGACTCGGTCCAGGGCGCCGCCGCTCATATGATGTGCGGCGAATCGTGGCCGGTCAGCGGCCCGAACGGCGAGGGGGGGACGATCGTGTTCGGCATCATCAGACCGTGCAGGCACCGGCTGTCGGAGCGGCTCCAGAGCTCGTGGATGGCGCACCTGTGCGGGCTCTGCCTCGCGCTGCGCGACGACCACGGGCAACTCGCCCGGACCGCCACCAACTACGACGGTCTGATCATCTCCGTCCTGGTCGAGGCCCAGGCCGCCCGGGAGGACTTCTCCTGGCGGCGCACCGCCGGGCCCTGCCCACTGCGCGGCATGCGCACCGCGTCCGTCGCCAAGGGTGAGGGCGCCCGGCTCGCCGCCGCCGTCTCGCTCGCGCTCGCCTCGGTGAAGATCCGCGACCACGTCGAGGACCGCGACGGCGTCTTCGCCCGCCGCCCGGTCGCGGTCGGGGCCCGGGCGGTCACCCGGCGCTGGGACCGGCAGAGCGCCGGCAGCGCCTCGACGGTCGGCTTCGACACCGGCGTGCTGCTCGAAGCAGCGTCCCGGCAGGGCGAGTTGGAGCGCTCGCTGCGGCCCGGCGGATCCGTCCTGCTGGTCACCGAGCCCACCGAGACCGCCACCTCGGCCGCCTTCGCGCACACCGCCGTGATCGCCGGCCGCCCGGGCAACGCCGCCCCGCTCGCCGAGGCCGGCCGGCTGTTCGGCCGGCTCGCCCACCTCCTCGACGCCGCCGAGGACCAGGCCGCCGACGCCGCCTCGGGCGCCTGGAACCCGCTGACCGCCACCGGCACCGACCGCGCCGAGGCCGAACGGCTCTGCCGCGACGCCGTCCACGGCATCCGGCTCGCGCTGCGCGAGGTGGAGCTGACCGACCGCGCGCTCGTCCACGTGCTGCTCGCGCACGAGACCGAGCGCGCTGTCGAGCGGGTCTTCGGGGCCCGGCACGCGGCGACCTGCCGCACCAAGGGCGGTGCGGGGCACGGCGCGACCGCGGGCGTCTCGGCCGGGCACCCGAACCAGGCACCGCCGCACCAGGCGCCGCCCGGTGAGGACCCGGGCGCGCCCGCCCCGCCGTGGGTGCCGCAGGGGCCCGGCTTCACCCCGCCAGGCTCGAAGCCGCCGCACCCCCGCAACCTGCTCGCCGGGTGCGCGGTGTGGGCGCTGATGGCCTGCACCTGCCAGCTGCTCTGCTGCGAGCACAACGACCCGTTCAGCCGCGAGCGCCGCAAGGGCTTCTGCGACCGGCACGACTGCTGCGACTGCGACTGCTGCAGCGGTTGCGACGGCTGCGGCGACTGCTGTGACTGCTGTGACGGCTGCGATTGCTGTGACTGCGGGTGCGATTGCAGCTGACCAGGCATCAGGCCATCGGCAGCTCCGGCGGCAGCGCCGGTCCCGCGACCTCCTGCCACTGATCGACCTCCGCCGGCCCGGAGTGCCCCCGCAGCACCCCGGGTCGGTCCGCGTTCTCCCGCTCCTCGTGCTCGCCGCGCCGCCAGAGCGGCAGGACCGCCACCGGGCGCCACCCGGCGACCTCAGGCATCACGCCGTGCCGCCTCCCGGTCCGCCGCCAGCGACTGCTCCAACCCCGCCAGCAACTGCCGGAACCGCTCGGCGTCCTGCTCCGTCATCCACCCCTCGGGCACCGCCCCCGGCCGCTCGGCCGCTCTCTCGTCCATGCGCCCGACGCTAGGCGGTGACGATCAATGGCCGATAAACGCGCGCCCTGAAGAACGCGGCTCGGGGACCCCGCCTTCCGGCAGGTCCAGGACGACCAGGTCGACCAGCGGTACTTCACCCCCGCGATGGACCAGGCCGACCGGCTCGGCCTCACCACCGCCCTGGCCCGCGCCGAGCTCTACGACGCCTCCATCCAGCACGGCAACGACGGCGCGTACGACTCCCTGCCCGCGCTGATCGGCCGGACCGACGACAAGGTCGGCCCGCCGTCCGCCGTCGGTGAGCGCGCCTGGCTGAACGCCTTCTTCGACGTCCGGATCGACGACCTGACCGACCCGGCCGACTCCTCCACCGCGGACGAGTGGCGCAAGTCGGTGGACCGCGTCGAGTGCCTGTGCCGGATCGCCGCCACCGGCAACTACGAGCTCGACGGCCCGTTCACGATCACGGCCTTCGGCACCGGCTACACGATCGGCTGACACCCGGGCCCCGGGGCCCGGGATGGGGGACCGGGCCCCGATCCGGCCGCCGCCACCGACGGGCGGCCGGACGTCGGCCGGCCGGCTGCCGCCTCCACGGCCCCCGGGTCCGTCTTCAGACCCCCGCCAGAGCGGCGTCGAGGAGCAGCCGGGCGGCCTCCTTGGCGTCGGCGGCGGCCGTCGGGTCGCCGTGGACAGCGGCCGAGGTGATGGCGCCCTCGGCGAGCAGGGTGAGGTGGACGGCGGTGGCGGGCGGTGCGCCGGCCGCCTCGGCCAGGCCGGCGAGGTAGCCGCCGAACTCCTCCTTGTGGTGCCGGGCGGCGGCCGCTACGGCCGGGGTGGTGGCGCCCAGTTCGCCCAGGGAGTTGACGAACGCGCAGCCGCGGAAGCCGGGCTCGGCGAACCACCGGCCGAGCCAGTCGTAGACCGCGAGCAGCTGGTCCCGGGGGGAACCGCCGCTGCGCGAGACGTACACCGCGAGGTTCGCCCGCCAGCGGCCGTCGCGGCGCCGCAGGTAGGCCTCGACCAGGTCGCCCTTGGACGGGAAGTGCTGGTACAGGCGGCGCATCGTCACGCCGGAGGCGGACCGGACAGCGTCCATGCCGACCGCCTGGATGCCCTGACCGTAGAACAGCTCCTCGGCCGCGTCGAGGATGCGGGTCCGCGGGTCTTCGTGCTCCATCTGCCGTGCCCTTTGCGCGAGAACGATGATTCTCCTATCGTAGCCAGCACCGCGAGAACGATCGTTCTCACCGGCGGAATGCCCGTTCCCCGAGGAGCCCACGCATGGCCGAACAGCGCGAAGAACTCCACGAAGACCACCGCGAAGACCACCGCGAAGGAGAGCGCCCGCCCCTGCCCCCGTTCACCGAGGAGACCGCCCGGCAGAAGGCCCGGGCCGCCGAGGACGCCTGGAACACCCGCGACCCGCGGCGCGTCGCCCTCGCCTACACACCCGACAGCCGCTGGCGCAACCGTGCCGAATTCCTCACCGGGCGCGAAGCGATCGCCGCCTTCCTCACCCGCAAGTGGCAGCGCGAACTCGACTACCGGCTCATCAAGGAGCTCTGGGCGTACGACGGCGACCGGATCGCGGTCCGCTTCGCCTACGAGTGGCACGACGACGCCGGCCGGTGGTTCCGGTCCTACGGCAACGAGAACTGGGAGTTCGCCCCGGACGGCCTGATGGCCCGGCGGCACGCCTCGATCAACGACCTGCCGATCACCGCCGGGGAGCGGCTGTTCCACTGGCCGCTCGGCCGCCGGCCCGACGACCACCCGGGCCTGACCGAACTCGGCCTCTGAGGTGTCCGGAGCAGCGGCCTGACGCCGCATCGGTCGCCCCGGGCGCAACCCTGGTGCGACCGGACGCGCCCCGGGCGGGCTCTGTTCCACGGCTGTGACACGCCGCGAACCGGTCACTGACCTCGCGCTGGCACGCTTACCTGTCGAAAGCGAACAGCACCCGAGGGGGACCTGGAATGTCCGTGCGCAACAGATTCGGCACCGCCGCCGCGATCGCCCTGATGACCACCGTCGGCGCGGTCCTGCTCTCGGCCTGCGGCCCCGACACCACGGACTCCGGTCCCACCGCGGCCCCGACCGGCGCCGCGCCCGGTTCCGCGGCGCCGGGGACGGCCGCGCCCGGCGCCCCGTCCAAGCCCGGCAGCCCCGCGCCGGCCGGCAAGGAGGTCAACGGCACCTCCGCCGCCAACCACCTCACCATCAGCACCGGCACCCAGACCGTCGCGCTGAACGGCACCACCGTCGACTTCGGTACCGTCGTGCGCGACCTCGCCTGGTCCCCCGACGGCAAGCGGGCCGCGTTCGTCAACGGCAACGGAGACCTGGTGACGGCCAACCCGGACGGCACCGGCAAGGTCACCCTCGCCAAGAACCCCGGCGGGGAGACCTGGTCCCACCCGACCTGGCAGCACGCCACCGCGGACCCCGGCGTCACGGACGTCCCCGGCGCCCTCGACCGCTTCGACACCATCGTCTTCGCGAGCAGCAAGGGCGGTGTGTCGAAGCTGGAGAAGGTCCCTGCCAAGACTTCCGGCGCCACGCCCGAGGTGCTCACCCCGCACAGCTCCGAAGGCGGCAACGAGAACCTGCCGCAGCCCCCGCAGACCGGCAACACCTGGGCCAACGCGGGCGGCCACCGCGGTGGCATCGCCTACGCCAACACTCCGGCCGACGAGGTGTACATCTACGACGACTACATCCGGCCCTCGACCCGGGACATGGGCAAGGGCTCCCAGCCGGCCCTCTCCCCCGACGGGGAACACCTGGTCTTCGTCCGCTCGGTGAACGGCCACGACCACCTGTTCGCCCGCTCCACGGCGTCCGACCAGAAGGCGGAGAAGGACCTGACCCCCTCGGCCACCACCGACTACACCGAGCCCGCCTGGTCCCCCGACGGCAAGACCATCGCGGCCCGCACCCCGGACGGCGTCAGCACCCTGCCCGCCGACGGCTCCGCCGCGCCGACCCAGGTCTCCACCGTCAAGGGCCTGCCCGCCTACCGTCCGTAACACCGCCAGGCCGCCAGGCCACAAGCCCTGGGGCCGGCGCCGCGCCGGTCCCGCCTACCGGCCCTGGCCGGGCTTCGCCAACTCGGCGCGCAGCTCGGCCAGGTGCTCGTCGGCCGACTCGTGCGGCAGGAACTCGACCAGGTCGAGGAAGCGGAACAGCACCCGGGTCTCGGTGACGGCGTACTCGTAGTCGTCGAACCCGACCACCGCGCCCAGGCCGCCGCGCGCCGCCCCGCGGACGGCGGCCGCGGTCAGCTCGTCGGCCGGGTCCTCGGCGCTCGCCCGCCGCCGGGCGTTCGGGCGCGCCAGGTACGGGCAGACCATCGACGCGTAGAGCATGCACGCGCGGTGACCGGGGCCCTCCATGGTCGGCACGAGGTTCCGGTACGGCCGCCCGGCGGCCAGCGCCTCCGCGATCGCCGCGCTCTCGGCGGGGCCGACGACCCGCCAGACCGGCCCGCGCGCCATGAACCCGCCGCACACCGAACAGCGGCGCCGGAGCGCGCAGTCGGCGCTGCGGCCGTGGTCCGTCAGTGCGAACTGCGGCTCGCCCCCGTGCCACGGCGTGATCGCCGGCACCGGGTACCCCCGCCCGTCCCGGGGCCGCGCCCCCACACCGTCCGGCATCGGCACAAGTTCGAATCGCACGCCCCTATCGATACCAGGGACGGCGGCGACCGGTCGAGCCGCAGCGGCTGCGGCCCCGGCGGCGGCCCAGGGCCTGACCAGCCCTACGCCTGCCCCGGCGCCTCCTGGACCAGCATCACCTTCCGCAGCAGCTCCGCCAGCGTGTGCCGCTCGTCGGCCGTGAGCACCCCGAGCAGCCGGTGTTCCTCCCGGCCGACCACGTCGAGGGCTTCCTGCCAGGCGGCGCGTCCGGCGTCCGTGAGCACGATGTCGACCTTGCGGCGGTCCGTCGTGGACGGCGTGCGCAGGATGAAGCCCCGGTGTTCCAGGGTCTCCAGCCGGCCGGTGATCGAGGCCGGGGCGAGGTTGAGGTCGGCGCGCAGGTCGGAGGGGGCGGCGTGGCCGCCGCGGCCGGCGAGCACGTGCAGGGTGTCGAACTCGTGCTTGTGCAGGCCGTAGTCGCTGACGCCCTGTTCGCGGACCCGGCCGAGGTGGCGGGTGAGCCGCTGCATGCGGGTGACGGCCCCCTCGATGTCCGGGTCGAGCTCGGGTAGCACCGGTAGCCAGCGGTCGAGGTGGCCGTCCGTCCAGTCGCGGGGCGGCGCGTCGTGCTGCTGGGGGTGCTCGGCCATGGGAGGAGTCTACAAACCTTGAAACATCGCCAGCAAAATATTCGTTGCCAAAATTTCGGCACCGAAATACAGTGCGGCGCGTGATCCGACACCCCCTGCGCCTGCCGGCCTTCCGCCTGCTCTTCCTCGGCCGCACGATCTCCACCCTGGGCGACGCCGTCGTCCCCGCCGCCCTCGCGATCGCCATCACCCGGGCCACCGGCTCCTCTGCCGCGCTCGCCCTGGTGCTGGGGTGCGCGATGGTGCCCCGGCTGCTCCTGCTGCCCTTCGGCGGGGTAGTCGGGGACCGCTTCGACCCGCGCCTGGTCGCGCTCGCCACCGACCTCGTCCGGGCCGTCGCCCAGCTGCTCGTCGGCGTGGAACTGCTCGGCGGGCACCCCCGCCTGGCACACCTGGCGATCGCCTCCGCCGTCGGCGGCAGCGCCTCCGCCTTCGCCATGCCCACCGCCTCGCCGCTGGTCGCGGCCACCGTCCAGGGCGAGCTGCGGCTGCGGGCCAACGCCCTGCTCGCCACCGCCACCGGCGCCGCCCGCCTCGGCGGCCCGGCCCTCGCCGGACTGCTGGTGTACACCGCCGGCCCCGGCTGGGCGTTCGTCCTGGACGGCGCGTCCTTCGTGCTGAGCGCCGCGCTGCTCGCCCGACTCGCCCGGCTGACCCGGCTCACCACCGGCCGCGCCCCCGACGGCCGCACCCCCGGCGAACCGCGCTCGCTGCGCCGGGACCTCGCCGACGGCTGGAGCGAGGTGCGCTCCCGGGACTGGTACTGGACCAGCCTGATCGCCCACGGGGTGTGGAACGGCGCCAACGCCGTGCTGCTCACCCTCGGCCCGCTGATCGCCGCCACCCGGCTGGGCGGCGACGGCGCCTGGGTGGCGCTGACCCAGGCGGGAGCGGTCGGCCTGCTGGTCGGCTCGCTGCTCGCCGGGCGGCTCCGGCCCCGCCGCCCGGTCCTGGCCGGCAACCTCGCCCTGGCGCTGTACGGCCTGCCGCTGCTCGCGCTCGCCGTCGCGGCTCCGGCACCGCTCGCGGTGGCCGCACAGGCGGTGGCGCTGGCCGGGCTGGGGTTCCTGAACCCGGTCTGGGAGACGGTGGTCCAGCAGGACTTCCCGGCCGGGTCGCTGGCCCGGGTCACCTCCTACGACTGGCTGCTCTCGCTGGCCTTCGCCCCGCTCGGGTACGTCCTGGCGCCGCTGGCCGCCGATGCCTGGGGCAGCCGGGTGCCGCTGCTGGCGGCCGCCGTCCTGGTGACCCTGGTCTGTGCGGGCACGGCCGCGGTGCCCGGAGTCCGCCGGCACGGCGCTCGGCCGGCGGGTCCGGCGCCGCAGCAGGCCGCAGCGCCGGCGGCCGCCGCCACCCCCGCACCGGCCCCCGACCCGGGTACGGAGGCGGCGACGGGTGCGGAGGCAGAGGCGGGTGCGGAGCCGCAGCGGCC
This sequence comes from Streptomyces sp. 1114.5, assembly GCF_003635085.1. Taxonomy (NCBI): domain Bacteria; kingdom Bacillati; phylum Actinomycetota; class Actinomycetes; order Kitasatosporales; family Streptomycetaceae; genus Streptomyces; species Streptomyces sp. 1114.5. The sequence goes on from NZ_RBXE01000004.1 coordinate 288,321, forward strand.
GCCGGCTCAGCTCAACTCCTGATCACCACAGGTCAGTTCCAGATGCCGGTGATGTCGCTCGCGGAGGCCGCGTTGCCCGCGTGGCCGGCGGCCCCGGCCAGGTCCTCCAGGGTGCGCAGCACGTTGTAGTGGTTGTAGGTGGAGGCGGAGCTGCTGCCCGGGGTCACGTGGGCGCCGTAGACCACGGTCGGGATCCGGTTTCCGGAGAGCTTGTTGTCCTCGTCGAAGGTGACGACCAGCAGGCTGTTGTGGCTCTGCGCCCAGGTGGCGTACGCGCCCAGGTTGTTCTTGATCCAGGTGTCGCCGGTGCTGACCGAGCAGTCGTGCATGTCGCTGCAGAGGTTCGGCACGACGAAGGAGACGTTCGGCAGGGTGGTGTAGTCGGTCGGGAACTGCGCGAAGGTCTTGGCCGAGCTGAGCGGGACGTTGCCGAAGCCGAACCACGGGTTGTGCTTCTGCGCGTAGTTGCCGCTGCTGCACACGGTGCTGCCCTGGCTGGGCAGGGACTCGTTGTAGCTGGCCCAGGTCTTGCCGGCGGCGATGACCTCGGAGGCCAGGTTGGCGGCCTGGAACCCGCCGACCGTCACACAGCTGTCGTCGACGGTGCCCTGAGTGGAGCCGGAGAACAGCGCGTAGTAGTTCGGCTCGCTCGGGTGGGTGATGCCGTAGGACTGGGTGAGGTTGGCGCCGCCCGCCTTCAGGGTGTTGTTGATGTACGGGGCGCTGCTGCTGCCGATGACCTGGGTGTAGGCGTGGTTCTCCATCACCACGACGATGATGTGGTCGGGGGTGGGCAGCGCGGCGGCCTGGGCGGTGGAGGCGGTCGCCGCCCAGAGGCCGGCGGAGGCGGCGACCAGCGCGACGGCGGAGCCGATCGCGGTCGCGGTGCGGCGGGAGCGGGCGTTCAGGGGCTTCGTGGACGAAGTCATGACAAATCCTCGGGTAGGGAGCGGCCGGACGGGCCGCTCGGCATCGCGGGAGGGACGTGCTTCGGGTGTGACCGGGGCGACCGGGTGCGATCGGTGCGGCCGGTACTGCCAGGACAGGCCCTAGTACGGCGTGCCGTTGGCGAAGTCGCGGGCGACGGTGGACTCGATCGTGTTCAGCACCCCGGAGTCGGTGGTGATCAGGCCCAGCTCGCGGTTGTGGTTCAGCGAGTTGTCGGAGAAGTTCTCCGAGCCGGCGAAGACCTTGGCCGAGGCCGTGCCGTAGTCCGCGACGATCACCTTGGCGTGGACGTACAGGCCGGTGGTCGAGGAGTAGGTGACGACACTGCCGCCCTCCGCCGTGACCTGGTCGAAGGAGTCGGCGTACGAGCCCGGGTTCATGCCGACCACGCGCACCGTGACGCCCCGGGCGGCCGCCGCGGCGACGGCGTCCACCAGCGCCGTGTCGCCGAACTCCAGCTGCTCCAGGTCGAGACTGGTCCGGGCGCCGTTGATCAGAGCCAGCAGCCGGGACTGCGAGTCGGTGGGCGACCAGACCAGGTTGTCGCCGTCGGTGGGCGTGACGGCGGTCTTGGCGTAGTCGGCGGCGAAGACCCGCTCGATCGCGGCGACGTCGTTGGCGTCGGTGTCGATGACGCCGTAGTCGCGGTCGTTCGCGTAGTAGGAGGAGTCCAGGTTGCCGGTCATGATCAGCGACGTGGCGGCGTCCACGGTGACGGTCTTCTGGTGGGTGTAGACGAACGCCGTGGAGGAGTAGGTGACCCCGGCCCCGGCGGCCTTGAGCGCCGAGTAGGCCGCGCCGTTGACCGAGGTGTGGGCTCCGTCCAGGATCACCCGGACGGCGACACCGGCCCGCTGACGGGCGATCAGGGCGTTGACGGCGGTCGTGTCGCGCAGCTCGTACAGGGTGACGTCGACGGACCGGGTCGCCGCGTTGATGAGGTTGTAGACGACGGTGTGGTCCTGGTCGGGGAAGACGATCGCGGTGTACGTACCGGCGGCCGTCGTGGTGGCCGGCGCGGCCGTGGCGTTTCCGGACAGCGGTATCAGACCGGCGGTGGCGAGCAGCAGGGCGCCGGCGCGGCGCGCCAGGGTGGCCAGGGGCATGGGGAGGCTCCGTGGTCGGCGAGGGATGGCAGGCAGGCGGTGCGGGTGTCGCGAGGAAGGTGCGCGCGGGGAAGGTGCGCGCGAGGAGCGCCCGAACAGCATGGGGGCCACGCATCAACGCGGGTAGACGACAGCAGGTAAAACCTTGGCCCCGGAGCGGGAAACGAACGGTGCGCCGTCCGAGCCACGCCCATAACGGACGATGCGGGCCAAACGGTTCACATTGCCATCGACCGCGGACAGCGGTGATAGTGATCATCCATCGACGCGGCCCGACGCCGTGTCAGCCGACGAGAGAACCGAGGAACATGGCGAAGATCAGCCTTCTGCGTCCCTTCGCGGTGGCCGCCGCGGGTGTCGTCCTGGTGGCGACCGGTGCCGCCCACGCCGTGGCCGCCGAACCGGGCGGCGCCGCCGCACCCGTCCCCGACACCGCCGGTGTGCTCGCTGCCCTGCAGGCCACCACGGGTGCCGGCGCCCCGGGCGCCTTCGCGGTGATCCGCGACCACGGCGACCAGGAGTCCACCCGCTCGCTGGCCGTCGGCAAGGCCGACCTCGACGGGACCCCGATGAACTCCTCGTGGAGGTTCCGGGTCGGCAGCAACAGCAAGATGTTCACCGCCGTTCTCGTGATGCAGCTGGCGGAGGAGGGCCGGATCGACCTCGACAAGCCCCTGCGCGACTACCTCCCCGAGGGCACCCTCCCGGCCGGCTGGACCATGACGGGCCGCCAGGTGATGGAGCACCGGGCCGGCGTCTACGACCACACCAACGACCTGCTGGAGCAGGCCGGCGAGGAGACCACCAGCGCGTTCGAGGCGCGCATCCGCAGCACGGTGTACGACCCGCGCGACCTGGTGGCGATGTCGGTCAAGCACGGCATCCAGTACACCCCCGGCAGCCGCTACTCCTACTCCAACACCGACTTCGTACTGCTGGGCCTCGCGGTCGAGCACCTCACCGGACAGCCGTACCCGGAGGTGCTGAACGAGCGGATCATCCAGCCGCTCGGCCTGCGCAGGACCTCCTTCGTGGTGCCCGACCGGCAGATCAGTGGCGACCACGTCACCGGCTACCTCACCAACGACGACCGCAGCAAGCCGCTGCTGGACTCCACCGAGCAGAACGGCTCCTGGGTGTGGAGCGCCGGGGCCGTCATCTCCTCCGCCGAGGACCTCGACCACTTCCTGACCGCCCTGCTGGCCGGCGGCAGCGGCGGGCTGGTCACGGACGCCTCCCGGGACCAGATGACCGCCGCCCTGCCCACGCCCACCGCGAAGATCTCCTACGGCCTGGGGCTGCGCCGCATCTCGCTCTCCTGCGGGGACGTGTACGGCCACGGCGGCATCGTGCAGGGCTTCCAGACCCAGTCCTTCGTGGCCCCGGACGGGCACCGCAGCGTGGTGGTGTTCGCCAATGCCTCCAACAACGGCTCGGTGACGCAGGGTCTGATGAACGCGCTGGAGCCGGCCTTCTGCGGCAAGAAGCCCACGGCCGCCCCGCGGACGAACCTCGCCCCGCGCTCCGACCTGCGCGGCACGGGCTCCGCGTACGAGCTGCCCGTGGTGGAGGACACCCGGATCTGAGCCGCCGCCCGACGGCTCCCGCAGCCGCGCACGTACGCCCGCCCCTGGTCCGACCGGGGGCGGGCGCCGGTGTCAGTGCCTCGGCGGCCCCGGCCGGGGGCCGTCCGCGCTCAGGTCGGTCAGCGCCTCGGTGAGCAGTTCACGGGCCTCCTCGGCCCGGCCCTGCTCGATCAGCGCGGTGCCGAGCTCGGTCAGGGTCTTGGTCATGCTGTCCGGACGGCCGACCGCCTCGTAGTGCACCAGGGCCTGCCGGTAGGCCTTCTCGGCGGCCGGCCAGCGCCGCAACGCCGCGCGGTCCAGGCCGAGTTCGTGCGCGGTCATGGCCGCCAGCAGGTGCATCAGCGGGGAGGACCAGCGCTCCACCAGCTCCAGGGCGCCGGCCAGCGCCCGCCGCCGGGAGTCCACCGCCTCCTCGGCCCGGCCGGACTCCCGCAGGCAGTTGGCGGCGCCGCGCAGGGTGACCAGCCGGCCGATCCTGGCCGAGCGGCTGTCCACGTCGGCGAAGGCGTCCGCCGCGCGGTGGAAGGCCTCGGTCGCCTCGCGGTGGCGGCGCAGGTAGCGCAGGCCGGAGGCGAGGTAGGTGAGCGCCCAGCCCTGCTGCTCCCGGTCGCCGACCTCCTTCGCCAGCTCCAGCCCCTCACCGGCCAGTTCGATGCCGCGCTGGTAGCGGTGCAGGCAGGTGACGTACGTCCAGGCCAGGTAGTTGACGTGCACCGCCTCGGCCCGCCGGTCGCCGAGCGCGCGGGCGGCGTCCACCGAGAGCTGGAACACCTCCGCCCAGATGCCCCAGCTCAGCAGCCGGTCGGAGAACCAGTGCATGGCCTCGGCGGTGTCGACCACCTCCCGGTAGCGGCCGGACTGCTGGGCCTGGTGCAGGGCGGCCAGCCACTCCGGGTGCTCGTACTCCAGCCAGTGCGCCGCCTCGGTGAGGTGCGCCGGGGCCCGGCCGGTGACCGCGGCGTCGTCCTTCTCGTGCTCCGGGTCGAAGCGCAGCCCGTAGGCCGTCGCCCGGTCGAGGATCCGGCGGCCGGCCCGGCTGCGGACCTCGGCCAGCTCCTCGGCCGGCTCCTCGGCGGCCATCCGCTCGGCCGCGTAGAGCCGCACCAGGTCGTGCAGGCGGTAGCGGTCCGGTGTGGCGGGCTGCAGCAGACCGGCGTCGACCAGCTGTTCCAGCAGCAGCTCGGTCCGGGCCTCCGAGCGGCCCGTGTAGGCCGCGGCGACGGCCGCCGTGAAGTCCGCCCCGGCGGTCAACGCACAGCGCCGCAGCACCAGTCGGGACTCGACCGGCAGCCGCCGGTAGGACAGCTCGAAGGCCGGTCGGACCGCCAGGTCGCCGGTCTCCAGCAGATCCAGGCGGTTCTCCTCGGCGGCGAGCTGGCGCACCAGGTGGGCGACCGGCTGCTGCGGCCGGGCGACCAGCCGCTGCCCGGCGATCCGCAGCGCCAGCGGCAGGTATCCGCAGAGCCGGGCCAGTTCGGCGGTGGCATCGGGTGCGGCCTCGATCCGCTCCCGGCCGGCGATCCGGGCCAGCAGTGCGGCGGCCTCCGCCGGGGCGAGCACGTCCAGGCTCAGCCGGTGCACCGATTCCAGGCCGGGCAGCACGTTGCGGCTGGTCACGATGGTCACGGCCGGCCCGGAGCCCGGGAGCAGCGGGCGCACCTGGCCCTCGTCCGCGGCGTTGTCCAGCACCAGGACGAGCCGGCGGTCGCGCACCAGGGCCCGGTAGAGGCCGGCCCGCTCCTCCGTCCCGGCGGGCACCGCGGCGTCCTCGACGCCCAGGGCGCGCAGCACCTGGCCGAGCGCGTCGCGCGCGGTCAGCGGCTGGGCGGACATCCCGGCGAGGTCGAGGGAGAGCTGGCCGTCGGGGAAGCGCGGGGCCAGGGTGTGGGCGGCGTGCAGGGCGAAGGCCGTCTTGCCGAGTCCGGGCTGACCGCTGATCAGCACCACCCGGGGGTGGGCGGGCCGCTCGCCCGCGGCGAGGCCGGCGAGCGCGGCCAGGGCGTCCTCGCGGGCGGTGAAGTCGGCGATGTCCCGCGGCAGGGCGAGGGCACTCTGCCCGCGCTCGCCTGCCAGCCCTGCCTGCCCGGCTACGGCCTCTCCGGTCCCGGCCGGCCCGCTCCCGGCCGGCGTCTGCGGCAGCGGATCCCGGGGTGCGGCCTGGGCCGGCACCCGGGCCGGGCCCGGCCGGAGGCCGCGCGGGCGCCCGCTCTGCGCGGCCCGGTCCAGCGCCTGCCCCCGCGCCTCGTCCAGGCCCAGCGCGCGGGCCAGGGCCCGTACGGTGCGCCGCTGCGGCCCGCGGGTACGGCCGCGCTCCATGTCCCCGAGGGCGCGCAGACTCACCCCGGCGGCCGCCGCAAGCTCCTCCTGCGTCAGGCCCGCCGCCACCCGGTGCCCGGCCAGCAGGCGGCTGAACTCGCCCGTACCCGCGCTTGCCTCCGTACCCGCTTCCGGGCCCGCCTCCGTGTCCGCGCCCGCCCCGGTGCCGCCCCCAGCCGCCATGCCCCGCCCCACTCCGTCGGTCCTGCCTGTTCCGCACTTCTGCCTGGGCCCGCACCCGGCGGGCCGTGACAGGCAGAAGTATGCCCGGCCGCGGGATTTCCCCGTACCCGGCCCCCGGTGAACGCATCCGCCCTGCTCAGCCGTTGGGTCAGTGAGGGATGCGCGGGCGGGCGAGGGTGGTTGTGCAGGGCAGAACTGCCGATGGTTCCGCCTGTGGTTCCGCCTGCGATCAGCGGTTTCCCAGCCGCGGCGGCAGGTGGATCCGTGCGTCCCGGAAGGCCCGTCAGCGGCTGCCCGCCACCAGCGCTTGCGCCCGCTGCCGCGCCTCCGCCCCCTCCACCCCGCGGCCCAGCTCCTCCAGCAGGTCGGCGAGCAGGCCGTGCGAGCGCGCCTCCAGCGCCGGGTCGCCGACGGTGCGGCCCAGGGCGACGGCGAGTCGCGCCGAGGAGAGGGCGGCGTCGCGGCGGCCGAGGGCGTGCAGGGCGCGGGCCCGGCTGTGGACGGCGAGGACGGCCTCGGCGGATCCGGCGCGGGCGGTGGCGGTGCGGACGGCCTCGTCGGCGTGGTCGAGGGCCGGCCCGGGGTGGCCGGAGAGGACCAGGGCGTCGGCGAGGTCGGTGAGCGAGCGGACCAGCAGGTGGTCGGCGGCCGGGGTGCGGGCGGCCGCCACCAGGTCGGTGAGCAGCGGCAGCGCCCGTTCGTACCGCCCGGCCCGCAGCAGTGCGGCGCCCACCCGGCTGCGGCAGTGGTGGCGCAGCGCCGGGTCGCCGGCCCGGTCGGCCGCCCCGACGGCGCGGTCCAGGTGCTCGGAGGCGGTCCGGTGGGCGGCGCGGGCGATGTGCAGGACGGCGAGGTCGGTGCCGAGCCGGGCGGCGGCCGCGTCGTCCCCGTCCGCGTGCGCGGCCCGCAGCCCGGCCTCGACGACGGCCCGCCAGTGCGTCCGGTCGTGGCCGGTGGTCTCGTACAACAGGCCGATCCGGTGGGCGAGTTGCCAGGCGTGGGCGGTCCGGCCGTACTGCTCGGCGCAGAGCACGACGGCCCGCAGCGCGCTCTCCTCCCGACGGAACCAGGCCGCCGCGCGGTCGCTGCCGCCGGCCGCCGCGCTCTCGGCCGTCCAGCCGGCGGTCACCTCCAGGTAGTGGGCGATCAGCCGGTCGAGGGCGACGAACCGTTCGTCGCAGGTGAGTTCGGCGGCCTTGCGGGCGGCGTAGCGGCGCACCAGCTCTCGCCGGGCGTAGCGGCCCGGGGTGGCCTCCTCCAGCAGGTGGACGGCGTCCAGCGCGGTGAGCAGGGTGCGGGTGGTGGCGGGCGGGAGGTCGGCGAGGGCGGCCGCGGTCGCGGTGTCGATCACCCCGCCGGGGTGCAGGCCGAGCAGGGTGAACAGCCGGGCGGCGTCGGGCGTCAGGGTCCGGTACGTCCGGTCCAGGGCGCTGATGAGGCCGATCGGGCCGCGGGCGGTCCCGCTGCCGGGCCCGGAGAGGGCGGCCAACCCGGTCTGTTCGTCGGCGAGTTCGCGGGCGAGGTCGCCGGGGGTCCAGTCGGGTCGGGCGACCAGCCGGGCGGCGGCCAGGCGCAGCGCGAGCGGCAACCGGTCGCACCGCTCGGCGAGTTCGGCGAGCTCGGCGACGGCCTCCGGGCCCGTGCCCGTACGGTCCGGGCCGAGGGCGCGGGCGAGCAGCGCGGCGGCGTCCTCACCGGTGAGGACGCCGAGCGGGAGCGGGACGCCGCCCTCGCGGACCAGCAGGTGGCGCAGCCGGCCGCAGCTGGTGACGACGGTGACGGGCGTGCCGGCCTCCTCGTGCCCGGCCTCCTCCTGCCCGGGGTCGTCCGGCCCGGGGTCGTCCGGCCCGGGGTCGTCGGGTCGGGGGTGCGTGGCCGGCGGGTCGGGCAGCAGCGGGAGGAGCTGTTCGTAGGAGGCGGCGTCGTCCAGCACGATCAGCATCCGGCGGCCGGAGACGAGGTCGCGGTACCGCCGGGAGCGCTCGGCCGTGGCGGCGGGCAGGGCGTCCGGGGCGTCGCCGAGGGCGGTGAGGAACTCGCCCAGGACGTCGGCCGGTTGGCGCGGCCCTGCCGGGTCGAAGCCGCGCAGGTCGGCGTGGAGGACGCCGTCCGGGAACCGCTCGGCGCCCCGCAGGGCCGCCCAGTGCCGGACCAGGGCGGTCTTGCCGGCCCCCACCGGGCCGGTGACCAGCACCGGACGGCCGGACCTGGCTGCCGGCAAGGCCGCGTCCAGTGCGGCGAGTTCGGCCGATCGGCCGACGAACCTGCGGTCGGGTACGACGGCCGCGAAGGCGGTGGCGGCCCCGACCGCCGTGATCGTGGTCGGGGCAGCGGAGGAGGCGGGCTGTGCCCTCAACCGTTCGCCGACGAGGCGCAGTTCAGGTCCGGGTGGGCCGGAGAGCAGGGCCGTCGCCCGTTCGTACCGCTCCCGCGCCTCCTGGTACCGGCCGCCCTGCTCCAGGCAGTGCACCAGCCGGGCGGCCAGGGCCTGCCGGGACGGGTGGGCATCGGCCGCCTCGGCCAGTTCGGCGGCCAACTCGCCGCCCCGGCCCGCCCGGAGCAGCGCCTCGGCCAGCCGGTCCAGAGCACGCAGCCGCAGGTCGGCCAGGGGCGGGACGACCCGCTCGCGCAGCAGGGCGGAGCCGCAGTCGACGAGGGCCGGGCCACGCCACAGGTCCAGCCCGGCGCGCAGCAGCGGCACCGCCGGGTCCTCCGGCGCCCCGCCCGCCGGGTGCACGCGGCCGGTGGGCTCGGGCAGCAGCACGCCCGCCTGCTCGCAGAGCCGGAGGAAGCGCAGCACGTCCACCCGGTCGGGACTGCCGGCCAGCAGGTACCCGGACGCCCGGGTGTCCAGGACCAGGCCCGTCCCGTCCAGCAGTTGGCGCAGGGCCGCGACGTGCCCCTGCAGCGCGGACCGGGCGGTGGGCGGGGCCGCCCCGTCCCAGACCAGCTCGATCAGCTCCTCGGTGGCCACCGTCTGGTTCATCCGCACCGCGAGCGCACTCAGCAACGCCCGGCGCTTCGGGCCCGAGGGCGTCGCCGCCGCCCCGTGCTCGCGCCGCACGAGCACCGGGCCGAGCAGATCGATGTGCACGCGCCCCTCTCCTCCCCCACCCGCGGCCTCCCCGATCCGTTCGAGGATAGGCCCCACCTGCGCCTTTCACACCGCGTCGGCGAGGCCTCCCACGCCGAACGGCCGCGGCACCGGACGGGCCGCCGGGACTCCCGGCCCGGCGCCCCACCGGGGCCGCTACCCATTCGACGGGTGTGGCACGAAGCACCGTTCACCCACCAGCCCCGCGCCCAGCGGAGGCAGCGGGTCCGAGCCGCAACCGACACCGGCCCCGCCCGCGTCCACCCGACAACAGGAGCGGCGGCAGGTCGCGAGCCGGACAGCTTCGCGCACTACACTGCTCCACCCCGAGGGCAGACCCTCGGGTCCGGTCGTGTGGCGTGGTGGGGGTTGTGGTGCGGATTCGGCTGCTCGGCCCGGTGGAGCTGCGGGTCGAGGAGCGCGGCTTCGCCACCCTGGCCGGGGCGCAACGGCGGGCGATCCTGGCGCTGTTGGCGCTGCGGCTCGGGCGCGTGGTCACCGTGGACCAGTTCTGCGAGGCGCTGTGGGGCGAGTGGCCGCCGGCCAGTGCGCGGGCGGCCGTGCAGGGGCATGTCGCCGCGCTGCGCAAGCTGCTCGCCGGCACCCCGTTCGAGCTGCACACCCGGGCGTCGGGCTACCTGCTGGCCGGGCCGGCCGAGGAGGTGGACGCGTTGCGCTTCGAGGCGCTGGCCGCGCGGGCCGCCGAGCACGCCGACCGCGGTGACGACACCGTGGCCGTCGCCTTGCTGGAGGAGGCCCTGCGGCTGTGGCGCGGCGAGGCCCTGGCCGATCTGCCCGACACCCCGTCGCGCGCCGCGGCGGTGGACCAGCTGGGGCAGGCCCGCACCGCCGCCCTGCTCTGCTGGGCCGGGCTGCGGCTACGGCAGGGCACCGGTGCGGCCGCAGTGGCAGGGCTGGAGCAGAACGTGCGGGCGGACGGGCTGCGCGAGGAGCTGGTGGCCCTGCTGGTGCGCTGTCTGCACCAGGCCGGACGGCCCGCGGACGCGCTGGCCGCCTACCACCGGGCCCGGCAGCGGCTGGACCGCGAGCTGGGGATCCGGCCCGGCCCGGTCCTGCAGGCCGCGCTCGCCGAGGTGCTGGCCGACGACCACCCGGAGCAGCCGCCCGCCACACCCCCGACCCCCGCGCCGAGTCCCCTTCCCCCCGCTCCCCGCGCCTCGCACGCCTCCCCGGCCTCGCGCCGACTCCCCCGCCGTCCGGTCGACTTCGTCGGCCGGGCGAGCGAACTCCACCGGCTGGACCACGACTGCGGTCCCGACCGCGGCGGGGACGGCCCGGTGCTGGTGGTCGGCCCGGCCGGAGTCGGCAAGACCGCGCTGGTCACCGCCTGGGCGCACCGGGCCGCCGCCCGCTTCCCGGACGGCGTGCTCTTCGCCGACCTGCACGACTTGGCCCCGGCCGCCCCGACCGGCTCGACCCAGCCGACCGACCCGGCCGCCCCCGTCACCCCGACCGCCCCCGCACAGCCCGAGGCCGTCCTCGCCGAGTTCCTGCGCGCCCTCGGCGTCCCGGCCGACGAGCTGCCCGCCGACCGCACCGCACGCGCCGCCCTCTTCCGCGAACGGACGTACGGCCGCAGGCTGTTGGTGGTGCTGGACGACGCCGCCGACGCCGACCAGGTCGCCGACCTGCTGCCCGACGGCCCCGGCTGCGCCGCCGTGGTCACCGGCCGGGGCTCGCTGGAGGACCTGGTCGCCCTCGACGGCGCCACCCTGCTGCGGCTGGCCCCCCTGCCCGCCGAGGAGGCGCTGCTACTGCTGGAACGCGCCCTGACGCCCGAGCGGGTGCGCGCCGAGCCCGACGCCGCCGCCCGGCTCGCCCGGTTCTGCGACCACCTGCCGCTCGCCCTGCGGATCGCCGCTGCCCGGCTGGCCGCCCAGCCCGAGTGGACGATCGCCGAGCTGGCCGACGAACTCGCCGACGAGCAGACCCGGTTGGCCGTCCTGGACGCCGGCGGTGCCCTCGCCGTCGGCGCACAGCTGGATCTGACACGCCGTCGACTCTCCGACCTGGCAGCCGAGCTGCTGACCGCCCTGGCCGCCCACCCCGGCAGCGAGGTGGACACCCTGGCGAGCGCCGCCCTACTGGGCACCGACTCCGCCACCGCCCACCGCGCGCTCGGCGAGCTCGCCGCCCACCACCTGGTCACCGGCGCAGCCCCCGGCCGCTACCGCCGCACCGAGCTGGTCCGGCTGTACGGCGCCGGCCTGCTCGCCGCGAAGCCCGCGCCGTACCGGCGCCTGCTGCGGGAGCGGCTGGCGGACTACTACCTCGCGGCGCTGCAGCGCTGCGGCTTCTTCCTCGATCCCGGCCAGGAGGACACCGAGGCACCGGCCCACCCGCCGCAGGCCGTCCCGACCGCCGTCGACATCCGCACCGCGCTCGACTGGTTCCAGGCCGAGGAGCCGACGATCCGCGCGCTGACCGACGCCGCCGCGACCACCGACCCCCGGCGCGCCTGGCGGCTCGCCCTGACCACCGGCTCGCTCTACTACGGGGCCAGCCGCTTCACCGACTGGCTGGCCCGCGCCCGGGCGGGCCAGCAGGCGGCCGAGCGCTGCGGCGACCCGGTCGCGGTGGCGCTGCTGCTCAACTGCCGGGCGCAGGCCCTGGTCGCACTCGAACGCCGGCACGAGTCGGCGGAGGCGGCGCGAAGGGCGGTGGCGGCCGCCGAGTCGGCGGACGGGCCCGCGGCCGTCTCCGCGCGCATCCGGGCGCTGGCCACCCTGGCCCTGGTGACCGCGATGCTCGGCGGCTCCGCCGAGGCCCGGCGGCTGGCGGCCGCCGCCACCGCCCTGGCCCTGGAGTCGGGCAACCGCCGCCGGCTGGTCGACGCCAAGGTCCACCAGGGCTGGGTCAGTCTGGCGACGGGCGACCGGGAGGGCGCCCAGCGACAGTCCCGGGAGGCCCGCGAGCTGCTGCCGCCCACCCCGGTCACCCAGGTCCACCTGTGGTCGATGCTGACCGAGGCGCAGGGCCTCCTGCCAACCGTCCGGGACGACGCCGCCGACCTGGTCTGGCACCGGCTGCTCGCCGCCTGCGAGGAGGCGGGCCTGCTCTATCTGCACGCGCTCGCCGAACAGTCCTACGCCGCCCACCTGTTGTCCCGCGGCCGGGAGCCGGAAGTGCGGGAACGGCTGCGCATCGCGCTCGACCGCTTCCGCGCGCACGACCGGCGGGCGGGCTGCCCGAGCGAGTTCACCGCCGGCCTGGAGGAGTCCCTCGACCTGCGCGCGGCCGACCGCTCACCGGGCGACCGCTCACCGGCCGACCGCTCACCGGGCGGCTGAGGCGGCGCCCTTCGCAGCGCCCTTCGCGGCGCCCTGCTCCGCGCCCGCGCAGCCGCGCTCCGGCGGGGCGTAGCCGTGCTCCGCCGCCAGGACCGGGCGCAGCGCCCGGATCGCGTAGAAGTTGCGGGACTTGACCGTCCCCGGCGGCACCCCCAGCCGGGCCGAGGCCTCCAGCACCGACCGGTCCTTCAGGTGGAGTTCGACCAGCACCTCGCGGTGGTGCTTCTGCACCCGCCGCAGCGCCAGCGCGATGTCCCGGGCCACCACGACCTGCTCGTACGGGTCCTCGGCGAGCGGCCGGTCCTCCATCGGCTCGCCGATCACCTCCTTGGCGCGGGCGGCGGCCATCCGGTAGTGGTCGATCGCGATCCGGCGGGCGACGGTGAACAACCAGGGCCGGCTCGCCTCGGGCCCGGCGCTCAGCGCCTCGGGGTGCTGCCAGGCGCGCAGCAGGGTCTCCTGCAGGATGTCCTCGGCCTTGCCGCGGTCCCCGCCGGTGGCCCGCAGCAGCGCGCGCAGCAGGTAGCCGCCGTGCAGCCGGTGGATCTCGGCAAGCGTCTCGGGGTCGAGGGTCGGGCGGGCCGGGGCGGTGGCAGCACCCCCGGCCGCGGTCGACGGGCCCCCGGAGGGCTGGGCGACGGACGTGGGCTGGGCGACGGACGGCTTCGACACGCGCTACCTCTCAGATCGGGCAGGGGCACGGCACGGGAAGGGCACCGTTGGGCACCGCCGGATCTCCCCGGCGGTGGCTACGGCAGCACACTGCCGGACCCCGCCAAGTCCTCACCAACGATCCGCCAACGCCCGAACGGTTGCATGGAATCGGGCACGAACTTTCCCGTGAGCGCGAGCGCCGGCGCCCGCTCAGCGGCCCGCACCACTGCCCGCTCAGCCGCCACCCAGCCGCCCGCCCCGCACCCCGCTCAGCCGCCCGCCCGCACCCCGCTCAGCCCCCGTTGAGCGCCCGGAGCAGGTCCTGCACCCCGTCCTCCCCCCGGTGCTCGATCAGCGCCGCGACCCAGGTCGCCAGCCGCTCCCGCTCGGCCGCCGACCACCCGGGCGCCGACGGGTGCTCGTCCACCACGAGCGCCGTCGCCAGCTCCAGCAGCCCCGGCGCCGAACCCGGCCGCCACCGCCCGTCCGGCACCGCCCGCAGCGCCAGCCGCCGGGCGACCTCGATCACCTCCTCCGCCGCAGCCTCCGGCACCTCCAGCCCGGGCGGCCCCGCGAGCTCCGGTGCCTCCGCCCGTGCCAGGGCCGCAACGAGCTCCCGCACCTCCGGCTCGTCCGCATCCATCCCGTGCCCCTCCCCCGTCCCGTTCACGGGACTCGTGCTCGTTCTCGTTCGGTGGCACCCGGCGGGCGCCGGGTGCCACCGAACGACGGTACCGAGCGGGAGCCGACCGAGCGGGGGAATTCGTGCGCACGTCCGGCCGGGCGGCCGTGCGGCACGGACTCCCGGCACTCTGCGGGGCGCGCGGTGCACCCTGCCCCGCTCAACGGTCTTCCGGTCGGGACCGGTTCAGTTGAACGGGTACGGGCGGCGCAGTCGTGGTTCGCGCATGCAGGGGGTCAGTCGACGCCGAGGCCGTCAGCACTGCCGTCGTCGGACGGATGGGTCTCCAGTCGCGCGCGGACCCCGTCGGCGTCGCGGTGCTGCAGGTGTTCGAGGATGGCGAGGCTGCTGGTCCAGGCGGCCCGGGCGGCCGCGGTCTCGCCGAGCGCGAGGTGGGTGTCGCCGATGTGGGTGTGGATGTCCGCCTGGAGGAAGTAGTCGCCGACCGCCTGACGCAGCCGCAGCGACTCGTGGTAGGCGGGCAGGGCCTCGCGGTACTCGCCGAGTTGGTGGTGGATGTAACCGAGGCTGTCCAGGATGGACGACTGGGCGGAGAGGCTGCCGGCCTCGCGGGCGAGGTCCAGCGCGCGCCGGCAGTGGTCGAGTCCGGCCCGCGACTCGCCCTGCTGCGTCAGGTACCAGCCGATGCTGTTGAGCGCGAGGGCCTGCCCGCCGGGGTCGTCGATCGCCCGGAACAGCTCCAGGGCCCCGCGGGACTCGTCCACCGCCTCGGCGTTGGCCTGCTCCTCCCCGTACGCGAGGGCGAGGTCGAGCCGGGTCCGGCCCTGGCGCGGCCGGTCACCGAGCGCGTCGAACAGGTCGAGGGCGAGCTGCAGGTGACGCCGGGCCCGGGGCTGGTGGCCGAGGGAGCGGTGCACCTGGCCGAGCCAGCGGTGCGCCCGGGCCTGCCCGGCGAGGTCGACGGCGCGCTCGGCGGCGGCCAGCGCGGTCTCGCTGGCCCGCTGCCACTGCTGCCACAGCCCCGACTTGAGCAGGTAGGAGACCTGCGCGCCGACGAGCTGCCAGGCGTGCACGTCGAGCCCGGCCCGGTGAGCCAGGTCGACGGTCCGTTCCAGCACCGGTTGCTCGCCCCGGTACCAGGCGAGCGCCTGTCCGCGGTCGGCGAGCTCCTCGGGCGCCACCCCGGCGGCCGGCTCCGCGAGGTCGAGCGGCTGCCAGGAGGCGTCGTCGGCGTAGGCGAGGCAGCCCGCCCGGTGGGCGGTGTGGAGGTAGTGGTCGAGCATCCGGTGGGTTGCCTCGGCCTGCTCCTGCGGGGGCTCGTCGGCGTCCGCCCGCTCGGCGGCGTAGGCGCGCAGCAGGTCGTGCAGGGTGTACTGGTCCCGGCCCTGCGCGGCGATCAGATGAGCGCGGTGCAGGTCGTCCAGCAGCCGGCGGGCTTCGGACTGCGACAGGCCCGCGAGGCTCGCCGCCGCGGCCACGCCGATGTGCGGGCCCGGATGCAGGCCGAGCAGCCGGAACAGCCGGGCGGCCTGCGGGGCGAGGGCGCGGTAGGACCAGGAGAGCACCACCCGGACGTCCGCGTGGCCGTCCCCGGCCGACAGCAGGTCAAGGCGGGCGCGGGAGTCGCGCAGTTCGCGCGCCCAGACGCCGAGCGGGGTGCCGGGGTGGTCGGCGGCCCGGGCCGCGGCGATGTTCAGGGCCAGCGGCAGCCGGGCGCACAGCTCCACCAGTTCGCCGACCTCCGCCGGCTGCTCCGCGACGGCTGCGGGCCCCAGGCGGCGGGCGAGCAGTTCGCGCGCCTCCGCCGGGGAGAGCACGTCGAGCGGGAGCGGCACCGCGCCGTCCAGGGCGACCAGGCCGGAGAGCCGGTTCCGGCTGGTGACCACCACCAGGCAGGTGTCCGAGCCGGGCAGCAGCGGGCGGACCTGCTCCGCCTCGCGGACGTTGTCGAGGACGATCAGCGTCCGGGTGCCGGCCAGTCGGCTGCGCAGCAGCGCGAGTTGCCCGTCCTGGTCGGCGGGGATGCGGGCGGCCGGCACGCCGAGCGCGTCCAGGAAGCCGCGTGCCACGTCGGCGGCGTCGAGCGGCGCCCTGGCCGGGTCGAAGCCGCGCAGGTTGGCGAAGAGCTGCCCGTCGGGGAAGTGCTCGGCCACCCGGTGGGCGAAGTGCACGGCGAGGGTGGTCTTGCCCACCCCGGCGGTGCCGGCGATCGCCGAGATCACGACCGCACCGCAGCCGGGGGCGCGGTCCGGCAGGAGCTCGTCGAGCGCCCGGAGCTCCCGGCTGCGGCCGGTGAAGTGCCGGATCGCCATGGGTAACTGCTGCGGCACCGGCGGCCCGGGCGGGCCGGGAAGGGCTCGGGCAGGCCCCGGGCGCACCCCACCACCGTCGCCGCCCGGCCGTACGGCCTCCGGGGCGTCCGGGTCGGCCTGCCCGTCGGCTCCGGCCGGCTGCTGCGAGCCCACGTCCCGGGCGGCCTTCAGCCACCGGGCGCGGGTGTCCTGGTCGACGCCCAGGGCCTCGGCGAGCCGGACCACCGAGGACGGCCGCGGCCGGCGCCCACCCGCCTCCAGGGCGCTGATCGAGCGGGCCGACACCCCCGAGCGCTCGGCGAGTTCGTCCTGGCTCCACCCCGCCGACAGGCGTCGCTCACGCAGCAGCGCGGCGAAGACGACAGCTCCCACACATCCCCCCGGATCCCGGCGAACCGTGCCGCCGCCCCGACCGTCCGGCGCGGACCGCGGACGAGCGTAGCCCTCACGGGCCCCAAGTGTCAGGTCAACGTCAGGTCAACGTCGTGGTCCGCCCGCCCGCACCACGGCGAGGATGAGCCACCGACGGACCCGGACGGGCCGGGACGCGGCGACGGGGGTACCGCGACCCGGCTCGTCCGGCCCGGGCGTGCGCCTAGCCGCCGGCCCGCTCGACAGCTCCGCGCTCGGAGCCCTGGGCGCACCCCGGCGGCCGACTCGCCGGCCGACCGGCAGGACCCCACAGAACGTGTTCAGACAACTTGAGGCGTTCGCCGGACGTACAGCGGGCAGTCATGAGTGGTCCGCCGGGCGGTACCCCGCAGCCGCTGTCCTTGGGGTGCCGTCCACCACCCTCGCGACACCAGAGGTCATCCACCCATGGCAGAGCTGAACCGTCGTCGTTTCCTCCAACTCGCGGGCGCCACCGCCGCGTTCACCTCGCTCTCGCAGAGCATCGCGCGGGCCGCCGCGATCGCCCCGCAGGGCACCACCGGTACCCTCCAGGACGTCGAGCACATCGTCGTCCTGATGCAGGAGAACCGTTCCTTCGACCACTACTTCGGGGCCATGAAGGGCGTCCGGGGCTTCGGCGACCCCCGCCCGGTGACCCTGCCCAGCGGCCAGTCGGTGTGGCACCAGACGGACAGCAGCAAGAAGGAGGTGCTGCCGTTCCGCCCCCAGGTCAACGACCTGGGGATGCAGTTCGTCCAGGACCTCAACCACGACTGGGCCGGCGGCCACAAGGCCTTCAACAACGGCAAGTACGACCAGTGGGTGCCCGCCAAGACCGCCACCACCATGGCGTACCTCACCCGCCAGGACATCCCGTTCCACTACGCGCTCGCGGACGCCTTCACCATCTGCGACGCCTACCACTGCTCGTTCATCGGCTCCACCGACCCGAACCGCTACTACATGTGGACCGGCTTCACCGGCAACGACGGCACCGGCGGCGGCCCCGTCCTCGGCAACCAGGAGGCCGGGTACGGCTGGACGACCTACCCCGAGCGGCTGGAGAAGGCCGGAATATCCTGGAAGATCTACCAGGACATCGGCGACGGCCTCGACGCGGCCGGCTCCTGGGGCTGGATCGGCGACGCCTACCGCGGCAACTACGGCGACAACTCGCTGCTCTACTTCAACAACTACCGCAACGCCGAGCCCGGCGACCCGCTCTACGACAAGGCCCGCACCGGCACCAACGCCAAGGCCGGCGACGGCCTGTTCGACGTGCTGCGCCGCGACGTGCAGGCCGGCACCCTGCCGCAGATCTCCTGGATCGCCGCCCCCGAGGCCTTCACCGAGCACCCCAACTGGCCCGCCAACTACGGCGCCTGGTACGTCTCCCAGGTCCTGGACGCGCTGACCTCCAACCCGGACGTCTGGGCCCGCACGGCACTGTTCATCACCTACGACGAGAACGACGGCTTCTTCGACCACGTCGTACCGCCGTTCCCGCCCTCCTCCGCCTCCCAGGGCCTGTCGACGGTCTCCACCACGGCCGACTACTTCGCCGGGAACGCCAGTTACTCCGCCGGACCGTACGGCCTCGGCCAGCGCGTGCCGATGCTGGTGGTCTCGCCCTGGAGCACCGGCGGCTACACCTGCTCCGAGACCTTCGACCACACCTCGATCATCCGCTTCATGGAGCGCCGCTTCGGCGTGCTGGAGCCCGACATCTCGCCCTGGCGGCGCGCCATCTGCGGCGACCTGACCTCCGCCTTCGACTTCACCGCCGCCAACGCGACCCCGGCCGCGCTGCCCTCCACCGCCGGCTACCTCCCGCCGGACCACAACCGCCACCCCGACTACGTGCCCACCCCGCCCGCCACCGGCACCATGCCCAAGCAGGAGGCGGGCAGCAAGCCCACCCGCCCGCTGAAGTACGCCCCGTTCGTGGACGGCGCCGCCGACACCGGCACGGGCAAGTACCGCCTCACCTTCAGCGGCGGCGCGGCGGCCGGCGCCCAGTTCCTGGTGACCTCGGCGAACCGCACCGACGGCCCGTGGACGTACACGGCGGAGGCCGGGAAGTCGATCGCGGACGCCTGGAACACCACCTACTCCAAGGGCGTCACCGACCTGACCGTCCACGGCCCCAACAGCTTCCTGCGCCGCTTCCGCAACCCCGGCAAGACCGCCGGGCCCGAGGTCACCGCACGCCACAACGCGGCCACCGGCAACCTCGACCTGACCCTCACCAACGCGGGCAGCGCGGACGTCGTCCTGACCGTCACCAACGCCTACGCCGGCACCCCGCGGACCGTCACCGTCCGCAAGGGCGCGACGGTCGCGTACACCGTCGACCTGAGCTCCAGCCGCAACTGGTACGACGTGACCGTCACCTCCAACGCGACCGTCGACTTCGTCCGCCGCCTGGCCGGCCACGTCGAGACCGGCACCCCCGGCCTCTCCGACCCCGGCCTGATCACCTACTGACGGCCGACCGGCTGACCGAAAACGGATCCCGGCCCCGGGCCCACCCGCCCGGGGCCGACGGTCCTCGTCGCGGCCCGGGAACGCCCGGTGACCTATCGTGGGCGGATGACCGATCATCGGACCGCCCGGCCGGCCACCGCTCGGCCGTCCGTGGCCCGCACGGGCTACCTCCTTGCCGCCGTCGCCTTCGCCGTCTGCATGGCCGGCACCACCCTGCCCACCCCGCTCTACGGCCTGTACCAGGAGAAGATCGGCTTCTCCGAGCTGACGGTCACCGTCGTCTTCGCCGTCTACGCCTTCGGCGTCATCGGCGTCCTACTGCTCGCCGGCAACGTCTCCGACACCGTCGGCCGCCGCCCCGTCCTGCTCTGCGGCCTGGGCTTCGCGGCCTGTAGCGCCGTCGTCTTCCTGGCCGCCGACGACGTGCCGCTGCTGCTCGTCGGCCGGCTGCTGTCCGGCTTCTCGGCCGGGCTGTTCACCGGCACCGGCACCGCGTACGTGCTGGAACTCGCCCCGCCCGAGCAGCGTGCCCGCGCGGGCTTCGTCGCGACCGCCGCCAACATGGGCGGCCTCGGCTGCGGGCCACTGCTCTCGGGCCTGCTCGCCGAGTACGCCCCCGCCCCGCTCGTCCTGCCCTTCGTCGTGCACCTCGCCCTGGTCGCGGCCTCCTTCGCGCTCCTCCTGCTGCTGCCGGAGACCGTCGCCGGGGCCCGCCCGCTGCGCACCGCCCGGCCCCACCGGCCGAGCCTGCCGCCGGAGGTCCGCCGGGTGTTCGTCCCGGCCGCGATCGCCGCCTTCGCGGGGTTCTCCCTCCTCGGCCTGTTCACCTCCGTCAGCCCCGCCTTCCTCACCGGCGCGCTGGGCGTGCACAACCTCGCCGCCATCGGCCTCGTCGTCTTCACCGCGTTCTTCGCCTCCACCCTCGGCCAGCTCCTGGTGCCCCGGCTCGGCACCGCCCGGGCGATCCCGCTGGGCTGCCTGGTGCTCATCGCCGGGCTGGCCCTGCTGTCCGCCTCGCTCGCCTGGACCGTCCTCGCCCCGCTGGTGCTCAGCGCCCTGGTGGGCGGCGCGGGCCAGGGCATGGGCCTGCGCGGCGCGGTGGGCGAGATCGCCGCCGCCAGCCCCGCCGAACACCGCGGTGGCGCCCTCTCGGCGCTGTTCGTGGTCGCCTACTTCGGCATCTCGATCCCGGTCATCGGGGTGGGCCTGCTCACCGGGCCGGTCGGCCTGGCCCACGCCGGCCTGGTCTTCGCCGCCTGCATGGCCCTGCTGGCCGCCGCCTCCGGCGCGTACCTGCTGCGCCAGGCGGGCACCCCGGCCTGACCCGCCCGGTTTGCCCCCTATGCCCGGTTTGCCTCCCGGACTCGGGACCGATAGACACGATCCCGACACTGTGCGTGACAACGGGAGGACTCCCCATGAGCGTGACGAATCGGTACCGGGAGGCCTGGGAGGGCTTCTGGCGCGGCGCACCCGAGGAGCCGGGCTCGGTGATCTGGGACGCCGAACCCTCCCTCACCGCCGCCCGCCACCTCGACCTGTTCGACCGCCACCTCACCGACCCGGAGCTGCCCCTCGTGGATCTGGGCTGCGGCAACGGCACCCAGACCGGCTTCCTCGCCGAACGGTTCACCCGCACCGTCGGCGTCGACCTGTCCGCCGCGGCCCTCGACCTCGCCCGGCGCCGGGATCCGCACCGGCGGGTCGAGTTCGCGCAGCTGGACGCCACCGACGCCGAAGCCGTCCGGGCGCTGCACGACCGCCTCGGCGACGCCAACGTGTACGTGCGCGGCCTCATCCACCAGTGCGAGCCGGCCGACCGCGGCCCGGTCGCCGAGGCCGTCGCCTCCCTGCTCGGCGACCGCGGCCGGGCCTTCGTCGTCGAACTCTCCGAGTCCGCCAAGACCGTCCTGACGGACCTCGCCCGGAGCCCGGCCGGCCCGCCCCCGAAGCTGGTCCCGGTCTTCGCCCACGGCCTCGCCCCCGCCGAGGTCGCCGACGCGGCCTTCCCCGCCCTCTTCCGCGCCGCCGGGCTCGCCGTCCTCGCCACCGGCGACCTGCCGCTGTCCACCACGGAGACCACCCCGGACGGCCGACGGATCGACCTGCCCGCCCAGTGGCTGGTGCTGGGCCGAATCTGAACCGACCGACCGCGAGCGGCTATGGCTGGGCGGCGAGGAGCGCGGCACGGAAGACGAACCGGTTCCACGGCGTCCGCGGGTCGCGGCCGGTCGTCGCCGCCAGACGCCGCAGCCGGTAGCGGACGGTCTGCGGGTGGACGTGGAGGCGGGCCGCGGCCGCGGCGGCGCCGTCGGAGTACAGGACGGCGTCGAGGGTGCGCAGGGTCTCGGGCTCCTGGGTGAGGTGGCCCAGCACCGTGCCGGCCACCCGCGCGGGATCGGCGTCCGGGTGTCCGGTGACCAGGGCCACCACCTCCAGGTCGCCGCGGTCGAGCACCCGGCGCTCGGCGCGCACGAGGGCGGAGGCGTGCCGCACGCCGTGCGCGGCGAGGCGGTAGTCGCGCGGCGCGGTGGCGGCGGTGGCGCCGGTGAGCAGGGCGCCGGTGAGCCCGTGCCCGGTCATCAGGCGGTCCAGCTCCTGCGGGTCGACCGCCTTGACCAGGGCGACCCCGACGCCGTCCATCGTGGTGTGGATCGCGGCGAGTTCGCGGTCCGCGGCCTCCCCGGCGGCCCGCGCGTCCAGGGCCGCGGTCACGACCGACGCCGCCCGCTCCGCGTCCTCGGCGGCCCCGGTCGGCGCGGCCGTCCCCGAGGGCCCGGCTGCCGAACCGGCCGGGTCGGCCACCACCAGGTCGAAGGACGGCGGCAGTTGGGCGTCGAGCTCGCGCAGGCGGGCACGGAGGGTGCCGGTGTGGCTCTGCCGGCCGAGCAGCAGGTCGGTGAGGAGCCCGCGCAACGAGCGCTCACGGTCCTCGCTGAGGCTGCGCCCGGTCGACTCGTAGCCGTCGAAGATCGCCTCGGAGGACTGGTCGAGGACCGTCAGCCACACCCGGGCGAGCGCGGCGGTGTCGGCGGCGGAGAGGCCGTCGGCGAAGCCGTCGCCGATCCGTTCGAAGAACGCGAGCGCGGCGACCCGGTAGGCGCGCAGGACCGCCGCGAGCGGCCGGGCGTCGCGGGCCCGGACCGCGCCGACGCCGCGGAACATCCGCAGGTCACCGGGCTCCAACTCGCCGTCCACGGACCACAGTTCGAGTACCCGGCGGAGCGTCCACACGATGATCGAGCGGACCTCCGCCAGCTGGCGGGCGTCAAGGTTGGCGTAGGCCGGAATCTCCCGGGCGATGGCGGCCATGAACGAGTCGACCACGGCCGTCTCGTCCTTGAGGATCCGCGTCACGACGCTCCGCCGGTCGCCCGCGGAGCCCTGTGCGGCAGAGCCCTGTGCAGCGGAACCCTGTGCAGCGGGGCCCGACGCCGTCGACCGTGCGCCCTGCGCGTCCGGGACAGTCTTCTTTGTCACCACCTGACAAGGCTAGTCCCGCCCCGCCCGCCCGGCGCGCCACCATGGGGCGGCGGAGCCGTCGCGACCGCGCGACGGCGGTGGCCCTGCGGGAGAGCCGAATGACGTTCCAGCCCGATGTCATCGTGGTCGGGGCCGGTCTCGCCGGCCTGGTGGCGACCCACGAGCTGGCGAAGGCCGGCAAGCGGGTGCTGGTCGTCGAACAGGAGAACCGGCGGAACCTGGGCGGGCAGGCGTTCTGGTCCCTCGGCGGCCTCTTCTTCGTCGACAGCCCCGAGCAGCGCCGGGCCGGGATCCGGGACTCGCTGGAGCTGGCCCGGCAGGACTGGTTCGGTTCGGCGGCCTTCGACCGGCCGCACGACGAGGACCTCTGGGGCCGTCGCTGGGCCGAGGCGTACGTGGCGTGGGCGGCCGGCGGCAAGCGCCGGTACCTGCGCGAGCTCGGCCACCGGGTGGTGCCGCTGGTGGGGTGGGCCGAGCGTGGTGGCGGCTCGGCCACCGGCCACGGCAACTCGGTGCCGCGCTTCCACATCACCTGGGGCACCGGGCCCGGGGTGGTGGAGGCCTTCGCCCGCCCGGTGCTGCGGGCGGAGCGGAGCGGGCTGGTGCGGTTCGCCTTCCGGCACCGGGTGGACGGGCTGCTGACCGAGCGGGGCGCCGTGGTCGGCATCCGGGGCGCGGTGCTGGTGCCGGACGACTCCGAGCGCGGGCGGCCGTCCTCACGCGAGGAGGTCGGGCCGTTCGAGGAGCGGGCGGCAGCGGTGGTGGTGACCTCCGGGGGCATCGGGCACAACCACGCGCTGATGCGCGCCAACTGGCCGACCGAGCGGATCGGCCCGGCCCCGCGGCACCTGATCTCCGGTGTCCCGGCGCACGTCGACGGCCGGATGCTCGCCATCACCGAGGAGGCCGGCGGACGCGTCGTCAACCGCGACCGGATGTGGGCCTACACCGAGGGAGTCCACAACTGGGATCCGGTCTGGCCGGACCACGCGATCCGGATCCTGCCGGGGCCGTCCTCGCTCTGGTTCGACGCCGACGGGCGCCGGCTGACCGGCGCCTCCGGCGTGCCGGGCGCGGACTCGATCGGCGCGATGAAGCAGATCCTGGCCACCGGTCACGACTACTCGTGGTTCATCCTGACCCAGTCGATCATCGAGAAGGAGTTCGCCCTCTCCGGCTCCGAGCAGAACCCCGACCTGACCGGCCGTGACCTCCGCTTCGCGCTGAAGAGCCGGCTCGCCAAGGGCGCCCCCGCCCCGGTGGAGCGGTTCAAGCAGTACGGCGAGGACTTCGTCGTCGCCCGGACCCTCCCGGAGCTGGTCGCGGCCATGAACACGATCGCCCGCGGCCCGAAGCTCGACGCCGCCGACATCGAGCGCCAGATCCTCGCCCGCGACCGCGAACTGGCGAACGGGTTCACCAAGGACGTGCAAGTGATGGCGATCCACAACGCCCGCAGGTCGCTGACCGACCGGATCGCCCGGGTCGCCAAACCCCACCGGATCCTGGACCCGGCGCACGGCCCGCTCATCGGCGTCCGCCTCAACATCCTGTCCCGCAAGACCCTCGGCGGCCTGCAGACCGACCTGGACTCCCGGGTCCTCGGCGCCGACGGCACCCCGGTCCCCGGGCTCTACGCGGCCGGCGAGGTGGCGGGCTTCGGCGGCGGCGGGGTTCACGGCTACAACGCCCTGGAGGGCACCTTCCTCGGCGGCTGCATCTTCTCGGGCCGAGCGGCGGGCCTGGCCCTCGGGCGGGTGCCGCGTGCTCCCCGCACCGCCTCCGACATTTCGGTTATCGAGCCGCCCGCCGACGGTCTCCCGTTGTAGTGAGCCGAATCCCTCGGCCCGGCCGGCGCCGCCTCGGGGCGCGCCCGCGACGGAAGGACCTGCCCATGACCGCTTCCCCCGCCCGTCCGTTCCGCCGGGGCTGGCTGCTCGCGTCCTGCCTGCCGGTGCTGCTCGTCCTCGGGATGGCGGCCTCCGTTCCGTCCGTCTCCCCCGCTCCGGCGAGCGGCGGAACGCCGGGGACAGCAGGGACGGCGGGGATGGCGGGGATGCCCGGGATGGCGCCCGGCGCGGCGGGCGCCCTGCAGAGCCCCGGGCGCGGCCTCGCCGCCGAGCAGGACGGCTACCGCCTGGACACCGCCACCACCGAGCTGCCCGCCGGGCGTCCGTCGGCCTTCAGGTTCACCGTCGCCGGCCCGGACGGCGCACCCGTCACCGACTTCGCCGTCCACCAGACCAAGAAGCTGCACTTCTACGCGATCCGCACCGATCTCACCGGCTTCCAGCACCTCCACCCGGACCCGGCCGAGGACGGCAGCTGGACCGCGGACCTCGCCGCCCTCACCCCCGGCAGCTGGCGGCTGTACGCCGACTTCGTCCCCGCCACCGGCCCGCACGCCGCCGAACTCGTCCTCAGCCGCACCGTCACCGTGCCCGGCGACTCCACCCCGGTGCCGCTGCCCGCCCCGGCCGACACCACCACCGTCGACGGCTACACCGTCGCCCTGCACGCCCAACCGATGGCCGGGGCACACCAGTTGGTCGCGACCATCAGCCGGGACGGCCGACCGGTCACCGACCTCCAGCCGTACCTGGACAGCTACGCCCACCTCAGCGCCTTCCACGAGGGCGACCAGGCGCTCGCCCACCTCCACCCGGCGGACGCCGTCCACGGCGACCACGGCGGCCCCACCCTGACCTTCCAGGCCCTCCTCCCGGAGCCGGGCAACTGGCGGGTCCTCCTGCAGTTCCAGACCGCCGGAAGGCTGCACACCGCCGAACTCACCCTGCCCGTCGACCGGCTCGGGTGACGGCACCGCACCGAGGCAGGGCCGGGGGACCTACTCCGGGTCGGCCGGCCGCCAGTGCGGGTGCTCGCGCTCGGCCCAGCGGCGTTCCACCAGCCCGGTCCGCATGCCGAGCCGCGACTCCGGGTCCAGCCAAGCCATCCGGACGTGCCCGGCGACCACGACGGCGATGGCGGCGGCCAGCCAGTCGTGCACGAAGGTCGCGCCGGTCCGCCAGGACGCCGGGGCGAGGTGGGTGAGCCACATCAGCAGCCCGGTGCCGACGATCACCAGCATCGACCCGAGGGTCCACTGCGCGTACAGCTTCTGGCCCGCGTTGAACTTCCCGGCGGGCCGGTGCGCCGCCCTGGTCCGGACGGCCCGCAGCCACTGCCAGTCGGTCGGGGTGAAGCGGCTGAGCCGGGCGAGGTCGGCCCGCAGGGCACGGAAGGCGAGGCCGAGCAGCAGCGGTACGGGCAGGGCCAGGCCGCACCACACGTGCACGGTCACCACCAGCGGCCGGTTGCCGACCAGTTCGGCGAGCGGGGCGAGGTAGAGGCAGCCGGCCGTGGCCAGGCAGACGCCCATCAGCGCGGCCGTCACCCGGTGGACCCACCGCTCGGCGCGGGTGAAGCGCAGGACCAGCTCAGTTCGTCGGTTCATCACTTCGCCCGTTCGACCGGCCGACCCAGGCGTCAACGTCATAACCGTTCCGTTCCCAGTAGCCCGGCTCGACCGAGCCGGTCACCGTGATGCCCGAGAGCCACTTCGCGGACTTGTAGAAGTACATCGGCGCGACGTACAGCCGCACCGGCCCGCCGTGGTCGTGCGTGATCGGGGCGTCCTGCATGCGCAACGCGACCAGCACGTCGTCCCGCCGGGCCTGCTCCAGGGTGAGGCTCTCGGTGTACGCGCCGTCGAAGCAGCTGAAGCGCACGGCCTTCGCCTCCGGCGCCACCCCGGCGGCGTCCAGCAGGTGCGCCAGCGGCACCCCCTCGAAGGGCGTGTGCGGCACCCGCCACCCGGTGACGCACTGGACGTCCTTGACCAGCCGCCGCTGCGGCATCGCCTGGAGGTCGGCCAGCCGGTGCGTCGCGGGGCGCCGGACCAGGCCGTCGACGGTCAGCGTGTAGGTCCCCGCGTCCCGCTCGGGGACGGAGGTCACCACCGAGTAGTACCGGAAGCCGTTGTTCCCGGGCAGCAGCCCGCTCAGGCCGCTCGGATCGCGCTCCGCCAGGGCCGACTCCGCCCGCTGCAGGTACGGTCCGGCCGCCACCCCGATCGCCCCGAGGCCGAGCAGGCCGAGCACCACCCGCCGCCCGACCGGGGTGCCCCGGCTCTCGTCCGCTGCGCCGTCGCCCTGAGGTGTTCTGTCCACCCGACGATTCGAGCAGGTCGACCCGGGTGATGGCCAGGGCCGGCCCCCTCCCGTAAGGCTTTCGTCATCAGGGTCAGCCGCGGCCCAGGACGCGGTCGACGGCGATCTCGATGACCACCCGGTCCGGGTTGACCCGCGGCGGGCGGTAGCGCTCGGCGTAGCGGCGCTCCGCCTCGGCGACCTGCTCGGGCTCGTCGCGGACGACCGCGACGCCCTCCAGGGTCGCCCAGCGCGCCCGGTCGACCTGGCAGACCGCGACCCGCATGCCCTCCGGCCCGGCCGCGGCGACGTTGCGCGCCTTGCGGCTGGTGCGGCTGGTGATGACCCGGGCGGTTCCCGTCTCCGGCTCGAAGGTCACACCGACCGGCACCACGTGCGGGGTGCCGTCCGGACGGCTGGTGGTCAGCGTGGAGATGTGCCGCTCGCGCCAGAAGGCGAGCATGGCGTCGTCGAGGTCGCGCGGGTCATGGGCCATGATCGCGATCGTACGGCCCCCGGGAAACGGTCGGTCCCCGGGGGCCGTAGGGCGTGCGGACGGTCAGTGCCCGCGCGCGATCCACTCCGGCAGGGCGGGGGCCTCGGCGCCGATGGTGGTCGGGTCGCCGTGGCCGGTGCGCACCACCGTCTCGGCCGGGAGCGTCAGCAGGCGCTCGCGGATCGAGTCGATGATGGTCGGGAAGTGCGAGAAGGACCGGCCGGTCGCGCCCGGGCCGCCGTGGAACAGGGTGTCCCCGGTGAAGACGGTGCCCAGCGCGGGCGCGTACAGGCAGACCGCGCCCGGCGCGTGGCCCGGGGTGTGCAGGACGGTCAGCTCGATGCCGGCCACCTCGATCCGCTGCCCGTCGGCCAGTTCGCCGTCCGGAAGGCGCTCGGGGTGGGTGAGCTTCCACAGCGGCAGGTCGTCCGGGTGCAGCAGGATCGGCGCACCGGTCCGGGCGGCGAGGGCCGGGGCCGCGTCGATGTGGTCGTTGTGCGCGTGGGTGGAGACGATCGCCCGCAGCCGCCGGCCGCCGAGCGCGGTCTCGATGGCCTCGGTGTCGTGCGCGGCGTCGATCACCACCGCCTCCTCGTCGTCGCCGACGATCCAGACGTTGTTCTCCACCTCCCAGCTGCCGCCGTCGAGTTCGAAGGTCCCGGCGGTCACCAGCCGGTCGACCCGGGCGTTCGTGCCGTGCCCGCTCACAGGATCACCACCGAACGCAGGACGTCGCCCTGGTGCATCCGCTCGAAGGCCTGCTCCACCGCGTCGAGTTCGATGGTCTCGCTGACGAAGGCGCGCAGGTCCACGCGGCCCTGGAGGTAGAGGTCGATCAGCATCGGGAAGTCCCGCGAGGGCAGGCAGTCGCCGTACCAGGAGGACTTGAGGGCGCCGCCGCGGCCGAAGACGTCGAGCAGCGGGAGCTCCAGCGTCATCTCCGGGGTGGGCACGCCGACCAGGACGACGGTGCCGGCCAGGTCGCGGGCGTAGAAGGCCTGCTTGTAGGTCTCGGGCCGGCCGACCGCCTCGACGACCACGTCCGCGCCGTTGCCGCCGGTCAGCTCGCGGATCGCCTCGACCGGGTCGGTGGTGCGGGAGTTGACGGTGTGGGTGGCGCCGAGCGTGCGGGCGGTCTCCAGCTTGCGGTCGTCGATGTCCACGGCGATGATCTTCGCCGCGCCAGCCAGCCGGGAGCCCAGCACGGCTGCGCCGCCGACGCCGCCGCAGCCGATGACCGCGACCGAGTCGCCGCGGCCGACGTTGCCGGTGTTGATCGCGGCGCCGATGCCCGCCATCACGCCGCAGCCCAGCAGCCCGGCGACGGCCGGCTCGGCGGCCGGGTCGACCTTGGTGCACTGGCCGGCCGCGACCAGGGTCTTCTCGGCGAAGGCGCCGATGCCCAGGGCCGGGGACAGTTCGGTGCCGTCGAGCAGCGTCATCTTCTGCTTGGCGTTGTGGGTGTCGAAGCAGTACTGCGGGCGCCCGCGCCGACAGGACCGGCACTGGCCGCACACCGCACGCCAGTTGAGGACCACGAAGTCGCCGGGCGCGACCTCGGTGACGCCCTCGCCGACCGTCTCCACGATGCCCGCGGCCTCGTGGCCGAGCAGGAACGGGAACTCGTCGTTGATGCCGCCCTCGCGGTAGTGCAGGTCGGTGTGGCAGACGCCGCAAGCCTGGATCCTGACCACCGCCTCGCCCGGGCCCGGGTCCGGCACCACGATCGTGGTCACCTCCACGGGCGCGCCCTTGGCGCGCGCGATGACTGCCTTGACCTGCTGGGGCATCCGATTCCACCTCCGTCGGCCGGTGCGCCTGTGCACCGGCGTGACCTGCGACAAAACGACTGCAGAAGCACTGCCCACGAAGCGTAGCGCCCACCTCACGGACACTCACCCGGCAGTCGCGGTGCGGTCCTCGCAGCGACGCCCGAGCGGTCCCGGCGCGGCCCTGGAACCGGGGGCGCACGGGCGGCGCCGAGCGCTCGTCAGCACGCCTCGAAGTGCCCGGAAAGCACCGGTGTTGGCTGGAACTGCCGCAGACGGGCGCCCCGCGGCCCACGTACGGTCGTAGCAGAAGCGGTTCACGCGACCACGCTCAGCACTCCTGCCCCACCCGGTGACGTGCCACCGCGCGGCGCCCGTGCCCGGCGCGCACCGACCGTACGCCCGCGCACATTTCGCGCCACTCCGCAGCAGACGCCCGACCCCGCCCCGGCCGTGTCGAGCCGCCGGCCGGCCGCACCCACCCGTCCCCGCACCAATCCCGGATCCACCCCCCGTCGGGCCGCCCCCGCGGCCCCCGCCCTGGAGTCTGGAGTACGGATGTCCATCGAGAACAGTGCGACCGGCGCCGGAACCGGCACCGCCCCGCTCCCCCCGCTGCACTGCCTGCGCCGCCTGGAGCCCGGGCCGCCCCGGCTCGCCGCGCTGCCCACCGGCACGCCGGTCTGGCTGGTCAGCCGGCACGCCGACGTGCGGCAGGTGCTGACGGACCCGCGCCTGGGCCGGGCCCCGCTCTACGCGCCGGACGCGCCGCCGATCACGGTCACGCCCAACATCCTGGACGACCCGCAGAGCATGCTGAACATCGACGGCACCGAGCACCAGCGGCTGCGCCGCACCGTGCAGCGGGCCTTCACCCCGCGGGCGATCGCCCGCTGGAAGCCGTGGGTGGCGTCGGTCGTCGAGTCCCTGATCGACGAGCTGATCGACCACGGCTCCCCCGCCGACATCGTCGGCGGCTACACCCGCCCGCTGCCGGTCGCGGTGATCAGCCGGCTGATGGGCCTGGACAACCTGGACACCAAGCGGCTCGCGCACTGGAGCGACCACGCGCTCTCCACCACCGCCTACAGCGCCGAGGCGATCGGCGCCGCGATGGACGAGTTCGCCGCCTTCGGCGCCGAGGTGATCGCCCAGCGCCGCGCCGAGCCCGGCGACGACCTGGTCAGCAGCCTGCTCGCGGCCGCCGCCGAGGACGGCTCGATCACCGAGGCGCAGCTGGTCGCGCTGGTCATCGGCCTGGTCGTGGCCGGCCACGAGACCACCATGACCAGCCTCGGCAACGCCCTGGTCTACCTGCTCCACGACGGCCGCGAGGCCTGGCAGCAGCTCGCCTCCGACGAGTCCAGCGCCGCCGCCGCGACCGAGCAGCTGCTGCGCGCCGTCCCGCTCGGCGACGCCCACGAGCACATGCCCGGACTGCTGCGCCGCACCGTGGAGGACGTGGAGATCGGCGGGGTGGTGATCCCGGCCGGCAGCGTGGTGGCGGCCGACGCCAGCTCCGCCAACCAGGACCCGTCGGTCTACACCGGGGACCTGAGCACCGAGCTGTTCTCCCCGCTGGCCGCGCCGATGCTGACCTTCGGGGCCGGGCCGCACCACTGCCTGGGCGCCTGGCTGGCCCGGATGGAACTGGAGCTCGCCCTGCACCGGCTGGCCCGCCGGCTGCCCGCCCTGCGGACGACCGAGCCGGTCGAGCGGATCGACTGGCGGCGCGGCCTGCTCACCCGCAGCCCGAACACCCTCCGGGTGGCCTGGTGACCGGCCGGGCCGACACCGAGCCGGTGGTGGTCCGGGTCGACCGGGACCGCTGCATCGGCTCCGGGATGTGCGCGCGCAGCGCGCCCGGCTCGCTGGCCCTCGGCGCCGACGGACTGGCCGCCCCGCTGGCCGCGTACGCCGACGGCGGTGCGGAGTTGACGGAGGAACTGACCGAGGCGGTGGACTTCTGCCCGGTCGAGGCGCTCACCCTGCACGCGGCCCGCGGGGGCCACCGGATCGACCCGGCGGACTGATCCCCGTTCCGGTGGTGCCTGCGCTCGCCGACAGCGGGCGGGCACCACCGGAACCCGCGGGCACCCACCGCAGTCTGCGGGCACCTGTCGCGGTCTGCGGGCACGCCGGGCTTGCGGCACGCCGGGATCGATGAGCCTGGCTCATGGATCGATGAGCTCATCGATCTTGTTCGGCGCTCTCCCCGGCTGGTGGGCTGACCCCATGACAGACGCCGAAGCCCTTGCTCCCACCGACACCTCCGCCCCGCCGGCCGCCCACCGCTGGTCGCCGGTCCTGGCCATGGCCCTCGCCACCTTCACCGTGGTCTCCGCCGAGATGATGCCGGTCGGCCTGCTCACCCCGATGTCCCACAGCCTCGGCGTCTCCGACGGCGTCACCGGCCTCTCCCTCACCATCACCGGCCTGATCGCGGCCGTCCTCTCCCCCTTCGCCCCCATGCTCGTCGGGCTGCGCGACCGCAGGACCGTCCTGGTCGCCTTCATGCTGCTGCTCGGCCTCGCCAACGCCCTGACCGCCCTCGCCCCGGACTTCGCCGTCCTCGCCCTCGGACGCGTCCTGCTCGGCGCCGCGATGGGCATCGTCTGGGGCCTCGCCGCCGGCCTCGGCCCGCGCCTCGCCGACCGTTCGCGCCTCCCCCTGGCCATGACGCTGATCTTCTCCGGCGTCTCCGTCGCCTCCGTCCTCGGCGTCCCGCTGGGCACCTACCTCGCCGCCCTGCTCGACTGGCGCGCCGCGTTCTGGGTCCTCGCCCTGCTCGCCGTCGCCTCCGCCGCCGTCCTCGCCGCCACCCTGCCCGCCCTGCCGGTCCACGGCCGCGGACGGCCGGGCAGCCTCGCCGGTGCCCTGCGCCACCGCGGCGTCGCCGTCGGGCTCGCGATCACCGCGTTCGTCGTGCTCGGCCACTTCGTCGGCTACACCTATGTCCGTCCCGTCCTCGAAACCGACGCGGGCCTGGGCAACGGCGTCATCGCCGCCTGTCTGCTGGTGTACGGACTGGCGGGCGTCGCCGGGAACTTCACCCTCGGCCCGCTGTCCGGACGCCGCCCCAGGACGGCCGTCCTCCTCGCCCTCGCCGGCGTCACCCTCGCCGCCGCCCTGCTCCCGTACGCCACCGGCGGCCTCGCCACCGTGCTGCTCGTCCTGGTGGTCTGGGGCGCCTCGTACGGCGGGGTGTCGGTCTCCACCCAGACCTGGGTGCGCACCGCCGACCCGGCCGGGATCGAGGCCTCGGCGGCGGTCTGGGCAGGCGTCTTCAACGCGAGCATCGCCGTCGGCTCGCTGGCCGGCGGGCTGGTCGTCGACCACGCCGGGACCCACGCCGTCCTGGGCACCGCGGCGGCCCTGACCGCCGCCGGGCTGCTGCTCGCCGCCCGCTCCCGGCCGGGCGCCGGCCGGCGGGGGTGACGGCGATCGGCATCGGACGGCTCAGTCGACGTGCTTGACCAGCAACTCGACGAAGGCCTCCGCCAAAGGGTGCGGCCGCCGCTGGTGCTGCACCACCTCCAGGCTGGTCGGCCCCAGTTCCGGCACCGGCAGGAAGCGGACGTCCGGCCGCTGGAGGTACGTCGTGCTGCGCTCGCACAGCAGCAGCCCCCGGCGGGTGCCGGCCACCATCGACAGGCCCTCCTGGAGGGTGACGGCACCCGCCGCGTACGCCAACTCCCGCCCGCCGGGCGTCCGCCGGGGCGCGTTCGCCTCCCGCCAGTACTCGGGCGCCGGGCCACGCGGCTCGATCAGCGGCAGCGCGGCCAGCTCCTCGCCGCTCACGCCGCCCGCCCCGACCGGCACCTGCGCGGCCGAGACCGCCAGGTACACCGGCTGCCGGGAGAACTCCAGCAGCACCTCCAAGCCCGGCTCCCGGCAGGGGGCGAGCACGATGGCCAGGTCGACCTCGCCCCGGGCGAGCTGGGAGAACGGGTCCGACCAGGGCAGTTCGACCAGCCGGGCGGCACCCTCCGGCAGGCTCGCGATCGCCCGGGCCACCGGCTCGTACACCGCGCACTGGAAGCCCAGCCGCAGCGGCCGGGCGGTCGCCGCCCGGGCCCGGGCCTCGGCGAAGCCCTCCCGGAGCCGGGCGAAGGCGGGCACCACCTGCTCGGCCAGCGCCCGCCCCAGCTCGGTCGACTCGACCCGCCGGCTGGTCCGCCGGAACAGCGGGGCACCGACCCGGTTCTCCAGACGCTTGACCAGCTGCGAGACCCGGCTCTGGGACAGGCCCAGGCGCTGCGCCGTCCGCCCGAAGTGCAACTGCTCGACGAGGACGGCGAAGCACTCCAGCTCCTGCAACGGCAACTCGGGAAGCACCGGAAGCCCGTGGGGCCCGGGGCCCGCCTCGCCTGGCGTCGGTCGTTCCACCTCGGCAGTCTATGCGCGGCCCCGCGCCCCGGCGCAGGCCAGGGCGGCGCGCAGCTCGGCGGCCGGATCGCCGGCGTGGTACGGGCGTTCGCTCGGCTCGATGTGATCCAGGAACTCCTGGTACCGCAGCGCGTACGACAGGTGGTACAGCGGCTCGGCCAGCTCCAGGGCGCGCAGCGGGTCCGAGCCGGGGGCGTGCCGGCGCCAGGCCTGCGCCCACACTTCGGTGTGGTGCTGCCAGGCCTCCGGCGAGAGGTAGGCGCGCGGGCGCAGCCCGTCCAGCGCGGGGTGGCCGAGGCAGGCGTCGGCGAAGTCGATCACGGTGGCCGGGCGGCTGCCGTCGGAGCGCCAGTTGCCGGGGTGGAAGTCGCCGTGCAGCGCCGTCTCGGGCAGGCCGCGGGCGACCAACTCCGCTATCTGAGCGGGAAGTTCGGCGATGAGAGCGCGGACGGCGGCCCGTTCCCCGGCGCTCAGGTCGGTCTCCTCGGGGAGCCGGTCCGCGAGCGCCGCCAGCCCGGCGAGCAGCGCACCGGGCGTGCGGTCGCGCAGTCCGGCGGCAGCGGCCCGGCCGTCGGCGAGCGCCGCCTGGGCGGCCACCAGCCGGGGCACCACCTCGGCGACGGTCTCGGCGGACGGGCCCCAGCCGTCCTCGCCGGGCACGTGGTCGAGCAGCAGCCGGCCGGCCGCCGGGTCGGCGGCGAGGACGGTCGGGACGAGCGTCGGATCGGCGTCGGCGAACAGCCGGATGACCGCACCCTCGGCGGCGTTGAAGGCCGGTGTGGTGGTCTTCAGCCAGGCGTCGGCGCCCCCGGCCACCGGGAGGCGGAAGAGGCCGGACAGGTTCCAGGTGCGGATCTGCCGGGCCGGCCCGGCCTGCGGGCGCCCCGCCCGGGCGAGTGCCGACTCCGCCCAGGCCAGCGCCTCGCGCAGGCCGCCGGGCGTGGCCCAGGCGGCACGCCGTTCGGCCGGGCCCAGCCGGGCGGCCGTGTCGCCGTCCGGCACACGGGGGTCGAGGCCCCCGGGCCGCTCCAGCGCCTCGGCGTGGTAGCGCACCCGCCCACCGCTGCCCGGGGTTCCACCGTGCCCCTCGACCAGCCGCGCCACGAGCACCGGCACACCGGCCGCCTCCGTCGCCCGCGCCACCACCTCCGCCACGGAGGACCACCAGGGGCTGTCCACCCCGAAGGGCCCCAGCTGCCCGAAGTACTCGTCGCCATGGGTGAGATCGACCGTCACGGTCCGGCTGCTCGTGCTCTGCATCGGAGCAGCCTCACCCATCGGGGCGGGCGCAGTCGAACGATTTAGGGCAGGCCCTCCGCAGGTCCTGCCGCAGCCCTCGCCCTGACGGCGCCCTACCTCACCCGATCGCGACCGCCGTGCCGGAGACCCGTACCCGGGCGTCCTCCGCCCGGAGTTCGACGCTCAGCACGCCGGGCCGGCCCAGGTCCTCGCCCTGGTGCAGCGTCAGCACCACCGGGGCCGCCACCGCGCCCAGCTCGCGCAGGTAGGCGCCGAAGGCGGCCGCGGCCGCGCCGGTGGCCGGGTCCTCGACCACGCCGCCGACCGGGAACGGGTCGCGGACGTGGAAGACCTCGGCGGCCTCGCGCCAGACGAGTTGGAGGGTGACCAGGTCGCGGGCCCGCATGAAGTCCGCCAGGCCGTCGAAGTCGTAGTCGAGCCGGGCCAGTCGGCTGCGGGTGCCGGCGGCGAGGACGAGGTGCCGGGCGCCCGCGTAGGCGATCCGCGGCGGCAGGGCCGGGTCCAGGTCGGCGGCGGACCAGCCGAGCAGGGCGAGCGCCTGCTCGACGTCGGCCGCCGGGACGTCCTCGACCTTCGGCTCGACGCTGGTGAGGGTGGCCCGCAGCAGCCCGTCGGCGCCGCGCTCGACCTCGACCGGGACGTCCCCGGCCGCCGTCGTGAAGACGTACCGCCCGGGGCCGGTGCGCTCGGCCAGGGCGACGGCGGAGGCGACCGTCGCGTGCCCGCAGAACGGCACCTCGGCGAGCGGGCTGAAGTACCGTACCCGGTACGCCCCTTCCGTCGCCCCCGCGGTCAGGAAGGCGGTCTCGGAGTAGCCCACCTCGGCGGCGACGGCGAGCATCCGCTGCTCGGTCAGCCCGGTGGCGTCGAGGACGACGCCCGCCGGGTTCCCGCCCTCGGGGCGGGCGGCGAAGGCGGCGTAGCGGAGGATCGCGGGCTCGGCGGCGGCAGCGGCGTCGGTGGAGGCGTCGTCAGTCATGCCCGGACGAACGCGTTCCGCACGGCCGGTGTTCCCGGTCCCCCGATCGGTCACCGCAGCACCGCCTCCAGGAAGTCCGACCCGAGCCGGGCACTGCCCGCCAGGTCGAGCTGGTAGAGCATGTACCGCCCGCGCCGCTCCGTGGTGAGCAGCCCGGCCTTGCGCAGCACCGCCAGGTGGCGGGAGACCTCGGGCGCGCTGAGCTGCCAGGCGGCGGCCAGTTCGCCGGTGGTGTGCGGGCCGCGGGCCATGGTGCGGACGAGGCGCAGCCGGACGGGGTGGGCGAGTGCCTCCAGACGCTGCTGGACGAGGGCCAGCGAGACCGGCTCGGGCAGGTCGGCCTCGGCGGCCGGGTACTGGAGGACGGGCCGCCAGCCGGCGGCGTGGACGACGAGCAGGTGGGGGCGGCCGAAGACGGTGGGGATGAAGGTGACGCCGCCGTTGTCGACCGCGCTGGTGGTGTTGTCCTGCAGCTTGTCGATGACGATCCGGCGCCGCCCGTCCTCGCCCTGTTCGAGGCCGACGGCCGGCGACAGAGCGGCGACGGCCTCGGCGGCGCCGCGGTGGGCGAGCAGGTCGGCCTTGTGCCGGGCGTCGGCGGCGAGGGCGGGCAAGACGCGCCGCCAGGCGTCGGCGAAGAACGCGGACTCGCAGTCCTCCAGCATCCGCCGCACCAGGGCCCGGACGGCGGGCGGGTCGGCGAGCAGCCGGTCGGCGAAGGCGGCCTGCCGGGGGCCGCGGGCGAGGGCGAGTTCGCGGGCGCGCTCGTTGGCGGCGGGGTCGGTGAGCGGGGAGGCTGCGCGGGCGAGCCGGGAGGAGCCGCAGGTGGTGATGAGGGCTCCGGTGACGTACAGCTCGTCGTCGATCCGGTCGACGGCGTCGAGTTCGTCGGCGAGGGTGGCGCCGGGCAGGCCGGGGACGAGGAAGTCGGCGCGCGAGGAGCGCCAGAGGAAGTCGGCCTCCAGCAGCCGCTCGGACAGCTCCGGCGGGATCGTGGCGGTGGTGCTGCTCGCCCAGCCGTGCAGCGCGGGGTGGTGCGCGGGCTCGGCGAGCACGTGCAGCATGGCGTTCAGCTCGGCGAGCGGGGACGGCGTGAAGAGCAGGCGCTCGTCGGGCAGGCCGGTGATGTCGATGGTCACACTCACGCACGGGATCCTGTCACCCCGCCCGAGGCCGTCTCCCGCCGATTGACGGGAACCGTCAATCGGCGTGCCGGGCGGCCGTGCCGGGGCGGACGGTAGCGGCCATGAGCCTGATCCAGGAGAAGTCCGTCCATGACCACGCCGCCGTCCGCGACGGCCTGTCGCCCGCCCCGCCGATCGGCGCCGGCCGCCGGGGCCCGGCCGCGCTGCTCGGGCTGCTCGGCTCGGCCGGGCAGTCGCTGCGCCTGCTGACCGCTGCCGGCGGGCCCCGGTACGCCGTCGCGCTGGCGGTGGACGCGGTGGGCGGCGGGATGCTGCGGCCGTTCCTGCTGCTGTACGGGGTCGGGATGCTGCATCTGGGAGCGGGTGCGGTCGGTCTGGCGCTGTCGGCGGGGATGGTCGCGGGTCTGCTGGTGGTGCCGCTGACCGGCCGTTGGATCGACCGCGGTGCCCGCACCCTGCCCGCCGCCGTCACGCTGCTGCTGCGGGCGGCCGGTGCGCTGGCGCTGCTGCTCGCGGACGGCCTGGCGGGGTTCACGGCGGCCGCGGTGCTGTTCGGGGTGGGCAGCCAGTCCTGGCCGACCACGCACGCGGCGGTGGTGAGCACGCTGACCGAGGGGCGGCACCGGGACGCGGCGCTGGCCGCCGGTCGGGCGGTGCGCAATGCGGGGCTGGGCGCGGGCGCGCTGCTGGCCACCGTGGCGGTGTCCGGTGGGGCGGGCGCGATCCGGCTGCTGGCCGGGGTGACCGGCGCGGCCTGCCTGAGCGCGGCCTGCCTGGTCGGCTCGCTGCGGGTACGGGCTGCGCAGACGGCGCAGCCCGGCACGTCGCAGGAGCGGCGCGAGCCGCTGCGCCGGATCACCCTGCTGAGCCTGGCCAACCTGCCGTACGCGTTCTGCTTCGACGTGCTGGAGGTGGCGCTGCCGGCACTGCTGGTGCTGCAGCTGCACGCCTCCCCGGCCTGGTCCTCGGGCCTGTTCGTGGGCAACACGGTGCTGGTGATCGCCCTGCAGCTGGCGCTGGTGCTGCGGCTGGCGGACCGTTCGCGGCGGGCCGTCCTGGCGGCCTCGGGGGCGCTGCTGGCGGTCTCGTACCTGGGCTTCTGGGCGGCCGGGGCGCTCGGCGGCACGTCGGGGGCGGCGGGGGTCGCGGTGGTCTCGGTGCTGTACACGCTGGGTGAGATCCTCTACACCGGCTCGGGCACGGCGCTGGTGGCGGCGGTCGCCCCGCCGCACCTGCTCGGGCGGGCACTGGCGCGCTGGGAGCTGTCGATGGGCGTGGGCCGGGCGGCCGCTCCGGCCGTGCTGACCGCGCTGCCGGCCGCCGGCCCGGCCGCGCTGTGGGTGCCGCTCGCGGCCGCCACCGCGCTGGGGGCGCTGGCGGTGCTGCGGCTGGGCCCGGCGCGGTAGCCCCGGCCGTGGCTCCGGCTCCGCACCCGCCCGAGGCGCGGTCCGCCTCCTCCGGATGCGGGCGCCGCGCCCAACGCCGATGCTGGCGGCGAGGCGTGCGTCAGAGGAAGGACTGGTCAACGTGAGTGCACTCGACTTCGACATCGTCGACAGCCCCGACAGCTCGCTCAACAAGACCTCCGTCCTGGTCACCGGCCCGCGGGACGCCCTGCTGGTGGACGCCGGGTTCACCCGCTCCGACGGCCGCCGCCTGGTCGAGCGGGTCGAGGCCTCCGGCAAGCGGCTGACCACCGTGTTCATCAGCCACGGCGACCCGGACTTCTACTTCGGCGCCCAGGAGATCCAGGACGCCTTCCCGCAGGCCCGGTTCCTGGCCACCGCCTCGACCGTCGAGCACATCCAGGAGACGTACGAGGCCAAGCTGCGCGCCTGGGCCCACCTGGGCCCCGAGCTGCCCACCCGGCTGGTGCGGCCCGAGGTGCTGCCGAGCGACGAGATCGTCTTCGAGGGCCACCGCTTCGAGGTGCGCGGCGCCGACTTCCACCTGCCCGACCGGCACTACCTCTGGCAGCACCACCACCGCGCCGTGCTCGGCGGGGTGCTGCTCTTCGAGGGCCTGCACGTGTGGACGGCCGACACCCCGACCGCCTCCCAACGGGCCGCCTGGATCGACCTGTTGGACGGCATCGAGGCGCTGCACCCGACCTGGGTGGCGGCCGGCCACCGGACCGCGGGCGCGCCCACCGACCTGAACGCCGTCGACCACACCCGTGCCTACCTGCGCGCCTTCGAGACCGAGATCGGCCGGGCCGCCGACGCGGCCGCGGCGAAGGAGGCGCTGGAGCGGCGCTTCCCGGAGCTGGGGCTGCGGATCGCGGTGGACATCGGCACCAAAGTCGTCACGGGCGAGATGGCGTGGGGGTGAGCGGACGATGATCGAGATCCCCAGGGACGTCTCCGCCTTCGCCGAGTCCGCCGCCCCCGCCGACGTGGTGCGCCGCCAGTACCTGGCCTCCGCCCGGGGCGACCTCGCCGCGCTGCGCGCCACGCTCGCCGAGGACGTCGAGTGGACCGAGATGGCCGGCTTCCCGCTGGCCGGCACCTACCGCACCCCGAAGGGCGTCACCACGAACGTGATGGAGCGGCTGGCCGCCGAGTGGGACGACTGGACGGCGCACGACGACACCTACGTGGTGGACGGCGAGGACGTCGTGGTGCTGGCCCGCTACACGGCCGTCCACAAAGCCACCGGGAAGCCGCTCGCGGTCAGGGTCGCCCACCACTTCACCGTGCGCGGCGGCCGGATCGTCCGCTTCGAGCAGTTCACCGACACCGCGCTGGTCAGGGCGGCGATGACCGCCTGAGGCCCTTCCCGAGGCCCTTCCTGAGGCCCGCCGGAGGCCTCGCCCGGGATCCGCCCGAGGCCGCCCCGGCGCCCCGTTCACCCGTACGGGCGAGCGGGGCGCGGCGCGCCCGCCGCCGTCTCGACACACCACCCGGACGGCGGCAGGCTGGCCCCGGATCCACGGCCGGAGAACGACCGGAGAACGAGGAGTCGAGCATGGCGGGCACGGACAACGGCACCACCGGGACGAACCGCGGGCAGGGCCGCCCGATCGTCATCGTCGGCGCGTCCCTGGGCGGCGCGAAGGCGGCCGAGGCGCTGCGGGAGGCCGGGTACCGGGGCGGCATCGTCCTGATCGGCGAGGAGCACGA
Source organism: Streptomyces sp. 1114.5 (assembly GCF_003635085.1). Lineage (NCBI taxonomy): Bacteria > Bacillati > Actinomycetota > Actinomycetes > Kitasatosporales > Streptomycetaceae > Streptomyces > Streptomyces sp. 1114.5. The sequence continues at coordinate 328,148 of NZ_RBXE01000004.1, forward strand.
ACGCCCGTACGAGCGGCCGCCGCTGTCCAAGGGCTACCTGCAGGGCAAGACGTCCCGGGAGAAGATCTACGTCCACCCGCCGCAGTGGTACGGGGAGCAGGACGTCACGCTGCGCCTGGGCACGGCGGTGACCTCGATCGACCCGGCCGGGCACACCGTGACGCTCGCCGACGACGGCCGCATCGAGTACGACAAGCTGCTGCTGACCACCGGCTCGGTGCCGCGCCGCCTGCCGGTGCCCGGCGCCGACCAGGACGGCGTGCTCTACCTGCGCCGGGTCGAGGACAGCGACCGGATCAGGGCGGCGCTGCGCCCCGGCGCCCGGATCGCGGTGGTCGGCGCGGGCTGGATCGGCCTGGAGGTGGCGGCCGCGGCCCGCGAGGCGGGCGCCGAGGTGACGGTGCTGGAGGCGCTCGAACTGCCGCTGCTGCGGGTGCTCGGCCGGGAGGTCGCCCAGGTCTTCGCCGACCTGCACCGGGCGCACGGCGTGGACCTGCGCTTCGGGGTGAAGGTGGCCGAACTGACCGGCGACCGCGGCACGGTGACCGGCGTGCGGCTCGGCGACGGGACGACGGTGGCGGCCGACGCGGTGGTGGTCGGCATCGGCATCTCCCCCGCCACCGGGCTCGCGGAGGCCGCCGGACTGGAGGTCGACAACGGCATCAAGACCGATCGGCAGCTGCGCACCTCGGACCCGGACGTCTTCGCGGCCGGCGACGCCGCCAACGCCTACCACCCGCTGTTCGACCGGCACATCCGGGTCGAGCACTGGGCCAACGCCGTCAACCAGCCGCGCACCGCGGCCCGGGCGATGCTCGGGCAGCCGGACGCCGTCTACGACCGTGTCCCCTACTTCTTCACGGACCAGTACGACCTGGGTGCGGAGTACGTCGGCTACGTCGAGCCGGACGGCTACGACCGGGTGGTGTTCCGCGGCGACCCGGCCGCCCGCGAGTTCATCGCGTTCTGGCTCTCCGGCGGCCGGGTGCGCGCGGGGATGAACGTCAACGTCTGGGACGTCACCGACCCGATCCGCGAACTGGTGCGCTCGGGGCGGGTGGTGGACACCAAGGCGCTGGCCGACCCGGACGTACCGCTCGGGGAGCTGTAGCACGGGCCGTACCGATCAACCGACGGGGATCCCGGGGTTCACCAGGCCCCGGCCCCCGGTGACGGTGTTGCCCGCGCCGATCGTCACCCTGCACGTGGCGGCGTCGTAGTTCGTGACGTCGATCGCGTAGCGGTCGGCCCCGGAGGCGCCGGTGAGGTCGGAGCGGTTGCCGCGGAAGACGGTGCCGCAGCCCCAGCCCGGCTGGACGCTGTGGGTCTGGTAGCCGTCGTTCGTGGTGCGCCTGCCGGTGTTGTTCTCGATGACGTAGCCGTTGCCCTTCACGTCGACCCACGAGTCGTCGTAGTTGCGGCCGGTGAGTCCGTCGCCGTCGAAGGTGTTGCCGGAGACGAGGCCGCCGGTGGTGCCCTCCTTGAGGTCGACGTTCTCGGCGCCGATGCCGGGCCCGAAGGTGTTGCCGGTGATCTGCACGTAGTCGCTGTGGTCGGTGAGGGTGTTGGCGGTGCCGACGTAGACGCCCTCGCCCAGGCCGTCCCGGTTCAGGCCGGTGTCGTGGATGCGCGAGCCGCGCAGCGTGCCGTGGGCGCTGGAGTTGCGGAAGTGCACCCCCTCCATGGTGGTGTGGTGGACCGTCACGCCGTCCAGCACCACGTAGTCCGCGGCGTCCGCCATGATGCCCTTCTGGGCGCCGGTGACGGTCAGCCCCTGGACGGTCCAGTAGCTCGCGCCGTCGAGATGGAGGCCGTAGCCGCCGCCGGTGGGGGTGGTGAGGACGGCCTTGGCGGAGCCGGTGAGGGTGATCCGGGCGGCGGCGGTGCCGGGCACGGTGGCCCGGAAGGCGCCGGAGTAGGTGCCGTCGGCGAGCTGGATGGTCTGGCCGGGCGCGGCGGCGGCGAGCGCGGCCTGGAGCTGCTTGGCGGTGCTCACCTTGACCACGGCCGGCGCCGGGGCCCGAGCCGCGGACGGGGCGGCGACCGCGACGGCGACCGCGCCGAGGAGGAGGGCCCCGAGGGCGGTGAGGGCGGCGCCGAGGACCGGCGGGGACTGCGGCTTCACGGACGGTGCTCCTTGCGACGGTCGGAAGTGGCAGGAACATGCCGTCAGCCAGAGTGGACTGGACCATTCCAGAGCGTCAAGAGTGCCGACGGCGGTTCCACCGCACTACCGGTCCCGCCGCGCTACCGGCTCCGGTCGGCGAGCGGGGTTCCGTTCGGGGCCCCGTCCGGGGGTCCGTCCAGTGCTCCGACCAGGGACTCGGCCAGGCGGCGGGCCCGGGTGTCCTCGTCCAGCAGCAGCCGCACCAGCGGACCGGGGGCCGCGCCGTCCAGGTAGGCCTCGACGGAGCGGGGGTCGGCGGGCAGCACGACCGTCCCGGCGGTGAGGGCCGCGTGGGCCCGGGCGTAGTCGAGGCCGAGCCGGGCGAGCAGTTCGCCGCCGCTGTCGTCCACGTCCGGCAGCGGTTGCGGTTGCGGCTGCGACCGGGGCTGGTGGCCCAGGACTTCGTGGACGGCCAGGACGGCGAGCAGGACGTGCTCGGTGCCGGGCGTCCGGCGGCCGAGGCGCTGGGCCTGCCCGTCGGCCTCCCGCCGGATCCACTCCGACGACGGTGCCGGGGCGGCCGCGCCCGCTTTCCACAGCCGCTTCCAGCGGGGCGGTCGGTGCGGGCGGCCGCCGAGCAGTGCGTCCCGGGTGGGAACCAGCAGCGGGTCCAGCGCGGTCGGCTCCTCGCCCGGCTCCGGCACGGTGTCCATCAGACCCTCCCCACAGAGATGACTTTGCGCATACCTTACGCACGCTTTGCCTTTCTTTTGTAGTCGGCCGCGCGTCAAGTCCGCGTCAGGAACGGCGGCGGAAGCTTCGACGGCACGCCGTTGTTGGCACCGGGAGAACTCGCGCCGGCGAAAGGGGTGAGCACCGTGGCCGACACACTCCCGGGGCCGGAACACGCCCCGGACGAACAGGTCCCGAACGGACACGCCCCTGACGGACACGCCCCTGACGGCCGCGGCCACAGCGCGGCGGAGGCGCTGGACGCCTACTCGGGGATCGTCACCACCGTGGCCGCCACCGTGACGCCCCGGGTGGCCGCAGTCCAGGTCCCGCGGCGCGGCCGTGGCGGCTGGTTCAGCACCGCGCTCGGCTCGGCGGTGGTCTTCACCGAGGACGGCTTCCTGCTCACCAATGCCCACGTCGTCGGCCACGCCGACGCCGGGACGCTGGCCTTCGCCGACGGCACCACCTCCCCGTTCCACACCATCGGCGCCGACCCGCTCTCCGACCTCGCCGTCCTGCGCGCCGACGGCGCGACCCCCACCCCGGTCAGCCTCGGCGAGGCGACCGCGCTGCGGGTCGGACAGCTGGTCGTCGCCGTCGGCAACCCGCTCGGGCTGGCCGGAACGGTCACCGCCGGCGTGGTCAGCGCGCTCGGCCGCTCGCTGCCCGCCCGCTCCGGCAGCACCGTGCGCATCATCGACAACGTCATCCAGACCGACGCCGCCCTCAACCCCGGCAACTCCGGCGGCGCGCTGACCACCGCGAACGGCGAGGTCGTCGGGATCACCACGGCGGTGGCCGGGAACGGGCTCGGCCTGGCCGTACCGATCGACGCCACCAGCCGGCAGATCATCGCCGCCCTGCTCACCGAGGGCCGGATCCGCCGCGCCTACCTGGGCCTGGCCGGGGTGCCCGCACCCCTGCCGCCCGCCCTGCGCCACCGCACCGGGCAGCGCGCCGGCCTGCGGATCGTCGAGGTGGTCCACGGCGCCCCCGCCGACCGCGCCGGCCTGCACGAGGGCGACCTGCTGCTCACCGCCTCCGGGGAGCCGATGAGCAGCGCGCAGTCCCTGCAGCGCCTGATGCTGGCCGACGCGATCAACCGTCCACTGGCGCTCACGGTGCTGCGCGGCGAGGCCCTGGTCGACGTCATCGCCGTCCCGGCGGAGTTGCCCTCGGACGACTAGCCGCCATTCAGGCCCGGGCGCTACGCGTTCTCCGGGCGGCCCTGGGCCGTGTCTCGGCGGGAGCCCGTGTCTCGGCGGGGCGCGCGGGGTGGTCCCGGTGGGGCCGTCCGTACGGGCGGCCCCGGTGTCCGAACCTGCGACCGCCCGCGCGCCCCGCCCCCTGTTTTCCACCGGTTCGCCGGGGCTCCGGAGTACCGGCCGGAGTCCCGGGTGTTCGGTGTGGTCCGCCGCCGGGCGTTCGCGGTCGGCGGCGGGCCGTTCGGGGCGCGCTCAGAGCGGGCGGTCCAGGCGCAGCGGTGCGGCGCGTACGGTGCCGCGTGGCAGTGCGGTGGGCAGGGCGGCCGGGTCCGAGGTGGCGACCGGCAGCCGCTGCTGCCCGGGCCGGTACCGGGTGCCGCCGGGGTGGGCCGAGTGCTTCCTCACCGCCGGCTACCGCCTCGCCGCGAGGAGTCCGGTCGCCGGGCCGGCCGGCAGGTGCCAGCGGGCGCGGCGGTGCAGTGCCTCCAGTTCGTGCAGCTGGTCGAGCAGTTCCGGCACCGGCACGGTCAGCACCGGGCAGCCGGCCCGGCGCGCGCAGTAGCCGGACACCGAGCGCCGCAGCCGGCGGCGCAGCAGGCCGCCGCTGCGCCCGAGGACCAGCAGGTCGCCGGGCCGGTCGGCGACCTGGACCAGGGCCGGGCCGGTCTCGCCCCGGATGACCACGGGGCGCAGCGGCAGGCCGGGGTCGGCGCCGCCGAAGGCCTCGTCGAGGGCGTCGTGCAGGCGCTGTTCGGCGGCTTCCCGGACGGCGGCGAGCAGCGGCGGGCAGGGCGAGCGCCGGTAGCCGAGCTCACCGCCCGGCGGTTCCCAGGCGAGGACCGGCAGCAGCTCCGCGCCGCGCTCCCGGGCTTCGGCCGCGGCCCGGTGCAGCGCCGCCAGGCTGCCCAGTGAGCCGCTGACCCCGACCACCGCCCTGGGTGCCGTGCTGCCCTCGTGCTGCCCGCTGCCGTGCATGGTCCGTCCTCGTCTCGTGGTTGCCGGTGCCCCTCCAGCCAACCCGTGCCCGGGCCGCGCACCGGCACTCCTTGACGCCTTCCTGACGTCCGGTACGGCGTTTCGAACGCTCTCCATACGGGCGTGGCGGGAGCGCGGGGGCAGCGCGGTAGATGACATGAATGGTGCTATCGTCACTAGCATCATGCTGCTGAAGCTGGACGTCGGGGACACCCGACCGCTGCACGAACAGGTCGCAGGTGCGATCAGACGGGCCGTCGCCGAGGGCGAGTGCGCCCCGGGGGACAAGCTGCCCCCGGCCCGGGAGCTCTCCCGGGCCCTGGGCGTGAACAGCAACACCGTCCTGCGGGGGCTGCGCGCACTGCGCGACGAGGGGCTGCTGGAGTTCCGCCGGGGCCGGGGCATCACGATCGCGGCCGGCGCCGACACCCGCTCCGAACTGGTCGAGCGGGTGCGGCAGTTGGTCGCCGACGCGGCCAGGTCCGGCTACAGCAGGAACGATCTCGTGGAGATGATCAGGGGGATGTCGTGACGGACGAAGGCGCGACGGACGAAGGCGCGACGGGCGAAGGTGTGACGGACGAGGGAGCAGGAACGGTGCAGCCCGGGGCCGGGAAGCCGGCGCGTCGGGGTGCACGCCGGGGGGCGCTCTGGGGTGCGGCGGTCTGGTCGGTCGGCGTGCTGGCGCTGCTGGTCGCGCTGCCGCTGGCGGCGCGTCACCGGCTGCCGGACCCGCTGGCCACGCACTGGGGAGGGCGGGATCCGGACGGTTCGATGTCGCTGACGGCGGCGGTGCTGTTCCCGGCGGGTCTGTGGCTGGTGCTGGTGGCGCTCTCGGCGCTCGCCCGGCGTTACTGGGACCTGCGGACGCCCGGCGCGGCGGCGGCGGTGCTGGCAGGCGGCGGCGTGCTGCTGACGGGGGCCCAGACCTCCATCGTGCACGCCAACCTGGACCGCGTCCGCTGGCAGGACGCCGCGCCGATGGGCATCGAGGTGGTCCTGATCATGCTGGCCACCGCCGGGGCCACGACGCTGGCCTGGCTGGCGGGCCGGCGGAACGCGGGCCCGGCCGAGCAGCGTCCGGCGGCCGGGTCGCCGGTGCTGCAGGTGCCGGCGGGCGAGCGGTTCGTCTGGCTGTCGCGGGCCGCCAACCCCTGGCTGCAGCTGCTCGCCGCCGTGCTCGGGCTGGCCGCGGTGGCGGGCGCGCTGACGGCCGCGAGCGGACTGGCCGGGCCGGACTGGTCGATCGCGCTGTCGTTCGGGCTCCCCGCCCTCGCCGTCCTCGCCTGCTCCTCGGTGCAGGCCAGGGTGACCTCCCGGGGCCTGACCGTCGGCTTCGGCCCGTTCGGCCGGCCCGCCCGGCACTGGGCTCCCGAAGACCTCGTCTCGGCGCGCGCCGAGGAGCGCACCGCCGCCCAGGCGGGCGGCTGGGGCTACCGGATCAACAGCCGCGGCACCACGGTGATGCTGCGCCGGGGCGCCTGCCTGGTGGTGCGCACCCGCCAGGGCGCCGAGTTCGCCGTCAGCGTGGACGACGCCGAACGCGGCGCTGCCCTGCTCAACGCGCTGATCGCGCGCAGCGGGCAGCCGACGGGCTGAGCCGGACCACCGGTCACGGGCCCGGGGTCACCGGATACGTCCTAAACCACTCCATTCGGTGGTGCTTCGAACGTCGATGCGGGTACACCAGTTGACGGCCGCTCAGGTCAGGCGGTGCCGTCGACACCGCCCCCGTCCTGTCCCCCGCGGCCCGAGAAGTGCGCGGGCTCAAGCGCCCGCACCCAGGCAAGGAGGCGTCCGTGACGCACGACTCACGCACGCAGAACCCAGCGGACGCCCGGCGGGGCGTCCAGGACGAACGGACCGTCACATTCCTGCGCCTCGGCGTCGGACTGATCGGCATCCTGCTGCCGGTCGCCCTGCCGTTCGGCAACTGGCTGGCCGCCCTGGTTACGGGGCGCAGCACCGACGGCTACTGGCCGGGCTCGATGAGCGCCTCGTACTACACCGACACCCGGAACGTCTTCGTCGGCGCCCTGTGCGCCCTCGGGGTGTTCCTGATCTGCTACCGCTTCGACCGCCGGGACGACCGCTGGAGCACGGCGGCCGGGTTCTTCGCGGTCGGGGTCGCGCTGTGCCCGACCTCCCCGTCGGACGCCTCGGACATCGAGCGCACCGTCGGGGTGTTCCATCTCGTCTTCGCGAGCCTGCTGTTCGTCATGCTGGCGATGTTCTGCCTCTACTCCTTCCGCAACCCACGATCGACCCAGCCGGCCGCGGTCGGTGCCGCCTACCTGACGGCCGGGGTCGTGATCCTGGTCGCGCTGCTGCTCTCCGTCGTGGCCGGGGCGACGGGCATCGGCAAGGGCTGGGAGATCCGGCCGCTGTACCTGTGCGAGTGGCTGGCGACCTGGGCGTTCGGTGTGGCCTGGCTCGGCGCCGCGCTCGAACTCGCGCGGCACGGCCGGCGCGAGTCCGACCCGGCCGCCGTCCCCCGGCAGCCGGGCGCTCGGGCGGTGGAGGCGAGCCAGCCGGAGGCCCAAGCCTGAGAGCTCAGACCGAGGACTCAGACCGAGGGCTCAAACCGAGGGCTCAGCCTGAAGGCTCAGACTGAGGGTTCATCATCTCGTCGTACCGATGGCCGTTACCATGCGCTCCAAGGACCGCCGCCCCGGGCGGCCGGTGACGGGATTCCCCACGGGAGGGCGAGCATGGCGAACGAGGTCCGGGCGGAGCGCGGTCCGCAGGAGGAGCACTCCCCGGTGGACCTGCGGATGGACGTCCCGCACTCCGCCCGCGTCTACGACTACCTGATCGGCGGCAAGACCAACTTCGAGGCGGACCGGACCGCGGCGCACGCCTCGGTGCGGGCCTGGCCCTCGCTGCCGATCTCGATGCGCACCACCCGCGACTTCATGCAGCGGTCGGTGCGCCACCTCACCGAGCAGTACGGCGTGCGGCAGTTCCTGGACATCGGCACCGGCATCCCCACCTCGCCGAACGTGCACGAGATCGCCCAGGCGATCGCCCCCGGGGCGCGGGTCGCGTACGTGGACAACGACCCGATCGTGCTGACCCACGCGCGGGCGCTGATGTCCAGCACGCCCGAGGGCCGCACCTGTTACGTGGACGCCGACTTCCGCGACCCGGAGTCGATCATCGACGACCCCCGGCTGCGCGAGGTGCTGAACCTCTCGCAGCCGGTGGCGCTGTCGCTGATCGCGATCGTCCACTTCGTGCTGGATTCGGACGACCCGCAGGGCATCGTGCGCCGCTTCATGGACGCCCTGGCGCCCGGCAGCTTCCTCGCCCTGACGGTCTTCACCGGCGACACCGACCCGGTGGGCGTGGGAGGTGTCGGCCGGGAGTACAACGCGCGCGGCATCCCGCTGCAGATCCGCGACAAGGCCGAGACCGAGGCCTTCTTCACCGGCTACGACCTGCTCGACCCGGGCGTCACCCTGGTCCACCACTGGCGCCCGGACGCCGACGCCGCACCCGTCCGCGACCGGGACATCGCGATGTACGCGGGCGTGGCGATCAAGCGGTGAGTCGTCAGGACGCAGGCCTGGTCAGCCGGGGACGGTCACCAGGCCCGCCTCGTAGGCGAGGATGACCAGGTGCACCCGGTCGCGGGCGTCGAGCTTGGCCAGCAGCCGGGTCATGTAGGTCTTGACGGTGGCGATGCTGAGCACCAGTTCGGCGGCGATCTCGGGGTTGGAAAGGCCGCGGCCGACCAGGGTGAGGATCTCCCGCTCGCGCCCGGTGATCGCCTCCAGCCGCCGGAGGGCGGGCGTCACCGCGGCGGTCCCCGGCTGCGGCGGCCGGCCGCCGACGAAGGCGCCGATCAGCCGCCGGGTCACGCTCGGGGCGATCAGGGCGTCCCCGGCGGCGACCACCCGCACGGCGCCCAGGATGTCGTCCAGCGCCATGTCCTTGACCAGGAACCCGGACGCCCCCGCGCTCAGCGCCGCGTAGACGTGCTCGTCCTCGTCGAAGGTGGTGAGCACCACCACCCTGGTCGGGCCGTCGGCGGCGGTCACCAGCCGGGTGGCCTCGATGCCGTCCATGCCGGGCATCCGGATGTCCATCACCACGACGTCCGGGCGCAGTTCGGCGGCCAGCCGGACGGCCTCGGCCCCGGTGCCCGCCTCACCGACCACCTCGACGTCGGCCGTCTCCGCGATCACCATCTCCAGCGCCGCCCGCACCAGCGGCTGGTCGTCGGCCAGGATGACCCGGATCATGCCCGTGCCTCCGCCCCGGCTGCGGGAACGGCGGCCGGGACCGGCAGCGTGGCCGCGACCCGGAACCCGCCGCCGGGACGCGGCCCGGCCTCGAACCCGCCGTGCAGCAGGGCGACCCGCTCGCGCAGCCCGGCCAGCCCGACGCCGCTGCCCGGGGCGGTGCCGTGGCCCCGGCCCCGGTCGGTCACCTCGACGGACAGCTCCCCCGCCGTGCGGCGGTCGACGGAGACGACGCACGCGCGGACGTCCGCGTGCCGGACCACGTTGGTGACCGACTCCTGGACGATCCGGAAGGCAGCGAGGTCCACCTCCGGCGGCAGCGGCTCCTGGTCGCCGAACCGCCGGACCTCCACCCGCACTCCCGCCGCGGTGGTGGCCTCCGCCAGCCGGTCGAGGTCGGCCAGGCCCTGCGGGGCGGTCGCCGAGGCCTCGCCGTCGGCGCGGCGCAGAGCGACCAGCATCCGGCGCAGCGCCGCCAGGGTGTCCCGCCCGGCGGCCTCGATCTCGCCCAGCGCCGCCTTGGCCCGCTCGGGCCGGCTGTCGATGACCCGGCGGGCGGCACCCGCCTGCAGGGCGACGATGCCCAGGCTGTGCGCGACGGTGTCGTGCATCTCGCGGGCGATCCGCAGCCGTTCGGCGGTGACCGCCTCGGCGGCCGCCCGGGTGCTCAACGCCTCGGCGTGCTCCCGGTTCTGCCGCACCGAGCGCCCGACCAGCCAGGCGACCAGCGCGAGCAGCGCCGCGCCGTCGGCGGAGCCGATGTGGGTGCCGGTGAAGATCCCGACGGTGTTGCCGCGCACCAGGCCGATGTGCAGCACCAGGAAGACCATGACCAGGGTGAACGCGGCCCGCGACGTGCGCCGCGGCTGGGTGGCGGTGATCAGGCAGAGCGCGGCGTCCACGGCGAGCAGCGCGGCCGGCGGCACCTGGGTGCCCCCGGCCCAGCCGTCGGTCTCCGTCCAGGTGGCGATCAGCAACAGGGCGACCGAGAGCACCGGCAGCCGGCGCACCAGGGCGGCGCCGGTGAAGGCCACCGCCGTGTCGGCCAGCGTGAACGCCAGGCCGCCGTGTGCGGCGGCGCCGCCGTACTGCCGGGCCGTGCTGCCGAGCAGGACGGCGGGGTAGGCGGCGGCCGCGCACCACGCGAGTCCGACCCAGACCTCGGGCGGGACGCGCCGGAACAGCGGCGGGGAGGTGGTCGAAGGCATGGTTCAAGATCGTAACGAGGGGCGACGGCTGCGTCATCGGACCGTGGTTGTACATCCGGGGGTGACAGCCGGGGTGAGCCGGTGTCAGCGCCGGTCCGATGCGGTGGTGCAGCCCGTCCCGGCACCGTTGGACCCATGATCGAAGTCACCCGGCTGACCAAGCAGTACGGCCGCACCACCGCCGTCGACCGCCTCACCTTCACCGTCCGCCCCGGCCATGTCACCGGCTTCCTCGGCCCCAACGGCGCCGGCAAGTCCACCACCCTGCGGATGGTCCTGGGCCTCAACTCCCCCACCGCGGGCAGCGTCACCGTGGACGGGGTGCCCTTCCGCAGCCGGCCGCGCGGGCTGCGCCACGTCGGCGCCCTGCTGGACGCGGGCGACGTGCACGGCGGGCGCACCGGCCGGGCCCACCTGCGGGCGCTGGCGCGCGGCAACCGCATCCCGGCCGGGCGGGTGGAGGAGGTGCTGGAGGAGGTCGGGCTGGCCGGGGCGGCCGGACGGCGGATCGGCGGCTACTCGCTCGGCATGAAGCAGCGCCTGGGCATCGCGGGTGCGCTGCTCGGCGATCCGCCCGTGCTGCTCTTCGACGAGCCGCTGAACGGGCTGGACCCGGAGGGCGTGCTCTGGGTGCGCGGGCTGTTCCGGCGCCTCGCCGCCGAGGGACGGACGGTCTTCGTCTCCAGCCACATGATGGCCGAGATGGAACACACCGCCGACCGCCTGGTGGTGATCGGACGCGGCCGGCTGATCGCCGACGAGAGCCTGGCCGAGTTCGCCGCCCGCGCCGGCCGGGCCACCGTCACCGTCCGGGCCGCCGAACCCGACCGGCTGGTCGCCGTACTGACGGCCGCGGGCGCCACCGTACGGCCCGGCCCGGCCGGCGACCTGGAGGTCACCGGCCCGGACGCCACCCGGATCGGCGAACTCGCCCTGGAACACCGCCTGTTGCTGCACACCCTGACCACCCGCGGCGCCTCCCTGGAGGAGGCGTTCATGGAACTGACCGCCGACAGCGTCGAATACCCCGCCGGAGAGCCCCGATGAGCAGCACGACCCTCGACCGGACCGTCCCCACCGCCCCTACTGCCCGCCCCGAGCCGCGCGCCCGCTTCTCCGACCTCCTCGCCGCCGAGTGGATCAAGTTCTGGTCGCTGCGCTCGATCCCCTGGGTGCTCGGACTGAGCGCCCTGGTCATCGTCGCCGCCAACCTCAAGTCCGCGCTGTACACCCGCGACCACTACGTACCGGGCGACGGCGATCCGGCGGCCATGGCCCAAGTGGCGCTGAACGACTCCTACATCAACGCCTCCGCCACCATCCTGATGCTCGTCGCGGGCGCCGTCGGCGTGATCGTCATCGCCGGCGAGTACGCGACCGGGCTGATCCGCACGACCCTGGCGGCCGTCCCGGACCGCCGCGCGGTGCTGCTCGCCAAGGCGTGCGTGCTGGCCTCGGTCATGCTCGGGTTCGGCGTGCTCACCGCGGGCGTCTCCTTCGGCGCCGGCCAGGCGATCCTGTCCGGGCTCGGCATCGGGCAGTCCGTCACCGATCCGCTCGCCCTGCGGTACGTGGCCGCCGCCGCGCTGTTCGGCCCGGTCTGCGCGCTGGTCGGGCTCGGTCTGGGCGTGGTGGTCCGGCACACCGCCGCCGCCGTGGTGGGTGTGGTGCTGGTGCTCTTCGTCCTCCCGTCGTTCTTCACCGAGACCTACCGCTGGAGCGCCGACCTGCTGCACGCCATGCCGCTCGCCGCCTGGAACCGGCTGGCGCTGATCTCCCTGGCGCACCGGCGTCCGACGGACTACCCGGCCACGGTCGCGGGCGCGTGGATCACCTACCTGGTGTGGCCGCTCGTCTCGCTGGCGGTCGCGGCCGTCGTCATCCGCCGCCGGGACCACTGAGCCCGACCTCCCGCGCGGCTCGGAAGGCCGCGATGCTCCCCGGAGCCCGCTCGGCCCGGCTGAGCGCCCGCGGCACGCCCCCCGTGCCGGCGGGCGGCCGGCCGGACCGGCGGGGCCCCGGCCGCCTCAGTCCTGTCCGCCCCGATCCCGGCCGCCGCAGTCCCGTCGGTCATGACCCGCCCCCTGCCGCGTCCCGCCGCTGCGGAGGCCGCCCCGCCACCGTGTCCGCGACCGCCACCAGGAGCGCCACCAGCACCAGGCCCGCCGCGACCGTGACGCCCAGTTGGAAGGCGAGCGCCCAGTCCGGGTTTCGGCCGCCGGCGTGGGCGAAGAACACCGAGCCGACCACCGCGATGCCCACCGCCGAACCGACCCGCTGCGCGGTCTGCAGCACGCCGCCCGCGCTGCCCGCCCGGGCGACCGGCACGTACTGCAGGGTCAGCGTCTGGTTCGGGGAGATCACCAGCCCGCTGCCCGCCCCGGCGACCAGCAGCGGCAGCGCCGTCGTCCAGCCCACCCACGGCCCCGACCACCACTGCACCGCGAGCGCCGAGGCCAGCAGGCCGGCCAGCACCAGCAGCAGCCCGGCCACCACCAGCCGCCGACCGAGCCGGCTCACCAGCCGCCCGCCCACCGCCGCGGCCACGCCCGAGCCGACCGCGAACGGGGTGATCGCCACGCCCGCCGCCAGCGCCGAGTAGTGCAGGCCCGCCTGCAGGTACAGCGTGAAGATGAAGAAGATCGCGGTGAACCCGGCGAAGTACACCAGCGACAGCAACACCCCCGCCGCGTACGGGCGCACCCGGAACAGCGCCATGTTCACCAGCGGCTCCCGCCGCCGCGCGTAGTGCGTCTCCCAGCCGACGAAGGCCGCCAGCAGCAGCACCGCCACCGGCAGCAGCAGCCAGCGGGCCGGGCTGTGCCACTGCTTCTCCTGGACGAACGGCAGCAGCAGCGCCACCGTCCCGGCGCCGAGCAGCAGCACGCCGACCGGGTCGAAGTCGCGGTGCCCGGCCCGCTCGGCGGCGGGCGGGGGCGGCGGGAGCAGCCGGTGGGCGATCGGCAGGGCCGCGACGCCGATCGGCAGGTTGACCAGGAACACCCAGCGCCAGCCGTCCTGCGGGCCGAACAGGTGGATCAGCAGGCCGCCGAGCAGCGGGCCGACGGCGGTGGACAGCCCGATGGTCGCGCCGAGCGCGCCGAAGGCCCGGCCCCGTTCGGGGCCCTGGAAGAGGGTCTGGATGAAGCCGGAGACCTGCGGGACGAGCACGCCGCCCGCCGCGCCCTGGAACAGCCGGGCCAGCACCAGCCACTCCTGGTCCTGTGCCGCGCCGGCCAGCGCACTGGCCGCCGTGAACAGGGCGAGCCCGGTGAGGAAGACGGCCCGCCGGCTGCGCGCGTCGCCCAGCCGCCCGGCCGGGACGAGCACCAGGCCGAAGGCCAGCGCGTAGCCGCTGAGCACCCACTGCAGTCCGCTCTCCGACATGTGCAGCCCGGCCCGTACGGTCGGCAGGGCGACGTTGACGATGCTGACGTCCAGCAGGGTCATGAACCCGGCGACCAGGCAGACCGCGAGCGCCCGCCAGCGCCGTGCGTCGGCCCGCCCTCCGGCGGCGGAGGCGCCGGGCGGGTCCGAGTGCGCGGTGCCGCGCGGAGGCTGGACGGTCATGGGAGCCTCATCGTCACCCGGCCCACCGGGCCCCGCCACCCGGGCCGTACCCCCCGCCCGCGCCTGGTCCGACTGGCTCAACGCCCGCCTCGACGCCGACGCCGGCCGCCCCCGCAGCCCACGACTGCGCACCGCCGCCGACGCCATCGCCTGGCGCCTGCTCACCGAGGACCTGGCCTACGGCCTCCCGGCCCACGACCCTTCGCAGAACGGCGCGAAGGTGTGATGCCGAGGTCCGACCATCGCCCCCGTCCCGAAAGGGTCCGCTCCCGGCGCCCGATGGCCGGTGGGGGGATCGGGCGGAAGACTGGCCGTGGGGGTCCAGGCACGGTGGGAGCGGGACGATGAGCACTGGGCGGAGCCTCGCCGAGGTGATCGCCGCCGACGGGCCGTTGGCGCCCCGGGACGCGGCCCGGGTCGGCGCGCAGGTTCTGGCCGCGCTCGTCCGGGGGCACCGGGAGGGGCTGGTGCACGGGGCTGTCGAGCCGGCCCGGGTGCAGCTGGAGGGCGGGCGGGCCGTACTCGCCGAGTTCGCGAACGGCCCGTACGACGGGGATCCCGAGTACCTGGCCCCGGAGCGGACCGCCGGGCGGGCGCCAGGCCCGGAGACGGATCTGTGGTCACTCGGTGCCACGCTGTTCACGGCCGTCGAGGGCCGGCCGCCGTTCCCCGGCAGACGGCCGGGCCCGGCGGAGCGGCCGCCGGAGCCCCGGCGGGCCGGGACGCTCGCGCCGGTCATCGCGTCGCTGCTGCGCCCGGACCCGGGGCAGCGACCGGGGGCGGAGTGGACCGGGCACATGCTCGACCGGGTGGCGGCGGGCCTGACCGTCGGCCCGGCGACGGCCGAGGCGCTGCCGGCCCGCGAGACGGTCGCGGTTGCGGCACCGGCCGGGCCGCCGACCGGACCACCGGCTCCCCGGGCGGCGGGGGCGCGGCGGCGGCCCGGGGTGTGGGTGGCGGCCCTGGTCCTCGCGCTGGCGGTGCTCGGCGGGGTGGTGTTCCTGCTGGTCGGCCGCGGGGGGACGCACCACCAGGCGGGCACGGCGAGCCCGTCGGTGCCTCCGTCGGCGACCGGGCCGCCGTCGGGCGTCCAGCCGCCGAGCACCGAACCGTCGGCTCCGCAGACCACACCCGCGACGCCCACGACGACGCCCACCACCCCGTCGCCGACCACTCCCCCGCCGGCCACCGAGTCGCCGTCGCCCGCGGCGCCCAGCACCCCGGCCCCCAGCACCCCGGCGCCGAGCACCCCGGCGCAGACCCCCGGGGCCGAGGTGCCGCCCGGCTACGTCCGGACCACCGACCCGGCGGGTTTCAGCTTCGCGGCGCCCATCGGCTGGACCAGGACCGACAACGGCATGGGCGCCGGCGACTACTCGCCGGACAACCGTGGCCACATCCTGCGATTCACCGTCGTCCCCAACCCGGCCGGACAGGCCCCCCTCGACGGTTTCCTCCAGATCGAGCGGTCACTGACCCAGCAGGGCGGTTACTCCCGGATCGACCTGCGCACCAACACCTACCAGGGCAACCCGGGCGCCTCCTGGGAGTTCACCTTCGGCTCGGCCCACCTGGGCGCGCAGTCCTTCCTCGCCCCGAACGGCACCGAGTACACCGTCTACCTCTCCACCCCGGAGTCCGACTGGGCCGCCTACCAGCCCGTCCTCGCCACCGCGCTGAACACCTTCACGATCCCGTGAACCGCGTGTCAGGGCCCGATCCGCTCGATCCGCCGGCCGTCCACCCAGGCCGACCAGCCGTTGGAGCAGAGGATGTGCGCCCAGTCCCCGGCCCGTTCGAGCACCTGCAGTTCGACCCTCCCGTCGATCCTGGTCAGGGCTGCGAGGGACGGGTCCGGCGCGGCCCAGGCGGACATGCCGCCGGACGGGACGCGGTGCGTGGGGCGGAAGACGGGCCCGACGTTGGTGGGGGGCGGCCCGGGCGGCGGTGCGGGGGGCCGGCTGAGCTGCTCGGTGACGTCCGCCGCGGCCGGCTTCGGGCGGTAGACCTCCTCGGGCAGTGAGAGGTCGGGGATCGGCCTCAGGAACTCGGCGGCCAGGTTGCACGCCTCCACGACGCCGAGCGCCCGGAGCCCGAACCGGACGGCCGACCAGTCCCGGCCCGCGTGGGTGAGGCCCTGGCTGGCCAGCGCCCAGACGGTCGGCTCGGTCACGACGAACAGCACCACGTCCTCCTGCGCGACGGGCCGGCCCGCTTCGTGGCCGACCACCTGGATGTCGTGCAGGGAGAGCAGGCTGATCCAGGTGAACAGGGTGCCGGCGAAGGTCGCCAGGGTGAGCCCGAGTTCGTAGGCCTCCGGGTCACCGGTCCCGGCCGGTTCGAGGTCCCCGGCGTCCGCGTAGCGGCGCAGCTCCCGTTCGGCGACGTCGGCGGTGACCTCCGGCAGGGCCGCGCCGGTCCGCCCGCCGGGGTGCAGCTGGGCGGCGAACAGCTCCGCGACGCAGTGGCTGATCCAGCGCCGGTCGGCCACCCGGAGCGCGTCCTGTTGGGCCTCCAGGACGTCCGCCAGGGAGACGGTGACTGGCGCGGGCTCGGGCCGCCGGCCGGCGAAGGAACGGAAGAAGGCGGTCTTGTAGGCGTCCACCAGCACCAGCAGGAAGGCCAGTTGCTCGGCCGTCAGCTCCTCCATCGCCTTCGGCAGCGGGATCGGCTGCCCGTTGGAGAACTGCACCTGGAGCTGCACCCACCAGGCGAGGTCCTGGGGCGCGAACGGGGCCATCAGCTCGTAGTCGCCGGACGGCCCGGGCCGCAGGCCGACGAAGGTGTCCTCGGCCCGGCGGGAGGCGTAGAGCCGGCACGGGGTCGGCGCGCTGTCGAACAGGGCGCTGCGGGCGTCCACCACCCGGTCAGGGGCGGCGAGCGGGAGCAGCACCGTCCCGACGACGGCGGTGGACAGGCCGGTGAACTCCCGGAGCAGTTCGGCGGGTTCGCGGGCGGGATCCGCCTCGTCGGCACCGGCGGCGGCCAGGTCGGGCAGCGGCGACAGCGGGCCCGGCTCGGGCAGGTCCACGTGGCGTGCCAGCGGTCCGAACTCGTGGCGGCGCAGGCGAATGGTGCGGGCCAGGCCGCCCGGCGAGGAGAGGTCTGGAGCCCCGGTGAGGACCGGTTCGCTGTCCATGGCTCACTTCCCTTTTCCGTCCTGCGGTTCGTTCCCGGTCGCCGGCCCCGAGGAGATGCCCTTGGCCACCTGCCCGCCCTGCCCGGCGACCGCCTGCGCGGCGACACCGCCGGCCTCGCTCAGGCCGGGCCCGGGCAGGGCGCGGAACGCGGGGAACGCGGCGCCGTGGCTCTGGACGAAGGCCGACAGGTTCGAATCGACCTGCTGGGCCAGGCCGTTGACCGAGGTGCCGAACTGCTGCTTGGACAACAGCTCCATCTGCGACGGGGTGTACATGCCCTTGCCGCAGTCGGTCAGGAACCTCTTCATGTCCAGGACCCGCTGGTAGACGGCGGGGTCCGCGCCTTTGTAGTAGTACATCATCGGTTCGAGCTTGGTGGAGATGTCCTTGGCCACGCCCCGGGCGGTCTCCTGCAGCGCGCTGCCGGGGCTCAGCTCGATCGGGTTCATGTACGTCTTGTAGGTGGTCACCGAGCCGGTCTGGGCGGCCCACTTGGGGTCGGGCGGGTAGGCGAGGGCGTCGTTCTTGAGCACCGGCAGGTCCTGGTAGGCCTCCGGGTGCTTGCTCTGGGTCACCGACTGCAGCGCCTTTCCGGCCTCCTGTCCGTCGGTGGCCGCGGCGTACGCCTTGTCGTACGCCTTCTGGAACGCCTTGTTGGCGTTGGACGGGCTCACCGGTTGGCCCTTGAGCGTCAGTTGGTCGGCGGTCCTGAGCTCCTGGAGCTTCCTGTACAGGTCCTCGGCCTTCTGCGAGGTGGGTGGGGCCTGCTCCAGCTGGGCGAGCGTCTCGCGGTAGGCCTTCTGGTTGAGGGCCAGGTCGCGGTCCATCCCGACGGTGCCCTTGCTCTTGGCGTTGCGCAGGTCGGTCAGGTCGTCGACGGTCAGTTCCCGTCCGCCCCGCCGCCAGCCCTGCGCGTTGAGCTCGGCGACCTGGTCCTGCTGCGCCTTGGTCAGCACCGGTTCGAGGACCCCGGCGTACTCGCCCTGGATCTCCGTGCGCGCGGTCTTCAGGGTGGCCTTGGCCTGGAAGTTCGAGTTGATCTCGATCGCCTTCTGCTTCAGCGCCTGCTGGGCCGCGGCGATCTCCTCCGCGCTCGCCCCCTGTGCCCGCAGAGCGCGCAGGTCGGTCGCCATCTGCTGGAACTCGTCGGCCGCCTTGCGCCCGGCGGCCTGCTCGGCGGCGAAGGCGGCGTCGGTGGCGGCGTTGACCGTCGGGACCGGGCCGGGCGGCGGCTGGCCGCCGTGCGCGTTGGCCAGCTTGTTCAGCGCGGAGGTCTCGGTGGCCGCCTCGGCCGCCGCCGGAGCGACGGCGCCCAGGCCGAGCCCGTGCAGCCCCACGGCGTTGCCGAGGTCCTGGACGAAGGCCAGCGCGATCGCGGCCCGGCCTGCCGGCGGGGCCGGGCTGTTGGGATCGACGACCTGGCCGATGGTGGCCTGGTAGGCGGCCTGGAGGGTGTTGATCGGCAGCACCGCGTCGGCCGCGCCGAGCAGGGCCTTGCCGATCCCGCCCTCCTCGTAGCCGACGGCCAGGCCCTGGACGGCGTTGCGGCCGACCATGAACGCCCCGAGCTGGGCGGCCCCGGCGGCGGTCAGCGGCACCGCGAACGGGGCCAGCAGCATTTCGGTGGCGATGGCGACGTGCTGGACCCGGGTGGCGCCGGCCTCGTGCTCCTGGGCCTCGACCGCCTGCAGCTCGGCCGCGGCCGCCTCCCGCTCGGACTGGCCCTGCGCCTGGTTGAACACGGCGGTGGTCAGCTGCCGCAGCGAGCCTTCGGTGTCGGTGCCCGGGGCTCCGCTCTCGATCCGCTGCAGCACCCGGTTCGCCGGCTCGAACTGTCCGGGCGGCAGGTGGTCGATGAGGTTGCTCAGGTAGTTCTCCTGCGCCTCGATCCCGTCCAGCCGGTGGAGGTAGTCGGTGTAGTCCCGGTCGGCCTGGCTGCTGGCGGCGGCGAGCTTGACCCTGCCCTCGTCCCGGATCGTCTCCCGCTGCCCCCTTCCGGTGATGTCGGCGGCGGGGATCTTCGCCTCCAGGGTCTCGATGGCCTGCAACTGGTCGGGGGTCAGGCCCTGGGTGGGGTCGACACTCTCGTGGAGCGCCCGCAGCTGCTGCCAGTACGACGGGTCGTACATGTTGGCGCCGTCGAGCGCGCTCAGCCGGTGCCGGATGTCCTGGGCCGGGTCGGAGGTGGGGGGCGCGTCCGGGGCGGGCTCGGGCTCGTCCTCGGCGGGCGCGGCGCCGGCCGGTGCGGTCGCGCTGTCGCCCGGGCCGGGTGGCAGGCCGGGCAGGCCGGGGATGCCGGCCAGCGGCCGGCCGTCCCCGCCGTCCCCGCCGGGCGGGACGTCGAAGGGTTCGTGGAGCTCGGGCCCGGGAGGCAGGTCGGGCAGCGACAGCGCTTCTGGTTCGTCCGCCGGGAGCGGCGGGACCACTCCGGCGTCGACCGGGAACGGCGCCTGCGTGCTGGGCAGGGTCAGTGCCGGGTCCGCCAGCCCCTGGGCGTGACGCCAGTTGAGGTACTGGTTGAACTCGGCGTCGGTGGGCGGGTCGGTGAAGCCTGGGTGGGTGGCGCGCCAGCGCTGGAAGGCCGGGTCGTCCAGCAGGCCCTGGATCCAGTTGTTGACCGCCTTGCGGTCGCCGGGCGGCATGCCGGGCTGCGGCTGCCAGGGCGCGCCGCCGCCCGCGTCCGGGCCGCTGTCGTCCGGGCCGCCGGTGTCCCCGCCGGTGCCCGGCTCGCTCGCCAGGGAGCCGGCCAGGTTGCCGAGGAAGGAGCCCAGGACCCCGCCGAGCGCGGCCGCACTCGCCCCGGCCGCCGAGTACCGCAGCACGGTGGTGCTGCCGCCGCAGCTCAGCCAGGCCTGCCCGGAGCACTCCAGCGATCCGCCGTCGTCGGCGTGGGCCGGGAGGGCGTCGGTGAGTCCGTGCAGGAGCAGCACCGCGCCGACGATCAGCGCGAGGCAGGCGGTGGCGGGCGGGCGCGCGCCGGTGACGCCGATCAGGACGGCGGCCAGCGCGAGGGCCCCGGCCAGGCCCCACTTGACCGCGCTGTCGGTGACGAAGGAGGCGACGATCAGCGAGACGGCGGAGCCGAGCATGCCCACCGTCATCCCGGTGATCCCGGTGATCCGGTGGTGGCGGGTCGGCGCGACCTGCTTGACCACCGCCGACCAGATCCGGCGCAGGGACGTCGACACGATGCTCCCGAGCACGGTCGGCGCGCCCGCGAGCAGCCCGACGGCGAGCACCGCCCCGGCCGCGGCCGGCACCACCTGGGCGGCGAGCAGCGCCGCCGCCGCGCCCCACAGCAGGTGGACGGACGCTGCGCGGTCGCCACGGACCAGCGCGCCGAGCGTCCGCGGCAGGGCGCGCAGGTCGGCGAGGAAGCGGGTGGTGCCGACGGCGTGCCAGTAGCCGACCACGCCGAACAGCACGGTGGTGAGCAGGCCCCAGAACAGCGCGCCCTGGAAGAAGTTGTTGTGGCTGGTGGCCGGCGCCCCGTGCGGGACCTTTCGCCAGCCGCCGTAGCGGACGGCGATCAGCCAGACGTTCGTCGCGTAGCCGATCAGGCCGCCGACCACGGCGCCGGTCACGGCGGACACGGCGTGCTCGCGCAGCCAGCCGGGCAGCTGCCGGGCGACCTCGGCGGGGGTGGGGACGGTCCGCGGGACCGTGGCGGTGGTCATCTCGGCGCTCCCTCCGGTCCGCTACGGCTCACCGTCCGATCCGCGAGGGCGGCCCGGTCAACGGCGGCGGTCCGGTTCGCGTCGGCTTGCCGGTCGGCGACGGCGGTCCGGTCCACGATGACGAACCCGCCCGCGTACGGCCGGTCGGAGGTGCGCACCCGCAGCACGGCGTTGCCCGCGGCGGCGAAGCAGGCCGTGGTCGTGCGCCCGGGCTCCAGCCGCGGCGATCCGACGGCGGCCGGCAGGGTGTACGGCACCGGGTCCCCGTTGTGCAGGTCCACGCAGCCGTGCGCGGGGATCCGCAGGTACTGCGGGTGGAAGCGGCCGTCCAGCACCAGGGCGCTGGGGCCGGGCGCCACCCGCTGGCCGGCCCGGACGGTGGCCGGCGTGCCGAACGGCCGCTGCCAGACCACCAGGACCAGCAGGACGGCCAGCAGCGCGTACGCGGTGGTGTGCGGGCCGACCTCGCGCAGCCGGCCGACGGTGCGTTCGGGGTCGGCGGCCAGCAGGCCCAGCGGGGTGCCGTAGGCGAGGTGCCCGGCGTAGGCGATGGCGATCAGTCCCGGGCCGCGCAGGGCGTAGACGCCCGCGACGGGCGAGGCCACGACGAGGGTTTCGATCATCAGGCCCCAGGCCAGGGCCCACTGCCAGCGCCGGCCGGAGGCGAGGACGGCGTAGCTGATCCCGAAGCCGATGCCGTTGGAGAAGTGGAAGGCCCAGCCGAGCAGCCCGGTGCGCGGGTCGGAGGAGTCCGCGCCCAGGGCGAGGACGCCGTAGGTGTCGATCGGCGCGAAGAGCCGGACCCCGGCCAGGGCGAACGGCACCCGGAACAGGTCGTAACCGAGGGTGCCGAGCAGGCCGCCGACGGCGCCGACCACGAGAGCGCGGTGCAGTCGACGTCGGTGCGGGCGGCGGGCGGTGGCCACGCCGAGGGCGGCGAGCAGCGCGAGGCTCGGCACGGTGGCCGACCAGAACCAGACGGCGAACGGCGCCAGGCCGTACGACCAGGCCAGGACGGGGGTGACGGGGAGGAGTCCGAGCAGCGCGCACAGGATCGCGGCACCTCTCCCACCGGGTCCGGGACGGGCCCGGACCACTGGGCCGACCACGGTCGAGGTGCGTTGCTCTCCTCGTGCCCGCTCCGCCATTTCGGGGATCCGATCCGACCTTCACCTGCCACGATTCCACCGGCAGGTCACCGAGGGCAACCGGTTCGGGTGACTACGCTTCGAGGTCCCACAGCCGGATCGTGCCGTCGGCGCTCGCCGAGACGGCGCGGCGGCCGTCCGGGGTGAAGGCGACGGCGTTCACGTTCCCGGTGTGGCCCTCGAAGCGGGCCGCCTCACGGCCGTCCGCCGGGTCGACCAGCCGGGCGCGGTTGTCGATGCCGAGGTCGGCGAGGAGTTCCGCGTCGTAGTAGTCCGTGCCGCTTCCGATCAGCAGCCACCGGCCGTCGGGCGCGACCGCGAGGCAGAGCAGGTTGCCGGAGCCGACCTCGAAGCGGCCGGTCTCGGCGCCGGTGGCCACGTCCCACACGTGCAGCCGGTTGTCCATGGTGGTGGCGACGGCGAGGGCGCCGCGGGCGGCGAAGCCGACGGCGGTGACCACGAACAGCCCCTCGCCGAAGCGGCGCAGCTCCTTCCCGCTCTCCAGCTCCCACAGCCGTACCTGGTCGGCGCCGAACTCGGTCTGGGCGGCGCCGGAGAGCAGCAGCCGGCGGTCCGGGGAGAACGCGACGGCGGCGACGTCCGCGGTGTGCCCGGGGAAGCGGCGCAGCTCCTGACCGGTCGCCGGATCCCAGCAGCGGACGGTGTGGTCCCCGCAGCCGGTCGCCACCAGCCGGCCCTCCGGGGAGAAGACCGCGGAGAGACAGCCCTGCTCCTGCCCGGGGAAGCGGCGCAGCTCGGTGCCGGTGGCGGTGTCCCACAGGCGCGCGGCCCCCCAGACGCCGCCGGACACCGCGGACCGGCCGTCCGGGGAGAGAGCGGCGCACTGCACCCCGTCGTCGTGCGCGACCCAGCGGCGGAGCTCCGCCCCGGTGGCGAGGTCCCAGAGCCGGAGGGTGCGGTCCGCGCTGCCGGACAGGATCCGGCGGCCGTCGGCGGAGACGGCGACGCAGGTCACGGGGGCAGTGTGGCCGGTGAGGACGGTCTCCCGGGGCGGCGGGCCCGGTGGGGGCCCGGGGGTGGCGGCGGCGGAGGACCGGGCGGAGGTCCCGGCGGGGGGCCTGACGGGGGACCCGACGGCGGGCCGGGTGGTGGGGTCGCGGTACCTGGCATGACGGCGCTCCGGCATCGGGGAAGGACCCGCCCGCGACCACTGTCGACGCTACGCCTGCCTCCGCTCGCGCTTCCACCGGGCGGATGGCCGCCCCCGCCCTACAGGCGGCCGGTGTCGAGTTCGAGGTCGAAGGGCGCCGGGAGACGGACGGACGTACCGTTCCGTGCGTGCTCGGATTGTCAGCCGGTCAGCCGCGGTCAGCCGGCCGTCCAGGGTGCTTCCGGGAGCCTGGCGCTGCCGTCGTGACCGGAGAACTCCACGGTGGTCGGCGTGCCCAGGCCCGCCATCCGCATCGTCACCCGGCGCAGCCCGCCGTCGCCGTCGACCCAGTAGGTCAGCGGTGACCGGCCGCCGTCGGGCGCGGCGCCCTGGGCGCGCGGGCCGGCGAACCGGTCGTAGCTGCGGCCGTCGATCCGGTCGTGGCCCAGCCAACGGGCGCCGGACTGGGCGAGCAGCAGCGGGTTGTCGGGGCGGTCGGCGCCGAGCTGGACCAGCAGGCTGAGCCCGGCGTCCAGCGGGTCCGCGGTGTACGAGCGCGGCGACCAGCCGGCCCGCGGCACGTGCTCGGCCTGCTGCCACGCCGGGCCGTCCGCGCCGGCCGGCTCGGGGGCCAGGCCGAGGCCGCCGGTGTCCCAGACGATCAGCCCGTGGTCCAGCGGCCCGCTCGCCCCGGTGGTCCGGTAGCGGCCCACGCCCCGGTGGCTGCGGTAGTCCACGACGCCCTCGACCCGGATGGTGACGCTCCCGCCCTCGGCGGCCGTGAGCGTCACCCCCACCGGGCCGGCCTGGTAGAGGTTCAGCCGGGACAGGGCCAGCCGGGAGGCCTCGTCGGTGGTCACCGGCCGTTCCGCGGGCTCGTCGGAAACCGTCCGGTAGGCGACCAGGCCGCCCGCCGCGGTGCCGCACACCGCGAGCGCGACCAGGGCCCGGAGCCAGCGGCGCCGGCGCGGCCTGGGGCTGTCGGTCTTCGGCGTGCGGGCCATGCGGGTGCCTTCTCTCGTCGATCGGTCGGTCGTGGGGTCACAGCAGTCGGGCGGGCTCGGGGACGTTCGGTCCCCGGGCCCGCCCGGCCCGGCTCGGGCGGTCGTGCTAACCCTGCCGGACGGCCCTGCGCCTACGGGCCAGCAGCACCAGCGCCGTACCGAGGGTGAGCAGCGCCGCCGCGCCCGTCACGGCGAACGGGATCGACTGACCCGCACCGGTGTTGGGCAGGTGCCCGGGCGCGGGGCCCGGCGGGACCGGAGGTGCCGGAGGTGCCGGCACCGGGGTCGACGTCGGCGTCGGTGCCGGCGTCTCGGTCGGGGTCGGGGTGGGCGTCGGGGTCGGGATCAGCCGGTTCACGGCCGTCACCTCGACACCGGCATCGAGGTTCTCGGAGGTGAGGACCAGCGGCCCGAACACCGTGACGTCAGGCGCCGAGTAGCCCGCGGGCGGGCTCACCTCCTGCCAGTAGTACGTCCCCGGCACCCCGGTGCCACCGCAGAGCCCGTCGGCGCCGGTCGTGCACGGTTCGCCGACCTTGCTGTCGGGCTTGTCGCCGGTCGGCTGCAGCCCGTCGGTGCCGTTGGTCTCGTGCCACAGCTGGAACTTGGCGCCCGCCAGCGGTTTGCCGTCCTGGTCGTGCTTGACCAGGCGCAGCGCGCCCTCCTGTTGACGGAAGCCGAAGTCGTAGGTGTGGTCGTTCTCGCCGGGCCCGCCGGTGGTCAGCGCCCGTTCCGGGTACTTCCCGCCGGTCGGGACGATGCCCTTCGAGTCGACGAAGTGGTTGTCGCCGACGTCGTGTTCGGTGGCGACCCACTGGAACAGCGGCCCGCCCTTGGCGTAGTCGGCCGGGTTGTCCAGCCGGATCGTGTACTTGGTCTTCGGCTTGAGGCCGCCCTCGACGTTGCTGTCGTCGAAGTAGTACTCGCCGCGCGCCGTGGTCTTCGCCGTGCCGACCAGCTTCCCCGACTCGTCGTACAGGTGGACGGTGGCGCCCGGAACCGGGCGCTGGCCCGGCAGTTGGAGGCCGCTGCGCTCCGGGTCGTACCAGACCCGGTTGCCGATCTGCAGCGGTGCCTGGTCGCAGAGCACTTCGAGGTCGCCCATCGCGGCGCCCTTGCCGAACGGCGGGAGCGGTCCGACCGGATTGAGGCGCAGGCCTCCGTCGGCCTTGCCGTCGCGCTTCTCGAAGCCCGCGCCGTAGCCGAAGGCCATGCCGTTGGTGTCGTAGCCCGAGGTCGCGATGGAGTTCTCGACCTTGGAGAACGCCATTCCGGCGTTCAGGGCGTTGTTGTGGCCGATCCGGTTGGTGTCGAAGAACCGGGTGCCCCGGGTGGTGGCCCCGCAGCCCTTGTTGGTGTCCAGCACGTAGGTGCCGTTCACCGGGCACGCCTTGTCGAGGTCACCGCCGGGCAGGACGGTGGCCATCGTGCCGGCCGTCGGTCCGGCCGCCGACTGGTCGCCGAAGCGGTCCCGGAAGGCGAGCAGCATCGTGCCGTCGGTCTCGAAGGCGATCTCCGCCACCGCCGGCTCGGGGTTGGCCATGTACCCGGTGCAGGCCTGGCCGTTCTGCGTGGCCGGGAAGGTGTCCTGCCACGGGAACCAGCCGGCGCCGGGGCAGGGACCGCCGACCGTGGCGCCGCGCGGGTAGTCGAGCGGCTGGTCCAGCACGGCGCTCTTGAACACGCCGGTGGCCGGGTCGAAGGGCAGCACCACGGCCCGCAGGTCCGAGGTCTTGCCGGTCGACTCGCCGGAGCAGACCCCGCCGAGGTAGCCGGTGCCGTCCTGCAGGCCGAGGCCGTACGGTCGCCAGTCCCCGGGGGCCGGGCAGCCCGGGTCGGGGATCGGGTAGGCGGCCTCGGGCTCGGCGGCCGTGGGCTTGGTGGCGTCGTAGCGGTAGAGCTTGCGGTCGTGGAGGTTGACGACGAGGAGGTCCTTGCCGTCGTCGCTGATCTTGATGCCGCCGAGGCTCTCCTTGCCCACCGCGGGCAGGAAGGCGTCGTCGTTGCCCGGACCGTGCGGCGTGGTGCCGGCGTCCGGGACGGTGGCGAACAGGGTGGTCTTCTTCTGCGCGAGGTCGGTCACGTAGATCGCGCCGGGGCCGCCGGGGCCGTACGCGGTGGTGCGCTTGGCCGAGGCCGCGGAGAAGAGCCGCCTGTCGGTCCTGTTCCAGGCGAGGCCGTAGAGGTTGCCGGTCTGCTCGGCCGTGGCCAGGTCGGTCACGGTCGCGTCGGTGCCGGCCACGCCCCGGGCGCCGTACGGGAAGGAGACCAGTGTGTGCGCCGATCCGCCTTCCCTGGGCGCCGGTTGACAGCCCGTCACCAGCGGCGCGTTCTTCTGGCAGTAGTCACCCGGGCTCCACAGCCCGGTGGTGAACTCCACCTTCTTGCCGCCGGAGAGGTCGACGAACTCCTCGTTGCTGCTGAGCTGGTCGGGCGCGCCGGCCAGGCCCTGGCGGGAGGCGAAGGCCGGGAACAGCCCGCCCGGCTTCGGATTCACCACCTGGACACGGTACTTGCCGCCGGTGACCTTGCCGGCGGCCGGCGACAGGGTCACGGTGCCGTCCGCCTTCGTGGTGCCCTCGATCCCGACGCCCGCGTCGTCGGTGAGCGTCACCCTCACGCCCGCCATGCCCGGTTCCAGCGCGGGCGTCCACACCCCGCTGGTGTCCACGGCCCGGATCACCCGGACCGTCACCGTCCCGTCGCCGGTCTGCGGGAAGGCCGACGGGGCCGCCGCCAGCGAGCAGGCGCCGATCCCGACGGCCAGGGCCACCGCGCCGCCGAGCGTGCGGCCGCCGAGGTCCCCCGGCCGCCACCGAGCCGGGCCGCGTGCGGCGCCGGCTGTTCGTTCACTTGTCGTCGTCATCCCTGCTCTCATCGTCACGTTGAGGCACTGTCCGGTGGGGCCTGCCGACCGATCTCGCGAGGGAGCCCGTGAGTGGCGGAAAGCCGCCATTGTTAACGGGAGCTTAAAGCGGGTTCGGACAAGTTCGCAGGAAAACAAGGAACTTTGACGGCGCATCAGACGTTTCGACGGCCGTCGCACCTTTGCGCCCCCGCCCGGCGTCGAGCCGTTGACCTGCGCAGGCGTGCCACCCCGACCCTGACCGGACCCCCGGATACCGCATGAACCCGCCGACGGTCGAACACAGTTCCTGCCACATGTGCACACATCACGACCCCGGCTCACCCACCCCACCCGCAACTCCCGCCACGGCCCGGCCGCCACCGTCCGCCCGTCCACCACGGCCGGCCCGTCCCGGTTCGGCCGGAGCCGGCTCTGGCACGATGGCCGGATGCGCATACTGATCATGGGCGGCACCAGATTCGTCGGCTTCCACTTCGCCGACGCGGCCATCGCCGCCGGCCACGACGTGACGCTGCTGCACCGCGGCAGGTCCGGCGCCCACCTGCTCCCCGAGGCCACCCACCTGATCGCCGACCGCGACGCGGACCTGTCCGTGCTGAACGGCCGGGAGTGGGACGCCACCGTGGACGTCAGCGCCTACTACCCGCGCCAGATCCGGGACCTGGCCGCCGCACTCGGCCCCGGCGCCGCCGGACGGTACCTGCTGGTCTCCTCCCTGTCGGTCTACGACACCCCGGCCACCCCCCGCTACACCGAGGACTCCCCGCTGCGCCCCGCCGACGGCCCGGAGCCCGAGGCCGTCACGGCGGACACCTACGGCATCCTCAAGGTCCAGTGCGAGCGCGCGGCCCGGCAGGCCTTCGGCCCCGACACCCTGCTGGTCCGCCCGACGTACGTGATCGGGCCCCAGGACTACACCCGCCGCTTCGACTACTGGGTTCAGCGGCTCGCCCGGGGCGGCGAGGTGCTGGCCCCGGGCCGCCCGGACGCGCCGATCCAGGTCGTCGACGCCCGCGACCTCGCCGCCTGGATGCTCGCCCTGCTGGAACGCAAGGCCTCCGGCGCGTACCACGCCGCGACTCCCCCGCCGCACACCATGGGCGACCTGCTGGCCGCCGTCGCCTCGGCGGTCGCCCCGGACGGCACCGCGATCACCTGGGTCGCCGAGGACTTCCTGCGTGCCGCCGACGTCCCTGAGCGCGCCCTCCCGCTCTGGCCCGCCCACCCGATGGTCCTGGCCACCAGCACCGCCGACCCGGCCGCCGCCCTCGCCACCGGGCTCACCCTGCGCCCGGTGGCCGAGACCGCCCGCGACATCCCCGCGTTCGAGCCGCTGCCGGACACCCTGACGCCCGACCGGGAGGCCGAACTCCTCGCCGCCTGGCACCGCCGCTAGCCGGACCCGGGGCGGTGCCCGCGTCCCGGCTCGGCCCGTCCGCCCTGTCTCAGCCGGGCTCAGCCCGCGAGCGGCGGGTTGAGCCGGGGAAGGCGTCCTGGCGCCGGTACCGGACGCACGGGTACGGCGCGGTGCGGGCGCTCGCCGCGTCGAGGCGAGAACGCCGAGGGCCGCCGGGGGTGACCCCGGCGGCCCTCGCGCGGCTGCGGCCTGACGGCCGAACGGTTTAGAAGAAGCCGTCGTCCTCGTAGTAGTTGTTGACGACGACCTCGGGGCCGTCGTCGTCGAAGGCCTCGTTGAGCAGCGCCCCGCCGACCAGACCGGCCGCGCCGGCCCCGATCAGGGCGCCGGCACCGAAGCGGCGGCCGCCGCCCTGGGCCTGCTGGCCGGGCTCCTGCGGGTAGCCCTGCTGGGGGTAGCCCTGCTGGGGCACCGGCTGCGGGTAGCCCTGCTGCGGGGTGTAGAACGGCGGGACGGTGGTCTGCACCCGCTGGGCGCAGGCGGCGCAGGTCTCGATCTGGCGCGGCACGCCCCACTGCGGCGACCACAGCACCACCGTCGTGCCGGCGCCGTGCGAGGGGTCGAAGAAGCACGTCACGGGGGAACTCCCTGCTCCTGGCTGGGTCTGCGGCTGCGGAAGGGCGGGTACGGGGACGGGCGCGGCGGCGGGAGCCACCGGCGCGGGCGGCACGGCGGGCTTCACCGGAACCGGAGCCGGCGCGGACGCAGGGGCGGAGGACGCCGCGGCTGCCGCGGGCTGCAGGACGTCCACGCCGAAGTCCGCGGCGATGCCCGCGAGCCCCGCCGCGTACCCCTGCCCGACCGCCCGGAACTTCCAGTCCGCGCCATGCCGGTACAACTCGCCGAAGACCATTGCGGTCTCGCTGCCGGCCTCCGGCGCCACGTCGTAGCGCGCCACCTCGGCGCCGCCGTCCGAGTCGGTGATCCGGACGTACGCGCCGCGGACCTGTCCGAAGCTCTGACGCCGCTGCGCCGCGTCGTAGATCGCCACCGCGAAGACGATCTTCTCCACGTCGGCGGAGACCTCCGCGAGCCGGACCTCGATCTGCTCGCGGTCCGCACCGCCGCCGGAGCCGCCCTGGTGGCGGACCGAGCCGTCCGGGCTCCGCAGGTTGTTGAAGAAGACGAAGTTCTGGTCCGAGCCGACCCTGCCGTCCGCCCCGCACAGCAGCGCGCTGGCGTCCAGGTCGTACCCGGCTACGGCCGTCCAGCCGAGGCCGACCCGGACCACCCGGAGACCGGGGGCCTGCTTGCCCAGGGAGACGTTGCCGCCCTTCGTCAGGGCCACACTCATGGGACTTCCTCCACCACCGTGCGACTGACGGGTACCGCTGTACCCGCTGTAACCACTGTCCGACCACGACAACGCTGTAGAAGTCGCGCCGGTTCCCACCCCGGGATCAAGATCGCGTCAGGACCGGACGGGCCCGGGTCAGTACCGGACGGGCAGTTCCAGCAGTCCGCGGGCCCGCAGGGTGGGGCGGTGGCGCAGCCGCTCGACCGGGACGTCGAGGGCGAGGTCGGGGAAGCGGCGCAGCAGGGCGGTCAGCGCGATCGCGGTCTCCATCCTCGCCAGCGGTGCGCCGAGGCAGTAGTGGATGCCGTGGCCGAGGGCGAGGTGGCCGTTCTCGCGGCGGCGCAGGTCGAGCCGGTCGGGGTCGGTGAACTGCTCGGGGTCGCGGTTGGCGGAGCCGAGGGCGAGCAGCACGGTCTCCCCCGCCGGGACGGTGACGCCGCCGATGGTGACGTCCTCGCGCGGGAAGCGGCGGATGGCGAGCGGGGCGGGGCCGTCGAAGCGGGCGAACTCCTCGACGGCGCCGTCGATCAGCTCCGGTTCGGCGCGCAGGGCGGCGAGCTGCTCGGGGTGGGTGAGCAGGGCCAGGACGGCGTTGGCGATGAGGTGGACGGTGTTCTCGTAGCCGGCGAAGAGGATCAGGAAGGCGAGCGAGGTCAGCTCGTCCTCGCTGAGCCCGCCCCCGCCGTCCTGCTCGTCGCGGACGGCGATCAGGTCGGAGAGCAGGTCGTCGCCGGGCTCGGTGCGCTTGCGCTCGATGAGGCCGGTGAAGAACCCGAGCATCGCCTTGACGGCGGCGCGGGCCGTCTCGGGGTGCTCGGGGTCCGGCGTGATGAGGGTGTCCGTCCAGCCGCGGAAGTCGTGCCGGTCGTCCTCGGGGACGCCGAGCAGGTCGCAGATGACGGTGATCGGCAGCGGGGCGGCGTACGCGGCGAGCAGGTCGGCGCGGCCCGCCGGGGCGATGGCGTCGAGCAGCTGCCCGGCGACCTTCTCGATCGGGGCGCGCAGGGCGGCGATCCGGCGCGGGGTGAAGGCGCGCACGACCAGGCGGCGGATCCGGGTGTGGTCGGGCGGGTCCATGTTGAGCAGGTTGGCGTCCAGCGCGGGCGGCAGCGCGAAGCCGCGGTAGTTGCCGGGCGCGGCGTGCGTCCGGTCGAGGGCGAGCCGCGGGTCGGCGAGGGCCTGGCGCACGTCGGGGTAGCGGGTCACCAGCCAGAAGGGCAGGCCGTCCGGGCCGACGACGCGGTGGGCGGGCGCGTCGGCGCGCAGTCGGCTGTAGCCGCCGTACGGGTCGGCGATCAGGGACGTCAGGGTGAGGTCGGGCGCTGTCACCGGCCCAGCCTACGGGGGTGGCGGCGGCACTCTGGCGGGGCGTCAGAACCGGACTTATTGTCAGGTGACATGACACTCACCCGTGGGACCGTTCGTCGGCCCGTTCGTCGGACCGCCGCGCTGGCCGCCGCCCTCGCCGGAACCCTGGCCGCGCTGTTGGCCCCGGCCGCCGCCCAGGCCGACCCGGTCGGCTGCCGCACCAACGCCGCCGCCCCGACGGATGCCGAACAGGCCCGCCTCCAGGACACCCGCACCGCCGCCTTCACCGAGCGCTCCGGCCTGAGCGACCTCCTCCACGGCTTCCCGGCCGCCCTCTGCACCGCCCGCACCGCCCGCCGCGCCGAGCGGATCGTGGACGCCTGGGGCCGGGCCCTGTGGCAGGCCGGCGTGGACCGCGCCCAGGGCCGGCGGCCCAGCGGCGAACTGCCCGCCCGCGACGACCGCCCGCTGTACTGGACCAGGCTCGCCATGACCGTCCAACTGGCCGACTGGCAGCCCGCGTTCGCGGTCGACCGAACCGCCCTGCGGGACCGCTTCGAGGACGCCTCACGCGGTCTGGACGGCGGCTTCGGCGCCGCGCCCGGCGTCCGCCGGATCTTCGTCAGCGGCTTCGACCCGTTCGGCCTGGACGCCGAGCCGCGCCGCGCCAACCCCTCCGGCGCCGCCGTCCTGCAGCTGACCGGGCAGCGGATCACCCTCGCCGACGGCAGCACCGCCGAGGTGCGGGCCGTCGTCCTGCCGGTCCGCTACGGCGACTTCGACCGGGGGGTCGTGGAGCGTGCCTTCGGCCCGCACCTGCGCCCCGGACCGCAGTCCGCCGACCTGATCACCAGCATCAGCCAGGGCTACCCCGGCCTCTTCACCCTGGAGGCCTGGGCCGGCCGCGCCCGCTCCGCCGACCCGTACCCCGACAACGTCCGCGCGCTCTCCGGCGGGACGAGCCGGCAGCCGGTCGACGCCCCCGACCTGGCCCCCGGGCCGCAGTTCATCCGCACCACCCTGCCCACCGACGCCATGACGGCCGCCCAGCAGCCCTACCCGGTGCTGCTCAACACCCCCGTCACCGAGATCCCGGCGGGCGCCACCGATCCCGTGGACCGCCCCGAC
Source organism: Streptomyces sp. 1114.5 (assembly GCF_003635085.1). NCBI lineage: Bacteria > Bacillati > Actinomycetota > Actinomycetes > Kitasatosporales > Streptomycetaceae > Streptomyces > Streptomyces sp. 1114.5. Next base: position 360,294 of record NZ_RBXE01000004.1, read on the forward strand.
GGACCCACCCCCGGCTCCCGAGCGGTCGCCGGCGGAGGCGGCGGCTACCTCTCCAACGAGGTCGCCTACCGCTCCAACCTCCTGCGCCTCACCCTCGCCCCCGACCTGCCCGGCGGGCACCTCCACACCCCGGTGCTCACCGGCCTGCCCGCGGACCAAGGGCAGCTCACCGCACCGGAGTTCGAGCAGAACGAGGCCGCCATCGCCGACCAGGTCCGCGCCGTCCTGAGCAGCGCCCGGCTCTGAGCACCGCCGCGGGCGGGACGGCCAGGAGGCGCTACGCCGGGTCGGCGAAGCGGGTGCCCACCGCCCGGGCCCGCGAGGCGGCGATCTCGGCGTAGGCGGCCTCCCGCCCGGCCCAGTGGGAGCCCTCGACGGACTTGCCGCGCTCCAGGTCCTTGTACACCCGGAAGAAGTGGGTGATCTCCAGCAGATCGAACTCCGGCAGGTCGCCGATGTCCCGCAGCGCCGCGTACCGCGGGTCGCGGGCCGGGACGCAGAGCACCTTCTGGTCCGGCCCGCGCTCGTCGCGCATCACCCACACGCCCACCGCCCGGCAGGTGAGCACGCACCCGGGGACCGCCGGCTCGCCGCCGAGCACCAGGGCGTCCAGCGGCTCGCCGTCGCCGCCGAGGGTGCCCTCGACGTAGCCGTAGTCGGTGGGGTAGCGGGTGGCGGTGAACAGGGTGCGGTCGAGGCGGATCCGGCCCGCCGCGAAGTCCATCACGTACTTGTTGCGCGACCCCTGCGGGATCTCGATCATCACCTCGAACTCCACCGCGGCCTCCTCCTCGGCTCCTGGGGAGCGCCGCCCCGCGCCCCGGCGTCACCGGCGTCCCGGAACGATTGTCGGCCGTTCGGGCACCCGCCGAAACCGCCTCCGCCGTTCGGCGGACACCGGGGACGTCGGGCCCTAGCGGCGGGTCGGCTGCCAGGGGCCGTCCTCGGGGCGGGCTTCGTCGTCCGTTCCGGGCCAGGGCGGCATGGTGACGGCGGTGATGCGCAGCGGCCCGTCGGAGTCCTCGTCCGCCCGGAACTGGAAGGCGGTGCCGAGCGGGACCGAGGCGGCGACGCCGGGGACGAGCCGTACGGTCTCCTCCCGGGCGCCCTGGCGGCGCCAGAGCTCGCCGCTGCCCGCGGTGACGTACCACAGCTCCTGCACGGTGGCGTGCGAGACGGCGTGGGTGACCTGCCCGGGGGCGAGCACGAACACCGCGAGGCTCCCCTGCCCGTCCAGCACCAGCAGCGGGCGGACCTCGGCCCCGTCGGGGGCGGTCACCACGGGTGCCCCGCCCTCCTCCGCGGTCCCGAAGGGCTGCTGCCCCGACCGATTGCTCATCCGACGACCCGGCCTCTCTCCTCCGACCGAGTAGCGTGGTCTCGGCCCCACCATCGAGGGGATCACGGGCACGGGCCCGCCCGCCAGAGCGCCCTGGCGTCAGCGCGTCCTACCGCGAGGCCACCGGCGCCGCCGGCCCGAAGTCGCGGACCGCCTCGGTGACGATCGCCTCCAGGCGGGCGTGGTGGGCGCCGCGCCAGTAGGCCTGGCCGCAGTCGGTGCACTGGGCGAAGGCGTCGTAGGAGCGTTCGGTGCCGTCCCGCAGCTGCTCACGCACCGAGGTCTTGGTGACCGTGCGCAGGGTGCCGTTGCAGGTGGTGCAGCGGCTCCAGGGGACGAGCGGCGGCGCGAAGCGGGAGAGCACGTCGCGCAGTTGCTCGGCGGGGCGGTGGCTGTAGACGTAGGCGCCGGCCCAGATCTCGCGGCGGCGCAGCAGGCCGCGGTCGCGGGAGAGCAGGACGCGTTGTTCGGCGGCGGAGCGGGCGGCCAGCGCGGCATCGCCGATGTCGGGGTTCTCGTACGCGGCGTCCACGCCGAGCAGGCGCAGTCGCCGGGCGAGGGTGCCGAGGTGGACGTCCAGCAGGAAGCGCGGCGGGGCGGGCGAGGGCTGCGGCCTGGTCACGGCGTGGACGGCGACGTGCTCGCCGTCGGCCGGGACGTGTGCCTCGGGCACGGCCTGTCCGTCCACCAGCAGGGTGCCGACCTCGGTGAGCGGGACGCCCAGGGACTCGACGACGTGGCCGAGTGTGGAGGTGCCGTCGGTGCGCAGCGAGGTGCGGCCGGCCCGCCGGGGCGCGGAGACGAAGAGGTGCAGCTCGGGGGCGAAGTCGAGCCAGATCTGGAGTCGGTCCACGCGGCCAGCATGCCAGCGGGTGCTGGGCGGGGGCCACCGGTTTCCGGGCCCCGCCTGCCGTGCTGGTCCGGAGACTGCCGGACCCCGACCGTCAGGGCCTGTCCGTCACGCCCCCGACGATGCCGCGACCGGCGCGGGCGGTGCCGCGTGCCGGTCGCGGTCGCGCTCCGCCCAGCGGGCGACCGGCCCCATGGCGTAGCCGGCCGCGAGGAAGACCGCGCCCAGCACGAGCCAGCCGGCGAGGCCGCCGTCCAGCAGCAGGGTGGTCAGCAGCAGCGGCCCGAGAGTGCGGGCGACGGCGACGCCGGTGCCGAAGAAGCCCTGGTACTGGCCGATCCGCTCCGCCGGTGCGAGGTCGAAGCCGATCTGCCAGGAGCCGGCCGACTGCCGCATCTCGCCGACCACCAGCAGGACGGACGCGGCGACCAGCAGGGCGCCGACCGCCCACACCGGCACGTCCAGCGCGGACAGGCCGAAGACGGCGCAGCAGCCGAGCAGCAGCACCCCGGCCGAGCGGACGGCCCGCACGGCCGAGTCCACCCCGGTGACGTCACGTGCCGCCCGGACCTGGAAGGCCAGCACCGCGAGGGTGTTGAGCACGAACAGCGCCGATCCGAGCCAGCCGATCCCGGGGGCGCGCTGGGCGATCCACAGCGGGATGATCAGGCTGAGCAGCGGCATCCGCAGCAGCAGGACGGCGTTGACCAGGGTGACGGCAGCGTAGCGCCGGTCGCGCAGCACGGCCAGGCGCGGTCCGGTGCCCGACTCCGGTGCCGCGGGCGGGACTTCGGGCAGACGCCGGAGGACCAGGGCGCCGATCAGCAGGCCGATCGTGGTGACCACGAAGGCGCCCAGGTACGCGTCCCGGGTGCCGACGCTGAGCGCGATGCCGCCGACGGCGGCGCCGACGGCCAGGCCCCCGTTGAGGGTCGACTGGAGGTGGGCGAGCAGACCGGTGCGCTCGCCGGGCGGCACCAGGCCGGCGACCAGCGCCTGCCGGGCGGCGGTGAGCCCGGACTGCGCGGTGGCGTAGAGGCAGACCGCGAGCAGGAACAGCGGGTAGGAGCGGATGACCAGGAAGGCGGCGACCACGGCCGCCGCGGCGAGCCCGAGCGCCACCGCCGTGCGGCGCGGGCCGCGGCGGTCGGCGAGGTGGCCGAGCGGGACGCCGGCGACGGAGCCGAGCGCCCAGGCGACGGCGAGGCCGGCTCCGAGGGCGGTCGGTGACATGCCGACGACGCGGGTGAAGTAGAGCGCGGAGCAGGTGTAGTACGCGCCGTCGCCCACGGCGCTCGCCAACTGGGCTGCGGCCAGGGTCCGCTGGGGCCCTGCGGGTGGGAGGGCGCCCCACCGGGCGGCTCTGTCGGTCGGCACGTCTCTCCTTCGCGGTAACGGACCGTCACCGATCCCCCGAGAACCCCCGACCGGCCACCCACGGACGGACGACAGCAGCAACGCACGGACGGGCGGCGTGCGAGCCGGGAGTTCACAACCGTCGGCAACGGTTCGCCACCACCCTAGGCAGAAACTGGCCCAACCGACAGGTCCAGTGATCAAGGAATTTCCTGGGCCACTTCCGGCCGTCACCGCAACACCGACCGAGCACTGAACCCTCGTACGACAGCGGCTCGTTGGGCTCTCCGGACCGTTGGGAGCGTCCCACCGCAGCCTCGCCCGGACTGCCGAAGTGCCGTCCGTACCCGCTCCGAATCGGGCCCCGCCGAGCGCTGCAAAAGCCCGACCACCCAATTCAGGGGCCAACTTTGACCGTGTTGACCCGTCAGTAGTGCCCTCTTATGCTCAACGGCGTTCGCGATCCGGCAGCGGAGTCAGGGCCGTCCTGCCCTTCCGATCCCGGCGCCGCTCCGGCTCGAAGGATGCCTCCCATCAGTACCTCCATCGCCCCCTCGGACCCCACCGGCCGTACCGGCGAGGCGTCCTCGGCGGAGCCCACCGGCCGGCGGCGCTTCCTCACCTACCTGCTGGCCGCCCCCACCCTCACCGTCGCCGCCCGCCTCGGCCTCGACGCCGCCGCCCCCGCGGCCGCGCGGGCCGCCGAGCGCGTGGCGGAGGCCCGGGCCGCCGACGCGCCCCCGCAACTGCTCGGCCTGCCCGGCATTCCCGACGTCCTCGACCTCGGCGACGCGATGATCCTCGCCGGCCTGCCGACCTCCCACCTGCTGGTGCTGGAGGTCACCCCCGTCGGGCGGGCCCGGCTGTACCTGCCCCGGCTGGAGGTCGGCCAGGGCCTCACCACCGCGATCGCCATGCTGGTCGCCGAGGAGCTGGACGCCGAACTCACCGACGTGGACGTCCCGTTGTCCGACGGGCGCCCCGAGCTGCTGTTCAACCAGCTGACCGGCGGCTCCAACTCGGTGCGCTCGCTGTACGACCCGGTGCGCAGCGCGGCCGCCGCCGCCCGCGCCCGGCTGGTGACCGCCGCGGCCAGGCGCTGGAACGTTCCGGCAAGCTCCCTGCGCACCGCCGGCTCCGCCGTGCTCGCGCCCGACGGCCGCCGGGCCGGCTACGGCGAACTCGCCGCCGAGGCCGCCGCCGTGATCCTGCCGGCCGTCCCGGTCACGCCCAAGCCCGCCGACCAGCTGCGCCTGGTGGGCCGGCCGACCGGCCGGATCGACGCCCGCGACATCGTCACCGGCCGCACCCGGTACGCCGGGGACCTGCAGATCCCGGGCGCCGTGCCCACCGTGGTCGCCCGCCCCACCACCGTCAACGGCACCCTCAGGTCCCTGGACGCCTCCGCCGCCCGCGCCATGCCCGGCGTGCTCGGCGTGGTGCAGATCCCCAGCGGCGTCGCCGTCCTCGCCGAGACCTTCGACCAGGCGCTCAAGGCGCGCGACGCACTGCGCACCACCTGGAACCCGGGCCCGGCCGCGGACCTCTCCACCGAGGACGTCCGCGCCCAGCTGCGCGCCGCCCATCTGCCGTTCCTCATCCCGCCGTTGCTGACCCAGCACCTGGACGGGGAGTTCGACTTCGCCTTCGTCAACCACGCCCCGATGGAGGTGCTCACCGCCGTCGCCGACGTCCGGCCGAACCGGGCCGAGCTGTGGTTCGCCGCACAGAGCCCGATCCTCGCCCAGCAGACCATAGCCGCCGAACTCGGCTTGCCGCAGAACGCCGTCACCGTCCACGTGGTGCGCGGCGGCGGCTCCTTCGGCCGGCGGCTGTTCTTCGACGCCGCGCTGGAGGCCGCGCGGATCTCCAAGGCCGCCGGCCGCCCGGTCAAGCTCATGTGGACGCGCAACGACGACATGCGCCACGGCCGGATGCGCCCGGCCAGCCACCACCGGATCCGCGCCACCTACGGCCTCGGCCAGGTCCTCACCTGGGAACACCGCGCCGCCACCGTCAAGACCGACCTCGGCCACGGCCTCGGCGAGACGCTCACCGCCGCCGGGTTCGACCTCTCCCTGGCCGGGCTCAGCCTCGCCCAGGCGTTCTTCCTCCTCACCGAGAAGAACCCGTACAACGTCGGCATCCCCACCCAGCTGCTCGCCGAACTGCCCCTGGACCTGCACACCGGCAGCTGGCGCTCGGTCTACTCCGGCACCGTCCGGGTCGCCGACGAGATCATGATGGACGAGCTCGCCCGCCGGATGGGCCAGGACGAGGTCGCCTTCCGCCGCGCCCGGCTGCGCAGCGCCGCCGGCCGGGCCGTGCTGGACACCGTCGCCGACAAGGGGAACTGGGGGCGCCCGATGCCCCCCGGCCAGGCGCAGGGGATCGGCTACCACGACGAGAACGGCGGCATCGCCGCCTACCTGGTCGAACTGGACGCCTCCGACCGGGCCAACCCCCGGGTCACCAAGGCGGTCGTCGCGGCCGACGTCGGCCGGGTCATCAACCCCACCGGCCTGGAGGCCCAGTTGACCGGCGCGCTGGTCGACGGCCTCTCGGTGATCCTGCAGACCGGCAATCACCTCGACAACGGCGCCTTCCGGGAAGGCAGTTACGGTGACTTCCACTACGCGCGGCAGCGGCACACCCCGCCGGTGGTGGAGATCCACCTGATGCCGCCGAGCGGCCCGCCCGGCGGCGCCGGCGAGCTGGGCGTCCCGGCCGCCTCCGCCGCGGTCGCCAACGCCTACGCCCGCGCGACCGGCACCAGCCCGCGCTCCTTCCCCGTCAACTTCTGACGCCCTACCGGCGTCCGGCCCCCGAGGATCCCGACTCCCCATGCCCACCCACACCTTCGTCCTCAACGGGCAGCCCGTCACCGTCGAGGCCCCGGACGACATGCCCCTGCTCTGGGTGCTGCGCGACAAGCTCGGCGTCACCGGCCCCAAGTACGGCTGCGGGGTGGGCGTCTGCCGCGCCTGCACCAGCCACCTCGACGGCCAGGAGTTCCAGCCCTGCACCCGCTCGGTCAAGGACTGCGCCGGACACACCGTCACCACCATCGAGGGCCTGGCCGACGGTGACACCCTGCACCCCGTCCAGGAGGCCTGGCTCAGCTGCGACGTCGCCCAGTGCGGCTTCTGCCAGCCCGGCCAGATCATGGCGGCGGTCGCCCTGCTGCGCCGGACCCCGAACCCGACGGACGCCGACATCGACCAGATCCAGAACGTCTGCCGCTGCGGCACCTACCCGCGCATCCGCGCGGCGATCAAGCAGGCGGCCGCCGCCGGGCAGGCTCCGACGCCGTAACGCTGACCCGGGACTACCCGACGACCGGTGCCGCCGGGTCGCGGCCGAAGAAGGCGGCGAGCCGGTCGTACGGCGGGGCGTCCTCGGGGACGGCGACGGCGGGGCCGAAGGCCTGGTGCTCCTCCTCGGTGCCCCGGTACTCGGGCTTGAGCGCGCCGCGCGCCCAGGCGAGCGCGGTGAGCGCCACCTCGTGGTCCAGCCCGTCGGTGGACTGACCGGTGGCGCGCGCCAAGTCCCACCCGTGGACGGCGATTTCGGCGATCTGCTGGTCCACCGGGAAGCGGGCCGGCAGGGTGCCGACACCGGGCACCTCAACCGTCCCGTCGAGATCCCCGGCCGCCCGCCAGGCATCGACCAGTTCCTCGGCTCCGGCCTCGAAGGCGTGCAGCCAGTCCTCCTCCACCCGCTCGAAGGGCTGCGACCAGTCCGGCCGGCCGCCCCGCGCCCGGACGGTGAACTGCCGCAGGTCGTAGAGCAGATGGCTGACCAGGTCGCCGACGTCCCAGGAGCGGCAGGGGGTCGGGTGGCCTGCCAGTTCGACGCCGGTGCCGTCGATCAGCCCGGCGGTCTGCGCCAGGGCCCGGGCGAGCAGGCCGATCGGGTCTTCCGCTGCGGTCATGGCACACACCTCTCGGTCGGGAGCACGGTCGGGGTACGGGGTCGTGCCGGGTGATCGTAAGCGCGGCCACCGACACCCGCCCGACACGACACCGCGCCCCCTCCCTACCGGCCGTCGGGCCGTCAGGCCGCGAAGCCGCCGTCCACCGCCAGCTCCGTGCCCGTCACGTACCGGCCGTCCTCGCCCGCCAGGTAGGCGACGGCCGCCGCGACCTCCGCGCCGGTGCCGAAGCGGCCGAGCGCGGTGAGCCCGCTCTGGAACTCCGCGGCCGGCCCCTCGGCCGGGTTCATGTCGGTGTCGATCGGGCCCGGGTGGACCACGTTGGCGGTGATCCCGCGCGGGCCGAGCTCCCGGGCCAGCGCCTTGGTCAGGCCGATCAGCGCGGCCTTGCTGGTCGCGTACAGCGTGGCGCCGGGGAAGGCGACGCGCTTGGCGATGCAGCTGCCGATGGTGACGATCCGTCCGCCGTCGGCCAGGTGCGCGGAGGCCGCCTGGGCGAACAGGAACGGCGCCCGGACGTTCACCTCCAGCACCCGGTCGACGTCGGCCGCCGCCAGCTCGCCGATCGGGCCGAGGACGCCGACGCCCGCGTTGTTCACCAGGACGTCCAGCCGCCCGAACCGCTCCGCCACCGCCGCCACCACGCCGAGCACCGCCTGCGGATCGGCGCTGTCCGCGCGGACGGCCCACCCCTGTCGCCCCATCGCGGTGATCTTCGCGACGACCTCCTCGGCCCGCTGCGCCTCGCCGTGGTACGTCAGGGCCACCTCGGCCCCGTCCTCGGCCAGCCGCAGCGCGATCGCCGCCCCGATCCCCCGGCTGCCGCCGGTCACCAGGGCCACCCTGCCGTCCAGCACCGCCGCGCCGTTCACACCGTTCACGCCGTTCACGCCGTTCATCGTCATATCTCCAGAACTCCTCGTTCCGATCTCGGACATGACTCGATCCTGACCCGGAGCACTTCAAACCTCCGGCGGCATTCGGACGTCGCGTTCAACGTTCAACCATCCCCCGAAACACCCCCGCGCCCCGGCGCGCACGCCGCCCATGGCCTGTCTGACCGAACGAGCCGAGCGACTGCCCCCGTGCAGGGGGCAGCCGCTCGGCCGGGGTGCGGGGCTGCGGGGCGGAGGCCGGGTCTTGCGCTCCGCCGCAGGCTCGCTCAGGGGATCCGCGAGGCGGTCGGGCCCGTCAGGTCGGGCCCGTCAGGCGGTCGGGCCCGTCAGGCCGTCAGACCGTGAGGGTCTGGCCCGGGAAGATCAGGTCCGGGTCGCCACCGATGACGCCGACGTTCCTGCCGTACAGGCTGTCGGTGTCGGTGCCGAACTTGGCCGCGATCTCGCTGAGCGTGTCACCGCTCTTGACGGTGTAGTTGCCGCCGGCGGTGTTCGTCGGCGCGACCGGCGCGGACTGCACCGGCTTGGCCGACGGCCGGCCCTGCGCCGCCTCCGCGGCCCGGGGCGCCTGCTGCGGCGCGGCGGCGGGCTTGGCCGCCTTCGTGGCCGGCTTGGCCGCCTTGGCGGGCTTGGCGGCCGGCTTGGCCGCCGGGGCGTCGGAGCCCGCCGAGGTGTCGACGGCGGCCGGGGCGCCGCCCTTGCTCAGACCCGCCTTCTGCGAGCAGACGGGCCAGGCGCCCGGACCCTGTGCGGCGAGCACCTTCTCGGCGACCGTGATCTGCTGCGCCTTGGTCGCCTGGTTGGCCTGGGGGGCGTACGCGGTGCCGCCGTACGCCTTCCAGGTGCTGGGGGTGAACTGCAGTCCGCCGTGGAAGCCGTTGCCGGTGCTGATGCTCCAGTTCCCACCGCTCTCGCACTGGGCGACGGAGTCCCAGGTCGACGTGGTAGCGGCGGAGGCCGAGGTGGCCGTGACGAGGCCGGCCACCGGCAGGGCCGCGACGGCGGCTCCCGCGATGACCGCCATCCGCACGCGGTGGCGCTTGGTGGCGGTGGTGTCGGTGGCAGCGGCGGTCTCGTGACGGGGATTCATACAAGTCCTCTCGACAAGTCCCGGGCGGGCAGACGGAACCAGGCCCGGGACATGGGCCGGTCGTTACGCTCACCTCACTCGACGGGCGGCCGCGCACGTGTCGGACGTGCCGTGCCGCCCCGGTCACCTCCGCTCGCCGACGGCCCGTTGGAGCCGGCCTGATCGGCGGTCACCGCCCTTGCGCCGTGGGTCAGTCGGCGGGCGGTGCATCGGGGTGAACCCGGGTGGCGCTCGTTGCGCCGCCAACGAAGCTAGGGGGCATCCCCGGAGCGCGGCAAGCAATTCTTGGACATCGCAGGTCAGTTGACTGTTACCGGCGGTATCGATCAAGAGCCCTTGCCCGACTTGACCGGGTTTGACCGCATTTTCAAGATCAGATGATCGATCTCCGTGCTTGCGCTCACACCTGTCCAATCGCGAAGCCCGGCACACCATCCACCCACCGCGATCGTTTGCTGACGCACCGTCACCACCAGAGCCGGAGTTCCCGGTTCCACGCAGCCGTCGAGTGGCATCCGCCACACCCGACACCGTCCGCGATCGTACGGATACGCTCAGCTCCGGCCGTCGAGCTCCGCATCGCGCGCCAGCAACGCCGCCTGGACCCGGTTCTCGCAGCCCAGCTTGGCCAGGATCCGGCTCACGTACGTCTTCACCGTCGCCTCGCTCATGTGGATCCGGGCCCCCGCGTCGGCATTGGACAGACCCTCGCCGAGCAGCGCCAACACCTCCAGCTCACGCCCGGTCAGCACCTCCAGCCGGCGCCGGGCCGCGGCACTGCGGGCGGCCAGCGAGCCGCTGCGCCCGTCCGCCAGCGAGTCGACGATGTGCCGGGTGGCGGCCGGGGAGAGGAAGGCGTTGCCGCCCGCCGCTGCCCGGACGGCCTGGATCAGCTCGTTCGGCGCGGTGTCCTTGAGCAGGAAGCCGGCTCCGCCCTCGGTCACGGCGCGCAGGACGTTCTCGCGCTCCCCGAAGGTGGTGAGGATCAGCGCCCGCGCCCCGGGCGCAACCCTGGCCAACTCCCCGAGCGCCGTGAGCCCGTCCATCACCGGCATCTGGATGTCCAGCAGCACCACGTCCACCCGGTGCGACCGCGCCAGCTCCAGCGCCTCCCGACCGTCGGCGGCCTCCGCGACCACCTCGATGTCGTCGGCGGAGCCCAGGATCATCCTGATCCCGGCCCGGATCAGCGGCTCGTCGTCGGCGACGAGGACTCGGATCACGCTGGTCATTCCGCTGGCCATTCCCCTCGAACGGTGATGCGACTACATCACCATCCTCACATCTCCACCGACCCGCCCCGACCACCGGTCCGACGGGCGTCAGTTCTTGGTGACGTACTCCTGCTTGTCCACCAGCACCCCGTCCTTGAAGCAGAACCGCGCCACGTGGTCCTCGTCCCAGCCGGTGTCCGACTGGTCGCCGAGGAGGTACCAGCGGCAGCGCGAGCCCTCCGGCGGGGTCGGCCCGGTCCCCTTGTACTGGTCGACGAAGAAGTCGTTGCCGGGCGGCAGCTCACGCACCGCCTCGGCCTCCGGCGCACCGACCTGGATCCGCTCGTACGCCGGCCTGCCCACCGTCGCGTCCCGGGAGCCGCCGACGAAGGCCACCACGCCCCAGACACACAGCGCCAGCACGGTCAGCCCGACGCCCACCACACCGAGTGCGCAGCCCAGCGCCGGGCTGCGCCGCCCGCCCTCCCCCTCGCCGGACGGCGACAGGCCCTCGAACGCCCAGTCGTCCGCGCCGGCGGCAGCCGCGGCGCCCTCCCCGGCACCCTCCGCCGCCTCGTACGGCAGCACGGCGGCCAGCCGGAACCCCTGGTCGGGGGTCGGCCCGGCGTGCACCATGCCGCCGACCAGCCGGGCGCGCTCCCGCAGCCCGGTCAGCCCCTGACCGCCGCTGACTGCCGGGCCCGCACCGGCGCGCACGCCCACCAGCTCCGGCGTGCGCGCGTTGGTCACCTCCACCACCAGCGCGTCCGGCTCGTACCGGAGCGCGACGCCGATCGGCGCGCCGGGGGCGTGCTTGTGCGCGTTGGTGAGCGCCTCCTGCACGATCCGGTACGCCGCGTGGTCGACGGCCGCCGGCAGCGGGCGCCGCTCACCCTCCCGGGAGAGCACGACCTCGGCCCCGGCCGCCCGCGAGGACTCCACCAGCCCCTCGATCCCGTCCGCCCCGCCCCGGGCGGGCCCCCCGGCCACCGCCCCCGGCGTCGGCGGCAGCGCCGTCGACTCGTCGTGCAGCACCCCGACCACCTCGCGCAGCTCGCGCATCGCCGCGACCGCCGCCTGCCGCAGGACGCCGACCGCCTCCCGCTGGCGGTCGGTGAGCGTGCGGTCCACCTCCAGCGCGCCGGAGTGCACCGAGATCAGCGCCAGCTGGTGGCCCAGGCTGTCGTGCATGTCCTGGGCGATCCGGTGCCGCTCGCGCAGCCGCGCCTGGTGCACCACCATGGCCCGCTCGCGCAGCAGCTGGTCGTTGCGCTCGCGCAGCGCGTCCAGCAGGGCGCGCCGCTGCGCGCGGTAGCGGCCGTAGAGCGCGGGCAGCACGGCGAGCACCAGGAAGCCGCCGAGCGACAGCCCGAGGACCAGCTTCGGCGAGGTGGTGGTGGCGTCCTTCAGCACGCCCGTCACGGTGAACAGCAGCCAGCCGAGGACGAAGGTGCCGACCAGCGTCCAGACCCGGCGGATCCGCGCCCCGGCCGTCCAGCCCGCGCAGATCAGCAGCAGCACCGGCCCGCCCGACCAGCCGGTGGCGGCCGCGGCGGCCAGCAGCACGGTGGCCGGCAGGCCGCGCCGCAGCACCCACAGCAGTGCGACGCCGATGCCGAAGGGCACGGCCAGGCCGGTGGAGCCGGCGAGCTCCAGCAGGGCGGCGAAACCGCCCATCAGCAGGGCGAGCGCGGCCTCACCCACCACCCGCCGGGGCCGCCAGGGCCCGGGCAGTGCCGTCCGTACCGCCTTCTTCCAGGCCCGTGCGATCGCATCCACCCGTCGAGGCTAACGGGCCGGTCCGCGCGGGCGCCGTCCACCTTCGTCGCCGCCCGCGCCGACGAAAGTCGCCCGGTCCACCGCCCCTCGGCGGTCGTCGCTTCCGCCGCGCACACCGGCCCCGCACCGCCGCCCGCTCAGCCGAAGGCCGTCAGCAGCAGCGCCACGTCGTCCACCCGGCCGGTCGAGCCGACCTCCCGCAGCAGCCGGTCGGCCGCCTCCTCCGGTCCCTCCCCCGCCGCGCCCCGGGCCAGCGCGGCCCGCAGCCGCTCCACCCCCTGGTCGATCGCCACCGCCGGGTCCTCCACCAGCCCGTCCGTGTAGAGGGCGAGCAGCGCGCCCGGCCGCAGCCGCAGCTCGCTGACCGGGTAGGCGGCCCGCTCGTCCACCCCGAGCAGCGGACCGCCCGCCACGTACAGTGCCTCGGCCCGCCCGCCCGGGTGGCGCAGCACCGGTGGCATGTGCCCGGCCCGGGCGATCCGGGCGGTGCCGTCGGCGGGGGTGAGCCGGACCAGGCAGCAGCTGGCGAGCAGTCCGGGGTCGAGGTCGAGCAGCAGCCGGTTGGTGCGGGCGAGGACCTGGTCGGGCGGCTCGCCGCCGGTCGCGAAGGCGCGGACGGCGCTGCGCAGCTGGCCCATGGTGGCGGCGGCGCCGACA